>NZ_OCMY01000001.1:2939638-4409457 GCF_900215435.1 Candidatus Pantoea floridensis
TACGCACGTTGGTGATGTTGAGGCGCACGTAATGCATAATCGCCACTGCCTGGCTGAGCAGCTTGCCTTACCGGCAATGCCGCAATGGCTTGATCAAATTCATGGTCAGGATGTTGCGCGTTTGCCCGCCAGTGAGCGGCTACCCAGGGCGGATGCCGCAATCACGCGTGAAAGCGGGGTGGTTTGCGCCGTCATGACGGCAGATTGTTTGCCGGTGCTGTTTTGCAGCAAAGATGGCAGTGAAGTGGCTGCAGCACATGCTGGCTGGCGCGGGCTCTGCAATGGCGTGCTGGAACAGACGTTGTCACAGTTCCATTGTGCGACGAAGGACATTCATGCATGGCTTGGTCCAGCAATTGGTCCGCAGGCTTTTGAAGTGGGAGCGGAAGTCAAAACGGCGTTTATGGCTCACGATCCGCAAGCGCAAGAGGCTTTTCGCCCGGTTGGTAACAAATACTTTGCCGATATTTGGTTGCTGGCTCGCCAACGTTTACTGACCGCCGGGGTGCGTTCCATCAACGTTTCTACGCGTTGCACTTATCATGAGCGCGAGGATTTTTTCTCCTTCCGACGCGACGGAATCACTGGGCGTATGGCAACTTTGATTTGGCTGAGATAATCTTACGCCACAAGACGGTCCAGTTAGCGTATTTTTTGCTCACAACTCAGGTCATTAACCTTGAAAAATTTGAGGGATGACCTCATTTAATCTCCAGTAGCATTTTGACCTGTAATGGGAGGAATTATGCGTCTGGATCGTCTTACTAATAAATTTCAACTGGCACTTGCCGATGCACAGTCCCTTGCTCTGGGACAAGACAATCAATTCATAGAACCCCTTCATTTGATGAGCGCGTTGCTTAATCAGGAAGGCGGATCGGTACGTCCGCTGCTTAGCGCAGCAGGGGCCGATGTGGCTGGTTTACGTACCAGTATCGAACAAGCGATTAATCGACTACCGCAGGTGGAAGGTACTGATGGCGACGTGCAGCCATCCGCCGATTTAATTCGGGTATTGAACCTGTGCGACAAGCTGGCGCAAAAGCGCGGCGACAACTTTATTTCATCAGAACTCTTTATTTTGGCGGCCCTCGATTCTCGTGGCTCGCTGGCTGATATTTTAAAATCGGCTGGTGCGACAGCGGAAAAACTCTCTAAGGCCATTGACCAATTACGGGGAGGAGACAACGTGAACGATCAGGGTGCTGAAGATCAGCGTCAGGCTTTAAAAAAATACACAATCGACCTTACCGAGCGTGCTGAACTTGGCAAGCTCGACCCGGTAATTGGTCGTGACGAAGAAATCCGTCGCACTATTCAGGTGTTGCAGCGCCGTACTAAAAATAACCCGGTGCTGATTGGTGAACCTGGCGTTGGTAAAACGGCTATCGCCGAAGGATTAGCGCAGCGCATCATTAATGGCGAAGTTCCTGAAGGTCTGAAAGGTCGTCGCGTGCTGGCTTTGGATATGGGCGCGCTGGTGGCTGGTGCTAAATATCGCGGCGAATTTGAAGAGCGTCTGAAAGGCGTGCTTAGCGATCTGGCTAAACAGGAAGGCAACGTCATCCTGTTTATCGATGAACTGCATACCATGGTGGGTGCCGGTAAAGCTGACGGTGCAATGGATGCAGGCAACATGCTGAAACCAGCGTTGGCGCGCGGTGAACTGCATTGCGTTGGCGCCACTACGCTGAATGAGTATCGCCAGTTCATTGAGAAAGATGCGGCGCTGGAACGTCGTTTCCAAAAAGTGTTTGTTGCTGAGCCGAGTGTGGAAGATACCATCGCCATTTTACGCGGACTGAAAGAACGCTATGAGTTGCATCATCATGTGCAGATCACCGATCCCGCGATTGTGGCTGCGGCAACGTTGTCGCATCGTTATATCTCCGATCGTCAGCTGCCTGATAAGGCGATTGACCTGATTGATGAAGCGGCATCCAGTATTCGTCTGCAGATGGATTCGAAGCCAGAATCACTTGATCGTCTTGAGCGTCGCATCATCCAGTTAAAACTTGAGCAGCAAGCGCTGAAGAAAGAATCTGATGATGCCAGCGTGAAGCGTCTGGAAATGCTCGAAGCCGAACTCGACCAGAAAGAGCGAGAATACGCTGAGCTGGAAGAGGAATGGAAAGCGGAAAAGGCCTCCTTAACCGGTACGCAGAATATTAAAGCGGAGCTGGAACAGGCGCGTCTGACAATGGAGCAAGCGCGTCGCATGGGCGATCTTGGCCAGATGTCTGAGTTGCAATACGGCAAAATTCCGGAATTGGAAAAACAGTTAGCTATCGCTACGCAGTCTGAAGGCAAAACCATGAAGCTGTTACGCAATCGCGTAACAGATGTGGAGATCGCTGATGTGCTGGCGCGTTGGACCGGAATTCCAGTCGCACGCATGATGGAAGGCGAGCGAGAGAAGCTGCTGCGCATGGAGCAGGAGTTGCATGCTCGAGTGATTGGACAGAACGAAGCGGTGGAAGCGGTATCGAATGCCATCCGTCGTAGCCGCGCCGGCTTGTCGGATCCAAACCGTCCGATTGGTTCCTTCTTGTTCCTCGGACCAACCGGCGTCGGTAAAACCGAATTGTGTAAGGCGCTGGCCAACTTCCTGTTCGATAGCGATGACGCGATGGTGCGCATTGATATGTCTGAGTTTATGGAAAAACACTCGGTGTCACGCCTCGTGGGTGCTCCTCCGGGTTATGTTGGCTATGAAGAGGGCGGTTATCTGACAGAGGCGGTGCGTCGTCGCCCTTATTCGGTAATTCTGTTGGATGAGGTTGAGAAGGCGCATCCAGATGTATTCAACATCTTATTGCAGGTGTTGGATGATGGGCGTTTGACCGATGGTCAGGGGCGTACGGTCGATTTCCGTAACACCGTAGTGATCATGACCTCGAACCTTGGTTCCGATCTTATTCAGGAACGCTTTGGCGCGCTGGATTATGCGGAAATGAAAGAAGTGGTGATGACGGTTGTTGGACAGCATTTCCGTCCGGAGTTTATTAACCGTATCGATGACATGGTGGTGTTCCACCCACTGGGCGAAAAGCACATTGCTTCTATTGCACAGATTCAGCTGCAGCGCTTGTATCAGCGTCTTGAGGAGCGCGGTTACCAGCTGCACATCTCTGATGCGGCGCTCAAACTGCTTGGTGAAAATGGTTATGACCCGGTTTATGGTGCGCGTCCATTAAAGCGTGCTATCCAGCAGCAAATTGAAAACCCGCTGGCGCAGCAGATTCTTTCTGGTGCTTTAGTTCCGGGTAAAACCATTGAAATGGATGTTAAAGATGATGTGATTGTTGCGCATCAATAATCCATTCTGATTAAAACGGGCCTGCGGGCCCGTTTTTTATGCGCTTTACGCAAGAATTCGCTGCTTTTTGCAACGTATAGCCTGGAAAGTGAGCGGTCGCGCAAAAACTTCAAATTAGCACTTGTCAGTTGAAATGAACTGCCTATAATGCGCCACCACTGAGACGGCAAAGCGGCAACGCAGGCGGCTCAGCAGGGAGTGAAGAAATTCATCCCGCCGGATGAAAGCGCTGAAAAAAGTGTTTGACTCTGAAGAGGGAAAGCGTAATATACGCCACCTCGCGACAGGCGGTTAACCCGCTGTTCGCAACGCTCTTTAACAATTTATCAGACAATCTGTGTGGGCACTCGCAGGATTGATATCAGCGTCTCCGGACGCAAAAAAATATCAAGTCTCACGAGTGAACACATAATGAAATTCATTATGACGTTTTACAGATGAGCACCGCTTAACTTGTTTAAGCAAATCAAACTTAAATTGAAGAGTTTGATCATGGCTCAGATTGAACGCTGGCGGCAGGCCTAACACATGCAAGTCGGACGGTAGCACAGAGAGCTTGCTCTCGGGTGACGAGTGGCGGACGGGTGAGTAATGTCTGGGAAACTGCCCGATGGAGGGGGATAACTACTGGAAACGGTAGCTAATACCGCATAACGTCGCAAGACCAAAGTGGGGGACCTTCGGGCCTCACACCATCGGATGTGCCCAGATGGGATTAGCTAGTAGGTGGGGTAATGGCTCACCTAGGCGACGATCCCTAGCTGGTCTGAGAGGATGACCAGCCACACTGGAACTGAGACACGGTCCAGACTCCTACGGGAGGCAGCAGTGGGGAATATTGCACAATGGGCGCAAGCCTGATGCAGCCATGCCGCGTGTATGAAGAAGGCCTTCGGGTTGTAAAGTACTTTCAGCGGGGAGGAAGGCGGTGAGGTTAATAACCTCACCGATTGACGTTACCCGCAGAAGAAGCACCGGCTAACTCCGTGCCAGCAGCCGCGGTAATACGGAGGGTGCAAGCGTTAATCGGAATTACTGGGCGTAAAGCGCACGCAGGCGGTCTGTCAAGTCGGATGTGAAATCCCCGGGCTTAACCTGGGAACTGCATTCGAAACTGGCAGGCTAGAGTCTTGTAGAGGGGGGTAGAATTCCAGGTGTAGCGGTGAAATGCGTAGAGATCTGGAGGAATACCGGTGGCGAAGGCGGCCCCCTGGACAAAGACTGACGCTCAGGTGCGAAAGCGTGGGGAGCAAACAGGATTAGATACCCTGGTAGTCCACGCCGTAAACGATGTCGACTTGGAGGTTGTTCCCTTGAGGAGTGGCTTCCGGAGCTAACGCGTTAAGTCGACCGCCTGGGGAGTACGGCCGCAAGGTTAAAACTCAAATGAATTGACGGGGGCCCGCACAAGCGGTGGAGCATGTGGTTTAATTCGATGCAACGCGAAGAACCTTACCTACTCTTGACATCCAGCGAACTTAGCAGAGATGCTTTGGTGCCTTCGGGAACGCTGAGACAGGTGCTGCATGGCTGTCGTCAGCTCGTGTTGTGAAATGTTGGGTTAAGTCCCGCAACGAGCGCAACCCTTATCCTTTGTTGCCAGCGGGTAATGCCGGGAACTCAAAGGAGACTGCCAGTGATAAACTGGAGGAAGGTGGGGATGACGTCAAGTCATCATGGCCCTTACGAGTAGGGCTACACACGTGCTACAATGGCGCATACAAAGAGAAGCGACCTCGCGAGAGCAAGCGGACCTCATAAAGTGCGTCGTAGTCCGGATCGGAGTCTGCAACTCGACTCCGTGAAGTCGGAATCGCTAGTAATCGTAGATCAGAATGCTACGGTGAATACGTTCCCGGGCCTTGTACACACCGCCCGTCACACCATGGGAGTGGGTTGCAAAAGAAGTAGGTAGCTTAACCTTCGGGAGGGCGCTTACCACTTTGTGATTCATGACTGGGGTGAAGTCGTAACAAGGTAACCGTAGGGGAACCTGCGGTTGGATCACCTCCTTACCTGAAGATACCTTCCCGCGCAGTGCTCACACAGATTGTCTGATAAAAAGTAACGAGCAGAAAAAACCTCTACAGGCTTGTAGCTCAGGTGGTTAGAGCGCACCCCTGATAAGGGTGAGGTCGGTGGTTCAAGTCCACTCAGGCCTACCAAATTTCTTCTCATGCTGCGTTAAAGCGCCGCTCGTATAGTGAACTATACGTCGCGACACTTTGCCTTGCCTGAAAAGAAATTACCGTTTGTGAAAACGGGACTCCTGGTGAGTGGTAGTAGCGGTCTCTGCAGTAACTGTATGGGGCTATAGCTCAGCTGGGAGAGCGCCTGCCTTGCACGCAGGAGGTCAGCGGTTCGATCCCGCTTAGCTCCACCATTACAGTGACTCAAAACAATACTTCAGAGCAAACCGGAAACGGTGTGCTGCGAAGTATTATGCTCTTTAACAATCCGGAACAAGCTGAAAATTGAAACGACGTGTTGGTTCATTTCTCCGTAATAAGGAATGAATAACAACATGTTCGAGTCTCTCAATGCCTGCAGTCCCAAGCGTTGCAAAACGCCTGTGGGTTGTGAGGTTAAGCGACTAAGCGTACACGGTGGATGCCCTGGCAGTCAGAGGCGATGAAGGACGTGCTAATCTGCGTAAAGCGTCGGTAAGGTGATATGAACCGCTACAGCCGACGATGTCCGAATGGGGAAACCCGGTGCACCCAGTGCATCATCGCAACATGAATACATAGTGTTGCGAGGCGAACCCGGGGAACTGAAACATCTAAGTACCCGGAGGAAAAGAAATCAACCGAGATTCCCCCAGTAGCGGCGAGCGAACGGGGAGCAGCCCAGAACCTGAATCAGTTTGTGCATTAGTGGAAGCGTCTGGAAAGTCGCACGACACCGGGTGATAGTCCCGTACACGAAAGTGCACATTCTGTGAGTTCGAAGAGTAGGGCGGGACACGTGGTATCCTGTCTGAATATGGGGGGACCATCCTCCAAGGCTAAATACTCCTGACTGACCGATAGTGAACCAGTACCGTGAGGGAAAGGCGAAAAGAACCCCGGCGAGGGGAGTGAAACAGAACCTGAAACCGTGTACGTACAAGCAGTGGGAGCCTCATTTATGGGGTGACTGCGTACCTTTTGTATAATGGGTCAGCGACTTATATTCTGTAGCAAGGTTAACCGTATAGGGGAGCCGCAGGGAAACCGAGTCTTAACTGGGCGTTAAGTTGCAGGGTATAGACCCGAAACCCGGTGATCTAGCCATGGGCAGGTTGAAGGTTGGGTAACACTAACTGGAGGACCGAACCGACTAATGTTGAAAAATTAGCGGATGACTTGTGGCTGGGGGTGAAAGGCCAATCAAACCGGGAGATAGCTGGTTCTCCCCGAAAGCTATTTAGGTAGCGCCTCGTGAACTCATCTCCGGGGGTAGAGCACTGTTTCGGCTAGGGGGCCATCCCGGCTTACCAACCCGATGCAAACTGCGAATACCGGAGAATGTTATCACGGGAGACACACGGCGGGTGCTAACGTCCGTCGTGAAGAGGGAAACAACCCAGACCGCCAGCTAAGGTCCCAAAGTCATGGTTAAGTGGGAAACGATGTGGGAAGGCACAGACAGCCAGGATGTTGGCTTAGAAGCAGCCATCATTTAAAGAAAGCGTAATAGCTCACTGGTCGAGTCGGCCTGCGCGGAAGATGTAACGGGGCTAAACCATGCACCGAAGCTGCGGCAGCGACGCGTATGCGTTGTTGGGTAGGGGAGCGTTCTGTAAGCCGTTGAAGGTGGCCTGTGAGGGTTGCTGGAGGTATCAGAAGTGCGAATGCTGACATAAGTAACGATAAAGCGGGTGAAAAGCCCGCTCGCCGGAAGACCAAGGGTTCCTGTTCAACGTTAATCGGAGCAGGGTGAGTCGACCCCTAAGGCGAGGCTGAAAAGCGTAGTCGATGGGAAGCAGGTTAATATTCCTGCACTTGGTGTTACTGCGAAGGGGGGACGGAGAAGGCTAGGTTATCCGGGCGACGGTTGTCCCGGTTTAAGCGTGTAGGCTGACACCTTTGGTAAATCCGGGGTGTCTTAAGGCTGAGGCGTGACGACGAGCCACCACGGTGGTGAAGTAACTGATGCCCTGCTTCCAGGAAAAGCCTCTAAGCTCCAGGTAACACGAAATCGTACCCCAAACCGACACAGGTGGTCAGGTAGAGAATACCAAGGCGCTTGAGAGAACTCGGGTGAAGGAACTAGGCAAAATGGTGCCGTAACTTCGGGAGAAGGCACGCTGGCGCGTAGGTGAAGGGACTTGCTCCCGGAGCTGAAGCCAGTCGAAGATACCAGCTGGCTGCAACTGTTTATTAAAAACACAGCACTGTGCAAACACGAAAGTGGACGTATACGGTGTGACGCCTGCCCGGTGCCGGAAGGTTAATTGATGGGGTTATCCGCAAGGAGAAGCTCTTGATCGAAGCCCCGGTAAACGGCGGCCGTAACTATAACGGTCCTAAGGTAGCGAAATTCCTTGTCGGGTAAGTTCCGACCTGCACGAATGGCGTAATGATGGCCAGGCTGTCTCCACCCGAGACTCAGTGAAATTGAAATCGCTGTGAAGATGCAGTGTACCCGCGGCAAGACGGAAAGACCCCGTGAACCTTTACTATAGCTTGACACTGAACATTGAGCCTTGATGTGTAGGATAGGTGGGAGGCTTTGAAGCGTGGACGCCAGTCTGCGTGGAGCCAACCTTGAAATACCACCCTTTAATGTTTGATGTTCTAACGTAGGCCCGTAATCCGGGCTGCGGACAGTGTCTGGTGGGTAGTTTGACTGGGGCGGTCTCCTCCCAAAGAGTAACGGAGGAGCACGAAGGTTGGCTAATCCTGGTCGGACATCAGGAGGTTAGTGCAATGGCATAAGCCAGCTTGACTGCGAGAGTGACGGCTCGAGCAGGTGCGAAAGCAGGTCATAGTGATCCGGTGGTTCTGAATGGAAGGGCCATCGCTCAACGGATAAAAGGTACTCCGGGGATAACAGGCTGATACCGCCCAAGAGTTCATATCGACGGCGGTGTTTGGCACCTCGATGTCGGCTCATCACATCCTGGGGCTGAAGTAGGTCCCAAGGGTACGGCTGTTCGCCGTTTAAAGTGGTACGCGAGCTGGGTTTAGAACGTCGTGAGACAGTTCGGTCCCTATCTGCCGTGGGCGCTGGAGAATTGAGGGGGGTTGCTCCTAGTACGAGAGGACCGGAGTGAACGCACCACTGGTGTTCGGGTTGTCATGCCAATGGCACTGCCCGGTAGCTAAGTGCGGAAAAGATAAGTGCTGAAAGCATCTAAGCACGAAACTTGCCCCGAGATGAGTTCTCCCTGACTCCTTGAGAGTCCTGAAGGGACGTTGAAGACTACGACGTTGATAGGCCGGGTGTGTAAGCGCAGCGATGCGTTGAGCTAACCGGTACTAATGACCCGTGAGGCTTAACCTTACAACGCCAGAGGCGTTTTGGTGTGAGAGACCAGAGATTTTCAGCTTGTTTATGGATTGGTTTGCGGTGCCTGACAGGGCTTCGTGAACGAAACAGAATTTGCCTGGCGGCTTTAGCGCGGTGGTCCCACCTGACCCCATGCCGAACTCAGAAGTGAAACGCCGTAGCGCCGATGGTAGTGTGGGGTCTCCCCATGCGAGAGTAGGGAACTGCCAGGCATTAAATAAGTGAAAAAGCCCCGAACGGAAGTTCGGGGCTTTTTTACGTTTTTTTGCAAAGATGCAATGAAGCAGTACGCTGAATTCGCATGAAAAAGGCGTAAATTACATTCCAAAATTCCCCTCTTGTCACAATTTGTAATCCAGGATTACAGCCAATTCCCGCAAATAGCGAATAGATGCTTTACTCAATCCTTTGGCGTTAATTCTTCGCAAGGAAATGAGGTAAGTATGACAGACTCCCTACAACAAAAAGTGGCACAGCCGGAAACAGCAGCCGTCAGTAAACAACGCATCTGGGCGATCGTTGGCGCATCTTCGGGTAATTTAGTCGAATGGTTCGATTTCTACGTTTACTCCTTCTTCTCACTCTATTTTGCCCATATCTTCTTCCCAAGTGGCGATACCACAACGCAGCTACTGCAAACCGCAGGCGTTTTTGCCGCAGGATTTCTCATGAGGCCGATTGGCGGCTGGTTGTTTGGCTATATTGCCGACCGGCATGGACGAAAAACATCCATGTTGATCTCGGTATGCATGATGTGTTTGGGATCGTTAGTGATTGCCTGCCTACCGGGTTATGGCGAAATAGGATTAGCTGCACCCGTTATTTTGTTGTTGGCGCGTATGTTTCAGGGACTGTCTGTCGGTGGGGAATATGGCACCAGCGCGACTTATATGAGCGAAGTAGCACTTGAGGGGCGCAAAGGTTTCTATGCTTCGTTTCAATATGTGACGTTAATTGGTGGTCAATTACTGGCTGTACTGACCGTGGTCGTTTTACAGCAAATTCTAAGTGATGAAGCGTTGCGGAGTTGGGGCTGGCGCATCCCCTTCTTCCTGGGAGCGGCATTGGCTATTGTTGCTTTGTGGCTGCGTCGCTCTCTCAATGAAACTTCTGAGAAAAAAAACCGTGAACACTCTGATGCTGGCAGCATTATAGGGCTGCTGCGCAATCACTCTCGTGCTTTTATCATGGTACTGGGCTTTACCGCCGGCGGTTCGCTGAGTTTTTATACCTTCACTACATACATGCAAAAATACCTGGTAAATACTGCAGGCATGGATGCGCGCAGCGCCAGTGGGTTAATGACCGGTGCTTTATTGGTCTTTATGCTGATTCAACCGATTATTGGCGCACTGTCAGACAAAATCGGGCGTCGCGCCTCTATGATGATCTTCGGCGCTGGTGCAGCAATTTGTACTGTTCCCGTTCTCATGCTGTTGCAAAATGTGCAGAGCAGTTGGCTAGCATTTGCATTAATCATGCTGGCACTCATCATCACCAGTTTCTACACCGCGATCAGCGGCATTTTAAAAGCAGAAATGTTCCCACCAGAAGTGCGAGCGCTGGGTGTCGGACTGTCATATGCGGTTGCGAATGCGATATTTGGCGGTTCGGCGGAGTATGTGGCGTTACTGCTGAAGAGAGAAGGCATCGAAACCAGTTTCTTCTGGTATGTATCGGCAATGGGGGCATTGGCATTCCTGGTCTCGCTGATGCTTCACCGTAAAGGGAAGGGGATTGCGCTGTAATTACTGGCTAAGATTCCATAACGCAATACCGCTGGCAGCGCCAGCGACGTCCCAGCTTAGATCTTTCCAACTCCAGCCGCTCCCCGATGAGCGGCTGTCATACCACTCTTTACCGACACCAAAGCTAAGGGAAAATAGAAAGCCGAAGCGCAAATTTTGCCCGCGACCTTGATGTTGATGCTGAGAGATTTCACTGCCTGCTGCAGCCAGAGCGGCGGAAGAAAAGAAGTGTTCCGCTTTATCTTTGCCCGTCCAGTTATCCTGGGCCACATGCGCACATCCACTACACAGCAAAACTACGCAGAGGATGAGCGCACGCATCGGTTAAAGCAGACGGCTAATCAAACGGTCAATACGAATACGGCGCAGGCGGCGAATCAGTTTGCGTACCTTAGCCGGATAATCAGAGATGCTCTCCAGTTCGCGGAAATGCTGCACTACCGATGTGTGCTGGCGAATCAGCGCCAGTTCTTTTTCACGCTGCTCCGCTAATTCATTGAGAGGATCGTGAATTAACACCGCGTTTTCCAGGTCAAGTCGCCATGCACGCGGATTGAGGTTGTTGCCGGTAATCATCATCCATTCGTCATCAACCCAGATACCTTTTAGGTGATAACTGTTTTCACCATCTTTCCACAAGCGCACGGTCAGCTGGCCATTATTCACGTAATACTGGAGGCGGCTCAGGAAGCGACGTAGATTGATCTCATAAAGATAGGGTAACGCCCCAATAATCTTGAAGGGCTGTTCTGGCGGAATGTAGAAGTCATTAGCGGTTTTGTCACCGATGATAATCTCCACTTCTTTACCCTGACGCAGTAAATGAATCAGATTGCGCACCAGAATGGCTGGCAGGTTGAAATAAGGCGTGCATAGCGTCAGCTTATGCTCCGCGCACGGCATCAAATGGAAAATGGTTTTGTTCAGCAGGCTGCGTTTACCCAAGCCAACCAGCGGCGTTACGGTAAGTGATTCATTATCCGCATTGCCCGTGAACTGATAGTTAAAGCTGCGCAGCTCCTGGCGGAACTGACGTGTTTCATTCTTAATTTCAGGACTTGAAGGGCGCTCGCTTTGATCGAGGCGATTGACCGCCTCAGACTCTTTAAGATTCTCACAGATCCATGCATACATCGTATCGGTCAGCTGCGGATTGCGGATCAGCTGGTAACGATCATAACGATATTTATCATGCTGATGCAGATAGACATCGTTCAGGCTTGCGCCGCTATAAAGCAACGTATCATCAATGATAAAACCTTTCAGATGTAACACGCCAAGCGCTTCACGCGTGTTTACCGGAATACCGTAAACGGGAATCGCGATATCAGGATGCTGCGCAGCCATTTCACAATACCAATCGGCATTGGTTACACTACGCGCGGCACCTATGCGTCCACGCTGGGCACGATGCCAATCAACCAGAATGCAGACATCCAGCTCTGGTTTTGCCTGACGCGCCGCGTATAGCGCCTGCATGATTCCCCGGCCACCGTCATCATTTTCCAGATACAGCGCCGTAATGCAGATACGCTTTTCTGCCGCGGCAATTTTCGTCAGCAAGGTTTCACGAAACTCGGCAGGCGAATAAAGCGTGGTCAGATCCGACACGGATTGTGACAGTTTAGGCAGCTGTGCGAGGTGTTGTTGGTGTTTATTACGTTTAAATTTAGACAACATCACAGTGCACTTCTTCTTTGTTCATTGCATGGCCTTTTGCCATCAAATCATGATCCTAACGTTAAATAATACCATCAACCGGCCTGTTAAGGAGGATTTTTACCTTTCTCTACAGGTTAGCCGATGGCGTCGCTAAGCGGCAAATTCAGGCTAACAATGCCGTCATCCAGTTGAATATTCACACGAAAATTAAGTTTTCTCGCCAACGTAATCATGCCGGTATTGTGCGGCATGGTGATACCGTTCAATTGTTGCAGGCCATGATCGCGTGTATAGCGGATCATCTTTTCCAACAGACGCCGCCCCATGCCTAACCCTTTCAAATCGGAGCGGACCAAAACGGAGAACTCTGCGTCGATATTGTCAGCATCAGAAATGGCGCGCGTGACACCGATAATCTCGTCGGCGCCATTGTGCTGACGTACTGCAACAATCGCCATCTCACGGTCATAATCGATTTGCGTCATATTTGCCAAGTCTTCATGAGTGAACTCATTGATTTCGCTGAAGTAGCGATAGTAGAGATCTTCTTTGGTTACTTGAGCGATGAAGGCACGTAGCTGCGGCTCATCTTCTGGCAGAATGGGACGGAACAAACAATGTTGGCCATCTTTTAGCTGCACCTGCTCTTCCAGATGATGGGGATAAGGGCGGATCGCCAGGCGTGTTTCGTTATCGCCGCTAAAAGGCGCCAGCTGCAAAGTCACATCCAGAAGCGTGAATTCATTCGCCGATGCCAGCAGCGGATGAATATCCAGGCGTTGAATCTCGGGGCAATCGACTATCAGGTTTGAAACCTGCACTAACAGCTGGCTAAGCCCGGTGATATCCAACGGCCTCAGCGCGCTACGACTGCGCACCTTGCCACTCTTCATCGCTTGAATCACCAGATAGCGCGCCAGCGTCATATTCAGCGGTGGTAAAGCAACCGCGGCTTGTTTATCTGGCTGCCACTCTACGCCGCCTTCACCCAGCAGGATAATGGGGCCGAACAGCGGATCTTGCTCTACCACCACGCGCAATTCCTGCGCTCCAGCGCGATTCGCCATGCTCTGTACTAGCAGGCCATCAACGTGTGCTTGTGGATGGGTTTCGCGCACGCGATCGAAAATCGCTTCGGCCGCTTGTTCCACTTCCGCGGCGCTGCGCAGATACAACATGACACCTTGTACTTCAGACTTATGGGGAATATCTGGCGAACGCAGTTTCAGCGCGACCGGATAACCAATCTGTTCGGCGATTTTGCCAGCGGCAGCACTGTCACTGGCAATCCAGGTTGGCAAGGTAGCTAATCCATAAGCCTGCAACACCGGCTGCACTTCATGGGTATCAAGCGTGGTAATACCCTGATCCAGCGCCTGTTGAATCAGCTGATGCGCCTGCTTGCTGTTCTGGGTTAAACCGAGCGGCAGTGCGGGCGTCTCGCGCAGTTGCTTTTGGTTACGGCGATATTCCACCTGATGCATGAACGCGGTGATGGTTCCTTCCGGCGTACGCCAGGTGGGAATGCCAGCTTGCGTAAAGGCGCGCCGCGCAGCCTGTGAGGAGTATTCGCCGCACCAGTTAGTCAGTAGCGTGACCTGTTTGCCACGCGGATGTTTGGCAACCGCAGCGATAATCTGCTCGGCGGTTTCGCTGGAAGGCGATACGGCACTTGGCGCATGAATGATCATCAGCGCATCAAGTTCATGGCTATCCAGCAGCCGTTCAATGCAGGCCACATAACGTGCCGGTGTTGCATCATCTTTTAAGTCGAGCGGATTACCGCGACCGACACCTTCCGGCAGCAGCGCCGCCAGCGCCTGTAATGTCTCTTCATTCAGCGTCGCCAGCTTGCCGTTGCGCGCATACAGCTCATCGAGCGCCAGCGCAGCCGGTGCTGCGCCGTTGCTGAGAATCATCAGCCGATCGCCGCGTAATGGGCGCATATGGCTGAGCGACTCTACCGCCGTAAAGAGTTCGTGCGTATCCTGCACGCGTAGTAAACCAGCGCGTTGAATCGCCGCATCCCAGGCCGCATCCAATCCGCTACGGGTGCCGATCATTGCCTGCGCCTGATGGCTACGGCCACTTTTTATCACCAGAATGGGTTTATTGCGTGAGGCGCTGCGTGAGGCGGAAACAAAGCGGCGCGCGTCGCTCAGATGTTCGAGATAGAGCAAAATGGCGCTGGTTTTACCGTCGCGCGCGAGGAAATCTAACAGGTCATCGACGTCGATATCCAGGCTGTCACCCAGTGCGATAAACCACGAGAAACCGAGGTTTCGTTGCTGCGCCCAATCCAGGATGGTATTAGAGACCGCGGCCGATTGTGAAATAAAGGCAATACGTCCTTTTGCAATCGGCACCGGTGAGAAGCTAGCATTTAGCCCTTGCCATGGCGCCAGCAAACCTAAGCTATTCGGGCCGAGCAGGCGGATTTGCCATTGGCTGGCATAGGCTTTCAGTTCTTCCAATTGACTGGCCGGTGCTGAAAGAATAATGCACGCCTTGCAGCCTTTTTCACCCAACTGTTGCAGTAGTTCGAGATTACGTTTGGCGTGGGTGCAGATGATGGCGAGATCGGGCGCGAAGGGCAGGCTGGCGATATCAGGCCAGGCCAGCACGCCGCTCACTGCTTTATATTTCGGCGTCACGGGCAACACCGGACCACTAAACCCGCCGGCCAGCAGATTACGCATCATAAAGTAGCCGGCGCGCCCCGGGGTAATCGAGGCACCGACTACCGCAATTGATTTAGGTCGTAACAGCGCTTCCAGTCCGCGTTGGCTCATCATCCGCTCCTGCTATCAAGATTGGCATGATTGTAAACGCTTTTTAATGCGCTTGCTGATTCGCCGATCGCAGGCCGAGGATCTCTTTTAGATTCCAGCGTTTTAAATGGCCGACATACTGCATATTCTGCTGCGCCCGCCATGCAGAGACATCGCCGGCACGTAAATGCAGTAAATCTGCCGGGCTGACCCAATTGGCCTGCCCCTGCAACAGTTCAATACCCGCATGACGATAGCCCGCCAATACAAATTCGGAGCAGAAGAAGCGATTGGCTTGAGGATCGTCAACATCAGCTAACTGTACGCGGGCCATTGCGGTAAGGCAGGCACTGCGAACCTCTTCATTGACGAGTGGCAGTTCACACAGACGGCGTGACACCATAAACGGCATAAACATTACGATGCCCTTGAAGTTGTATTTTTTGCCTTGCTGTAAATCGGCAAACTCCCGTAAGCGCAGCATCTGCTCGCTGGTCATGCCGGGTACGCGCAGCACCAGCAGACTATTGCTTTCATCAATAGCATGATTTAGCGGAATAATTTTAACGCCGCTGCCAACCGCTTCCGCGACCTGTTCATCGCCAAGATAAATCGCTGCATGGCTTACGCCAGTCAGAGTAAACAGGCGAATTCCCCACGATTGTGGTGACGTGGCGGATGAGAGCAACAAATCACCGGGCATCAAAGCGCTGCTTGAAATCAGTGCGGTTGGGCGGGTGCTGGCAGATTGCAGCTGCGGCGGAAAAGCGCGGTCGGGTTGTGGGGCGGTGCTGCAGCCGGTGAGCAGCAGCATTAGCAGCCAGAAAGTTTTCATCGTGCATCCTTTGCATATAAGGCCAACTCCGTGGCGATGCGCGACTATAAATCAAACTGGCTGGTTACAAAAGCTGCAAATCCCTAAAGGACATTTTCGAGGCTATGCACGGGATGGTGCGGCTTGCCCGCCAGATAAGCGTGACGGAAGCGTTCGAAATAGTGATGTAGTTCCGCAGCGGCGGCAAGATCGCCGGCCTGCTCCAGTAGCGCAGCGGCAACTTCTGCGGTGCAATGTTGACCCACGCCGTGCGCTTCACGCAGCGTATAGCGCGATGGCGTGGTCACGTTCAGCGACATCACCGGGAATGCATCGAGCCACGGACTTTTACGGAACATCTTACGCGCTTCGGTCCAGGTGCCATCGAGCAGGATAAACAGCGGCGGTTTGCCGGTCAGAGGCGGGCGGGTTAACACGTCACGATCGGCATCAGCGTACGACGCGGGAAACACCACCAGCGGCTGATAATGTTCGCTTTTAACTGCGGCCAGCAGCTGAGGATCTGGCTCGGTGCGCGACCAACCGAACGCCTGCGTATCCGGCAGCACATCAGCAATCAGCCTGCCGGTATTGCTGGGCTTCATTGGCTCGGTATCAAACATCACCAGACAAAAGCGGCTACGCGCTGGCTGTGGCTGGATGGTCGCGCACAGACAATTTTTCTGCGGTAGCAAACAGCGTTGGCAGCGCAGCACGCGATTACCGCGCGCCAGAAACGGGCGCGTAGCGCGCGCTAAACGTTGCGCGCGTAAGCGCAGGACGGCATTTTCAGACATAAATTCGCAGGCTGGAAAAAACGTCAGTGTAATGGAATTAACAGGGAAAGGTAATAAGGAAGGCCAGCGCGCGGCTGGCCCTTAGTGCTTTACAGCGATTCGTCGAGCCACTCATTGAACGGCGCTTTCGGCATAGCACCATTCAGCATGTCGACCATCTCACCGTTCTTAAATAGCATAATGGTCGGAATGCTGCGAATGCGGAACCGCGAGCTTAACGCTGGTTCAGCTTCCGTGTTTACCTTCACAAAACGCACTTTGCCGCGCCGCTCGTCGGCGACATCTTTAAACACTGGCGCAAAGTTTACGCACGGGCCGCACCACGGTGCCCAGAAGTCGATCACTACCGGCAGATCGTCCTGCAGATATTTATCCAGCGTGGCGGATGTCGCGTTGGCAACTTCACCGTTAAACAGCTCACCGCCGCAACGCCCACATTTTGCTCCATCGGCAATGCGCGACTCGGGCACGCGATTAGTTGCCTGACAGGAGGCACAGACTGTATTCATATTTACCTCAACCCGGACCTGTAAATCTGATGATTGCCGGACATTATGAAAAGGTTGAGTGCTATGCTCAATCTGGATTGCCCAATAGGTTCAATAGTTGATAGCTAAGCACCGACACATCAGGTAATCTTCGCGCTCTCAATGCTGGAGGAACAGATGAACGACGAATTTAAAGGCAAAAGCGGCAAGGTAAAAGTGATGTATGTACGTGATGAGGAGGGTGGTCAAAAGCCTAATCCCCGTACCGGCAAAGGCGGCCGTCCTGCTGCGCGCCAGGAAGATAATCGTCGTTCTGGTCCTCGCAGCGCACGTGGTAATGAAGAGAGTGGCCGTAGCGGCGCACGCAGCGAAGCCGGCGGACGTGGTTCTGCCCCGCGCGACGCACGCAACAGTGAACGCGGCCGTAGCTTTGGTCAGCGTGACGATCGTGGCAGTGACAACCGCAGTTTCGGTGATTCACCGTGGCGCACCGTTTCGCGTCCACCGGTTGCGGATGACAGCCAGCTGGATGATGCAGCCAGCAATAAGCCGGTAATCGATCCCGAGCAGATTCGCCGCCAACGTCAGGAAGAGACGCGCGTTTACGGTGAAAATGCCTGCCAGGCACTGTTCCTGAGCCGCCCTGAAAGCATCGTGCGCGCCTGGTTTATCCAGAGCGTGACGCCGCGCTTCCGCGAAACCCTGCGCTGGCTGGCGGCTAACCGCAAAGCCTACCACGTGGTAGACGATGCCGAACTGACCAAAGCATCCGGTACCGAACACCACGGCGGCGTGTGCTTCATTATTAAGAAGCGTATGGGCATGCCGGTTAGCGAGTGGCTGACCAAGGCACCGACCAAAGATTGCGTGCTGGCGCTGGAAGATGTCAGTAACCCGCACAACCTCGGCGGTATTATGCGTAGCTGCGCGCACTTCGGTGTGAAAGGATTGCTGGTTAACGATGCTTCGCTGCTGGAGTCGGGTGCGGCAGTACGTACCGCCGAAGGTGGTGCTGAGCACGTACAGGCGATCAGCGGCGAAAGCTTCGCTGAGGGCCTGGAAGCTTTCCGTAAAGCAGGTTATACCATCGTCACCACCTCCAGTCATGAAGGCACACCGCTGGCAAAAGCGGAGCTGCCGGCCAAAATGGTGCTGGTGTTAGGTCAGGAGAGCGAAGGTCTGTCGGACAGCGCGTTCCAGCAGGGTGATCTCAGCCTGTCAATTGGCGGCACTGGCAACGTTGAAAGCCTTAACGTCTCAGTGGCAACCGGTATTCTGCTCGCCGAATGGTGGCGTCAGAACGCATAAAAAAACGGGCCGCAAGGCCCGTTTTTGTTGTATCGCTTAGTGAGCACCACCGCCGCCGCCGCCGGCACCAAAGGGTGGGCGCGCAAACCACACCAGCACCAGCAAGATCAAAAATACGCCCGCCGATGCCCAGAAGATCTCATTCGCCGAAATAATCAGTCCCTGATTGGTAATCTGCTGTGCGATATACGCCGATGCCTGCTGTTGGGTCATCCCCAAACTTTCCAGCTGGTCATACATCTGCTGTGAATTGACGTTGAACGGATTCACCGACTCCGACAAATAGCTGTGGTGCATTGATTCACGATTGCTCCACATGGTGGTGGTAATCGAGGTCCCGATAGAACCCGCCAGTGTACGCACGAAGTTCGACAGGCTCGATGCTGCAGCCATACGTTCCGGCGGTAAGCCCGAAAGCGTAATGGTGGTCAGCGGCATAAAGAAGCACGCCACTGCGAAGCCCTGAATAAACTGCGGCCACGCCGATGCACCAAAATCCATCCCCGGTTCAAACGTGTAGGCGCGCCAATAGAAGCACACGGCGTACATAATAAAGCTAAAGGTCACCAGCTTTCGCATATCCAGCTTATGTGCGAAACGACCAATGATCGGCGACAGGATGACTGGCAGAATGCCAACCGGCGCCGACGCCAATCCGGCCCAGGTGGCGGTGTAGCCATATACCTCCTGCAACAGCTGCGGCAGCAAGACGATTGAGCCGAAGTAGAGCATATACGCCAGGCTTATCGATAAGCAGCCAATGGTGAAATTGCGCATCTTGAACAACGACAAATCGACTATTGGGTGATCGTCGGTGAGCTCCCACACCAGCAACACCAGTAGCGCCACCACGGCTACCACCGTTAGCACAATGATTTCGCTGGAGCTAAACCAGTCGAGCTCTTTCCCGCGGTCGAGCATCACCTGCAGCGAGCCAATGCCCACCACCAGCAGCACCAGACCAATCATATCGATCGGGCGGATTTCGGTTTTGGTTTCACGTCCGCGCAGCGTTTGCAGCGTCAGTAACACCACGACCACACCAATCGGCACGTTGATGAAGAAGATCCAGCCCCAGTGATAGTTGTCGCTAATCCAGCCGCCGAGAATCGGGCCACAGATCGGTGCCACAATCACCGTCATCGCCCACAGCGACAGCGCTACGCTGCGTTTCGCCGGGGGATAGTTATTGAGCAACAAACTCTGCGACAGCGGAATCAACGGACCGGCCACCACGCCCTGAATGACGCGGAAGAAGATCAGCATTTCCAGGCTTTCGGACATGCCACAGGCCCAGGACGCGAGCACAAACAGGATGGTTGCCCAGGTAAACAGCTTCACTTCACCGATGCGTTTCGCCAGCCAGCCGGTAATAGGAATCGAGATGGCATTCGCCACCCCGAAAGAGGTAATCACCCACGTGCCTTGTGAGTTCGAGGCACCGAGATTACCGGCGATAGTTGGAATCGCCACGTTAGCGATGGTGGAGTCGAGTACCTGCATAAACGTCGCCAGCGACAGGGCGATGGTCATCAGGACTAACGGCGCACCTTCAAGCGGTTTTTGTGCCATACCAGCCTCCCGCGGCGTTAGTCAGCGTTGGCACGAACGATGTCAGTAATCAGCTGGTTAACCGGCGCAAGGTCGATTGCCAAAGCATTACTTTCATAAGCAGCTTGTGGGCGTACAACACTTGCCAGCGTAGCGCCGTCTTTGTTCTGCGTATCCACTTTCACCAGCGTAGAGAGACCAATACGCAGGGGATGCTCGGCAACTTGTTGTGCATCCAGCTCAATACGTACCGGCAGACGCTGAACCACTTTGATCCAGTTACCCGTGGCGTTTTGCGCCGGCAGCAGAGAGAAGGCGCTACCGGTACCCATATCAAGCCCCACCACTTTACCGTGATACTCCACGTCATCGCCGTAGATATCGCTGATTACCGTGGCCGATTGTCCAATACGTACGCCAGAAAGCTGCGTCTCTTTAAAGTTGGCATCCACCCACAGATTGGTGGCCGGAACTACCGCCAGCAGCGGAGTAGTAGAAGAGATCTGCGAGCCAACCTGCACGCTACGACGTGATATAAAGCCATCGATTGGGCTACGGATGTCGGTGCGCTGCAGCGCCAGCCAGGCATCACGCAGCTCAGCCGCACTTTGTTGTACCGCAGGCTGATTTTCCAGCGAAGTATTCAGGATCATCGCCTGATTGGCGTTATATTGCTGCACCGCAACATCCAGCTGTGCTTTCGCCGTGGCGACAGCATCACGCGAGTGTTGCAGCTCTTCGCGACCAATCAGGTTTGATGCACCCAACGGCTCGCGGCGTTTCAGGTCAGCTTCGGCCTGATCCAGCGCGGTTTGCTGCAGCTTGATGGTGGCTTGATATTGCTTGCCATTGATCATCAGCTGATGGGTTTGACGCACACTGGTGGCCAATGCGGTCTGCGCTTTTTCAAACGCCTGCTGCGCATCGGTTTTATCCAGCGAAACCAACACGTCACCTTTTTTGACCATGTCAGTATTATCAAACCAAACTTTATTTACGCTGCCAGAAACCTGTGCCATCACCTGCACCTGGTTACCCGCCACATAGGCATCATCGGTTTCCTGGAAGTGACGCAGCACCAAATACCAGTAAGCCAGATACGAAATACCAATAATTACAAACACGATAGCCAGCAGGATCAGCACACCTTTGCGCTTCTTCTTTTTATTTGCTGGCTGTTGCGGGCTTTGAGCTTCCGCTGTCGCACTCATGTTGTTCTCCAGGTTGCCATTTAGTCGGGATGCATTGATCCTTCAACACGGATGCCCGAGTCGAAAAAGCCAGCGCTGAAGCGCTGGCCGGATAAAAGGGGATTAAAATAGCGATTTCGGAAGGTGATTGTGTCGCACTTCTTGCTATTAGCGCGACAGAGAGGCGATAACCTGATCTTCGTCCATTTTATCCAGACGGTTAAGTAACTTACGGGTGATGGTTTCCAGCTGATCCTGCTCGTTAGTCGAGAGCGAAGACCACAGATATTGCAGACTCTGATGCTGTGGTGGCAGCAGCTGACGCAGGAACTCATTGCCTTTTTCGGTCAGGTGCAGGTGCAGGCAGCGACGATCGTTCTCGCTTTCACGGCGTTCAATCCAGCCACGCTTCTCCAGCTCATCGGCGATACGTGTGGCGTTGGTACGGGAGGAGCCTAATGCAGAACTGAGTTCTGATGGCTGAATGCTCTGATTTTCCTGCGCATCAAGGGTAATCAGCGCCATGAATAAGGTTTCGTTAATTCCCTGCGCCTTCAACATTTTGTTGCGATTATCCAGCAGTTTACCCTGCATATGCATACACAAGCGGGTCAGAATGATCTCCTGCAGCGGAAAATCTTTATGGCGGTTAGCACGGATGTTTAGCATCTGTTCAATGGGAGTAAACGAACTTTCCATTTTTAAAAAAACCTCTTAGTTGCAACTGGTATAGTAATGATGGTGACAGATAAAGCGTAGTCATATTTTCCGTGCGTGATTGTTCGCACGATCACATTGTCAACATCTGACATTCCAGGTTATTCCTTAACCCTGGGCATCTGGCCCTGACATACCGCCGGATATTAAGACGGATGATGTCATCAATTCGTTTCGGGAAACCTTTTTGCAGATAAATAATTTCGCGCGAAAAAATAACTCTGGTGAATAACTGCTCTGCTAACCATAACAAACCCAATCATTAATGAACAGTATCGCTCATCAGATAGTGCCCATCTTTACGATTTCTAAACACTTTTTCTGCCAAGGGAATGCAGGTAAATCAACGGCTTGATTAACATGTTCTTAACAAAGTCCACGCAACCCGGTTCTATCCACAGGCTGAGATTCAATAGTCAAAGCAGGAGCGTTCATTGCGCGGAAGTGAGAGAGATAATCATTTGTGGGTAATAGTAACCCAAAAAATTATTTCATTGATGGGTTAATTAACAGGACGTACCAGTGCGCTATAGCGCACGCTTCGCTTATCGAGAAGGGTAAACGAGAAAGGTTTGACGCTTTGTAGCGGCACGGTTTATCCAGTCTTTGGCTGGTGGAGCCTTTTTCTCATAAAAAACGGCGCGAAAAATCGCGCCGCCACACTACAAACGCTAATGTAAATCCGGCGTTTCAATGCGTTATTTAGCCGCCGCCAGCGCGTCCTGAATCCACTTATCAAATTCCGCCTGATGACCTTTAATCCAGCCATCGACGTGGCCGTTGATATCGGCTTCAGAAGCGTGACCAGCATGCATCGCTGCGTTTTCAGCGTTGATATCGCTAATCGGCAGCTTCATCTCTGCAAACAATTTCGCCGCTGCCGGGTTCTTCTCGGTCCAGGCTTTGTTGGCCACGATGTGCATGGTGTTCACCGGGAAACCGTAGTTGGCACCATTGGCCAATTTAGTATCCACTTTGCTCTGCTCGCCTGGCAGAGAGGAGAACGGCACCTGCAGCCATACCACATCTTTACCCGGCTTCAGCACATCGCTGACCCAATACGGGGTCCAGGTGTAATAGAACACCGGTTTACCCTGCTTAAAGCGAGTAATGGTATCGGCGATCATCGCCGAATAATTCCCCTGATTATGTTCAACGGTGTTGCTCAGCTTATAAGCATCGATCTGGTGATTAATCACCGCTTCACAACCCCAGCCCGGCGTACAGCCGGTCAAATCCGCTTTACCATCGCCGTTGGTATCAAATAGTTTGGCGATCTTTGGATCTTTTAGCTGCTCGATATTGGTGATGTGGTACTGCTCAGCGGTTTTCTTATCGATCAGATACCCCTGCGCAGCGCCACCCACGTAGGTGCCCTGACGATAAAATTTCGCATCGCCGCCCGCCGCTTTATACATATCATCGTGCAGCGGCTGCCAGTTGGTGGCAATAAAGGTGGCATCGCCAGCAGCGATGGTGGTGTAAGCCACGTTGTAATCAATCTCGCTGGGTTTATCGACGGTATAGCCGAGTTTTTCCAGCGCACGGCTCACCAGCAGCGTCTGAAAGGTCTCTTCAGAAATGGTGCTCTGAGTCGGTTTTACGGTAATGCCTTTACCCGGCAGGTCGGCGGCGGACACGTGCGTCGCGGCGAACGTCGTCAGGACGGCGGCGAATAGAGCTGTCTTGCGCATAGTCATTCCTTATTTTACGTGTTACGTCGGAGACGAGCGATCCCGGCGGATCGCTCATTGAAATCAGGCTTTTTTACTGAAAGGGCGGAGCAGCAGACCCAGCGGCCCGGTGCTATACCAATGACGGCTGCCACGGCTGCGGCTGTCGCGGCCCATCGACTGCGTCAGACGATCGAGGATAATGGCGAGAATAACGATGCCCACGCCGCCCACGGTGGCGAGGCCCATATCGAGACGTCCAATGCCACGCAGTACCATCTGGCCAAGGCCGCCAACGGCAATCATCGAGGCGATCACCACCATCGACAAGGCCAGCATTAGCGTCTGGTTCACGCCCGCCATGATGGTGGGCATCGCCAACGGCAGCTGTACTTTAAACAGCATCTGACGCGGGCTGGCGCCGAAGGATTCACTTGCTTCAATCAGGTCGGCTGGCACCTGCTTAATGCCGAGAATGGTCAGTCGCACAATCGGCGGCAGCGCAAAGATGATGGTCACCACCACGCCCGGCACGTTACCGATACCGAACAGCATGACAATAGGCACCAAATAGACGAACGCCGGCGTGGTCTGCATCGCATCCAGCAGCGGACGAATAATGCGCGCGGCACGTTCGCTGCGCGCCAGCCAGATGCCAAGCGGCAAGCCGATCACGATACAGAACAGCAGGGCGGTCAGCACCAGCGCTAATGTCACCATCGCCTGCGACCAGGCGCCAATCGCACCAATCGCAATCAGCGAGACAAGCGTCGCAATCCCCATCGCTGGGCTAGCAATCTGCCAGGCGATCAGCGCAAACACCACGATCGCCACCGGCGCAGGCATACCGAGCAGCAACTGCTGGAACGCGCTGAGAATGTAATCCACCGGCACGCGAATACCCTGAAACAGCGGGCGAAAATGGCTCACCACCCAGTCGATGCCTTCGGTTACCCAGCTATCGAGTGGAATCCAGGTTTTATGGAACGGGTCCATGATGTTGAAATGCTCAGGTGCGGGAGCGGGCGCGCTGCTCAGCCAGTCGCTGCTGCTGCTCGCTGCATGACTGGCAGCGTCGTGCCCGCCGCTGCTGGCGGCCGCCGGATCGCCCCACGCATCGGCAGAGCCGTTCGCTGAACCGCTATCAGCGGGGGCGGCACTGCCGCTCGCCCAGGGATCGCTGTTACTGACTGCGGCGTTGGCATCAGGCGTTGCAGGTTGCTGCGTGGTCTGGCTGGCGCTATCCCATGGATTAGACGTTTGTTCACTCATGATTGGGCTCCTTCACGATCTAAAGCGCGCAACAGCATGCTTTTCGAAATGATACCGACATACTGATTCTCTTCACTGACGACCGGCACCGCGCAGGGCGCTTGCGCCACATGGGAGAGCAGATCGTTGAGGGAAGTATCGGCAGGAACCGCTAACGGCGTCTCCAGCAGTGCGCTATCCAGCCCTTCACCGGCCGCCAGGGCAGCTTTCAATGAATCGGTAGAAACCACGCCGACAAACTTCTGTTTTTCCAGCACATAGCCATATTCTCGATCTTCATCCTGCAACAGCTTGATGGCAGATCGCGGACCAAAACCGGCGGCTTTACGAATCAGGGAACCAGCGCTGCGACGGGCAATGTCTTTAGCGCTGAACACATGGCTAATATCGACGCCACGGAAGAAGGTGCGCACATAATCGTTGGCAGGATTATTGAGGATTTCATCCGGCGTGCCGACCTGAACGACTTCGCCGCCTTGCATAATCGCAATACGATCGCCAATACGCATGGCTTCATCAAGGTCGTGAGAAATAAATACGATAGTACGCTGATGTTTCGCCTGCAGTTTTACCAGCTCATCCTGCATTTCAGTACGAATAAGCGGATCAAGTGCCGAGAAGGCTTCATCCATCAGTAAAATATCGGGATTAATGGCCAACGCGCGGGCTAATCCTACACGCTGACGCATGCCACCAGAAAGTTCGTCTGGATACGAATGGGCATAATTATCCAGGCCAACCTGACGCAAAGCATCCAGCGCTTTTTCCTGACGCTCCTGCAACGGTACACCGGCTAATTCCATGCCAAAAGCAGCATTATTTAGTACGGTCATGTGTGGCATGAGCGCGAAGGATTGAAATACCATGCTGATCTTATTTCTGCGGACGTCACGCAGTTCCGCATCCGATATTTTTGCGATATCGACACCGTCTATAATTACCTGGCCACGGGTGGGCTCGATCAGACGATTGAGAAGGCGAACCATGGTGGACTTCCCAGAACCTGAGAGCCCCATGATGACGAAGATCTCGCCTTCTTCAATGGCCAGACTGGCATTCTTAACGCCGACGGAGAGACCGGTTTTCGCCAGAATACTCTCTTTGCTTTCGCCTTTATCAATCAGCTTAAATGCCTTTTCGGGATTATCCCCAAATACCTTATATAAATTCTTTACTTCGAGTTTAATTGCCATGCAGTAATTAATTTCCCGGTTAAATGTTTAACTATTTCTTGTTGTGGTCCTGATTAAATTTAAGCGCCCTATACCCTAGCATAGTGAAATTATCTGACAACCCTGAATGGCGATATTTGGCGGCGCGCGTCTGCACGAATAGCTAAAATCGCCAGTGCTCACAAGGGATGAGCGTGGATTAATTTTTTATGAAAGAGAGTGTGATTTATTGCTATTTCGCAACAGAAATGGTGTCAATGGCGTGAAAAAAGATATGCAGAATGAAAATAGAGCGGGAATATATGGGCGTTTTTTCGTTATTAATAAATCAATGGAGGAGTTCAATGTAGGGTGCGCATTAATGCGCACCGGGAATCCTGGTCGCCATGAATGGCGACCCTACAAGAGCAGAGCGTTATTTGATAAATACGCTT
This sequence comes from Candidatus Pantoea floridensis, assembly GCF_900215435.1. Taxonomy (NCBI): domain Bacteria; kingdom Pseudomonadati; phylum Pseudomonadota; class Gammaproteobacteria; order Enterobacterales; family Erwiniaceae; genus Pantoea; species Candidatus Pantoea floridensis. The sequence continues at coordinate 2,966,051 of NZ_OCMY01000001.1, forward strand.
AGAAGTTCCAGTCTTCGTCTTCGGTCTCTACTGCTTTCCCCATAACATAGGAAGAGCCCGAGCCTGAGAAGAAGTCATGGTTTTCATCGGCGTTTGGCGACAGCGCAGAGAGAATTGCCGGGTTAACCGCAGTCAGCTCCGCCGGGAACAGCGCTTCATAACCAAGGTTCATCAACGCTTTATTGGCGTTGTAGTGCAGGAAGGTTTTCACCTCTTCCGCCCAGCCTACTTCACCGTATAAGGCTTCGGTATACACCACTTCGTTTTCATACAGCGCCAGCAGCAAATCAATCGCGAACTGCTGCAGCTCTTCGCGTCGGCCAGCATCGACGGTCTCTAACGCTTTTTGGTACTTGTAACCGATGTAGTAGCCGTGCACCGCTTCGTCACGAATGATCAGCCGGATCAGGTCGGCGGTGTTGGTCAGCTTGCCACGGCTCGACCAATACATTGGTAGCCAGAAACCGGAGTAGAATAGGAACGATTCAAGGAACACGCTGGCGATTTTTTTCTTCAGCGGATCCTCGGCGCGATAGTGCTCCAGCACAATCTTCGCCTTGTTCTGTAACGCTTCATTCTCTTCGCTCCAGCGATAGGCCGCATCGACATCCGCGGTATTACACAGCGTGGAGAAAATCGAGCTGTACGAACGCGCATGCACCGCTTCCATAAAGGAGATGTTGGAGAGCACCGCCTCTTCGTGTGGCGTAATAGCGTCTTCCATCAGGCCCGGTGCGCCGATCACGTTCTGGATGGTGTCGAGCAGCGTCAGGCCGGTAAATACCCGAATGGTCAGCTGCTGCTGCTGGTGGTCCAGCGACTGCCAGGCTGGCAGATCGTTGGAGAGCGGCACTTTTTCCGGCAGCCAGAAGTTGCTGGTCAGGCGGTTCCACACTTCGAGGTCTTTCTCATCCTGGATGCGGTTCCAGTTAATCGCTTGGATTTGTTTTAGTTGCATAGTTTTTATCACAGTGAGCAGGAGACGCAGCCCTGCACCTCGGTGCCTTGAAGCGCCATCTGGCGCAGACGAATGTAATAGAGCGTTTTGATACCTTTCTTCCACGCGTAAATCTGCGCTTTGTTGATATCGCGCGTAGTCACGTCATCGCGGAAGAACAGGGTTAATGACAAGCCTTGATCGACGTGCTGCGTGGCTTCGGCGTAGGTATCAATAATCGCTTCCGGACCAATCGAGTACGCATCCTGATAAAGGTCGAGATTGTCGTTGGTCATAAACGGTGCCGGATAATAGACGCGGCCGGTTTTGCCCTCTTTACGAATCTCAATGCGCGACACGATCGGGTGAATGCTTGAAGTGGCGTGGTTGATGTACGAGATCGAACCGGTTGGCGGGATCGCCTGCAGGTTCTGGTTGTATAACCCATGCTGCATTACCGCTTCGCGCAGCGCTCGCCAATCAGCCTGCGTCGGCAGGGCAATCCCGGCATCGGCAAACAGTTGTGCCACACGCGCGGTGCGTGGCTGCCAGGCTTGCTCGACATACTTATCGAAATATTTGCCATTGGCGTATTGCGACTCGGCGAAACCATCGAAACTCTTCTGCTGTTCCTGCGCCAGCAGATTCGAGGTGCGCACGGCGTAATAGGTGACGCAGTAGAAGTAGAGATTGGTGAAATCCAGCGCTTCTTCTGAACCGTACGCCATACCTTCACGCGCCAGATAACCGTGCAAGTTCATCTGACCAAGGCCAATCGCATGGGAACGACGATTACCTTCCGCTACCGATGGCACCGAGTTAATTTCACTCATTTCAGAGACGGCGGTCAGCGCGCGCACCGCGGTTTCCACGGTTTGTGCCAGATTACGTGAATCCATGGCATGCGCAATGTTGAGCGAGCCGAGGTTGCAGGAGATATCCTTGCCGACGCGGCGATAGCTGAGATCGTCATAGAACTCGCTGGCGCTGTTGACCTGCAAAATTTCGGAACACAGGTTGCTCATGTTGATGCGGCCGGCAATCGGATTGCTGCGGTTAACGCTATCCTCGAACATGATGTACGGATAGCCCGATTCAAACTGAATCTCCGCCAGCGTCTGGAAGAAATCGCGGGGTTTAATGAACGTCTTGGTGATGCGATCGTCTGCCAGCATTTCGTCATAAAGCTCGCTGATGCTGATATCACCAAACGCCTTGCCGTAAATACGCTCAACATCGTACGGCGAGAACAGCGCCATATCGCGATTCTCTTTCGCCAGCTGGAAAGTGATATCCGGGATCACCACGCCAAGCGACAGGGTTTTGATACGAATTTTCTCGTCAGCGTTTTCGCGTTTGGTATCGAGGAAGCGGAAAATGTCCGGATGGTGGGCATTCAGCCACACCGCGCCCGCGCCCTGACGCGCACCAAGCTGGTTAGCGTAGGAAAACGCGTCTTCCAGCATTTTCATTACCGGAATCACGCCGGACGATTGGTTTTCAATACGCTTAATCGGCGCACCGGATTCACGCAGGTTTGAGAGCAAGAACGCCACGCCGCCGCCGCGTTTGGACAGCTGCAACGCGGAATTCACCGCGCGTCCAATCGATTCCATATTGTCTTCGATGCGCAGCAGGAAGCAGGAGACCAGCTCGCCGCGCTGCTGTTTACCGCAGTTGAGGAAAGTTGGCGTAGCGGGCTGGAAGCGGCCGCTAAGCATCTCCGCCAGTAACTCGCGCGCTAAGCTTTCATTGCCACGAGCCAGCGTCAGCGCCACCATGCAGGCGCGCTGTTCAAAACTTTCCAGATAGCGTTTGCCGTCGAATGTTTTCAGCGTGTAGCTGGTGTAAAACTTCCATGCACCAAGGAAGGTGTGAAAACGGAAACCCGCTGCGTCCGCTTCGTCGTGCAGCTGGCACAGGAAATGGAAAGCGTACTGATTCAGCACGTCGGCTTCGTAGTAGCCTTCGGCCACCAGATAGCGCAGGCGCTCGCCTGGCGAGGCGAACTGCACGGTGTTGGGCTGCACATGTTGCAGGAAGAACTGGCGCGTGGCTTCGTGATCTTTGCTGAACTGGATGCGGCTATCGGCATCATACAGGTTCAGCATCGCGTTGAGCGCGTGATAGTCCAGCTGCGTGCTGTTCAGGGTGTCTGTCGTTGCCAAAATTGGGTCACTCCCGCTTTTACATTAGCGATATCGTCGGGGGTTCCCATTAGCTCAAAGCGGTAGAGATAGGGAACCTGACATTTCTGCGCAATGATGTCGCCCGCCAGGCAATAGCCTTCACCAAAGTTGCGGTTACCGGCAGCAATCACCCCGCGGATCCCGCGTCGGTTGGCATCATCATTGAGGAATTGAATCACTTGTCTGGGCACTGCGCCGCGCGAACTGCCGCCGCCGTAGCTCGGCACCACTAAAATATAGGGCTGTTCAATATGCAGGTGCTGCGTGCCGTCAACCGGAATGCGGCGGGCGGGCAGGCCCAGACGAGTAATGAATCGGTGCGTGTTTTCCGACTGGCTAGAAAAGTACACCAGTGGAAACATGGCCTTATCCCCCGACTGTCGCGAGCTGGCGCAGACCGGCGATTTTATCGGGGCGGAAGCCACTCCAGTGATCGTCCTGCGTCATCACCACGGGCACCTGGCGATAGCCGAGAGATTTGAGGTTGTCGATAGCTTCAGGTTGGGTATCAAGGTTGATCAGCTGGTAATCGATACCTTTGCGGTCCATGGCATTTTTTGTCGCATTGCACTGGACACAGTTGTCTTTGGTGTAAATAATAATGCGCATGATTCGTATTTCCCTTTGATTGCGGTCAGATTGCGAGATACGAAGCAAAATCCGGTTTGCATCGAACTTCGTCCTTGACGACATTTGGTAGCTGGTTGATGAGTTAGATACTAGATGTAGTGCTCTTTAGGGTCAAGCCCACCAGATATAGGGTTTTGTTATTTTGATCTTCAGATAATCGCTAAGTCCAGAGATCATGCGCCTTCCAGGCCGGAAAAATTTTTTGTAAAGGGAATGAGGTGGGAGATTAGGTCGGATTTTGTGCGATTGGGCCCTCACCCTAACCCTCTCCCGCAAGCGGGCGAGGGGATAGTTAGGTGGTACTCAATAGTTTTTTTACGAAGCGCGATCGGCCCTTTCTCCCGCAAGCGGGCGAGGGGATAGTTAGGTGGTACTCAATAGTTTTTTTACGAAGCGCGATCGGCCCTTTCTCCCGCAAGCGGGCGAGGGGATAGTTAGGTGGTACTCAATAGTTATTTACGGAGCGCGATCGGCCCCTTCTCCCGCTTGCGGGAGAAGGTTGGGATGAGGGAAAGCGCGCACAGATCGCACCCACAAAAAAGCCCCGCACGAGGCGAGGCTATTTACCTGCACTGGCAAGCTTATCGGCGAGAAGACACCAACAGCGCGCCGAGCACCAGACCGACCGCAGCACCCACACCAACGCCGTGCCACGGTTTGTCATGTACATAGGCATCAACCTGCGTACCCGCATCACGTGCCGCTTGTGACACGCGACTCTGTCCGCCGCTCAGTTTGGCACGCGTCTGTTTCAGCAACGCCTGCGCCTGGCTGCGTGCATTATCAACCTCATCTTTAGCTTCACTGCCATAAGATTTAAGTAACGCCTCTAGCGAATCGGCCAGTTCGTTTACATCCTGATTGATATCAATGTCATCGTTTTTTGCGCTTCGATTAAACATTTTTTAGCTCCCTTTGATTTAAAACGTAATACTGAGTGTAGACGAAGCGTGACTAAACGCAGGGATGTGCCAGGCTTTAGGGAAAATTCCGAATGCCCATGCCATCCTGCTGTTGTAAGGTTGCGGGGCTGTGAGAAGAGAGGAGCAAGCATGTATTTACGACCCGATGAGGTAGCACGCGTACTAGAGAAAGCGGGCTTCGAAATGGATACCCAGACGCCAAAGATTTACGGTTATCGTCGCGGCGAAAACTATGTCTACGTCAATCGTGAAGCGCGTATGGGACGTACTGCGTTGATTATTCACCCTACGCTGAAAGAGAAAAGCCACGGCTTTGCTGAACCGGCGTCGGAAATGAAAACCTGCGATCACTACACCCAATTCCCGCTCTATTTAATGGGCGATTCGCAGGAGCATTACGGCATTCCGCACGGCTTCAGCTCGCGCGTGGCGCTTGAGCGTTATCTGCAGGGCGTTTTCGGCGCCTGATGCTGCGCCCCGTATTCGCGGGGCCACACACCTTTCCCCTAAATCCTTACCTTCTGCCACGTTGCAAATCGTCACGCCGACGCGTATAACCCTGTGTCCATATAGATGTTCAGACGTCCATACGGATAATATTGATGCAAACTCAGGATCTCCCTCCACAGGAAAACTTTAAGCGCACCATGAAGGTACGGCATCTGGTCATGCTGTCGCTGGGCGGTGTGATTGGTACCGGATTGTTTTTCAATACCGGTTACATCATTTCAACTACCGGCGCTGCCGGTACCTTGCTGGCCTATCTAATTGGCGCGCTGGTGGTATGGCTGGTGATGGTGTGCCTCGGCGAATTGGCGGTGGTGATGCCGGAAACCGGCGCGTTCCACGTCTATGCTGCACGTTATCTCAGCCCGGCAACCGGTTATACCGTCGCCTGGCTGTATTGGCTGACCTGGACGGTTGCGCTGGGATCCAGCCTGACTGCCGCCGGCTTTTGTATGCAGTACTGGTTCCCGAGCGTGCCGGTATGGCTGTGGTGCTTGGTGTTCTGTAGCGCCATTTACCTGTTAAATATCGTCTCGACGCGTTTCTTTGCCGAAGGCGAATTTTGGTTCTCCATCATAAAAGTGGTTACCATCATCGCCTTTATTATCCTTGGCGCGGGCGCGATCTTCGGTTTTATTCCGATGAAAGATGGCAGCGCGGCGCCGGGATTACACAATCTCACCGCATCAGGCTGGCTGCCGCACGGCACCTTGCCGATTCTGATGACCATGGTGGCGGTGAACTTCGCTTTCTCCGGCACGGAATTGATCGGTATCGCCGCCGGTGAAACCGAACAGCCACAAAAAGCGCTGCCGCTGGCGATCCGTACCACGGTTGCACGCTTGATCATCTTCTTTATCGGCACGGTGTTCGTGCTGGCGGCGCTGATCCCGATGGATCAGGCGGGCATTGTCAAAAGTCCGTTTGTGCTGGTATTTGAAAAGATCGGCATCCCTTACGCGGCGGATATCTTTAACTTTGTGATCCTGACTGCCATCCTGTCAGCGGCTAACTCCGGCTTGTACGCTTCCGGCCGCATGCTGTGGTCGCTGGCCAATGAGAACACCTTGCCGCGCTGTTTTGCGCGCGTGAACCGTCGTGGCATTCCGGTGCTGGCGTTAACGGTAAGCATGCTGGGCGGGCTGCTGGCGCTATTCTCAAGCGTGATTGCGGCGGACACGGTGTTTGTCGCACTGTCGGCGATTGCGGGTTTTGCCGTGGTGGCAGTGTGGTTGAGTATTTGCGCCTCGCATTATGTGTTTCGTCGTCGCCATCTGCAGGCGGGCGGCACATTGCAACAGCTTGCCTATCGCGCGCCGCTTTATCCGCTCACGCCGATTCTCGGTTTCCTGTTGTGCTTGTTAGCATGTGTCGGTTTAGCGTTCGATCCGTCGCAGCGTATTGCGCTATGGTGCGGCATTCCCTTTGTGCTGTTCTGCTATGCTGCCTACCATGTCACGCAACGACGTAAATCATCTCTTAAGGCTGAGGAGGCCAACGATGCCGCGTAATCCCATCGCCCAGGCACTAACCCACACTGACACGCTGATTCTGGATGGTGCGCTGGCCACCGAACTGGAGGCGCGCGGCTGCAATCTGGCCGATGCGCTGTGGTCGGCCAAAGTGCTGATGGAACATCCTGAGCTGATTTATCAGGTGCATCACGATTATTTTGCCGCAGGTGCGCACGTGGCAATCACCGCCAGCTATCAGGCCACGCCGCAGGGGTTTGCCGCGCGTGGATTAGATGAAGCGCAGGCGCTGGCCCTGATCAAACAAAGCGTGCAGCTGGCGCAGCGTGCGCGCGACGACTATCGCGCATCATCTGCCAGCACCGCACCGCTGTTGGTGGCCGGTTCTGTCGGGCCGTACGGTGCGTTTCTGGCCAATGGCGCCGAGTATCGCGGTGATTACGCGCTGCCGGAAGAGGAGATGAAAGCGTTCCATCGTCCACGCGTAAAGGCGTTGCTGGAGGCGGGTGTTGATCTGCTGGCGTGTGAAACGCTGCCGTCGTTTGCCGAAGCGCAGGCGCTGATAAGCTTGCTGGCCGAGTTCCCTGACAGTTGCGCATGGTTCTCCTTTACCCTGCGCGATGCTGAGCACATCAGCGATGGAACGCCGCTGAGCCAAGTGGCCGAGCTGGTGAATGGCGCGCCGCAGGTGCTAGCAATTGGCATCAACTGCGTGGCGCTGGAGAGCGTAACGCCAGCCCTGCGCAACTTGCAGGCGCAGAGCGATAAGCCACTGCTGGTTTATCCGAACTCCGGTGAGCAGTACGATGCCAGCAGCAAAACCTGGCACTCGGCACCGTCGGGTTGCACGCTGCACGACAAATTCGCCGAATGGCAGCAGGCCGGCGCACGTCTGATTGGCGGCTGCTGCCGCACCACACCGCAGGATATCGCGGCGATTGCCGCCTGTTGTCAACCGTAATAAAGCGCAGAAAAGCATCAGTACTAGCGCGATTAAGCACAGAAGGGCGGGGTAAACTCTCCTTTCTGATGCTGAAGCGGACCTGCTATGAACCTGCGACACCTTTTTCCTGCCTGTGCGCTGCTGTTGAGCGGTTGCGCCACCATTGTCGGCACTGAAACGCAACCGGTAAAAATTGACTCTGTGCCGCAAGGCGCACGTTTCACCGTGCAGGATGAGACCGGCCGCGCGGTAGCGCAGGGGTATACGCCACAAACCGTCGAGCTGGCAAAATCCACCGGTAACTACTTTGGCAAGAAGCACTATCAGGTGATGCTGGAGAGTCCGGGCTACGTGCCGGTAACGCTGCCGATCGAGGCCAACGCGAATCTGTGGTATTTGATCGGCAATATCCCGCTGCTGGGCTTCCCCGGCTGGCTGCTGGTCGATCCTTTCTATGGCGGCATGTACGATCTCAAACCTGAACATCCGCAGCCGAAGCTGAACGTAGTAGGCGCGCGCGGCTGATATTCAGGTGCGCATGAATGCGCACCCTACGAAAATCCGGCTGCATTAACGTAGGGTCGCCGTTCATGGCGACCAAATCGTCATCACTGCGCGGTAGGTTTCACCATCGCCGTGGCGGGTTTATGCTGCGCCAGATATTGCTGCTGGAAAATGCACATGCGGATAGTATTGCGGTACTCGCCATTAATGAAAAATTCGTGCTTCAGCACGCCTTCCACTTCAAAGCCGAGCTTGGTGTAGATGTGAATCGCCTTCTTATTCTCCTGATCAACAATCAGATAAAGTTTGTAGAGATTCAGCACCGAAAAGCCGTAATCCATGGCTAACTTTGCCGCTTTGGTGGCTAAGCCTTTGCCCTGATGGGAAGGATCGATAATGATCTGAAATTCAGCGCGGCGATGCACGTGATTAATCTCGACCAACTCCACCAACCCGGCTTTGTGTCCATCATGCTCCACCACAAAGCGACGCTCGGTTTGGTCATGGATATGTTTGTCATACAGATCGGAAAGCTCGACAAACGCTTCATACGGTTCTTCAAACCAGTAACGCATCACGCTGGCGTTGTTATCTAATTGGTGCACAAAGCGTAAATCTTCCCGCTCCAGCGGACGTAACTTAACCGTCATACGGTGTTCCTTGTGGTTGAATGTTGCTCCACAATGCGGCCCTGCGCCATACGCGCCGCGCGATCGCACATGTGATCGATCACGTCGGGATCGTGGCTGACCAGCACCATGGTTAACCCATCTTTCTGTTTCAGATCGTTGAGCAGGTTGAGGATCTCGGCCTGCACTGACATATCCAGCGCCGAAGTCGGCTCATCCAGCAGCAGGATCTTCGGCTCCAGCAGCAGGGCACGTACAATGGCTACGCGCTGACGCTGGCCGCCCGAAAGCTGATGCGGATAACGATCCGCCAAGGCCGGATCCAACCCGACATGGCGGAAACCGGCGTTAATACGATCGTCAATATTATCACGCTTCAGCATTTTCAGCGGCTCTGCCAGGGTGCGGCGCAGACGATGACGTGGATGCAGCGAGGCATAGGGATCCTGAAATACCATCTGCACATCGCGGCGCAGCTGTCCGGTAAACGCTTTGCCCGGTTGCACGGCGGTGTTTGCCAGCGACATGCTGCCGCTCCAGTGCGGATTCAATCCGGCCAGCACCCACAGCAGCGACGACTTGCCGCAGCCCGACGGACCGACCAGACCAAAGCATTCCCCCGCGGCCACCTGCAGCGACACATCGTGCACTACGGTGCGCAGCTCGTAACCTTGCTTGTGCGACACGCTCAGGTTGGCTAACTCAATCATAATTTCTCTCCAGCGCGGCACGGTCCAGCACCGGTAAACGTTCGCCGTGCGTGGCTTTGCTCGGACGACAGGCCCACAACGTGCTGGTGTAAGGATGGCTGGCGTTAGACAGCTCGGACGCCGGTAAGGTATCCAGCACCCGGCCCTGATACATCACCATCACGCGTTCGCAGTGTTCGGCAACCTGTTGCAGATCGTGGCTGATCAGCAGCAAACCCATATTGCGCTGTTCTACTAAACGGCGAATCAGCGCCAGCACCTGATCGCGCATAGCATGATCGAGCGCCGACGTCGGTTCATCAGCAATCAGCAATTCGGGATCGGTAATCAGGGCGATCGCCAGCATCACGCGTTGTCCCATGCCGCCAGAGAGTTGATGCGGATAGCGCTTCATTAACTGACGCGGATCGGGCAAGCCGACCGCATCGAGCATTTCACACACTTTCTCTTTGCGCTCGGCGCGGCTCAATTTGTGGTGCAGCACCAGCGGCTCTTCCACCTGCCAGCCAATGGTACGCGTGGGATTGAGCGCGTATTTTGGATCCTGCATCACCATCGCCACTTTACTGCCGCGTAGCTGGATCCAGTCGCGCTCGCGCAGGCTCAATGCATCGGTGCCGACAATCTGCAAACGGTCGGCCTGCAGCTGCAGCGAAGGCGACAGCAAGCCCATTAGCGTGCGGGCGGTCAGCGATTTACCGGAACCGGATTCCCCCACTAGCGCAACGCGTTCGCGGCCAATTTGAAAGCCGATATTGTCAACCAGCAGCGCATCATCGCTGCGGATCGTCAGGCCTTGTACATCAATTAACAGGTCATTTGGCATGGCGAGTATCCAGTCGATCGCGCAGGCCATCGCCTGTCAGGTTAAACGCCAGGCTGGCGAACAGAATGGCTCCGCCGGGTGCGGCGGCAACCCACCATTGGTCGAAAATCACTTTACTGCCTTCGGCCACCATCGAACCCCATTCGGCGGTTGGCGGTTGCACGCCCATGCCGAGAAAGCCCAATCCGGCGGCAGACAAAATAATACCGCCGAGGCTCAGCGCGGCGCGTACCACCGCCGTTGGCATACACAGCGGCAGAATGTGGCCAAACATCAGGCGCAAGCCGGTGATGCCCTGCATCCGCGCGGCCGCAAGATAATCACTGCGGCGCAGCGCCAGCGTTTCGGCACGCGCCTGACGCGCGAACGGCGGCCAGCTGGTGAGCGCCAGCGCCAGCGCGCCATTCATCAAACCCGGGCCGAGCATGGCGACCAGCGCCAGCGCGATCACCAGATTCGGCAGCGACAGGAAGATATCGGTGATGCGCATTAATACGCGTTCGGTCCAGCCGCCCACGTAACCGGCAGTGATGCCGACCAGCAGGCCAACCGGAATGGTCAGCACCAGAATCAGCGACACCAGCAGCAACGTCGGGCGCGCACCATAAATCACGCGCGACAGCAAATCGCGGCCAAAGCCATCGGTGCCAAACCAGTGCAGCGCCGACGGCGCTTGTAAACGCTGGGAGATGATCTGCGCATTGGGATCAAACGGCGCCAGCAAGGGGGCGAACAGCGCCATCGCCACCACAATCAGCACCAGCGTCAGGCCGATAGTGAGCGAGGTCACGCGGGCGCGCCGGCGGCGCGGGCGCAGCGTTTCCAGTTCAGAGAGTTGTTGAGTCATCGGGTTCTCGGATCGGTTAACCAGGTCAGGGCGTCGGCCAGCGCGTTGAGCAGAATGAAGCAGCTGCCAATCAGCAAGGTCGAGCCGAGAATCGCCGGTACATCAGAGGAAAACAGCGCGTTAGTCATATAACGACCGACGCCCGGCCAGGCAAATACCGTTTCGGTCAATACCGAACCTTCCAGCAGCGTGGCGTAGGAGAGGGCGATAACGGTAATCAGCGTGCCCAGCACGTTAGGGAAAATATGGCGCAGCAGGATGCGGCTGCGGCTGGCGCCTTTGGCGCGCGCCAGTACCACATACTCTTTGTTGCTCTCTTCCAGCAGCGCAGCGCGCAGCAGGCGCGTAATGCCCGCCATCGCCAGCAGACCAAGAATCACCACCGGCAGCCACAGGTGGGCAATCGCATTACGGAACATTTCGGGATCGCCGGACATCCAACTATCAATCAGCACAAAGCCGGTTTTCGGCTCCAACGTATAGATCCAGATGTCGTCGAGCTGGCCCGGTCCGGCCGACCAGTGCAGCACGGCGTAAAACAGCAGCAACCCCAGCAAACCGAGCCAGAACACCGGCACAGAATAGCCGAGTAGCGAAACAAAACGCGCGATGTTGTCAATAATGCTGCCCGGTTTCCATGCCGCCAGCAGCGCTAAGGCAATGCCGAACACCGCGGCAAAAATCATCGCGCAGGTCGCCAATTCGATGGTGGCCGGGAACGTGCGCATCAGGTCGGCGCTGACCGGTTGATTGGTGAGATGTGATAAGCCGAGGTCGCCGCGCGCCAGATGGCTGATATAGCGCCAGAACTGCACCAGCACCGGCTGATCGAGCCCGAGATCGTGGCGTACCTGCGCATAGGTGGCCTCGCTGGCGTGATCGCCGGCGATCTGCTGCACCGGATCGACAGGCGACAGATGCGATAGCATAAAAGTGAACGCTAACAAACCGATCAGCGTCACCAGCAGAGAAAGCAGGCTGGTGACGAGGTGGCTAACGCGTTGCCAGAGCGGCCGGGCGAACCCGGCCTGTGAAGCTGACACTGCCATTACTTAGAAACCTGCGAGTAATACACCATGTCTGGGTTGATGCCCTGCACATAGCCTTGCAGATTGTCGCGCAGCGCAATCAGGTTTTTTGCCTGCAAGCCAATCACATACGGCGAGTTTTTCAGCACTTCACGCTGCATCGCCTGATACAGCTCAACGCGCTTATTGGTATCGCTCTCGGCGGTGGCGGCCAGGGTTTGCTTGTTCAGCTCTGGAATGTGCCAGTCCGAACGGTACGCCACGGTTTTACTGCCATCTTCCGGGTTGTAAGCGAAGGAGGCGGCGTTGGTGTTCGGATCGAAATAGTCCGCGCCCCAGGCGTTCAAAGTGGCTTGATATTTGTGCGCTTTCACGCGGGTAGAGACTTCCGAACTCAGGCCCGGCTGCACTTCCACTTTCACACCACCTTTAGCGAAGCTGCCCTGCAACGCCTGTGCGATATCGAGATAAGGCGGCTGGTTGCTGGTGGAGAGCGTAAAGCTGACGTTGGTCAGGCCGGCTTTCTTCAGAATCGCTTTGGCTTTCTCAGGATCGTAGCTGTATGGCGTGTCGTTAATTGCACCGAGGAAACCTTTCGGCAGGAAAGTTTGGTGCACGTCGAACTGGCCTTTCAGCAGGTCGTTGGCGATGCCTTTATAATCGAACAGGTAACGTGCCGCTTCCCACAGTGCCGGGTTCTTCAACACCGGGTTATCGCCGGTATTGAACTGAATGTAATAGAGCGACGCCATAGGAATGGCTTCGGTCTTCACGCCCGCTTTGCCTTTTAATGAGGCAATCTGGTCGGCACCAAGGTTACGTGCGATATCCACATCACCCTGTTCCAGCAGCAGGCGACGCGCAGCCGGTTCCGGCACGTTTTTGATCAGGATATTTTTCAGCTTCGGTGCGCCCGCTGGAGAGGTTGGGTTCGCCGCCAGCAGAATCGCTTCATGCAGCACCACTTTGCGAATCTGATACGGGCCGCTGCCGGCCGAATGGGTGCCGAGCCAGGCGTGGCCAAAGTCGCCGTTTTTCGCATTCGCCTGCGCGGTTTTCTCATCCACAATTGAGGAGACTGGCGCAGACAGCAGGCTCAGTACATAGGCCGGGCTGACGTTGGCGCTCCAGCTAATCTGTACATGATTGTCATCGACCTTTTTCAGGAAGGTATCAACATTGTCTTTATTCCAGCCGAGCTGGGTAAGAATAAAGGAGGGATCGAGGTTCAGTTTAACTACGCGACCGAGTGAGAAGATGACGTCTTCCGGACGCAGCGGGTTGCCGCTGGCGAACTGTGCGCCTTTGCGCAGTTCAAACGTCAGGCTGCGATTATCATCGCCGGCTTTCCAGGAGGTGGCCAGCGTTGGCTGCAAATCGGTGGGATTAGTGGGATCGGACTGAACCAGACGTTGATAGATGTTAGTGAACGCTTGCACCGTCGTGAGCTCAAAGCCCTGGGCGGGATCGAAGCTATCGGCATCATCCGTTGACTGCGCAATAACCAGAGTATCTTTTGGTGTTGCTGCCTGAACCGAGAAGGCGGCCGCCAGCGATAGCGCCAGCAGTGAGGGAATGATTTTTTTCATGTTGTTTCCTTGCCTTAAAAAGTAACGCGAGTTTACGAGAGCGCGGCAGTGAAGAATAGTCAATTTGAGGCTATGCATATGCATTAATGGTCTAAGTCGTGTGGTTCAGTTATAAGGCTTGTTCTAGACCTAAAGCTGTTTGCCCGGTGCGCATAAATGCGCACCCTACGAAAAACAAATTTCCTTGTAGGGTCGCCATTAATGGCGACCGGAATAGTTAATATCAACTCAACTACAACGGAATTTAAATGAGTGTTGAGTTACAGATAATTAACTTTACTTCGCCTTTGCCAGGAATATAATAGCCGCAATTTCAAAGCAGGAGAATTCAGTTGGACAGTCACCCTTTTAGATGGCAACACAAGGCAAGCTGACGCGCGAATTCTTTTGTCGCTGCTTGCCACTATGGCGGGCAGCAATCCTCCTCTTTCTGATGATTGTTCCCTCTGATACGACACTGTAGCGGGCTAAAGCCCGTGGGAATAGCATCATGCACATGATTTTAAACGCACTTTTCCCTCCGCCTCGATGCGCGCGCTGAATCTCAGCGTGCTAAATTTCCCTGCGCACGAGTCAGGTTGTTACTGACTTATTGCGTGGTGTTTTCCATCGTCATTAATAATGACTCGTTATTTAACGAGGACGTCGATCCGCCATTAATTTCCGGGAGGTGATATGGAAATTCCCGACAGGTTATTTTTAATTTAACAACGCTTAAGCGTTAATTTAATTCCCCCTTTATGTGTGCCCGGCACGCAGGGATATTTATTGCCGTAAAAAAGAGGAATGTCATCATGACTGACATGAAACTCAACCAGGACAAAAAAGCCTGGAACACTACGCGCCAGCCGCGTCAAAAAACCCCTCGTTATCTGATTGAAGATGAAGCCGGTTTTACCGCCGATGAAACGCTGGTACGCCTGCGTAGCGATGCGCTTGGCCTGAATGAGCGTGAAGCCGAAGCGCGCTTAGCGGTGTATGGCCGTAATCAGGTGGAACATGACAAAGCGCCACCGGCGCTGGTGCAACTGCTGCAAGCGTTCAACAACCCGTTTATCTATGTTTTGATGGCGCTGGCGCTGGTGAGCTTTTTCACCGATTACTGGCTGCCGCTGCGCAAGGGGGAGGAGACCGATCTGACCGGTGTCATCATCATTGTGACGATGGTAACGCTCAGCGGTTTGCTGCGTTTCTGGCAGGAGTTCCGCACCAACAAAGCGGCGCAGGCGCTGAAATCCATGGTGCGCACCACCGCTACCGTGCTGCGTCGTGAATCGGCGCAGGAACCCCCTGTTAAACAGGAAGTGGATATCGCCACACTGGTACCGGGCGACATTATCTATCTTTCCGCAGGGGATTTAGTTCCTGCCGATGTGCGTCTGCTGGATTCGCGCGATCTGTTTATCAGCCAGGCGATTTTGACTGGCGAATCTTTGCCGGTTGAAAAGTATGACGTCACGGCCAATGTCACCAGCAAAAGTAGCAGCACCAGCGAGCAGGGCGCTTCACTGCTGGAATTGGGCAGCGTATGCCTGATGGGCACCAACGTCTCCAGCGGCAGCGCCAAAGCCGTGGTGGTGGCGACCGGCAGCGAAACCTACTTCGGCAGTCTGGCGAAATCGATTGTTGGTAACCGCTCACAAACCGCCTTTGACCGCGGTGTTAACAGCGTCAGCTGGCTGCTGATCCGCTTCATGCTGGTGATGGTGCCGATCGTTCTGTTGATTAATGGCCTAACCAAAGGGGACTGGCTGGATGCCTCATTGTTTGCGCTGGCAGTGGCGGTAGGTTTGACGCCGGAAATGCTGCCGATGATCGTCAGTTCCAATTTGGCGAAAGGCGCGATTGCCATGTCACGCCGCAAAGTGATCGTCAAACGCCTGAACGCGATTCAAAACCTAGGCGCGATGGACATCCTGTGTACCGATAAAACCGGCACGCTGACGCAGGACAACATCATTCTCGAGCATCATCTGGATTGTGCTGGAGTAGAAAACTCACGCGTGCTGATGCTGAGTTGGCTCAACAGCCACTATCAAAGTGGCACGCTGAACCTGATGGATCGCGCCATTTTGCAGTACGGCAAAAACCGCGTCAGCGAGGCGGTGGGCGACAGCTACATCAAAGTGGATGAACTGCCGTTTGATTTCATCCGTCGTCGCGTCTCGGTGGTGGTACGCGATCGTCGCCTGAATCAGCAGATGCTGATCTGCAAAGGGGCGGTGGAAGAGATGCTGAGCATCGCCACCGCCGAGCGTGAAGGCAAGCTGGTACAGCCGCTGAACGAAACGCGCCGTGCAGAACTGCTCGCGCTGGCGCATCAATATAATGAACAGGGCTTCCGGGTGCTGCTGGTGGCCAGTCGCGTGCTGGCGGAGCCTGGTTTACAGCAGCCGCTAAGCGTGGCGGATGAACAGGGATTAACCGTTGAAGGGCTGCTGACCTTCCTCGATCCGCCGAAAGAGAGCGCGGCTAAAGCGATCGGCGCACTACGTGAAAATGGCGTCAGCGTTAAAGTATTAACCGGCGACAATCCTGTGGTGACGGCGCGCATCTGCCAGCAGGTTGGCATTGATAGCGGTGCGATTGTTACCGGCGATCAAATTGCCCTGATGAGTGACGAGCAGTTGGCGGCCGCGGCGGCGCAAAGTTCCGTCTTCGCTAAACTCACGCCGCTACAGAAATCTCGCATCCTGCGTGCGTTGCAGCAGCAGGGACATACCGTTGGCTTCCTGGGTGATGGCATTAATGATGCGCCAGCGCTGCGTGATGCCGATGTGGGGATTTCCGTCGATAGCGCGGCCGATATCGCGAAAGAATCTTCCGATATCATTCTGCTGGAGAAGGATTTGATGGTGCTGGAAGAGGGCGTAATGAAAGGACGCGAAACCTTCGGCAATATCATCAAGTACCTGAATATGACCGCCAGTTCTAACTTTGGCAATGTGTTCTCGGTGTTGGTCGCAAGCGCCTTTATTCCGTTCCTGCCGATGCTGGCGATTCATCTGCTGATCCAGAACCTGATGTACGATCTGTCCCAGCTGGCGCTGCCGTGGGACAAAATGGACCGCGAATTCCTGCGTAAACCACGCAAATGGGATGCGCGTAATATCAAACGCTTTATGTTGTGGATTGGGCCAACATCGTCAATTTTTGATATCACCACTTTTGCGCTGATGTGGTACGTATTTGCGGCGAATACGCCAGAAATGCAGTCGCTGTTCCAGTCAGGCTGGTTTATTGAAGGCTTGCTGTCACAAACGCTGGTGGTGCACATGCTGCGCACGCAAAAGATTCCGTTCATTCAGAGCCGTGCTGCGCTGCCGGTGCTGTTGACTACCGCATGTGTGATGATCGCCGGTATTCTGCTGCCGTTCTCGCCGCTTGGCACCATGGTGGGTTTAGTGCCGCTGCCGTGGACCTACTTCCCATGGCTGGTGGCAACGCTTCTCGGCTACTGCGTGGTCGCGCAGGGCATGAAAATGCTCTACATCAAGCGTTTCGGTCAGTGGTTTTAAGCACATGGAGGCGATATGCGGAACCGGAATCTCAATAAGGTGGTGTTCCATCTGATCTTAATGATGGTGATCATCGTGGTGTTAACGCTGGTGTTTCGTTAACAAAAATAAAGGGCAGGATTTCCTGCCCTTTTCTTTACTCTTCGTCTGGCTGGTAATACTGCACGCCGATTTCAATGCGCTCGCGACCGCTGGCAACGCGATGTCGATTACTGTCGCGCAGCGAATAAATGCAGCCGCAATACTCCTGCTGATAGAAACGTTCACGCTTGCTGATTTCGATCATGCGTGACGATCCCCCGCCTTTGCGCCAGTTAAACTCCCAATAAAGCATGTCAGGATAGTGGGCTGCGGCACGAACACCGCAGTCGTTAATCTGCTGCATATTCTTCCAGCGCGAAATGCCGAGAGAACTGGTGATTACCGGGAAGCCGTTTTCATGCGCATACAGCGCGGTACGCTCAAAGCGCATATCAAAACACATGGTGCATCGCACGCCGCGCTCCGGCTCCCACTCCATGCCACGCGCACGTTCAAACCAGTTATCTTTGTCGTAATCGGCATCAACAAACGGCACGCCAAACTGTTCGGCAAAGCGGATGTTCTCCTCTTTGCGTAGCTCATACTCTTTCAGCGGATGAATGTTCGGGTTGTAGAAGAAAATGGTGTAATCAATGCCGGAAGCCAGCATCGCTTCCATCACTTCGCCCGAGCAGGGGGCACAGCACGAGTGCAGCAGCACTTTATTGTGACCGTTGGGTAAAGGGAGCGGCTGGCGTTTAAAGGTGTCAGACATAAGAGGAACTGGTTGATTGGGTGATGGGTAAAGTCTAAGGGGATTGGATGGAAGATGCAAAAATCACTGATTATTTCACCGCTTTGCGCTGAAGGGCGCTTTCTGTTCGGGGACACTTACAAGGGGTAATTAATGATATAAATTAAAGTTATAGTAATTTTAAGGTGATGTTTATTTAAAGGTTTGCGGTTAATGGCTTATTTAAAAAAGCATAGTGGTGTTAATTTTAATCAAGCATTCAGCTATTTTCTTACAACATAAAAGCGCATTAAAATTAAATTTATTACAATCAAATGATTAATCTTTATTCGTCAATTATTGAGCTGTTTTTGTGAGCCTTACCGCACTAATTACATGTCGATCTTTAGGTTGAGAGGGTTATTGATAAGCGTCAAAAAAATGTCACCGGGCTCCTCGCTATGATGCGTGCTGTTTCAGATAAGGTGTGCGTAATAAATAGAATCAACAATCACGCACCGGGAAAGGGATGTGTTAGCCGGGACAAGTGGTAAAGGATGATGCGTTATACTCTCAATGCCTGCTTAATATTCGATGCGGTAGACGGCACCCTAACTCCGTGTGACAGCGCGACATCTGAAAGTCATCTTTCTGTCACCGCCAGTACATTATTACTTTTCTTTCTGCAAAATACCGGCGTTGTTAATCGAGACGAAGTACTTAAGCGCGTCTGGGATGATAACGGCCACACCTCATCCAATAGCAACCTGAATCAATATCTCAGCATGCTGCGTAAGACATTCCGCCTTTACGGCGTAGACAATGTTATCGTGAGCATCTCGCGAGGCAATCTTCAGCTAAATCCAGCCATTAGCGTTGAAGTTATGACATCCTCAGCCAATCTTTTACCTGATATTGTCATCAATACACCGGATACCTTCTCCACCGCGGATAATTTCTCGTTAAGTACAACCTTCTGGTATCTCGCCAGCGCAATATTATTGAGCCTGGCTTTTTTACTGATGATATTCACGTTTTATGACGGATTGGCTGCGTCAGCCATAACGTTGACACATTTACATCAGGAGCAATGTGAATTATCTGTAGAAGAAGAGATGTTGGCGACATTTAATCAAACTGCCTATGTCAAAAATTTTAATACCGTGCGAAAAAACCTCAATGTTGAGTGTTTACCTGGCCGGAAATTTATTTTCTTCTATGGGGATAAATTGCAAAAGCAAGGTCTTGGTCGCGTTTTCTTAGCCCACTGTGCTAAACAGAGAGGGAATGACTTCAGCTACTGCGATAGCTATTTCTATTATTCATGGAATCCTACATGAAAATCGCGCCGCGTCCGTTTTTTATCGCTTCTGCGTTTGTTACTGCAGCAACTGCACTCATTTCAGGTTGGCATTTTTTATCAGAGCGCCAGGTAGATGAGTTGAGTTGTGCAACCAAAGCCATTATGCGTTTTGAAGGCATGCAGTATGAGAACATCAATGCGAATGTTCATTTTAATTTTCGCGAGCAGGGTAAGGGTTCACTGATCGTTGAGGGATATACCCACTCAGCATCAGGATCGCTGTATTTACAGCGCTATGTTTCGTTCAATTATTCCAGTCAACGTATTTCGCCCGCTGAACGTCACTATCGTATTGTTCAGTGGCAAGCGAGTGCCTCCTCTATAGATGAATCTCCCGATGTGATATTCGATTACTTCATGCGTGAGATGTCCGATAGCCATGACGGCCTTTTTCTTAGCGTACAAAAGCTAAACGACAAAGCAGTACTGATCGGTTCTATCAATTCCCCTCTTTTTGTTTGCACTCTGAAACCGGGTAACAAACTCAGCTGAACGCTCTTTTCTTACGACGACACTGCAGTGCTCATTTATAGCTCTCTCCAGCCCCAAAGCATCCGTCCTTAATCCCACACGAAATAATGATGTTGCCCACACTTTTCCCAAGGTGGCGAACCTCTTTTTATCACCCAGGCAGCATTTAAATAACAAAGCTTATAGACCGTATTCGGCGCTTCAATGCAGGCAGTGAGCTTGTCTGAGGGAATAACTAAAACAGGATGAAAGGATAAAAAGAACGTATCAGAGACATAAAAAACAGAATTTATATCTAAATATCTCAAGGCTGTGGATTTATGTTTCGTTAAGTTTTGCATTCCCTATATTGAGTTTCGAACCGGTAACGACGGTTTACTGCGGCCAGTTAGGCGCTCGACAACCATGAAGGAGGGGTTATGGGAGATGCATTAGGGCTGATCGAAACCAAAGGATTAGTCGCCTGTATTGAAGCAGCAGATGCAATGTGTAAATCCGCCAATGTACAGCTGATTGGTTATGAAAATGTGGGGTCTGGTTTAGTTACCGCCATGGTGAAAGGAGATGTTGGCGCCGTGAAAGCCGCAGTGGAATCCGGTGTGGAATCTGTAGAACGGCTGGGTGCTGTAGTGACGTCGCTGGTGATTGCGCGTCCTCATAACGATATCAACAAAATTGTCATCAAACACAAAGCTTAAACGGGAGAACGCAAATGGGCGATGCATTAGGTCTGATTGAAACCAAAGGCTTGGTGGCCTGTATCGAAGCCGCTGATGCCATGTGTAAAGCCGCCAACGTAGAGCTGATTGGCTATGAAAATGTTGGTTCGGGGCTGGTGACGGCGATGGTCAAAGGGGATGTCGGCGCGGTGAAAGCGGCGGTGGATTCAGGGGTGGAATCTGCACAGCGTATCGGTGAAGTCGTCACCTCATTAGTCATTGCGCGTCCGCACAACGACATCAACAAAATCATTATGCAGTACAAAGTGGCTGAATAAAGGGAGACACAATCATGAAAGAAGCACTCGGTTTGATTGAAACCAAGGGATTGGTGGCCTGTATCGAAGCCGCCGATGCGATGTGTAAAGCCGCCAACGTAGAGCTGATTGGCTATGAAAACGTTGGGTCCGGCCTGGTGACCGCCATGGTGAAAGGCGATGTTGGCGCGGTTAATGCCGCGGTGGATTCCGGTGTTGAAGCGGCCAAACGCATTGGCGAAGTTGTGACGGCCCGCGTCATTGCGCGTCCGCATAACGACATTGAAAAAATTGCGGCGCAACACAAAGCCTGATGCATTCCGCCATTTGTGCGCTGATGAAGGATTGACTCATGAATGAACTAGACCGCGATTTAAGCTCCCGCCAGCAGGCGCGGGAGTTAGTGCGTAAGGCGAAAAGTGCCCAGACGCAATTCGCCATGTTTACTCAGCAGCAGATAGACAAGGTGGTTGAACATATTGCACGTCAGGCTGCACAGCACGCTGAAGCTTTGGGCCGAATGGCCTGCGAAGAGACCGGCTTTGGCAACTGGCAGGATAAAACCTTAAAAAATCAGTTTGCGTCACTGCAGGTTTTTGCGGCCATCAACGCGATGAAAACCGTGGGTATTATCCACGAAGACTCCGCAAAGCAAGTGATGGATATTGGCGTGCCGTTAGGTGTGATTTGTGCGCTGGTACCCTCGACCAATCCTACCTCGACCATTTTTTACAAGACGCTGATCGCACTCAAAGCCGGTAATGCGATTGTTTTCTCACCTCATCCCGGCGCACGCCAGTGCAGTTTGCGCGCTATCGAAATAGTCGCGCAGGCTGCCGCAGAAGCAGGCGCTCCTGCGAGTATCGTTAGTGGGCTAAGCCAGCTCACTCAGGAAGCCACTGCTGAACTGATGCACAGCAAAGATATTTCACTGATTCTTGCAACGGGTGGTGAAGGCATGGTGCGGGCGGCCTATGCCTCAGGCACACCAACGATCAGCGGCGGGCCAGGTAACGGTCCCGCATTTATTGAACGCAGTGCAGACATTAAGCAGGCCGTCTCGGACATCATCACCAGTAAGACCTTCGATAACGGCGTTATTTGCGCCTCAGAGCAGTCGATCATCGTTGAACGATGCATCTATGCCGAAACGCGACGCGAATTAGAAGCTCAAGGTGCCTGGTTCATGAATCCAGACCAGGCGGCAAAAATGGCGGCATTACTGCTACGAGCTAATGGCAGCATCAATCCGCAAGTGGTCGGTAAAAGCGCCCAGGTACTGAGCAACATGGCTGGATTCAGCGTGCCGCCCACCACGCGAGTGTTGATTGCTGAGCAAACTGAGGTATCGCGTGCGAACCCTTATGCGCGCGAGAAATTGTGTCCGGTACTGGGAATGTATGTCGAAGAAGATGGACATCATGCCTGTCAGCGCGTGGTTGAGCTGCTGACTAACGAGGGAGTTGGGCATACGTTAGTTATTCATACCCGCGACCAGCAGGTTGTTCGCCAGTTCAGCCTGGAAAAACCGGTCCATCGCATTTTGGTCAACACCCCTGCGGCACTGGGCGGCATTGGCGCAACCACCAATATCATGCCCGCTCTAACGCTGGGTTGTGGCGCGATTGGCGGGGGTTCCAGCTCGGACAATGTTAGCCCGCTCAATCTTATCAACATTCGTAAAGTGGGATATGGCGTGCGGTCGATGACCGATTTACGTCCTCCGCAAACCCCAATAACCACAGTACTGCCTGAAGCGGTTACCGCCAGCCCTTCGCCAGCGAGCATTTTTGATGATGCGCGTTTTAAACAGGGTGCGGATGACCAGCGCTTTAACCACGTGGCAACGGAAACAGCGTCAACCGGTGACGTCAGCTCGCAACAGGTTGAACGCATCATCCGCCAGGTTCTGGCTAAACAATCTCCGGCAACTTTTTGAATAAAGGCGGTTATTACGATGATTCTCGCAAAGGTTACGGGCCATGTGGTTGCGACGCAAAAGTGTGATGCGCTGCGGGGCAGTAATTTATTGCTGATTACCGCTCTGGATGATGATCAGCAGACGATGCCGGACCGAACCTGGGTTGCCGTCGATAGCGTTGGGGCAGGAATGGGCGATGTGGTGTTGGCTGAAAATTATTTCGCCCTGAACAAAGAGCAGTACAAAGCGATGTCGGTGGTTGCCATTGTCGAGAAAGTGTTCCGTGACGTAAGGGAGTGAACAAAGCATGAGGGAGTTTCAGCTAAAGCCGCGAATCCAGTTTGGCAAGGATGCTCTGGCGCTACTTGAACGATTACCGGCTCTCAATGCGCTGTTAGTGACTGACAGTGCAATGGTCAAGCTGGGATATGCGCAGAAAGTAACCCAGATATGGCAGCAGCAAGGCATCAGCTATCAAATATGGGATGACGTGACAGCCGATCCGGATGTAGCCACCGTGGCGCGCGGCATCCGGCTGATGGAAAGCCACTTTCCTCAACTTATTGTCGCACTCGGGGGCGGATCGGTAATTGATGCGGCGAAAGCGGTGCTGTTCACTCTGGCTAACGATGCGGCAGCACCAAAGCGTGAGCGCCCCTGTTTTGTCGCCATTCCAACGACCAGTGGGACAGGCTCGGAAGTGACTGCTTTTTCAGTCGTGAAAGCGCAGGGCGAAAAACTGGTATTGGTGGATACCGAGATGCTGCCCGATATCGCCATTCTTGACCCGGCGTTTGTTGCATCGGTACCACCCGCCATCACCGCAGATACCGGCATGGATGTGCTATGTCATGCGCTTGAAGCCTATGTCTCGCTTCACGCAAGTGACTTCTCAGATGCACTGGCAGAGAAAGCGGTACAGCAGGTGTTCTGCTATCTGCCGTCCTGCTGGCGCAACGGCGATGACGCATTAGCACGCGAGAAGATGCATAACGCCTCTTGCATGGCCGGCATGGCCTTCACCAACGCGTCGCTCGGTATCACCCATAGTCTTGCGCATGCACTGGGTGGCGTATTCAGCATTCCGCATGGGCGCGCTAATGCCTTGCTGATGGCACATATTGTGGCCTGGAATGCGGATTATGCCGGTGAGTGCGACAACGCCGCGGCGCAAAAATATGCCCGTCTTGCACGCTTGCTCGAACTACCGGCGAACACCACGCAACAGGGCGTTAGCAGCTTGCTGCTGGCGATTCGCGCCATGCAAGAGGAGATGAAGTTGCCGCTCGGCATTAACGAATTATCGATTGGTGCAGAGCAATTTGAGCAGCAGCTGGCGGCGATGGCCCAACAGGCTATGCGCGACAGTTGTACCCCCACAAACCCACGCAAGCCTGACCTGTCCTCGCTTATCGCATTGTTGCGCCAGGCGTGGAGCGATCGTGCCTTAGCTCTGCGTGCTCAGGAATACAAATAAGAACATCAGGAGATCCTCATGTCACACTACAGCCTAACGCCGCGCGTCAAAGTTCTGGCGGATCGTTTACTTACCCACAAAAGTACACTGTGTTCCGAGCATGCGACTTTACTTCATGCTATCGACGCCCAGATGAGTGGGGTGCCTGCAGCCGTGAAACCGGCGCGTCGTTTCTATGAGTTGATGCGCCAGGTGCCTGCCACCGTCGAAGCCGATCAGCTGATTGTTGGCAATGCGACCGCCAGGCCGCATGGTTCGATATTTCATGATGAAGTGACACGCAACCGCACTTCAGTGTTCCAGTTTTTAAGCCTTGATGCGCCCCTGGTTTCTCCGGACTACAACGTGGTTATTGAGCAAGGCGTGCAGGCCATGCGTAATCAACTTGAAAAACAGTGTGAGACGTTAAGCAGTAGCATTAGCCGCAGCAGTATGGATGAAGCCAATGCGTGTCGTGCCGCGATCTATGCTTGCGATGCACTGGTTACACTGGCAAAGAATCTGGCAGATCGTGCGGAGACATTGGCTATCGCTGAGCCGAATAGTTATCGACAGGCTGAACTGCGTGAAAGTGCCGAGATGTTACGTCATGTGCCCGCGTATCCTGCCCGTAGTTTTAAAGAAGCTTGTCAGGCTTTCTATCTGTTTCAACTGGCGGTGTTAATGGATAACGGGGAGTATGCCGTGAATCCATGCGGTGCTGATAAAGCGCTTTTCCCATGGTATCAACATGATGTAACAAACGGCAAAATCACCGCGCAGCAGGGTTATGAGATTGTTGAAAGCCTCTGGTTTAAGCTGGCAGAGCTGAGCGAAGTCCGCGCTGATCATGCCATTCAAGGCTACCCTATGTTTGATGCGATGCTGCGTGGCCACACGATCGATGAAAGCCATATCGTTATCAATGAACTCTCTTCGTTATTCCTCAGCGCCCAGCACAACCTCAGTGCGCTGAATCTGCCTGTACGCCTGTTCAGCAGCACCCCTTCCGCAGACGGCCGTGCCGGCACTCCTGATGACATGCCCGTGATGGAGGGGTTAACACCGCGCGTGCAGCGCTTACGCAACCATTATTTGCAGGCGCGTCCGAGCGTTTCCATCTTCAGGGCGCTGGCATTCACCGAGGTGGTGAAAAATAATCCGGGTTTGCCCGTAGTTTTACAGCGAGCAAAAGCCTTCCGTCGTGCCTGTGAGACGGCGCCCATCCTGATTCAGAAAGATGAATTGATCGTCGGCCATCCGTGCGGTAAGCCACGCGCCGGCGCTTTTTCACCCGATATCGCCTGGCGCTGGGTGCGTGATGAGCTGGATACGATGGGCACACGTCCACAAGATCCTTTCGTGATCAGCGAAGAGGACAAGAAAACTATTCGTGAAGAGATCGTCCCGTTTTGGGAAGGGCGCTCGCTGGATGAGATCTGCGAAGCGCAGTATCGTGAAGCGGGTGTGTGGTCGTTCAGCGGTGAAACCTTTGTTAGCGATCTTTCCTATCACCAAATTAACGGCGGTGGCGATACTTGCCCTGGTTACGACGTGCTGCTGTTCACTAAAGGCATGAACGGTATTAAAGCCGATGCGCAGGCCCATCTGGCTTCGCTCAGCATGGAAAATCCTGAAGACATCGATCGTATCTATTACTACAAAGCGGCGATTGAAACCTGCGAAGGTGTAATGAGTTACGCTCGTCGTATTGCAGCCCAAGCGCGTGAACTTGCCGTATCGGAGCCAAATGCCCAGCGCCGTGCAGAGTTGCTCACCATTGCTGAGGTCAACGAAAATGTACCCGCTAATCCACCTAAGACTTTGCAGGAGGCGCTACAAAGCATCTGGACAGTGGAGTCATTGTTTGAAATTGAAGAAAACCAAACCGGATTATCGCTGGGGCGCGTTGATCAATACTGCTATCCCATGTTTGCGGAAGACATCCGCGAAGGGCGTTTAACCGCAGAAACCGCAGTTGAAATGCTGCAGGCCTTCATTATCAAATGTGCTGAGCTGATGTGGATGTCTAGCGAGGCGGGAGCGAAGTATTTCGCTGGCTATCAGCCGTTTATCAACCTGACAGTGGGCGGACAGAAACGTAGCGGCGGCGATGCCTGTAACGATCTGACCTATCTGATTATGGATGCCGTGCGATTTGTGAAGGTGTATCAGCCTTCATTAGCCTGCAGAATTCACAATCAGTCGCCGCAAAAGTACATGGAAAAAATCGTCGATGTTGTAAAAGCAGGTATGGGCTTCCCGGCATGCCACTTCGATGATTCTCATATCAAAATGATGCTGCGCAAAGGTTTTGATTTTGACGATGCGCGCGACTACTGCCTGATGGGCTGCGTAGAGCCACAAAAATCGGGGCGTATTTATCAGTGGACCTCTACCGGCTATACGCAATGGCCAATCGCCATTGAGTTTGTGTTGAATCGCGGCCGTATGGTGCTGTTTGACAGCTATCAAGGTCTTGATACCGGCGAGCTTAGCGAGCTTAAAACCTTCGCAGATTTTGATACCGCAGTGAAAAAACAGGTGGCCCACATTGTGCGTCTGTCCGCTGTAGGTACCGTGATCAGCCAGCGCGTCCATCGTGACGTTGCCCCAAAACCCCTCATGTCACTGCTGGTAGAAGGTTGCATGGAGAGTGGAAAAGACGTTGCGTCGGGCGGCGCAATGATCAATCACGGTCCGGGCCTCATCTTCTCCGGTCTGGCCACCTACATCGATTCCATGGCGGCAATTCGCAAACTGGTTTACGAAGATCGTAAATACACCCTGGAACAGATGCGTGATGCGATGCTGGCAAATTTCGTCGGCTATGATGCCCTGCGCCGTGATTGCCTGAACGCGCCGAAATATGGCAACGACGATAAAAGTGTCGATCTGCTGGCGTTGGATATTACGGAGTGGACGGAAAAAGAGTGTCGCCAGTATCAAATGCTCTATTCCACACTCAGTCACGGTACGCTTTCAATTTCCAATAATACTCCCATCGGGGAACTCACCAATGCCACGCCAAATGGGCGGTTGGCGTGGATGCCGCTTTCTGATGGCATCAGCCCAACCCAGGGGGCTGATAAACAGGGGCCGACTGCAGTTATCAAGTCAGTGAGTACCATGAATGTTGAAACGATGAATATCGGCATGGTGCATAACTTCAAATTCCTCAAAGGATTATTAGACACGCCGGAAGGGCGGCAGGGCTTGATTACACTGTTGCGCACGGCTTCCATCCTCGGCAACGGGCAGATGCAGTTCAGCTATGTGGATAATGAAGTGCTGAAAAAGGCACAGCTCGAGCCGGAAAAATACCGTGATTTAATTGTGCGTGTGGCGGGTTACAGCGCCTATTTCGTTGAGCTGTGTAAAGAGGTTCAGGACGAAATAATCAGTCGCACCGTGATTGAGAAATTTTAATTATCAGGATATTTAGCGACAAGGATGTCTGATAAGGAGCGCGGTATGGAAGCAGTGGCTGAATTAAAAGGGCGGATTTTTAATATCCAAAAGTACTCCATTTATGATGGTGATGGTATTCGTACGCTAGTCTTTTTTAAAGGCTGCAATATACGTTGCCCCTGGTGTGCGAATCCAGAGGGTCTGGTTAAAAACTTTCAGGTAATGTTCTCACGTGACAAGTGCATTGATTGTGGTGAATGCGTAAATATTTGTCCGGTAGGTATTCATAAAAATATTGATGGCAAACATATTGTTGATCGTGGCATAGATTGCATTGGTTGCCGACAATGTGAAAATATTTGCACCAAAAATGCATTGGATATTCTAGGTAAAGATGTCACCGTCTCTGAGTTGATGGACATTATCATGCAGGATTACGATTTCTATATCTCATCCGGTGGTGGTGTCACGATTGGTGGCGGTGAAATGAGCTTGCAAACGGATTTTGCTGTGGCGCTGTTCACTGAATGTAAAAAAATGATGATCAATACGGCGGTTGAAACGCAAGGAACAACGTCTCTTGCTAACTATCAAAAGCTTCAGCCCGTTACAGATACCTTTTTATTTGACCTTAAACAAATCAGTAGCGAGCAGCATAAAAGCTTATTCGGTATTGGCAACGAGTCTGTGCTGCGCAACCTTGAATGGCTGGTGGATTCAGGCGCGAAGGTGATAGTCAGAATGCCGCTAGTTCGTTGTTATAACGATTCGTATGATTCAATTACGGGAGCGATTGACTATATTTGCAGGCTTGCTAAGCGGGGCAATATTCAACGTATCGATTTTTTACCTTATCACCAATTAGGAAAAATGAAATATGAACGACTAGGGATGGAATATCCCATTCTAAATGATCCTTCTTATAGTGCAGAGGAGTTGCATCGTCTCGAACAATTCCTGGCGCAGTTTGATTTTGATATTCGCTTAGTTCGTCATTAACCGGAGGCGTAATGAAAAGTTTAGGCATCATTGAAACGATAGGCTTGGCTGCCGCAATAAAAGCAGCCGATGCTGCCTGTAAAGCCGCCGATGTGCAGTGTATTGGCTATCGCACGGTAGGTTCCGGACGGGTAAATATTTGCTTTGAGGGGGAGATCAGTGCCATCCGTGCGGCCATCGAACACGGCACCGGCGTAATTGAAAAAAAACAGCTGCTGGCCTCGTTGGTTATTGCGCGTCCCGAGCGGAGCGTGATAACGGCGTTGCAAAAATTGAAAGGCAAAGGATTCTGCCAGCAAAACGCGCCATCGGCATTCAAAGCACCTGCTATGCCGGAAGTGATGGATTCTCAAATGGGTAGAGAAGAAAAAGCGTCGGTGAAGAAAGGGAATAAATCATGATTGATGCACAGGTTTTACAGCGCATTGACCATCAGCTATCTACATCTAACGCCTTAATACCGGTCGGTATTTCAAATCGTCATGTTCATTTATCGCATGATGATGTGGAAGCGTTGTTTGGTAAAGGCTATCAGCTTACCCCCTTCAAGCCGTTACGTCAGCCTGGTCAGTTCGCAGCGAAAGAAACCATCACCGTTGTTGGACCAAAAGGTAGCTTGCAGCACGTTCGTGTTCTTGGACCGCAACGGCCTGCCTCGCAGTTGGAGATTTCCCGCGCAGACTGTTTTGTCTTGGGCATCAAAGCACCAATACGGGAATCTGGCGCGCTGGAAAATGCCGGTAGTGCGCTGTTAATCGGCCCTGCTGGCCATGTTGAACTGCGTTCGCAGGTGATTTGTGCCTGGCGACACATTCATATGTCACCCCAGGATGCGAGCAGATTGAATGTGTGTAATGGGCAACAGGTTAAAGTACGAACCCAGGGAAAGCGCAGTTTACTGTTCGATGCTGTGATTGTACGGGTCAATGAGAACTTTGTTCTTGAGTGCCATCTTGATACGGAAGAAGCGAATGCGGCAGGTTTAAATAACGGCGAGATGGTGTCTCTGGTGCATTAAAGAGGATGTGTCATGACGGAAAAGGATATTGAACGCATTGTCGCGTTGACACTGCAGCGTTTGCGCCCTCCAACGTTGCTTTTGATATCTGAAGCGCAGGAATACCAAAAGATCATTCATGCGCGACTTGAAGCCTGTCACTGCGTTTATCGTCTCGCTTTTGAAGGGGGAGCAGAAGAGGCGCTGTGGCACTCATTAGGAAATGTACACGAGGACGAAGGCTGGCTGCGAACCTTATCTTCCGTTCCTTATCGGGCCATGGTTATTCCGTTTCTCAGTTATGCGCTGGCGGCGGATGTAGTCAATGGCGTTATGCACCGGCCATTTGCTAAGGCAATACATCAGGCTCTCAGTTGTGGGCTACCCGTGTTTGCATTGCCTTATTACTGCGATCCTGACAGTGAAATTAATCGGTTGAAAGGTAATAGCGCACATCCTGGTTATGTTAAACATGTTCAGGCAACGCTCCTGACCTTAAAAAAGATGGGTGTCACATTATGTTCTTTAGATGAACTGATCGCTAATTTGATGGGAAGTGAAATTCCTGATGCTCGTGCATCTGTGCGTCGTTATATCACGGTTAATGACATCATTAATAAGAAAGTGAAAGCGGATATACCAGGGGCATTGTTAACTGATGCTGCATCCGACTATTTAAAGAATCAAAAAAAGAACACCTAACGTTACTTAAAATCAGGAGTTAATTATGTCTGCTAAAAATAAATGCTGGCTTTGGCTACTGCTGGTCATTATTTCTGAAACCTCTGCAACCTCAACGCTGAAGTTTTTTGATTCCAGTGAAGGCATAACAAAAGGATTGTTGTTGATATTTCTCATCCTGTTTTATGCTGTTTGTTATTATTCATTGTCTCGTGCAGTTAAGGACATCCCCGTTGGGCTCGCGTATGCAACATGGTCTGGTACAGGGATTTTATTGGTTTCGACTTTAGGCATGCTATTTTACGATCAGCATCCCGATGCGGCATCAATTATCGGCATGGTAATTATTGCAAGCGGCATTGTTATCATGAATCTTTTCTCGAAAATGGGCGAGCACGCAGAGAGTTAAAGTCACATCCCTAAATGCATAATGATGATACTTAAAATATAAAAGGAATATTATATGCTTAATCTCGGATTTTTATGGTTAGCGTTGTCTATAGGTTCGGAAATTACCGGTACGTCGATGATTAAAAAAACCCAGGGCTTTAGTAAGCCAGGGCCTTCATTATTAGTTATCTGTGCCTATGGACTCTGTTATTTTGCACTTACGCGCGCGATGAGTACGATTCCTGTTGGGGTAGCTTATTCACTCTGGTGCGGATTTGGCATTGTGGGCGTCACGTTGTGTTCAATGCTCATTTATAAACAGAAGCCTGATATCATTGCGGTGTTTGCAATGATCTTAATAATTTCGGGTGGGGTGATTATGAATGTTTTTTCCGCAACCTGAATCGATATCACCTTAGTGATGTCAAAGCATTAAAAAAGGCCGCTGTCGCGGCCTCATTGTGGAGCGTGGAAAGTTATTCGCTAACTTTCTTTTTCAGATCGCTGGCACCTTCTTTGGTTTTATTCCAGCCTTTCTGGGTGCCTTCTTTAGTGGCATCCCAACCTTTTTCAGAGCCTTCTTTGGTTTTGTTCCAGGCCTTTTGCGTACCTTCACTTGCTTTGCTGCTCAGGTTATCGCTTTTACCTTCTGCGGCATGCTTAGCTTTCAGCTGCTGCTCTTTGCCTTCGTTCTGCGCCTGATGCAGTTTCTCTTTGGCAGTGTTTGCGCCAGCCTGCGCGTTAGCGACGGTTTCATCAGTTGCATGTGTAGTGGCGGCAAAAGCCGAAGAAGCCAGCAGAAGAGCCGATACTGCAATAATTGTCTTTTTCATAATTCCCTCTTTCATGAAATATGTCGTCTCAGGTATTCATCCTGGCATAAGCCACGATGGAAAGATTTAAGAATAAACCAGGAATGAAAAAGGTCTAGTTTCGGTGGGAAAATCACGCATACATAGCATTTTAGGTTATCGAAGAGAAAACAGAGCCATCCTGGTGATGGCTCAAAAGTTTCAGTCCGCTAACTGCTGCGCAATCGCGCTGTACATGAGTGCGGCTTCCAGCGGCTGAGCATTCATTTTCGGCTCCGCTTCAGGCCAGGTCGACCACTGCACGATAACCAGCTTTTCAGCACGATTGACCATAATCACCTGACCATAAATACCCAGTGCCCACAGCGAATTTTTCAGCGATTTATCAGCGCTGGGTGAAACATTATGCGCGTTGGCGGCAACGGCGTTGTTCCACCACTGATAACCATAGGTGCCATCAGGATGGGCGGCTGACACCGAATTGCGCGCCTGCGTCCAGCTGGATGCCTCATCCAGCCAACCGTCGGGCAGCATTTGCTGACCATTCGGCAAACGACCATTATTCATGATGAATAAACCGAAGCGGCCCCAGTCTTCCAGCGTCGCGTTAAAGCCATGCGCGCCAACGTCGTGCTTTCCTTTTTCATAGGCGTGCCAGACGCCATCACTTGCCATGCCGTAAGGTTTCCAGAGACTTTGCTCAAGCCACGCTGCGATAGACATACCAGTCGCTTTTTCCAGTACGTCACCAAGCAGCCATGCACCACCGGATGAGTACGACCACGATTCTCCGGCCGGGTGGGCCCGATGCAACTGCTTGATGATGTTACGTACACAATCATAGGTGCCTGGACGTGCTTCGCACTGCGTCAGATGCGCAAAGTCAGAGTCAGGATTGGTGTAATCCTCATTCCAGGCGACACCTGAAGTATGTTGAATCAGTTGCTTCAGCGTCACGCCATTCCAGGCGGTTGTTTTTAGGTCCGGCTCATAATCGGTGACGCGATCGTTAAGTGAATGGATTTTACCCTGTTTGATGGCGATGCCCACTAACGTTGAAACCACGGATTTTCCCACGGAGCGTGAAGTCCATAACGTGTGATCGCTATTACCTTCACCCAGATATTTATAGGCGATCTGACCCTTTTTCAGCACCAGCATACCGCTGACATTTTCTCGTTTCAGGTAATCTTGCAACGAATAGTTTTTGCCGTTGAAGGTATAGCTGGCGTTGCTTAGTGACTGGTTGGCCGTTTTTAACGGCGTTGACTCGCCGTGATGAAAAACATCACCTGCGTAATTGCGGTAATCATTACGAAATCCTACCACGCGATCCGCCTGGCTCCAGCTCAACATCTGATGGGGATCCGGCAGCTTTTTATCAAAAGGCTGCGGGCAAGACGCGAGCATCACGCCACCACAGTTTTGTGCTTCCGCCGCGAATACAGGTGAAGCGAATGACAAAGTAAGAGTGCTCAGTGAGGCGGCCAGCAGCATCGGTTGTAAAAGACGTTTACTCATTATGTTTTCTACCATTTCAGGAATGAATGCATAGCAGTATATGAATGGTTTATCCCCTGATAAAATCATTCAACGGGGGAGAATCCCCCCCAATTATTGGAGCGTTGTATGTCTGCTTTACGCTATTCATTTTCGCAAATTGAAGCGTTTGCCATGATCGCTGAAACTGGCAGTGTGTCGAAAGCTGCTCAGCTGCTGGGAAAGGACCGCACTACGGTGCGTGACCTGCTGGATTATCTGGAAGATGCACTGGGTTATACGCTGTTCTTCCGGGAGGGGCGCAGGTTGCGCCTGACTGACAACGGCCAACAGCTGCATCGTCAGGCACATCTTTTTCTTCGTCAGGCGCAGGCATTTGAATCGTTTGCACGTGGTCTACCTGCCGCAGTCGAAGAAGAGTTAGTGCTGGTTTACGATCCATTCGTGCCGCACGCATTTCTCCATGCCTTAATTGAACATATGGCAGCGAATAAAATCCGGTTCAGCGCATGGAGCGGCACACGTGACGAGGCTGAAAGGGCGCTTAAAAATGGGCAAGCGCATGTTGCCATTTGCCAGGCACAGCATCGAACGTTGGGTAATGAGATGGAGTGGCAGGCATTGGGAACCGTCGAACTCAATTTCTACGCTGCCAGGGGATTGTTTAATGATCAACCCCAGCCGGTGACGCTCCTCAATCTTTCCCTGGTTCCGCAGCTGGTGATGCATCACGTCAGCGATGAACAAGTTAGCCGACGATTGCAAATCTCGGGCAAATCACTGTTCGTTAATGATCGTGCCATTTTGCAGCAATTGCTGGAAAGCGGTGCAGGCTGGGGATTCTTGCCGACGCATTTTCAGGCGCAGCAATGGCATGATGTGCAGATATTGTGCACTGAAGTGGGCAATCAGGGGTTGAATATTACGATGGTGACGTTATGGAATCCAGGCGGCAACAAAAATGCTGTCGCCCAGGCGTTCATTGCAAGTTTGCCTGAAATCTGGCGCAGTATTTATTCATCTTCACGTTCCTTTGCTGCGCGCTGACGTTCGTAGAACTCATCCTCGGCTGCAATGATTTCATCCATCAGCGAATCCACATCAACCTCGTGCACTTCCTCGACGAAGAGACCGGTAAGCGGCGTTTCTGGCGTTAGTTTTCCATCTTCATATAGCTGCCAGATTTCTTTCGCATAGCGTGTTTGCAATAACTGCGGTGCAAACTGACCGTAGTAAGCGGTGATGTTATTAACATCGCGCTCAAACATCGATTCGGCGTGGTTATTGGCAGCGGCATCGACAGCTTGTGGCAGGTCGATGATGACCGGCCCGTTGGCGTCTTGCAACACGTTAAACTCCGACAGATCGCCATGCACAATGCCTGCACACAACATGCGCACGATGTTACGAATCATGGTGTCGAAATCTGTAATGGCGTCCTTTTCCGAAAGCATCACGTCACTCAGCCGAGGCGCAACCATGCCTTCTGCGTCCGTGACCAGCTCCATTAACAGCACGCCGTCAATGCAAATATAGGGCTGAGGCACGCGTACGTCAGCATTGGCCAGGCGGAATAACGCATCAACTTCTGCGCTTTGCCAGGTCTCTTCTTGTTGCTTGCGCCCGAATTTGGAGCCTTTTTGCATCGCGCGGGTATTACGCGAGTTGCGGACCTTGCGACCTTCCTGGTAATGCACCGCCTGTTTGAAGCTACGCTGCGTGGCTTCTTTATACACTTTGGCGCACTGGATTTTGCCGCAAGTTAAGACGGTGTAAACGTCAGCTTCTTTGCCGCTTCTCAGTCGCTGGAGCACTTCGTCGATCAGGCCATCATCAACGAGGGGTTGGAGTCTATTTGGAATTTTCATGCGGCTTTATACCTTATTTCGGCCGCTTTTCGTATCAATAACACAAACGGCAATACCAGAATGAAGGGATAACCCAGGTCGTCAAACTCACTGATAAAATGCTTAAATTTCAATGGGAAGCCTTTCAATGATTGACTAAATGCTTATCCATTTTGTCTTGTTGAATGGGATTGTCTCAAAGAATTCAGGCACAAAAAAGCCCGCAGGGTTTACACCGTGCGGGCTTTCAGGACTTAACCCAATGACTCTG
Organism: Candidatus Pantoea floridensis; assembly: GCF_900215435.1. Classification (NCBI taxonomy): domain Bacteria; kingdom Pseudomonadati; phylum Pseudomonadota; class Gammaproteobacteria; order Enterobacterales; family Erwiniaceae; genus Pantoea; species Candidatus Pantoea floridensis. Next base: position 3,001,152 of record NZ_OCMY01000001.1, read on the forward strand.
GTAATCATCGGTCAAGAGCTGGCGGAGTCTGAAAAAGCAAAATAACCTTATGAAAATAAAATGTTTTATTCAATTCAAGTTTCCGTCGTATACCTTAACGTATACCAATTCAGGAAAGTAACAGGTCAAAACTCGAAATTGGGCCATCTTATCTCATCAGCGAAATAGCTGATTTAATATACTCTTCATGAGGTTTAAACCTCGACATATGCCGCACGCACACAACCGGAACCCGGTGGGTGTGGAATTTAGCATAAAAGGCGTATGTGGTGTAATACCCTTTAGGATGGGAATACTTCAACGTACCTGCCTCTCCAAAATATTTGAGCAACAAACTGGCGGCGGACAGTGAGGTCAGCCCATTGCTATAAGCGATAATCACCTCTGGGTTGCAAAGCTGTAGCGTTACATTCTCGAAGAAGCCCATTGAGTTTTCACCAGTTGCTCAACGGATAGATTCTGCTTCAATGCTTCCTTTTGTATGGATGCTGCATTTTGGGAGCACATCATAATAGCATTAGTGTAAACGACATCCTGCCAATCATAACCAAGCCCTACAGGGATTTGTTGCAACCGCTTCGCGAGGTGAGTTATTCCCCAGGCACCCTCGATTCCGTTCTGAACATTAGAGATGGTGGGGGACTCGAAATCTTTCTCAATGGATTGCGCGTTGGTGATGTGAGCGTCTGCGAGGGAGCCATTGAATCCCATCATTATCACGCGCTTTCTAACTGGAGGGGATGCTAAAAGTTCGAACGCACTGTCGTAAGGCCTTCCTGGTAGATCGCTTAAACCAAAGTCCGCTAAACCATCTAAGATGAATTTTTTTGTTGCTTCCATTTAAATCCCTTCTACGAAAATCATCATTTAATATTACGTGAAAAAAGTTTTTTAAATTTATCCTTCACACTGTTCACCTTGTGTCTTTTGCAAATAATAACAATGCATTAGATGGTGAATGGTCTGTGAATATTGAGAGTTATGTTTCACCGCTGGTGAAGTATGGTCGTTAAAAAACCGGCTTTCGCCGGTTCTGGTTAGTCATGCTGCTGTGGGATCATCGCACTTCGGCAACCAGTCGCTGCTGCTTTCTTCTGTGAGATCGAGGTTGGTTTGCATCCCTGATTTTGTGCGCCGCTTCAGGTAGTGATGCCCTTACTCCCTCATGATGCTCTCAAGTGACAGGCCGAACATCTTCATGCTGAGTGGGTTCTTGTAACCGTTGGCCTCCATGTAGGCCAGATAAGCGTGGTAGAGGTAGCGCTTAGGCTGGAGCGGCCTGATGCTGGCATTTCCCATATATAGCCCATTCGGTTCCGGTGTGGTGAACAGGTAGCCGCAGAAATCCACCATTGGATCGGCGTCGCACTTGATGCGCATGGCTTCATCTGAGTTCTGCTGTGACCTAAGCAATACTCTGGCGTCCTGTGGCTGGCTGAACTGTTGCATCAGCTGACGTAAGATAACGGCCAGCTCGCCGCTGATTTTTTCCTTCAGCTGGGGATCGCGTTCGTTTGGTGGGATAATCTCAGGAAAGTGCAGGATTACCCGGCGGCGTGATACTCTGCCGCTGCGGTAAGTGAAGCGCATCGGATTGTTATTCACTGCCAGTATCACCGCCGGGATATGCGTTGAGTAGGCATCCCGGTATTTCGGATCGACTGACACCGCATCGCCCACGGTAATGGCCTTCAGGCCAACGCCGTCGCCGCTCCATTTCTTTTGGTCGGGCAGCCTTATAAGCGAGTAGCCAATCACCGCCGCGTGCTCACGGGATGATTCCAACGTTTCGATGGAGGCTGACACGGCGTTGTCCGCACAGGCCAGCATGGTGGCGATTTCCGCCATAATGCTTTTGCCGTTGCTGCCGGGTCCGGTGACTTTCAGAAACAGCTGCCAGTCGCAACGGTTTGCCAAAACCATAAACAGTGCAGCCAGGATAAGGTTGCGTTTTTCCGCGTTACCTCTGGTGGCGCGGTCTAGTCACTCCCAGAAAATTGACGCCTAAGTTTGCAGTGTTTCACCTTCTGCAGGGTTTATATAGGCGACTGTCAGCTTAGTGCCAAAAGCGGGCATTCCCCAGCTCTGATTTGATAGCTAAGTTCAGTGCACCACTATAGAATTGTTCAATCCAATCAAAGGCTCACAATGATAGTTAATAAACACTCCTAGGCTGAGGGCTTATATGGGCGATGTATCAATTATTACTAATGCTCTTGGGCGTTTTGCTAACAACATGCGACTCTATGGGGAAGCCTTCTCTAAATATCGAGAATTGGCAGCAATCGACCACGAAGAGGCTATCCACAACCTTGATCGAGCATTCGAGCAAATTCTTGAGGGTTTTCATACGTTATATGATGTATCACAGGCAATGTTTGACTTTCATGAACATCCTGATACAAGTCTCCTAATTTCTATTCGAAATGCTCTTCATCACCGTGATCATCCTCTGTTTCATAGTTTTCTCCAGACTATTTGGTTGGATGGGGAGCCAGAGCGCCTAATTGGGGCTGAATATTTAATTGCTAGGCATCGAACGACAGGCGGTAACCCCCCTCCGATGATGCATCTGATAAAGTTAGAAGATGTGTACAGTCGCTTAGATCCACGTTATATATCGGGCTACTTAAACCCAATGGGTAAAGCAAATGCATTAGCCAGATTCGTCTCTTTGGAAAATAGTCTTGCCTTCGAAAAAGTGTGGGAAAAAACAAAAAAAGATCGATATCCCACAAAGCAAGTGTATTTGGACTTATTGCCGATATTCAATTCTGCAGTTTCAAGAGTTTTTACCGCATTGGATAATGCTGGAGTAATGTTCCAGGGATTTGATGCAAATGCTTATAAATCCGTATTCATTGACGAGTTAAAGACAGATCTTCAGCATTTTGATTTCTTTGGTCTGAGAATGCACGCGCTACAGATTGAGTTGGGCCCAAAATTGACAATCCAAGAGGCTTCTATCAGACGAGGTTGTACCTATCAAAAGATGATGGTAGACGAATAGATACCGTTCAACTTAAGGATGAATGAATGTAATGGCACACTGAATTTGGGTCGAAAGCATTTATTTGTCCATTAAAAAGTTGGAACGTAGACTAATTAATGGGGCTATAAGTCCCTTGATTAATACGAACGGGGAGGTGGGATGGAACATTGTCACTGCGAGACGCTCGAAGAACTCAAGTTAACTATTAAACAATATGGGCCAGGAGTTCTCTACAGAGGACAGACTCATCATTACCTCTCTTCAGATGGGTCACCCTCAATGCCTACGTCATTTCAGCGTCATGGATGCATACCCGACCTGATGATTATATGGACATATTATGCAAAGAAAGCCTTACAACACTTAGTACGCGGCTGGAATGATACCGGCGATAGTGCAACCAACCAAGCAATCCTTCAGCATTATGGCTTTCGTTCCTTTTTCCTTGATGCTAGTGGAGATCCGCGTGTCGCTGCTTGGTTAGCATGTAATAAGTTTGATTCTAAATATGTGGTTAATTTGGTAGAGGATTGCTTTGAAGATCCTGTTTGGCTGCGTACTCTGAATGCTTGGTTTGTTCCATCCGAAGACATTGGCCACCTTTACCTAATAAGCCAGAAGTTACTAAGGCAATACGAACTTCAGGCTGTTCATCTATCCGAAATTGCGACAGATCATGGCGCTCCGAGGTATGTACGACAGGATGCGTACATGGTTGGGCCTTTAGTTCGGGAAGGATTAGACGGAGACTGTATTATTTGTCATATCAGCGCTCCAGCAGAAGTCCTGCGTAAATTTGCGGAGGGGTATAGTGCTGGCTGGCTATTTCCAGACCCATCTGAGGATCCTGTGTATCGTGAACTTTTATCAATGCCATGGGTGAAGATGCGACATCTTTCGAATGAAGGGCTTGAGGCATTCAAGAGATCATTGGAGTTACCTGAGTATGCTTGTCACCTTCAAAAGCACATGCCTTCAAGTAGCGCAATGTATAGACCCTTTTGGACTAGGGACCTTCCCCCGCCTCCAGACTGTCAGACAATTATCACTTCACAAATAGTTCAGATTCTATGTGGGGGAGCCCTATATCATGGTGCAAGTGATCCTTGTTTTACTCTTCCAGAAATCAACAAGCTGCTAGAAAAATATAATGAGATATCAATTGAACTTGATGGGCTTGTTTACCATGGTATGGGTACAAAATATGGGAAGGGCGTGGGAATAGTAAAAATGCCTGTAAATATTGTATGTGTATTTGAATATGGTATTGATCATCCGGGTTTGCGCATTATGGGTATTGGGCGCTTCTTTGGGATGCACTATCGAATCGATGATAACGGCTATTGGAAGCGTGTTATTCATGAAGAAGACTGCAAGTGTGGTTCAGATCATATTGACAATATATCCCTACTTGGCCGGATTGATTATTCGCTGCGGAACAGGCTATTAGAAGATATTGGTTCAGATTTATATGTTCAGAAAGGTATTGACCCGACCTCTGATACATTGGCTACATGGGGGGAGCCTTACTAGCGTGCTCAAACTGGCAAGGAAATATCTAGATTATCCCCATGCCGATTCATAATTTTTTATTGATGGGACACCTTGAGAACGATACTCCAGTACTGCTAATGTTCGCTTATCGCTTATCGCTTATCGCTTATCGCTTATCGCTTATCGCGGACCTTTAGAGCGAGTATCTTGTTTGCTCTGTGCCAAAAGCGGAAATCACAATCGCTACAGCGGCTTAGATCAGAGTTCTAAAATAATCTGAGGTGTTTGCAATTTATTTAGTGATTGCTTATTGAAATTAAGCTGTCCAGGAAGAAAAGAACAGCTTGTAATTAAAATCACTATAAATTAGAACATCGCGTATGCCTTTGTCACTTGTTGTCCTAAAATTTGAGCTGTTAATAAATATAGATATTGCTTAGGTTGTGTTTTCAAAAATTCACTCACCAACCATTGTTCTTTATTTGAAAACAAGCTATCAAAGAGGTGTGGGCGATATCTTGTGATAGAGCCAAGATAAAACATCATCATATAAATGATGGATTCCTGACTATATCTGAATGACGGGTCCATACATTTCGATATATAAAGTGTATAACCATTTGAGCCAATGTAGTACCAAACTCCATCTTTTCTTATCTCCTTGGAAAGGTTGTAATATTCTGAGTGAGTAGGATCTTTAGAATAGCGCATAGTGATTGAACAAAAGTAATAATAATGTCCATTTTTAAAGTTTGGGTAAATTACCCCGGTATCTAAACTCCAATGAACATTAGAACCATTTTGTATGCTTGGTGAATAGCAGATATCATCCTCAAACTTTATGATGTTATATCCAGCCTTAACTAATTTTTCTGCATCTGTCTCACTTAAGCACCCCAAGTCTCCACGGAAATATAATGTTTTACCTTTTCTAAATAATGTGTGGTCAATGATTTTAATAAAAAACTCCGGTTTTTTATATATTTCACTATATGACCTGTGTATGCCTATGCAATGTGATAGTATATCTCTGATATTTAAATTTTTCGGTCCAAAATTATAGGGCGGAGCTTTCGATAAATCAAAAAGACGCAACATCTCATGGGCAACTTGAATATCACCGTTATTACTTGTTTTTATGGTTACGCTCGATTTAGAAAATTCACTCTGATAATCTTCAGAAATACCATGTGTATATCCCTTAAATAAAATATTGTCCGACCTAGAAATGTTTATTGCGATTTTTGAGAGGTTAAGAAATGCATAGTAATATAATAACGGCTGGGATTTTACCGGGCTATTTTCTGCTGACTCGTAAAAGTTTTTTGCCTGCTCTAGAAAAGAAAATAGGACTTTTTCTTTTTTTAGTTTATCAGTAGTCGTTTTGGTTGTTTTCTCGATGTAACGTTTCAAGATATAGTCCCAAAAAGCCCATATGTCAGAAATAATTATTTTTTCACCTGACCCAATTTTTAATTTATTATAATCCATGGAGAATAACGGGAAACCATTAAGATACTTCCTTATTTGTATAATTGACATATACCACCTCAGTACGTAACTGTGTAATTTGAAGAAACAAACAAGCTAATTGGTTTTATATGATCATGACTTATCCTTAAGTGCAAAAAAACACCTACTTAACTTTTTCACCAGTTATCTTCGAATAGCCTTCCGATACATAATATGCGCATTTCACGTTGAAAACAGGGCATTTTGCATCTTCATGTACTAATCCTCGAAAACTATCTAAGTTACCTGACACATTTTTAAGATATAATCTTTCTAATTGCTCTTTGTTCAACTCTATTTTAATTTTATTTGAATAAACAGTGATTACCACGTGCTTCTCCATTAGTTAACGTTAAAATAATGCAGGGTTCTCTTGTTGAGCAGGTAAGTCCAAGGATCTTCAGCCAGTTGTTGTACCAATACTGGTTTATGTTTCATTATATTACTGCCATAGGGGTAAAAGTGGAAGCCAGTACGATCACAACTTGCGTTCATTATACGTTTTCTGTCCCATAGCTACAGTAAGAAGTAAAGTCTCAGCTAAACAGGTCCGATAAGCTCCATCAAATAGGAAACATTTCTGTAAATGATTTCATCATAAGTCCCTTACTGTGTTTACAGATTAGTCAGCTACTCGCTTAAAACAGTCATTTATATTTTCACTATGACTTGAATATAGCGCCTAAAACAATATCGGGGCTACTTAGTAATAGTAATTAGATCTTTATTCTTGAGAAGCCACTTTCTCTTTGAAACAAAATCTGCCGCGCCGCGCCGCGCCGCGCCGCGCCGCGACAACGGCTTGCCTGCTGACGAGCGAGCACAAAGTCGAGCTTACAAATAATGGTATGAGCACCTCCCACCACCGGGAGCATGTGAGATTAACTCTGCGTGACAGTCCGCTCAGTGCCAAAAGCGGACATATAAACTGCTCAGGACACCTTAAGTCCCGTAACTCTGCTGACTCAGGCCAGCAGGTATCTGCTCATAACTTTTACGCCAGTGTCCGTCAGTTAGCTCACCAGTTGGTGCCAGTGCGTCAGGTCTCAGATGTGTAAAAGGTCCTGCGGTCAGTCGTCCGAAACCGACAGGAAGCTTGCTCGCCGGCTCAGGTAAATGATTGAGGTCCGGATGTCGGCGATTTCCTCTCTTCGTGCCAGATTAAGCACGAAATCCCTGAGGGCGTCGGTTGACGCTACCGCGACATGCGCGATCAGATCCGCCGCGCCCGTTACCATGTAGATGGCTACGACATCCGGTAAATCCGCTATGTCATCACAAAACAGGGACGCCTTTGGCAGCGCCTGTGGCCTGATTTTGATCGAGACATGTGCCTGCACACCGCGCCCGATTTTCCTGAAATCAACAGCGGCATGAAATCCTGAAATGACGCCTTTACCCTCAAGAGAGCTGACGCGCGCAAGGCAGGTCGACTCAGCGATCCCTAGTTCACGGGCAAGCTGCCGGTTTGTGAGCCGAGCATTTTTCTGCAATCGCTCTAATATCGTCTGATCTATTTCGTCAAATTCCATTCCGCAGCCTATATTGTGAATAAAATTCGATTTTTGACGCATTAAACAGAATATGCAACAATTTTATTTTGATTCATGAGGCAGAGGTGCGGTTTTATGACAGACAAGATGGTTATAGTGGTTGAAGGCGAACTCGAACGCGGGGTTGCCGCAAATGTAATCGGGCTTCTCGGCGTAAGTATCGGCTATCATGTGCAGGGAATCGTAGGTCCGGATGTCGTTGATGCGAATGGCGTAGCTCATCGGGGTATGAGCATGGTGGGACTGCCCGTCCTGGTAGCTGATCGCGAAACCCTGCGTTCGATCTACGAACAGGTACTTCAGATCAGAGGACTTACTGTACTGGACGTGTCCGACGCCGCCGTCGCATCGAGGGATTACACGTCCTACACAAATACTCTCCAGGACCCTGACAAGTCGAGTCGTCCCCTTGGCCTCGCGATCCATGGACCGCGAGCGCAAGTGAATCAGGTTACGGGGCGGCTGGGACTTCTGAGATGAGGCTGGCGTGCGATACCGGCTTCGTTCGTTATCCGCTCTGGGCTAGGCGGCCCATGGCGCTCGTCGCGGTCACTGTCTCCGCACTCAATCTGCGCTCGGACATGACGTCCGACTCTTCGCTCCTGCGTGAGGTGGGACCTGATCTCGGGTTCGGTGTGAACGTGTTCGGTATCTAATGAAGCATGCCATGAATGAACTCGAATGCCATGGCGAAAAGCTAATACATAAAGCCAGCACAATGGCGCTAGGCTGGTTGTCATCGCCGGACATATCCTGATTGCCCTCAAGCATGCAATGATAGACCGGGACGGCGTAATGAGCGGGATACTGCCAGAGGCTTTCATGTTGCACAGACCGACTGACACAAAACGTCAGTGATTGTGCCTGTCAGCTGCTTTGATTTATTACGGTATGAATGTCCGCTTTTCGCTCAAAGCTGCCAGCCAGTTCCTTTGATTTCCTGAAAATGTTTCAGCCGCCGTTCTGCATGCTTGGTCAGAAAAGCAGCGTGTCCAGGGCGGCGCGGATTTAACTGTAATGGCTATGATTTGCCTGAAAGTGGTTTGGTTACGTCAGTGCTGTATCCCGACAGGCGTTCCTGAAAAGCGGTTTACCGGACAGAATATGCGGTCTATTCAGGAGGTGACTGTATCAACGCGCTGGGTCTCTGAGGCATAGATAGTGCGTGACTTTTTCTATGCCAGTTAAAGCAACAAAGCCAGCTCGTTCGTAGAAAGTGAATGCTGATGGAGGAGCGTTTGTGTTGATAAAATCAAACCAGTGGCCAGAATCCTTAAGTATCTCACTGAGCAGGGCGCTGCCAACCTGCCTTTTTCTCCATCCTGAGTCTACATAGAGATGTCGCAGACGTCCGATGCCAGTTTTTAGCGTAAACGGGTCGATGTTGAGTCCACAAACGCCAACGATTAATCCCTCTACAGAAGCCCCAATTAGTTTTTCTCCGGGTCTATCAAAGCGGTTGTGTCCGCTAAGCCAGTTATCTTCCAGTCGGCGTAACATGTTAAATCCTTCGGCCATGCTCTGCGATCTTAACTCAGCAAATCCTAGGCTGTCCGGGGTGACGCTTGTGAGTTGGATATCCATGATTCTTCCAGTGATTTCAATCTGCATAGTCTGGACAGTATTATGATTGTGTCCAGTATGACAATGGCACTCTCATACTTCCTACTGCCATCAATGTCCGCTCTGTGCCAAAAGCGGACGTTGAAGCCGTAATACCATCTTTGCATGATTTAATAGATGACTGTATGCGGATATTTTTCGTAAGGTAAACAAAACCTGACTAGGAATTTATTAACCTGCAAGGATAATTGCCCATGCGAATCCCCACGCTTACAACAGATCGGTTGTTATTAAAACCGTTAGTTGCCGAAGATGCTCAGCAGATCCAGAAGCTTTATCCCCGCTGGGAAATAGTCCGTTATATGGTGGCATCGGTTCCTTGGCCTTATCCAGAGAATGGTGCAGAGAATTACGTCAATAACGTTGCTCTGCCTGACATGGCGAAAGGAATTGCATGGTTCTGGACTATCAGAAAGCGTGAGATACCAGACAAAGTCATGGGCTTGATATGCTTTTACGATGAAGAAGATAACAACCGCGGGTTCTGGCTGGCACCAGAATATCAGGGTCAAGGCTTTATGCGTGAGGCTAGTATTGCGGCTACAGATTACTGGTTCAATGTGTTGAATAAGCCGGTAATGCGCGCACCTAAAGCAGCCATTAACAGCCGCTCTCAGCGTATTTCAGTCAGTAGCGGAATGCGGCTTATCAAAACTGTTAAGAAGGAGTATGTCAGCGGTCTTCTGGATTCTGAGCTTTGGGAAATCACCCGCGATGAGTGGAATGCCCGAAGAGTTCAATGATACCAATAATACAACGTCCGCTTTTCGCTCATAACGGACCTTTGTAATAGTCAAACTGCCCGCTTAGTGCCAGAAGCGGACATACTAACCTCATGCTACTGCCTGATTCTCTTTCTGCCTTGAACTACAACATGAACGGACTACGTTAGAATTTTTCATTTCGTTCAGGAGAATCGGTGATGTTTAGTCATGTTCACGTTGGCGCAAGAGATCTCAACGCATTAGTTGCTTTCTATGAAGCTCTGCTTACGAAGTTAGGCTTTGAACAGATGCCAGAGGGTAATGGCGGTCAGGCTAAAGGGGTTGGCTGGAAATATCCTGATAAACGATGGCCTCAGTTTTACGTGCAAGTGCCTGAAAATGGCCTTCCTTCAACCTGGGGCAACGGTGTGCAAGTCAGTTTTTTAGTCGCTTCTCGGGAAGAGGTTCAGGAGATTTGGCGCCTCTCTATAAAAATGGGGGGAACCGACGAGGGTAAACCCGGTTTCAGAGAATATGCTTCTGACTTTTATGCGGCTTATTGTCGGGACCCAGAAGGGAATAAGCTCTGTTTTGTCCACGCCCCTGTAGAATAAATAATCAAGAGCAGATTATTGCTATTCAAACGGCGTTCTCTTACCTCCTGTGACTGAACGTCGCAATTGCCAGCCGGACAGTCCGCTCCTCGCTCATAACGGACCTTTGTAATAGTCAAACTGCCCGCTTAGTGCCAGAAGCGGACATTGCTAACCTAATGCTATGTTTATCTAAAGAAGCATGTAAGTGACCATATTCAGGTTATCGGCTAGTCGTCCGATATATAAGCTAAAGATGCGAAGTGTGGTAAAGGATAATGCATGAGGGAACTGACTGAATTAATTGATCAGCAAAGCTCTGGCTGGCTTATGGTGCAGCAATGGCTGAAAGAAGCGAACAATAATTATGAAGTGCTTCCTTGTGACCCGACGCTCGCAAGATCTACCTTACATCAGCTTCAGGTTACAACGCTCTCCACGTTAGGCGCTGTGTTATACGAAACGGGAGGCATCTTGGTTGATAATGGCTGGTTGCGGATTTTAGGCTCTGGTCATCCCAAGCTGGCACGAGCTCCTGCTTCCTGGACGAAATCGGTAACAACAGGCCGGGTATTTCAGGCGCTCTTGGTTGCTGATGATGTATCGGGAGGCTTTTTTGCACTTAACGGTGGTGAATTCGGTGAAGATCGAGGCGGCGTATATTATTTCGCACCGGATTCTCTGGAATGGGAGAGCCTTGATACTAATTATTCAGGTTTTCTGCACTGGGTTCTCTGTGGCAATTTGGATCGATTCTATCAAAGCGTACGCTGGAAAGGCTGGCGTGAAGAAACATCTGAAATGAATGGTGACGCGGTTTACTCATTTTATCCTTTCCTGTGGACCCAGCCACAATTGCCTATAGAGCAGCGTTCACGAGCTGTTGTGCCTGTTAATGAGCACTGGTCATTGTGCATGAACTTACAACATCAATTAACCAACATGCAGGGCGACTGACCTCCTCCGTGCAGATCAAGACACCACGATGTAATTAATACTCTTAACATTGTGAGAACAACTGCGAACGTCTGCTCCTCGCTCATAGCAGACCTTGCCAAGCGCGCATGTCGCTCTATGCCAGAAGCGTACGTTTGCAACATCTTCAAAGTCAGGAGCTAATCAGACCAAGAAAAAACTTCATAGGATTTCGATCTCGCTCTCTTGGAGCCAGCCAGCAGCAACAACGTTTCGCTTGACCAGTGCCGGCTGAGGTGTGTATACGACAATCGCTAAGCTATTTTCAGCACGACTACACGTTACGTAGAGAAGCCTGCGAGTACGAGCCAGTGCGTGGTCCTTGCCATCACGCTCATTGTTTTGATCAGTTTTTGTTGGTTCTTTCACACCCAGCAATTTGTCGTAGCTGAACAAAAAGCCGTCTGCCTCATCATCGTTGATGACAACCATAACTCGAGGGAACTCGAGTCCCTTTACGCCTTGGTGCGTACCATAGGGTGAAAGGCCATCTGTATAAGTTGTAAAAGCTGCCAGCTCCGAAAATGGGCGCTCAAGAAATAGCTGATAGGCATAATTGGTTATCGCGTTCGTATCTTCAGGATCGGGCGCTTCTCCAGAAGATTCAAACACCATTGCCTCAACCAAATTTTCTGGTACATCAAGCAGTTGAGTTTGCAACAGAAGCGTTGCAACTTCGCTCAGTGTTGGATCGTTTCTTTCGAAAAGAGAGAGCAGGGCGTGCGTCGCGTCCTCTATACGCTGCATGTGGGCCGATTGATCCACTGTTGACTGCATAGCGTCCTTGCTGAGCAAGGAGGAACGAGATCGTACTGCTTCAAGCAGAAGGAAGTGATCGTCCTTTGCGGTAAGGATAGGAAGAACGCCTTCGCTGAAAACGCGAAGTGCGGTCAGGGTTCCATCCAACAAGCCTGTTTGAAGGTGCTCAACTGCGTAGAGGGGCGTAAACAGCTTTTCGAACCCCATCCGCCGTCCAGCCATCTTATGTTCGAGAATCAATGTCTTTCGGCCTTTAGGGCCGGTAGCCCATTCTCCGTCGTCGGTGATTGCAGCCATTGAATGAGCGATGCCTTCTTCAAGATTTGGTGCCTGTTCTTGGTTTTGACTAATGCAGTACATGCGCACTACACCTTGAATGGCATCAGGCTTTGGGGTCTGCTGATGATTGTCTACGGTGCTTCGAATCACGTTGATAAGGTCTACCACTCTACGAGGACAGCGGCGATTAACGACCTTTTCAGGTTTCCGCCAGTCACCCGGTATCGCTTTATCAAGATGCGTTACCCCGTGGCTGTAAATTTGTTGCATGGTGTCGCCTAGTAGCCCAAGGCAGAAGCGTGTCTGCGCCAATTGCTGGACTTTCAGAAAAGCCTCCATTAATGGCGCGTGGGTGTCTTGGCTTTCGTCAATCAATACAACTGGGTAGAGGTCTACTAGAACATCCAACAAAGGGCGCTTAGGAGCGAATGCTGCGGTCAACTTGATGACCTCATCGTGATTAAGTGCTTGTCGTTCTTTGTTGTTACTTGTAGGGCTATAGATGAACTTAGTAATCTCGTCGAGAGTCTCAAGTCTGCGTATTTTGCTTCGTAGCTTCCGTCGGTTTGCTCGAGATGTTTTATTGTCGCCTCTCGAGCGTGCTAGCTCGCCCTCGATCTTCTCAATGTCCTGGGCAAGTTTGATCCTTAGCCACTCTCTGATCTCGTTGTCGAATCCTTGGATTAGGCGCCATGCGAACGCGTGAATGGTTGAGACTTCCACGAGTGGATCAAACTCTAGCCTTCGAAGAATCTCCTCGCATGCTGCGTTTGTATAGGTAATCACCGCAATGCGCCTCCCCTCGAATGTCAGGCGTTCTCGCTCGCGGCTTTTGAGTTCGCGGATAGCCTCGACGAGTGAGTGGGTTTTTCCTGAGCCCGCTCCTGCGTAAAGAAAAAAACTCTTCGGATCTGCCAGATTCAGACAAGCCTGCATAATTGTGTCGGCATCTGCGACAACTGCTTCGCTCATGACGTCACCTCCGCGCCCTCGGGCGGAATTACCAGAAGCTCTTTTTGCTTGCTTCGCAATTTGGACTCAAGCCAGTTGAGGCCTTCGATGATGTATTCAGGGATTTTGAGGCTGGGAAAATCTTTGTCGCCCAAAACAAGCAACACAAACTCTGCTTTCTTTCCTTCGCGTAATTCTTTGAAAAAACCTTCTCCGACGGCTTCTGATGTTTGCGCCTCATTCAAAACTTTTACGAAAGCCTTCATCAGACCAGTACCATTTGTCTTTTCCGCAAAGTAACCAGCGTTGCTAAGCACAAAGCTGTCTTCAAAGGTATTTGGAAGAGCTTGTATTTCTTCACCAGTAGCGGGCAGATGGGTTGAAATAGGAGTTTGATAGGCTATGCGTACAGAGTACAGGTCGTCGATTTTGTGCTCTTTTTGGTTCGCTGGTAACTCAAGCAGTTCATTCACTGTGCTGCCCAGATGCATCAGTTTCATCCAGCTTCGCAATGTCGGATTGTTCGTAATCTGATCTGAGTTTCTTTGCACCGGTTTTGCAGCTTTATTAAGCCCTGCATCAAGGTCTGTAATAACCAGGGTGAGGATGCCAAGGGCGTCAATTAAAGGCCTTAATCGGTGTGCGTGACTGCCACCGATATCGAGGGTTGTGATGTAGCAGCGGTCAAGGAATGGAAACTTATTTCGCAAAAAATGCGGCAGCATCATTCGCTCTGCTGAACCCTCTACCAATATGACGGCATCGGCGAAGAATATATCTGCATGCTGTGCCCGCAGATACCTGGTAACGAACTCCTTCGTCTTTGTTCCTTCACCGAACACGTTAGAGAGATTAGAGACCGTCGACACCGGTACACCGATATCATACATCCCGGCTGGAAGTCGCCTGAAATACCTAAGATTCTGGTACTCCACTTCATGTGTTACATGGCTGGAGTGAGTGCTCACCAAAAGCTGAGTCTTCAGATTTGGGTAGCGTTCAAGCAAAGCGTCTCGACATAGAACTTGGTAAGCGTGCCGCACGAACACTTGCTGCACTTGAACATGAAGGTGGGCTTCAGGTTCTTCAATGAGCACGAGGTGGATGGGCTCGACGCGGTCTATTACTTCCGTGCTGGCTGCTCTGGTTTTTCTCAGCCACTCGTCCCTGAAGCCCATCAGCCGGAAAATCATAGATATCAGGTTTTGATATCCTAACCCGTTAGCGGTCTCTGGTAAATGAAGAGGAGGGGATCCAGGGGCACCCTGGATTGAATCCAACTCAAAAAGGACGGCCGCTTCATGGTTCATGCCGTCGGTTGTTGCTAGGCGACTTGCGACTTTAATGCGTGGGTCATTACGGCCTGGGTAGCCCAATCCCTCAACCTCTCTAATAGCAGGTTCGAAGCTGCTACTAAGCCTCGTATCGAATGCCGATTGAGCTGCTTCTATCGCCCGCAACGCTTCGAGGTCTGAGACATCTGGGCTGTCACCTGGGTCAAGGTGTCGGGAGTAATAAGATCTGAGTTGTTCCGAGAGTTTTTGAGCGCCGCTGGGTCTAATGTAATCTCCCTGTTTGTCGTCAGAATGGTCGCCGAATCCCCGCTGTGCATTGATTTCATGTACTCGAATTAATCCACTGAGAGGATTGCTTTCCAAGGGATGGGCAGTAGGGCTCAATTGCTGCATTTGCGCCATTCTAGTCGACTTGTTAGGCTTTTTAAGTTGTTGCGGATCTAGGCGGTACCAACGTATTTTGAATTTATCTCCCAGCCGACGGGTCAGGTAATCATGTAGGCTCTGCGGCCATAGCTTCAGCGGCCTACCGGGTGTTTCTTCCATCTCTAGAGCATCCTCAAGCTCTACAACCCTCGTGCGCTCCTTACGATAGTCAGTGTACAGCGTATTCATATCATCAGGTTCAAGCAGAAAACGCATTCCCACTAGCCCCCCGCGCCACGCAAAGTTGGGTATGAGATCCCGGATGTAATGAAACTCCCCTTGATCTGCCGACACCCAGATATCCAGACTAGGGAGCCAGTCAGCCCAGTCCTTGGCTGTAGGGATTTCATAGTTTTCCGGCGCGTTCTCCCACACTTTACCAATCTCATCCAGCTTGGCGAGATGACAAAGAGTCAGATCCTGGAGCCGAAAAGCTGAAGCCTTAGAAACCAAAAATCTCCGTAGTGCCAGCATGGCAGAGGATTTGCCGCTGTTGTTTGCACCTACAAGCAGCGTGGTCTCGTTAGCGAAATCAATTCGCACAGAAAGTAGCTTTCGGAAATTAGATATCTCTATGTGCTGGATGTACATGGGCCGTCCTTGAAAGCCTAAGTAATATCAATTTGCCATCAGTAATATATCTTGTCGCCTATAGCAATCAAAAGAGATTAAAATGGAGGCACTGCTCTAAATGTACGCACCCCGCTCATAGCAGACTCGATTAATTTAAGATGTGGCAAGCGAAATTCTCTTGCATAACAGAGAATGTGTTTTTTATATGCATCTGGATGAATTTAACGCCTATAACGAGCGCAAAAAAACCGGCTTTCGCCGGTTCTAAATATTATGAGTTTCAGGTGGCATCACACTTGGGCAGCCAGTCAGAACTGCTTTCCTCAGTCAGATCAAGATTGGTCTGCATCCCCAGCTTCGTGCGCCGCTTCAGATAATGATGCCCGTACTCGCGCATAATGCTCTCCAGCGACAGACTGAACATCTTCATGCTGAGTGGATTCCTGTAGCCGTTCGCCTCCATGTAAGCCAGATAGGCATGGTAAAGATAGCGTCTCGGCTGTAAGGGCCTGATGCTGGCGTTCCCCATGTAAAGCGAAGTAGGTTCCGGCGTGGTGAACAGATAGCCGCAGAAGTCCACCATCGGATCCGCGTCGCGCTTGATGCGCATCGCCTCATCGGAGTTCTGCTGCGACTGAAGCAACGTCCTTGCGTCCTGCGGCTGGCTGAACTGCTGCATCAGCTGGCGCACGATAACGGCCAGCTCGCCGCTGATTTTTTCCTTCAGCTGTGGGTCGCGTTCGTTTGCCGGGATAATTTCCGGGAAGTGCAGAATAACCCGGCGGCGCGACACGCCGCCGCTGCGGTCGGTGAAGCGCATGGGATTGTTGTTTACCGCCAGAATCACCGCCGGAATGTGCGTTGTGTAGGCATCGCGGTATTTCGGGTCCACGGATACCGCGTCGCCGCCGGTAATCGCTTTAATGCCCGCGCCGTCGCCGCTCCACTTCTCCTGGTCGGGCAGAATTATCAGCGAGAAGCCAATCACCGCCGCGCGCTCGCGCGATGACTCCAGCGTCTCGATGGTCGCGGAGGTGGTGTTGTCCGTTCCGGCCAGCATGGTGGCGATTTCGGCCATGATACTTTTGCCGCTGCCGCCGGGGCCCGTGACCTCCAGAAACAGCTGCCAGTCGTAGCGGTTTGCCAGCACCATAAACAGCGCGGCGAGAATAATATCGCGCTTTGCCGCGTCGCGTCCGGCCGCGCGGTCCAGCCACTGCCAGAAGTGCGGCGCGTGGCTCGCCAGCGTCTCACCCTTGACGGGCGGGGTAAAGTCCACCTCGCTGACCGTGCGCAGCCAGAAGCGTTTGCTGTGCGGGCTGAAGCTGCCGGTGCGCGTGTCCAGTACGCCGTTGCGGAAACCTATCAGGCGGCGCGCCGGGTCGGACTGCTGCGGCAGCATCAGCTTCAGCGTATCCACCACGCCTGAAATCTTGCCCGCCGAGAACGGCGCGCGCAGCCGCTGGAACAGTTTCGCTACGTCGCGCTCAAACTGCTTACCCGAAATGACCTTCCACGCGCCCGCCTTATAGCGTGACAGGATTTCGCCGCTGGCATCCACCGCCAGCGCATTGCGGTAGTGCTCAGCAACGCGCTCCGCTTTTTCGCTGGCGCTCATCGCCGAAAACTCCGCTTCGCTCATCACGTCAAACGGGCAGGCGGTGGCGGGCGCGGCGGCCTCAGCAAGCGCCTGCTTTGTCGGGACGTCGCCGTGCTGCACAAAGGCGTCGTTCCAGTCGCCGAACACGGGCGGCAGCGCGACGACGGCGTTACTGACATCAGCGGCCTTCTTCGCCTTGTCCTGACCGTTGCCGTTAAGGTCGCGGTCGGCGGCAATCATCAGCTGCAGCGTGGCGTGCTTTTCCCGGGCAAGGCCAGCCAGAGAAAGGAGGTTGCCCGATGAGAGCGCAACCCACACCTCATCACCGGTCAGGTTGTGCACCGTCAGGCCGGTCGCGTAGCCCTCTGCGAGCCAGATGCGCTTTGCAGGCTTAGCGCTGCTGAGAACGTGGCAGGCGCCTTTCACCTGGCCGCCCTTGAGCGTGCGCTTCTCTCCGCTGGCATTGATGAGCTGCACGTTAACCAGCCGGCCGCTCATGTCGTGCAGGGGCACAACCACATCGCCGGTGCGGTAGGTCGTTAACGCCACCTTATGCGCCTTTGAAAGCGTAAGGCACGCCTGCTCTGGCAGCCCCTTCCGGGACAGATAGGCGTTGCCCGCCGCTTCCTTTGCCGTGCTGACCAGCTGCTGCGCCAGTGCAGCCGCTGCGGCGCGGGATGCCTCGTCCGTTTCGGGACCGGCTGCGGTACTGTTGCCGGCCGCTACCGGCGGCAGGTTGCCGGTCAGGTCGTTTACGCGCGCGGCGGCCTCTCTGAACGTAATGCTGAGCGCCTTTTTCACCAGGTCCATGCCGTCACCGGCTCCGCACTGATTACAAATCCACGTGCCGCGACCGTCCTTATCGTCGAAGCGAAAGCGGTCCGTTCCCTGACAGACCGGGCACGGCATGTGGCGGTTTTTGATTACCTTCACGCCCAGCGCGGGCAGAATGCGGGGCCAGTGGCCCCGCGCAGCAGTGGCCGCCTCTGATACGGTCATTTTCATCGTTCTGTTCTCCCTCAGTGCAGCACCGGGGCGTCTGTCATGCGCCCGCAGAGTTCATCCATCATTACCTGGCCGAGAAAGCTCAGGCGCGGGGCCGACTTCAGCGGCCCGGTGGACAGCAGGTCGTCCAGCAGCGCGCAGGCAATTTCCTGACCGCGCAGGCGTCCGTGCTGGCGCAGGTAAAAGCCCTCCAGCTCGGTTTCGATAATGTGCTCAAGGCGCGCCAGCGTCAGGCCGGGGTAGCGCTGCTGCTCGCGGCAGACGGTCAGCCACGCGCAGGCGACGGCGCGGCGAGAAAGCGCGGCGCGCAGTTCAGGCGAAAGGGTGCGGTCTTTCATGATTCATCCTCCGCGTTCATCCAGTTGTTCTGGCAGCGCGTCACCACGTCATCCAGCTGCTCGGTGATGAGAAAGACCAGCGAAGCCAGCTGCGCGCGCTGAGCGGGCTGCGGCAGTTCGTGGCACTCCTGAAAGGCGGTCATGTCGCTGACGAAGCGCCCGGCGTTACGCAGGTGCTCAAGGCGTACCAGGTCGGCGTGAGAAATCGTGGCGTGAGTCATGCGCGCACCTCCCGGACCGGCAGGCGGGCGGCAAAGGACAGCACGTAGTCGCGGGCCAGCAAAAGGCGGGCGGCGCGCTCATCGGCGGCAACGGTGCGGAGCATATGAATATGCTGCTGGCGCTCGCAGCGGCGCACGGCGGCAAAGACGAAAACAAACTGAGGGTATGGGGAATTAAGGACCGTAGCCATGATGGCAGTCTCCAGAGAGTAGCGGTTATCGCTACCACCGGAGTTCCTACACTCATGGGTGGTAGCCCGAACGGGGGTAGGAATACCGGCCTCAATGGATACCGGCCAGCCCGAAGGCTGCCCCGCCCGGGCCACCATTACGCAGACGGCGCAACGGATACAGAACCGTTGCCCGAAAAATGGGTGCACTGAGGCTTGGACACAAAAAAAGACGCATGGCGCGTCTGGTGTCGCCATTGAGTAACTCGGGTTCCTACGCCCGGCTGCCGATTTTGCGACAGCGGATTTACTGTACCAGGGAATGGCCCCGGCGCGCAAGCCGGAGGCAGCAGTTAAAAGTGACATCAGGCAACCTCAGCAGCTGGCGGGAGAAATGTCGCCACGGGAAACAGTCCGGATACCGGAGGGCGGGACGCCTGCACATTGCAGGCTTAAGGCTGGCTTCGTTGCGCGAAAGCGCTGCGGCTGTAGCGGTTTACCCATCCCGGCGCCAGTCACATGCACAGGCGGCACTGTATGCGCGACAGAGGGTTCGCGTGATTTACCCGCACGGTTTAAAAACCTCATGCGGTGCGCTCCTGACCGCGTGCTGCAATGCGATCGCTCATCCAGACGCTGATTTCACTGGCGAGCCATGCCACGTTCTTGCCGCCAAGCGACACCTGCGCCGGGAAGGCGTTGCGGCTGATAAGGTCGTAAATGGTGGAGCGGGACAGGCCGCAGACGTGCATGACTTCCGGCAGCCGCAGGAAGCGGTCATTTAGCACCGGGTTTACGGGTAAAGCCGGGGCCGCAGGAGCGGAGGAGTTTGCGGATAATACGGTGTGCATGAGCTACCTCTTATTGAGTCCGTGGTGATACGGACAGATACGTCCGGAGTCGGGTAGCTCTTTATTCTCAGCATATTTACTGCCAAAGCAACAAGGCGAGATGGTGCTGCGGCTGGCACAGGCGCGCAAAAATTAACCGCCTGTTTTTTGCTCAGGTAAATATAGGGCAATATAGACCAATAGTGCTGAGATGAATTATGCAAATCGTTTTCAATGATTAATTATGTTTAAACCAATCGAAATAAACACTCGATAAAGTTTATCTGCATAAAAAGCCAGGTGAAGCATGGTGAACACTGGGTGAAGGGATAACCATTAATTGTTCACCCTTTAATATACTGTATTTACTCTCTTTTTTATTAAGGTGAAGAATGGTGAAGGATATATATAAATTTAAAAGTTGAGCAGGGAGCCAATATGTCACCTTGCCGCCAGCCAGAAGAAGGTCATTTTGTCTGGGCCATCACACAACGCCATCCGATAGCTCGACTGTGCCAGCAACGGCACAATGCATTCACCGGAGCCGCCATTGGCTCTCCCCCTACAAAGAAAGCTAACGATAACGGCTTTATAAACCGTAACTCCAGCCTGGACGGGGACTGGCGTTAAACAGAAGGAAAAAAACGTGATGGCAATGAAATGCCCTGAATGCAGCATGACCGCACACACGCGTACCAGCGAATATCAGACAGGTACGTTAAAAAAGACGTGGTATCAGTGTCGTAATATCGACTGCTCCTGCACGTTCACTACTCTGGAGAGTCTGGACACCATTATCATGAAACCGCAGAAGGTAACTGAAGATGTCCCCAAGAAAGAATTACCGCCACAACGGCAGACGCTAAACCGTTATGGATCAGCCAGCAGACTATCGAACCGCCAGAACGCCCCCAGCTGAGTTTTTATCAGCCACACTTTACCGGTCATCGTGCCGGTTTTTTACATCCCTTTTCTCTGGCCAGCCTGAAGCGCATGAGTGCATGCCTATGCTGCATGAAAACGCATGAATAAATGCAGCTGACTTAATGCAATTCAGGCCAGCAGTGGCGCGGCCTGAAGGGACTCATGCAACCGCATGATAACTGCTACATAAAGCGGGCAGGCGTGGCGGGGGTACGAGTGCGCGCTGCGGGGGATCACTTACCCTCAATCACTTTTTCAAGGGTAGTCTTTAGCTCAGAAATTGAAGGGCGATTCGTTGGCGTATAACTTGTGCAAGCTGAGATTATTTCGTCCAATAACTCAACATTCTCAAGCTTACAGTAAGTTGATATTAAGGCCTCGGGACGGTCTAAGCGGAGTTCTCCAGCTATGGGGAATCTATTTCCACTTAATAGAGCCCATAATGACTTTGCATAGCTATATACATCTGCATGTGAACCTGAGTTTTCAGGGGAGTTGCTTAACATTTCCGGCGCATAGTAATGCAATGATCCCATCTTAGTCCCTTCCTTCGTTACTTTTTCCTTATCAGGGAATGTTGCAATGCCGAAATCACCTAAAGCCCATTTGTTTTGATGAATAAGAATATTGTCCGGCTTAATGTCTCGGTGGAATATGTGGTTTGCGTGAAGTCTTTCAATGGTTATACAAATGTCAATCATGCCTTTTAGAATACTCAGGGGAGTTGACGAGTGTTTCTCGAAATAGTTATCTAATGGAATGGCTTCAGGCATAGTAAACCAAGCTAATCCATCATCATCCAAGTTTGAATAATTGCTTATTATGGGTATTGTGTGAATGTTGCTGTCATTGATGGCGGCTAGTTTTTTTAATGTAGCGATCTCATCATTGAATCTTGATAAAGATATGCCTTTGGCGCGTCTCGCGATTTTCATTACGTGGAATTTATTATTCTCATCCCTCGTTTTCCAAACTACTGCATTCCCTCCATTTCCTATCTGACGAAGTAAAAAATGACCTGCGACTGATATTCCCTGTAGGGTGCCATGATTATTAATGTCATTAGGAAGACGTTCAAAAAAACTAATCATAGAATTCAATGATGAAGCTGAGATTTGTATTAATTTGCAAAGTTTGTTTTTTGAGCCTGATGATGATATTGCAAGTTCAACCTCGGCAAGTGCTCGAGTTCGACCGACTATGACCCCCCAGTTTTGTATTTGAACATTTCTAGCCATTCCGGAAACCATGCCTCCGGGTTTATAGTGAGAATTGATTTCCTCTAAAGCCTGTAAGAAGCCCCAGTCTCTATCTAACCGAAAATAGCCACTCATCATTAATCCTTAATATGCACGAATATTATGTAGTGTAACTTCATCGTTGAGCTGTTCTTTTAAATATACAATCCAATCATTAGTATAAAGGTAGTTATTGAATCCCAAAACAAATCCAGAGTAAGGTCCTTTGAAGTCAACGTTCACTTCTATCGGTCTGGCTTCGAAAAATTTCCAGCACTTGGTATGCAGTGCCATATTAAAGAACTGATGTGTGTCCTTTATCTTTAATACGATGTCAGATGGCTTATGTATAAACGGAGTCCTTACTTCCTTTATAAAGGTTATTCCTTGTTCATATTGCTCTTTTTCTTCATCATTAAGCTTCCTAAAGTTAACAAACTCTATTGATAAATCTGATGTGGAGGCGTGGTTTCCAATTTTAGGAATTAAAAAGGCTTTGATACGATACTCTTGACTCTCCAATGTTTCTTGGTCTAGCTCATGATGTTGGGCACTCATAAACTCCCTCACAACGGAGTAGTTTTGTGATTGGAATTGTTTTAATGCTTCAACCTTAGCTTCGGTAGATGCTCGGCTAAGTTGCATAGATACAGCTAGGTTTACCAGCAAAGCATGCTCATCGCCAAACTCTTTAGTAATGATATTTTCAAAATTAGTTAACGCTGCTTGACATTCCCCACTACACATCAAGTCAATTACAGGTAAGAAACGATGTTCAATTTTATTTCTAAGGCCAATTAAGAAGTGAAGATTCGACTTAATTGGAGAGGTTGTGCCTGGCCAATATTTCTCTGTACATTCCTTTAGTTCCCATGCTTTTTCTTCTCCATCAATGAATATAGTAACCCCAAGTCCATCTTTGTAAAAGTAATCAACTCCATTTTTCTCAAATATGGCGTGAAACAACGATGTGAAAGCTATGTTCATGTTCACTATAAAACCATAAGTTTTGAATTTTATGGTTGGGTTGTTATAGGTGGAAACAGCAAGCACTGCAAATTCTTTGGCTTTGTTAAGAAGGATCCCCTTTCTGGAGTAATTATTCGAGAGTGTCGATATTTGACTTAGTGTTGCTCTGAAGTCATTTTTACTCAAAAAAAGAATACCATTGGTTATATAATCTTCACCTTCTCTTTGGAAATAGGTGCTAAGCTTTTTTGATATATGTGTTGAGCAGGTTTTCAGTGACCACGTGCTTGCCGCTGACAACTCAGTCAACTTAAAAGTGGCTCCTTCCTTTTCCTTCTCAATTAGAAAGTTATATGCTAAATCTATTTTTTGATATTTACTCATTTCGGCTCCCTTTTAAAGAAATCAATTGAATAAATGGCGTCGCCCCACCAACTCATTAACTCGGTTCGTTGCATTAAATATGTTGTTCGGTTGTAGGCTTTTCTGACCTCATTTTTGTCGCTATGAGCAAGTGCAGCTTCGATAACATCAGAGTTGAAACCCATTTCATTCATGGCTGTACTAGCTATTGAACGTAAACCATGTGCAACTAACTTGCCTCCATATCCCATTCGTTTCAAAGCGGCGTTAGCCGTCTGGCTATTCATTGCTTGCTTCGGATCATTCCTGCTTGGAAAAACGTATTCTCGATGTGAACTAATTGGAATCATCAGTTCAAGAATACTTAAAGCTTGAGTCGGCAACGGAATGATGTGCTCCCGCTTAGCCTTCATTCGTTCAGCTGGGATAGTCCATAGTTTTGCATCGAAATCTATCTCAGCCCAGCGCGTCCCTGAAGCCTCCGAAGGCCGGACAAGAGTAATTAGTTGCCATTCAATCAGGCACCGTGTCGAAACTGAAAGATTTGATAAGGCTAAAGAGCGCATTAATTTTGGAAGTTCTTCTGGCCTTAAAGTTGGCATATTTTGTTTTTTAGGTTTCTCAAAAGCCATGCCAATCCCAGATGCTGGATTGGCATCGATTAGACCTGTATTTACAGCATAAATCATTATTTCGTTTATACGCTGCACTAATCGGCGAACCGTTTCTAAAGCACCTCTGGCTTTGATGGGTTCAAGTGCCTCAACTAACGTTCTGGCTTTAATTTTCTGAACAGGTATTTCACCAACGGCAGGAAATACATCTTTCTCTAATGAGCGCCAAATATCTTTCGCGTAATCAGGTGTGACGCTTTTGCTTTTAAGCTGGAACCAGTTAGCAGCGACAGTTGAGAAAATGCTATCCAGAGCAATCTGATGCTGCTCCTCTGCAACCTCTGCCTGTACTTGCGGATCGATCCCATTAGCTAATAGGGAAAGATAATCCGCTCTTAAGCTACGGGCATTGGCAAGTGAAAGGGCAGGGAAGGGCCCTAATCCGATCATGGTCCGTTGCTTCGTTACCGGGCGTTGATAGCGAAAGCGCCAAAGCTTTTTTCCACTGGTTTTTATGACCAGAAAAAGCCCATCGCCATCATGCAGGGTCATATCTTTATCATCTGCTTTAGCGCGTTGAACTTCTGTGTTGGTTAATGGGCGCGTAGTCCTTGCCATGTCTGTATTTCCTGCATGAATTGGTATACGGAATTGGCATACATTCTAGCGTATACCAATTCGTATACCAATTATCACTGGATTCAGGCGGATCGTCTCGGAAGATTACAGACACAAAAAAGCCCGCAGGGCTTGTGCCGTGCGGGCTTCTAGGACTTCTACGGATGACTCTGGAATCATCTTCGAAGGATTTTGGTGGAGCTGGCGGGAGTTGAACCCGCGTCCGAAATTACTACACCGTCGGCACTACATGCTTAGTCAGTCTTTACATTCGCCGGCCAGCTGCGGACAGACACGCCACTGACAAACTAGCCTGATTAGATTTAGTGCTTCAACCCCAGGCAAGGCATCCACACGATCTCTTTTGGGTTTGACCTCTCTTGATCCCCGTCTTAAGAGCGGAAGCTAGGGAGAGAGGGCTTCAAAGCAGGTTATTAAGCTGCTAAAGCGTAGTTTTCGTCGTTTGCGACTATTTTTTTGCGGCTTTTTACGAGGCAAACCGCCCCTCGGCATGCTCCTAAGGCTTCACAATCCCGTCGAGTCCAGAATCAGCCCCAAGAAATTTCTATACTACAGAAAACAGACGTTGAAATCCAGCGCTTAACGCTTTGAATTCTTCATGATACGTGCTTTATCCATTTTCCATTCACGTTCTTTAACATCATCACGTTTGTCATGTTCTTTCTTGCCGCGTGCCACGCCGATTTTCAGTTTGGCCCAGGCATTTTTCCAATACATTGATAGTGCAACCACGGTAAAACCTTCGCGGTTAACACGACCGTACAGCGAATCAAGTTCGCGCTGGTTCAGCAGCAGCTTACGATTGCGCGTGGGATCACACACCACGTGTGTTGAGGCAACGGCCAGCGGCTGGAAAGTCGAGCCGAACAGATAAGCTTCGCCATCGCGCAGCAGTATGTAGCTATCGCTGATGTTAGCCTTGCCGGCACGGAGTGATTTGACTTCCCATCCTTGTAACGACATACCCGCCTCAAACTCTTCTTCAATGAAGTATTCGTGGCGTGCGCGTTTATTGAGGGCAATAGTGGCTGAACCGGGTTTGTTAGCTTTTTTCTTTGTCATAGTGCGGCGTAGTCTACATCACTCAGTTTATGGGCGCATCCCCTGTCCTGCAGGGCGGTAAAAAACACTCCATTTTAGCACACCAGGCAAAGCCGTGAATTTTTGTTTGGTGACCGAAAATGGTATTATTCAATGGTTTTGTGACGAACAGGAACCATTATGGCCCAGATTAGTCGTTCAGCGCTGGTCCCTTATAGCGCTGCGCAAATGTACCGTCTTGTGAATGATGTAGACGCATATCCGCAGTTTCTGCCGGGCTGCACGGGCAGCCGCGTGCTGGATAACAACGGGGATCAAATGACTGCGGCGGTTGATGTCTCGAAAGCGGGCATCAGTAAAACCTTCACCACCCGCAATACGTTGATCAGTAACCAGAGTATTTTAATGCAGCTGGTTGATGGCCCATTTCGAAAATTGACAGGCGGTTGGCACTTCACTTCATTAGGTGATGATGCTTGTAAAGTTGAGTTGAATCTCGATTTTGAATTTACCAATATGCTGGTTGAAATGGCATTTGGCCGTATCTTTAAAGAGCTTGCCAACAGCATGGTGCAGGCGTTCAGTCAGCGCGCGAAAGAGGTTTATCGTGCCTGATATCAGCGTCGAGGTGGTTTACGCGTTGCCCGATAAGCAGTATTTGCGCTCGATAAAAGTGGCAGAGGGCACAACGGTTGAGCAAGCCATTAACGCATCGGGTTTGTTGTCGCTACGTAAGGATATTGACTTAAATAGCAACAAAGTTGGTATTTATAGTCGCCCTGTAAAGCCAGGCGATGTTGTGCAGGATGGGGATCGTATTGAAATCTATCGTCCACTGATTGCTGACCCTAAAGAATTGCGTCGTCAACGTGCAGAACGTTCCGCTGAGAAGAAATAGCTGAGATTAAAAAACAAAAAAGGCGCCCAGGCGCCTTTTTTTATGGTGTTCACTTAGCCTTCGCTACCAGAGAGCTTTGGTTTGTTATCAATGTTGGTCAACGTACCATTGCTGTCGAAGGTCAAGGTCAGCGTCTGCTGTTTAACGCCTTCATGGCCTGGTTCCTGACGGAACACGTAATACCAAACGTTGCTGCCAAAGGGATCATGCATCATCGGCGTGCCAAGGGTATAGGCGACCTGCTGCTGCGTCATACCGTTATGAATCTTCGACACATCGTTGGCGACCAGGTAGTTCCCCTGATTGATATCCGGACGATACACAACGCGCTCAAGGGTGGAACATCCGGCGGTCATCATCAACATTACTACTGCCGCGGCAGTCAGCGTTTTACAGCGCATCTATACATTCCTTTTCTGGGGCCAAACGCCTTTCAGCAGGCTATTTTTCTGCCATCAAATTCTGAACTCTGCCTGCGGCAGGCTTTATCACTCGATCTTTATAACAGCCGATGATAATAAACCTTTTCGCTATTTGAAACCTCTACAGAGCAAGCATAAGACCACCAGTCGGAAAAAAAGTGCGTTATCAGGCGGCTAAAAGTTCTTTAGCGTTAGCCAGCGTGTTACGCGTGACTTCGCTTCCGCCCAGTAAACGGGCCAACTCTTGTAAGCGGGCACGTTTGTCCAGCGGCTGCATATGGGTTTCCGTCATCGCACCATCTGTTTCTTTGCTGACATAGAAGTGCTGATGGCCACAACCGGCAACCTGCGGCAGATGCGTTACACACATCACCTGCGTTGACTCACCAAGCTGACGGAGCATTTGCCCCACGACAGCGGCGGTTGGGCCGCTGATGCCGACATCCACTTCATCGAAAATCATCGCTGGCGTTTCCATTTTCTGGGCGGTGATCACCTGAATCGCGAGAGCTATACGCGACAGTTCACCACCTGAAGCCACTTTACCTAGCGGCTGTAAGGGTTGGCCTGGGTTAGTGGTTACGCGAAAATCAATGCGCGTCGCGCCATCAGCGGTGAGTTGATCGGCATTGAACTCCAGCACAATGGCAAACTGGCCGTGCGGCATGGCTAAGGTGCGCATGCTTTGTGTGATCAGTTGGCTCAATTCCTGCGCCGAATGTTCACGCAGTTGATGCAGTTTTTCCGCACTGGCTAATGCTGCCTGATGATGGGCTACCACCTCAGACTGCAGAAGCTCCTGGTCGCTCTCTTGCTGCGACAACTGCTCCGCTTCATCAAGCAGTTGCTGGTAAAGAACGGGTAAGGCTTCAGGGGAAACGTGATGCTTACGCGAAAGGGCAATCTGTCGTGACAGACGTTGCTCCAGTTCATGCAGACGGTTGGGATCGAGATCCAGACGTTCACAATAATGGCGCAGTTCGTCGCTGGCTTCACTGAGCTGAATTGCCGCTTCTTCCAGCAGATTGAATACGCCGCTGACTTTATTATCCAACGTCAGCAGCTCACCCAGCATATTGCGAGCGCTATACAGCAGGCTTTGCAGATTCGTGTCATCACCATCGGCCAAGATTTGGAGCGCCTGCTGGCTGGTCGAAAGCAGTTGGCCGCTGTTTGCCAGGCGTTTGTACTCTTCATCAATCTGTTCAAATTCGCCTGACTGAGGGGCAAATTCATTGAGTTCTTTTAATTGATACTGCAGCAACTCACGACGCGATTCGCGCTCTTGTGAAAGCTGCTGATGCTGCGCCAATGCCCGGCAGCTCTGATGCCAGCGCTGGTAATGCTGGCGCATCTCAGCCAGCACGCCATCATGTGCAGCGTACGCATCCAGCAGATGTTTTTGATGATCCGATTTCAGCAGCAATTGATGGGCATGCTGGCCGTGAATTTGAATCAATAATTGACCCAATTCACGTAACTGCGACAACGGCACCGATGTGCCATTGATAAAGCCACGCGACCGTCCGTCGGCACTAATCACGCGACGCAGCAGGCATTCGTTTCCTTCATCCAGCTGATTTTCTACCAGCCAGCGTTGCGCTGAGGGGGACGATTTCAACTGGAAGCGGGCGCAGATATCCGCGCGACGGGCACCCTGACGCACCATATCTGCTTCAGCGCGGCCGCCCAAACACAGACCCAGCGCATCGATTGCGATGGATTTACCTGCGCCGGTTTCTCCCGTGATCGCCGTCATACCACGATGAAAGTCGATCTCCAGTTCACGAACGATAGCAAAGTTACTGATGGTCAATTGTGCCAACATAGAATCACCTGTATGTAAAAACAGATATGGTTTTACATACAGTATAAACTGGTTTTTTATACAGTAAAGTGCTCAGCGGTGATTTTCAGAACAATTTTTTTGACCAGCCTAGCTTTGAACTTAACGTATTAAAATAGTTATAGTTTTTTGGGTGGATGAGGTTCAAATGATTGGCGCTGCGACGAATGAGGACATCTTCACCTTCCTGGATTGGTAGGGCGATCTGGCTGTCGCAGCTGATCTCCAGATCGCTACGCAAAGATGAAAAGCGCAGGCGAATCGTACTGCTGCTATTGATCACCAGCGGACGCGCGGAGAGCGTATGCGGGAACATCGGCACCAGGGTAATCGCGTCCAGCGATGGCGTAAGAATAGGGCCGCCAGCCGAGAGCGAATAGGCTGTTGAGCCGGTTGGCGTAGAGATAATCAGTCCATCGGAACGCTGTGAAAAAGCGAAAACCTCATCAATATAGACTTCAAATTCAATCATGTGCGCCACTTTACCGGGATGCAGCACGACCTCATTGATGGCGCTGCCAATTCGCGGTGAACACGCTTCCTTGCACACCTGCGCCTCCAGCAAGAAGCGGCTTTCAACGAAATAGTCGCCCTGCAACACATCATCAAGCTGCTGTTGTGCGTTGTCTGGATCGAGATCGGTGAGAAAACCGAGATTGCCACGGTTAATGCCGATGACTTTGATGTCATAGCGCGCCAATACGCGTGCCGCGCCGAGCATATTGCCATCACCACCAACAACCACGGCTAAATCGGCACGTTGGCCAATGTCCGCCAGGCTGCCGGTTTCGGCGTTTTTTAAATCCAGCTCGCGCGCAATCTGCTGCTCAACAATCACCTCATAACCCTTCGCTGTTAGCCAGCGCCAGAGCATTTCATGGGTGGTTAACGCCGTAGGATGACGCGGATGACCGACAATCCCGATGCAGTTAAAGTGTTTGTTCATTTAGCGCGAGTTCCTTATAAGCCAAAACGGCCCGGCAATGTGATGGGTTTACTTGAAACCGTCAAACTGATCCCCATAATAAGCCAACCAGCGAGATGAATGTGCAAAACGCGGAGAAATTCATGAGTAGTAAAGAACAGAACACCCCAAACGAGCAAGTCTCAGAAGAAATTCAACAGGATCAGCAGCACGTGGACGCAGAGACAACCGCTGAGGTGGATCCTCGTGATGAACGTATCGCGCAACTGGAAGCTGAATTAGCACAGTCGCAGACCGGCGTGCGTGATGCACAGCTGCGTGCGCAAGCGGAGATCGAAAACATCCGCCGCCGTACCGAGATGGATGTAGAAAAGGCGCATAAGTTTGCGCTGGAAAAATTTGCCAACGAGCTGCTGCCAGTGATTGATAGCCTGGAGCGCGCGCTGGAAGTTGCAGACAAAGATAACGCCGAACTGGCTTCGATGATTGAAGGCATCGAGCTGACGCTGAAGTCGCTGCTGGGCGCGGTGCGTAAGTTTGGTGTAGAAGTGGTTGGCGATACTAACGTGCCGTTCAACCCGGAAATCCATCAGGCGATGTCAATGATGGAGTCTGACGATATGGCGCCAAACCATGTGCTGATGGTGATGCAGCGCGGTTACACCCTTAACGGCCGCCTGTTGCGTCCGGCGATGGTGGCAGTGACGAAAGCCAAAGGCTAATCCGTTACTGTAATGACAACGGCCGCTGAATGCGGCCGTTTGTTTTTCAGGGCAAAATTGGCATCCAGTCAATCGGCGTTTGACCTGATTGGCTTAGCAGCGCGTTAGCCTGAGAAAAGTGTTTACTACCAAAAAAGCCGCGATGTGCGGAGAGCGGAGAGGGATGTGGCGCCTTCAATACATGATGTCGCTGAGTATCGATGATGCTGCCTTTCTTCTGCGCGTGCGATCCCCACAGCAAGAAAATCACGCCTTCGCGATGTTGATTGATGGCGCTGATGACGTTATCCGTAAAGGTTTCCCAGCCAAAGCGCGCGTGTGAATGCGCCTTACTGGCTTCCACCGTCAACACGGTGTTCAACAACATCACGCCTTGCGTCGCCCAGCTTTCAAGAAAACCGTGCTGCGGACGAATAAAGCCGGGAATATCCTGCTCTAATTCTTTGTACATATTTAGCAGTGACGGCGGAATAGCCACGCCTGGCAGCACCGAAAAGGCCAATCCATGTGCCTGATTTGGGCCGTGGTAGGGATCTTGCCCTAAAATGACCATTTTGATATCGCCCAATTCAGTCAGGCGGAAGGCGTTAAATACATCCTTCTGCGGCGGATAAACCGTCACGCCCGCGGCGCGTTCATTGGCAACCGCTTTGAGCGTCTCAACGAAGTAAGGTTTCTCTTTCTCTTCAGCCAGCACGTCGTGCCAGGTTAGCTTCTCAGCCATCATTGACTCCCTGCAAAATTTTGCAACTAGCTTAACGTGTCATGCTCAACAGCAGAAGGGTAAAAATAATTTGAATAATTGCAGAAAAAGTTAATTATTTAAATTGTTATGAATCAATTTGTTAGATTTAAACCGCTGATTGATGATTGGGCGAAATTGATACAGGTCAAAACAGCGGTCTTCTCGCGGTGATATACCAGAGCATTCGATAACGTCATTAACCTCGCCGTCCTGATGCGACGGCGTAATGCCCTGGAGGCCTTCTATGATTACCGGTATTCAAATTACTCAGGCAAACAATCCACAGCTATTGAACTCATTCTGGTTGCTGGATGATGATAAAGCCGAAGCGCGCTGCCTGTGCGCCAAAGGTGATTTCGTTGAAGATCAAATCGTTGCGATCAGCGATTTGGGTGAAATTGCCTATCGTGAAATCCCGCTGGAACAGAAACCGCAGGTGCGCATTGAAGGTGGCCAGCATCTGAACGTTAACGTGCTGCGTCGTGAAACGCTGGAAGATGCGGTAAACCATCCAGAAAAATATCCGCAGTTGACCATCCGCGTTTCTGGTTATGCAGTTCGTTTCAACGCGCTGACGCCAGAACAGCAGCGTGATGTGATTACCCGTACGTTCACCGAAAGCCTGTAATTTTAGCGCTGACGAAAATACACACAGCAATACAAGCCGCGTCGAGGCCGATCGACGCGGCTTTTTTGCTTTTTAGGGGTTCAGTTCAGTGGACCGGATCGTAGTCTTAAAGTAATTCCACTGCGAAAGCAGTATTTCGCTACGCTTAAATAAAAAAATCGCCTCAAAAGAGGCGATTAAATGTAGTGAGTGCTGTTTTATTCCGCACCGGATTCTGACGCCTCGCTGCCGCTTGGCTTGCGGCGTTTACCGACATTTTTGGTATCGCGATGGCGTTTTTTCACGCGCGGTTTCTCTTCTTCTTTCTCTTTCTTCTCTTTACGCTTCGCCAGCGCCTTTTTCGACGGTTTTCCGGTTACTTTGGCACTTGGCGCGCGGCTTGCTGGACGCAGCTCTTCAATCACGCGCGCTTTCAACGGTTCGTTGATGTAACGGGTGATTTTGCCCAGCAGCACGTGATCGTGCGCTTCAACCAGAGAGATCGCGGTACCTTTACGGCCCGCACGCGCAGTACGACCTATACGATGCAGGTAGGTATCAGCGGTGCGTGGCAAATCGTAGTTAATGACGTGCGAAATATCGTCAATGTCGATACCGCGCGCGGCAATGTCAGTGGCGATCATCACCTTAACGCGGCCATCATTCATGCGCTTGATGGCTTCGTTACGGTTCACCTGCACCATTTCACCTTCAAGATAGCTCGTGCGAATGCCGGCTTCGTGCAGCCAGGTAACCAGCTCATGCAGACGCTCACGTTTGCGTACAAACACGATAACGCGCGTTGCATCGGGCTGGTTCAGCAGGTGAATCAGCAGCTTGTTTTTATGCTCGAGGTCGTCGGCGCGGTAATACCATTGCTGAATCTTTTTACGTTCGCTTTTGCTTGGGTCGGCCTCAATGAAAACCGGCTCGTTCAGCAAGCGCTCAGCGAAGTCTTTAATGTGTTCGCCTTCCAGCGTCGCAGAGAACAGCAGCGTCTGTTTGCGCCAGCGGGTTTCTGCGGCGATGGTCTCGATATCCTGAGCGAAGCCCATGTCGAGCATGCGGTCAGCTTCATCAAGAATCAGCGTTTCGACGGCGCGGCAGTCGAAGTTCTCTTCTTTGATGTACTGTAGTAAGCGGCCGGTGGTCGCCACCACGATATCCTGGTTTTCGCTGAAGACTTCAGCATGGTTCATATACGCCACGCCGCCGGTGATAGTGGCGATATCAAGGTGCGTATGTTTAGCCAGTTCACGTGCGTGATCGGCAACCTGCATCGCCAGTTCACGCGTCGGGGTAACAATCAGAATGCGCGGTGGGCCTGACTTTTTGCGCGGAAAATCGAGCAAATGCTGTAAAGCGGGCAGCAAAAACGCTGCAGTTTTCCCCGTCCCGGTTGGAGCCGAACCCAGAACGTCACGGCCTTCCAGCGCGGCAGGAATGGTCTCGGCCTGAATAACAGTAGGGCGAGTGAAGCCTTTTTCCTGCAAAGCTTGTAGCAGGCTTTCGTCGAGTTCGAGTTCGGAGAATGTGGTTACGGTCATGGTCTACCTCAGTTTGGGGCGCTGATTATAGACAGAACGAATATAATCTTCATCTGTTTGTGTAGGTATTACAGGCGCAGGTGAATTCCCATCCCCACCACGTTACACTTCCGGCAGTAAAAAATTCAATGGTAGTTAAGCATGTCTCAGGACCAACCGCCGGTGCGGGCGACGTTAAGAAAAGATGGTTTTACCTTTAAGCAGTTTTTTGTAGCGCACGATCGCTGTGCGATGAAAGTCGGTACGGATGGCGTATTAATCGGTGCCTGGGCACCGGTTGCGGGTGTGCGCCGCATTCTCGACATTGGCTGCGGTAGCGGGCTAATTGCGTTAATGCTGGCCCAACGCACGCCGCAACCGGTTGAAATTGATGCGGTTGAACTGGAAGCCAATGCGGCGAGCCAGGCGCAGGAAAATATGCAGGCCTCGCCGTGGGCGGATCGAATAACGGTCCATCATCAGGATATCGTGAGCTGGAGCAAGCAGTGTGAAAAGCGCTACTCACTGATCGTCAGTAATCCGCCTTTCTTTGCGCCAGGCATGGCTTCCAGCAGCGCAGAGCGAGATGCCGCGCGCAGCACCACCACGCTCGATCATCGCACGCTGCTGCGCTGTGCCGCACAGCTGATCGAAGAAGAGGGCCTGTTTTGCGTGGTGCTGCCCGCTGAGGCGGGTGAAACGCTGATTTCGCTGGCGCAGGCGGATGGATGGCATCTGCGTTATCGCTACGACGTTGCCGCTTATGCCCAGCGTCCGCCGAATCGCCTGGTGCTGGGCTTTTCACCCACCGCTGGCGAAACGTTGCTGGAACGTCTTGCCATTCGTAATGAAGATAAAAGCTATTCGGCAGATTGGCTCAGCCTGGTCAAAGCGTTCTACCTATTCCGCTAACTTTTAGGCTGCAGGATGGTGGGTAACGCGTCGGCAAGAAGCTCGGGATTGTCGAGGGTGAAGTGCAGCCCGCGGCTCTCTTTGCGCTCCAGCGCACAGCGCACCATCAGCTCGGCGACCTGTACCAGATTGCGCAGTTCCAGCAGATTGTTAGAGAGGCGGAAGTGAGCGTAGTACTCATCGATCTCCTGCTGCAACAAATTGATACGCCGTAGCGCGCGCTCCAGACGTTTGGTGGTGCGCACAATGCCCATGTAATCCCACATAAAGAGCCGCAGCTCATGCCAGTTGTGTTGGATAACAACCCGTTCATCTGCATCATCTACGCGGCTCTCATCCCATGCAGGCAAATGTTCGACTGCGGTGACATCGGGTAGGCTAGCGATCATGTCTTCAGCCGCTGACCATCCATAAACCAGGCACTCCAGTAGCGAATTTGATGCCATCCGATTCGCGCCATGCAAACCGGTGTAGCTGACTTCGCCAATGGCATACAGCCCGTCAACGTCGGTACGGCCCTGTTGATCGACCATCACGCCGCCGCAGGTGTAGTGTGCTGCGGGTACGATGGGAATCGGATCTTTGGTGAGATCGAGGCCAAACGTCAGCAGCTTTTCATAGATCATCGGGAAGTGCGCACGCACAAAACTCTCCGGCTGATGGCTGATGTCGAGATACATGCAATCAACGCCCAGGCGTTTCATCTCGTGATCGATGGCACGGGCCACGACGTCGCGCGGCGCCAGCTCGGCGCGTTGATCAAAATCTGGCATAAAGCGCGTGCCGTCGGGACGCAACAGCCAGGCACCTTCACCGCGCAATGCTTCGGTTAACAGGAAGTTCTGCGCCTGCGGATGGAATAAACAGGTGGGATGGAATTGATTGAATTCCAGATTGGCCACGCGGCAGCCGGCGCGCCATGCCATGGCAATACCATCGCCCGATGCGACATCGGGGTTGGTGGTGTACTGATACACTTTCGCCGCACCGCCTGTCGCTAGCACCACGGCGCGCGCGCGGCAGGTTTCTACCTGTTCACGATTGCGGTTCCAGATCCACGCGCCCACTACGCGACGTTTCCCTGGCAGGCCGAGTTTATCGGAGAGGATCAAATCCACCGCATTAGTGCGTTCAATAATACGGATATTGGGATGGCTAAGCGCCTGGCTTACCAACGTGGTTTCCACCGCGCGACCGGTGGCATCGGCACTGTGCAGAATGCGACGATGACTGTGGCCGCCTTCACGCGTGAGGTGGTAACGTGCTTCCCCATCACCGTGCGGCTCTTTGTCAAAGGCGACGCCATTATCAATCAGCCATTGCACGCAATGACGCGCGTTGCTGGCAATAAAGTTTACGGTGTCGCGATCGCACAAGCCTGCACCGGCAATCAGCGTATCTTCCACATGCGATTCAATGCTGTCGGTCTCATCAAATACGGCCGCGATTCCGCCTTGGGCATATAGAGTTGAACCCTCATTGACCTGGGCTTTGCTCAGCACGGTAACCTGATAATGCGGTGCCAGGCGTAATGCTAATGACAAACCTGCGGCACCGCTTCCGACGATAAGCACATCACACTGATATTCAGGGAGCGTAGTCATAATGTTTAATTTACTAAACAAAAGGTGGCTTGAGCATAAGCCCGGATGCGGTTGCTGTGAAGTATTTTGAACAAGATACGTGGAAAAATTATCCAGCAAAGAGAGATTGTAACGCGATATCAGTGAGTTAAGTTGAAAAATAAACAGAACGTGTTTTTTATATCAAACACTCTGAAAATTCAGGTAATAAAGATGAAAATGCAGGCGTCATAAGGTACTCTGCCAGCGATTATCGGTGCCGCAAAAGACACCGCCAGTGTGGCAAGTCGCTACACTGAAAGACAATCAACAACAATGATGTCGTGGTTCCGATACGGAAAAATTCTGGTCGTAGTGAACTTCAGGCCAACAGATCACTCTAAGCGCATGCTTGCTCAGAACAATGAGATGTGCTGGCAGTTCACTTACGCATAAAAAAGTTTTGGGGAGACATTACCTCGGATGAGCGAGCAGTTAACGGATCAGGTTCTCGTTGAGCGGGTTCAGAAGGGAGATCAAAAGTCCTTTAATCTACTGGTGATTCGTTACCAGCATAAAGTGGCGAGCCTGGTTTCACGCTATGTTCCTTCAGGCGATGTGCCTGACGTGGTTCAGGAATCTTTTATTAAAGCGTATCGCGCACTGGAATCATTCCGTGGCGACAGCGCCTTTTATACATGGCTGTACCGCATTGCGGTTAACACAGCGAAAAATTATCTGGTTGCTCAGGGGCGACGTCCACCATCCAGCGATGTGGATGCGATTGACGCGGAAAATTTTGAAAGTGCAGGCGCACTGAAAGAAATTTCGAACCCTGAGAACTTAATGTTGTCTGAGGAACTGAAACAAATCGTCTTTCGCACCATTGAGGCGCTTCCCGAAGATCTTCGTATGGCTATTACCCTCAGGGAATTGGATGGCCTAAGTTACGAAGAGATTGCCGTCATCATGGATTGTCCGGTTGGTACCGTACGTTCGCGTATCTTCCGTGCACGAGAGGCTATTGATAATAAAGTTCAACCGCTTATCCAACGTCAGTGATAACGGCTACTGGAAGGGTACCAAAGCATGCAGAAAGAAAAACTTTCCGCTTTAATGGATGGTGAAACTTTAGATAACGAAGTGTTGGCATCGTTGTCCAGGGATACGGATCTTCAGCAAAGCTGGGAAAGCTACCACATCATCCGCGACACCTTGCGAGGTGATATCGGAGAAGTGCTGCATTTTGATATCTCCGCACGCGTGGCTGCGGCCATCGAAAATGAGCCAGCGCGCAAAGTGACTCCGCTGATCCCTGAAGCGCAGCCTGAGCCGTCTCGTTATGAGAAAATGCCGTTTTGGCGCCGCGGTGGGAGCTGGGCTGCTCAACTGACTCAGGTTGGTGTGGCGGCTTGCGTATCACTGGCAGTCATCGTTGGTGTTCAGCATTTCAACAGTTCTCCATCGGGCAGTGCTACTGAAGCCTCTGATTCACCAGCGTTTAATACGCTGCCAATGATGGGTAAAGCATCGCCAGTTAGCTTGGGCGTGCCTTCAGAAGCATTTGATACCAACAGCTCTAACCAGCAGGTGCAGGAACAGCGTCGTCGCGTGAATGCCATGCTGCAGGATTATGAGTTGCAACGTCGTCTGCATGCCGATCAGGTTCAGTTTGAAAAGAACGATCCGCAACAGGCTCAGGCTAATGTTCCCGGAAATCAGTCGTTAGGAACTCAGCAGCAGTAATGAAGCAGCTTTGGTGTGCCGTTAGCCTGCTGGCAGGCAGCCTGTTTTGCTCATCTATCGCCTCGGCGCAGACCTCTGCGTCCGGGGCGTTGTTGCAACAGATGGAGCAGGCAAGCCAGAACCTCAACTACGAATTTGCCTACATCAATGTCTCGCGCCTTGGCATTGAATCTCTGCGTTATCGTCACGCGGTTATCGACAATCGTATCTTCGCCCAACTCTTGCAGATGGATGGGCCGCGCCGTGAAGTCATCCAGCGTGGTAATGACATCAGCTATTTCGAGCCAGGATTGGATCCTTTCTCTCTGCCGGGCAATCACATTATTGATGCGCTACCTGGGTTAATGTTCGCGGACTTCTCCCGTTTGGGTGAGGCCTACGATTTCATCCCGGTGGGGCGCTCGCGCATGGCCGATCAGCTGTGTGAAGTGGTGCGCATCGTGTCACGTGATGGTACGCGCTACAGCTATGTGGTGTGGCTGGATGTCGATACCAAATTGCCGCTGCGGATCGATCTGCTGGATCGTGATGGCGAAACGCTGGAGCAGTTCCGCGTGATCAGTTTTGCCGTCGATGAAGGCGTACGTAATTTGATGCAGGGGCTGGAAAAGGCCAACTTGCCGCCTTCGCTATCGTTACCGGCTGGTGACAAAGTTGAACTCAGTTGGCAGCCAAACTGGCTTCCGGCGGGCATGAAGCTGATTTCACAAAGCCGACGTGATATTCCGTCGATGAACAAAACCGTTGAATCTCGTCTGTATAGCGATGGCTTATTTAGTTTTGCTATCAATATCACCCCTGCCGATAAAAGCAGTAGCGTGCAAGCATTGCGCACTGGGCGTCGTACGGTGCAGACAGAAGTGCGCGATAATCGTGAAATTACGGTGGTGGGTGAATTACCGCCCGCCACTGCCAAACGTATTGCGGACAGTATAGATTCGGGTGCACAAAAATGATGAGAGAATGGGCCACCGTTGTGGCGTGGAAAGAAGGTGTTGCCACGCTGCACACGGAAGCAAAAACCTCGTGTAATAGCTGCTCAGCACGCAAAGGCTGTGGCAGCCACGCACTTAATCAGCTGGGCCCTAAAAACGCCCACGTGATGACAATCGCCAGCGCTGAGCCGCTCCAACCGGGTCAGCGTATTGAGTTGGGCATCCGTGAAAGTAGCCTTTTGGGTTCAGCGTTGCTGGTTTACATGACGCCGCTGTTTGGCCTGTTTTTAGTTGCAGGGATTTTTCAGATGCTGTTCCACAGCGATTTAGCGGCGGCCTGTGGCGCGCTGTTGGGCGGAATCGGTGGCTTTATTGTCGCTAAAGGTGTTTCTAACTTATTTGGCGATCGCGAGGCTTTTCAGCCCGTGATTCTCAGCGTTGCGTTACCTCCTGATGCACTGCGTGTGGAAAACGAAGCTTGATCCCCATCAGGCCGCGTCTAGTGCGGCCTTTTTCGTTCTGCTTAATCTCTGAATTCTGTTGCGATTCCCCACAGTTCCATTCTTTAACGCGCGACGTTAACAGTGTAATATGCGTCGTCATTAATGAGGCCGACAAGGTTTCGGGGAAAGCTCCCTTTCCTGAAAGTGTCTGTGCTCAAGTTTTCCACTGATTTTTTACGTGAAGATATTCATATAAATGAAGCACATACGAAATTTCTCCATCATCGCTCACATTGACCACGGCAAATCAACGCTCTCTGACCGTTTGATTCAAATTTGTGGTGGCCTGAGCGATCGTGAGATGGCTGCGCAAGTTCTTGACTCAATGGATTTGGAACGTGAGCGCGGCATTACCATTAAAGCGCAGAGCGTAACGCTCGATTACAAAGCGCTGAACGGTGAAACTTACCAGCTCAATTTTATCGATACTCCGGGTCACGTTGACTTCTCCTATGAAGTATCCCGTTCGCTGGCGGCGTGTGAAGGAGCATTGCTGGTGGTCGATGCAGGACAGGGCGTTGAAGCACAGACGCTGGCAAACTGCTACACCGCAATGGAAATGGATCTGGAAGTGGTACCGGTACTGAACAAAATCGACCTGCCTGCGGCCGATCCTGAGCGTGTGGCGGAAGAGATTGAAGATATCGTCGGCATCGATGCGACCGACGCGGTACGTTGCTCGGCGAAAACCGGCATCGGCGTACCCGATGTGTTGGAACGTTTGGTGCGCGATATTCCGCCGCCAGAAGGCGATCCAGAAGGTCCTTTACAGGCGCTGATCATCGACTCATGGTTCGATAACTATCTTGGTGTGGTGTCGCTGATTCGCATTAAGAACGGCACGCTGCGCAAAGGCGACAAAGTGAAGGTCATGAGCTCTGGCCAAAGCTATAACGCTGACCGCTTAGGTATCTTCACGCCAAAACGCGTTGATCGCAACGAGTTGAACTGCGGTGAAGTAGGCTGGTTGGTGTGCGCGATTAAAGACATCCTCGGCGCGCCAGTGGGCGATACGCTGACCTTGCAGCGCAATCCGGCGGAAAAAGTGTTGCCGGGCTTCAAAAAAGTGAAGCCACAGGTTTACGCTGGCCTGTTCCCAATCAGTTCCGACGACTATGAAGCATTCCGTGATGCGCTGGGCAAACTGAGTCTGAACGATGCGTCACTGTTCTACGAGCCAGAGAGCTCAACCGCGCTGGGCTTCGGTTTCCGCATCGGCTTCCTCGGTCTGTTGCACATGGAGATCATTCAGGAACGTCTGGAGCGCGAGTACGATCTCGATCTGATCACCACCGCGCCAACCGTAGTGTATGAAGTGGAAACCACCGACGGTCAAACGATTTACGTCGACAGCCCGTCGAAATTGCCACCGCTGAATAACATCGCCGAACTGCGCGAGCCGATCGCTGAGTGTCATATGCTGCTGCCGCAGGAGTTCCTCGGCAACGTCATTACGCTGTGTATCGAAAAACGTGGCGTGCAAACCAACATGGTTTACCACGGCAAGCAGGTCGCGCTGACGTACGAAATTCCGATGGCTGAAGTGGTACTCGATTTCTTCGACCGTCTGAAATCAACGTCACGCGGTTATGCGTCGCTGGATTATAACTTCAAACGTTTCCAAACCTCTGACATGGTGCGTGTCGACGTGATGATTAACTCAGAACGTGTTGATGCGCTGGCGCTGATTACTCACCGTGATAACTCGCAATATCGTGGCCGCGATCTGGTGGAGAAGATGAAAGATCTGATCCCTCGTCAGCAGTTTGATATTGCGATTCAGGCGGCAATCGGCAACCACATTATCGCTCGCTCAACGGTCAAGCAGCTGCGTAAAAACGTCCTGGCGAAATGCTATGGCGGTGACGTTAGCCGTAAGAAGAAACTGTTGCAGAAGCAGAAAGACGGTAAGAAGCGAATGAAGCAGGTCGGCAACGTTGAGCTGCCGCAGGAAGCATTCCTTGCCATTCTGCATGTCGGTAAAGACAGCAAATAAGGATTTTTAATGGCTAACATGTTCGCCCTGGTTTTAGTGATCGCCACGCTGGTCACTGGCATTATCTGGTGTATCGATCGCTTTAAATGGGCTCCGGCTCGTCGTGCTAAACAAGCTGCGGCACAAGCGCAGGCAGGCAACGCGCTCGACAGTAAAACGTTGGCGAAAGTCGCAGCGCAACCGGGTTGGGTTGAAACTACGGCATCGGTATTCCCGGTGCTGGCAGTGGTGTTGATCGTGCGTTCATTTATTTTTGAGCCGTTCCAGATTCCATCAGGTTCAATGATGCCAACGCTGCTGATTGGCGACTTCATCCTCGTAGAGAAGTTTGCCTACGGTATTAAAGATCCGATTGCGCAAAATACGCTGATCCCTACCGGTCATCCGCAGCGTGGTGATGTCGCGGTCTTCAAATACCCGAAAGATCCAAGCGTCGATTACATCAAGCGCGTGATTGGTTTGCCGGGCGACAAAGTGGTGTTTGATCCGTACAGCAAAACCCTGACTATCAATCCGGGTTGCAGCAGCGGCAATTGCGACACGGCACTGCCGGTGACGTACACTAACGTTGAGCCAAGCAACTTCATTCAGACCTTCAGCGGTTTCGATGGTAATGAAACCGGCAACGGCTTCTTCGAAGCACCGCAGGGCGAAACCATGAAGGGCGGCCTGCGTCTCGGCACGCGTAAAGAGACATTGGGCAACGTAACGCACGATATCTTGTTAGTAAACGAAGCGCAGAGTCAGGCAAGCATGTATTATCAGCAGCCGGGTCAGCCGCAATCGACCTGGATTGTGCCGGAAGGGCAGTATTTCATGATGGGTGATAACCGTGATAACAGCGCCGACAGCCGCTACTGGGGCTTTGTGCCCGAGAAGAATCTGGTTGGCAAAGCGGTTGCTATCTGGATGAGCTTCGAGAAACAAGAAGGACAGTGGCCGACCGGCGTGCGCTTTAGCCGCATTGGTGGGATTCACTAATTAGCTTTAAAAAAAGGTTGGCCTTCCGTAAGGGAGGCCAGTGCACACGAAACAGAACAGGTTGGTACGCAGCCCTGTTTCGTATGCAGAGTGACAGACGCACAGAACAACTGGAATCGCATGAACCCCATCGTCATTAACAAGCTGCAGCGCAAACTGGGCTACACTTTTACTCATCCGGATTTATTGCAGCAGGCATTGACGCACCGTAGTGCCAGCAGCAAACACAATGAACGTCTTGAATTCCTTGGCGATTCTATTCTCAGCTACGTGATCGCTAATGCGCTTTATCACCGCTTCCCGCGCGTCGATGAAGGCGATATGAGCCGCATGCGTGCCACGCTGGTGCGCGGCAATACGTTGGCAGAGATGGCGCGTGAATTTGACCTCGGCGAATGTTTACGTCTTGGTCCGGGCGAGCTGAAAAGCGGCGGTTTCCGTCGGGAATCGATTCTCGCGGATACCGTTGAGGCGCTGATTGGCGGCATTTTCCTTGATAGCAGCATTCAGACCGTCGAAAAGCTGATTCTTGATTGGTATCACTCGCGTCTGGAGCAGATCAGCCCAGGCGATAAGCAAAAAGATCCGAAAACGCGCCTGCAAGAGTATTTGCAAGGGCGTCACCTGCCGCTGCCCTCGTATCTGGTGGTGCAGGTGCGTGGCGAAGCCCACGATCAGGAATTCACCATTCACTGTCAGGTGAGTGGTATGGCAGAACCGGTGGTGGGCATTGGTTCCAGCCGCCGTAAAGCCGAGCAAGCTGCCGCCGAACAGGCATTAATTAAGCTTGGCCTCGAATAAATAAGTCACATCGCAGCGTCGAAAGCGGCGCTGCCCAAGTCAGGACTCGAATGAGCGAACTCGAAACATATAGCGGCTTTGTCGCGATTGTAGGCCGACCAAACGTCGGTAAATCCACTTTGCTGAACCAGTTGCTGGGACAGAAGGTGTCGATCACTTCACGCAAGCCGCAAACCACGCGTCACCGTATTATGGGCATCCACACCGAAGGCGCTTATCAGGCGATCTACGTGGATACGCCAGGGCTGCACATGGAAGAGAAGCGGGCGATCAACCGCTTGATGAACCGTGCAGCCAGCAGCTCCATCGGAGATGTTGAGCTGGTAATCTTTGTGGTTGAAGGCACGCGCTGGACGCCAGACGACGAGATGGTGCTTAACAAGCTGCGTGATAACAAAGTTCCTGTGGTATTGGCGATCAATAAAGTCGATAACATTCAGGATAAGAGCATTCTATTGCCCCATCTGCAGTTCCTCAGCCAGCAGATGAACTTCCTTGAAATCGTACCAATCTCTGCGGAAAGCGGCAAAAACGTTGACGCTATTGCAGCGATTGCGCGCAAATGCCTGCC
Source organism: Candidatus Pantoea floridensis (assembly GCF_900215435.1). Taxonomy (NCBI): domain Bacteria; kingdom Pseudomonadati; phylum Pseudomonadota; class Gammaproteobacteria; order Enterobacterales; family Erwiniaceae; genus Pantoea; species Candidatus Pantoea floridensis. Next base: position 3,044,531 of record NZ_OCMY01000001.1, read on the forward strand.
AAAATCTGAGCATCATTTCCCGGAAGATTACGTCACCGACCGATCGCAGCGTTTTATGGCATCTGAGATCATCCGTGAAAAATTGATGCGCTTCCTTGGCGCTGAGCTGCCTTATTCCGTCACCGTAGAAATTGAGCAGTTCGTCTCTAACGATCGCGGCGGCTATGACATCAATGGCCTGATCCTTGTTGAGCGCGAAGGCCAGAAGAAGATGGTGATCGGCAATAAAGGCGCCAAGATCAAAACCATCGGCATTGAATCGCGTAAAGACATGGAAGAGATGTTTGAGGCGAAAGTGCATCTTGAACTGTGGGTTAAAGTGAAATCTGGCTGGGCGGACGATGAACGTGCGCTGCGCAGCTTAGGTTACTCTGACGAAGGTTAATCAATGGAAGGCTGGCAACGCGCCTTTGTGCTGCATAGTCGCCCTTACAGCGAAACCAGCCTGCTCCTCGATCTGTTCAGCGAAAGCGAAGGGCGCGTCCGCGTCCTTGCCAAAGGCGCCCGTTCGCGCCGCTCTCAATTAAAAGGCGCGCTGCAACCCTTCACGCCACTGCTGGTGCGCTGGGGCGGCCGCGGCGACGTCAAAACGCTGCGCAACGCCGAAGCCGTTTCACTGGCATTACCGCTGAGCGGCATCACGCTCTACTGCGGGCTGTACGTTAATGAACTGCTTTCACGCGTGCTGGAGCAGCAAATTCCCTTCTCTGACATGTTCTTCGATTATCTGCATTGCATCCAAACGCTGGCGGCAGGCAACGGCTCGCCTGAACCGGCGCTACGCCGCTTTGAGCTGGCGCTACTGGGACATCTTGGTTACGGCGTGGATTTCCTGCACTGCGCCGGCAGCGGCGAAGAGATCGCCGATGAGATGACCTACAGCTATCGTGAAGAGAAAGGGTTTATTGCCAGTTTGGTGGTGAACCAGCGTAGCTTTACCGGCCGTCAGCTGCGGGCAATATGGGAACGTGATTTTCCGGATGCTGATAGCCTGCGCGCTGCTAAACGCTTTACGCGCATGGCACTGAAGCCCTATCTTGGTGGTAAGCCGCTGAAGAGTCAGGAGCTGTTTCGCCAGTTTGTGCCAAAAAAGAAACCCGATGTGGCAAACGACTAGCGCTGGTTCTACCGCCTGATATATTCAGCACGGTACACTGCAAACACACTGAACACATTTAAGGATTGTCATGGCTGAGTTGCTGTTAGGCGTCAACATTGACCACATTGCTACCGTGCGCAATGCGCGTGGCACAAACTATCCCGATCCGGTACAGGCCGCGTTTGTTGCCGAGCAGGCCGGTGCCGACGGCATTACCGTGCATCTGCGTGAAGATCGTCGCCACATTACCGACCGCGACGTGCGCATTCTGCGTGATACCATTCAGACGCGCATGAATCTGGAGATGGCGGTCACGGACGAGATGATCGACATTGCCTGCGAAATCAAACCACACTTCGTTTGTCTGGTGCCGGAAAAGCGTCAGGAAGTCACCACCGAAGGTGGGCTGGATGTGGCTGGCCAGCAGGATAAAATCAATGCGGCGGTGCGTTTGCTAAGTGAAGCGGGGATTTTGGTGTCGCTGTTTATCGATGCCGATCATCGCCAGATTGAAGCCGCCGTTGCCAGTGGCGCGCCCTATATTGAAATTCACACCGGCGCGTACGCCGAAGCGCCAGAAGGACTCGAGCGCCAGGCTGAGCTGTCGCGTATCCGAAAAGCCGCTACCTTCGCGGCCAGCCTTGGCCTGAAAGTGAATGCCGGCCACGGTTTGACCTACCATAACGTACAGCCGATTGCTGAACTGCCTGAGATGCATGAGCTGAATATCGGTCACGCAATCATTGGTCGCGCGCTGTTTAGCGGTTTGGCGGATGCGGTTACTGAGATGAAACAACTGATGCGGGAAGCGCGTCGCTAATGGCGATTCTCGGACTTGGCAGCGACATCGTAGAGATCGAGCGTATCGCGGGCGTGATTGAGCGTTCCGGCGATCGCCTGGCGCGCCGCGTATTGAGCGAAGCCGAGTGGCAGCAATATCAGGCGCACCAGCAGCCGGTGCGTTTTCTTGCCAAGCGTTTTGCGGTAAAAGAAGCGGCCGCGAAAGCGTTCGGTACCGGCATTCGCGGTGGCCTGGCGTTCAATCAGTTTGAAGTGTACAACGACGCGCTGGGCAAGCCGGGGTTACGTTTCTTTGAACAGGCTAAAGTGATTGCCAGCCAGCTCGGCGTACAGCACGTGCATGTGACGTTAGCGGATGAACGCCATTACGCTTGCGCGACGGTAATTATCGAGAACTAAGGGTGCAACACCACAAATTTCTCCCACAGCATCTCACGACTTTCCGGGTGCTGTGGATCCGCAATAATGGTGTTATCAATCGGGCAGACGCTTTGGCAGGTCGGCACATCATAATGGCCCACGCATTCGGTGCAGCGGTCAACATCAATCTCATAGATCGCGTCGCCTAAGCTGATTGCCTGATTTGGGCATTCAGGTTCGCACATATCGCAGTTGATGCATTTTGTGGTGATGACTAGGGCCATAGCAAAAATCCAATAACAGCAGAAAAGGCGCGGGTATTATACGCGGCTCATCTCATCAGACCAGCTTTTTCACCAACGCTTCGCTGTGGCGAATATGGCTGGACGCGCGTTCAGGATCGTTTTGTACTAGCGCCATAAACAGCAGATCGGTCAGCGCCAGTTGTGCGCTGGTGGATGATATCGCCGCGCTACGCGTACTTTGCTCTTCGGCCACGGTATACAGGCAAATGGTTGCACACTGCTGTAACGCATTTGGCGTGAAGCCGGTGAAGGCCAGCACATCGGCGCCTACCTGCGCCGCTTCCTGCGCCGCCAAATTGATTTCACGCCGTTCGCCGGTATAGGAAATTGCCAATAACACATCGCCGGGCGCCATTGCCTGCACGCTGGCCAGCAGCGCATGCATATCCTGTTCAGCCACCGCATTGATGCCGATTTTCATCAGCTTCCACGAGAAATCTTTTGCCACCAAACCGGATGCGCCAATACCAACCAGTAAAATACGATTGGCATTTTTCAACAGCTGCAACGTTTGCATCAGCTTTTCTTCGCTGTTGATATCCAGCGTGGCGCGGATCGCGGAGATCTTCTCGGTGAGCAGTTTCTCACCCACCACTTTAAGCGGATCGTCGCTAAGAATATGATTGTGTACCGTAATCGCATCGCGGTCGGCCATCGATTCGCTCAGCGCCAGCTTCAGCGCCGGAAATCCTTTATAGCCCAGCTTTTGCGCAAATTTCACCACGCTGGACTGGCTAACGCCGGCTTCTTCCGCCAGCTTTTGCGAACTCAGATGCCGTGCCCGATCCGGCTGCGACAGCAAAAAATCCGCCAATCGACGCTCATTTAGCGCCAGTCGAGGATAAAGTTGGCGAATTCGCAGCAATGAACTCATGGTTAGATCCTTAATTCAGCTTTCCAGATAGCGCGGAGCGCTTTGCACTCGTGGTGCTGGCAGGCTTCGGCCAGATAACAACGCGCGGGCAAAGAGAATAAACTATTCAGCTGGCATTGTAGTCATTGGAATTAAAAATAGCAGTTTTCGCCCCGAACGCTGAAGCTGGCTACACTGTAGTGCAGAAACCGCGAAGGATAGAAAAGGAGTGTTGTTTGACAAAAGGTACGCAACGACGCGTGGTGTTCTTCGATCTGGACGGCACGCTGCATCAGCAAGATATGTTTGGCACCTTTATGCGCTACCTGCTGCGACGTCAGCCGATCAATGTGCTGTTGGTGGTGCCGTTGTTACCGGTGATTGGGCTCGGTATGCTGATCAAAGGTCGCGCGGCGCGCTGGCCGATGAGTTTACTGCTATGGGCGATTACTTTTGGCCACAGTGAAACGCGCCTGCGTCAGCGTGAAGCCGAATTTGCTGACTGGTTCCGCGAACGCGTGACCGCCTTTCCGGTGGTGCAACAGCGACTTACCGATTATCTCAGCAGCAATGATGCCGATGTCTGGCTGATTACCGGTTCTCCGCAGTCGCTGGTAGAAAAAGTTTATTTTGATTCAGCGTTCCTGCCGCGCGTGCAACTTATAGCCAGCCAGATGAAACCGGGCCGCGGTGGACGTTTGTTGGCCATGCGTTGCCTGGGGCACGAAAAGGTGGCGCAGCTGGAGGAGAAAATTGGCACGCCTCTTCAGCTGTATAGTGGCTACAGCGACAGCAAGCAGGACAACCCGCTGCTGTTCTTCTGTCAGCATCGCTGGCGCGTTACGCCGCGCGGCGAGCTGCAACAGCTGGAATAACGCTTCGATTCCGGCAGTAGCATCGCTATAATGCGCCGCCTTTGATGCCCGCAGGAGTTGCCCGGTGAACCCACAAACAGATGAATATTGGATGCGTTATGCGCTGGAGTTGGCGCGTCGTGCGTGGGAGCAGGGCGAGGTTCCAGTGGGTGCGGTGCTGGTGCAGGGCGATAACGTGATTGGAGAGGGCTGGAATCGTCCGATTGGTCAGCACGATCCTACCGCGCATGCGGAGATCATGGCGCTGCGTCAGGGCGGCAAAGTGCTGGAAAACTATCGTTTACTGGATACGACGCTGTATGTGACGCTGGAGCCTTGCGTGATGTGCGCCGGTGCGATGGTGCACAGTCGCATCACGCGGTTAGTATTTGGCGCCAAAGATGAGAAAACCGGTGCGGCGGGTTCTTTACTGGACGTTATTGGTCATCCCGGCATGAATCATCAAATCCAGATTGATTGCGGTGTGTTGGCAGACGAGTGTGCCGGGATGCTGAGTGACTTCTTCCGCATGCGTCGCGAGCAAAAGAAAGCGCTGCGACAGGCGCAGCGCAGCGGTTAATTCATCGCAATTTTTGGTTCGACTGCCGGGTAACCGGCGCCTAATTCCGCTTCCAGCGCCGACTGTTGCGCGATGCGCTTCTCTTGCTCCTGCAAATATCCCACCAAACTGATCTGATACTTACGAATATTCTCCACGTAGTTATAAGCTTCGTGGCCGCGTGCGTAACCGTAAGTGGTTTGCGTGTAATAACGTTTCTGGCTCAGCATTGGCAAGCGCAGCTTCACATCTGCCCAGCTATCCGGGTTGCCGCCCTGTTTCGCGGTCAGCTTACGCACGTCCAGCATGTGCGCGTAGCCCATGTTGTAGGCCGCCAGCGCGAACCAAATGCGCTCATCTTCAGGAATCGTTTCCGGCACCTTTTCCATCATGCGCTTGAGATATTCACTGCCGCCGCGAATACTCTGCTCGGGATCGAGCCGATCGTTCACGTCAAGGCTGTCCGCAGTATTGCGCGTCAACATCATCATGCCGCGCACGCCGGTGGGCGAGGTGGCCTGCGGATTCCAGTGCGACTCCTGATAAGAGATCGCCGCTAACAAGCGCCAATCCATGGTGGCGGAATATTTCTCAAACAGCGGTTTGATATCGGGCAGCGTATTATCGATGGCGCGCAGGAAAGTACGCGTATCTACGTAATCGAAAGTGCCGACGTGACCAAGATACTTCTCTTCCAGCCGCGCCATCGCGCCTTCTTCACCCATTTGGCTATAGAAGTCGAGCATGGCCGCATTCAGACTGTCATCATCGTTACGCGGCAGATACCATGTCACCGGCTCTTCATCCGTCACATCAAATGCCACCGCCAGCTGCGGATGAATGCGTTGCAGCAAGCCAATGGTGACCGAATCACCTACGGTATAATCCAGCTTACCGTCGGCGACGGCTTCAAGCAGCGCTTTCTGCCCTTGATCGGTGGAGATCGCCCAGTCGAGATCGGGATAGCTGTCAGCTTTGGCGGAACGTAAAGTTGACAGATATGCCGAACCGGACTGCACAATCAGGCGGCCTTTAAGATCGCCGAGATTTTTTGGGCGAGGCTTATCAATGCGGTACACCAGCTGCTGCGACACCGAATAGTAGCTCGGGCCACTTTGATAGTGCGCAAGGCGTTCGCTGTTATAGATCAAACCGGCGGCAAGCAAATCCGCTTTACCATCATCCAAATCGTCAAACAGATCGCCAAGGTTAGGACGCACCTCAACTTCCAGTTTCACGCCAAGATAATCGGCGAAGCGCTTCGCCAGCTCGTAATCCATTCCGGCTGGTGCATTGTTAATGGTGTAGTAAGTCAGCGGAGAGTTCACCGTGCTGATGCGCAGCACTCCGCGTGATTTGATCTGTGATAGCGCGTCTTTTCCTCCCCCGTACCACGGGATGGAGGGCCACAGTGCTAGCGCAAGCAGCACGGTGATCAGACCGATAAACAGATAGTTTATTTTTAGGCGTTTCAAATAGTTGTCTCGTAATGGCTCACAGGCCTCTGTCTTTTAAAAGGCAGTATTTATGTTGTTTGAACTCCCAGAGCGAGGGGCATTTTGCGCAACAAAAAGAGGCAGGGCAACTTTTATAGCAAGAATTGTGCAAAATTCAGCCAAACGCCAGGTGCCAGAATTTATGCGCAAACGGTTTCGTATCCCGTGCTGTTTCTCTATAATACCGCCCGTTTTCCCCTGTTGCGCCCAATGAAGCGTCGCCCGGCACTTCAAAGACGAGAGATCTTTAATGATGGAAATTCTGCGTGGTTCGCCCGCTCTGTCGGCATTTCGTGTAAACAAACTGCTGACCCGCTTTCAGGACGCTCACCTTCCAGTGAGTGATATTTACGCCGAGTACGTCCATTTTGCCGATGTCAGCGCACCGCTCAGCGCGGATGAACACGCCCGCCTGCAACGCCTGCTGAAATACGGTCCTTCTCTCGCCGAACATGCGCCCCAAGGGCGTCTGTTGCTGGTTACGCCGCGTCCCGGCACCATCTCGCCGTGGTCATCGAAAGCCACCGACATCGCACACAACTGCGATCTGCCCCAGGTGTTACGCCTTGAGCGCGGTATGGCTTTCTATGTGCAGGCCCCCGAGCTGACGGAAGCGCAGTGGCAGCAGCTTGCCAGCCTGCTGCATGACCGCATGATGGAAACCGTATTCGCTGACCTTAGCGATGCGCAGCAGCTGTTTGCCCATCATCAGCCGCAGCCGCTGGAAAGCATCGACGTGCTGGGCGCAGGCCGCCGCGCGCTTGAACAGGCCAATACCACGCTGGGCCTGGCGCTGGCCGATGATGAGATCGATTACCTGCTTGATGCCTTTACTAAGCTGGGGCGTAATCCTAACGACATTGAGCTCTATATGTTTGCGCAGGCAAACTCCGAACACTGCCGTCACAAGATCTTCAACGCCGACTGGATTATTGATGGCGAAAAGCAGCCGAAATCGCTGTTTAAAATGATCAAAAACACCTTTGAACATAACCCTGAGCACGTGCTGTCGGCCTATAAAGACAATGCCGCGGTGATGGAAGGTTCTGAGGTTGGTCGCTTCTACGCGGATGCGCAGCAGGGCGAATATCAATTCCATCAGGAAGAAGCGCACATCCTGATGAAAGTCGAAACCCATAATCATCCAACTGCCATTTCGCCATGGCCGGGTGCCGCGACCGGTTCCGGTGGCGAAATCCGCGATGAAGGCGCAACCGGCCGTGGCGCGAAACCAAAAGCCGGACTGGTCGGTTTTTCGGTTTCGAACCTGCGCATTCCAGGCTTCGAACAGCCGTGGGAAGAGGATTTCGGTAAGCCGGATCGCATTGTCACTGCGCTGGACATCATGACCGAAGGCCCGCTGGGCGGCGCGGCATTCAACAACGAATTTGGTCGTCCTGCCCTGAATGGCTACTTCCGTACTTATGAAGAGCGCGTTAACAGCCACAATGGCGTGGAACTGCGCGGCTACCACAAGCCAATCATGCTGGCGGGCGGCATCGGTAACATCCGTGCCGATCACGTACAGAAGGGCGAGATTGTGGTGGGCGCCAAGCTGATCGTGCTGGGCGGTCCGGCGATGAACATCGGTTTGGGCGGCGGTGCAGCTTCTTCGATGGCTTCAGGCCAGTCAGATGCCGATCTTGACTTTGCTTCGGTACAGCGTGACAACCCGGAAATGGAACGTCGCTGCCAGGAAGTCATTGACCGTTGCTGGCAGCTGGGTGAAGCCAACCCGATTCTGTTTATCCACGACGTCGGCGCGGGCGGTCTCTCGAATGCCATGCCTGAACTGGTCAGCGATGGTAACCGTGGCGGTAACTTCAACCTGCGCGACATCCTCAGTGATGAGCCAGGCATGAGCCCGCTGGAAGTGTGGTGCAACGAGTCGCAGGAACGTTATGTGCTGGCGGTGGCGCCAGAGAAACTGGCGCTGTTCGATGAGCTGTGCCAGCGTGAGCGCGCGCCGTATGCGGTGATTGGTGAAGCCACCGAAGAGCTGCATCTGAACCTCGCTGACAGCCATTTCGACAATAAGCCAATCGACATGCCGCTCGACGTGCTGCTGGGCAAAACGCCGAAGATGACGCGCGATGTTGCCAGCCAGCAAGCCAAAGGCGATGCGCTGCAGCGTGAAGGTATTACGATTGCTGATGCGGTGCATCGTGTGCTGCATTTGCCAACCGTGGCGGAAAAAACCTTCCTGATCACCATCGGCGATCGCAGCGTAACCGGCATGGTCGCGCGCGATCAGATGGTGGGTCCATGGCAGATCCCCGTTGCCAACTGCGCTGTCACCACCGCCAGCCTCGATAGCTATCATGGTGAAGCATTCTCCCTTGGTGAACGTGCACCGGTCGCGCTGCTCGACTTCGCGGCTTCCGGTCGCCTGGCGGTAGGCGAAGCGCTGACCAACATCGCAGCCACCTCAATTGGTTCACTGCAACGCGTCAAGCTGTCTGCGAACTGGATGGCCGCAGCTGGCCACCCGGGAGAAGATGCGGGTTTATATGCCGCAGTGAAAGCGGTTGGCGAAGAGCTGTGTCCGGCGCTGGGTATCACTATCCCAGTAGGCAAAGATTCGATGTCGATGAAAACCCGCTGGCAGCAAGGCACCGAGCAGCGTGAAATGACCTCGCCGTTGTCATTAGTGATCACCGCGTTTGCGCGCGTTGAAGATGTGCGTCGCACCGTCACGCCGCAGCTGCAGGCCGATCAAGACAATCTGCTGCTGCTGGTGGATCTGGGTAACGGCGCTAATACTTTGGGCGCAACCGCGCTGTCGCAGGTTTATCGCCAACTTGGCGACAAGCCAGCCGATGTGCGTAATGCCATTCAGTTGGCTGGCTTCTTCAATGCTATTCAGGCGCTGGTGGCCGAGCAGAAACTGCTGGCCTACCACGATCGTTCCGACGGCGGCCTGCTGGTGACGCTGGCAGAAATGGCCTTCACCGGACACTGCGGTATCGACGTTGATATCGCCGCGTTGGGCAGCGATGCTTTGGCAGCGCTGTTCACCGAAGAGCTGGGCGCAGTACTGCAAATCAACGCAGCGGATCGCGCGGCAGTGGAGCAGGTGTTCGCTGACTACGGCCTGAGCGCTAACGTGCACGTGATGGGTAAAGCGCTGCCGGGCGACCGCTTCGTGATCCGTTCTGGCGACAGTGCGGTGTACAGCGAAAGCCGCACCACGCTGCGTACCTGGTGGGCAGAAACCACCTGGCAGATGCAGCGTCTGCGTGATAACCCAGCCTGCGCCGATCAGGAGCATGAAGCGAAGAAAGATGACAAGGACCCAGGTCTGAACGTGCATCTAACCTTTAAGCCAGAAGAAGACGTTGCGGCACCGATGATCGCCACCGGCGCGCGTCCGCGTGTGGCGGTGCTGCGTGAGCAGGGCGTCAACTCTCACGTGGAGATGGCGGCTGCTTTCCATCGTGCTGGCTTTACTGCGGTTGACGTACACATGAGCGATCTGCTGGCCGGTCGTCGCGGCCTGGAAGAGTTCCAGGCGCTGGTTGCGTGCGGTGGTTTCTCTTACGGTGACGTACTGGGTGCGGGTGAGGGTTGGGCCAAATCCATCCTGTTCAACGGCCGCGTACGTGATGAGTTTGAGAACTTCTTCCATCGCCCACAAACGCTGGCGTTGGGCGTTTGTAACGGCTGCCAGATGATGTCGAACCTGCGTGAACTGATTCCAGGCAGCGAACTGTGGCCACGCTTTGTACGTAACCAGTCCGAGCGCTTTGAAGCGCGTTTCAGCCTGGTCGAAGTGGCGGCGAGCCCATCGCTGCTGCTGGACGGCATGGTAGGATCGCACATGCCCATCGCCGTATCACACGGCGAAGGTTTTGTCGAAGTGCGTGACGGTGCGCATCTGGCACAGCTGGAGAGCAAAGGTCTGGTGGCGCTGCGCTTCGTCGATAACTTTGGCAAAGTGACGGAGCGCTATCCGGCGAACCCGAATGGCTCTCCAAACGGCATCACCGCAGTCACCAACGAAAGCGGTCGTGTGACCATTATGATGCCGCATCCTGAGCGCGTGTTCCGCACCGTGAGCAACTCATGGCACCCGGCAGAGTGGGGCGAAGACAGCCCGTGGATGCGTATCTTCCGCAATGCGCGTAAGCAGTTGGACTAAGCGTTCATCCTGAGTTGTTATGCTGGTGCGCATCAATGCGCACCTTACAAGGCCGCTTAACCGCGGCCTTTATTTTTTTGTAGGGTCGCCATTAATGGCGACCTGGCTAAAAACCGCACAAGTATGCAAACTGTCGGAAAAAGGCGACAATCCCGCCATGCCAGTGTCGTCAAAAGGTGACATTTAACCCATTGATTTATAATGTTGAAAAATGAGGGCTCTTAACGCGTTGCTAATTGGCGACACTTGTATCTGACCAATCGGTCCGCTTTACCGACAATTCTCGCTGCCTTGTTGGCACTCCTCTGATAATCAACACTATTTATTTTCTGGCACGATACTTGCTATACTCACATTGTGGCTCATTCTCCTGTTTATGATTGCCCCGCTTCGGCGGTTGAGCTCATAAAAACTGAATGACGCACCAAACGGAGCCTGTCGTCCACCTCATCGATAATCGCTTGCTTTGCAACGTTATCAAACATCGGACGCAACGTTGAGTTAGGCTCCACCTATTTTGCAAGCGATGCTGCGGCGTCGCTCTCACGGCAGGCCAAAAGGCCTGCCGTTTTCATATCCGGCCTTTCTTCCGTTTTGATACTTCGCTAGCATGCCTGCAGCTCACATTTAAGGAAGCGCGGTTGTGAAGAAATGGCGTTTGTTCCCCCGATCCCTGCGGCAGTTGGTGTTGATGGCCTTTCTGCTGGTACTACTGCCATTGCTGGTGCTGGCATGGCAAGCGTGGGAAAGCCTCTCGGCGCTGAGCAATCAGGCGGCGGATACCAACCGCAATACCTTCACCGACGTTCGTCGTAGCGAGGCAATGGCGCGTACCGCCCTTGAGCTGGAGCGTAGCTATCGCCAATATTGCGTATTGGGTGATGTGTCACTGGCGAAGCTATATCAAACGCAGTGGACGCGCTTCGGCCAGATGCTGAGCAGCCACGCCGCCAGTTTGCCCGATCTTCCCTCTTTTAAAGTGCTGCAAACCACTTTGCCGCAGCTGCAGCAGATGCAATGCGATAACGGGAATCCCGAAGCTCAGGCTGGTAGTGCGCTGGAACGATTTTCCGACGCCAACACACAAATGGTTCAGGCGACGCGTGAAGTGGTGTTTTCGCGCGGCCTCCAGCTGCAGCGTGAAATTGCCGATCGCGGTCAGTTCTTTGGCTGGCAGGCACTGATTCTCTTCCTGATTAGCCTGGTGCTGGTTTTGCTGTTTACCGGCATGATCATTGGCCCAGTAAAACGTGTTGAGCGCATGATTAATCGTCTGGGTGAGGGCAGATCGCTGGGTGATAGCGGCAGTTTTCGTGGCCCGCGCGAGATTCGCTCGCTGGGACAACGCATTGTCTGGTTGAGTGAGCGTCTGAGCTGGCTCGAAGCGCAGCGCCATGAATTTTTGCGCCATCTCTCCCATGAACTGAAAACGCCGCTCGCCAGCCTGCGCGAAGGGACAGAACTCCTGGCCGATCAGGTCGCTGGACCGCTGAATGCCGAGCAGCAGGAAGTGGTGGCGATACTCGATACCAGCAGCCGTCATTTACAGCGGCTGATTGAACAATTGCTGGATTACAACCGCAAGCTGGCCGATGGCCCCCTGACGCTGGAACCGGTTGCGTTAAATGACATCATCGCTGCGGTGCTGAAAGTACATTCACTGCCGGCTAACGCGCGAGCAATGACAACGCACGTAGATTTGCAAGTTCATCACTGCCTGGCGGAAGCCACGCTGCTGCAGCGCGTCATTGATAACCTCTATTCGAACGCCGTGAACTACGGCAGCGAATCCGGTAACATCTGGCTGCAGAGCCAGCAGAAAGGCAACCAGGTGTGGATTGAGGTGGCAAACACCGGCACACCAATTCCGGCTGAAGAGCAGGCGATGATTTTCGAGCCCTTTTATCAGGGCAGCCAACAGCGTAAAGGGCCGGTTAAAGGCAGTGGGCTAGGTTTAAGCATTGCCAAAGATTGCCTGCGCAGGATGCAAGGTGATTTGCAGTTGGTAACGCGCAAGGATGCGGATGTCTGTTTTCGTATAATTTTGACGACCAGCGCCGGGAATGCCTGATTAATGAAATTAACCCTATGCAAATTTGTGAGCTGTGCATTGCTGGCGTTGGGCCTTAGCGCCTGCCAGGCCCCCTCACGCGATCCTGCGCAGCATAATGGCGCCAGCTTGCCTGAGCCGGACGTGCGTCTGCCCGATTATCTGGCGACCGATTGCCAAAACCTGTGGCAAATCGAAACGCCAGCCGCTGTAAGCAACCCGCTTTACTGGCAGCGCGCCATTGATTGTGCAGAGCGCTTATCACCTGCTGAAGCGCGCGCCGAAGCGCGTCGCTGGCCGGTACAGGGATGGGCGCGCGCCTTTAAGCAAGGCATCTTACTGTCGAACGGCAACGTGACGCCGGTTGAGCGCCGCTCTTATGTCGATACCTTAGATAGTTACGGCACCTTTTATCCGGCGTCAGTTCGGCCGTTGCTGCAGCTGTGGCGCAGTAATCAAGCGGCCCAGCTGCAGCTGAGTGAAGCGCGTGGACGTTACGCTGCCCTGCAGCAGAGCAATGATGCTGAAATGGATAACCTGCGTCAGCAGCAAACCAAAATGCGTCAGTCACTGGCGGATACCCAACGCAAACTCGAGCGTTTAACGGATATTGAACGCCAGTTGTCATCGCGCAAAGCCGCAGACAGCAGCGACACATCGCACGGTAGCGATGTGCAAAGTGAGGATCAGTAATCATGAAACAAGCCGCACGCTTACTGCTGGTGGATGACGATCCGGGCTTACTGAAATTGCTCGGTATGCGTCTGAGCAGTGAAGGTTATCAGGTGGCGACGGCGGCCAGTGGTCCGGAAGCGTTGCGTCATCTGCAAAAAGAGAAGGTCGATTTAGTGATAAGCGACCTGCGCATGGATGAGATGGACGGTCTGGCTCTGTTCGGCGAAGTCCAGAAACGTCACGCGGGATTACCGGTCATCATCCTCACCGCCCACGGTTCGATTCCGGAAGCCGTCTCGGCGACCCAGCAAGGCGTGTTTAGCTTTCTGACAAAACCGGTGGACCGTGATGCGCTCTACAAAGCGATTGATGAAGCGCTGGCGCAGCGTGCGCCCATCGGCGATGAGGGATGGCGTGAAGCGATTGTGACGCGTAATCCGCAAATGCTGCGCCTGCTGGAGCAGTCACATATGGTGGCGCAATCCGACGTCAGTATTTTGATCAATGGTCAAAGCGGCACCGGTAAAGAGGTATTGGCGCAGGCGATTCATGCGGCCAGCCCGCGCGCGACAAAACCGTTTATTGCGATTAACTGCGGCGCGCTGCCGGAGCAACTGCTGGAATCTGAGCTGTTTGGCCACGCCAAAGGCGCGTTTACCGGTGCCGTTAGCGCACGCGAAGGCTTGTTCCAGGCTGCGGAAGGCGGCACGCTATTCCTTGATGAAATTGGTGATATGCCGCAGGCGCTACAGGTGAAACTGCTGCGTGTTCTGCAGGAGCGCAAAGTGCGCCCGCTAGGCAGCAACCGCGATTTAACTATTAATGTGCGTATTATTTCGGCGACGCATCGCGACTTGCCGAAAGCGATGGAGAAAAAAAGTTTCCGCGAGGATCTTTACTATCGCCTCAATGTGGTAAATCTCAGAATTCCCGCGCTGCATGAGCGCGCGGAAGATATCCCGCTCTTGGCCAATCATCTGCTGCGTCAGTCCGCCGATCGCCATAAACCCTTTGTGCGCAGTTTCTCTGTCGATGCCATGAAACGGCTGGTGGGCGCGTCGTGGCCGGGTAATGTACGCCAGCTGGTGAATGTGATTGAGCAGTGCGTAGCGCTAAGTACCGCACCGGTGATCGGGGATGCGCTAGTGGAGCAGGCGCTGGCCGGAGAAAATACTGCGTTGCCTACTTTCGTTGAGGCACGCAATCAATTTGAGCTGAACTATCTGCGCAAGCTGCTGCAGATGACCAAAGGAAATGTGACTAACGCCGCGCGTCTGGCTGGACGTAACCGTACTGAATTCTATAAGCTGCTGTCGCGCCATGAATTGGACGCCAGCGAATTTAAAGAGTAGCTTGCTGCGGCAGCGTCAGGAACAATTATACTAACGGTATCCGTCCATCATGGAGGGAGTTAAAAAGGATCTGTCATGAAAAAGATCGATGCAATTATCAAACCATTCAAACTCGATGATGTACGTGAAGCTTTAGCCGAGGTAGGCATCACCGGGATGACCGTCAGTGAAGTGAAAGGTTTTGGGCGTCAGAAGGGCCATACTGAACTGTATCGCGGTGCCGAGTACATGGTCGATTTTCTGCCAAAGGTGAAAATCGAAATGGTGGTGGGTGACGACATCGTCGACACCTGCGTAGAAACCATTATGAAAACCGCGCAAACCGGCAAAATTGGTGATGGCAAAATCTTTGTCTTCGACGTGGCGCGCGTGGTACGTATTCGTACCGGTGAAGAGGACGAAGAGGCAATTTAAGCCCCTCCGCGCATTACCTGAAAAAGCCTGCCTTGCGCAGGCTTTTTGTTTTACAACACTTTGTGTGGGCCAAACACTTCGTAGTGAATGCGATCGGCGTTTACACCCGCATCAATTAACTGACGTGCGACAAACTGCATGAACGACAGCGGGCCGCAGATCCAGAATTGACGATCGGCCTGATTGAGTGCGGAAGAGATACTCGCCAGATCCATCAAGCCTTGCGCATCAAAGCGCCCGGCATCGGTGGCTGCCGGCTGGCGATACCAGATGTATGGCGTGAAGTTTGGCAGACGTGCACCGAGTGCCTGCACTTCTTCAGCAAATGCGTGTTGTGAACCCGCTTCAGCCGCGTGCAGCCAGTTGACTGCGGCAGGGTGTTGTTGCTCGGCAAGATTTGCCAGCATCGCCAGCATGGGCGTTTGACCAACGCCAGCCGAAATCAGCGTAACGGGCGTCGTAGGGTGCGCCTGCAGGAAGAAATCGCCAGCTGGCGCAGCGCACTGCAAAATATCTCCGACCCGCGCGTTATCGTGCAGCCAGCCCGAGACGCTGCCTAAGGCTTCGCGCTTCACGGCAATTCGATAAAATTTGCCGTTAGGCTGATGCGTTAAAGAATACTGGCGGTGCTGGATATTTTCACTGCCCGCTGGATGCAGGCTAATGGCCAGATATTGGCCGGGCAGAAAGGCCGCCACCGGCATGCCATCATTTGGCACCAGCTCAAAGCGTTTGATCACGGAGCTTTCCTGTTTGATGGCGCGAATACGGAAATCACGCGCGCCGCGCCAGCCGCCTATTTTCTCTTCGGATTCACGATAAATGGCTTCTTCTCGCTGAATAAACACATCCGCCAGCACGCCATAAGCTTTACCCCACGCGGTTAACACCTCTTCACCCGGATGCAGCAGCTCATCAATGGTTGCCAACAAATTTTCTCCGACGATGGCGTACTGATCGGGCTGAATATTTAAGCTGGCATGCTTCTGGGCAATTTTTTCTACTGCAGGCAGCAGTACGGCCAGATTTTCCAGATTGCTGCCATAAGCGACGATCGCATTGAACAGCGCTTCCCGTTGATTACCACTGCGTTGATTGTTCATGTTGAACACATTTTTCAATTCGGGATGCTGCGTCAGCAGGCGCTGATAAAAATGGCCGGTAAGCTGGGGGCCGATTTGCGCTATAGCAGGCAAGGTCGATTTGATAATGGCGATAGTTTGGGCATCAAGCATGGTGAAATCCTTAGGGTGAATTTAAACATGTATTTTAAATGCATCTTAAGTTCAATCTAAGCGCCTGTAAATCCCTCGTAATGATTAAGGATTAAGCAAAAAAGGTGCGGGCTGGGCCGCAAACCTGAAATTTTATCGGGATGAGAGTGAGGAAATATCATGATTTACTGGCTGCAAAAAAAGCGTAAAAAACCCGTTCCAATGCCATGCCAATCGATTGCGCAAAAAGAGGGTGTTGGCGCTACCGTCACCTGGCAAAACCGTTTACACTGTTCGCCTTCGCCCCTTTGCCGGGGCCTAAACTGCCGTTAAAAAGTAAGCTGAGTCAGGAGAGTCCGGATGTTAAAGCGTGATATGAACATTGCCGATTATGATGCCGCGTTGTGGCAGGCGATGGAGCAAGAGAAAGTGCGTCAGGAAGAGCACATTGAACTGATTGCTTCTGAAAACTACACCAGCCCACGCGTAATGCAGGCACAAGGTTCACAGCTCACCAACAAATATGCTGAAGGCTACCCGGGCAAGCGCTACTACGGCGGCTGCGAATACGTTGATATCGTTGAGCAGCTGGCAATTGATCGTGCTAAAGCGCTGTTCGGCGCAGATTACGCTAACGTGCAGCCGCACTCGGGTTCTCAGGCTAACTTCGCGGTATATACCGCGCTGCTGCAGCCGGGCGACACCATCCTGGGTATGAACCTGGCGCACGGTGGTCACCTGACGCACGGTTCTCCGGTTAACTTGTCTGGCAAGCTGTATAACGTTATCCCTTACGGCATCGATGAAACCGGCAAAATCAATTACGACGAACTGGCTGAGCTGGCGCAAACCCACAAGCCGAAAATGATCGTAGGCGGATTCTCTGCCTACTCTGGCATTTGCGACTGGGCCAAAATGCGTGAAATCGCTGACAGCGTTGGCGCGTACCTGTTCGTTGACATGGCACACGTTGCGGGTCTGATCGCGGCAGATGTCTATCCAAACCCTGTTCCACATGCACACATCGTCACTTCGACCACCCACAAAACCCTGGCGGGTCCACGTGGCGGCCTGATCCTGGCGAAAAACGGTGACGAAGAGCTGTACAAAAAACTGAACTCCGCGGTGTTCCCGGGCGGTCAGGGTGGTCCTTTGATGCACGTGATTGCTGGTAAAGCGGTGGCGTTCAAAGAAGCGATGGAGCCAGAGTTCAAAACTTATCAGCAGCAGGTTGCTAAGAATGCCAAAGCGATGGTGGAAGTACTGCTTGAGCGCGGCTACAACATCGTTTCGGGTGGCACGCACAACCACTTGTTCCTGATCGATTTGGTAAGCAAAAATCTGACCGGTAAAGAAGCGGATGCTGCTCTGGGCCGCGCCAACATTACCGTAAACAAAAATAGCGTACCAAACGATCCGAAAAGCCCATTCGTGACGTCTGGCGTCCGTATTGGTACTCCAGCCGTTACCCGTCGCGGCTTCAAAGAAGCTGAAGTCCGTGAATTAGCGGGCTGGATCGCCGACGTGTTGGACAACATTAACGACGAAGCAACTATCGAACGCACTAAGCAGAAAGTGTTGGATATCTGCACCCGTCTGCCGGTATACGCGTAAGTTTTACGCTTGCCGATGCGGTATAAAAAGGATGGCGTAAGCCATCCTTTTTTTATTGCCGTGGCCGCGGGGCTCTGACAAAGTAGCGGCCACTCATGCTGCTGAGCAGCATTTTTTGCTGGAGGGAATATGGCAATCGGCTCGGCCAAATGGCTTGGATTAGGCTACTTTACTTACTTCTTTTGCTACGGTATTTACCTGCCTTTCTGGAGCGTCTGGCTAAAAGGTACCGGTCTGGATGCCGAAAAAATTGGCCTGCTCATTGGTTGCGGCATGGTGGCTCGTTTTGTGGGGAGTTTGCTGATTGCTTCCCAGGTGAAAAATCCTTCGCAGCTCATCACCGCGCTACGCCTGCTGGCGTTAATGACATGTCTGTTTGCGATCGGCTATTGGATTGGACAGCAGTGGATGTGGCTGCTGTTAGTCATGGTGGGCTTTAACCTGTTTTTCTCGCCTTTGGTGCCCCTCAGCGACGCATTAGCCGCAACCTGGACCCAGCAAATCGGCCTGGCTTACGGCCCGGTTCGCCTTTGGGGATCGCTGGCATTTGTCATCAGTTCCGCCTTGACCGGCATGTTAGTCAGCGCCTTTTCATCAAAGGCGATTCTCGTGCTGCTGTCATTGGGGGCGATGAGCATGTTAGGCGGCATGATGTTAACGCCAGCGACGAAGCCACAAGGCAATGAACGTCAGGCAACGACCGACGGAGGCTGGCAAGCATGGCGTGAGCTGCTGCGTGAAAATGCCGTATGGCGTTTCATGCTGTGCGTAACGTTATTGCAGGGCGCGCATGCAGCCTATTACAGTTTTAGCGCTATCTGGTGGCAAGAGAGTGGCTATTCAGCGTCGATTGTCGGTTATTTGTGGTCGCTGGGCGTGGTGGCCGAAATCGTTGTTTTTGCCCTCAGCAGCAAGCTGTTCCGCCGCTGGACCGCGCGCGATCTATTACTGCTGTCTGGCGTATGCGCCATTGTGCGCTGGACGTTGCTCGGTTCCAGCACGGCGTTGCCGCTGCTGATCGTGGCGCAGATTCTGCACTGTGGCAGCTTTACCGTTTGCCACCTGGCTGCGATGCGCTTTATTGCCGCACGCAAAGGCGCAGAAGTGATTCGTTTGCAGTCGCTTTACTCCGCGCTGGCGATGGGCGGCGGTATTGCGGTAATGACGATGATTTGCGGCGTACTTTTCACCCATCTGCAAGGACACCTGTTTTGGGTAATGGCCCTCGTGGCGCTTCCGGCACTGTTCCTGCGCCCGCGCGTGGCTTAAGTCTCCAGCAGCTGGCGAATGCGCTGCTGCTGATGGCTACTCAGCGGCAGCTCGGCATGAATCAGCGGCGGTGAAAAAAGCGGTAACGAGATAGCATAGGGCGTGATGACCAGCGCAATATCACGTGATGCCCCTTCACGCTGAAAGTGCATCACGTCTTGATAAGTGATGTTGATCGGCAACAGCGTCATCTCACGTAGCTGCTGCTCCAGCAGCTCTTCCAGCGCCGAATCTGCGCCGGTCAGCAGCAGGACCTGTTTTTCCTGCAGCGCACTTTCCTGCATCAGCCAGGCACCAAATAACACCGCCACCAGGCTCACTTCCTCAGCGCTAAAACGCGTGCCAAAATCACTGCTGAAATGCTGCAGTGCGCGCTCCGTAGTGCGCAGCAGGCGTGGGTAAAGCCGTGCCACATCCAACGCCACGCTGTTATCGATACCGATAGCGAAATGGCTGCGGTCCAGCGCCTGCGCCAGATGGGTAAAGAGTTGCAGGGTGAGCTCAGGCTGATTCCTAAACTGCGTCTGCGCCAATTGTTCAAAGCGTGCAATGAGCGCGTGTACCGCACCCATCAGTTTCACCGCCTGAGGATCGCGGAGCTGCGCACCATCAGGCGCGTGAATCAGGCTAAACAGCAGCGTCCAGAAATCGGCTTCGCTCACATCAGGCGCTATATGGCAGCGTTTCTGCCAATGGTGGATAACATCATCAGCGGCGCTTCGTTCTATCTTCTCTGCCAGCCACGCGCGCTGCGCCTCGCTAAAGATGGCGTTTTGGCGCTGGCACAGGGAATACTTCATAAAGATCTGCAAAAACAGACGATCGCGTGGGCTAAACTCACGCGCGAGTCGCAGGCTACAGTGCTGAATTAACGCCTGCAGATTGGTTTCATCCCAGAGCGCTTTCTCAATTTTCAATACTTTCAGGCGCTGGCGCAGAACCGGGGCAAAATGCTCGCAGACGAAATCCTGCGACAAACGCAGCGCGCGTCGCAGCCAGTGGATCAGGCAGAGTCGCCTGTCCAGTTCCGTCCCGTGAATGCGGAAGCTGCCATCTACCATCTGGTGTAGCTCCAGTTGATGGTAACGCTGTATCTCCTCTCCCACATCCGCGATATCCTGTCTGGCGACAACAGGCGCCACGCCATTTAACTGGCAGAGCTTTTCAAGCGTCAACGCGGGAGCGGGCAGAAATAGCAGCAGTAGCAGATGACAACGACGCTGGGAACGGCTGAAGAGTGGTGCAGAAGAAGGTGCAGAACTCATCAAGGGTTAATCCGCAGGTCATTTTTGAGCTAAGAATAGCTAACTCCACGTGGTAGCCCTGTACTTTGTCGTGACTTTTGTTCAGAGCTTTAGGGCGGGTCACAATTTTTCTGGACCACTCTCCACTTCACTTTAAAATTGTTACGTTATAACACATGAAAATTGCTCTCATTACGTTTACGCTGTTATTCAGCACGCTAGCCTGGTCTCATCCGCATAGCTTTATTGATATGAAAACCCAGTTCATCAGTGAAAACGATCGTTTAAGTGGTATGAAAATGGTCTGGACCATGGATGAAATCACCTCGGCTGACCTGCTCTACGACGCAGGAAAAGCGAAGCCCGGCGACGTGGTGTGGAAAAAGCTGGCGGCGCAGGTGATGGCTAATGTGCTGGGTCAGCACTATTTCACCGAAGTGTGGCAAGACAAAAATCGGGTTAAATTCCTCAACTTGCCGAAGGAGTACAACTTGTCGCGCGCGGGTAACAAAGCGGTGCTGGAGTTTATTGTGCCGCTGGGGGAGCCGCAGTCATTAAGCGCGAAGCAGTATCGCATTCAGACGTTTGATCCAAGCTATTTCGTGGATATGTATTACGACAATCCGCAGGCATTAACCATGGACGACACCGTTAAATCACACTGCCAAATCGATTTGCATACGCCTAAACCCGATGACTCGCTCAAGCAGTATGCGCTGTCGCTGGATAAGGCCGATGCGCCGCCGGAAGATATGGATCTCGGCCAGCAATTTGCCCAAACGGTAACCCTGACATGTCATTGATTTCTTCTCCTTCACGTCGTCTATGGCCGCTGTGGCTAATGGCGGTGCTGCTGCTGCTGGCTGGCGTGCTGCTTTGGCAGCATTGGACGCAAATTTTGCTGCAAAGCGTGCTGTGGCAAAAAGTTCTCAATCGCGAGATGACGCAACTCTTGCAACAGGTGGCTGAAAAACCGCAGCAGGCGGGGGGAACGCTGATGCTGTTTAGCCTGGCGTACGGCGTGCTTCACGCGCTTGGCCCGGGGCATGGCAAAGTGGTGATCAGTACGTTTCTCGCAACGCATCCCGCGAAGCTCAAAACCAGCCTGAAGCTGACGCTATTGGCGGCATTGTTACAGGGCGGCGTGGCGATCGGTTTAGTCACGATGATGCTGGTGGTGCTGCAGACCTCATCACGTCAGCTGCATCTCGGCAGCTACTGGCTGGAGAAGGGCAGTTATCTGCTGGTGATTGCGCTTGGCGTGTGGGTAGGCTGGCGTGCACTACGTTTGCTGAGCCAATATTTACGTCCTGCGCAGAGAATGCAGATTCGAGCGATTCATCTGCAGCATCAGCATGATGAACACTGCGGTTGCGGCCACGCGCATCTGCCAACGGCGGCGCAGATGGACAAGGCAGTGAGCGCTAAAACGCAGGCGCTGGTGGTGCTCTCCATGGGGCTGCGGCCCTGTTCCGGTGCCATTATGATGCTGCTGTTTTCTAAAGTAATTGGTGTTTATGTCTGGGGTGTGGCATCAGCCGTGGCGATGGCGGCGGGCACGGCATTAACCGTTTCGGCACTGGGTTTATTGGTGCAGTGTTCACGTACACTGGCGCTACGTTTAGGAAATTCACGTGGCACCGGCCAGTCAGCAAAGCTGCTGATGCCGCTGCTCGCTTTATTGGGAAGCGTGCTATTAATCGCTGCAGGCGTTGCTTTGTGGCAAAGTGCTTCGCCGGGTATTGGCGGCGGAATTCGTCCTTTCATTTAAGTAAAAAAATAATAAGCGCGGCGGGAACATCCTTCCGCTGCGTTTATTTTTGTTCTCTACTTCATATAATTAAATATCTCATTCGTCGTTATCTGGTGAAAATAGCGTTCTCTTACTAAGCTCAATTACACCAGTGAGACTTCTGGTCCATTTAGCAATAATAAAAAATTATCGTGATATTTTGCGAGGAGAGAACGATGCCTGAATCTCGGATTAATAATGGCAGCGTGGAAACTGTGCATGAAGCCCATGTCGGTTTACCGTTGAAACGTATTTCCTGGAGCGCAGTATTTGCCGGCGTTATCGCTGCGCTAATCATCCATATATTATTAGGTATTTTAGGTACAGCCATTGGCGCGACATCCATCGATCCGCAACAGGAACAAAATCCGCTGCAACATCTGGGCACGGGGGCGTTAATTTGGACCGGCGTAAGTATGCTGTTGGCGATTGGTGTAGGTAGCTATGTCGCTGGACGGCTGGCGCAACGGGAGGGCGCACTACATGGGTTATTGATGTTTGGTGTGAGTACCATTTTAACCCTGTGGCTGGCGATAACCTTAGCAACCGGTATTATTGGCGGTGCTTTTAATATTTTAGGTGCGGGTGTTAATGCCGTAGGCAGTGGAATTTCAGCCGTTGCGCCATCGGTAACCAATATGGCAAAACAACAGCTTCAGGAAAATAACATTAATCTGGATGATTTAAAGAATGAACTGCAAACGACCCTTCGTCAGACGGGTAAGCCGGAATTGCAACCTGAGAATTTACAAAAAGAGGTAAATAGCGAAGCAAATAATGCGCAGGATCAGGCGAAACAAAGCGCGCAAAATCCACAAAATGCGGATACCGATCTGGCAAATTGGCTGAAAGGGGTAATGAGTCGTCATTCCGATACCTTACAAGCGGCCGATCGCGACGCACTGAAAAATATTATTAAAGCTCGTACCGGTAAAAGCGATCAGGAAGTTGATCAAATTGTTACGCAGACCGAGCAAAGTTACCAAAAAGCCGTACAGCAGTATCAGCAGTTGAAACAGCAAGCGGAGCAGAAAGCACGTGAAGTTGCTGAGAAAGCGGCTGCGGCAACGGCAAAAGCAAGCTGGTTTACCTTCTTTATGCTGATCATCGAAGCGGTTCTGGCGGGCGTTTTGGGGCGGATTGGTCGTAAGACACAGCCGCATCAGGTATTAAGTCACGAACGTCGGTAATAAAAAAGGCGGCTGATTCAGCCGCCTTCTCTTACTTAGCGCTTCAGCGCTTCACTTAATTCTTCACGCATGTTGGCCAGCATCGCTTTAACCACGCGTGGGTTACCGGCGACAATGTTACCTGACATCAGGTAACCGTGGTTGCCGGTAAAGTCAGTCACCAGGCCGCCCGCTTCGCGTACCAGCAGTTCGCCCGCCGCAAAATCCCACGGCTTCAGGCCAATTTCAAAGAAACCATCCACGCGTCCAGCCGCCGTGTAAGCCAGATCCAACGCAGCCGAACCGGTGCGACGAAAATCTGCACACTGGGTGAACAGTTTGCCTACGATATTAATGTAAGGAGTGGCATGCTGCTTCAGCTTGAACGGGAAGCCGGTAGCCAAAATGGTGCCGTCCAGATCGCGAGCGGTGCTGCCGCGCAGACGATAACCGTTCAGCTGTGCGCCCTGACCGCGTACAGCGGTGAACAGTTCGTTGCGCATGGGATCGTAAACCACAGCCACTTCGGTGCGGCCTTTGATGCGCACAGCGATAGATACTGAGAAGTGGGGTAAACGTTTAATGAAGTTGGTGGTGCCATCCAGCGGATCGATTACCCATTGAATGTCTTGATCTTCGCCCGCCAGTTCACCGCTTTCTTCGGTGATGATGGTGTGTTTCGGGTACGATTTACGAATTACTTCGATAATCAGACGTTCTGCGTCGCGGTCAACATTGGTAACGAAGTCGTTGCTGCCTTTTTGGCTGGCTTCGACAGCGTCCGGGGTTTCGTAATTCTTGGCAATTAAATTTCCGGCCTTGCGCGCTGCGCGCACGGCGATGTTGAGCATCGGATGCATCGGTATCTCTCGCTGGATGTTAAAGAACGGGGAAAACGGCGCGGAGTATATCAGTGTGTTCAGCAAATGTCCTCCTTTTATGTTAGGATGCGCGCCATCATTTCCCTGATCGCCTCTAATTATGCTGCAAAATATCCGAATCGTACTGGTAGAAACGTCTCACACCGGCAACATGGGCTCTGTCGCACGCGCCATGAAAACCATGGGTTTAACCAACCTTTATCTGGTCAACCCGTTGGTAAAACCTGATTCTCAGGCCATTTCCCTCGCCGCCGGCGCCAGCGATGTCATTGGCAATGCGCGCATTGTCGATACCATGGATGAAGCCATTGCCGGTTGTAGTTTAGTCGTCGGCACCAGCGCCCGTTCGCGTTCCCTGCCGTGGCCCATGCTTGACTCGCGTGAGTGCGGCATTAAAAGCGTGGAAGAGGGCCAGCAGGCACCGGTTGCGCTGGTATTTGGCCGTGAGCGTGTGGGGTTGACCAACGAAGAGTTGCAGAAGTGTCATTACCATGTGGCGATTCAGGCCAATCCGGAATACAGCTCGCTAAATCTGGCGATGGCAGTACAGATCATCGCTTACGAAGTGCGGATGGCGTGGCTGGACGCGCAAGATAAAGCGGCGCCGGTTGCCGAGCCTGAAGAATCCCCGTATCCATTGGTCGACGATCTGGAGCGCTTCTATCAGCACATTGAGAAGATGATGTTGAACAGCGGTTTTATTCGTGAAGGCACGCCAAGCCAGGTGATGAGCAAGCTGCGTCGTTTATACACGCGCGCACGTCCGGAACGCGATGAGCTGAATATCCTGCGCGGCATGATGGCCTCATTCGAAAAGCGCAAAGGTAATGGGGATAATAGTTGAGTGAAACAGTTGGTTAAATAGTTGAGTAAATTACTTGGTTAAATAGTTGACCGTTTTACTCGGGAATGTCAGACTGGCGTCAATTCATCAGATAACCCGCCGATAACCGGACGGACGCTTACGAGGTTGTATGCTATGAGACTGACATCCAAAGGACGTTATGCCGTAACCGCTATGCTGGACGTTGCACTGCACTCACACGAAGGCCCTGTGCCGCTAGCTGACATTTCTGAGCGTCAGGGCATTTCGCTATCCTATCTGGAGCAGTTATTCTCACGCTTACGTAAGCATGGCTTAGTGGCCAGCGTTCGTGGTCCGGGCGGCGGTTATCTGTTAGGTAAAGACTCTGGCGCCATTGCCGTGGGTGCGGTAATCACCGCCGTTGATGAATCTGTCGACGCCACCAAATGCCAGGGTAAAGAAGGCTGCCAGGGCGGCGAGCGTTGCCTGACGCACGTTCTGTGGCGCGATCTGAGTGAGCGCATCAGCGACTTCCTTAACAACATCACGCTGGCGGAACTGGTGAATAATCAGGAAATCCTCGATGTTGCCGATCGCCAGAACGCGATCGATAATCGCCGCTTCCAGCAGCATCGTGTGCAAGAAACCATCAACGTTAATCTCCGCGCGTAATTGATCTCACTTCGGCCTTTCCTGCTAAGGTAGGTTAGGCCGAAGCATGCTATAAAGACGTATGATTTTTTATACGGAGTTTTAGCGCAATGAAATTACCGATTTACCTGGATTACGCAGCCACCACGCCTGCCGATCCACGTGTTGCCACCAAAATGATGCAGTTCCTCACCATGGATGGCACCTTCGGTAACCCCGCTTCCCGTTCTCACCGTTTTGGCTGGCAGGCTGAAGAGGCCGTTGATGTTGCTCGCAATCAAATTGCTGAGCTGGTCAATGCCGATCCGCGTGAAATCGTTTTTACCTCTGGCGCAACAGAAGCTGATAACCTGGCAATTAAGGGAGCAGCACAATTCCATCAGGCGCGCGGCAAACACATCATTACCAGCCAAACCGAACACAAAGCGGTGCTCGACAGTTGTTTGCAGCTGGCGCATGAAGGCTTTGATGTCACTTTCTTACAGCCGGGCAGCGACGGCATTGTCACGCCGCAGATGCTTGAATCTGCACTGCGCGACGATACGGTGCTGGTGTCGCTGATGCACGTTAATAATGAAACCGGTGTGATTCAGGATATCGCTGCCCTCGGCGCGCTGTGCCATGCGCGAGATGTGCTGTTCCACGTTGATGCCACCCAAAGCGTCGGCAAGTTACCGATTAACGTCAGTGAACTGCCGGTGGATTTGATGTCGTTCTCGGCGCACAAGCTCTATGGCCCCAAAGGCATCGGTGCGTTGTGGGTGCGACGTAAACCGCGTCTGCAAATCGATGCGCAGATGCACGGTGGTGGACACGAGCGTGGTATGCGATCAGGCACTTTGCCGGTGCACCAGATTGTTGGCATGGGCGAAGCCTATCGCATTGCGCGTGAAGAGATGAGCAGCGAAATGGCGCGTCTGGCTGAGCTGCGCCAGCGTCTGTGGAGCGGCATCAGTAAACTGGGTAATGTGAACCTCAACGGTTCGCTCGAACAGGGCGCACCAAACATCCTCAATATCAGTTTTGCCCACGTTGATGGCGAATCGCTGATTATGGCGCTGAAAGATCTGGCGCTCTCATCCGGTTCCGCCTGTACCTCGGCCAGTCTCGAACCCTCATATGTACTGCGCGCAATGGGCGTTGAGCAGGAGCTGGCACACAGCTCGCTGCGTTTTTCGCTCGGACGTTTCACAAGCGCAGAAGAAATTGAGTACGCTATCGAGCTGGTTAATAAAGCGGTAACGCGCCTGCGGGCAGTATCGCCTGCGGCAACCTCCCGCTAATTCATGCACCCCTTGCGCCGGTTCTGGCGCAAGGTGACACCTAACGCAAACGGAGCCACGCGATGACAACACAACCGATGATAATTACGCTCAGCTCCCAGGCCGCCGACGCGCGCTGGGGTGACAAAGCATTGCTGAGCAGCAACGAAAGTGGCATGACCGTTCACCTGACTGGCGCCGACGCGCTGATGAGCATCCAGCGCGCCGGGCGCAAGCTGGACGGTCAGGGCATTCGCCACGTTGCGCTGCACGGCGAAGGCTGGGATTTGGAAAAATGCTGGGCATTCTGGCAAGGCTATCGTAGCCCGAAAGGCAAGCGCCAGGTCGAGTGGCCGGAATTCAATGAAGCCGATCAAGCTGAATTTGAGCGTCGTTTGAAGATCGTTGATTGGGTTCGCGACACCATCAACCTGCCGGCGGAAGATCTCAGCCCCGAGCAGCTGGCGCATAACGCGGTTGATTTGATTAGCGAAGTCGGCGGCAAAGCGGTGAGCTACCGCATTACCAAAGGTGACGATCTGCGCGAGCAGGGATATGCCGGCATCCACACCGTTGGGCGTGGTTCCTCGCGCGTACCGGTACTGCTGGCGCTTGATTTCAACCCAACCGGCGATGAAGCTGCACCGGTTTATGCGTGTCTGGTGGGTAAAGGTATTACTT
The DNA here is from genome assembly GCF_900215435.1 of Candidatus Pantoea floridensis. Taxonomy (NCBI): domain Bacteria; kingdom Pseudomonadati; phylum Pseudomonadota; class Gammaproteobacteria; order Enterobacterales; family Erwiniaceae; genus Pantoea; species Candidatus Pantoea floridensis. The sequence goes on from NZ_OCMY01000001.1 coordinate 3,072,072, forward strand.
TTGATACCGGCGGTTACAGCCTGAAGCAGAGCGCTTTTATGGATTCAATGAAGTCCGACATGGGCGGCGCGGCAACGCTGACCGGCGCACTGGCGTTAGCGATTTCGCGTGGTCTGAACAAGCGCGTGAAACTGTTCCTGTGCTGCGCAGACAACATGGTGAGCGGCAACGCGTTCCGTCTGGGTGACATCATCCGCTATCGCAACGGTAAAACCGTTGAAGTAATGAACACCGATGCGGAAGGCCGTCTGGTGCTGGCCGATGGCCTGATCGATGCCAGCGAGCAAAATCCAGAGCTGCTGATTGATGCCGCCACGCTGACGGGCGCAGCAAAAACGGCCTTGGGCAACGATTACCACGCGCTATTTACCTTTGACGATGTGCTGGCCGAATCGCTGCTCGGCAGCGCAACCGGTGAGAACGAAGCCTTCTGGCGTCTGCCGCTGGCGGAATTCCATCGGAGCCATTTGCCTTCGAACTTTGCCGACTTGAATAACATCGCCAGCCCGTCACACGCGGCGGGTGCCAGCAGCGCGGCCGCGTTCCTGTCGCATTTCGTCAGCAAATACCAGCAGGGCTGGCTGCATATTGACTGCTCTGCCACCTATCGCAAAGGTGCGGTGGATCAGTGGTCCGCCGGTGCAACCGGTTTAGGTGTGCGTACCGTCGCCAATCTATTGCTGAAATAATCCCCATCACGGCAGGCGCAGGCCTGCTTTTTTTGGAAATGACTACATGAGTAACCGTCTTGAAGAGGTGCTGAAGTTGGCCGCCACTGAGCCTGCGCACCGTCCGGAATTTTTCCAACTGCTGCTGGAAGCCGATGTTTGGGTACCTGGCGAAAGTCCTGCCGAACAGTTTGATGCCACCTCACCGGTTGAGTTACAGCACTGGGAAAAAGAGGGCGGCGGCAGCGTAATCCCGTTCTTCACTTCCGAAGAAGCGATGGGCGAGGCGATCAAAGGTGAACAGCCGTATCTGCGCATGCCGGTGCGTACGCTGTTTGAGATTACACAGGGCGACACGCTGTTTCTCAATGCGAAACTGCCTGCCGGCAAAGAGTTTTCGCCGGGCGAAATTGCCCATTTGCTGAGTGAAGAGGGCAGTGCGCTGAGTCAGCAAACCGTGCTGGAAGGCGGACAAGCGCTGCTGCTCTCCGAAGTGGCAGAGCCACCGGCGCAGATGATTGATTCGCTGACGCAGCTGTTTGCCAAGTATAAGCAGGTGCGCCGTGCTTACGTTGCCAGCATTCGTGAAAGCGCAGCGGAAGAGCCGAATCTATTGATTGGCATCGAAGCGGATAGCGATATTGATGAGATTATTCAGGCAGCGGGCGGGGTGGCAACCGATACGCTCGCCGACGATGCACCGATTGATATCTGTGAAGTGGTGAGTGAAGATCGCGGCGTCAGCCATTTCTTTACTGCCCACATTACGCCTTTTTACGAGCGTCGCTGGGGCAGTTTCCTGCGCGATTTCAAAGGCAGCCAGCGGATTATTTGATGTATTGCCTGGTGCGCATGAATGCGCACCTTAGATGTAGGGGCGCCATTCATGGCGACCTGATCATCACTTCTCAATCGGTAAATCGTCGCGGCTGCCCCATTCCCCCCACGAACCGTCGTACAGCGTCACATCGCGTACGCCAAGTGAGGTCAGCGCCAAAATCACCACCACCGCCGTCACACCGGAACCACAGCTGGCAATCACCGGCTGATCCAGCTTCACGCCTGCTTTTTCAAACAAATCGCGCAGTTCTGCCGCCGGTTTCAGTTCACCGTTCGCCACCAAACTGTTCCACGGCACGTTGAGGCTATGAGGTATATGACCGCGCAGCAGCCCTGGACGCGGCTCATCTACTTCGGCGTTAAAACGGTTAGCCGCGCGCGCATCCACAATCTGTGCGCCGCCTTCATGGCTAATCAGCAGCACGTCGGTCAGACGTTTTACCTGCGTACTGTCATAGGTCGCCTCAAATTCCGCTTCTGGCAGAGTAACCGGCCCGCTGGCTAATTCGAAACCGGCGGCCTTCCAGCCCTGTAATCCCGCGGCGAGAATTGACACGTTTTCACAACCGAAGGCGCGCAGCATCCACCACGCGCGCGGCGCGGAGAACAGGTTGCCTTCGTCATACACCACCAGATGTTTATCCCGGCTGATGCCCAGCTCGCGCATTGCTACCGCAAAGGCTTCGGCGCGCGGCATCATATGCGGATAGGGGCTGGTATGATCTGAAAGCGCTTCGATATCGAAGAACGGTGCATTCGGTAAATGGCCGGCAAGATATTCAGCCTTCAGATCCCTTACGGCTTCCTGGCCGGGTGGCAACATGCGGGCGTCAATAACCTGCAACGTTTCCTCGTTGTAATGTTCTTTCAACCAATCGGCGGACACAAATATGGCTGTCATAGCAACCTCTTCTCAGCAAACGGGAAAAGACCAGTCTCCGGGAATGTGAACGCTATCTCAAGGGCATGATTGCTAAAGTTGGCGGGTTGATGTGAAATTGCGCAACATTACGTTTTCTTAACTTGAGAGTGGTGAGGGATTTACCATGGCAAAACCTTCTAACCGGTTGCTGCTCAGCATGCTGATCGGTGGTGTACTAGTGGGCGGCACAGCATCGACGCTCTACGCGGCGGAAACTGCAGCCGCAACAGCAACGCAGAAATCACTCTCCGTTATCGATCTCTCCGAACTGCAACTCGACGGTGCCGCAGCGCTGGTGTTGACCTTTAACGCGCCGCTCGATAGCCAGCAGGATTTCGCGGCACGCGTGCAAATTATCGATGACAAAAGTGGCAAAGTTGATGGCGGCTGGGAGCTGGCGCAAAACGGTAAAGCGCTACGTTTTCGCCATCCTGAACCCTCTCGCAAATTGACCGTCAATGTCGATGCTGGCCTCAAAGCGATCGATGGCAGCACGTTATCTGCGCCCTTTAGCCAGACCCTGACCACGCGTGATATCCAGCCGATGGTGGGTTTTGCCAGCCGCGGTTCGCTGCTGCCGCTGCGCCTGACACAGGGATTACCGGTGCTGGCACTGAATGTGAACAACGTCGACGTGGATTTCTTCCGCGTGAAGAAGGCCACGCTGGCGGATTTCCTCGCTCAGTGGAATTACGGCAATAACATCTCGTACTGGGAATCACGCGATCTGCTCAAAAACGCCGATCTGGTCTATAGCGGGCGTTTCGATCTTAATCCGGCGCGTAACACGCGCGAAAAAATGCAGCTGCCGCTGGGCGGTGTCGAGGCGCTAAAACAGCCGGGCGTGTATCTGGCGGTGATGAAACAGGCTGGAACTTACAGCTACACGCAACCGGCGACACTGTTTACCCTGAGCGACATCGGTCTGTCGCTGCACCAATTCCCTGATCAGTTGGAGCTGTTTGCCCAAAGTCTGGTTAATGGCGCACCGCTTGATGACGTCAGCGTGCAGTTGCTGGATGAAAAGGGCAAGCAGCTGGCGAGCGGTACCAGCGACCGTAACGGCCATTTGCGTTTACCCGCGCATGCCAAAGGCAAGTTGCTACTGGCAACACAAAAAGGCCAAACTTCGCTGATCGATCTCGCTCGACCCGCGCTGGATCTGGCGGAGTTCCCGATTGATGGCCCGCAAGGCTATGACAAACAGTTCTTCATCTTTGGCCCGCGCGATCTCTATCGTCCCGGTGAAACGGTGATCGTCAATGCGCTACTGCGTGATGCTGATGGTAAACCTTTGCCGCCGCAGCCGGTGAAAGCCGAAGTGGTGCAGCCGAATGGTGAAGTATCGCAAACCTTCGTCTGGCAAGCGGACAACGGCGTTTATCAACATCGCTTCGCGTTACCTCCCTCAGCCATGACCGGTGAATGGACACTGCGCATTAACAGCGGTGACAACCAGCCGCGTAGCTGGCCGTTCCACGTCGAAGATTTCCTACCCGAGCGCATGGCGCTGGCGCTGAGTAACAACGCGCAGCCGCTCAATCCGGCTGCAGACGTTACCTTTGATGTGGACGGGCGCTATCTATACGGCGCGCCTGCTGCTGGCAATGAATTACAAGGGCAACTGTTCCTGCGCCCAGCGCGTGACGCGGTTGCGGCGCTGCCGGGTTATCAGTTTGGTGACATCACCGAAGATGTGAAACGTACGCTGGATGACGTAGACGAGAAGTTGGATGAGAGCGGAAAGCTGCAGCTTAAGGTTGAGAGCAGCTGGAAGGAGAGCCATTCGCCGCTCAACCTGATTCTGCAAGCCAGCCTGCTGGAAACCGGCGGCCGTCCGGTGACGCGTCGCGCTACCCAGGCAATCTGGCCCGCGCCTGCGCTGCCGGGGATTCGTCCGCTGTTTAACAGTGAATCGGTATATGACTATCGTACCGATCGCTATCACGATGAGCCCACGGTGGCGGAAAACAGCCTCGCCGAGTTTGATGTGGTATACGCAAATGCGCAGGGTGAAAAACTGGCGGCGCAGGATCTGGATGTACGCTTGATCCACGAACGCCGCGACTATTACTGGAGCTTCTCCGACAGCGAAGGTTGGCAATCGCGCTACGATCAAAAAGATCTGCAGGAAGAGCAGCAGCGCATCACTCTTCCCGCTGGCGGCAGTCAGAAAGTGAGTTTCCCGGTGGAGTGGGGCAGCTATCGTCTGGAAGTACATGCCGGTGACAACATCATCAGCAGCGTACGGTTCCAGGCCGGATATGGCTGGCAGGACAACACCAACGGCACCGGCGCGCTGCGTCCGGATCAGGTCAAACTGAAGATTGATAAAACCGCCTATCAAGCGGGCGACACCGCGCATGTGCAGTTTGAATCACCCGCCGCCGGTAAAGGCTATCTGATGGTGGAATCCAGCAGCGGCACGCTGTGGTGGCAACCGTTAGATGTTCCGGCGGGCGGCGCAACCATTGATGTGCCGATTAGCGACAGCTGGCAGCGACACGATCTCTATCTCAGCGCCATCGTAGTACGTGACGGCGACAAAGCCAGCGGCGTTACGCCGAAACGTGCGGTCGGCTTGTTGCATCTGCCGATGGCCACTGAAGCGCGCCGCCTCAGCTTAGCGTTGGACGCGCCGGATAAAATCCGCCCTGAGCAGACCTTAAAAGTGAAGGTAAAAGCCAGCCGTGAAGGTGGCGCATTGCCGAAGCAGGTTCAGGTATTGCTGTCTGCTGTAGACAGCGGCGTGCTTAACATCACCGATTACAAAACCCCCAACCCATGGGACGCCTTCTTTGGTCGTAAGCGCTATAACGCCGATCAATACGATGTATTTGGTCAGCTAATTGAAGGCGGCGGCAAGCTGGCCGCGCTGCGCTTTGGCGGTGACGGCGACGAGGCGGACGCGCTTTCGCGCGGCGGTAAAAAGCCGATTACCGACGTGCAGATCATCGCACAACAGCTGCAGCCGGTGACGCTGGATGCCAACGGTGAAGGCACGCTGGAACTGCCGATCCCGGCTTTTAATGGTGAGCTGCGTTTAATGGCACAGGCCTGGAGCGACGATAGCTTTGGCGCTGCCGATCGCAAGCTGGTGGTTGCCGCACCGTTGATCAGCGAACTGGCGACGCCGCGCTTCCTTGCCAGCGGCGATCAATCCACGCTGGCACTGGATCTCACCAATCTCACCGATCAAGCGCAAACGCTAAAAATTAACGTCAGCGCCAGCGGCCTGGTTGCTCTTAACGGCCAGATCCCCGCCAGCGTGCAGCTAGCGAAAGGCGCACGCACCACGCTGCAGATCCCGGTGAAAGCGCAGGGCGGCTTTGGCGAAGGCAATGTGCAGGTCAACGTATCCGGCATGAGTTTGCCGGGCGAAACCCTGGCAGCGAGTGAGCGCAGTTGGAAAATTGGCGTACGCCCGGCTTATCCGGCGCAAACGCTGAGCTTCGATAACGTGATGCAAACCGGCCAGAACTGGCAGGTGATGGCGAGTGCTTTTAATGGACTACAGCAGGATACCCTGAGCGGACAACTGTCACTCAGCAACCGTCCACCGCTGAATATCGCCAGCTTCATCAGCTCGCTGTATGCCTATCCTTACGGCTGTCTGGAGCAGACCGCCAGCGGCATTTGGCCCTCGGTGTTCACCAACCATGCGCAGCTGACAGCGATGGGCATTAAAACCAGTAGCGATGAGGCGCGCCGCGCGTCAATTGATACCGGCATCGCGCGTCTGGCTGGCATGCAGCGTGGCAACGGGAGCTTTGGCCTGTGGAGCAAAGAGAGTCAGGAAGAGTTTTGGCTGACCGCTTACGTCACCGATTTCTTGTTGCGCGCCAGCGAAGCGGGCTACAGCGTTCCGGATGGCGTGATCAGCCGCGCCGATGAACGCTTGCTGCGCTACCTGCAGGACCCGGCGCAGATCGAAACCAGCTGGAGCAGCGATGCCGATGGTTTACGTTTCAGCGTGCAGGCCTATGCTGGATTGGTGCTGGCCCGCCAGCAACAGGCTCCACTTGGCGCATTGCGCGCACTGTATGAAAAGCGTGAGCAGGCCAAATCCGGGCTGGCAATGGTGCAGCTTGGCGTGGCGTTGAAAATGATGGGCGATCAGCAACGCGCACAGCTGGCGCTGGCGCAAGGTATTGGTCTTGAACGTAAGCCGAACAGCTGGCTTGGTGATTACGGCAGCCCGGTGCGCGATCGCGCGCTGATTCTGTCGCTACTCGCCGAAAACCAACTGCTGCCGGAGATGCAAGGTCCGCTGCTGATCGAGCTGGCGAAAGCTGTTCATGGGCAACGTTGGTTCTCCACCCAGGAAAACAATGCGTTGTTCCTTGCCGCTCGCACCTTGCAGCAGTACAAAGGTGAAAACTGGCAGGCGACACTGCAAGGCAACGCGCAGCCGCTGAGTAGCAATCAGCCACTGAATATCGGCATGACTGAAGATCAGCTGCGACAAGGCGTGTCGGTAAAAAGCGACAACGCGTCGCCACTTTATGGCACGCTGAATGTGGTGGGCTATCCGCGCAACGCACCGGCGCCAATGAGTAATGTGCTGAAGATCAGCCGGGAATACTTTTCACTGGACGGTAAGCCCGCCGACCTCACCAACCTGAAAAGTGGCGAACTGCTGGTGGTACGATTGAAGATTGCGGCCAGCGAGCGGGTCAGCGATGCGCTGGTGGTGGATCTGCTGCCTGCCGGACTCGAGCTGGAAAACCAGAACCTGAGCGACAGCAGCGCCAGCTTGGGCGACAGCGCCGATGCGCTGAAAGAGAGCATGATGGATATGCAGCAGGCCAATATTAAACATATTGAGTTCCGTGACGATCGCTTTGTCGCCGCGCTGGCGCTCGACGGCTACACGCCGGGCACGCTGCTGTATCTGGCGCGTGCGGTCACGCCGGGCAGCTATCGCCTGCCGCCGCCGCAGGTGGAATCGATGTATGTGCCTGAGTGGCGCGCGATTGGTACGACGCCTGAAAAAATCAATGTGCGATAAGTGTTGATGGGTAGGAGGAACCGCTCAAAGCGGTGGCGCTGGCTGCCGCTTTGTTTACTGCTGCTGGTGGCTGCGCTGTGGCTGCTGGATCGCCTCATGCCATTGCCGCTGCGTGAAGTACAACCGGCGCGCGTGGTGGTGGCAGAAGATGGCACGCCGCTGTGGCGCTTTGCAGACCCGCAAGGCATATGGCGCTACCCGGTCACTCTTGATGAGGTGTCACCCGCCTATATCGAGGCGCTGCTCACCTACGAAGATCGCTGGTTCTGGCGCCATCCCGGCATTAACCCACTGGCGATTGTTCGCGCCGTTGGGCAAAACGTGTTGCACCGCGGGGTGGTTTCCGGTGGCAGCACCATCACCATGCAGGTAGCACGACTTATCGATCCACAGCCGCGCACCGTGCGCGGTAAAGTGGTGCAGGCGTGGCGTGCGCTGCAGCTGGAATATCATCTCTCCAAACGCGATATTCTCACGCTCTATCTTAATCGCGCGCCTTTTGGCGGCACGGTGGAAGGCGTTGGCGCGGCGAGCTGGATTTGGCTGGGAAAGCCGCCGTCACAGCTCACCAAAGGTGAAGCCGCGCTGCTTGCGGTGCTGCCACAGGCGCCGAGCCGCTTACGTCCGGACCGCTGGCCGCAGCGCGCCGCAGCGGCACGCAATAAAGTGCTGGATCGGTTGGCTGAGTATCACGTCTGGTCGATGCAAGATGTCGCCGAAATCAAACAAGAAGCCGTTTGGCTACCGCCGCGCCAGATGCCACAACGTGCGCCACTGCTGGCCCGGCGCTTATTGTCGCTATCACCCGACAACAAAATTACCTCCACAATTGATCTGTCGCTCCAGCGCGAGCTGGAGAATCTGGCGGCGTCGCTAAAAAGCAACCTGCCGCCGCGCACCTCGCTGGCGCTGCTGGTGGTGGATCACCAGAGCATGAAGGTGCGGGGCTATGTGGGATCGGCGGATTTCACTGACGACAGCCGCTTTGGTCATGTGGACATGATAGCCAGCGTGCGATCGCCGGGCTCGGTGCTAAAACCCTTTGTTTATGGCATGGCACTGGATGAGGGGCTGATTCATGGCGAATCACTGTTGCAGGATGTACCGCGCCGCTTTGGCGACTATCGTCCTGGCAACTTTGATTCGGGCTTCCATGGGCCAGTAAGCGCCAGTGAAGCGCTGGAGCGATCGCTGAATCTGCCAGCGGTGCAGCTTTTGGATGCCCTGGGGCCGAAAACGGTCGCTGCACGACTGCGTAATGTGGGGCTAAACCTACGCTTCCCGGCCGGAGCAGAACCTAATCTGTCGCTGATCCTTGGCGGTACCGGTGCGCGGATGGATGACATTGTGGCGGCCTACAGCGCTTTTGCCCGACACGGTAACGCGGCGCAGCTTCGCTGGCTGACGACACAGCCGTTGCAAGAAAGGCGGCTGTTGTCGCCGGGTGCCGCATGGATTGTACGGCGAATTCTGGCGGGTGCAGCGCAACCGCCGGCCAGTGGCGCAGTCGCCGATGTTGCACCGCTGGCGTGGAAAACCGGCACCAGTTACGGCTATCGCGATGCGTGGACCATAGGTATCACGCAGCGCTATTTGATTGGCGTGTGGGTGGGACGGCCGGATGCCACGCCGGTCGCCGGACAGTTTGGATTTGCTTCGGCAGTGCCAGTGATGAATCAGGTCAATCATCTGCTGGCCGGACACGGGGCGGTGAGCGTGCCACGCGATCCTCGTCCAGCTTCTGTCAGCGCAATGAGCATTTGCTGGCCCGGCGGACAGCCGTTGCCCTTAAACGACGAAAATTGCCGTCAGCGCCGTCAAAGTTGGGTACTGAATCAAACCGTGCCGCCGACGCTGCTGGCGCCGGGCCAGGAAAGCGTCAATGGCTTGCGCCAGCGCTACTGGCAGAATAGCCACGGTTTGCGGGTGGCGGCCGATTGTCCTGACGCGCAAAGCCGCGAACGTGTGATGTGGCCATTGCCGCTTGAGCCATGGCTGCCGATTGCAGAGCGGCGAACGCAGCGTTTACCGCCCATCGATCCCGCCTGTCCGCCGCTCAATCAGGGCAATGCGCCGCCGCTGGTGATCACTGGTGTCATCAGCGGCCAGCGCGTGCAGCCGCTGCCGGGCAAAGTAGTGCTGGTAATGCCGGTCGCCGTTCAGGGCGGGCAAGGTACCGAGCGCTGGTGGTTTTTGAATGGAGAGCCGCTGGAGCGGGATGCCGGGAAAAATAGTGCGGCGTTAGTGCTTGACCAACCGGGCAACTATCAATTAGTGGTGATGGATGAAGCCGGGCAGCTGTCATCGGTGGTATTCACTCGCGGTTAAGTAGAGCGATATGGCATATTTTTTGCCTGTGCGCCCCGACAAAAATCAATTATTTTCAATAATTCCACCAATCGCCAATAGGCAACGCCCAACGATATCCCTATAATCGGCGCGTTTTCTTACCGGGAGCGGACTCCCGGATTCTTCAGGATGCTAACTAGAGGTCAACATGGCAATCGAACGTACTTTCTCAATCGTGAAACCAAACGCCGTCGCTAAGAACGTGATTGGTGCAATTTATAACCGTTTTGAAAGCGCGGGCTTCAAAATCGTTGGCGCAAAAATGCTGCACCTGACCAAAGAGCAGGCTGAAGGCTTCTACGCTGAGCACAAAGGTCGTCCATTCTTTGATGGTCTGGTTGAATTTATGACTTCTGGTCCAGTTGTGGTTTCTGTGCTGGAAGGCGAAAACGCCGTTCAGCGTCACCGCGATCTGATGGGTGCAACTAACCCAGACAACGCGCTGGCAGGCACTCTGCGTGCTGACTACGCAGACAGCTTCACCGAGAACGCAACCCACGGTTCTGACTCTGCTGAATCTGCAGCACGCGAAATCGCGTACTTCTTCGCAGAAAACGAAGTCTGCCCACGCACTCGCTAAGTCGCGTTGATGCCTAAGCGGACACGCGCGTTTACAGCTGTTCAACATCTGTGAAACGGTTCCCCTGGCATCATGCAGCAGATGTAGTACAATTATGCGCCCTTGTTGAGTCCGACTCAGCGAGGGCGCTGTTTTTTTCCTACTATTAACCAGAGCCGTAACGTGTAACAACGAGGCCAGAGAACATTATGTCCGAACAGATTGTGACGCCGTCGTCCGCTTCCCCCGTGGTTGTTTCCCCAAAAAACGAAAAAATTAACCTGCTGGATCTTAACCGTCAGCAGATGCGCGAATTCTTTCTTGAAATGGGCGAAAAGCCATTCCGTGCCGATCAGGTTATGAAGTGGATGTACCACTACTGCTGCGATGATTTCGAGCAGATGACCGACATCAACAAAGTGCTGCGTGGCAAACTGATGCAGCGCGCTGAAATTCGTGCGCCGGAAGTGGCGGAAGAGATGCGTTCCAGCGATGGCACCATTAAATGGGCGATTCGCGTAGGCGATCAGCTGGTGGAAACCGTGTATATCCCGGAAGCTGACCGCGCCACTTTGTGCGTCTCCTCGCAGGTGGGATGTGCGCTAGAGTGCAAATTCTGTTCGACGGCGCAGCAGGGCTTTAACCGCAATCTGCGCGTGTCTGAGATTATCGGCCAGGTGTGGCGCGCCGCCAAAATTATCGGTGCGGCGAAAATCACCGGTCAGCGCCCCATTACCAACGTGGTAATGATGGGCATGGGCGAACCGCTGCTCAATCTGAACAACGTGGTACCGGCGATGGATATCATGCTGGATGACTTCGGTTTCGGTTTGTCAAAACGTCGCGTGACGCTGTCAACGTCAGGCGTGGTGCCGGCGCTGGATAAGCTGGGCGATATGATCGACGTAGCGCTGGCAATCTCACTGCACGCGCCGAATGATGCCATTCGTGATGAAATCGTGCCGATCAACAAAAAGTACAACATCGAGACTTTCCTCGCGGCGGTAAAACGCTACATCGGCAAGTCTAACGCCAATCAGGGCCGTGTGACGATCGAGTATGTGATGTTGGATCACGTTAACGACAGCACCGACAATGCCCATGAGCTGGCAGCGTTATTGAAAGAGACGCCGTGCAAAATCAACCTGATTCCCTGGAACCCGTTCCCAGGCGCGCCCTATGGCCGCAGCTCTAACAGCCGTATCGATCGCTTCTCTAAAGTGCTGATGGATTACGGTTTCACCACTATCGTACGTAAAACCCGTGGTGATGATATCGATGCCGCCTGCGGTCAGCTGGCGGGCGATGTGATTGACCGCACCAAGCGGACATTGCGTAAGAAAATGGCGGGTGAAGCCATCTCTGTGAAGGCGCTCTGAAAGCCAGCGCCTGGTGATACTCACCGGGCGTAACTCGTGTCAGTCTCTCCGCACACTTTTTAGGGAGAGACTGAAATGCGTAACGGATTACCCGCAGCGATTCTGGCTGGTTTTGTTGTAACCGGTTGTGTCAATCATCCTGTACAGCAGAGTGCAGCGGATATCCGCCTGCAGCTCGGATTGCACTACCTGGCGGTGAAGGATTATGCCGCAGCACAGCGCAATTTATTGCGTGCTCAGCAGGCAGCACCGGATGATTATCGTGTCTCGCTGGCCCTGGCTCGCGTGGCGCAGGCGCAGCAGAATAGCGCGCAAACACGTTGGCACTATCAACGGGCGCAGCAATTAGCGCCGCTGAATGGTTATGTGGCTAACAATTACGGTGCGTTTCTCTGCGGTTTAAGGCAGTATGACGAAGCGCATCAACAGTTTAAGCTGGCAATTACCGCGCAGGAGATCGACGCTCGTCAGGATGCTTTTCTGTTTTCGGGCTATTGTTACCTGCAAGCTGATGAGAGTGCCGCAGCGCGCGAGCAGTTAGGTTACGCGCTGGATGCCGCACCGGAGCAGGGCAATCAACTGCTAAGGGAAGTGGAAAGGCGGCTTGAACAGCCGGAACATACGTCGGTTCCGCTGCTTTTAGAAGTGTACCATCAGCATTTGCCTGCAACGGCAGAGAGCACATGGTTACAGATACGTTTCGCCGCGCAACAGGGAAACGCTGCTGACGTTACACGTTATGGCGACCGGTTGGCGCGAAGTTTTCCACAATCGATACAGTACCAGCGTTATTTAGCTAATGAATACTGAAGCCACTCAAGAGAATTCTGCAGTACATTCCACAGGTGAACGCCTGCGTCTGGCCCGTGAGCAAATGGGGCTGACCCAGCAAAACGTCGCTGAACGCCTGTGCCTGAAACTTACTACCGTGCGTGATATTGAAGAGGATAAATCACCTGCTGATTTAGCTTCTACCTTCCTGCGCGGCTACATTCGCTCCTATGCCCGATTGGTGCATGTGCCGGAAGATGACCTGCTGCCGATGATGGCAAAACAGGCTCCGGTGCGTGCCGCTAAGATCGAGCCAATGCAGAGCTTCTCATTGGGTAAGCGTCGTAAAAAGCGCGATGGCTGGCTGATGATCTTCACCTGGTTGGTGATTTTTGTCGTAGTGGGTTTAACCGGTGCGTGGTGGTGGCAGAACCATAAAGCGTCACAGGCGGATCTGGTGTCGATGGCCGACCAAAATGGCAGCGGCGACAACAGCCAATCCATTCCACTGGGTGATAACAGCACCGACAGCAATACCGATGCGGATACCAATGCAGCCGGTACGCCAGTCGATAACGGTGCGGGTGCCGTCGCAACGCCTGAAAGCAACACCGCGAGCAGCGCGCCTGCTGCGAGTAATACTGCGCAAACCAACGGTAGCGATAACGCCGTGGTTTCACCAAGCCAGGCTCCGATTGATAATGCGCCGCCAGCGGCCACGTCTCCGGCTCCTGCTAACAGCGTTCCGGCCGGCCAAATGCCTACCGCTAACGCGGCAGTCAGCCAGCCGGCAGGCGATCCAAATACCGTAGTGATGAACTTCAAGGCAGATTGCTGGCTGGAAGTGAGCGATGCAACCGGCAAGAAATTGTTCAGCGGTTTACAACGTAGCGGCGGTAAACTGAGTTTGTCTGGTACGGCTCCGTATCGTCTGAAAATTGGCGCACCGAGTGCGGTTGACGTGCAATATCAGAATCAGCCCGTTGATTTAAGTCGTTTTATCCGTAATAACCAGGTTGCCCGTCTGACGCTGGGTGCGCAATAACGCGCAGCGCGCTTTCCGGGGAATTGTGGAGAGAGAATATGCATAACGAAGCACCCATTATCCGTCGCAAATCAACACGGATTTACGTCGGCAAGGTGCCAGTTGGCGATGGTGCGCCCATCGCCGTTCAGTCAATGACCAACACCCGCACCACCGATGTGGACGCGACCGTCAACCAGATTCGCCAGCTTGAGCGCGTCGGGGTGGATATTGTTCGCGTTTCCGTTCCGACCATGGATGCGGCTGAAGCCTTCAAACTGATTAAGCAACAGGTCAACGTGCCGCTGGTAGCGGACATTCACTTTGACTATCGCATTGCGCTTAAAGTCGCCGAGTATGGCGTGGATTGCCTGCGTATCAACCCGGGCAACATTGGTAACAATGAGCGTATCCGCCAGGTGGTGGATTGTGCGCGCCATTACAACATCCCCATTCGCATCGGCGTTAATGCCGGTTCGCTGGAAAAAGATCTGCAGGAAAAGTACGGTGAGCCAACGCCGCAGGCGCTGCTCGAATCCGCTATGCGCCATGTGGATCATCTCGATCGCCTCAACTTTGATCAGTTTAAAGTGAGCGTCAAAGCCTCGGACGTCTTCCTCGCCGTTGAATCCTACCGCCTGCTGGCGAAAGCCATCGATCAGCCGCTGCACCTCGGTATTACCGAAGCGGGTGGCGCACGCGCCGGTTCGGTGAAGTCGGCGATTGGCTTAGGCCTACTGCTGGCCGAAGGCATCGGTGATACGCTGCGTATATCACTGGCAGCCGATCCAGTTGAAGAAGTAAAAGTGGGCTATGACATCCTCAAATCCCTGCGTATCCGCTCGCGCGGCATCAACTTTATCGCCTGCCCAACCTGTTCACGTCAGGAGTTTGATGTCATTGGCACAGTGAATGCGCTGGAAGAACGTCTGGAGGACATCATCACGCCAATGGATATTTCGATCATCGGTTGTGTGGTGAATGGTCCGGGCGAAGCCACGGTTTCTACCCTCGGCGTAACCGGCGGAGCCAAGAAAAGTGGCTTCTACGAAGATGGCGTGCGACAGCGCGATCGCCTCGATAACGATGACATGATCGATCAGCTGGAAGCGCGTATTCGTGCTAAAGCTTCCATGCTGGATGAAAGCCGTCGTATCAACGTACAGCAGCTGGAAAAATAACCAAGGTACGCGCGCATCGCGTACCAGTTTGTGATTGAACCTGTGCGGTTTCATCCTCATAAGGTATGATGCCGCTCAGGTTTTTTTGTCTTAAAGAGATTCTAACGTGGCGAAGAATATTCAAGCGATTCGCGGGATGAACGATTACCTGCCGGCGGATACCGCGATTTGGCAGCGTATTGAAGGCACCCTGAAGCAGGTGCTGGCCAGCTATGGTTTCAGTGAAATCCGTCTGCCAATCGTTGAGCACACCCCGTTGTTCAGCCGTGCAATCGGTGAAGTCACCGACGTGGTTGAGAAAGAGATGTACACCTTTGAAGACCGCAACGGTGAAAGCCTGACGCTGCGTCCGGAAGGCACCGCAGGTTGCGTGCGCGCCGGTATCGAGCACGGTCTGCTGTACAATCAGGAACAACGCCTGTGGTACGTTGGCCCTATGTTCCGCTATGAACGCCCGCAGAAAGGTCGCTATCGCCAGTTCCATCAAATTGGTGCGGAAGTTTTTGGTCTGCAGGGTCCGGATATCGATGCCGAACTGATCATGATGACCGCTCGCTGGTGGAAAGCGCTGGGAATAGCCGATCACGTTGAGCTGGAACTGAACTCTATCGGTTCGCTGGAGGCGCGCGCTGACTACCGTAATGCGCTGGTAGCGTTCCTTGAGCAGCATAAAGAAGCACTGGACGAAGATTGTAAGCGCCGCATGTATACCAATCCGCTGCGCGTACTCGACAGTAAGAATCCTGATATTCAGACACTGCTCAACGATGCACCGACGCTCGGTGAATTCCTTGATCAAGACTCACGTGAGCACTTCAGCGGCCTGTGCGCGCTGCTGGACGACGCCGGCATCAAATATCGCGTCAATCAGCGTTTAGTGCGCGGCCTCGATTACTACAACCGTACCGTATTCGAGTGGGTCACCAGCAGTCTTGGCTCGCAAGGTACCGTATGCGCTGGTGGACGTTATGATGGCCTGGTCGAACAGTTGGGTGGCCGAGCCACGCCAGCCGTCGGATTTGCCATGGGCCTGGAACGTTTAGTGTTGTTGGTGCAGGCGGTTAATCCAGAATTTGAACCGACGCGCATTGTTGATGTCTATGTTATCGCTTCGGGGCAGGGCGTTCAGTCCGCCGCGATGCAACTGGCGGAAAAACTGCGTGATGCCGAGCCGGCGCTGAAGTTGATGACCAACTTTGGTGGCGGTAACTTCAAGAAACAGTTTGCCCGTGCAGACAAGTGGGGCGCACGCATTGCACTGGTGCTGGGCGAAGATGAAGTGAAAGCGGGCCAGGTGGTAGTTAAAGACTTGCGTACCGGCGATCAACAGACGCTGGCTCAGAGCGACGCCGCTGCGACGTTGCGCACGCTGCTGCAGTAACCGCAGCACTGCAACAGCCATTTTAAAGAGAGGGATTGCGTGGAAGTTTACAGCAACGAAAACGAACAAGTTGACGCGCTGCGTCAGTTCTTTGCCAACAATGGCAAATTCCTGGCCGTTGGCGTGATCATCGGTATCGCTGCGCTGGGTGGCTGGCGTTTTTGGTCCAGCCATCAGGAAGGAACCGATAAAGCGGCATCAGCAGAGTACCAGCAGTTGACCAGCGCGATGCAGGCTGACAAGCCGCAAACGCTGGACGCGGTAGCCAAATTCGCCAGCGAAAATAACAACACCTATGGTGCGCTGGCATCGCTGGATCTGGCTAAGCAGTACGTTGAAGCCAATCAGTTAGACAAAGCAATCGCTCTGTTACAGAGTGGGCTGAAAGATACCAAAGATGCCAACCTGCAGGCGGTAATTAACCTGCGTCTGGCACGCATTCAATTGCAGCAAAGTCAGGCCGATGCCGCCCTTTCTACCCTTAACAATGTCAAGGGTGATGGCTGGACAGCCATTGTGGCGGATATTCGCGGAGAAGCACTGCTGAGCAAAGGCGATAAGCAGGGCGCACGTGATGCCTGGAGCAAAGGTGCTGAATCGCAGGCCTCTCCTGCGCTGAAGCAAATGCTGCAGATGAAGATGAATAACTTAAGTTAAGCCAGTCAAGAGAGCGCACATGGAATTACGTAAATACCTGCTGCCAGGGCTGATTTCAGTCACTCTGCTCAGCGGTTGCTCGCTGTTCAGCGGCGAAGAAGATGTAGTGAAAATGGCCCCGCTGCCAAAGGTAGAAAACCAGTTTACGCCGCAAACGGCGTGGAGCACGTCTGTTGGCGATGGCGTGGGTGATTTCTATTCCAATCTGCATCCAGCCTGGCTAGATGGCACCGTGTATGCTGCGGATCGTTTTGGCGTGGTTAAAGCGCTTGATGCCAGCAATGGCAAAGAGAAATGGAAGGTTAATCTCTCTGAGAAAACCGGCTTCTTCTCTAAAAACATCTCTGCACTGCTCTCGGGTGGCGTAACCGCCAACGGCGACCGCATCTATATCGGTAGCGAACGTGGTCAGGTATTTGCGCTGAATACCAGCGACGGTGGTATTGCCTGGCAGACCAAAGTGGCCGGTGAAGCATTGTCGCGTCCGGTTGTGAGCGATGGTCTGATTCTGATTCACACCAGCAACGGTATGTTGCAGGGACTTGATCAGAGCACTGGCGCGATCAAGTGGAGCGTAAACCTCGATATGCCTGCGCTGTCGCTGCGCGGTGAATCTGCACCTACTGTTGCCTTCGGCGGCGCGATCGTTGGCGGTGATAACGGCCGTGTGAGTGCAGTCATTCTCAATCAGGGCCAACTGATCTGGCAGCAACGTATTTCTCAGCCAAGTGGCGCCACTGAAATCGATCGTCTGAGTGATGTCGATACCACACCTGTCGTGGTTAACGGTGTGGTATATGCGCTGGCCTATAATGGCAACCTTACCGCGCTGGAACTGCGTTCCGGTCAGATCTTGTGGAAACGTGAGATTGGTGGTGTGAAAGACATGGTGGTCGATGCGGGACGTATCTATCTGGTCGATCAAGATGACCGTGTGATTGCGCTTAATGCTGACGGTGGCGTGGCTATCTGGCGTCAAAGCGACCTGTTGCATCGCAACCTGACTTCGCCCGTGCTGTTCAACGGTTATCTGGTGGTGGGTGACAGCGAAGGTTATCTGCACTGGATCAACACGCTTGACGGACGCTTCGTGGCGCAGCAGAAACTGGATAGCGATGGCTTCCAGACTGAACCGGTTGTTGCCGGTGACAAGCTGCTAATCCAGGCGAAAGGCGGTGAGGTTTACGCCATTACCCGTTAAGGATTTGGCTCTGCGGGAATCCATTTTCCGCTCGCTTAAACGGCTCCTGATTCGTCAGGGGCCGTTTCGTTTTTAGTCAGGCATGGTATTCTTTGCGCCTTCAGCCTGACGTCTGGCGTCAAATATCGTTATAATCACGCCATTCGGGCGAATTATTTAAAAAACTGAGGCAAGTCTTATGGTACCTGTGGTCGCGCTGGTTGGGCGTCCCAATGTGGGAAAATCTACGCTATTTAACCGTTTAACACGCACACGTGATGCGCTGGTAGCGGATTTTCCTGGACTGACTCGCGATCGCAAATATGGTCGCGCCGAAGTGGAAGGGCGCGAATTCATTGTTATTGATACCGGCGGTATTGATGGCACCGAGGAAGGCGTTGAAAACCGCATGGCGGAACAGTCGCTGCTGGCGATTGAAGAAGCCGATGTGGTGCTGTTTATGGTTGATGCGCGCGCGGGCGTCATGCCGGCGGATCAGCAAATCGCCAATCATCTGCGTGCACGCGAGAAAGCGACCTTTGTCGTCGCCAACAAAACGGATGGAATTGATCCTGAAGCGGCAGTGCTGGATTTCTATGCGCTGGGCTTAGGTGAAATTCACCCGATTGCAGCGTCGCATGGCCGCGGCGTGAATAGCCTGCTGGAAACCGCCTTGCTGCCGTGGATGGACGAAATCGTTCCAGAAGTGGAACTCACGGAAGAAGAAGAGAACGCCGCCTATTGGGCCGCATTAGAAGAAGATGGCGAGAAGGCGCTGGAGGAAGAGGAAGAAGAAGATTTCGACCCAACTACACTGCCGATCAAACTGGCTATCGTTGGTCGTCCAAACGTAGGTAAGTCAACGCTCACCAACCGTATTCTTGGTGAGGATCGCGTTGTGGTCTACGACATGCCGGGCACCACGCGCGACAGCATCTACATTCCGATGGAACGTGACGAGCGCGAGTATGTTCTGATTGATACGGCTGGCGTCCGTAAGCGCGGTAAGATTACCGAGACGGTAGAAAAATTCTCTGTGATCAAAACGCTGCAAGCAATTGAAGATGCTAACGTGGTGATGCTGGTAATTGATGCGCGTGCCGGAATTTCCGATCAGGATCTGTCGCTGCTTGGCTTCATCCTGAATAGTGGGCGCTCACTGGTGATTGTGGTCAACAAGTGGGACGGCATGACGCAGGAAGCGCGAGATGAAGTCAAAGAGCAGCTGGACTTCCGTCTGGGCTTTATCGATTTTGCGCGCATCCACTTTATTTCAGCTCTCCACGGCAGCGGCGTGGGTAACCTGTTCGAATCCGTGACCGAAGCCTACGACTGCTCCACCAAGCGTGTGGGCACGGCAATGTTGACGCGCATCATGACCATGGCAGCCGACGATCATCAGCCACCGCTGGTGCGAGGCCGCCGCGTGAAGCTGAAATATGCGCACGCCGGGGGTTATAACCCGCCAATCGTGGTGATCCACGGTAACCAGGTGAAGGATCTCGCGGATTCTTATAAGCGTTACCTGATGAACTACTTCCGTCGTTCACTCAACGTGATGGGCACGCCAATTCGCATTCAGTTCAAAGAAGGCGATAACCCGTACGCGGGCAAACGCAACCTGTTGACGCCAACGCAGCAGCGTAAACGTCAGCGTTTGATGTCGCATCTGAAGAAAAACAAGCGTTAAAATGAGAAGGGCCCAGCAGGGCCCTTTTTTTATGCAGGTGCGCATGAATGCGAACCCTACGAAAACCGAGTGCTTTAAACGTAGGGCGCCATTTATGGTGACCAACCGCCAAATACAGAGGATGATCTATGAATTCTCCATGCCCAATCTGCCAGCAGCCGCTGACTCACGATGAAACCGGATTTAACTGCTCCAGCTGTGAACGTCATTTCGAACACATCGCCTTATGTCCTGATTGCCATCAACCCTTACAGGTGCTGAAAGCCTGCGGCGCCGTGGACTATTTTTGTCAGCATGGCGACGGTTTAATCTCGAAAAAACGCGTGGAGTTTGTGCCTGATCTGCCTGCCTCCTGAGAAATGTCTTTCAACGCCGGTCTATTTATTAATAGGTTACGACCCGGTTTGTAGCAAAAATGCTATTAACCAGTAACTACCGCGTTATGGATGTTCACTTTTTAATGTACCAGGTGGTACAATCCTGCCGCCTTGGGGCGAGAATCACTCTCATCTGCGTTGTGTCCTCGCTCACAAGCGACGAATCACGGGCCTTGCTCCCGTACCAATAGATATAAAATAAAGCGTAAAGGTATGTTCTTGTCTCCCGCCTCGGCAGGAGCCAATACCGGCTGCCACAGGCTTACCGGCACCAGCGCGTTATTTTTTCAGGAGAGTTTTTGTTATGGCAGAAAATTCCGCTCGTCCCGGCAAAGGGCTGAGCATCTGGTCTGTACTGTTAGGCCTGGTCCTGGTTGCAATCGGCTTGTTCTTCGCTATCGGCGGTGGCAAGTTGGTGGCGCTGGGCGGCAGCTGGTACTTCCTCATCGCCGGTATCGTGATGCTGCTGTCGGCCGTCCAGTTCTTCCGTCGCAAATCATCCGCCGTCACGCTGTTTATTCTGGTGTTTGCCGGTACGTTGATTTGGTCACTGTTTGATGCTGGTTGGCATTTCTGGCCGCTGGTATCACGTCTGATGGTTCCGGCTGGCTTGATGCTGCTGGCATTCATCACCTGGCCAGCCCTGCGTAAGCGTGAAGGCAAAAACTCCCTGGCGAAAGTCTCCTATGTACTGTCCGCGGTTATCGCGGTTGGCATGGTGGTGACTTTCGTGCAGATGTTCCAGCCGCATCCTACCGTGGCGTTTGATGGCAAAGAGCTGCCGCTGATTCCGGTGGATAAATCGAAACCGCAGCAGGACTGGAGCAGCTACGGTCGTACGCCGGGTGGCGACCGTTTCGCAGCCATCGATCAGATTACCCGCGATAATGTGAAAGATCTGCAGGTTGCCTGGACGTTCCATACGGGCGATACGCCGATCAGCCCAACGGGCAACGGTGCGGAAGATCAGCAAACTCCGCTGCAGATTGGCAACACGCTGTATCTGTGCACGCCACACAACAACGTGATTGCGGTAGCCGCTGATAGCGGTAAGCAAATTTGGAAACGTGAAATCAACGCGCAGGCTGAAGTGTGGAACCGCTGCCGTGGTTTAGCCTACTTCGATGCGACTAAACCCTTGCAGCAGCCAAGCCAGCCGGGTTCAACGCCGGTCACGGCCGCCGTGCTGCCCGCAGGCGATACCTGCCAGCGTCGTATTCTGATGAATACCATTGATGCGCGCCTGATTGCTATCAACGCCGACAACGGTGAGCTGTGTGACAGCTTTGGTACACACGGTGTGGTTGATTTGAAAATCGGTCTGGGTAACGCGCCCGATCCGCAATATCAGCTGACGTCGCCCCCTGCGATGGCCGGAACCACGGTAGTAGTGGGTGGTCGCGTCGCGGATAATGTTCAAACCGACATGCCTGGCGGCGTGCTGCGTGGTTTTGACGTGATCACTGGCCAGATGCGTTGGGCGTTTGACCCAGGCAACGACGATCCTAATGCGGTCCTGATGCCGGGCAAAGATTACACTCGCAGCACACCAAACTCGTGGGCGCCGATGTCTTACGATCCGGCGATGAACACCGTGTTCCTGCCGATGGGTAGTTCGTCAGTGGATCTGTGGGGTGCGAACCGTACCAAACTGGATCACACTTACGGCGCATCCATCCTGGCGCTGGATGCAACCACCGGTAAGCAGAAGTGGGTTTATCAGACCGTACATAACGATCTGTGGGATTTCGACCTGCCAATGCAGCCGAGCCTGGTCGACTTCCCTATGAAGGATGGCACCAATAAGCCAGCCGTGGTCATCGGTGCCAAAACCGGCATGATTTGGGTGCTGGATCGCCTGACCGGCAAGCCTTTAACGAAAGTTGAAGAGCAACCGATGCCGCAGGGCCATATCCCGAACGAGCAGTACACCAAAACCCAGCCGCACTCAGTGGAGATGCCGGGCATTGGTAACCAGAAGCTGACCGAGTCTGACATGTGGGGCGCAACGCCGTTCGACCAGCTGGTGTGCCGTATTGCCTTTAAAGGCATGCGTTACGATGGGCTGTTCACCGTGCCGGATACCGATAAATCCCTCAGCTTCCCTGGTTCCCTGGGCGGTATGAACTGGGGCGGTATTTCGTTTGATCCGAACAATCAGTACATGTTCGTCAACGATATGCGTTTGGGCCTGTGGGTACAGATGATCCCGCAGGACACCAGCAAAACGGCTGCCAGCAACGGTGGTGAAGCGATCAACACCGGTATGGGTGCGGTTCCGCTGAAAGGCACGCCTTACGCGGTGAATAAAAACCGCTTTATGTCTCCGCTGGGTATTCCTTGCCAGGCACCGCCGTTCGGTACACTGTCGGCGATTGACATGAAAACGCGCCAAATCGTTTGGCAGGTGCCAGTTGGTACCGTAGAAGATACCGGTCCGTTCGGCATCAAAATGCGCGCGAAAATGCCAATTGGTATGCCGACATTAGGCGGCACGCTGGCCACGCAGGGCGGCCTGGTATTTATCGCCGGTACGCAGGATTACTATCTGCGCGCTTTCGATAGCTCAACCGGTAAAGAAGTGTGGAAAGCACGTCTGCCAGTGGGCAGCCAGGGCGGTCCAATCAGCTATGTTTCGCCAAAAACCGGCAAACAGTACATCCTGATCTCCGCAGGTGGCGCACGTCAATCGCCAGACCGTGGTGATTACGTGATTGCTTACGCGTTGCCAGACAGCAAATAAGTTCCACTATGAGAAAGGCCGACATCATGATGCCGGCCTTTTTTTTACCATCCTTAGCGCACTTTATCCCTCAAGGTACCTTATTCACTGCTGCTTAGAAGGGCGGCGGCTTTTTTGACCTCCTTTTCTTCCAGCTTCCCTGGCTCTTTCAGGATCGTTTCTGAAATTACCCCCGCTGACTTTGCCGCCAGCGCTACCTGCTTCCCTGGCGCGCTCCGGGTCCTCTGCAAAGTTCCCGGCACCACCTCGTTGCTTTTTTTGTGTCATAGCAGAGACCTCATCTAAGGGTGTTTTCTTCGACGTGGACTAGCTAGCCACATAATGAGTATAGTCAATAAGTTATGTCTTTCCTTGAGAGATATCTTATAACTTATTCGCCGTCGCGCCACAGCGATTGCAGCTCGGGTGGCGCCAGCTGCTCGGGAATTAACATCACTAATGTTCTGGCCTCACGGTGGGTGGCATAGGTGATTTGAATGCGATAGTAACGCTGGTCTCCGTGCCCCAGATTGGCAGCCTGATCCTCTGGTTCGCCGAGCGGCATGGCCTGTTCCAATACCTGGCAGACGCGCTGCTTTTGCGGTTCAGGCAATTCTGACAACGCAAAGCGCCGCTCACCGCGCAGCTTGGGAATAAAGGCGATACCGCCTTCACGTGCCAGCTCGATGATGGCGTCGTCGGTCAGTTGGATGTCCACGTTACGCCCACCTGCTGCCAGGCGGATTGAATTTTTTCCGCCACTGATTGATTAAACTGTTGATTGGCGTGCTGCACGGTAAAGCGCGCAAAGGTGCTGAAATCAGCATCCTGCGGCAGGGTTTTATCGCACAACGTGTCGTACCAGGCCTGCCCGGCGATTTCCCACGCAAAGCCACCCAGCGCTTTTGCCGCCAGATAAAATGCCCGATTGGGAATACCGGAATTCAAATGCACGCCACCGTTGTCGTCGCGCGTTTCGATGTAGTGTTGCATATCGGCCGGCTGCGGATCTTTGCCTAACACCGGGTCGTCATAAGCGGTGCCAGGTGACGACATCGAGCGTAGCCCGCGACCATTAACGCCCTGTGCCAGCAATCCTTCGCCGATAATCCAGTCAGCTTGATCGGCGCTCTGCTTGAGATGGAACTGCTTCACCAGCGAGCCAAACACATCTGACATTGATTCATTCAGGGCGCCAGCCTGCTGGAAGTAAATCAGTCCGGCTTCGGTTTCCGTTACGCCGTGCGTAAGCTCGTGGGCCACCACATCCAGTGCGATGGTGAAGCGATTAAATATCTGGCCATCACCGTCGCCAAATACCATCTGTTGACCGTTCCAAAAGGCGTTCTGGTACTCCTTACCGTAATGCACGGTGCCATCAAGCTTCAGGCCTTTATTGTCCAGTGAATTGCGTTGGTAGGTTTGCCAGAAGAAATCGTAGGTAATGCCAAGATAATCCCAGGCTTCCTGGGCGGCGACATCGCCATTATCCGGCTGACCCTCTGCGCGGATTAACGTACCCGGTAGATTTTGCGTGCCTTCGGCGTCGTAAATCGCGCGCTGTACGATGCCTGGTTTGGCAATGGCGACGCTGGGGGCTTGATGGTTATGTTCACCCATCAGTTGTTGCACGTGCGTTAGAGTGCGGCGCGCGTAGTCTTGCTGCGCACCGGTGCAGTTATCAATGATATTGCGCAGCATGTAGGGAGGAATAACGCTAAAAGGCATACTAACTCCTGATCATAAATGAATATGTCAAAAGTATAGTTTTTAACCTATCAACGCGCTTTACGGCTCCGGGATTTCTGCGGTTCCAGCGCGGTAACCTGGCTTTCCACCCAGCCATCATCCAGCCGGGTGCGTAGCAGATCGCCTTTACTCAGCTGCTGGGTTTTCTTCACCACCTGACCTTGCGTGTCAGTGGTGACGCTGAAGCCACGCGCCAGCGTCGCCAAAGGGCTCACACCTTCCAGCTGCGCGGCCAGGTTGCCAAAGCGCTGACGATTATGATTGAGCTGCTTTTCCATGCCCTGCTGTAAACGATAGTGCCACTGCTGCAGCTGCTGCTGAGCGCGCAGAATACGTCCCTGCGGCTGCTGTGCGTTCAGGCGTTGCAGCAGGCGGTCCTGCTGACGATTCGCCACACGCATGCGCTGGTCCATTGCTTCGCCCAGACGGCGCTGCAGCTGAAACAGCGCGGTTTGCTGGCGAGCCAGACGCAGCTGCGGATGCTGCTGCTGTAAACGATGCTGGATACGGGTGAAGCGGCGCTGCTGTTGTGCCAGATAGAAATCCATCGCCATCTCCATACGCTGCTGCTGCGATTGCAAACGGCGTAAGAGCTCCAGCTGGTTCCGGCTCACCAGTTCTGCCGCCGCAGAAGGCGTTGGCGCGCGTAAATCTGCAACGAAGTCGGCGATGGTGACATCGGTTTCGTGCCCGACGGCGCTGACGATGGGCAGGCGACTGGCAAAAATCGCCCGCGCCACGCGTTCGTCATTGAAGCTCCACAAATCTTCCAGTGAACCGCCGCCACGTCCCACAATCAGCACATCACACTCATCACGCTGGTTGGCCAGCTCAATGGCGCGCACAATCCCGGCCGGCGCATCCACGCCTTGCACCGCCGTAGGATAGATGATGACGGGCAAGGAGGGATCGCGACGATGCAGCACGCGCAGCACATCGTGCAGCGCCGCTCCGGTGGCGGAGGTAATCACGCCCACCTGACGGGCTGGATCCGGCAGCGGCTGTTTGAACTGTTGATCAAATAAACCTTCTGCCGCCAAACGCGCCTTCAGCTGTTCGAACTGCTGTTGCAGCAAGCCTTCGCCTGCCGGATGCATGCTTTCGATAATCAGCTGATAGTCACCACGCGGTTCATACAGCGTAATGCTGGCGCGCACTAAAACTTGCTGGCCGTGTTGAGGACGGAAAGTGACGCGACGATTGCTGTTGCGGAACATCGCGCAGCGCACTTGCGCACCATCATCCTTCAATGTGAAGTACCAGTGGCCGGAAGCGGGCTGGGTAAAATTTGAAATCTCAGCGCTGAGCCACACCAGGCCCATCTCATTTTCCAGCAGTTGACGCACCGTGGTGTTCAGGCGGCTGACAGTAAAAATATTGGCGGTTGGCGGTAGCGACATGTGATGTAGATCAAATTTTAAATCAGAGGGTTAATCAACTGATACTACATTGCTCACCCTGAGGATCAAGACTTTTTCTGAAAAAACACTGGAGGCAATCGGTTTCGGCCTGTATAATGCCGCGGCAATATTTTATCTGTTTTAATCGCCCCCAGGTGGAGATATTGCAATGTTAAGAATCGCGAAAGAAGCCCTCACATTTGACGACGTTCTGCTCGTTCCCGCTCACTCCACTGTTTTACCCAACACCGCTGATCTCAGCACGCAACTGACAAAAAACATTCGTCTGAACATCCCAATGCTCTCGGCGGCAATGGACACCGTAACTGAAGCGGGTCTGGCTATTGCGCTGGCGCAGGAAGGGGGATTGGGCTTTATCCACAAAAATATGTCAATTGAGCGCCAGGCGGATGAAGTTCGCAAGGTGAAAAAACACGAAAGCGGCGTGGTAACCGATCCACAAACCGTATTGCCGACCACCGCGCTGGCGGCGGTTAAAGAGCTGACCGAGCGTAACGGTTTTGCCGGTTATCCCGTGGTGAACACCGACAACGAACTGGTGGGCATCATCACCGGTCGTGACGTGCGTTTTGTGACTGACCTGACCTTGCCGGTTTCTGCAGTGATGACGCCGAAAGAGCGCTTAGTGACGGTGAAAGAGGGTGAAGCACGTGAAGTCGTGTTGCACAAAATGCACGAAAAGCGTGTTGAGAAGGCGCTGGTTGTTGATGACAGCTTCCACCTGCTGGGCATGATTACCGTTAAAGATTTCCAGAAAGCCGAACGTAAACCTAACGCCTGTAAAGATGCGGAAGGCCGTTTGCGCGTCGGTGCAGCGGTTGGCGCAGGCGCGGGCAACGAAGAGCGTGTTGATGCGCTGGTGGCTGCCGGTGTTGACGTGCTGCTGATTGACTCTTCACACGGCCACTCAGAAGGCGTATTGCAGCGTATTCGTGAAACCCGCGCAAAATATCCAAACCTCGAAATTATCGGCGGCAACGTAGCGACCGGCGCAGGCGCATTGGCGCTGGCGGAAGCCGGCGTGAGCGCGGTAAAAGTGGGTATCGGCCCGGGCTCAATCTGTACCACGCGTATCGTCACTGGCGTTGGCGTGCCACAAATCACAGCCGTTTCTGACGCGGTTGCCGCGCTGGAAGGCACCGGTATTCCGGTGATTGCAGATGGCGGTATCCGCTTCTCTGGCGATATCGCTAAAGCGATCGCAGCCGGTGCAGCAGCCGTTATGGTGGGCTCAATGCTGGCCGGTACCGAAGAATCCCCGGGCGAAATCGAGCTTTATCAAGGCCGCTCGTTCAAATCTTATCGCGGCATGGGTTCACTGGGCGCAATGTCAAAAGGTTCCTCAGATCGTTACTTCCAGAGCGATAACGCGGCAGACAAACTGGTACCAGAAGGTATCGAAGGGCGCGTTGCCTACAAAGGCCGCCTGAAAGAGATCGTGCACCAGCAAATGGGCGGCCTGCGCTCTTGCATGGGTCTGACCGGCTGCGGCACCATTGACGACCTGCGCACCAAGGCAGAGTTCGTACGTATCAGCGGCGCGGGCATCAACGAAAGCCACGTGCATGACGTGACCATCACCAAAGAGTCACCAAACTACCGCATGGGTTCATAATCCCGTAAAATTTAGCGCCCGGCACCAGCCGGGCGCTTTTATTATTAAGTCCATCCCAATGGAAACGCCTCAATGACGACTGAAAATATTCATAAACATCGTATTTTGATCCTCGATTTTGGTTCTCAGTACACGCAACTGGTTGCGCGCCGCGTGCGCGAGCTGGGCGTCTACTGCGAGCTCTGGGCGTGGGATGTCACCGAAGAGCAAATTCGCCAGTTCAACCCAAACGGCATCATTCTTTCTGGCGGTCCGGAAAGCACCACCGAGCAGAACAGCCCGCGTGCGCCGGAATATGTGTTCAACGCTGGCGTTCCAGTGCTGGGTGTTTGCTATGGCATGCAGACCATGGCGATGCAGTTGGGCGGCAAGGTTGAAGGCTCCAACGAGCGTGAATTTGGTTATGCGCAGGTAGAAGTGCTGACCCAGAGCGCGCTGGTGCGTGACATTGAAGATGCGATTAGCGCGGCAGGTAAACCGCTGCTGGACGTGTGGATGAGCCATGGCGATAAAGTTACCGCTATTCCCGCCGGTTTCGAAACCGTTGCCAGCACCGAAACTTGTCCGTTCGCCATCATGGCGAATGAAGAAAAGAAATTCTACGGCGTGCAGTTCCACCCGGAAGTGACGCACACGCGTCAGGGCTTGCGTATGCTGGAGCGTTTCATTCGTGACATCTGCGGCTGTGAAGCGCTGTGGACGCCAGCCAAAATCATCGAAGATGCGGTTGAGCGTATTCGTCAGCAGGTGGGTAACGATAAAGTGATCCTTGGCCTGTCAGGCGGCGTTGACTCTTCGGTGACCGCGATGCTGCTGCACCGCGCCATCGGCGATCGTCTGACCTGCGTGTTCGTGGACAACGGTCTGCTGCGTCTGAATGAAGCTGAGCAGGTTCTGGAGATGTTTGGCGACCACTTTGGTTTGAACATCGTACACGTTGCGGCTGAGGCGCGTTTCCTTGATGCGCTGGCTGGCGAGAACGATCCGGAAGCCAAACGTAAAATCATCGGCCGTGTCTTCGTTGAAGTTTTCGACGAGCAAGCGCTGCGTCTGGAAGACGTGAAATGGCTGGCGCAGGGCACCATCTATCCTGACGTGATTGAATCTGCCGCTTCAGCGACCGGCAAAGCGCACGTGATCAAGTCGCACCACAACGTGGGCGGTCTGCCGAAAGAGATGAAGATGGGGCTGGTTGAGCCGCTGAAAGAGCTGTTCAAAGACGAAGTGCGCAAAATTGGTCTGGAACTCGGCCTGCCGTACGACATGCTGTATCGCCACCCGTTCCCGGGCCCAGGTTTAGGCGTACGCGTGTTGGGCGAAGTGAAGAAAGAGTATTGCGATCTGCTGCGCCGTGCCGATGCTATCTTCATTGAAGAGCTGCACAAAGCCGATCTGTACAACAAGGTCAGCCAGGCCTTCACCGTATTCCTGCCGGTACGTTCTGTGGGCGTGATGGGCGACGGTCGTAAATATGATTGGGTAGTATCCCTGCGCGCAGTGGAGACCATCGACTTCATGACCGCGCACTGGGCGCACCTGCCGTACGATTTCCTCGGCCGCGTCTCCAACCGCATCATCAACGAAGTGAACGGCATCTCCCGCGTGGTTTATGATATTTCGGGTAAACCACCTGCGACGATTGAGTGGGAATAAATCCGACTCTGAGTCATGCGTAAAAACGAAGCCCGCTTAACTGCGGGCTTTTTTATATTTGTATTTTGGTTAGTAATAGGGCGTTCATTCAATAAAGTTCAATCGCATAGTTCGTGAATACAAACTCGCCCCTTTCGTTGCAATATAGCGAGTGATTTTTACTCATCAGGATGCCGTCGATGTTGCCTTTCAAAGCCGTACTGATCTCTTTTCTATGCATCATCTTGCTCTCATTAGGCGCCAGTCTGGCGCAGGCAACGCGTGGTGGTGAGTTAACGTCGGAACGCGGCGGCTGGGCGTCCGCCCGACGCGATTCTGCCGGCATCGCACCGGATCCTAAGCGTTACGCATCCGAAGCTATCGTACAGGTCTATGCCGCGCCAACGTATGGCTGGAAAGGCGCAGTGGCGGTGCATCCGTGGATTATCTTCAAGCGCGCCGGGGAGACCCACTACAATCGCTATGAAGTCATCAGCTGGGGCAGCGGCGATAAAGTGCGGCGTAACAGTAATCTGCCGGATGGCTATTGGTACGGCGCTAGACCTCGTTTATTGGTTGATCATCGTGGCAGCGCGGCACAGGCGATGATTCCACAGATCGAAGCGGCGATTAAATCGTATCCATGGCCAACGACCTATCACGCCTGGCCGGGACCCAACAGCAACACCTTTATGGCGCATATTGGCCGTGAAGTGCCCGTGCTGAAACTGGATCTGCCAGCCAATGCGCTCGGCAAGGATTATCGCTCACTGTTGAATCCGGTGGGGTTACCGCCTTCAGGACGCGGCGTACAGCTCTCTGTACTCGGTGTGCTTGGCGTAACGGTGGGAGCGGAAGAGGGATTAGAGGTGAATGTGCTGGGTCTGAATATGGGACTGGATTTCACCCCATTCAGGCTGCGTCTGCCGTTTATCGGCGGTATCGGGCAGAATAATGTTCAGCGCGACAATCCGTAAAAATGGCCCCGAAATGGGGCCATTTTTTAGCAGACGCCGAAATCGCCGTCTTCGTGATACAGATTCACGGTATCGGCTTTGAGTTCAATTTCTCGCTTAATGTGATCGTCAACGCGTGCGCACCACAGCATATCGCCTTCCACGCGCAGCACCTGCATCTTTGGGCCACCGGTCTTCGACTGTACAAAATCATCCACCTTAAACATGCTTTTTCTCCATCAGGTCAGTGATATTTACAGAGTTTATATGTACTTCACTGGCTGTGCGCTTGATTTTGTGCCTTAGTGATGCAGCAAAAATAGGGTCGCCAGACCGAGGAAAATAAAGAACCCGCCGGTGTCGGTGATTGCCGTAATCAGTACGCTGGAGCCAACGGCAGGATCGCGTTTCATCTTGGTCATGATTAATGGAATCAGCACGCCCATCAGCGCGGCCAGCAGCAGATTGAGCACCATCGCCAGCATCATCACGCCGCCCAATTGCAGATTGTCATACATCAGCCAGGTGACGCCGCCCATAATACCGCCCCAGAACAGGCCATTAATTAGCGCCACGCCGAGTTCACGCATAATCAGAAACGAGAAGTTACCCGGTTCCACCTGGTGCAGCGCTAGCGCACGCACAATCATGGTGATGGTTTGATTGCCGGTATTGCCGCCGATGCCCGCAACGATCGGCATCAGTGCGGCCAAGGCCACCAGCTGTGAAATCGTCGCTTCAAACAGGCCAATCACGCGGGACGCAACAAACGCGGTGCACAGGTTTACCGCCAGCCAGGCCCACCGTTTACCAACCGCTTTACGCACCGGCGCAAACACATCTTCGCCCTGGCTGATACCGCCCATTTTACGAATGTTGCTTTCATTCTCTTCATTGACCAAATCAACCACGTCTTCGATGGTGATACGACCAATAAGCTTGCCTTGCGCATCGGTAACGGCGGCGGAGATCAGGTTATAACGTTCGAACGCACTGGCAGCGTCTTCGGCTTTATCGTTGAGCTGGAAGGTAGTGGGATGTGAGTTCATCACCTCGGCAACTAACATCTTTGGTTTGTTCAGCAGAATATCAGTGAGGGTTAACTCACCCAGCAGTTGGTTTTGTTCGTCAGTAATGAAGATCTTATCTGTGCCGTCCGGCATCTTTTTGCCTTTACGCAGATAGCGCTGCACCGTGGCCAGAGTGACGTCCGATCGCACCGTCAGGATGTTGAAATCCATGATCTGGCCAACGCGATCGCGATCCAGCTCTATCACGCTCAGCAGACGCGCACGCAAACTCGGTTCCAGCGTAGTAAGCAGACGGCCGGTTAAATCACGCGGCAAATAGCGCGCCAGATATACCTGATCGTCGATATCCAGCGGCTCAATGGCATGCAGAATATCGCGATCAGACATTTCTTCCGTCAGGCTGGCCCAAACGGTTTCCGAAGCTTCAACCAGCACGCGGCCGCGCTGTTCTGTGGGAACTAAGCGCCATAGCGCCTGACGTTCCTCTTCAGGTAAGGCTTCAAGGATATCGGCTAAATCCGCAGCGTGCAGCTGCTGAAGTTCATCTTCTAGCTGCTGGCGCCAATCGGTGATATTACGCAGCTCGGCAGCATTAAGATCGACGGATTTATCCAGCAGCACATCGACTAGATCATGCTCATTAAGCAGCAGAGTAAGAATATGGTGGCGGGTTTCAGCTAATTTTTGCGAATGCACAGCAGACATAACGCGTTCCTTGTGTCTGTAAAGTCAGCTCACAGTGTAGCGCGTTGCGGGTAACAGAGCGTAAAAAGCAGCATTGTCTCAAAGAACAATGTCGAGAAGCGATCGGCACCCGCAGCGAATTTAACGGGAATCGCTGGTGCTTAGCGTGACCGGCTCAGGAATGGCTTTCTTTTGCTGATGATGCTCAATGGCACCGGGAATGATGAAAAGCAGGCGGCCAATCAAAATAAAGAAGCTGATCAGCAAAATAATGCGGCTCATGGTGCTGGTTTTGGGACGTCTTCGTGGAGATATAGCGCTATTCACGCGGGGTGGTTCCTGTAATTACCCATCAGGGCGGAGGCAACATTTAGTCATACCTTCATCGCTAAATCAATCGCTGTGTGAAAAATGAGCAAGAAAGGGGCAAAGTGTTGATCGAAGTCAGACAAAAAACGGCCGCGCGCGGCGGCCGTTGTATCAGTAGCTGGCTTTCTGCGCCAGCAAGGTGGCAAAACGGGTTTTAATGCGATTACCGTTTTCATCACGCCGATGCAGTTCACCAACATCTTCGTTGTACTTCACGATGTGCCAGTTACGGTAGTAATGGCTCAGCTCGCCGGATTTAAAGGCGAACGGAAAGTTCTGCGTATTAGGATAATCATCGGTGTTCATCGCCGCCACAATCAGGTTGTAGCCGTACTTGCGCGTGCTGGCCTGCATATCGGCAATCAGCTGTGGGATGGTGGACGGCTGCAGGAACATCATCACCACAGTCGAAAGTACAAACTGATAGTCACCGTTAAACCGTACGCTATTGAGGTCGCACAATTCGGTGTGAATATTCTGCAGATTCTCTTCAGCGATGATGCTGTTCAGGCGATCCAGGCTCGTCGGATTGCTGTCCCAGGCCGTGACTTCAAAGCCATGCTGATTGAGGAAAAGGCTATTTCGGCCCTGGCCACAGCCTAAATCCAGCGCTTTCCCCACTTCAAGGTGGGGAAGGGCCGCCAGGACTTCAGAATGCGTCGGCGTCAGACCGTACTTTTCAGCGAAATAGTTATCGGGGCGTGTTGTCATGGTGATACGACGGGCCAGCAGCCCGCTTTACTCCTCTTCCAGCATCAGTTTCCAACCGGTGACATCATTCCAGTAGGCTTGCTCACGCTCCAGATCCAGCTGCACCAGCGTGTTCTGGCTCATGAAGCCCGCCGGGAAGGTGAGCGTCCAATGACCATCGTCCGTGCTCAATTTGAGCGAATCCGGCTTGGTGGTCGCCTGGCGCTGATTATTCAGCAGCGTGCCGAGGCGCAGCAGGAAGACCATCGGTAGAAACTGTTTCTTTTTAAACAAGGTGAAACGTGGCATCTCATCCTGCTTCACCGCTTTGCGATGGAAGCGTACCAGCGTGGCCAGCAGCATCTGTTGATCCTGATTAAAACCCGGCATATTTGAGTTTTGCAGGATATAGGCCGAATGGCGCTGCATGCCGCTGTGATTGATGGTTAATCCCACTTCATGCAATAGCGCCGCCCATTTCAGCAGCGCTGACAGCTGCGGATTTGCGTGCTTAGGATTCTGTTCCTGCCACTGCAGATAGAGCTGTTCGGTGGTTTCCAGCACGCGACGCGCCTGGTCGCTATCAATCGCATAGTGATTTGCCAGGCTCTGCGCAGTGCGACTACGAATATCCTGATGGCGGAAACGTCCTTCCATCTCATACAGCACGCCTTCGCGCAACGCGCCATCAGAGAGACGCAGCTCGCGAATCGCTAACGCATCAAACACGCCACACAAAATTGCTAAACCCGGCACGAACACCGCTTTACGCTCTTCCGATAATCCCGGCAGGCTCAGGGCGTTAAAAGATTTATGCTTCAGCACTTCGCTGGTGAGCAGCTCCAGCGTTTCCGGGGTAATCAGCTTCTCTTTTTCGCCCATCGCCAGCAGCACTTCACAGGCGGCTTTAATCGAGCCCGACGCGCCCAGCGCGTATTGCCAGCCATGCAGACGATATTGCCACGCCATGGTTTCCAGCTTCTGCGCAGCGGACAGGCGCGCACGGCGGAAGTTCTCCGCTGAGATTTCTCCTTTTGGAAAATAGAGATTGGCGAAGCTGACGCAGCCCATGCGGCGGCTTTCCACCAGCTGTGGCTCAAAATCTTCACCAATGACCAGTTCCGTTGAGCCGCCGCCGATATCAATCACCAGCTTGCGGCCTTTTTCCGGCTGCGTATGCTCCACGCCCATGAAAATCAGACGTGCTTCTTCATTGCCGGAAATGACCTCGATAGGGTAGGGGATCACTTCGGCAGCGCGCTGCAAGAACTCTTCTGCGTTGCTGGCGATACGTAGCGTGTGCGTGCCGACGATGGTGACGTTGGCCGGGCTGAAGCCCTGCAAACGTTCAGCGAACAACGCCAGACAGCTCAGCCCGCGTTCAATCGCCTCTTCGCTTAGGCGATTTTGTGCATCCAGCCCATCGGCCAGATGTACGCGCTGTTTCAGGCGGCCCAGCACTTGCAAAGCGCCATCCACCACGCGGGCAATGACCATATGGAAGCTGTTCGAGCCGAGGTCGATTGCCGCGAACTCCTGAGGTTTCGGCGTACTTTTATGTGAGATTGGCATAGGCGTTATTCGGGTTGTTCCAGTTTCTTGATGTAGTCGTAAATGGCCAGCTGCGAGCGGACTTTTTTACGGTTGCCACGCGGCACATAACGGTTACTCAGCTCTTTATCGACGATGCGGGCTTTCACCGTATCGCTAAACAGAATGGCAATGATGTCCAGTATGCGCTGCTTCACGCGTGGATCAAGAATCGCCACAGCCACTTCAATGCGGTGATCAATGTTACGCGTCATCCAGTCCGCGGAAGAGAGGAACACCTTTTTCTCGCCGCCATTCTCAAAAATATAGACGCGGTCGTGCTCGAGATAGCGGTCAACAATACTGGTAATACGAATATTTTCACTGATGCCCGGTAAATCCGGAATCAGGGAACACATGCCGCGCACCAGCAGATTCACTTTTACACCCGCTGATGATGCTGCATATAGCCGATCAACCAAACCATTATCTACCAGGTTATTGATTTTCAGCGTAATGCCCGAAGGATTCCCCTGCTGCGCATTGGCGATTTCCGCGTCAATCAGCTTATACAGCACGTCACGCGAGTTCTGCGGCGACACCAGCAGGTGCTCGAAGGTGACCGGGCGATACGGGTTTTCAATAAAGTTAAATACGCGACGTACTTCATTGGTAATGCGCGCATCGGCGGTCAGCAATGAATAGTCAGTATAAATGCGTGCGGTTTTTTCGTTGAAATTCCCGGTGCCGATATGCGCGTAACGCACCACCTCTTCCCCTTCGCGGCGTGATATCAGGAACAGTTTGGCGTGAATTTTCAGACCCGGCGCAGAGAAAATGACGTGCACGCCGGCTTCGGTGAGGCGTTTTGCCCAGCGAATATTGGCTTCTTCATCGAAGCGCGCCTGCAGTTCAACCACCACCGTCACTTTCTTGCCGTTGTAGGCGGCGTGAATCATCGCATCCATGATGCGCGAGTTCTTCGCCACGCGGTAAATGTTGATCTTAATGGCCAGCACGTTCGGATCGAACGAAGCCTGGCGCAGCAGCTCCAGCACGTGCTCAAAGGTGTGATACGGATAATAGAGCAGCACATCGCGATTGCGGATGGCATCGAAGCCGTTGCGGAAGCCATCAAAGCCAATGTGACGAATCTGCGGCAGCGGGCGGTTTTCCAGATTACTTTTACCGACGTTCGGGAAGCCGATGAAATCTTTGAAGTTATGATAACGGCCGCCGGGCACAATCGAATCATAGTTTGAAATCGACAGCTTATGGCGCAGCATTTCTACCATCGCATCCGGCATATCGCGCTGATAAACGAAGCGCACTGGCTCGGCATTAAGACGCTGCTTCAGGCTCGATGACATCAGCTCCAGCAGGCTTGATTCCATCTCCGTCACCAGATCGTACTCGGCATCGCGCGTCATCTTCATTGAATAGGCATTCAGCGTATCGTAATCGAAGAAGCCTTTAAAAATTTCATCCAGGCAATAGCGCAGAATGTTATCCAGCAGAATCATCGGTTTGCGACGGCGTGGCGATTCAGCCGGCAAGTTAATAAAGCGCGGCACTTTATCCGACGGGATCTCCAGCAGCGCATAACGCACATCGTCGCCGCGAATGATCTCGACCGCCAGATAAGTGTAATCGTCTTTCAGGAATTCGATCAGGTCGGTGTCATGGTTGATCAGAATTGGCGTAACGTGCTGGCGTAATTGATGTTTGAAGTAGTAGCGCAGCCACTCTTGCTGATTCGGTGACAGCTGGCGTTCGTTGATCAGGAAGATCTGATTACGCGCCATCTCCAGTAGCAGATCGTTGTAGAGTGCATCAAACTCTTGATCCGATTTCTGCACGCGCAGCTGAATTTTTTTTAATAAATGACGCAGGGAGGTGGGCTTGCCTTGCTCTTCACTGATCAAAATTCGCCGCTTGAGATCGGCAAAGCGAACTTTGTAGAACTCTTCAAGGTTATTGGAATAGATTCCCAGGAAGCGCATCCGCTCAATCAGCGGATTACTTTTGTCCGAGGCTTCCTGCAATACGCGTTCATTAAAGCTTAACCAGCTTAATTCTTTTTCTATATACAGCTTATCCTGACCCATTCTGACTCCGAGATGCTGATGCTGGACGGAATGTCCGGCGGAAAAAGCGCAAAAATGCGGTACCGCTCAGTGTCCGTCACCATTATGGCGAGAGTATGGCAGGCTTGTCCAACGTCAAAGGTTGTCTTATCAATCAGCTACGGGCAACATAGCGACTTGTTTCCACCGGTAACCTGGCCTGCATGAGCATAAATCGTATTCCTGTCCACTTTAGCGACCGTCGTCGACGCGCCACTGATACTTTTGTGCGCCGCGTAGTCACTGCCTGTGGCGTGGGAATTTTGCTGCTGATGCTGCTGCTGTTCTTTTGGTTGATCTGGGTGGTAGTGCCGTTGTTCAGCGCGCCGGGCATGCACGCCACCACCAACATCCAGCTCTGGGATAAAGCCCCGACGCTGGCGATGGGCAGCGATGGCCATCTGGGCTGGCGCATTAGCCGCAACGAAGCACGTTTTATTCCGCTCGATGGCCAGCCGGCCGGACCGGCGCTGGCGCTTAATGGCACGCCTAATGCGGCGGTCACCAGCAGCGATAACCGCAGCGTGCTGCTCAATATGCAGGGCGAACTGCTGTTAATGCAACCGGTTATCAACAACGACAGCGGCGAATGGCGTTTCCCACTTGGCGATCGGCCGCTGCATCTCCCTCAGGGGCCGGTCAGCAACATGGCGTTGACGTCGCTCAGCGATAATCGCTGGCTTATCGCCGCGCAAACCGCCGCGGGCATCACTCTGTTAACGCTGGAAAATCAAAAACCAGTACAACAGATTCTTTTGCCGCAGCAGCAGGCTGAGCATCTGCTGCTATCGCCAGATGGCACGCTGCTGTACGCCAGCAGCGGACGTTTGCTGCGCGTTTGGCAAATCACCGCGCAGGCTGCGCAGCTGCGCGAAACCCAAACCCTCAATCTGCCGCCGCAGAGCCTGCATATGCTGGCGGGCGGTCGTAGCTTGCTGATTCAGGATGCGCGTGGCGTGCAACAATGGTTTGCGATTGCGGGTGATAAAGGGCCGCGCCTGCAGGCGATTCATACTTTCAACGGCAGCCAGAATGCGCTCGGCGTTGCGCCTGAAGCGCAGCGTCGTGTCTTTGCCACTTATGACGCACAGGGCAACATTCAGCTGTTCGCCAGCAAGCAGCTGGGCGCGATATTAACGCGTCAGCTGGCACCGGGCATTCAGGCGCTGGCGTTCTCGCCGCGTGGTGATGGCTTAATCATTGAGCGAGCCGGGCAATGGCAACAGTTTGCGCTGGATAATCCGTGGCCAGACTTCACCTGGCGCAACCTATGGCAAAAAATCTGGTATGAAAACTATCCGCAGCCCGACTGGGTATGGCAATCCACGGCGGCGGGAGATAGCTATCAGGCCAAGTTCAGCCTGATGCCGCTGGTGCTGGGCACGCTGAAAGCCGCCAGCCTGGCGCTGCTGTTTGCTACGCCGCTGGCGTTGGCTGCGGCAATGTATACCGCGTGGTTCATGTCGCCCGCTTTACGCCGTTGGGTGAAACCTGGCATTGAAATGATGGGGGCGCTGCCGAGCGTGGTGATTGGTTTAATCGCCGGCGTCTGGCTGGCGCCGCATATCAGCACCGCGCTGGTCGGCGTTTTGCTGCTGCCGCTGGTACTCGCCGCCACGTTATTATTATGCGGCGTGCTCAGTCCGCGTTTGCCTGCAAGTTGGCGACGTCCGGGTTTTGAAGTGATTCTGCTGCTGCCGGTGCTGTTCGTCATGACGTTACTCACGCTGTGGCTGCCAACGCTGTTTTGGCCGGAAATGGGCGAACGCTTAGCGCATTACGAACAGCGCAACCTGCTGGTAGCCGCGCTGGCGATGGGTTTTGCGCTGGTGCCGCTAATATTCACCTTATCTGAAGATGCGTTATTCAGCGTACCGGGTGCGCTGGGGCAGGGTTCGCTGGCGCTGGGCGCCACGCCGTGGCAAACCCTGACGCGCGTCGTGCTGCCGGGCGCCTCGGCGGGTATCTTTGCCGCCTTAATGATTGGTTTTGGCCGAGCCGTCGGTGAGACGATGATTGTGCTGATGGCCACCGGTAATACGCCAGTGAGCGAAGGTGGCCTGTTTACTGGCCTGCGTGCGCTCTCAGCCAATATCGCCATTGAAATGCCCGAAGCGGCGGCCGGCAGTGCGCATTATCGCATTCTTTTCCTCAGTGCCTTGCTTCTGCTGATCTTCACTTTAGTGATCAACACCATTGCCGAATTAATTCGTCAGCGCCTGCGCCAACGTTACAGCCAGCATGAGGGCCAGGGATGAAAGCGATGCAACAGAACGATCGCTGGCGCTGGCTGACGGCCGGGGCTGTCGCGGTATGTCTACTGGCGTTTACCTTGCTGATTGGTTTGCTGGGTTGGCAGGGCGTACGCGCCTTCTGGCCACAACCAGTCGATCAATATCAGTTCCAGCCGCCGGAAGGCAGCGCGGTGATGGTGCTGGGTGAAACGCTGCAAAAACAGCAGCAGGGCGCGCAGTGGCGTTACGTGGTGAAAACCGGCAACCGCGATTTTGCTGCACCGGATTTTCGTGTGCTGTATAGCCAGGGCGCAGCGAAAACCCGTCGACCTGCTGATGTGATAGTGCTGCAGCGCCGTAATGGCGGCAATGCGTACGGCTGGCTGGTGGAGCTGCGACAGGATAATGAAGTGATGACCGCACGCAGCCGCGATGCCTTGCTGCATCAGCGTTTGCAGCAGGTGCATGAGCAACTGCGGCAGGCGAGCCAAATTCGCCGCATTGATATGGCGCGTCTTAACGCGCAGCTGGAGAGCCTGCAACAGCAGGTCGATGAGCAGCAGCGTAACGGCACTTTCAACCTCGAAGTGCAGTCCGAGTTTGATGCTAATCGCACGGCGTTACAGCGCCGCTTTAACGCGCTGGCCCAGCAGTTAACGCATCTGCAGCAGGAAAGTCAGCGCGATACGCTGGTGCTGCGTGATGTACAGGGCGTTGATCATACCCTTCCGCTGGCGCAGGTTGTTGATGCGTGGTACCCGAATGCCATGACATTAACCAACAAAATGCTGCACTTTTTCAGTCAGATTTGGCAATTTGTCAGCGATTCACCGACCTCCGGCGGTGGCGAAAGTGGCGCGTTTCCGGCGATCTTCGGTACCGTGCTGATGGTGCTGCTGATGTCGATAATTGTGATGCCGCTAGGCGTTATTGCCGCGCTTTGGTTGCATGAGTATGCCGGGCGCAACGCATTGACGCGCCTGGTGCGCATCGCGGTGGTTAACCTGGCGGGCGTGCCATCCATTGTTTACGGCGTGTTTGGTCTCGGCTTCTTTGTCTGGTTAATCGGCGGC
This sequence comes from Candidatus Pantoea floridensis, assembly GCF_900215435.1. NCBI lineage: Bacteria > Pseudomonadati > Pseudomonadota > Gammaproteobacteria > Enterobacterales > Erwiniaceae > Pantoea > Candidatus Pantoea floridensis. The sequence goes on from NZ_OCMY01000001.1 coordinate 3,111,893, forward strand.
ACGATTGATCAGCTGTTCTTCGCCAGCGCGTTACCTAATCCCACCTTCGGCACGCCAGGTTTACTGTGGGCCGCGCTAACGCTGGCGCTGCTGACGCTGCCAGTGGTTATCGTCGCGACCGAAGAAGGATTGTCGCGTATTCCGGATAATCTGCGTCAGGGATCGCTGGCGCTGGGCGCAACCCAGGCGGAAACGCTGTGGCGCGTGGTGCTGCCGCTGGCGGTACCGGCAATGCTGACTGGCCTGATTCTGGCCGTGGCGCGCGCAGCCGGAGAAACCGCGCCGCTGATGCTGGTAGGCGTGGTGAAAATGGTGCCAGAGCTGCCAGTGGATGCGGTATTCCCCTATCTGCACCTCGATCGCAAATTCATGCACCTCGGTTTTCAGATCTACGATTTGGCGTTCCAAAGCCCAAATATTGACGCTGATCGACCGCTGGTTTACGCCACTGCATTGCTGCTGGTGGTGATCATTCTGTCGCTCAATCTGCTGGCCATGGCGCTGCGTCATCGGCTGCGTGAGCGTTACCGGCTCATGACGCACTAAAAAGGTTTTCTGATGACGCGCGATCACGACATTGCTCTTACCGTTAATCAGCTATCGCTGTGGTACGGCGAGCGCCAGGCGTTAAATAATATTGATCTGCAGATCCCCAAAAACTGCATCACGGCGCTGATTGGTCCTTCCGGCTGTGGCAAATCCACGCTGCTGCGCTGTTTTAATCGTATGAATGATGTGATTGATCGCTGTCGCATTGAGGGCGAAATTTTGCTCGATCGTTACGCCGTGATGCAGGCGAATCAGGATCTGCCCGCCCTGCGTCGCCGCATTGGCATGGTGTTCCAGCGGCCGAATCCGTTCCCGAAATCGATCTACGAAAACGTGGTGTACGGCCTGCGCTTGCAGGGCGTGCGCGATCGACGCGTGCTGAATGAAGCCTGCGAACGTGCGCTGCGCGCGGCGGCGCTGTGGAGCGAAGTGAAGGATCAGCTGGGACAGAATGCGTTAACGCTCTCGACCGGTCAGCAGCAGCGTTTAGTGATTGCGCGCGCCATTGCGATTGAACCCGAGGTGTTGCTGCTGGATGAGCCGACGTCGGCGCTCGATCCGATTTCAACTCTGGTGATCGAAGAGCTGATGACCACGCTGAAGCAGCATTTCACGCTGGTGCTGGTGACGCACAACATGCAGCAGGCGGCGCGGGTGTCGGATTACACCGCGTTTATGCATAACGGGCAACTGGTGGAGTTTGACGAAACCGACCGCATCTTCACCTCGCCAAAAGCGCGACGTACCGAAGATTACATTACCGGAAGATTTGGTTGATGACGGTCGCCATGAATGGCGACCCTACATCGTAGGGTGCGCATTTATGCGCACCAGAGAAATCAGTCGTGGGCGTAACCCTGCGGCGGCAATGGTTCACCATCCAACCACGCTTTACCCGCACGCATCTGCAAACGCCCATCAACAAACCAGCTGATGACCAGTGGATAAATCGCGTGTTCCTGATGCTGCACGCGCGCGCTGATGTCATCTTCGCTATCGCCCGCAAACACCGGCACGCGCGCCTGCAAAACGATCGGTCCGCCATCCAGCTCGTCAGTCACAAAATGCACCGAGGTGCCATGCTCCTCGTCGCCGTTTTCCAGCGCCTGACGATGAGTATGCAAACCCGGATACTTCGGCAATAGCGACGGATGGATATTCACCAAACGATCGTGATAGTGCGCGACGAAGGCCGGACTGAGGATACGCATATAGCCGGCCAGCACCACCAGATCGGGCGCGTAAGCATCAATCTCCTGCATCAGCTGGCGATCAAAAGCATCACGGTCGGCAAACTCGCTGGCGGCTAACGCGTGGCTGGGAACATGGGCTTCCCGCGCACGCGTCAAACCATAGGCGCTGGCTTTATTACTGAAAACGGCAGCAACGCTGCCGTTAATCCGCCCGCTTGCGCAGGCGTCGAGGATGGACTGAAGATTGCTTCCGTTGCCGGAGATCAGCACAACCAGTTTTTTCATGGGTTAATAACCACACGCTCTTCAGCATCAGAGGCTTTAATCACACCAATTTTCCACGCTTTTTCGCCAGCGTCGGTCATTAGCTGTACCGCTTTATCCGCATCCGCTGGGCTCAGCGCAATCACCATGCCCACGCCGCAGTTAAAAGTGCGGTACATTTCGTGACGGCTGACGTTGCCGGCCTGCTGCATCCAGGTAAATACTGACGGCCACTGCCAGCTGCTCTCTTCCAGCACGGCTTGGGTGTTGTCTGGCAACACGCGTGGGATATTTTCCCAGAAGCCGCCGCCGGTCAGATGTGAAATCGCATGCACATCAACCTGTTCAATCAGGCTAAGGATGTTTTTCACGTAAATGCGGGTAGGTGCCAGCAGGTGATCGGCCAGTGATTTGCCGTCCAGCTGCTTGGTTTCTGGATCGGTCTGGCTGACTTCCAGAATTTTGCGCACCAGCGAGTAACCGTTCGAATGCGGGCCGCTGGAACCCAGCGCAATCAGCACGTCGCCGTCCTGCACTTTCGAACCGTCAATGATTTGTGATTTTTCCACCACGCCAACGCAGAAACCGGCCACGTCGTAATCTTCGCCGTGATACATGCCTGGCATTTCAGCGGTTTCGCCGCCCACCAGCGCACAGCCCGACTGCAAGCAGCCTTCGGCGATGCCGGTGATGACCGATGACGCGGTTTCTACATCCAGCTTGCCGGTCGCGTAATAATCGAGGAAGAACAGCGGCTCTGCACCTTGCACGATCAGATCGTTGACACACATCGCAACCAGATCGATGCCGATGCTGTCGTGGCGTTTGAGATCCATTGCCAGACGCAGCTTGGTGCCGACGCCATCAGTTCCGGAGACCAGCACCGGCTCGCGGTACTTTTGCGGCAGCGCACAGAGCGCACCGAATCCGCCCAATCCACCCATCACTTCCGGGCGGCGGGTTTTTTTCACTACGCCTTTAATACGGTCAACCAGATCGTTACCAGCATCGATATCGACACCGGCGTCTTTGTAGCTGAGAGAGGTTTTGTCGGTCACTGCGGAATCCCCACGCGAGTTGCGGTTGGTGGCAAAAATTAAGCGCGGCAATTCTAACAGCGCAGGCAAACGTTTGCGAGTCCCATCTCACGCTGCCTTTGCACAGCGTCAGATTTTCGCCAATCCTTACTCTTGAGCTGATTAAGGCAAGCCATTGACCGATGACAAGTGGCGCGGCGGCGAAAAGGCGGTATAATCCGGCGATTTTTTTTTAGCTCAACTCAATTCCGGGAGAACAATCATGAAGATCGTGGAAGTCAAACACCCGCTGGTCAAACATAAACTGGGCCTGATGCGTGAGCATGATATCAGCACCAAGCGTTTCCGCGAGCTGGCCTCGGAAGTGGGCAGCCTGCTGACCTATGAAGCCACAGCCGATCTGGAAACCGAGCGCGTAACTATCGAAGGCTGGAACGGTCCGGTCGAAATCGATCAGATCAAAGGTAAAAAAATCACCGTCGTTCCGATTCTGCGTGCGGGCCTGGGCATGATGGAAGGGGTGCTCGAGCACGTACCGAGCGCGCGTATCAGCGTGGTTGGCGTCTATCGTGATGAAGAGACGCTGGAGCCAGTACCGTACTTCCAGAAGCTGGTATCGAATATTGAAGAGCGCCTGGCGCTGGTGGTCGATCCGATGCTGGCAACCGGTGGTTCCATGATTGCGACTATCGACCTGCTGAAGAAAGCCGGTTGTACCAGCATTAAAGTGCTGGTGCTAGTGGCCGCGCCGGAAGGCATTGCGGCTTTAGAAAAAGCGCATCCGGATGTGGAGCTGTACACCGCATCTGTCGATCAGGGATTGAACGAAAAGGGATACATCATCCCGGGACTCGGCGATGCCGGGGACAAGATTTTCGGAACCAAATAAAGCAACCAGCCGGCCAGAGAGTCGGCTTTTTTTTGTCTAAAAACACAACAATGTCATCCTTGAGTTATTCACGCCAGGGCAACGCAGCCCTAGCGTGAAGAACGTAGAGGATAGGGGATAATAATGACTCGTCGCGCTATTGGCGTTAGCGAACGCCCACCGCTACTGCAAACCATTCCACTCAGCCTGCAGCATCTGTTCGCCATGTTTGGCGCAACCGTGCTGGTGCCAATTCTGTTCCACATCAACCCGGCTACGGTGTTGCTGTTCAATGGCGTCGGTACGCTGCTCTATCTGTTTATCTGTAAAGGCAAAATTCCGGCCTATCTCGGCTCAAGCTTTGCTTTTATTTCGCCGGTGCTGCTGCTGTTGCCGCTCGGTTATGAAGTGGCGCTTGGTGGCTTTATCCTCTGTGGTTTCCTGTTCTGTGTGGTGGCATTGATCGTGAAGAAAGCCGGTACCGGCTGGCTTGATGTGATGTTCCCGCCAGCGGCAATGGGCGCGATTGTGGCGGTTATCGGCCTGGAACTGGCGGGTGTGGCGGCGAATATGGCTGGTTTGTTGCCGGCTGACGGTACCTCGCCAGACAGCAAAACCGTGATCATCTCGATGGTGACGCTAGCGGTCACCGTATTTGGTTCGGTGCTGTTCCGCGGCTTCCTCGCCATCATCCCGATCCTGATCGGCGTACTGGTGGGTTATGCGCTCTCGTCGGCGATGGGCATTGTTGACTGGAGCACGGTAGAGAATGCGCCCTGGTTTGCGCTGCCAACCTTCTATACGCCACGCTTTGAGTGGGTGGCGATGCTGACCATTCTGCCTGCCGCGCTGGTGGTGATTGCCGAGCATGTCGGCCACTTAGTGGTGACGGCCAACATCGTGAAGAAAGATCTGATTCGCGATCCTGGGCTGCATCGCTCCATGTTTGCCAACGGTTTATCCACCATGATCTCCGGCTTCTTCGGCTCAACGCCAAACACCACTTACGGCGAGAACATCGGGGTAATGGCGATTACCCGCGTTTACAGCACTTGGGTGATCGGTGGCGCGGCAATCTTCGCTATCCTGCTCTCTTGCGTTGGCAAGCTGGCGGCGGCAATCCAGGCGATTCCGGTGCCGGTCATGGGCGGCGTATCGCTGCTGCTGTACGGCGTGATCGGCGCATCGGGTATTCGTGTGCTGATCGAATCCAAAGTGGATTACAACAAGGCGCAGAACCTGATCCTGACGTCGGTAATCCTGATCATCGGCGTGAGCGGTGCCAAAGTGCACATTGGCGCCGCCGAGTTAAAAGGCATGGCGCTGGCGACGATTGTTGGCGTGGGCCTGGCACTGATTTTCCGTTTAATCAGCCTGTTACGTCCTGAAGAAGTGGTGCTGGATGCGGAAGAGAAGCGCGAAAGCTAAGGCTGCAAGCCGGGCAGGGAAGCCCGGTTCATCTCCGACAAAGATCGTGATAAACTTGCGCGGTTTTCTGCCCGCTCATCCGTTGAGGTACTTCTGAACACGCCGGCACAGCTCTCACTGCCACTCTATTTACCCGATGATGAAACCTTCGCCAGTTTCTGGCCGGGGGAAAACACGTCTCTGCTGGCGGCGCTGCAAGGCGCACTTTCACAGCAACACGGCAGCTATCTCTATTTCTGGTCACGCGAAGGCGGCGGCCGCAGTCATTTGCTGCACGCGGCCTGCGCCGAACTCTCGGCGCGCGGCGAAGCGGTGGGTTATGTGCCGCTGGATAAACGTACGTGGTTCGTACCGGAAGTGCTGGAAGGCATGGAGAATCTGGCGCTGGTATGCATCGATAATATCGAATGTATTGCGGGCGATCCCGAATGGGAAATGGCGATCTTCGATCTCTACAATCGCATCCTGGAAATCGGTAAAACGCGTTTGCTGATTACGGGCGATCGACCGCCGCGCCAGCTCAATCTCGGCTTACCGGATCTGGCTTCGCGTCTTGATTGGGGGCAGATCTACCGTTTGCAGCCGCTGTCGGATGAGGACAAATTGCAGGCGATGCAGCTGCGCGCGGGATTACGTGGCTTTGAGCTGCCGGAAGATGTTGGGCGCTTCCTGCTGAAACGACTCGATCGCGAAATGCGCACGCTGTTTGATACGCTGGATCGCCTCGATCGCGCCTCCATTAGCGCGCAGCGTAAACTCACCATTCCCTTTGTTAAGGAAGCGCTGGAGCTTTAACGCATTGTAACGAATGGCTTTAAGCTGAATTAACCGCGCCGCTACGGAACGTGCGATGATGTATTCACGCTTAAGCGATCGGCATTAAGCCATGAATGGCGACCCTACGTGCGCGGTTTTCGTAGGGTGCGCATTTATGCGCACCTGGACATTATCCCTTCTGATACACCTTGAAGCGCTTTTGCAGTTCACGGAACTGATCGATGCGCGCGTCATAGCGCGCCTGCTTCAGGCTGCCGAGCGGTACCTGCGCACTGGCGCTGCTCAAGGTGCTTATGGCCTGATCGAGTTGCCCATTTAGCGCTAAACCTTCGGCACGCGCCGAGAGTTCTTCATCACGCAAGCCCTGTGCGGCCGAAGCCTGCGCCAGCAGATCCCAGGCGTTGAGATCGTCCGGATGCGCGAAAGTATAGCGGTTGAGAATGCGGCTGGCGTTCGCCGGCTGTTTCGCTTCAACATAGGCGTTGGCGAGGTTCAGTTGCAGCACCGGATTGGTGCTGCTGCCTTTGGCGCTACTCAGCATGGTGATTGCCTGCTGTGGCTGCTTCAGTCCGATGTCGATATCGGTCATGATATCGAGAAACCAAACGTTGTCCGGCTGCTTCGCCAGCAGCGGCGCAATCACACGCTTCGCGCTATCAAAGCTTTTCGCCTGCAGGAACTGCACGGCTTTACCGTACTGCGCCGCTTGCTGTTCACGCACGTTGCCTTTGCTGTACTCATTTAACAAATCGTCGGTCAGCTGATTACGGCCAGTGGAATACATGCCCAGAGAGCGCACCTTAGCCATATAAAAATCCTGTGAGGATTGCACCACCACTGGACGCATCTGGTTGGCACGGTTGCGCGCATCGGCCAGGCGGCTGTCGGGCAACGGATGCGTTAGCAAAATTTCCGGCGGCTTGGAGGAGAAGCGGCTTTGATCGGCCAGTTTTTGCAGGAAGTTTGGCATCGCTTGCGGATCGAAGCCGGCCCGTTGCAACACCTGGATGCCGATGCGGTCCGCTTCCTGTTCATTGCCTTGCGTAAAGCTGATGATGCCTTGCTGCGTGCCTGCCAGCGTACCGGTCAACGCTGCCATGCCTGCTTGTGGACTGGCCATCGCCAGCAGAATGGAACCCAACGCACCCACCCAGGTAAGGGGCGCGTTACGTTTCTGCTCTTCCATGGCGCGCGCCAAATGGCGCTGAGTCACGTGCGAGATTTCATGCGCCATGACCGAGGCGAGCTGGCTTTCATTATCGGTGTAGCGGAACAGCGAGGAGTGCAGCACTACATTGCCGCCAAAGAAGGCAAAAGCGTTAAGCTCATCGTTTTGAATCAGAAAGAAGTGAAACGGCGTGCGTACCGAATTGGCGTGCGCCACCAGACGCTGGCCAAGTTCATTAATGTATTGATTTAGTAGCGGATCGTTAATCAGTGGCGCACTGGCACGTAGCTGGCGCACGTAGAAGTCGCCCATCTGCAATTCCTGATTAATTGACAGCGTTGAACCTGCCGTGGTGCCCATATCAGGCAGCGTATCACTCAGGTCGGCACGCGCACTGAGTGCGGGCGTAAGCAGCAGCGTAGGAATAAGGGCTGCCAGCACTGATTTTTTCAACCGGTTAAACATGCCTTGATCCTGTAAAAGTCACCTGATTTTGGACAGGTAAGAGGTTCAAATGTTCTGCGCTCTCATCCATTTGTGCAGCGCGCTCTATCTTAACCAGCCTGCCGCGACAAGCAAAGCGTGTCGCTAAACGAAGGTGAAATGAAAAAATGGTCGCGGTATTGAAAAATTGCAGCAAAAAATTGAATAGCTGTGCGCTTATAAATAGGCGTTGCTTAACATCAAAACTTAAAGTTAAGTAAAGTTGCTCAAAATTACTGAATTTGGCATGAACTTTTCCAGGTTTACTCTGAAAAGCAGTGGACAATCTGAGGTATTGGCCCATTTTATCCATCAACTAATTTAATCGTGATTGAGACGCGCGTTACGCGCTATACAGTTATTAACGGATAGATTTTAAACGCACGTAAACTTATTTCCTCTGGATTGTGCTCACCATTTCACGGCCAGCCATTTCTGCGCTTTCCCCGCCGTAACAATCGAAAGGCTTTTTCAATTAACCCTGCTAATTATTTTTCGCGCAATGAATATGCCGGACAACCCGTCAGTACAGGACTTTTGCCCGGCGTGCGCTGTGGTATAGATAAGGCACTTTATTCAAACGGACTGTGAATTGACGCGCAGTGCATGCCGGAGAATCTTTATGCGTTCTGTTGTTTCATATGCCCTGATTGCCATTGTGGGTGGTTTTGTGGGCGCCACCGTGAGTAAAGGTGATGACCTGTATCAGCGCGTGGTAAGTCATTTTTCCTCCGAACCGACCGATCCGGATGGTTTCTGGAGCACTCCCGCCGTCGATGGCTACGGCAAAATCCATTATGAAGCTGACGCGGCATTTAAGCCGGTTGTGGGCCTGAGCAACAAAGTGGTGTTTCAGATCACCAAAAGCGAAGGGGATATGAAGCGGCCAAATCTTGGACTGGAGCGCGTGGCGCGCGTGGTCAATCTCTATATCGCTTCAGGCGTACCAGCCGAGGATCTGCATTTTGTCGTTTCGGTAACCGGTGATGCCACACCCGCGATGCTGGATAACGCGCATTTTCAGCAGTTTTACAAAGCCGATAACCCGAACTTAGCGCTGATTGGCGCACTGAATAAGTTGGGTGTGAAGGTGTCGGTGTGCGATCAGTCCGTGGCGTTCCATCACTTCCCCAAAGCGTGGATCGATGCTTCCGTGATTCATGCTCTCTCCAGTCCGACCACCGTGTCGACGCTGGAAAATCAGGGTTATGCCCTTTTACAGATGTAAATTTCAGCTACAGGAGAAGTGAAATGCGTCCAGCATCCTATATTGTCATCGCCGCACTGGCAGGTTTTGTCGGCGGTAATGTGTTACAGCTTCCGGAATGGGTAGATAAAGTCAGCGGCAAGTTTGCGGACAAGAAAAGTGAACCCGCCGATTTCTGGAGCACACCTGCCATCGCGGGTTATGGCAAGATCCACTTTGTCAGCGTACCAGACTACAATCCCGCCGCCACGCCGGGTTTGAGCAATAAAGTTGTCTTCCAGATTAACCGTAGCGAAGGCGATATTCGTCAGCCCAACCTTGGGCTGGAGCGTGTGGCGCGCGTGACAAACCTCTATTACGCAGCGGGCGTACCGCTGGATCAGCTGAAGTTTGTGGTATCGATTAATAGCGATGCGGTGCCAGCGGCGCTGAATAACGACCAGTTCCGCAAAGCGTATGGCACCGATAACCCAAACCTTAAGCTGATTGATGAGCTTAAAAAGGCGGGCGTGAAAGTGACTATTTGCGATCAGTCGGTGGCTTTCCATCAGCTGGAACGTAACTGGATTGATACCCGCGTCACGCATACGTTGTCGAGTGGTACCACCGTCGCCTCGCTGCAAAACGAAGGTTACGCCTTCCTGATGTTGTAATTTCTGACTGACAGCAGTTGGCGCTGCTGTCATCTTCCCGTCATTTTTCCGCGATGTTGCTGTCACAGTTCGCCGCTAGTTTAAGCGCCAATGAGATCGATCTCATTGGTACTTTACGAGGCGAATATGTCCGATTTGATCAATGTGGCCAAACTGGCTGGCGTTTCTCGCGCCACCGCCGCACGCGCTTTTTCCGATCCTCATCTGTTGCGCACTGACACCCTGCAGAAGGTGTTGATGGCATCCGAGCAGCTCGGCTTTCGCCCCAATCATATTGCCCGCCAGCTGCGTACCCAGAACTCCACCACGCTCGGCGTGCTGCTGCCGTCGCTGCTCAATCCCATCTTCGCCCGCCAGCTGCAGGCGATGGAGCGCCAGGCACGCGTGGCCGGTTATGGCTTGCTGGTGGCGACCAGCGATTATCAGCCCGAGCGTGAAGCGGCCATTGTTGAACACATGCTGCGCCAGCGCGTCGCCGGTTTGGTTCTGACCGTGGCCGATGCCGACCACAGCGCGGTGCTGCAAACCTTACAGCAGGCGGAAATGCCGTTTGTGCTGACGCATAACGTGCCTCAGGAGAGTCATTGGCCAGCGATTTGCGTCGATAACCGTCAGGCGATGCAGGAAGCCACCGACCATCTGCTGGCGCTTGGGCATCGCCACATCGGCATGGTGGCGGGGCCAATGCTGCAATCGGACCGCGCGCGTCTGCGCTATCAAGGCTATGGCGATGCGATGCAGCGGGCGGGATTGCTTTCGCTGCCGGTGATCGAAATGGCCAGCCACACGCAATCTGATTTCGCGCGGTTGCAGCCTCAGCTGCAAGGCGATACGCCGCTCAGCGCCGTAATTTGTACCAATGATTTGCTCGCCATCAGCCTGATTGGTGCCGCGGCACGCGCTGGCGTGCGCATTCCAAAGCAGCTGTCGGTAATGGGCTTTGATGGCATTGATATTGGCGAGCACATGGCGCCCTCGCTGGCGAGTGTCACACAGCCAGTCGATCTGCTTGGCGCTGGCGCTATCGACATGTTGTTACAACAGGCCAGCCGCGGTACGCGCGTGCTGCCACATCAAATACGGCTCGGCGCCAGCATCGCCGCCCCCGCTTTATCTTTGATCGCTAACTCCAGGGAACCATCATGACGCTGCATAAAAAAGTAAAAATCGTTGCCGGTGCGCTTGTAATCAGTGCCGGTTCGCTGTTCAGCATGACCTCTCACGCCGCCGATACCGCGATTTGCTACAACTGTCCGCCCGAATGGGCTGACTGGGGAACCCAGCTTAAAGCTATCGCCAAAGACACCGGTATTCAGGTGCCGCAGGACAACAAAAACTCCGGTCAGGCGCTGGCGCAGATGGTGGCGGAGAAAGGTAATCCGGTGGCAGATGTGGTTTATTACGGCGTCAGTTTTGGCATCCAGGCCGACAGCGCCGGCGTTATCACCGGTTACCAGCCCGCCCATTGGGACGAGATCCCAGCCGGCATGAAAGATCCGGACGGCAAATGGGTGGCGCTGCACTCTGGCACCATGGGCTTTATGGTTAACGTTGATGCCCTTGGCGGCGCACCGGTACCGCAATCCTGGGACGACCTGCTGAAGCCAGAATATAAAGGCATGATCGGCTACCTCGATCCGGCCAGCGCCTTTGTGGGCTATGTGGCGGCGGTGGCGGTGAATCAGGCGAAGGGCGGCAACATGCAGGACTTCACGCCTGCGCTCAACTGGTTCAAAAAATTGCAGGCCAACCAGCCGATCGTACCGAAGCAGACTGCCTATGCGCGCCTGATTTCCGGTGAGATCCCCATCCTGCTCGATTACGACTTCAACGCCTATCGCGCCAAATATAAAGATCACGCCAACGTGGCCTTTGTTATTCCCAAAGAGGGCACGGTGACGGTGCCGTACGTCATCAGCCTGGTGAAGAACGCACCGCACCCAGCCAACGGCAAAAAAGTGATCGACTACGTGCTGTCGGATAAAGGTCAGGCAATTTGGGCCAATGCCTTCCTGCGTCCGGTGCGTCCTTCAGCGATGTCGGCCGACGCGAAGAAATTCTTCCTGCCAGATAGCGATTATGCACGTGCGCAAACCGTGGACTACCAGCAGATGGCGGATGCGCAGAAAGCCTTCTCGGCAAAATACCTGAGTGAGATTCGTTAATGTCGATGTCTGACACCCTGGCGACCACGCGTCGCCAGATTCGCACACAGCCGGGCAGCCGCTGGCTGTGGCTGACGCTGCCCGCGCTGTTATTCTTCTGCGCCTTCTGGCTGTTGCCGTTTGCCCGGTTGCTGCAAATGGGGATGCAAGAAGACCGCAGCACCCAACACAGCGGTTACTGGACGGTACTCAGCCAGCCGCATTACCTGGTGAGTTTGCTAAACACGGTACTGCTGTCGCTGGCGGTGACGCTGGTGACGTTAATGATTGCCGCCATCGTTGGCTGCTTCCTCGCGCGCCAGCGTTTTGCTGGACGCGGTATCTTGCTGGCACTGCTGACGTTTCCGCTGGCGTTTCCCGGCGTGGTGGTGGGCTTTCTGGTGGTGATGCTCGCTGGACGTCAGGGATTGCTGGCGCAAATTAGCCTGCACCTGGTGCATGAACGCTGGACGCTGGCCTATTCGCTGGCCGGTCTGTTTATCGGCTATCTCTATTTCTCGCTGCCGCGCGCCATCGTCACGCTGGTGGCAGCCAGTGAAAAACTCGATCGCTCGCTGGAAGAGGCGGCACGTTCGCTCGGTGCCAGCCAGTGGCGTATCACCTGGGATGTGATTGTTCCCGGCCTGCAGCCCGCGCTGCTCTCGACCGGCGCACTCTGTTTCGCCACCAGCATGGGCGCGTTTGGCACGGCTTTTACTCTCGGCACCGATTTGGCGGTGCTGCCGCTCACTATCTACGGCGAATTCACCAACTATGCCAACTTTGCGACGGCTGCCGCGCTATCGGTGGTGATGGGCGGATTCGCCTGGCTGGCGCTGATGCTGGCGCGTCGTCTGGCGCAGGCTAAGGGGGTGCAATGAGACGTCGCGGCATGTTTAGTCTGCAACTGCTAATCACCACCTTTACCGCGCTGTTTATGATCGTGCCGGTGGTGCTGTCGATGCTGGCAGGCGTGACCAATAACTATTTTATCGGCCTGCGCAGCGGCCTGACGCTGAAGTGGGTTGAGCAGGTGTGGCAAATGTACGCTGATACCTTCTGGCTCTCGCTGCTCATCGCGCTGTTCTGCCTGCTGGTGACCTTAGTGATTGGCGTGCCGGCGGCGTGGGGCTTGCTGAAAGCGCCGGGACGCTGGGCGGCACGCATTGAAGCGTGTTTGATGCTGCCGGTGGCGCTGCCGGGGTTGGCCACTGCGCTGGGTATTATTCTGCTCTACGGCCAGTTTTCCGGCCTGCGTGATAGCTGGCTGTTCATCCTGATTGGTCACGTGCTGTTCACCTTGCCGTTTATGATGCGGCCGGTATTGGCAGTCATGCAGGCGGTGGATATGCCGCGGCTGGAGGAGGCCTCGGCCAGTCTTGGCGCCACGCTGTGGCAGCGCTTCTTTACCGTGGTGGTGCCGAACTGCCGCAACGGTATTCTCGCCGGGGCTTTTATGGTGATTACGCTCTCAGTGGGCGAATTCAACATTACCTGGATGCTGCACACGCCGCTGACCAAAACCTTGCCGGTTGGCCTTGCCGACAGCTACGCCTCGATGCGGCTGGAAGTAGGATCTGCCTACACGTTAATTTTTATTCTGATGATTCTGCCGCTGCTGCTGATGCTCAATGCCGTGAATCACTGGCTTAACCGCGCGGTCTCGCGCCAACACAAGGAGGCGGCATGAATCCTTTGGCCGTTACCGTAACGCTGCGCCGCTGCGCGCGTCATTTTCACCACCATCAGGCTCTGCAACCGCTCGATCTCACCGTCCATCCCGGCGAAACGCTGGTGCTGCTGGGGCCTTCCGGCTGTGGCAAAACCACCACGCTGCGCATTATCAGCGGACTGGAGAGCTGCGATGCAGGGGGGGAAGTGTGGTTTGACGATCGTAACGTCACCGCCTTGCCGATTGAAAAACGCAACGTCGGCATGGTGTTCCAGAACTACGCCTTGTTTCCAAATCTGAATGTGGCGGAGAACGTGGCATATGGGCTGAAAGTGCAAGGCGTGGCGCGCGCCGAACGGGAAGCGCGCGTGCAGGAGATGCTTGAACTGGTGGATCTCAGCGCGCTTGCACAGCGCAGTATCGACAAACTTTCCGGCGGGCAAAAGCAGCGTGTGGCGCTGGCGCGTGCGTTAGCCGCACGACCCAAAGTGCTGCTGTTTGATGAGCCGCTGGCAGCGCTGGATGCGCGCCTGCGCGATCGTCTGCGGCTGGAAATTGGCGCACTGTTGAAGAAACTGGCGATCACCGCCGTTTACGTCACTCACGATCAGCAGGAGGCGATGGCGCTCGGCGATCGTATTGCGGTGATGGAGCGGGGCCGTTTGGTGCAAATCGATACGCCGCAGAATATCTACCAGCAGCCGGCTTCGAAGTTTGTCGCCGATTTCGTTGGGGCAATTAACTGCGTGGATGTGGATGCGCGCGGCAATCCGCTGCGTTTCTGCCGTCCTGAAGATGTGCTGCTGGCCAGCGACAATCGCTATAGGCGACAGGGATTTATCCTGGCCAGTACCTTTTTAGGTGCCTCGCAGCGGTTAATGATCGACATTGGGCTGGCGACACCGATTCAGGTGGATCGCCACGCGCGTGAAGCCTGGCATGCCGGACAGCCGGTGAGCTGGATGCTGGCGCAGGACGCCGCGCTGCAATTTGCTTGACAGGTTTTCAGCTGCCCGGTGCGCATAAATGCGCATCCCACCGTGAACGGATGCGGTTTTGTAGGGGCGCCATTAATGGCGACCAACAGGCGCTTACATATCCAGAGGAAAAGAGTTGTGTCTGAAGCCATGACGCTGATCGCGCAAATCAGCGATTTACACATTAAGGCGAACGGTCGCCTGTCGTACAAAAAAGTGGATACCCAGGCCGCGCTGCTACGCGTGATTGAGACACTGAATCGCCTGGCGCAGCGCCCTGATATGGTGGTGATTACCGGTGATTTGGTCGATTTTGGCACGGCGGAAGAGTATCAAACCCTGCGTCTGGCGCTGGGGCAGCTGCGGCTGCCGTATCGGTTGATGCCCGGCAATCACGACGATCGCCAGGCCCTGCGGGCGGCGTTTCCCGATCATCACTATCTGCAACGCGGTGAAACGCTGAACTGGCAAGGGCAAGTAAAAGGCGTGAAGCTGCTGGCGCTGGATTCCAGCGTGCCGCAGCAGCCGTGGGGCTATGTCGATGAAACGCAGCTGCAGTGGCTGGATGAGCAGCTGCAGCGTGCGCCGCAGCTGCCGACGCTGGTGCTGTTGCATCATCCGCCCTTTGCCTGTGGTATTGAGCATATGGATAAACAGCCGCTGCGCAATCCCGATGCACTGGCGGCGATTATCCAACGCCATCCACAGGTGGAGCGCGTGCTCAGCGGCCATTTGCATCGTTCGGTACAGGCGCGTTTTGCCGGGACGCTGGCGTGCGTTGCGCCTGGCGTATCGCATCAGGTGGCATTTGATCTCGCGGAAAATGGCCCGGCAAACTTTGTGCTGGAGCCGCCCGGATTCTTGTTACATCGCTGGCATGCAACGCAGGGCATGAGTACGCATCTGTGTGCCATTGGGGATTATCCGGGACCATGGCCGTTTTACGATGCGAATGGCCTGATTGATTAGTTCCAGCCTAGAGAAAGAATTGCGTGGGTCTGCCAGGATGCGTCGTGCTCAATCTGGCTTGTCGGTGTACAATTGTCCGTTCCTTCACCAGGACAAAGTATTCCAACAATAACAAGACTGTCAGGCACTCGAATTTATGAATCTACTCATTAGAGCGGGGGCGTTATGTTAGCGCGTCTCCGGCCAAAAACAGACCTGCGAACCCTGATCGCGCTCTTAGCGATTACCAGCATCGTGATCACGCTGGCCAACACCTTGTACGCCACCTGGCGCGTGCAGCGTATGGTCCTAATCGAAAGTACTTTGGAAGCCAATCGCGCTTACGCCGCTAAACTGGCAGCCACGACCGAAGTCTTCTTTCAGCTGGCTCAGTCGCAGCTGCACTACAGCGCGACACAGTTGGGCAATGATTTTGATAATGCCGATCTGGCGCAGCAGGAAGTGAACCGCCTGCGTGAGCAAACCAACAGCTTTAACTCGGTTGCGGTAGTGGACAGTAATGGGATTGTGAAAGCGATTTCGCCGGAATCACTGATGCTGAAAGGCATGCAATTGACCAGCCAGTCATCGCGTGAAGCGCTGGCAAAGCGTCAGCCGATGGTAAGTAAGCCCAGCATCTCCGCCGCCAATAACCTGATTGTCTTTGTCTCCTGGCCGATCATCAGCAAAGACGGCCGCTATCGAGGCTATGTTGGTGGCACCATTTATCTGAAAAAGAAAAGCATTCTGAACGCGCTGCTCGGCGAGCAGTACTATCGCGATGGCACCCATGTTTACGTGTTGGACCGCAATAATCAGGTGCTCTATCACCAGAATAGCCAGCTGATTGGCAAAAGTGTGCCTGGCATCATTAGCGATCGCCAGCGTCAGGATCACACCAACGGGGAAGTGCAGCTGACCGAAGGGGATGTGCCCAAACTTGCCGGCTACGCCATCGTCCCCACGACCGGTTGGATGGTGGTGGCATTGAAGCCGACCCATGTTACGCTGGCGCCGCTCTCGGGTTTGTTATTGAAAGTATTGAAAAACTCGGTGCCGTTTGCCCTGCTGACCCTGTTGGTGGCGGTGATTCTGGCGCGATTGATTGCGCTGCCGCTTTGGCAATTGGCGCGGAAAGCCAGCCAAATGGATTCACAGGGCGTATCGAGCGAGATTCGTGGCATTCGCGCCTGGTATTTTGAAGCGGCGCAGGTGAAACGCGCACTGCTCACCGGCATTGGCTTAGTACAGGACAAGATTGGCCGGCTGAAATCCGAAGTGCAAACCGATCCCATGACCAATCTGCTTAATCGGCGTGGCCTGAGCGCGGTGCTCGACTACTTCGCCACCATGCGCCAGCCTTTTTCGGTGCTGGCGCTGGATATCGATCACTTCAAGCGGGTTAACGATACCTTTGGCCATGATGTCGGTGATGAGGTCATCAAGCATGTCGCGCGAACTCTGCGTAACAGTGCCCGTCAAACCGATGTGGTGTGTCGCAACGGCGGGGAGGAATTCCTGATGCTGCTGCCGGCCACATCAGTGGAGGATGCACGTATACTGGCCGAACGTGTGCGCAGCAGTATCGCGGAAAACTGGATTGACCCTGTGGGCAATGTCACGCTGTCGGTGGGCATTGCCGATTGGCAGCCTGATGAGGGAACGCAGGAGCAGAGCCTGAAGCAGGCCGATGCCGCGCTTTATCAAGCAAAAAACGCCGGACGAAACTGCGTGATGATCTCCGGTCAGGATGCGTTGGTCAGTAGCATTACCCATTAACCCTCCCTTTCATGCACATTGTGCAGCGGCGCAATTTATTGCGTGATCTATCGCGCCGCTACAGAATGTGCGCTCTTCTGTTTTCAAGGATGTTTTGCATGCTCGTTCTGCTTTATCAATGGTACAAACGCCGCTTCAGCGATCCGCAAGCTATTGGCCTGTTAGTGATTCTGCTGGCGGCGTTTTGTATTTTGTTCTTCTTCAGCGGCTTGCTGGCACCGCTGCTGGTGGCATTAGTACTGGCATATCTGCTTGAGTGGCCAACGGTACGTTTACAGCGGGTAGGCTGTAGCCGCACCTGGGCAACCAGCGTGGTGTTAGTGATGTTTGCGGGCATTTTGTTGGTCATGGTGTTAATTGTCGCCCCCGTGGCCTGGCAGCAGGGTATTAATCTCACGCGTGATTTACCTAATATGCTGAATAAACTCTACGTATTTGCTGCCGGCTTGCCGAAGCGCTATCCGGCGCTGGTTGATGCCGGCATCATTGATATCATCGTTGAAAACCTGCGCAGCCGTTTAACGGGGCTGGGCGATTCGCTGGTGAAGTATTCGCTGGCGTCGCTGGTGGGATTGATGACGCTGATGATCTATCTGGTGCTGGTACCGCTAATGGTGTTCTTCCTGCTGAAAGATAAAGAGCAGATGCTGAACGCGGTGCGTCGCGTGCTGCCGCGCAATCGCGGTCTGGCGGGCGTGGTATGGCAAGAGATGAACCAGCAAATCACCAACTACATCCGCGGCAAAGTTCTGGAAATGGTGGCGGTGGGGTTTGTCACCTGGCTGGCCTTCCTGATGCTGGGACTCAACTATTCCCTGTTGCTGGCGGTGCTGGTAGGCGTTTCGGTGTTGATTCCTTATATCGGCGCGATGGTCGTCACCCTTCCCGTGATCGGCGTCGGCTTGTTCCAGTGGGGATTAGGCAGCGATTTCTGGACGATGATCGCCATCTATCTGGTGATTCAGGCGCTGGATGGCAATATTCTGGTGCCGATTCTGTTCTCTGAAGCGGTTAATTTGCATCCGCTGGTGATCATTCTGTCCGTGGTGATTTTTGGCGGTATGTGGGGATTCTGGGGCGTGTTCTTTGCGATTCCGTTGGCAACGCTGGTGAAGGCCGTGGTGCGTGCGTGGCCTGAAACGCCGGCGCTGGACGCGCCACACGCGGAGTGACAGAAAACGGGTGCGATAGTCGCACCCGTTTTCTTTAGGCTGATTTCAAATAATCCAGCACGATATCGTGGTGGTTAGCGGTTTTGAAATCGTCGAACACTTTCTCGACCTTACCTTCGCCATCGATCAGGAAGCTGATGCGGTGAATGCCGTCATAGGTTTTACCCATAAAGGTTTTCTCACCCCACACGCCAAACTGCTCGCACACCTGATGATCTTCATCGGATAGCAGCGTGAAATTCAGCATCTCTTTATCGGCAAAGCGCGACAGTTTCTCGGCTTTATCGGTGCTGATGCCCAGTACCGTGACACCCTCCGTTTTCAACTCATCCATGTTGTCGCGCAGACCGCAGGCCTGCACGGTGCAACCCGGCGTCATGGCTTTCGGATAGAAATAGACCAGAACACGCTGTCCCTGGAAGTCGGCCAAATTTACTTGTTCGCCGTCCTGATCGGGCAAGCTAAATTTCGGTGCAGTATCACCGGCTTTCAGTGGATTCATCACAACTCTCCATTTTTTCGACATGCTGTGGGTAATACACCATCAAGAGCGAAAGTGCCAGATGGGGTTTACCGTCAGGGTTATTTCACTACACGGTTTGCGTATAACGGCAGAGTGTGTGGCGAAATAACCCGGAGCCTGATTAAACGCTGCTGTCTGCATCGTCGGTGACACTATAAAGACGAATTGAGCCTTGTGCATGCAGTTCTTCACACAGCTGATTAAACGCCTGCTCAATTGGCGCGCTGACGGGATTTGCCGGGCTGTGCGCCGTCATCTGAATATAGAGCGTAGGCGCCACGTCGTCCTGTGCCGGTTTAATCCGCGAAACCAGTTCGGCGATATTCATCTGGTGTTTATCGAACAAATCGGTGAAACGCTCAATAATATGCGGTGAATCGGGCACTTCAACCTGCACCCAAACTGTTGCCGGCATCGGTGGCGTGGCGCGCGCATTGGTGCGCTTCATCACAATCAGCAGCTCCAGTTCGGCACCTTTCATCGGCAGCGTTGATTCAATCAGGGTTATCGCATTCCAGCTACCGGATAACAGCATAATAAAGGTGAACTCATCACCCAGCATTGCCAGGCGGCTGTCTTCAATATTACAGCCGCAGCTGCTGACGTGGCGGGTGATGGTATTGACGATACCTGGACGATCAACGCCCAACGCGGTGATCACCAGATGGTGAGGCTGTGACTGCGGCAAAATGGCATTTCCTGTACGTTCGCTAATAACCATAAGGTAAACATAAAAAAAACTGCTGACAAGGGCAGGAATGGCGTGGCTCACTTGCTTTTCTTTCAATGTAAAACGTAACATGAGGCACTTGTTTGTCGAGGGGATAGCCCATGTTCACCGGAAGTATTGTTGCGCTCATTACGCCAATGAATGAAAAAGGTAATGTCTGCCGCGAAAGTCTAAAAAAACTGATTGATTATCATGTTGCCAGCGGCACCGCGGCGATTGTTTCTGTTGGCACTACCGGCGAATCTGCCACGCTGAGCCATGAAGAGCATGGTGATGTTGTTATGCAAACGCTGGAACTGGCGGATGGCCGTATTCCGGTTATCGCAGGCACCGGCGCTAATGCCACAGCCGAAGGCATCTCTCTGACAAAACGCTTTACCGGCAGCGGTGTGGTGGGCTGTTTGACAGTAACGCCTTACTACAACCGTCCCACTCAGGAAGGGCTGTTCCAGCACTTTAAAGCCATTGCCGAAAGTACCGATCTGCCGCAGATGCTGTATAACGTTCCTTCGCGTACCGGTTGCGACATGCTGCCGGAAACCGTCGCGCGTTTAGCCGAAATAAAAAATATTATCGGAATCAAAGAGGCCACCGGGAACTTATCACGTATCTCACAGATCCAAGAGCTGGTTAATGATGAGTTCATCATCGTCAGTGGCGATGACGCCACGGCGCTGGACTCAATGCAACTGGGCGGCAAAGGCGTAATTTCAGTCACGGCTAACATTGCAGCGCGTGAAATGGTAGAACTCTGTGCCTTGGCGCAACAGGGCAAATTCGCCGAAGCGCGTCGCCTGAATCAGCGTCTGATGCATCTGCACCAGACGCTTTTCTGTGAACCCAATCCAATCCCGGTGAAATGGGCAGCAAAACAGCTAGGATTAATCGCGGATGACACGCTGCGCTTGCCAATGACGCCTCTGACCGATGCCGGTCAGGCAAAAACGGCTCAAGCGCTGATTAAAGCGGGTCTGCGATAATTTAGGGAGAATCAATGAGTTATTCAGTTAAGCGCTCGACGCTGGCAACGGTTGTGGGCCTTTCCACCCTGATGCTGCTAACAGCGTGTTCCAACGATCAGCGTTATAAGCGCCAGGTCAGTGGTGATGAATCTTACCTGCAGGCGCCGGAACTGCATGATTTAAAAGCCCCGGCGGGCATGATTCTGCCGCTGCAGAATGGTGATTATGATGTTCCGCATAGCGTGGCAAAAGGCGCGGTAGGTAAAGAGCTCGATATTCGTCCGCCTGCCCAGCCGCTGGCGCTGCTGAACGGTACACGTGCGCAGTTCACCGGTAACACCGGCGTGCTGGCCATCGAAAGCAGCCGGGGTTCTATCTGGTCACAGGTTGTTGGCGTTATTCAGTCTTACAAATTCCCGATTGCCCAGCGTGATGATGCTTCACAGCAGCTGACCACCGATTGGGTGCAGTGGAACCGTGCAGACGAAGATAACCAGTATCGCGGTCGCTACCAGATCAGCGTACAGAATCAAAGCTACCAGCAAGTGCTGACGGTACGTCTGCTTGAGCTGCAGCAGTCAGGACAGGCCGTAACGTCTCCGGCGCAAATCCAACGCTATACCGGCCAGATGTTGAACGACATCAGCACCGGCCTGGATAAAGTGGATTCTGCCAGCCAGGATGCGGCCGCAAACCGCGCGACCGGACAGATTGACGTCCAGAGCGGTGCGGATGACACCGGTTTACCGCTGCTGATTCTGCGTGCACCGTTTAACGTCACCTGGCAGCGTTTGCCAGCAGCGCTAAAACGCGTGGGGATGGAAGTCACTGACGACAACCGTTCGCAAGGTAGCCTGAAAGTCACCTACAAGCAGCCGGGCAGCGGCGTGTGGGATGAAATTGGCGCCAAAGATCCGGAATTACCGAACGGCGATTACAAATTGCAAGTTGGCGATCTGGATAACCGCAGCAGTCTGCAGTTCATCGATCCAAAAGGTCATGTGCTAACCCAGACGCAGAACGATGCGCTGGTGCAAGTGATTCAAGGCGCGTTGAAATAAATTGCCAAAGGGCCGGAGATTCTCCGGCCTTTTTGTTTTGGAATTGTCATTCGTTTGCCGCCTTCCTGCATCTCGAATTATTTTGTGTATAATAGCGCCCGGCGAAGTAAACGATTGCGTCACGCAGTCGGCGCGCGGTGAAGCACCGCTGAACACGGGTTCTTTCATGTTTGGAGTTAACAAGATGCAAAAGCGAGCTGAGTTGTATCGCGGTAAAGCGAAAACCGTATACAGCACCGATAATCCGGATCTGCTGGTACTTGAATTCCGCAACGATACGTCAGCAGGAGACGGTGCACGAATCGAGCAGTTTGATCGCAAAGGAATGGTCAATAACAAGTTTAACCATTTCATCATGACCAAATTGCAGGAAGCGGGCATTCCTACCCAGATGGAAGCGCTGCTGTCAGATAACGAAGCGCTGGTGAAAAAGCTAGAGATGGTGCCGGTCGAGTGCGTGGTACGCAACCGTGCGGCAGGATCGCTGGTAAAACGTCTGGGCGTGGAGGAGGGCATTGTGCTCAATCCACCGCTGTTTGATCTCTTCCTGAAAGATGACGCTAAACACGACCCGATGGTCAACGAATCCTATTGCGAAACCTTCGGCTGGGTCAGCAAAGCCAACCTGGCGCGAATGCAAGAGCTGACCTTTAAAGCCAACGATGTGCTGAGCAAGCTGTTTGATGACGCGGGCTTAATCCTGGTCGACTTCAAGCTGGAATTTGGCCTGTTCAACGGCGAAGTGGTGCTCGGCGATGAGTTCTCGCCAGACGGCGCGCGTCTGTGGGATAAAAACACCCTGGACAAAATGGATAAAGACCGTTTCCGCCAGAGCCTCGGTGGGCTGGTTGAAGCCTACGAAGAAGTCGCCCAGCGTTTGGGTGTGAAGCTGGATTAAGTCCATCCATCAAGCTTGTAAGGTCGTCATTTATGACGACCTTTTTTATGTCCGCAATACAGGTCGTCATTAATGACGACCCTACGGTGTTATGTGACTACAACACTGGTGCTTCCCGCTGACGCCAACTAAAATCATGCCAAACATGTTTAAAGGAGTTAGACCATGCGCTGGCAAGGGCGTCGTGAGAGCGACAACGTAGAAGATCGACGCAATGACTCACCCGGCTTTGGCAGCGGCGGTGGGCGGCAAATCCGCATTCCACGCGGCAAAGGCGGCCTGATTTTACTGGTGGTAGTCGCCGTGGCGGGCTATTACGGTTACGATCTTACCGCGTTGCTGGAAGGCGGTGGCAGTGTCGCACCCACATCGCAGCAGCGTCAGGTGAACTCGGCGCAAAGTAATGAAGATGCCAAATTCACCTCGGTAATTCTGGCGACGACTGAGGATACCTGGAGCAAGCTGTTCCAGCAGATGAATAAACAGTACGTGCCGCCGAAGCTGGTGATGTACCGCGGTGCGACGCGTACTAATTGTGGTACCGGCCAATCGGCGATGGGACCGTTTTACTGTCCAGCCGACCAAACCGTCTATATCGACTTGTCGTTTTACGATGATATGAAAACCAAACTGGGTGCCGGCGGCGATTTTGCTCAGGGCTATGTCATTGCTCATGAAGTCGGCCATCACGTACAAAAACTGTTGGGCATTGAGCCTAAAGTTCGCCAGATGCAGCAGGGCGCGAGCCAGGTGCAGGCAAATCAGCTGTCGGTGAAAATGGAGTTGCAGGCTGACTGCTTCGCCGGCGTCTGGGGCCATTACATGCAGCAGCAGAACATCTTAGAAGTGGGCGATTTGCAGGAAGCGCTGAATGCCGCTGAAGCGATTGGCGACGATCGCCTGCAGCAGAAAGGGCAGGGCCGCGTGGTGCCGGATAGCTTCACTCATGGCACCTCGCAGCAGCGTTACACCTGGCTGAAGCGCGGTTTCGATAGTGGCGATCCGGGCCAGTGCAACACCTTCGCTAGCAACTGATGTCTTTAGTTGACGTGACGGCGGCAATGCAGCGTGCGGGCATTCGTCGCCTGGGCGCGATCGGCGGCGATGCCGATTGGGTATGGCAGCAAGCCGCCCGCTGGCGCGCAGAGCTACCCGGTGACTGGCTCACGCTCAGCGACAGCCATGAGTTTCCAGACGCCGTTGCGCCCACCGCACTGCGTACTTTGTTAGGGCGTGAATTCCAGCATGCAATCTTTGATGCGCGTGACGGTTTCCATGCCGAAGCCTTTGCGGCGCTGGCGGGCACCTTGCGTGCGGGCAGCTGGCTGTTGCTGCTGACGCCCGCGTGGGAAAGCTGGCCGAATCAACCTGATGCTGACAGCCTGCGCTGGGCTGATGTCGCAGAGCCCATCGCCACACCGCATTTCATCCAGCATCTGCAATCGCTTATGCTGCGCGATCCGCAGGTGATGTTACTGCGTCAACATCAGGCCGTGCGCCAGGCCGCCGGGATAGATTGGCCGGCGTGGCGCTGTCAGGCACCGCAGCAGCAGGCACAGATGCTGCAACAGCTCTCAGCAATGCCCAAAGGCGTTGCGGTGATTACCGCCGCGCGCGGTCGTGGTAAATCAGCGCTAGCCGGCATGCTGGCGCAGCACAATCAGCACGCCTTAGTTACCGCGCCAGCCAAAGTTTCAACCGACGTGCTAGCTGCGTTTGCCGGTGAGCATTTCCGTTTTATGGCGCCGGATGCCATCCTCGCACTGGAATCGCCTCCACTGGCGCAATGGCTGATTGTTGATGAAGCGGCCGCGATCCCTGCGCCACTGTTGCAGCAGCTGGTGCAACGCTTTCCACGCGTACTGCTCACCACCACCGTGCAAGGTTATGAAGGCACCGGGCGCGGTTTTATGCTGCGTTTCTGCGCCACGTTGCCCGATGTGCGCTACTTCCAGCTCGACGAGCCGTTGCGCTGGTCGCCCAACGATCCGCTGGAGCAGTGGCTCAGCCAGGCGCTGCTGTTTGAAGATGCGCAGGAAAACCGCGTAAACGCTGAAATCGCGATTTATCCAGCCACGCCACAACACAATTTACCGGCGCTGGAGGCGGGTTATCGCCTGCTTGCCAGCGCGCACTATCGTACTTCACCGCTGGATTTGCGTCGGATGCTGGATGCGCCCGGCATGCGCTTTTGGTTAGCCGGCGAAGCTGAACACATCACCGGCGCGCTGTGGCTGGTGGAGGAGGGCGGTTTAGCGCAGCCGCTTGCCGATGCAGTATGGGCGGGTTACCGTCGGCCGCGCGGTAATCTGGTGGCACAGTCGCTAGCGGCACATGCCGGGTTCGCTGCGGCAGCAACATTGCGCTCACTGCGTATTAGCCGAATTGCGGTCCAGGCGGCCAAGCGCCAGCGCGGAATCGGCAAAACCCTGGTGGCTACCGCACGGCAGCAGGCACAGGATTATGACTACCTTTCCGTGAGCTTTGGCTACACTGAGGCGCTGTGGCAGTTCTGGCGCGCCTGTGGTTTTACGCTGGTACGTATTGGTTCGCAGCGCGAAGCCAGCAGCGGTTGTTATGCCGCCATGGCGATGTTGGCGATCACGCCGGCGGGAAGTGCCTTACAGCAGCAGGCTGCACAGCGGCTCGCCCGTGATTGGCCGTGGCTACAAGATCTTATCGATCTGCCGTTGGTGATTGCTAGCGATGCCAATCAGCAACTGAATGAGGATGATGAGTGGCTGCTGGCAGGGTTTGCCTGGGCACTGCGACCGTTTGAAGCCAGCTATGCCGCGCTGCAGCGTTTAGTACGCCACTCTCCTTCACCGCTATTGAATGCCATCCTGCTGCAAAAACAAACGCTACACGATGTCGCGCAATATGTCGGTCTTAACGGGCGTAAAGCATTGATGCATAAGCTGCGCGGCGAGGTTGCGCAGGTGCTGATCCAACACGATGCACAAGCCGCAGATCGCTGGCAGCAGCGGCTCCGCTCGTTGCAATAAATCCATTATCTCGTTCAAATTTTCCCGATATCTCTGTGCGAGCAGCGGCGTATAGTGATTGCAGGAGGATCTTATGGCACTACGATATGTAATTGTTCAGCAGCCGAGCAGTGCAGCACAGCTGTTTCTGCTGTATCACGGCGTAAACGATAACCCTGATTCGATGGCGCAGATTGGCAGCTGGTTCGCCAAAGCGTTTCCGCAGGCGCTGGTGGTTTCCGTTGGTGCGCCCTATGCCGGCAGTGCGCCGCAGGGTCGGCAATGGTTTGTCGAAATTCCGCCGCACGATCGTTCGGAGCAGCAGGGCGTGGATGCGATAATGCCTGAATTCATTGCCTCGGTGCGTCACTGGCAGCAGGAGAGCGGCGTTCGTGCTGAAGCCACTGCGCTGGTGGGATTTTCGCAAGGTGGAATGATGGTGCTGGAAGGCATAAAAGCGCAGCCGGATCTGGCAGGGCGAGCCATTGTGTTTAGTGGACGCTACGCCACGCTGCCGCAGCGTGCAACCACGCGCAACACCATCCATTTGATTCATGGCGATGAAGACGATCAGATTCCGCTACAGCATGCGGAGGCGGCAAAGCAGCGGCTCATTTTATTAGGCGGCGATGTGACGTTGGATATTGTTGAAGACTTGCCACACGCGATTGACGACCGCAGCATGGAACTGGCGCTCAATCACCTGCGCTATACCGTGCCGCGTCGTTACTTCGATGAAGCGTTGAGCGGCGCTAAGCCTGGCGATGATGATGTGGTGATGATGATCTAGCCGCGCAACGTAGGGGGTGCATTAATGCACCCCGGGAATCGGTCGCCATAAATGGCGACCCTACATTTTCAGAATGGCTTTTAACTGTGGTTATTTCTTTTTCGGCCAGTCGTCCTCATCATCCCATTTATCGTTAAAATCACGATGCGGCGGCAAATCCGGTTTGTTTTCCATGAATTTTTTATGGTCGATACGTTTTAGGTCTTTGTAAACGTTCATCAAAATACCGACCATTAGCAGGATCACCAAGATCCACCAGTACTCTTTAAAGAATTCCATCCCTTATCTCCTTCTGCGCGCTTAGGCGATCAGCTGTTCCATGATGCGCTGGTACATACGGCTCAACATCTGCAAATCTGACGCCTTCACGCACTCATTAATCTTATGAATGGTGGCATTCACCGGGCCCAGTTCTACCACTTGCGCTCCCATGCGGGCGATGAAGCGCCCATCGGAGGTGCCGCCGGTGGTGAGCAACTGCGGCTTAATCTCATTATAGTGCGTGACAGCATTCACTACGGCATCAACCAGCTTACCGCGTGAAGTCAGGAACGGCTGACCGGAAACATTCCACTCCAGCGTATAGCGTAACTGGTGACGATCCAGCAACGCTGCCACGCGATCTTTAATCATTTGATCGGTGAGCTGCGTACTGAAGCGGAAGTTAAACTGCACAAAGCATTCACCGGGGATCACGTTATTGCTGCCGGTACCCGCCTGTACATTGGCAATTTGCATGCTGGTGGGCGGGAAGAATTCGTTACCTTCATCCCACACCGTCGCCACCAACTCATTCAACGCGGGCATGGCGCGATGTACCGGATTATCCGCCAGATGCGGATACGCCACATGGCCCTGCACGCCGTGAAGGGTTAGATTTGCCGTCATGGATCCGCGACGACCGTTTTTCACCACGTCGCCAACAATCTCGGTGCTTGACGGCTCGCCGACCAGGCAGTAATCCATGCGTTCGTTGCGCGCCATTAAACGCTCAACCACTTTTACCGTACCGTTAACCGCGTTGGCTTCTTCATCCGAGGTAATCAGGAAAGCCAGACGCCCTTTATGCTGAGGATGAGCGGCGACAAAGCGTTCTGCTGCCACCACCATCGCCGCCAGCGAGCCCTTCATGTCAGCTGCACCGCGGCCAAACAGCATGCCGTCGCGGATGCTGGGTTCGAACGGTGGGCTGATCCAGCGATTGGCATCGCCTGGCGGCACCACATCGGTATGACCCGCAAATGCCAGCGTTTCGCCCTGACCGCGCGTTGCCCAAAAGTTTAGCGTATCGCCAATGTGCATCGGCTCAACGCGAAAGCCGATAGCCTCCAGACGCGCAATCAGCAACGCCTGGCAACCGGCATCATCCGGGCTGAGAGAGGGGCGACGGATAAGCTGCTGAGCCAGCTCAATGACCGGACAAAACATGTTATGACTTCTCCTGGATAAACGCGTGGTAAAGGGAATCGTTGAAGCCGACCAGCAGATCGCCCTGCGGCGACGCCAATACCGGGCGCTTGATGATGGCCGGCTGGGCGAGCATCACGGCTTTGGCGCTGTCTGCATCGTTAACGGCCGCGCGCTCGGCTTCTGGCAGCTTACGCCAGGTGGTGCCCCGCGTGTTGAGTAGCGCTTCATAACCTAACTGATCAATAAAAGATTGCAGCAGCGCATCATCAAGGCCATCAACGCGATAATCATGAAAACGATAGTCGATGCCGGATGATGCTAAAGAGTTGCGTGCTTTTTTTATCGTGTCGCAATTTTTAATTCCGTACATCACCCACTGCGCTGTCATCGCTTATTCCCATTTTGATAAAAATAAAGCGCGAGTTTACCACAGCGCTCTAAGTGCCGTGAGCGTTGACGGCGGCTGTATGCTTTATTGCTGGATTTTTCATGACAATTTTACGGTGATAAATTTTATTACTTAGATCCAGTAAGCGCTTTCATTCACGCCTTCAATAATCACCTGCAGCATCATCAGGCCACTAAGGATTATCTTAAGCGTGAATGTATGCTACTCAATGCAAAACTCACTTTTTCCTAGCAGCATTAGCGGGTTGCTGAAATGTGCGTCAGTACACAATTTCAGAAAATTGCAGCTTTTGTTTACTTTTGCCGATAGTGATAACAGGTGGAAGCGTATTCACCTGTAGAAAAAATCGGCGTAGAATCGCCACTACAATAAGAGAGGGTTTTATGGTCGACACTGAAATGGGAAACTGGAAAGAATTTATCGAAGCGATGTTACGTAAGTAACGCGTGAAGAGAAAAGCAGGGCACTTCCCAACTTGCTGTAATTCTTACCACACACAACAATAAAGCCGCCATGTATGCAATGGCGGCTTTTTTATTGCGTCGTCACGGGCCTTTAAAACGGTCGCCATAAATGGCGACCCTACGGTTGGGGTATGCACGAACGTAGGGGCGTCATTTATGACGACCTAATAAACCTAATCGTGCGGCTTCTCTTTCAGCGGGAATCTTCGGCGGACCACCACGAAGAACAGCGGCACGAAGAAGATAGCCAATACGGTGGCCGAGATCATCCCCCCCATTACACCGGTACCCACCGCGTGCTGGCTGCCGGAGCCTGCGCCGCTGCTGATCGCCATCGGCAATACGCCAAAGATAAACGCCAGCGAAGTCATCAAAATCGGGCGCAGACGTTGACGTGAGGCTTCCAGCGTCGATTCCAGCAGTTCCCGGCCTTTACTGTTGATCTCATTGGCAAATTCTACAATCAGAATGGCATTCTTTGCCGAAAGGCCGATAACGGTGAGCAATCCCACCTGGAAATAAACGTCGTTCTCCAGTCCGCGCAGCCATGTCGCCACCAGTGCGCCCACGACGCCGAGCGGCACCACCAGCATCACCGAGAAAGGAATCGACCAGCTCTCATATAAGGCCGCCAGACACAGGAACACCACCAGCAGCGAAATGGCATAGAGCGCCGGCGCCTGCGAGCCGGACAAGCGTTCCTGATAGGATGCGCCAGTCCACTGGAAGCCTACGCCCAGCGGTAACTGCCCGACCAGTTTTTCCATGACGTCCATCGCCGTGCCGCTGCTGACGCCGTTTGCCGCCTCGCCAACAATCTCCAGTGAAGAATATCCGTTGTAACGTTCCAGACGCGGCGAACCGGTTTCCCAATGGCTGGTGGCGAAGGCCGAGAAGGGCACCATGCCGCCGCTGTTGTTGCGCACATACCACTTATTCACATCTTCCGGCAGCATACGGAACTCTGCCGCGGCCTGTACATAAACCTTCTTAACGCGTCCGCGATCGAGGAAGTCATTAACGTAGGTTGAACCCCACGCGGTGGTTAAGGTGTCGTTGATGGTATCCAGCGATACGCCGAGCGCCTGCGCTTTACGCTGATCGACATCGATCTGTAACTGTGGACTGTCATCAAGGCCGTTGTGACGCACGCGCGACAGCGACGGATTGCTGTCCGCCAGCTCCAGCAATTTATCGCGCATCGCCATTAGCTGGGTATGCCCGATGCCGCCGTGATCCTGCAATTCCATGTCGAAGCCCGATGAGCTACCCATGCCGGTAATTGCTGGCGGACTGCTGGCAATCACGCGCGCTTCTTTAATCTTGTGGAAAGCTTTCGTTGCCCGTTCGATGATCGCGAAAGAGGTGCGATCGCTGCCTGGACGTGCTTCCCAATCTTTCAACCGCACAAACAGGCGCGCTACGTTCTGTCCGTTGCCGCCAGGACCGGCACCGATGGTTGAGAACACCGAGAGCACGTTATCTTTCTCGCTGGTCATGTAGTAATTTTCGACTTTTGCCACCACGTCTGAGGTTTGCTCCAGAGTGGCACCGGCGGGTAATTGCACCTGCGTCAGAAACACGCCGCGGTCTTCCAGCGGCAGGAAGGAGGTTGGCAGGCGAATAAACAGAAACGCCATCACGCCGATAATGGCGAGATAGAGCAACAGCCAGCGCCCGCCTTTCAGTAGAATTTTTGCCACGCCGCGCTCATAGCGCTCCGCGCTGGCGTTGAATGTACGGTTGAACCAGCCGAAGAAGCCGCTGCGGCCATGATGATGGCCCTGCGCCAGCGGTTTCAGCAGCGTCGAACAAAGCGCGGGCGTGAGAATCATCGCCACCAATACCGACAGCACCATTGCCGAAACAATGGTGATTGAGAATTGACGATAGATCGCGCCCACCGTGCCGCCAAAGAACGCCATCGGTACAAATACCGCCGACAGCACCAGCGCAATGCCCACCAGCGCACCCTGAATCTGTCCCATCGATTTGCGCGTCGCCGCGCGCGGTGAAAGGCCTTCTTCGCTCATGATGCGCTCAACGTTTTCCACCACCACGATGGCATCATCCACCAGCAAGCCGATGGCGAGTACCATGGCGAACATGGTGAGCGTATTGATGCTGTAGCCAAAGGCGTAGAGCACCGCAAAGGTGCCAAGCAGCACCACCGGCACCGCAATGGTAGGAATCAGCGTGGCGCGGAAATTTTGCAGGAACAGATACATCACCAGGAACACCAGCAGGATGGCTTCCAGCAGGGTTTTTACCACGTCCGTAATTGAGGCTTTAACGAACGGCGTGGTTTCATAGGCGACTTTAGCTTCCAGCCCGTGCGGGAAGTAGTGTGAAAGCTCCGCGATGCGCGCGCGGACCAGCTTGTCGGTGTTCATCTCGTTGGCGCCAGAGGCCAGCTTTATACCGAGCCCGGAAGCCGCCTGGCCATTGTAGCGGCTAAGGAAGTCATATTTCTCCGCGCCCATCGCCACGTTCGCCACGTCGCCCAGCGTTACCACTGAGCCATCGCTGTTGGTTTTCAGCGTCACCGCTTTGAACTGCTCGGGCGTTTGCAGCATCGATTGCGCATTTACCGTGGCGTTAAGCGCCTGCTTGTCCACCGACGGCAACCCGCCCACCTGGCCCACCGCTACCTGAGTGTTCTGTGATTCAATGGCGCTGACCACGTCTTCAGTCGTCAGCGCATAGGCAATCAGCTTGTTAGGATCGAGCCAGATACGCATCGCATATTGCGAACCGTAGGCATCCACCTGGCCCACACCGTCAATGCGGCTCAGCGGATCCTGAATGTTACTGGCGACATAATCTGAAATATCCTGCTTGTCCATACTGCCGTCGGTCGAGACAAAGGCAATCATCAGGATGTTGCTATCACCGGTTTTATTTACCGTCACGCCCTGTGATTGTACCGCCGCGGGTAGTTTGCGCAGCGCACTTTGCAGCTGGTTCTGGACCTGCTGACGCGCTTCGTCGGGATTGGTACCGGCCGTAAAGGTGAGAGTGATTTGAGCCTGGCCGGTATTGCTGCTGTTCGAGGACATGTACATCAGGTTATCGATACCGGTCATGTTCTGTTCGATAACCTGCGTGACGGTATTTTCCAGCGTCTCCGCCGATGCCCCGGGATAGTTCGCGGTGATACGCACGTTAGGCGGCGCGAGATCGGGATACTGCTCAATCGGCAGCGAGATGATCGCTAGCGTGCCGCACAGGCAGAGCAAAATAGACAGAACCCAGGCAAAAATGGGGCGGTCGATAAAAAAATTCGACATGGAACCGACACTCCTCAGCTGCGTATTTTTTACTTTTATTATGTTGAGCGCGAAGCAAGGATGGCTTCACGCTGGCGGAGTGCAAAGTGCTCTCTCAGAAAACTCCTGCTGCTGCTACTCTACGCGGCACAAATTAGAGAATCGTGGATAAATTAAGGAGAAAGTGTAAATGTGGTCGCGGCTTTCTGTGCGCTGCTACACATTACGGCTCTCCAGCCACAATACCGTGGCGGCCACGCGCGAGCGCACGTCCAGCTTGCGCAGCAGATTGCGAATATGCACTTTTACCGTCTCTTCGGAGATATGCAGGGTTGTTGCGATCTCTTTGTTCGACAAGCCGCGCGCCACTTCCTGCAGCACATCCAGCTCGCGTTCGGTGAGCTGCTTAAACGGATTCGAGGTTGGCTGGCGCGTGGTGAGGTAGTCGGCGACCGTTTCGCTAAATACATTCTCACCTTTGGCTCCCCGCATGATCTGCGCCAGTAACAGCTCAGGTTCACTGTCTTTCAGCAGATAACCGTCGGCGCCGGCATCCACCATGGCGTAAATATCATTGCGCGCATCGGAAACCGTTAATATCAAAATGCGTGCGGCAATGCCTTCGTTACGCAGGGCTTTCAGCGTATCCAGCCCGGACATGCCTTTCATATTGAGGTCCAGCAGGATGACATCGGGTGATAGCCGACGCGCTTCTGCCAGCGCTTCGGTGCCATTATTCGCCTCGGCCACCACTTCCAGGCGTGGCTCCAGCGCCAGAAGCTGGCGGATACCGCGGCGCATCAGCGGATGATCGTCAACGATCATAATTGTCAGGGAAGGGTTGGCCATAATGTCTCCAGTATCAAATTTTGTAGGGTCGCCATGCATGGCGATCTCATGCTCATTGTTAACTCAGCCGGTGCGCTGGACGCGGCGGAAAACGCAGCGTGACGCGCGTACCTTGCGTCTGCGGGGTGATCGATAGCGTACCGGAAAGCCGTGCGGCGCGTTCTGCCATGATGGTCAGGCCGTAATGTCCCGGCGGCTCTTCAAGGCTAGGAATGCCGCAGCCATCGTCATCAATAGTCAGCAGGTGGTCCTCATCAGCGACACGCTGGTAGCGAATATGAATATTCTGCGCCTGTGCGTGGCGAATAGCATTCAACAGCGCTTCGCGTGCAATCTGCAGCACATGCACCTGCTGCTGGGCATCGAGCATTTGCAGACCGGGTTGATAATCGAACTCGATTACCGCCTGCGACTGCTCTTGCAGCGGTGCGATCATCGCCTGCATCGCCTGAACCAAATCCGCTTGTTCAATAGTCAGACGGAAGGTGGTGAGCAGCTCGCGCAGTTGCTGATAAGCTTCTGACAACGCGCGATCAAAATCGGCAATAATCGCCTGCGCCTGGGGCTGAGTGCCATCAACATTACGTCGCAGCAGCGCCAGCTGGATGCGCAGGAAGGAGAGCGATTGGGCCAGCGAGTCGTGTAATTCGCGCGCGATGGTGGCGCGTTCTTCTATTAACAGCATCTGTTGATACTGTTTTTGCGTCTGCCAGATCCACAGCGCACGAGCCAGCATATTCGCCAGGCTCTGCATTAACTCGTCGGCCGGGGGGGCGCGGCGAGTTTGCCAGCGCAATTCACCTAAGGTCTGATCTTCCTGCATTAAGGCGAGACGCTGCCAGCTGAGGTCGTCCGCCGCCACACCCGCCTGAAACTCAATACCTTCGCTGGTAATTTGCAGCACCGTCAGCGCTTCACGGCGCTGCACCAGCCGTAGCAAACCCTGAAACAGTTCTGGATTGGGTGGGCTACTGGTGAGGATTTGTGAGCTTTCATATAACAGTGACAGCGTGCGGTTGGCCTGAGTGAGATCTTCGGTTTTCTCCCGCACCGCGCACTCCAGCAGGCGATAGTGGGAATGCAGGCGTTCCGCCATGGTAGTAAATGCCTGCGCCAGTACGCCAAGTTCATTTGGCTGTTCCACCGGCAGGGCGGGAAAGGTGAAATTCGCCTGCTCGACAGAGTGGCTGGCGGTCACTAGCGTATTGAGAGGACGCACCACATTGCGGCGAATAAAACGAATCGTCGATAGCGCCAGCGCGACAATAGCTAAAAAGCCAAACAAACTACTGGCCGCCACCAGGTGCATTTTCAGTTCGGCGTAATGCTGCACCGCCAGCACAAAACGGTCGATTTCGCTGACATAGCCAGCGACATGTTGCTGATAAACTTGTGCACGTTCAGGCTGCAGCGTTTGTTGCAACATCGGCCAGCTATCCCGCAGATAACGATAGCGACTGCTGACTTCCAGCGGTACCCACGGGCGTTCCAGATGTTGTAATGCCGGGGATTCCAGCGTTTGCTGGTAGAGCGCCATGTGATGTGCCAATTGTTGCGGATCGCGCGCGCTATCCCATGCGAGACGATAAATCTGCATACGCAGCGAACCGGCAACATTTACGGCTTCAGCATCGCGCAGGCTGCTGGAGAGCGTCATCAGCGCCAGTCCGGAGGTCAACAGCGACAGCAGCACAATCATGCCCAATGCGCGGGCAATAGTGCGAGTAACGGGACGTTTCACAATCACAATAATAACCCTTTTAAGAGCGGGGGATTATAGGGCAGCAGCGCAGTGACGGCGAGGTTGATTTCGACACATCAGGTTACTTTTAGCAGAGAAAACCATTTCTCTTTACCTTTCCCTGGATAATCCGCGCTTAGCTGGCGAATTATTAAACGCCTTTACCCCATGCTCAACCTGGTTTTCATTCCCTGCGTGATAATGAGTTTCGTAACGCTTAACCAATGGAAGACAACCGGAGCATCTCATGAAGACACGTTATGCCATTCTGACCGCCGCACTGCTGGCCACCGCCAGTTTCTCGACGCTGGCGGCTGAGCCGTTAAGTGCCGCGCAAGCGCAAAACCTGCAAAGCGCAGGCACCGTTTCTATAAGCGGTGTGCGCGGTTCGCTGGATGATGCAACGCGCCATCTGTCGCAAAAAGCGCAAGAGCAGGGTGCCAGCAGCTATCGCGTTATTGGCCTGCAAACCCCAGGTGATTCAAGCCTGTGGAGCGGTACCGCAGAGATTTACCGTTAATTCCCTCCAGTAGTTATCCCTGTAGCCATCCCTTTACCGGTCAGCCCTCTGGCCGGTTTTTTTGTGCACCGCGACGGATTATTACAATTCAACTCGTGCAGCCTGGCGGTATTTTTTGCTTCGTTCTTGCAGAACGGGTAGGATTCATCGCCGTAAATTCCCGCCCCGCCACGTGACATCGTTCCGCCGCTGTGGCACCGGGTTTTACCCCATTTCGCACCGCCATACGCAATCGTTTGGTTAGGCGGTGATTGATGGTCAGGACAAACAGGATAGCTATGAAATCAATTAAAAAAACCGCAGCCGAACAACGCGCTGCGAAAAGACGCTGGCTCAACTCCCACGACAGCGGTTACCACAAAGCGATGGGTAACCGTCAGGTACAGATGATCGCCATCGGCGGTGCCATCGGTACCGGTCTGTTCCTCGGTGCTGGCGCGCGCCTGCAAATGGCCGGTCCAGCACTGGCATTGGTTTATCTGGTGTGCGGTATATTCTCCTTCTTTATCCTCCGTGCGTTGGGCGAGTTGGTATTGCATCGTCCTTCCAGCGGCAGTTTTGTCTCTTATGCGCGTGAATTCCTTGGGGAAAAAGCGTCTTACGTGGCAGGCTGGATGTACTTCGTAAACTGGGCAATGACCGGTATCGTCGATATCACCGCGGTCGCGCTGTATATGCACTATTGGGGCGCGTTTGGCGATGTGCCGCAGTGGGTGTTTGCCCTTGGCGCATTGGCGATTGTCGGTACCATGAACATGATCGGCGTGAAGTGGTTTGCCGAGATGGAGTTCTGGTTCGCACTGGTGAAAGTGCTGGCTATCGTGGTGTTCCTGATCGTGGGTGTGGTGTTCCTCGGTACCGGTAAACCGCTGGACGGCAACACCACCGGTTTCCATCTGATCACCGATAACGGCGGCTTCTTCCCGCATGGCTTGCTGCCCGCGCTGGTGCTGGTGCAGGGCGTGGTATTCGCTTTCGCCTCAATTGAGCTGGTGGGGACCGCGGCGGGAGAGTGTAAAGACCCGAAAACCATGCTGCCGAAAGCCATCAACAGCGTGATCTGGCGTATCGGCCTGTTCTACGTCGGTTCAGTCGTGCTGCTAGTGCTGCTGCTGCCGTGGAATGCCTACCAGGCGGGGCAAAGTCCGTTTGTAACGTTCTTCTCCAAGCTGGGCGTGCCTTATATCGGAAGCGTGATGAACATTGTGGTGCTGAGCGCCGCACTGTCGAGCCTGAACTCGGGCCTCTATTCCACCGGACGTATTCTGCGCTCCATGTCGATGGGCGGTTCTGCGCCACAGTTTATGTCGAAGATGAGTAAGCAGCAGGTACCGTTCGCCGGCATCCTGGTGACCATCGCCGTCTACGTCATCGGCGTGGTGCTGAACTATTACGTCCCTTCACAGGTATTTGAAATCGTTCTGAACGTGGCATCACTCGGCATCATCTCGTCGTGGGGCTTCATCGTGGTGTGCCAGATGCGTCTGCGCAAAGCGATTAAAGAGGGCAAAGCGGAGGACGTCAGCTTCAAGCTGCCCTGGGCGCCGTTCACCTCGTGGCTAACGCTGCTGTTTCTTGTGAGCGTTTTAGTGCTGATGGCGTTCGATTATCCCAACGGCACGTACACCATTGCCTCGATTCCACTGATTGCCGTGGTGCTGATCCTTGGCTGGTTTGGCGTGCGTAAACGCGTCAATGCCGAAGCCATGAAAGAGCATGAACATCATGCTGACGATCAGGATGATGCACCGCATAAGCTGGCGGACGATAACGCGCGTTAACGTTAGCGATTCTCATCTCCGGGGGCCTTTTGGCCCCCGTTTTTATTTCAATTCCCCTTCACTTGATCCGACGTCGGGATTTACACCTTTCGGGTGATATAGCCCTCATTAATGTCAGGCTATTTTACGCACCATCTCTTTCTCCCCGTTTAAGGTGAACCGATGGCGTTGTCGCGACGCGAACTTTTTACCGGGCAGCGCGTAGCGCCTGCTGACGGCATCCCTTTACCCTGGTGGCGGGGGGAGAGCGGTTGTGATGGCTGTGGCAAATGCGTTACGGCCTGCGAAACGCAGATCGTCCGGCTTAGCCGCGGAGAAATACCCCAGCTCGATTTTCGACAGGGCGAATGTACTTTTTGCGGCGCCTGCGCCGAAGCCTGCCCACAGCCGCTGTTCCATGCCCGTGAAACGGAGCCCTTTTCACAGCGCATTCGCATTGATAACCGCTGCATCACTTTTCTTGGCGTCAACTGCCGCAGTTGCCAGGAGAGCTGCGAACAGCAAGCGATTCGTTTCCACCTGATGCCCAACGGTGTCGCACAGCCTGAAACCCTGCCGCAGCATTGCACCGGCTGTGGCGCCTGCATTGCGCCTTGCCCGGTTTCAGCCACAGGATTACACCATGAACCATGAAAAAAGTTGGCACGTCTGCGGCCTGGTGATTCAGGCGCGGCCTGCGTCCATACCTGCCGTAAAAGACGCGCTGCTGGCCTTTGCAGATTGTGACATCGCGGCCGAAGACGCTGCGCGCGGCACCCTGGCCGTCACGCTCGGTGCGGCAGATAGCGCCGCCCTGCTACGCAATATTGAAGAGAGCCGCAACATTCCCGATGTGTTGGCGGTATCGCTGGTTTATCACCAGCAAGACGAAATTGAAGAACCTTGTAAGGAAGCATCATGAGCATAAGTCGTCGTGATTTTATGAAGGCCAATGCTGCGGCTGCAGCTGCAACGGCTGCAGGACTCACTATTCCCACCGTCACTAAAGCCGCGACCTCGCTGGTATCGCCGATTCGCTGGGAAAAAGCACCGTGCCGCTTCTGCGGTACCGGCTGTGGCGTGCTGGTTGGCACCCAGGATGGCCGTGTGGTGGCCTCACAGGGCGACCCGCAGGCAGAAGTGAATCGTGGATTAAACTGCATCAAAGGCTATTTTCTGCCGAAGATCATGTATGGAAAAGATCGTCTGACTCAGCCGCTACTGCGCATGACCGACGGTAAATTTGCTAAAGACGGCGAATTCACCCCGGTGAGCTGGGATCAAGCCTTCGATATTATGGAAGAGAAGTTCAAAGCGGCGCTGAAAGCCAACGGCCCGGATTCGGTCGGCATGTTCGGGTCTGGCCAGTGGACGGTATGGGAAGGCTATGCGGCGTCCAAGCTGATGAAAGCCGGTTTCCGCACCAACAATCTCGATCCGAATGCGCGTCACTGCATGGCATCGGCGGTGGTGGGCTTTATGCGCACCTTCGGCATGGACGAGCCGATGGGGTGCTATGACGACATTGAGCAGGCCGATGCTTTCGTGCTGTGGGGCTCCAACATGGCGGAGATGCACCCGATTCTCTGGTCGCGCATCACCGCACGCCGTCTGAGCAGTGACAATGTCAAAGTCGCGGTCTTGTCGACATACCGTCATCGCAGCTTCGAGCTGGCTGATAACGGTATGGTATTCACGCCCCAGAGCGATCTGGCGATCCTCAACTTCATTGCCAACTACATTATTAAGAACAACAAGGTCGATAAGACCTTCCTGCAGAATCACGTCACGCTGCGTAAAGGCGTCACCGATATCGGTTACGGTTTACGTCCAACCGATCCGCGTCAGGCCTCGGCGAAAAATCCCGACAGCGGCGAATCGACGCCGATGAGCTTTGATGAGTTTGCCAAATTCGTCTCGGAATACACGGTAGAAAAAGCCAGTGCCATGAGCGGCGTTGAGCAGGATCAGCTGATCGCGCTGGCTGAGCTGTACGCCGATCCGAAAGTCAACGTGGTGTCGTACTGGACCATGGGCTTCAACCAGCATACGCGCGGCGTGTGGGCGAACAACCTGTGTTACAACCTGCACTTGCTAACCGGCAAAATCTCGCGTCCGGGCACCGGTCCATTCTCGCTCACCGGCCAGCCGTCGGCGTGCGGTACGGCACGTGAGGTGGGCACCTTCTCACACCGTTTACCGGCTGACATGGTGGTCAACAATGACAAACACCGCGCCACGGCGGAGAAATTGTGGAAGCTGCCGCAGGGCACCGTACCGGCCAAAATCGGTTTGCATGCGGTAGCGCAGGATCGCGCGCTAAAAGATGGCAAGCTCAACGCTTATTGGGTGATGTGTAACAATAATATGCAGGCCGGGCCAAACCTGACGCAGGAGCGTATGCCAGGCTGGCGTGATGAGCGCAACTTTATCGTGGTCTCCGATCCTTACCCAACCGTGAGCGCGCTGTCAGCCGATCTGATTCTGCCAACCGCCATGTGGGTGGAGAAAGAGGGCGCCTACGGCAACGCCGAGCGTCGTACGCAATTCTGGCATCAGCAGGTGAAAGCGCCGGGCGAGGCGAAATCCGACCTATGGCAGCTGGTGAATTTCTCCAAACGTTTCAAGGTTGCTGAAGTCTGGCCGCAAGCGCTGATCGCGCAGAATCCAGAACTGCATGATAAAACGCTGTTTGACGTGCTGTACGCCAACGGCCAGGTCAATCAGTTCCCGCTGAGCGAAGTGGCGGATGACCAGCTGAATGATGAAGCGCGCGAGTTCGGCTTCTATATCCAGAAAGGTCTGTTCGAAGAGTATGCCAGCTTTGGTCGCGGCCACGGCCACGATCTCGCGCCGTTCGATGCTTACCATCAGGCGCGCGGTCTGCGCTGGCCGGTAGTGGATGGCAAAGAGACGCGCTGGCGCTATCGCGAAGGCTACGACAGCTATGTTAAAGCTGGCGAAGGCGTGCGTTTCTACGGTAAGCCGGATGGCAAAGCGACCATTTTCGCTCTGCCATATGAAGCCCCGGCGGAATCACCGGACGATGAGTACGATCTGTGGTTCTGTACCGGTCGCGTGTTGGAGCATTGGCACACCGGCACCATGACGCGCCGCGTGCCGGAGCTGCATCGTGCGGTGCCGCAGGCGTTGCTTTACATGCATCCGCTGGATGCTAAAGACCGCGATTTCCGTCGCGGTGAAAAAGTGCGCGTAATGTCACGTCGTGGTGAAACCCTTGCTACCGTCGAGACGCGTGGTCGTAATCAGCCGCCAAAAGGACTGGTGTTTATGCCGTTCTTCGATGCTGGCGTGCTGGCAAATAACGTCACGCTGGACGCTACCGATCCGCTGTCGAAGCAGACCGATTACAAAAAATGCGCCGTCAAGCTGGTTAAAATTTAAGGCAGGATGCAATGAAACCCTTAATCACATTCGTTACGTTGGCCGCCCTGATGCTGGGCGGCACGGTTTACGCTAATAACGGCGTCGATCTTAATCAGTCACCGGAAGTGACGGCCACGCAGCAGGGCACCATTCATCAGCCCAAAGAGCAGAGCCGTAAACCCCTCAACTACGTGAACCAGCCGCCGGTGATCCCGCATAGCGTGGATGGCTATCAGGTGACGAAAAACGTTAACCGCTGCCTGCAGTGCCACGGTACGCAGAGCTATCTCACCACCGGTGCGCCGCGCGTCAGTCCTACGCACTTCACCGATCGCGATGGCCAGGTCAGCAGCACCGTCTCGCCGCGTCGCTATTTCTGCCTGCAGTGTCACGTGCCGCAAACCGATGCCAAACCGGTGGTAGAAAACACCTTCAAACCGGCTGACGGCTTCGGTAAGTGAGGAATAAATGAAAGAGAAACTTCTGCGCATCTGGCGCTGGTGGCGACGTCCCAGCCGTCTGGCGCTGGGCACGCTGCTGATTGCGGGTTTTGCCGGCGGGATTATTTTCTGGGGCGGTTTCAATACCGCAATGGAGATGACCAACCGCGAGCAGTTCTGTATTGGCTGCCATGAAATGCGCAACAACGTCTATCAGGAATATATGCAGACGGTGCACTACAACAACCGCAGCGGCGTGCGTGCCACCTGTCCAGATTGCCACGTGCCGCACGAATGGGGCCCGAAAATGCTGCGTAAGCTGCAGGCGAGTAAAGAGGTGTATGCCAAGATTTTCGGCCTGATTGATACGCCGAAGAAGTTCGAGGAGCACCGTATTGAGCTGGCACGCAATGAGTGGCGCAGGATGCAAAACAATAATTCGCAGGAGTGTCGAAACTGTCACAACTTCGATTATATGGATTTCACCGCGCAGAAAACCGTGGCGGCGAAGATGCACAGCAAGGCCATTGAAGAGGGAAAAACCTGTATCGATTGCCACAAAGGCATTGCGCACCATTTGCCGGATATGAAAGAGCAACCGAACGGTTTTTAATGGGTAAACCGGTCGCCATGAATGGCGACCCTACATCGGGGTACGTCTCAACGTAGGGTCGCCATTTATGGCGACCTGGTTTTATCAAACGACCAACCTCACAATTCAGATAGTTTTCCCCGCCGCTTCGGCCTATTATCTCAGGCTCCCTCAAATGAGCAGTGGAGCGGCTATGTCGTTAAAGATCAACATCATCAAAGATAAGTTGCTATCAGAAAACTGGTTTGTGCTGCGCAACTACACCTACGAACTCACCCGCAACAATGGCGAAGTCGTACGCCATAAACGCGAAGTTTACGACCGCGGTAATGGTGCGACCATCCTGCTGTATAACACTGAAAAGAATAGCGTTCTGCTGGTACGTCAGTTCCGCATCGCCACCTA
Organism: Candidatus Pantoea floridensis; assembly: GCF_900215435.1. Classification (NCBI taxonomy): domain Bacteria; kingdom Pseudomonadati; phylum Pseudomonadota; class Gammaproteobacteria; order Enterobacterales; family Erwiniaceae; genus Pantoea; species Candidatus Pantoea floridensis. Next base: position 3,153,406 of record NZ_OCMY01000001.1, read on the forward strand.
TGTCAATGGCAATACCAGCGGCGAGCTGATTGAAACCTGTGCAGGATTACTGGATGACGATTCGCCGGAAGATTGCATTCGTAAAGAAGCGATTGAAGAGACCGGCTACCAGGTGGGGAAAGTAGAGAAGATTTTCGAAGCCTATATGTCACCGGGCGGCGTAACGGAACTGATTCACTTCTTTGCGGCAGAATATACCGATGCGCAGCGCGCCACGACAGGCGGCGGCGTTGAGGATGAGGAGATTACCGTGCTGGAGCTGAGTTTCCCGGAAGCGTTGATGATGGTGAAAGATGGCCGCATCCGCGACGGTAAAGCCATTATGCTGCTGCAGCACGCGCAGATCGCCGGTTGGTTGCAGGCGTAAATTTCGGCCAGGTCGCCATTCATGGCGACCTTACAGCGTGCGCGTTTTAATCGTAGGGTCGCCATTCATGGCGACCAAATCATTCACGCACGACATCAAACACACTCTCCCAACGTTTCCGGGACACATTCCGGATACGCCTGCAATCTTGCCAGCGCTTCGGCATACGAAGGCATTGAGTGCGCTGCACCAGAACGCTCCACGCACAGTGAAGCATAGGCCGCGGCAAACAGCGCCGCCTGTGTCAGTTCGTCACCGGAAGCCAGACGGGCCGCTAATGCACCATTAAACGCATCGCCCGCGCCGGTGGTATCCAGCGGCTGCGCCGGGAACAGGGGAATGCGCAGTGGTGCTTGGCCTGCAACCGACAGCAAGGCACCAGAGGTTCCCAGCGTGATGATCACCTGACGCGCGCCTTTGCGGTGCAGCACCTCTGCCGCGCGCTGCGCGCTGGCGAAGTCGGTCACTTTCACGCCGCTGAGCTGCATCGCTTCGGTGCTGTTCGGCGTTAGCAGATCCACTTTCGCCAGCAGCGCATCACTCACTTTCTGCCACGGTGCCGGATTCATAATCACAAAAGTGCCGCCAGCACAAGCGTTATCGATCATGCGCTGAATGGCGCTGAGGTTGTTCTCCAGCTGCACCAGCAAAATATCCGCGGCGGCAACGGTAGGCTGACAGCGCGTCACTTCGGCGGCGGTGACGGTAGTGTTGGCGCCAGGATAGACCGAAATCATGTTCTCAGCATCGTCACCCGCAACGTAAATCAGCGCGTTGCCGGTGGGTTTCTCTTTGCAGGTAAACAAGGTGATCGCATCGAAGCCGGTTTTTTCCAGATGGCGGCGGGCAAACATGCCGAAGTCGTCATTGCCAATTTTACCGATGTAGTGCACGCGAGCACCGGCACGCAATGCGGCCGTGGCCTGGTTCGCGCCTTTGCCGCCAGGCCCCATCATGCTGTTATGGGCGGTGAGCGATTCGCCGGGCATCGGGAAGCGGTTCATCACCGCCACCACATCGAGGTTAAACGAGCCAAACACACACACTTTTCCTTTCATCATGCACTCCTGAACAGACGTTCTGCAGCTAAACAGGCCCCGCGGCAACCGGTGTGGTCGGTGGATTGGCTAAACACGATCTTCAGGCCATCGCGTGTGGCGGGCGGTCGTAAATGCTGCTGAATCTGGCTACGCAATTGCGCCAGCGGGAAGTCAGCCATTGCCAACACACCGCCGCCAAGAATCAGGTATTCCGGATCGAGAATGTTCATCTCAGTAGCAATGAGTTGCGCCAGCCGCTGCACAAAGGCCTGCAATTCCGGATGGTCGCGGTGCTGGCTAAACAGCGCCGACATGCCGGTTTCTGGCACGTTAGCGGCCGCCCAGCGGCTCAGCCAATGGCCTGAGGTGACCGTTTCTGCGCAGCCGTGATTGCCACACGGGCAGGGCAGATCGTTACCGGCAATCGGCACATGGCCAAGTTCGCCAGCGCCACCGTGTTGACCGTGATAAAACTGGCCGTTGATCCATAAACTGTTGCCCATGCCAGTTCCAGGATACAAGCCCACGGCGTTGTCTGGCAGTTGCTCCAGCTGCAGCAAATCCCACATCATCAGATGGTTAACATCTTTATCCATCGCCACCGGCACGCCAAGGCGCGCGGCGAGCATGGCAGCAACGGGCTGACGATCCAGAGCCTGAATAAACGGCAGCGAAATCACCTGCTGACGATCGCGACTGAGAATGCCGGGTAAACCGAGCATCACGCCGCTGACCGGCTGCTGCTCTAAGGTTTCACTGATTAACTGACCCAATGCGGTTAACGCATCGGGCTGCTGCGCCCAGCTGGCCGTCGGCACCTTGCGGAAGCTCGACCATATGCGACCTTCTTCCATCAGTTGCAGACGTGTGCCGGTGCCGCCAATGTCGATACCGAGCCAGCGTTGTATCATGCCGACACCTGCGCCAATCCCTGAGCCTCATCAATGCTTTCGCGCATCATATTCCAGGCGGTTTCCAAATCGTCGTGAATATTGAACAGGCCAGACGTCCCGACAATCAGCACTTCGGCGCCCGCACCGACCAGCGTGTTATAGGTGCGGGTGTTGCAGGAACCGTCAATTTCAATCAGGTATTTATAGCCGTTGGCCTGCTTCAGCGCTTTCAGCTCCTGCACCTTCTGCACCATTTCCGGAATAAACGGCTGTCCGGCATAGCCAGGATCGACCGTCATCACGGTGATCTTGTCGACCAGGTGAATGTAGTGATGGATAAACGAAACCGGCGTAGCCGGGTTCAGCACCACGCCGACTTTCTTGCCGAAGCTGCGGATCAGATTGATCACGCGGAACGCATCGCGGTTGATGGTTTCGGCGTGCGGGCAGATGTAATCGGCGCCCGCTTTGGCAATCACTTCGATGAAATCGGTGGGCTGCTCGACCATCAAATGGACATCCAGCGCCACCTTGGTGAAGGGGCGGATCTGCTCAATAAAGAACGGCGACAGCGTGATATTTTTCACGTAGTGGCCATCCATAATATCGATATGAAGAAAGTCTGCGCGGGAGTCCAGCACGGCGAGCTGGTGCTTGATCTCCATCAGATTCATACACATCAACGACGGGGAGACTTGAATACGCATCATACTTCCTTTTTTTCGGTCAAAGGGTTAAGTGCCGCGGCCAGCTTGCTGAGTCTGACGGCACGATGTTCGTTAAAACGGGTTTTAAAGTGTTTGAAGGCCAGCACCACAATCAGCACCGCGCCCCACATCGCCAGGCTGACGTGCTGGCTGATATTCATCAGATTGAAACCGGTGGAGAGCACTTGCAGCGCGATCAGCGCCAGCACCACGCCGGTGACGCGGCCAAAACCGCCGTTGGGATCGGTGCCGCCAAGGATGATTGCCAGCACCGTCAGCAGCAGGTAAGCGTCGCCGTAGCCCATACGCGCCGAGTTAAAGCGCGCCATCATGATCAATCCGGCTAACACGCACAGCAGGCTGGAAATGACGTACACCAAAATCACCATACGATGGGTATTAATGCCGCTGAACCAGGTGGCGTTGATGTTGCTGCCGCCCATGTAGATGCATTTACCGGCGCGGGTTTTGCCGAGGAACAGCGCCAGCAGCGCGGCGGCAATCAGAAATACCCACAGCGGTAGCGGCACGCCGAGCAGCGTATTGGAACCCAGCGCCTGCACCACCGAAGGCATTCCACTGACGGCCGCCCCTTTGGTCAGCCAGATGCCGATACCGTTCAGCGTCATCATCGTGGCCAGCGTCACCAGAATCGGATGTGCGCCGATACGCGTCACCATCACACCGGTTATCACGCCGATCACCGCCGCAATCAACATTGCGCCGATGATCGCAATCACCAGCCACAGTAGCTGCATGCCGGTACCCGCATCGGCGGGCAGGGCGCTCATCAGCGTCCAGGCGATAAACAGCGCCGTCAGGTTGGCGGTGGCGATGATCGCCAGATTAAGCCCGCCGCTGAGAATGGCGATAAACATTGCCAGCGTTAGCAGGCCGAGTTCAGGCAGCTGGAATGCCATACTCATAAAGGTTGAATCGGTGAGAAAGCGCCCCGGCAACATCACGGTGAACAGCGCCAGCGCCAGTGCAATCAGCAGCATCAGGCCGATATTGGTGCCGTCCGGACGCAGAGCAGAGAGTGATTTCATATTTTGCCCCTTCGGTCAGACGAAACTGACGTCAGTTTCTTTACGTTTTTTGTAGTGAGTGACGGCGATAGCCACCATGATCACGCCGCCTACCACGATGTTCATGAAGTAGTTGGAGACGCCAATCAGATTCAGGCCGTTCTTCAGGATGGCGATAAGAAAGACGCCCATCAGCGTGCCGCTGACCGTACCTTTGCCGCCCATCAGGCTGGCACCGCCAAGAACGGTGGCGGCCAGCACATCCAGCTCGCCGCCGACCAGCGCGTTCGGCACCACTTCACCCATGCGATAGACCTGCACTAATCCGCCAATCGCCGCCATCGCACCGAGCCAGCCGTAGGCGAAAATATGAATCAGGCCCACGCGAATCCCGATACGCCTTGCCGATTCCGCATCGCCGCCGACTGCATACAGCTGGCGACCAAGATTGGTCTTGTTCAGCAGCAGCGCGGTCAATCCGGCAATCACCAGCATGGTCACCAGCGGTAGGCCAACCTGAAAACTGTTGCCCTGCCACGAGAACGGCAGCACGCTGCGCAGGGTGATCCACCAATCCGGCAGCGAGTAGAGGCTTTTGCCGCCGGTCGCCCACATTAGCAATCCAAACAGCAGCGACTGCATGCTAATGGTGATGATGATCGACACCACGCGCAGCGTGGTAATCAGCAGGGCGTTGATGACGCCAAATAGCGTGCCGCATACCACCGCCAGCACGATGCTGAGCACGGCGTTATCAAACTGGAACTGCACAAACAGCGAGGCGATCAGGTACTGCACCACCGATGCCACCGCCGCGAAGGAGATATCGATGCCGCCGGTCACCAGCACCACAAACAGGCCGAGCGCGAAAATGCCTGTCACGGCATAGCTTTCCGCCAAATCCAGCAGGTTTTGCACCGTCAGGAACTGGTCGCTGGCCATCGAGAAGAACAGGATGAAAGCCAGCAGCACCCAGGCGAGCCAGCCCTGGCTGGAGTGCGGGCGTAAACGAGAAAAATCAGGCATTGATCACCTCCGCCAGCTGGTGTTGCTCAACGGTATCGGGTTGGTATTCGGCATGTACGGTGCCATCACGGAAGTGCAGGATGCGGTCGCAGTTGTACCAAACCTCGGGCACTTCGTCGGAAATCAGAATGATCGACAGACCTTCCTTCGCCAGCGCATGAATCAGCTGATAGATGCTGGCTTTGGCGCCGACATCCACGCCCACGGTCGGCGAATCGAGAATCAAAATGCGCGGCTGGGTCAGCACCCATTTCGCCAGCACAATTTTTTGCTGGTTGCCGCCGGAAAGCGTGGAGATCGCCAGATTGGGATCGGCAACGCGCACGCCGAGCTGCTGAATCCACTGCAAAATCAGCTTGTTCTTGCGGTATTCATCAATGATGTGAAAACGGTTCTGCAGCTTGTCGAGGATCGGCAGCACCATGTTGTCGGCCACCGATTGCTGCTGTACCAAACCGAGGGTGAGACGATCTTCGGAGACGTAACCGATCCCGGCTTTGATCGCATCTTCATGGCCACGGAAGCGCACCGGTTTGCTGTCGAGCCAGATTTTGCCGCTGTCCGGTTTGGTCATGCCAAACAGTGACAATGCCAGTTCGGTGCGGCCGGAGCCGAGCAGGCCGCACAGGCCGAGTACTTCGCCTTGATAGAGTTTGAAATTAACGTCGTGATACTGGCCCGCGCGCGTCAGTTTCTCGACTTCGAGAATCAGGCGATCGTCATTGCGGGTCGGCGTTTTTAGCTGATAGTCCAGCTTCAGGCCGGTCATCAGTTCGGTGAGATGGTGCGGCGTCATCTCTTTGGCGGGCCAGCAGCCCATTTTGCGCCCGTCGCGGATGACCGTGACGCGGTCAGAGATCTCCAGTACTTCATCCAGGCGATGGCTGACAAACACCACGCAGATGTTTTTATCCTTCAGATAACGCACGGTGCGCAGCAGCTGATTCACTTCGGTACGCGTTAATGATGCCGTTGGCTCGTCCATAATCACCAGCCGCGCATCTGCCACCAGCGCCCGGCAAATCGCCACCTGCTGGCGCTGCGCAATCGATAGCGACGACACTTTCGCGTCGAGATCGAGTTCGAACTTCAATTCATCAATGATGCGCTGCGCCGTGGTACGCAGTTTGGCTTTGCGATGCCAGCCGAGCAGGCTATTCAGGTTATGCTCGAAGGCGATGTTCTCCGCCACGCTGAGATTGGGGAACAGCGACAGATCCTGGTAAATCACCTGGATGCCGAAGTCACGCGCCTGACGGGTGGTCAGACGCGGAAAGGTTTGCCCATCACCAAGGGTAATGCGGCTGCCGCTATCCGGGGCATGCACCCCGGAGATGACTTTGATTAAGGTGCTCTTGCCACAGCCGTTGGTGCCAGCGAGACAATGCACTTCGCCAGCCAGCAAGGTCAGCGAGATATCGCTCAGTGCGCGGTTACCACCAAAGGTTTTCGACAGGTTATCGAGCGCAATCAGCGTCTGTGGGATCACCTCATTCATCATTACAGCCCCATTTTCACCAGTTTTGGCAGATTCTCTTTGTCCAGGCTTTCGGTGTTGTTGCCGAGGATGGTGTGGGTCGCCTCGTCAACTTTCACTTTGCCTAAACCCTCAATGGTCATTCCGTCGGTGATGGGCTCTTTCTTCTGCATCATGTCAGCGATACGCACAAACACTTCACCAGCGGTCTGTGGGTTCCAGATGTAGCCGCCTTTGATGGCGCCGCGCTGCACCAGCGATGCGCCCTGGCCAGGGCTGAAGGCACCGATCACGCATACCTGGTCAATCTTGTTGCGGTTCATCACCGCACGGCCGGCACCAATTGGACCTTGTGAACCGAAGGCCATAATGCCCTTCAGATCCGGGTACTTAGACATCAGCTCGTTGGTGGTGCGAATGGAGTCGTCCAGCGATTCGCCGACGCCAAATTTGTCGGTAACCATTTGCATTTTTGGATAATGCGCTTTCTGGTAATTCAGTGCGGCGTCGGTCCACTGTTGGTGCAGCGGCACCGTCAGGCTGCCGACATACATGGCGTATTTGCCTTCCTCGTGCATGCATTGCGCTAGCGCTTTCATGTGATTGATGCCGTGCGTTGACGCATCCACCAGTTCGAAATCCCAGTTCGCGCCTTTCTGATCCGGTGATTCATGGGTAATCACCTCAATACCGGCATCACGCGCGCGTTTCAGCACCGGCTCCAGCACTTTCGGATCATTCGGCACCACGCCAATGATGTCGACCTTCTGCGCAATCAAATCTTCAATCGCACGCACCTGCAAAGCCGGATCGGCGGCAGTTGGACCGACCATCCACGCGTCAATGCCACGTTTGGCTGCTTCACTCTTAATGCCCGCTTCCATGGCGTTGAACCACGGAATACCGCCAATTTTCACCACGATGCCCATGCGTAATTTGTCAGCGGCGTGTGCGCCGGTGGCAGCGAACAGGGCGAGTAAGGAACAGGCGATAAGATGTTTTTTCATAAAGACTCCGATTTAATTTTTTATTAGCTGCATAGAATGGCTGCGCTGGGAGCAATCAATAATATTGACGCCGTTCCAGGCTAATTCTTGTTCCAGCTCTTTGTCTTTTAATTGGTCAGTAATAAGGAAGTCCACATCGCGATAATGGCAAATACGCGCGAATGAGGGCCGCAGGAATTTACTTCCGTCAAGCAGCAGATGCTTTCTTTCCGCTGCTAATAACATCTGTTGTTTTAAATGTGCGTTGTTTTCGTTACCTTCACGTAAATAACCGTCATTGCCTAAACTGCTACAGGAAAAAAAGATCTTGTTAATCTGAAATTCTCTGAGCGGCTGCTCAGCGACGACGCCGTGGAAATCTTCATAACGGTCTGAATATTCTCCACCCAGGCAGATAGTGCGGATGCTGCCGCGTGCTGCAAGGGTTTGCACTATTCGGATTGAATTGGTTAACACCGTTAATTCAATATCCGGAAGCTGTCGCGCTAAATACCAGCAAGTGGTGCTGCTATCGAGTAATATACAATCCCCTGGGCTAATGAAATCGAGTGCACGTTTGGCGATAACCATCTTTGCATCGACGTTTTCATTTACCCGCTGGCGGAAAGATAGATCATACTCGTTAACACCTCTTGTATTTCCCTGAATGTTGGCGGCCTGTCTTTTTGCTGGTACCGCACCTCCGTGGCTGCGCTGTAACAGACCACGTTTCTCCAGCTGAGTTAAATCACGCCGAATAGTTTCTTGTGAAACCTGACATAACGTGACTAATTCAGCGACAATGACCCGACCATTTAAATTTAATTCATCAATAATTCGCTGCTGTCTTTCAATCGGCAACATGACTCCCTCCGATGGTTATAAATTACTGGATAGTGCCGCAGGAAAGTGTGGGCTGCGCACGAGTCCGCAGTCGTCAAAATGCCTGACCCCAGTAGAGTGATTTGGATCTGCTTTTTATGTAAATGAGATGTCTGGTTATCAAAAATAAGTGACATGAGTCACAACAATAAGCGTCATATGGCTTAATTGGCTATCTACGCGCGTTGAATGCCGACCATGGCAAATAAAGCTACCATGACCGCTTATGACCGTTTATGTGTATTTGACCGTTTTGTGATGGTGCATCATTTGTCCGACGAATCCGATTGAGTACTAATCGTGCGAAAAGGATGATGGAGATATCGCGTTATCCCGTACCCGATCGACATAGGGTGACTGCTTTTGCAGCAGTTAACCCCGCTTTTAGGGCCGGCTCACAGTTTAGGCCTGCTGACAGCGTTCCCGTTGCGCTATCATTTTCTTTCTAGGAATTTGGGGACCGATTTTTTTAATGTCGTATTGGATGAAGTTACTGCTTTTATTGCCCTTCCTCTTTGTCGCGTGCGTACAGGCCGAACCGTTGCAAAAGTCGTTTTCTGACTGGCAGCTGACCTGTAACAATGCGGCTTTTTGCGTGGCGCGCAGTTTTCCCGGCGATAACGGCCTGGTGATGACACTCTCGCGTCATGCTGGCGTTAACGATCGTCCACTGCTGCGTATTGATTACGGCAGCGCCTACAGCGGTGAGCTACCGGGCGGTCCGCTAAAAGATAACCTGCTGCTCGATCAGCGCCGTTTAACGCCCGATCTGAAACACTGGACGGTAGAACCTCACCATCTCGCGACCAGCAATGCCATCGCTATTGACGAGTTTCTGGCTCAAACGCTGGATGCACAAAATCTGCAATTAACTTACAAGGCTAATGCCACCATTCCGCTCAGCGGTATGAAGGCAGCGCTGCTGTTGATGGATGATGTGCAGGGCAGGGTGAACGGTGCCAGCGCATGGGTGAAACGAGGCGATCGCGTGCAGTGGGACGTGCCGCCGCAGCCGCTACTGCCGCTGCTCCCAACGCCGTTGCCGCCGCCTGCGCCGTTGACTCAGGAAGAGACCAGCGGATTGATTGATTACGGCACCTGGCGCGTAAATACCGATAACTGCTCGCTCGATCCGCTGCGGCGCGAAGTGAGTGTCTCACCGCTCACCGACAGCAAAGCGCTGCTGCTGGTCAGCTGCGAAACCGGCGCTTATAACGTTATCGATTTGGCATTTGAAGTGACGCGTAGCGCGCCTTATGTGGCGCGCGGTCTGAGCTTAACGTTGCCATTCACCCCCGCTTCCCGCAGCGATAATCAGCTGGAGTTAGTCAATGCGGAGTTCGATGCCAGCAATGGCTTGCTCTACACCTTCAGTAAAGGGCGTGGCTTGGGAGATTGCGGTGTGGCAACGCGCTGGCAATTTGACGGCAACGAGTTTGTGCTGGCGGAATATGCGGAGGAGAAAACCTGTGATGCATGGCACAGCAGTGATGACTGGCCAACCTTGTGGGTTAGCCAATCGCAGAATGCAGTGCAATCGCGTTGAGATCGGTCATGCACAGAATTCAATCATCGCACATTCCGTAGCGGCGCGATTTATCGCGCAATGAATTGCGCCGCTACGATCTGTGGCACTCATCAGCGGATGGCTTTTACTGTCATAGGTGAACCGGACTGATTCCCCACCAGTTCGGTCAGCATATTGTTGACGCCATCGCTCATCGGGGTGAAACGCGTGAGCGGTGAACGCGTCACCACCACAAAGACGCCTACGTTGTGCTGCGGCACCATCGCCATATAGGTGATGAAGCCGCCGCCGCCGCCGGTTTTCTGAATAATCCCCGGACGCCCCTCTTTCGGTCCCATATATACCCAGCCCATGCCCAGCGCATCCGCGCGCCCCGGCACATCCATACCTTCTACTTTGGTTAATTGGTCACGGCGGTAAATCAGGGTTTGCAGGCGATCGATTTGTGGCGTGCGGTGATTCACGGCGGAATTGAGGAATTGCTGCATCCAGCGCCCCATATCGTCTGGCGTTGAGTAAACGCCACCGCTGCCGATGGCCGCCAGCGTGTTGTTACACGGGCTGGCGCCTTTTTCCGCCACCATCAGGCGCTGGCACTGATCCGGTGATGGCGTAAAAGTGGTGTCTTTCATACCGAGCGGACGTGTCACTAATTGCTGCAATAGCGCCGGATACGGCGTGCCTGCCGCTTTGGCCAGCGCATCACTCAGCAGATCGAAGCCGAGATTGGAATACGCCGCGCGCGAGCCGGGCGTCGCTTTCAGTTCGGCACCGCTCAGCCACTGCCAGCGATCGGATTTGGTTGGCCAGACAAACACCGGACGATGCGGTTTGCCGCCCGGCTGCTCGCGCGGCAGCCCGCTGGTGTGCGTGGACAGGTTAATCAGGCGAATCGGTTGTCCGTTATAGCTCGGCACGCGCGCGCCGGGTGGGGCATATTTGCTCAGCGGATCGTCAAGACGAATCTGGCCACGCTCGGCCATTTTCACCATCACTTCGCTGGTCATTAACTTGCTTAGCGAGGCGATACGAATGACGGAATCAGGCTGTGGACGCACGTTATTGCCGGGACGCGTGTCACCAAAGCTGGCGAAAACGCGCTGGTTACCATCAATAGCCACCAGCGCCATACCGGTGGCACCGCTGCCATAGAAAATGTGCTCGGCGTAGCGATCAACAATCTGTGAAGCCAGTAACGGATCGGGCGACGACTGCGCCATGCTTTTTAATGGAAGCACTGAAACCATTAAGGCCAGTAAAAAAGGGGTACGTTTTTTCAACGGGAAAGCGTCCGCTATCAGAATCGGAGGAAAGCTTATAGTAATCAGTTTGTGCGAGGCGTGAAGAGGGCAGAGCGGATTTTTTTCTGTATCAGGCTGTGATCAAAAAATGGCCCTTACGCCAAAAAGACGCAGGGCCAAATCAATCAGTGCGGCTTGAGTAAGGCTTCGGTGTGGCTGACGATGTTCTCGACGGTGAAGCCAAATTCCGGGAACAGTTTGCCAGCTGGTGCAGACTCACCGAAGGTGGTCATGCCGACAATCGCGCCGTCCAGACCGACATACTTGTACCAGTAATCGGCGATACCGGCTTCCACCGCCACGCGCGCTTTCACGCCGGATGGCAGTACCGATTCGCGATAGGCAGCATCCTGCTTATCAAACACGTCGGTGCTTGGTAGTGAAACCACGCGAATTTTATGGCCGCCAGCGGTCAGCTTCTCCGCTGCGCCCAGCGCGATTTCGATCTCTGAACCGGTCGCGATGATGATCGCTTCCGGCGCACCGTCGCTGTCTTTCAGCACATAGCCACCGCGCGCGATATTCGCCACCTGCTCCTGGCTGCGTTCCGGCTGCAGCAGGTTTTGACGCGACAGAATCAGCGCCGTTGGGCCGTGATGGCGCTCAACGGCGGCTTTCCACGCGACGGCGGTTTCCACCTGATCGCACGGACGCCACAGGCTAAGGTTTGGCGTGACGCGCAGGCTGGCAATTTGCTCAACCGGCTGGTGCGTGGGACCATCTTCTCCGAGGCCGATCGAGTCATGCGTATACACCAATACCTGACGCGCTTTCATCAGCGCCGCCATGCGCACCGCATTACGCGCGTACTCAACGAACATCAGGAAGGTGGCGGTATAAGGCACGAATCCGCCGTGATGGGCGATACCGTTACCGATTGCCGTCATACCAAACTCACGCACGCCGTAGTGAATGTAGTTACCGGCAGTATCCTCTTTGATCGATTTCGAGCCCGACCAAATGGTGAGGTTACTTGGCGCCAGGTCGGCAGAACCGCCAAGGAATTCCGGCAGCAGCTTACCAAACACTTCCAGCGTATTTTGCGATGCTTTACGGCTGGCGATTTTTTGCGGATTAGCCTGTAGCTCTTCAACAAACTTCTGTACTTCGCTGTTCCAGTTGGCTGGCATTTCACCGTTCAGACGACGGCTAAACTCTTGTGCCAGCTCGGGATGCGCCTCTTTATACGCGGCAAATTTCTCATCCCAGGATTTCTCACGCTGTGCGCCCGCTTCTTTAGCATCCCACTGCTGATAAATCTCTTTCGGGATCTCAAACGGTGGATAGTGCCAGCCCAGTTTCTGCCGCGTCAGCGCCACTTCTTCTTCGCCCAGCGCCGCGCCGTGCGACTCCTCTTTACCGGCTTTATTCGGCGAGCCGAAGCCAATGGTGGTGCGGCAGATAATCAGCGACGGTTTATCGGTGACGCTTTGCGCTTCTTTAATTGCGGCAGCAATGGCTTCTGAATCGTGGCCGTCGATGCCTTCTGCGCTGCCGATCACATGCCAGTTATAGGCTTCGAAGCGTTTGTGGGTGTCATCGGTGAACCAACCTTCGGTTTCACCATCGATGGAAATACCGTTGTGATCGTAGAAGCCAATCAGTTTACCAAGGCCGAGCGTGCCGGCCAGCGAGCTGACTTCGTGCGAAATACCTTCCATCAAACAGCCATCGCCCATAAACACGTAGGTGTGATGGTCAACGATGTCGTGACCGGGACGGTTAAACTGCGCCGCCAGCGTACGTTCAGCAATCGCCAAACCGACCGCATTGGCTAAGCCCTGGCCCAGCGGCCCGGTGGTGGTTTCCACGCCTGGCGTGTAACCAATTTCCGGGTGACCGGGGGTTTTTGAATGCAGCTGACGGAAATTTTTCAGCTCTTCCATCGGCAGATCGTAGCCGGTGAGATGCAGCAAGCTGTAGAGCAGCATTGAGCCGTGACCGTTGGAGAGGATAAAGCGGTCACGATCGGCCCAGGCCGGGTTGTTCGGATTGTGCTTCAGGACATCGCGCCATAACACTTCGGCGATATCTGCCATGCCCATTGGCATGCCGGGGTGGCCGGAATTTGCTTTTTGTACCGCATCCATGCTGAGTGCACGAATCGCGTTAGCCAACTCTCTGCGTGAAGACATAAGGTTCTCCCTTGTGATTTGGCGATAGCGGATGAGCCGTTGCCCATCCGCCATAAGAGTGATTGCGGGTTACAGACGTGACGAGAGGACGTCTTCCAGCTTCTGTTGGTCAATGGCGAACTGACGGATGCCGTCTGACAGTTTTTCAACCGCCATCGGATCCTGATTATGTTCCCAACGGAATTCCGCTTCTGACAGTGAAGCCGGCTGATGGAAGCCTTCGGTTGATGGCTCCAGTTTGCGTTCCAGTGGCGCGTCGCTGTTGGCCAGCTCTTCCAGCAGATTTGGCGAAATGGTCAGGCGATCGCAGCCGGCCAGCGCCAGGATCTGTTCCACTTTACGGAAGCTGGCGCCCATAATGACGGTGCTGTAACGGTGCTTTTTGTAGTAATCGTAGATACGACGCACAGATTTCACGCCTGGATCTTCATCCACCACATACGGATCGATAGGTTTGCGTGAGTTGTACCAGTCGTAAATACGGCCAACGAACGGTGAAATCAGGAACACACCGGCTTCGGCACAGGCGCGCGCTTGGGCGAACGAGAACAGCAGCGTCAGGTTGCACTGAATACCATTTTTCTCCAGCTCCTCGGCGGCTTTGATGCCCTCCCAGGTGGAGGCCAGTTTGATCAGAATGCGTGAGCGATCGATACCGTGCTCTTCGTACAGACGCACCAGCTTCTCGGCTTTGGTGACACACATGCCACGATCGAAGGAGAGGCGCGCATCCACTTCGGTCGAAACACGGCCCGGCACGCTTTTCAGAATTTCCATACCGAGATTAATCGCCACTTTATCGCTGGCGTTGATAATTTGCGTCTCTTTGCTGCCGCCCTGTTTTTTTGCGTAGTCGATGGCGTCATCAATCAGGTGCTTGTAACCCTCGAGACCGGCGGCTTTCAGGATCAATGATGGGTTGGTGGTCGCGTCTTGTGGGTGATAATTGCGAATAGATTCAATGTCGCCACTGTCAGCCACCACGGTGGTGTACTGTTTTAATGCATCTAGCTGGTTCATCGCTTAACTCCTTGATTAGCAATAATGTGGGCAAACGTGCTGCACCCATTCCTGTTAAGTAGTGGTCCAACACAGTGCTACAGACGTTGCACGAAGAAAATGCGTTTTCTCTGATTGTGCCGTCGTGGCGCTTAAGAGGTGCGATAGTGAAAGGAGGACGGGCCTTAATCGGTTCAGCTACGCTTTTTGCCATCACTAAGAATAGCAGGCTGTGGCAAAGCCGCAGGCGAAGCGGTAGCAATCCGTGCCTTTCAGACTGCGCGTTCTTTGAGCGCCTTCACCCTCTTTTGCTGCACAGATTCCTATACTGAACGCTCATTTAGCTGCGCCACAGGATGCCTAATGGACGATCAACTTAAGCAAAGCGCTCTCGATTTTCACCAATATCCCATCCCCGGAAAAATTCAGGTTTCACCCACCAAACCTTTAGCTACGCAGCGCGATTTGGCGCTTGCCTACTCGCCTGGCGTAGCTGCGCCCTGTCTGGAAATCGCCGCCGATCCGCTGGCCGCGGGCAAATACACCGCACGTGGCAATCTGGTGGCGGTGATCTCCAACGGCACCGCGGTGCTAGGGCTCGGCAACATTGGCGCGCTGGCGAGTAAGCCGGTAATGGAAGGCAAGGGCGTGCTGTTTAAAAAGTTCGCTGGCATCGATGTGTTCGATATCGAAATTGATGAGCACGATCCCGACAAGCTGATTGAAGTCATCGCCGCGCTGGAGCCGACCTTTGGCGGCATCAACCTGGAAGATATCAAAGCGCCGGAGTGTTTTTATATTGAGCAGCAGTTGCGCCAGCGCATGCAGATTCCGGTGTTTCACGACGATCAGCACGGCACGGCGATTATCTGCACCGCCGCAGTGCTTAACGGCTTAACCATCGTCAAAAAAGCCATTAGCGATGTGCGGCTGGTGGTATCCGGTGCGGGCGCCTCGGCCATCGCCTGCCTTAATCTGCTGGTGGCGCTCGGCATGCAGAAGCACAACATTGTGGTGTGCGATTCCAAAGGGGTGATCTATCGCCATCGCGAGCCCAACATGACGCCGACCAAAGCTGAATATGCGGTTGCCGACAGCGGCGCACGCACGCTGGATGAGGTGATTGGCGGCGCGGATATTTTCCTCGGCTGTTCCGGCCCTAAAGCGCTGACGCCGGAGATGGTGCAAAAGATGGCGCAGGATCCGCTGATTCTGGCACTCGCCAATCCTGAACCGGAAATTATGCCACCGCTGGCGAAGCAGGTACGACCTGACGCCATTATCTGCACCGGGCGCTCTGATTTCCCTAACCAGGTAAACAACGTGCTGTGTTTCCCGTTTATCTTCCGCGGCGCGCTGGACGTGGGCGCTACGGCGATCAATGAAGAGATGAAGCTGGCGGCGGTGCATGCGATAGCGGCGTTAGCGCAGGCGGAGCAGAGCGATGTGGTGGCCTCAGCGTATGACGATCAAGACTTGAGTTTCGGTCCGGAATACCTGATTCCTAAACCTTTTGATCCGCGATTGATTGTGCAGATTGCGCCAGCGGTGGCAAAAGCGGCGATGGAATCTGGCGTGGCTACGCGGCCCATTGACGATTTTGATGCCTACCGTGAGAAGCTCACCGAGTTCGTTTACAAAACCAACCTGTTTATGAAGCCGATCTTCTCGCAGGCGCGCAAAGATCCGAAACGCGTGGTAATGGCGGAAGGGGAGGAGGTGCGCGTGCTGCACGCCACGCAGGAGCTGGTGACGCTCGGGCTGGCGAAGCCGATTCTGATTGGCCGTCCCAACGTGATCGCCATGCGCCTGCAAAAGCAGGGATTAAAAATCGAAGCGGGTAAGGATTTTGAGATCGTTAATAACGAGTCCGATCCGCGCTTCAAAGAGTACTGGAACGAGTATTACCAAATCATGAAACGGCGCGGCGTAACGCCGGAAACCGCCCAGCGTGCGGTGATCGGTAATCCGACGCTGATTGGTGCAATTATGGTCCATCGTGGAGAAGCCGACGCGCTGATCTGCGGCACCATCGGCGATTACCAGGAACATTACGATGTGGTGGAGAAAGTGTTTGGCCTGCGCGATGACGTGAAGGTGGCGGGCGCGATGAATGCATTGCTGCTGCCGAGCGGTAACACTTTTATCGCTGACACTTACGTTAATGAAGATCCCAGCGCCGAGCAGCTGGCGGATATTACGCTGCTGGCGGCGGAAACCGTGCGGCGCTTTGGGATTGAGCCGCGCGTGGCGCTGCTGTCACACTCCAGCTTTGGTACGTCCAACGCGCCGGGCGCACGTAAAATGCGCGAAGTGCTGGCGCTGATCCAGCAACGTGCGCCGGATTTAGAGATTGATGGTGAGATGCACGGAGATGCCGCGCTGGTGGAGAGCATTCGCCGCGAACTGATGCCGGATAGCCCGCTAAAGGGCACCGCCAATTTGCTGATTATGCCCAACGTAGAAGCGGCGCGCATCAGCTACAACCTGCTGCGCGTCTCCTGTTCAGAAGGGGTCACCGTGGGGCCAGTGTTGATGGGAATCAGCAAGCCGGTACATGTGTTGACGCGTATTGCCTCAGTGCGGCGTATTGTGAATATGGTGGCGTTAGCGGTGGTAGAGGCGCAGACCGAACCGTTGTGAAACCAGGTCGCCATCAATGGCGACCTTACGAGTTATGCCAACCAATCCTTCACCGGCAAAAAATCGCGGTATAACGCGGCTTCGGGAGAGTTGGCTTCCGGTTGATAATCATATTCCCAGCGCACCAGCGGCGGCATCGACATCAAAATGGATTCGGTGCGGCCGCCGGTTTGCAGGCCAAACAGCGTACCGCGATCCCATACCAGATTGAATTCTACATAGCGACCGCGACGATAGAGCTGGAACTGGCGCTCGCGATCGCCCCACGGCAACGCTTTGCGCTTCGCCACAATCGGCAGATAGGCCTGAGAGAAACCGTTGCCCACCGCTTGCATAAAATCGAAGCAATAGTCGAAATCCGGCGTGTTCAGGTCGTCATAAAACAGCCCACCGATGCCGCGCTGCTCGTCGCGATGCTTGAGGTAGAAGTAATCGTCACACCATTTTTTGTAGCGTGGATAGATATCCTCGCCAAACGGCTGGCACAGATCGTGGGCGGTTTGATGCCAGTGCAGCGCATCGTCTTCGAAGCCGTAATAGGGCGTGAGGTCGAATCCGCCGCCGAACCACCAAACGGGATCGGCACCTGGTTTTTCTGCAATAAAAAAGCGCACGTTGGCGTGGCTGGTAGGGACGTAAGGACTTTCCGGATGCACCACCAGCGACACGCCCATTGCTTCAAAGCTGCGACCCGCCAACTCGGGGCGATGCGCGGTGGCGGAGGCCGGCATTTGGTCGCCATGCACATGTGAAAAGTTCACGCCCGCTTGTTCAAATACCGCACCATTACGCAACACGCGGCTGCGTCCGCCGCCGCCGCCGGGGCGCTGCCACTCATCTTCAGCAAAGCTCGCCTTGCCATCTTCCGCCGCTAATTGGGCGCAAATATCATCCTGCAGCGCCAGCAAAAAGGCTTTGACGCGGGAAATATCGGGATTGCTCATCAGTTACTCGTTCCGGAAATTTGCCGCGATTCTATCACAGGAAAAAGCTAGGCTTCGCGACGATCGACCTCATCAAAGTAACGGGAGATGCCATCGGCAATAGCACTGGCGATTTTCTGCCGAAATGCCTGGGTGCCGAGCAACTGCTCTTCGCGCGGATTGGTAATAAAGGAGGTTTCAACCAATACCGAAGGAATCGACGGCGATTTCAGCACGGCAAAAGCCGCCTGCTCGGTGTGCTGGCTGTGCAGATGATGCACCGGGCGGATCTGATCCAGCACGTGCTTGCCGAGCGTCAGGCTGTTACGGATGGTGTCGGTCTGCACCAGATCGAACAGAATCTGGTTGAGGTAATGATCTTTATCCTGCACTTCGGCGCCGCCCACTTTGTCAGCATCATTTTCACGCTGCGACAGGTAGCGCGCCATTGCACTGCTGGCTCCGCGGTTGGAGAGCGCAAACACCGACGCGCCGTTGGCGTCCGGGCTGGTATAGCCGTCGGCGTGAATCGACATAAACAGATTGGCGCCATGCTGGTGGGCGATCTCAACACGCTGATAAAGCGGAATAAAGTGGTCGCTTTCGCGCGTCAGGCGGACTTCGATGCGCGGATGCGATTGCAGCAACGTTTTCACGGTATTGGCGATGGCAAGAACGATATGTTTCTCTTCGGAGCCTTCTTCACCTACCGCGCCGGAATCAATGCCGCCGTGACCGGGATCGATCATCACGATACGTTTGCCATTAGCGGCGGGTTTTGGTGGCGTATGGCGCGAGTTGACGCGCAGAGTGCTGTTCTCTTCCGTTGCCTGCACGGCGCGCGGCGACAACACCGCCAGCGCTAAACCGGAAAGAATCAGTTGGCGACGGTTGGTAAGGCGCTTAAGCAGTGAAATCTTCTTCATTAACGGGTCCATGACAGGTAAATCCTGCCCAATGTTATAGCGTAACAATGCCCAGGCGGCGACCTCGTAACTATTTCAAGCGTTTACTTTCTATTGCAACTGACTAACAGAAATGTCGCGCTTTTTTTGCACCGTTGTGTCGCGTGAGGGTTGCGCCTGGCAAAGAATGCGTGATAATCAACGAATTGTGCCTAACAGCAGGGTAACGTCGATGGAAATCCGTTCTTTCCGCCAGGAAGATTTTGAAGAAGTGATCACGCTCTGGGAGCGTTGCGATTTGTTACGCCCCTGGAACGATCCGGAGCTGGATATTGAACGCAAAATGAACCACGACCCGGAACTGTTTCTGGTGGCGGAAGTCGGCGGTGAAGTAGTCGGTACGCTGATGGGCGGCTATGACGGTCACCGCGGTTCTGTCTACTATCTGGCGGTACATCCCGATTATCAGGGGCGTGGTTTTGCCAATGCGTTGATGAATCGTCTGGAGAAGAAGCTGATCGCGCGCGGCTGTCCAAAAATCAATTTGATGGTGCGCGAAGAGAACGATCAGGTGGTGGCGTTTTATGAGAAGCTGGATTACGAGCCGGTGGACGCGCTGCTGCTGGGCAAGCGTTTAATTGAAGATCGTGAGTATTAATGATCGGTTTGAAATACCTTCCTGAAGAGTACGATGCGAAAGGGCAGCTGCGGCTGCCATTTCTTTTTTGGCTGATTCTGTTATTGCAGGCGCGCACCTGGCTGCTGCTGGTGATGGCGGGTGCCTCTCGCCAGCAGGGCAACGATTTGCTGGCGCTGTTCTATCCCGATCGCCAAAGCTTCTGGCTGGGACTGGCATTAGGCATCCCGGCGGCCATCGGTTTGTTGTTGACGGGCTATCGTCAGCGCTGGCCGCGTCTGTGGCAAAGCTGGCGTCACGTATTGAGTGCGTCGCTGCTGATAAGCCTGCTGTGGCAAGGCTCCAGCTTGCTGCAGGGGGCGTTTCCCGACTCGCCGCTGCCGCTGTTATTGACGCTCTTCGATTTGCTCGCCTTGTTCTGGTTGCAAACCCAACGGCGGCTACGCGACTGCTTTCTACCAGAGCATCAGCACGTCGAGTAAACTTTTTGCCGGTTTGTGACTCCAACAGGCACGCCAATCGGCTTAGCAGATCAAGGAGTTTTCATGAAAGTTGTTCGTCACGCACTGCTGGTTAGCAGCATGGTTCTGGCTGGCTGCGCCAGTTCGGGTTCTTCTACCAGCGCGAGCGAAAGCCATTGGTACAATCCACTCAGCTATCACTGGTCTGCGCTAAATCCATTGGGCTGGTTTGGCGGATCGCTTGAGGTGACCGAACAAGGCGTGGCGGGCCTGACAAGCACCACGGCGATGTCGGAGGAGGCCATCAATAAAGCGCTAAACGGCGATTATAAACTGCGTCAGGGCATGCGCACGCAGAATGGTCAGGTGGTCGATTTCTGGCAGGCGCTGGATGGCGACAACGTCAAATTGGTGATTAACGGCACTACCAGCGTTGAGCGTATTGAAGTGCAGGATGCCGATGCTAAAGCGGCAGACGGCAGCAAGATTGGCGACCTGTTCAGTGAAAAATTCAGCAAAGCGTTTAATAACTGCAAAATGGCTTCGGGTTTGGATGCGCATGATGTTGAATGCCGAGCACCGGGCAGCCAGCATATTTTCTTTGTCTACAGCGGTGAATGGCATGGGCCTGAAGGTTTGATGCCATCTGACGACACCCTAAAAAGCTGGAAAATCAGTAAGATCGTCTGGCAGCGTTAATCGATTAAAAGTTGCGTAAACGCACACTGAGTGCGCGGCTTTCCGGTATGATACGGGCGAAAAAATACCGTCTAACCTTCATGCCGGAGAGCACATTCATGTCTCAGTTTCAGAGCGGTATCCTGCTGGAACACCGCCGATTCGCCATTTGGCTCGAAGCCCGCGTTACGGGCGATCTTGATGCGCTACGTCAGGGCAGCAAATCCTTCTTAAAGCAGCTCAATGCGCTGCAATCCCAATTCAGTCAGGCCGGATTAGGCGCGGTGATCGCTTTTGGTGATGCGCTGTGGCGCGATCTACAGGGCAGCGCCTCCGCGCCAGAGCTCAAACCTTTCGCGCCGTTGGGTAAAGGTATTGCGCCTGCGACCCAACGCGATGTGCTGATCCACATTCAATCACAGCGGCATGATGTGAATTTCGCGCTGGCGCAGGCTGCCATCGGCGCCTTTGCGGATGCCGTTAATATTGAAGAAGAGACGCACGGTTTCCGTTGGATAGAAGATCGTGACCTTTCCGGCTTTGTTGACGGCACGGAAAACCCACAGGGCGAGGCGCGCCAACAGGTGGCGATTATTGGTGAAGGTCCGGATGCTGGCGGCAGCTATGTGTTTACTCAGCGCTGGGAGCACAATCTCCAGCTGTGGAATCGTCTGGCGGTAGAAAAGCAGGAAGCGATCATTGGGCGTACTAAAGCGACCAATGAAGAGCTACCGGGCGATCAACGTCCGGAGACTTCACATCTCAGCCGTGTCGATCTGAAAGAACAGGGCAAGGGCCTGAAGATTCTGCGTCAAAGTCTGCCTTACGGCAGCGCCAGCGGTAAGCACGGCTTGTACTTCATTTCCTACTGTCATCGCCTGTATAACATTGAGCAGCAGTTGCTGAGCATGTTCGGCGAGCGCGACGGCAAAATGGATGCCATGCTGCGCTTCACTAAGCCGGTCAGCGGCAGCTACTTTTTTGCGCCGTCGCTGGCGGCGTTGCACGCGATTTGATTAAGGTAGGGGCGCCATAAATGGCGCCCCTACGAAATCTCGCATTGTGGTGTCGCCATTTATGGCGACCTGTTTAACCCGGTTCAATCCCATCCGCTGCATAAACTCTCCCGCCGTCTTATGCTTTTTTAAACTTTGAAATCCCTAAACGATATATAAAACCGTTACAGCTTTCTCCTGAGTTATAAATACACTGACTGCATCTAATGACATTGGCGTAATGGCCGTCTTTCAGGGTGCAGCATGACACTTCCGATTTCGAAAAAATGGCTTGGCGGTATCGCGCTCTCGCTGAGTATCGCGAGTGCGGCGCAGGCGACCGAGTTGCTCAACAGTTCATATGATGTTTCACGCGAACTGTTCGTCGCCCTGAATGCGCCCTTTGAAAAGCAGTGGGACGCTGCGCATCCCAATGACAAGCTGACGATCAAGCAATCGCATGCCGGTTCTTCCAAACAGGCGCTGGCGATTCTGCAAGGTCTGCGCGCTGATGTGGTGACCTACAATCAGGTAACGGATGTGCAGGTGCTGCATGACAAAGGCCAACTGATTCCGGCTGACTGGCAACAACGTTTACCCAACAACAGCTCGCCGTTTTACTCCACCATGGCATTTCTGGTGCGTAAAGGTAACCCAAAGCAGATTCACAGCTGGGCCGATCTGGCACGCGACAACGTGAAGCTGATCTTCCCTAATCCCAAAACGTCAGGCAACGGGCGCTATACCTATCTTGCCGCGTGGGGCGCTGCCGATCAGGCAGATGGTAAAGATAAAGCCAAAACTGAAGCCTTCATGACAAAATTTTTGAAGAACGTCGAAGTGTTTGATACCGGCGGTCGTGGCGCAACGACCACCTTTGCCGAACGCGGCTTAGGTGATGTGCTGGTAAGCTTTGAATCGGAAGTGAATAATATCCGCAATCAGTACGGCAAAGATCAGTATGAAGTGATCGTACCGGAAACGAATATTCTGGCGGAATTCCCGGTGGCGTGGGTCGACAAAAATGTCGAACACAATGGCACCGCTGACGCCGCTAAAGCCTATCTGAATTATCTCTACACGCCTGAGGCGCAGAAAATCATCACCAGCTATTACTATCGCGTAAATAACCCACAGCTGATGGCGCAGCAGAAAGACCGCTTCCCGAAGACCAACCTGTTCAACGTCAACGATGCCTTTGGCGGCTGGGATAACGTGATGAAAGTCCATTTTGGTTCAGACGGTGAGCTGGACAAATTACTGGCAGCGGGGCGCGGATAATGTTCGCGCTGGCGCAAAAACGAGTCTTGCCTGGCTTTGGCTTGAGCCTTGGCACCAGCCTGTTGTTCACCTGCCTGATTCTGCTGCTGCCGATCAGCGCGTTACTGATGCAACTGTCGCAGATGACGCTGACGCAATATTGGGATGTGATTACGCATCCGCAGCTGATCGCCGCGTATAAAGTGACGATTCTGGCGGCGGGGGTGGCATCACTGTTCAATGCGGTATTTGGCATGCTGATGGCGTGGATTTTGACGCGCTATCGCTTCCCGGGCCGCACGCTGCTGGATGGCTTGATGGACCTACCGTTTGCATTGCCCACCGCAGTCGCGGGTTTGACGCTGGCGGGCCTGTTTTCGGTAAACGGCTGGTACGGTCAGTGGCTGGCGCATTTTGATATCAAAGTTTCTTACACCTGGCTCGGCATCGCCGTCGCCATGGCCTTCACCAGCATCCCATTTGTGGTGCGTACCGTGCAGCCAGTGCTGGAAGAGTTAGGACCGGAATATGAAGAAGCCGCAGAAACCCTTGGCGCTACGCGCTGGCAGAGTTTCCGGCGCGTAGTGCTGCCTGAAGTCGCACCGGCTTTACTGGCGGGTACCGCGCTGTCGTTTACCCGCAGCATTGGTGAGTTTGGTGCGGTGATCTTTATCGCCGGTAACATTGCCTGGAAAACGGAAGTGACGTCGTTGATGATTTTTGTCCGCCTGCAGGAGTTCGATTACCCGGCAGCGAGCGCGATTGCTTCAGTGATTATGGCGGCTTCTTTGCTGCTGCTGTTTGCGATCAACACCCTGCAGAGCCGCTTTGGCCGTCGCTTAGGAGGCCACTGATGGCGGAGATTTCACACCTCAATCACGCCGATCGCCAGCCCATTAACTGGGGCAAGTGGCTGCTGATTGGCATCGGCGCGCTGGTTTCCCTGCTGCTGCTGGTGGTGCCGATGGTGTCCATCTTTTGGGAGGCGCTTAATCAGGGCTTAGTGGCTTCACTGACTAACCTGAAAGATGGCGACATGCTGCACGCCATCTGGCTGACCCTCTTAGTGGCGCTGATTACCGTGCCGGTGAATATGGTGTTCGGTACGCTGCTGGCGTGGCTGGTGACGCGTTTTACCTTTCCGGGTCGCCAACTGCTGCTGACGCTTTTTGATATCCCCTTTGCCGTGTCGCCGGTGGTTGCTGGCTTGATGTATCTGCTGTTCTGGGGCGTTAACGGCCCGGCAGGTGGCTGGCTAGATGCACACAATATCCAGATTATGTTCTCCTGGCCCGGCATGGTGCTGGCTACCATCTTCGTTACCTGCCCGTTTGTGGTGCGCGAATTGGTGCCGGTGATGCTCAGCCAGGGTAGCCACGAAGACGAGGCGGCGGTGCTGCTTGGCGCATCCGGCTGGCAGATGTTCCGCCGCGTGACGCTGCCGAACATCCGCTGGGCACTGATGTACGGCGTGGTGCTGACTAACGCACGTGCGATTGGTGAGTTTGGTGCGGTCTCGGTGGTTTCGGGATCGATACGCGGCGAAACCTATACCTTGCCGCTTCAGGTTGAATTACTGCATCAGGATTACAACACCGTGGGCGCCTTTACCGCCGCCGCGCTGCTGACCCTGATGGCAATTGTGACGCTGTTTCTGAAAAGCGTGGTGCAGTGGCGATTAGAGCATCAGCAGAAGCGCCTACAGGAGGAAAATCATGAGCATTGAGATTAAACAAATTAACAAAGCGTTTGACCGCACGTCGGTACTGAACGACATCTCTCTGGATATTCCTTCCGGCAAGATGGTGGCGCTGCTGGGACCGTCCGGTTCCGGGAAAACCACGCTGCTGCGCATTATCGCCGGGCTGGAACATCAGAACAGCGGCCAGATCCATTTTAATGGCAAAGACGTGAGCCGCATCCATGCGCGCGATCGCCAGGTCGGCTTCGTCTTCCAGCATTACGCGCTGTTCCGTCACATGACGGTATTCGACAACATTGCTTTTGGTTTGACCGTACTGCCGCGCCGTGAACGGCCGAATGCGGCAGAGATCAAAAAGCGCGTAACGCGTCTGCTGGAGATGGTGCAGCTGGGCCATCTGGCAAATCGTTTCCCGGCACAGCTTTCGGGCGGCCAAAAGCAGCGTGTCGCACTGGCACGTGCGCTGGCGGTCGAGCCGCAAATTCTGCTGCTGGATGAACCGTTTGGTGCGCTGGATGCGCAGGTGCGTAAAGAGCTGCGCCGTTGGCTGCGTCAGCTGCACGAAGAGTTGAAGTTTACCAGCGTGTTCGTCACCCACGATCAGGAAGAGGCGATGGAAGTGGCCGACACCGTGGTGGTGATGAGCCAGGGCAATATCGAACAGGTGGGTACGCCTGACGACGTGTGGCGCGATCCGGCTACTCGCTTTGTGCTGGAATTTCTCGGTGAAGTGAACCGCTTTAATGGTGAAGTGCACGGCTCGCAGTTCCACGTTGCCGCACATCGCTGGCCGCTGGGCTATACACCTGCTCATCAGGGCGAAGTCGAGCTGTTCCTGCGTCCATGGGAAATTGATATTTCACGCCAGAGCAGCCTGGAAACACCGCTGCCGGTGCAGGTGCTGGAAATTAGCCCGCGCGGCCACTTCTGGCAGCTGGTAGTGCAGCCAAGTGGCTGGCAGGGCGACGTCTTCTCCGTGGTGTTCGATGGCGATCATACTGCGCCGATTCGCGGTGAACGCTTGTTTGTCGGCCTGCAACAGGCCCGCATCTATCATGGCACTACGCCGCTAAGCCCGGTTGCCTTTGCCGAGAGCGCCTGATATTTTTGACACTCCTTCGGGCGGGACTTTCCCGCCCGAATTATTTGCCTCTCTTTCGTCTGGAATCAAACGTGACCACACTGGAAAATACCATCGGCAATACGCCGTTGATTAAGTTGCAGCGCCTGACGCCTGACAACGGCAGCGAAATCTGGCTAAAGCTGGAAGGCAACAATCCAGCCGGCTCGGTGAAAGATCGTGCGGCCTGGTCGATGATTCATCAGGCGGAGCTGCGCGGTGAGATTAAACCGGGTGATACCTTAATCGAAGCGACCAGCGGTAACACGGGCATTGCGCTGGCGATGATTGCGGCGATGAAAGGCTACAAGCTGCGTTTGCTGATGCCCGATAACATGAGCCAGGAACGTCAGGATGCGATGCGCGCCTACGGTGCTGAATTGCTGCTGGTGACGCGTGAGCAGGGCATGGAAGGGGCGCGGGATCTGGCACAGGCGATGGCCGATCGCGGTGAGGGTCGCGTGCTGGATCAGTTCAACAATCCCGATAATCCGCTAGGACACTATCTCACCACCGGCCCGGAAATCTGGCAGCAAACTCATGGGCGCATGACGCATTTTGTCTCCAGCATGGGCACTACCGGCACGATTACCGGCGTGGGACGTTACCTTAAAGAGTTTGCGCCGACGGTGCAGGTGATTGGCCTGCAGCCGCAAGAGGGCAGTAGCATTCCCGGTATTCGTCGCTGGCCTGAAGCTTATCTGCCCGGTATCTTTCGTCCGGAACTGGTGGATCAGGTGATTGATATGGCGCAGCGTGAAGCCGAAGAGACAATGCGAGCGCTGGCTCAGCGTGAAGGTATTTTTTGTGGCGTCAGTTCTGGCGGTGCGGTAGCTGGCGCATTGCGTATTGCTGCGGCTCAACCTGGCAGCGTGGTGGTCGCGATTGTGTGCGATCGCGGCGATCGCTATCTCTCCACTGGCGTTTTCCACTGAGTCATTATTCCCGCATTTTATCTGGTCTGTGCCTACCGTAATGGTGCGCACAGGCCATTCTTGTCTATAGTCTCCGTAATAATCGTCTGTAAGGATCGCGTAAAACCGGCTGCGTTCGTAATGAACTCAGGACAAAATAGCGGCAATTTTGTACGAGAGATAAAGATGAAAATTCTGCTTGTTGATGATGATGTAGAACTCGGCACCATGTTGAGCCAATACCTGATTGCGGAAGGTTTTGAAACACAACTGGTTTTAACCGGTCACGCTGGCGTGGAAGGTGCGTTATCCGGCAACTATACCGCGATGATTCTCGACATCATGCTGCCCGATATGAGCGGCATTGATGTGCTGCGGCAGGTGCGTCAGAACAGCCGCTTACCGGTGATTATGTTGACAGCTAAAGGAGACAACATCGATCGCGTGATTGGTCTCGAAATGGGCGCAGACGATTACATGCCAAAACCGTGCTATCCGCGTGAACTGGTGGCTCGTTTGCGCGCGGTACTGCGCCGCTTTGAAGATCAGGCTCCGGTGCCCGATAAGAAAGAGCTGCTGCGCTGGGGTGATTTGAGCCTCAATCCGGCTACGCGGATTACTGAATGGCAGGGCAAAGCGTTTGATCTCACCGCATCCGAGTTTAATTTGCTGGATCTGTTGCTGCGTGCGCCGGATCGCGTGGTATCGAAAGATGAGCTATCGGAAAAAGGCCTTGGTCGCCCACGTGAAGCGTACGATCGCAGCGTGGATGTGCATATCAGCAACATTCGCCAAAAGCTGGCAGCGTTAACGGCTGACAGCGTCAATATTGAAACTGTGCGCAGTATTGGTTACCGCATTCGATGAAACACAGCTACCGCGGCCGCATGTTCTGGAAGATTTTGCTGGGCTTCTGGATTGTGTTTGTCATTATCAGCCAGCTGCTGTGGCTTGGCTTTACGTTATCGGGTAATCGCCATGAGCCACCGGAGATCGTCGCTATTCGACGCATCGTTAATCTGCAAATGGCATCGGCGGTTTCGGTACTGGAACGCGGTGGCTTAAGTTCGCTGGACGATATGATGGCGGATTGGGAACCTAACGATCGTCAATTTTTCTCCGTTATTCAGCACGATAAACCCGTCGCGATGCCAGGCAATGCGCCGCCTGAAACCTTTAGTGCCCCGTTTCATGGACCTTTCCCTGACGTGATTGTGCGTTGGGTGAAAGGGCAGGATGGCAAGCAGTACGAACTGCGCTATGACGTGAAGGGGCTGCGCGAAGACAGTTCGATGGGCGGTGGCCGCCCGCGACGTATCCTCAATATCCCGGAGCCGATGTTTACCTTTGCCGGTGCGCTGGGATTACTGTTCAGCCTGCTGCTGGCATGGAACCTGACACGCCCTATGCGTCAGCTGCGCGAGGGCTTTGCGCGCGTGTCCAGCGGTGACCTGTCGGTGCGCCTCTATCCGGTGATGCGTAAGCGCCATGACGAGCTCTCAAATGTTGCACAAGATTTCGATGCGATGGTCGAGCGGCTTGATACGTTGGTGAAAGCGCGTGAAGAGCTGCTGCACGATATTTCGCACGAGCTGCGCTCACCGTTGGCGCGTCTACAGCTGGCGACCGGCCTTGCGCGTCAAACGCCAGCCTCGGTGGAATCCTCGCTCAACCGCATTGATGAAGAAGCGCGCCGTCTGGATAAGATGATTGGCGAGCTGTTGACGCTGTCGCGAGCCGAACATGAGAGCATGCCGGGCGAGCAATATTTCGACCTCACCGGCCTGTTGCACGCGGTGGTCACCGACGTTCGCTATGAGGCTCAGATCCCCGGTGTGAAAGTTGATTTCCAGGTTGATGAAAATGCGGATTATACCGTGCACGGTAATGCCGAGCTGATTCGGCGTGGCGTAGAAAACGTGCTGCGCAATGCGCTGCGTTTTTCGCATAAAGGGCAGCATATCAACGTGAGTTTACAGGCGGAAAATCAGTGGCTGGCGATCAGCGTGCGCGATCAGGGGCCCGGAGTGGATGATGAGAAGCTGTCGAGCATCTTTGATCCCTTTGTGCGCGTGAATTCGCCCTTGATGGGCAAAGGTTACGGTTTAGGGCTGTCGATTGTTCGGAAAGTGATTCTGGCACATCACGGTGAAGTTAAGGCGGTCAATCGCCCGGAAGGGGGATTGGAGTTGACGTTAAGGCTGCCGCGCTGGAAGCAGCAGTGATTTCGTCTGGTATTAGCGAACGCATTGCATTGTTGCGGCTGTAAAACAAAAACGGCACCCAGTGGGTGCCGTTTTTTTATTATCGCGAATTAGCCGAAGCTTACTTCTTGATGCGGATAACCGGCGTCTCGCCTACCGTTACCTGACCGGAGAGTTTGATGAGCTCTTTAATTTCGTCCATATTCGAGATCACAACCGGCGTCAGCGTCGATTTCGCTTTCTCTTCCAGCAGTGCCAGATCAAACTCGATCACCACGTCGCCTTTCTTGACCTTCTGGCCTTCTTCAGCGATGCGTTTGAAACCTTCACCTTTAAGCTCAACCGTGTCGATACCGAAGTGAACGAACAGCTCGATACCATTATCAGACTCGATTGAAAATGCGTGGTTAGTTTCGAAAATCTTGCCGATAGTACCATCAACCGGAGCAACCATTTTGTTACCGGTTGGTTTGATTGCGATACCGTCACCCACGATTTTCTCAGCGAATACCACATCAGGTACGTCTTCGATATTTACGATTTCGCCTGACAGAGGCGCAACGATATCAATAGTGCCTGACGCGCTCTCTGATTTTTCGCCAAAAAGTTTAGAAAACAAACCCATGATCTTCTCCTAAGCAGTAATTTGAGGCTAGCGTCCGTGGATCAGCAGAGCGTTTTTTCTTTAATGAATTTGTTAACTAAATTCATTAAATCATCCGCTGTCGGTTGATCCAGAGCCTGCTCCGCCAATGCCTTCGCATCTTCGAAATTAGTATTACGAATAATCTTCTTGATGCTCGGGATTGAAATGGCGCTCATGCTGAATTCATCCAGCCCCATTCCCAGTAACAGTAGTGTAGCACGTTCATCACCAGCCAGCTCACCACACATGCCGGTCCATTTCCCTTCGGCATGTGATGCATCGATCACTTGCTTAATGAGACCGAGAACAGACGGTGACATTGGGTTATAGAGGTGTGAAATCAAATCATTACCACGATCGACCGCCAGAGTATACTGCGTCAGGTCATTTGTCCCAATACTAAAGAAGTCGACTTCTTTCGCCAGATGGCGAGCAATCACTGCGGAAGCTGGCGTTTCTACCATGATGCCCACTTCAATGGTCTCATCAAAGGATTTGCCTTCTTCACGCAATTGCGTTTTCAGCAGCTCCAGCTCGCCTTTCAGGATGCGAACTTCTTCTACTGAAATAATCATTGGGAACATGATGCGCAGTTTGCCGAAAGAGGAGGCACGCAGAATAGCGCGCAGCTGCGCATGCAGGATCTCTTTACGGTCCATCGCAATACGGATGGCGCGCCAGCCGAGGAACGGGTTGTCCTCTTTCGGCAGGTTCATGTAAGGCAGATCTTTGTCGCCACCGATGTCCATGGTACGCACGATAACCGCTTGTGAACCGACTGCTTCAGCTACCGCTTTATAAGCCTGGAACTGCTCTTCTTCAGTTGGCAATGAATCACGGTCCATAAACAGGAATTCAGTGCGGTATAAGCCTACGCCTTCCGCGCCGTTACGCTCTGCACCTGCTACATCACGTACTGTACCAATGTTGGCGCAGACCTCAACCTGATGACCGTCCAGCGTAATCGCTGGCAGATCTTTCAGTTTTGCCAGCTCATGTTTCTCAGACAGATACTGTGTCTGGATGGCTTTCAGTTCTTCCTGTACTTCTTCAGTAGGATTCACGTAAACCTTGTTGTTTACGCCATCCAGAATCAGGAAATCGCCGTTTTTAACAGTGGCAGTCACGTTGCCGGTACCAACAATCGCTGGCAGCTCAAGCGAACGCGCCATGATCGAGGTGTGAGAGGTACGTCCACCCAGATCGGTAATAAAGCCCAGCACCTTTTTCAGGTTCAGCTGTGCGGTTTCTGACGGCGTTAAATCTTTGGCCACCAGAATAGATTCTTCAGCAATCGCGCTCAGATCGACGATGTGCAGTCCAAGAATGTTCTGCAGCAGACGCTTACCGATATCACGCACGTCAGCGGCGCGCTCTTTCAGGTATTCGTCATCCAGCTCTTCCAGCGCAACGGCCTGGCCTTCAACCACAGAATGTGCGGCAGCGTCAGCAGTAGCGTGATCTTTCTTGATGAGGTCGATGATTTCCTGCTCAAGCTCTTCGTCTTCGAGCAGCATGATGTGACCTTCAAAGATCGCAGCTTTCTCTTCACCGAAGGTTTCACCGGCTTTAATGCGAATGGCTTCGAGCTGTGTAGCAGCTTTGCTGCGTCCATCGAGGAAGCGCTGAACTTCCTGCTCAACCTGATCGTCGGTAATTTTTTTACGACTGATGACGATCTCATCTTCTTTCAGCAGGAGTGCGTTGCCGAAAGCGATACCCGGTGATGCTAAAATGCCTGAAATCATAACCCTACCTTTTAATCACGATGGCTCATTGACCCAATGCGTCGCCACTGTCGCGGAGCAGTACTCTAAGGAAGCAAGAACGCGGACAGGTTGTCCGCGATCAAGATATTTGCACTCAATGGGGCAAAGGGGTCGGTTTTGTTGCGAACTGAGCCGGTTACTCCAGCTCAGCCATCAGCTTAACCAGGTGCTCAACCGCTTGCTGCTCGTCTTCACCTTCGGCAGACAGCGTAACAACCGTACCCTGAGTCAGACCCAAAGTCTGCAGTTTGAACAGGCTTTTCGCGCTGGCCGATTTGCCATTGGAAGTCACAGTGATTTCTGACTGGAAAGCCTTGGCTTCTTTAACGAACTGAGCTGCAGGACGGGTATGAAGGCCGTTAGGTGCGGTAATGGTAACTTCTTGCTGGAACATTCTATTTCCCCAACTTTATCAGGTTTGGTGTTATGGATCTAAAGTCTAGCCTGGAGCCGTAACTTTAGCCTGTATAGGTGCGCTGGTATGGCATAAAGCTGACCAAAAAATGCGCTTGAATAAGTAGGTCATTAACCTGGAAAGATCAAAAACCGCACTGATTCGTCACTCTTCTCATTATGCCGTGATTCGCCGTTTAGCCAAATCAGTAAATCGATTCAGCTTGATCCACTTCAAAGGCAGATTAATTTCAGGCACCGAAATAATTGGAAGCTTAAATACCAGAGCCCTATCACTGAAAGCAATCTGTCTGGTGATAAAAGTGAGATCTGCGCCACAAAAAAGCACCCATGCGGGTGCTTTTTTCATCAGTTTCAGACTTTGTACATCACTGCTGCAGTTCTTTCTCGGTGAAGAGATCGGCAAACAGTGCGGTGCTTAAATAGCGTTCGCCCGAGGAGGGCAGGATCACCACAATATTCTTATTGGCGAAGGATTCGTCTTCCTGCAGCTTAAGGGCGGCTGCTACAGCAGCGCCTGACGATATTCCCGCCAAAATCCCTTCTTCTTCCATTAACTGGCGTGCCGTGCTGATGGCTTCTTCATTGGTGATCGCCACCACGCGATCGATCAGTTTCAGATCAAGGTTGCCAGGAATGAAGCCAGCACCAATACCCTGAATTTTATGCGGGCCAGGTTTTATCTCTTCGCCAGCCAACGCCTGAGCAATGACCGGAGAATCGGTTGGTTCAACCGCAACGGTAATCAGGTCTTTCTTGCCTTTGGTATTTTTGATGTAGCGGCTTACGCCAGTCAGTGTGCCACCAGTGCCGACGCCGGCGATAAATACGTCCACCTCACCATCGGTATCTTCCCAGATTTCGGGTCCGGTAGTTTTCTCATGGATTTCTGGATTCGCTGGATTGCTGAATTGCTGTAACAGCACATATTTATCGGGATCGCTGGCTACAATCTCTTCGGCTTTCGCAATGGCACCTTTCATGCCTTTTGGGCCTTCAGTGAGCACCAGATTCGCGCCTAGTGCTTTCAGCAGCTTGCGACGCTCAATTGACATAGTCTCCGGCATCGTCAGCGTCAGCTTGTAACCGCGCGCAGCCGCCACGTACGCCAGGGCAATACCGGTGTTGCCGCTGGTCGGTTCAACCAGCTCAACGCCCGGCTTCAAAATACCGCGTTTTTCCGCGTCCCAAATCATATTGGCACCGATACGGCATTTGATGCTGAAGCTCGGGTTACGTGACTCGACCTTAGCCAGAATGCGGCCGTTACCGATGCGGTTCAGTCGAACCAGCGGCGTATGACCAATTGTCAGAGAGTTGTCTTCATAGATCTTACTCATAGCTCGTCCTTAACTGTATGAAATATTGGGAACCCTCAGAGCATACCTTTTCTTCCGATGTGCGGAAGGAAAGAAATCGTATATCTATATAGCGCACAACCATAAGCCTTAAGCAAAAAAGCATAAGGCAATTTAACGCTTTAGTGGCGCGCGTGTTGCTGTCGATATCGATCAACCCACATCGCCGTTGCGCCGCATACGGCAACGGGCAGGATCGCCAGATTGATAATCGGAATCATAGTAAACAGGCTGACGAGCGCGCCAAATTGCATATTTGCCGTCTTGTGCTGTCGCAATGCGTGGCGCATCTGCTGAAAACTCACTTTGTGGTTATCAAACGGATAGTCGCAATACTGTACTGATAACATCCAGGCACTGAATAAAAACCATAGAACTGGCGCCACGGTTTGTCCAAAACCGGGGATAAAGTGGAGCAGCAGCAAGCCAAATGCGCGCGGCAAATAGTAACCGAGCTTCTGCAGCTCCCGCTTCATGATGCGCGGAACATCCTTAATCATGCCCATCCAGCCGCTATCCGGCAGCGGTTTTCCGGTCAAACGACCTTCAAGCTGTTCAGCGAGCAGGCCGCAAAATGGCGCGGCAATCAAATTGGCTATCGTAGAGAAGAAATAGCTGAACACCAACACGATCGAAATCACTGAAAGCGGCCATAGCAGATAGCTGAGCCACTGTAACCAGTCGGGGATATGTGACATTAACGCGGGGATCCACTGACCCAGGCGCTGAAACAACCAGATAAAGGCGCCGCCAAGCAGCAGAATGTTGATGATAAGTGGGATAATGACATAGCGACGAATGCCTGGCAGACGCACCAGTTTCCATCCTTCGGCAAAGTAATGAACACCATTAAATGTTGAGACCGAATTCACAGCGGGCATAGCAAGCCTTTCTCCTAAATATGGCGGCGTGGACATCATAACCTGGCTTTTTATCGGTTACAGGCGTGCTTTGTGCGAAAAAACAGCAAAAAAGCGTGGGGCAGCTATCTAATTTGTCAGAAAATACTGCACAGACTTGCACTTGTTTAGCTGGGCAAATACAGTTAGAGGATAAAGTTTGCCGTGGTGGCAAGGTATTGGAACAACAGAGAATACAATGATGCAGGATTTGCGTCTGATATTAATCGTTGTTGGCGCGATCGCCATAATAGCGCTACTCCTTCATGGACTGTGGACCAGCCGTAAAGAGCGCTCCTCCGTGTTTCGTGATCGCCCGCACAAACGTCTGAAACAGCGCGAAGAAGCCGATGAAGATCTGCTGAGCGAAGATGATGATGGCGTCGGCGAAGTCCGCGTACGCCGTCATCGTGATGCTGATGAAGAGCCCGAGTTTACGCCGCGTACGGTGAGCGCGCCGCGTGCGCCTGAACCTGTGCGTCAGCCGGCTGCACGTCAATCCGATCCATTATTAGGCGATCCACTGCTGGATAATGAGCCGGAAGCTCGTAAGCCTGCCGCACCGCAAGCCCCGGTGTCGAAGCCCGCTCCAGTACCGCAACCCATTCAATCCGATCCGCTGCTGGATAATGAACCGCTAGCAGCCACGCAGCCTGCGCCGGAATTCCTGGCTGCGGAAGATGAGCCAGAGCTTGCAGATGAAACTCCGGTAGCGCAGCCGCAAGAGGCGCCTAAGCAGGCTGCTGCACCGGGAAGTAAAAAAGAAGCGGTCTTGGTGCTGCACGTCGCTGCCCATACCGGAGGCGAACTGAACGGTGAAGCTCTGCTGCAAGGTATTCTGCAGGCTGGCTTCCAGTTTGGTGAAATGAATATTTTCCATCGTCATCTTAGCCCAGCAGGAAGCGGCCCGGTGCTGTTTAGCCTGGCGAATATGGTCAAGCCTGGATCCTTTGATCCGGATGAGATGGGGAATTTCTCCACGCCGGGCATCTCTATCTTTATGATGGTACCGTCATACGGAGATGCGAATCAGAACTTTAAGCTGATGCTGCAATCGGCACAGCGTATTGCCGATGATGTTGGTGGCGTGGTG
This sequence comes from Candidatus Pantoea floridensis, assembly GCF_900215435.1. Classification (NCBI taxonomy): domain Bacteria; kingdom Pseudomonadati; phylum Pseudomonadota; class Gammaproteobacteria; order Enterobacterales; family Erwiniaceae; genus Pantoea; species Candidatus Pantoea floridensis. The sequence goes on from NZ_OCMY01000001.1 coordinate 3,188,396, forward strand.
CTGGATGATGAGCGTCGCATGATGACGCCGCAGAAGCTGGAAACCTACAAAACGCGTATTCGCGAAGTTATCGGTTAATCGCCGCTAATTGACTCAAACTAAATACAACCCCCGCATGTCGGGGGTTTTTTATCGGATAAGAGACTATGAAATCGGTTCAGGAGCAAATGACTGCGCTGCGCACCACGCTACATCATCACGAATATCTCTATCACGTGATGGATACACCGGAAATTCCGGACGCAGAATATGACCGATTAATGGTACAGCTGCGTGAGCTGGAAAGTGCGCATCCTGAATTGATTACGCCTGATTCACCGACGCAGCGCGTGGGTGCCGCGCCGCTAGCGGCTTTTGAGCAGGTGCGGCACGAAGTACCGATGTTGTCTCTGGATAACACGTTTGATGAAGCAGGCTTCCTGGCTTTCAACAAACGTGTGCAGGATCGCCTTAAAAGCAGCGACGATCTCACCTATTGCTGTGAACTCAAGCTTGATGGCCTGGCGGTGAGTTTATTGTATGAGGATGGACTGCTGGTACGCGCGGCAACGCGTGGTGATGGCACAACCGGCGAGAACATTACCGCCAACGTGCGCACTATCCATGCCATTCCGCTGCGGCTGCATGGCGATAACATCCCTGCACGCGTGGAAGTGCGTGGTGAAGTGTTTATCACCGAAAGCGGCTTTGAAAAACTCAACGAAGAAGCGCGTCGCACCGGCGGTAAAGTTTTCGCTAATCCACGTAATGCTGCAGCAGGTTCGCTGCGCCAGCTTGACCCACGCATTACTGCTAAACGTCCGCTGACTTTCTTCTGCTATGGTTTCGGCTTACTGGAGGGCGGAGAGATGCCAGCCAGCCATTGGCAGCGCCTGCAGCAATTTAAAGCGTGGGGATTACCGGTTACCGATCGTATCCGCCTCGCACATAGCGCCGATGAGGTGCTGGCGTTTTATCGCCAGATTGAGCAGGAGCGTCCTTCGCTTGGTTTCGATATAGATGGTGTCGTCATCAAGGTTGATTCTCAGGCACTGCAGGAGCAGCTGGGATTTGTGGCGCGAGCCCCGCGCTGGGCAGTGGCGTTCAAATTCCCGGCGCAGGAACAGATGACCTTCGTACGTGATGTTGAATTCCAGGTGGGCCGAACGGGGGCAATTACACCCGTCGCGCGTCTTGAACCGGTGCAGGTTGCTGGTGTCGTGGTCAGTAACGCGACGCTGCACAATGCCGATGAAATAGCCCGGCTGGGGTTACGCATCGGCGACAAAGTGGTCATTCGCCGCGCTGGCGATGTGATTCCGCAGGTGGTTAACGTAGTGGAATCTGAACGCCCTGATGAAACGCGAGAAATTGTTTTCCCAAGCCATTGTCCGGTCTGTGGTTCAGACGTTGAGCGGGTAGAAGGCGAAGTGGTCACGCGTTGCACCGGTGGCCTGATTTGCGGTGCACAGCGTAAAGAAGCGCTTAAACACTTCGTCTCACGTCGCGCGATGGATGTGGACGGCATGGGTGATAAAATCATCGATCAGCTGGTGGAAAAAGAGTATGTCTCAACGCCAGCCGATCTGTTCCGTCTTACTGCCGGTAAACTAACTGGCCTCGATCGCATGGGGCCGAAATCGGCACAGAATGTGGTCGATGCGCTGGAGAAAGCCAAATCCACTACTTTAGCGCGTTTCCTGTATGCGCTTGGTATTCGTGAAGTGGGTGAAGCCACCGCCGCCAATCTTGCAAATCACTTTGGTGAACTGGAAAAAGTGATGAATGCCGATCTCGACGCGCTGATTGAAGTGCAGGATGTGGGCAAAGTCGTCGCTACCCACGTGCGTAACTTTATGGATGAAGAGAGTAATCGTGCAGTAATCCGCGAGCTTACCGAAGAGATCGGCGTGCATTGGCCGCAGGTTGAAGTGGTTAACATCGAAGAGATTGATAGCCCGTTTGCCGGCAAGACCGTGGTACTCACCGGGTCTCTGTCAGTAATGAACCGCGATGATGCCAAAGAGCGGCTGATTGCACTGGGCGCGAAAGTTAGCGGCAGCGTATCGAAGAAAACCGATTTACTGATTGCTGGTGAAGCGGCGGGTTCTAAACTGGCGAAGGCGCAAGAGCTTGGCATTCCGGTCATTGATGAAGCGGAAATGATTCGCCTGCTTGGAGCCTGACGTGGATAAACAGCAGCTGGTAGAAATCGCGAATACTGTGATGCCGTTCGGCAAGTACAAGGGCAGGGTGCTGATTGACGTGCCGGAAGAGTATTTACTGTGGTTCGCGCGTAAAGACGAATTCCCGGCTGGTAAGTTAGGCGATCTGATGCAGCTGACGTTAGTCATTAAGAGCGAAGGACTGGAAGGTCTGGTCAAACCGCTCAAACGCAGCGAAGAGTAAAACGGCCCGCATTTGCGGGCCGTTTTATTTAAGATTTCTGAACGTCTACCTGCTGCTGCGCCAGCCTCTTTTCATTACCGGCTTTATAACGCTGGGCAATGAAAGAACATACCATGAGCTGTACCTGATGGAAGATCATCAGTGGCAGCACGATGATCCCCACCGAGCTGGCCGGGAACAGAATGTTGGCCATCGGGACACCGTTGGCGAGGCTCTTTTTCGAACCACAAAACAGCACCACAATTTCATCTGCACGGCTGAAGCCGAACAAACGCGATGCGCCGAGGTTAATGGCTAGCGCAATAAACAGCACCAGCACACTTCCCACCAGAATCCACAGCAAGGTATCAACGCCAACGCGATGCCAAATGCCATTCACTACCGCTTCACTAAAGGCGGAATAGACGACCAGCAGAATGGAAGTTTGATCGGTTTTACCTATCAGGCTGCGATGTTTCTCAACCCAGGCGCCAATCCAGCGGCGCGACAGATGGCCAACCACAAATGGCACCAGCAGCTGCAGCATGATTTTACCAATCTGTTCCAGGCCATTGCTGGGCGCGTCGCTGTGAACATTCATCACCAGATTCACCAGCAGCGGAGAAACAAACACGCCGAGTAGGCTGGATGCGGAAGCCGCGCACACCGCGGCGGCAACGTTACCGCCGGCCATGGAGGTGAAGGCGATAGATGACTGCACGGTCGCGGGCAGAATGCACAGATAGATGAAGCCGGTGTAAATCTCAGGGCTGACATTAACCGGATGCCACCAGACAATCAGCAGACCCAGAATCGGGAAAATGACAAAAGTGCTGCACATGATCCACAAATGCAAACGCCAGTGGCTACTGCCGGCAATGATCTTCTCGCGCGACAATTTGGCACCATGCATAAAGAACAGCAGGGCAATGGCGGCGGTCGTTAGGTATTCAAAGAATTCGACAAACCCGCCTTTGGCCGGGAAGAAGCTGGCGAGAAGTACGGTGATGATGAGTTTTACCATCATCGGATCGAGGCGTAAAAATCCCATTGTTAAAATCCGGTTAAATATAAAAAAATGATGGTGCTGATTGTGCGCTAGCCGCGTTTAGAAATAAAATTGATTTATTGCATCAATCTATGAGTGGAATCGATGAATTATACCCTGCGTCAGTTGCGCACCTTCGTTGCGGTGGCGCATCACTGTAGCTTCAGCCTGGCGGGGCAAGCCATTGGCCTCAGTCAGTCTGCCGTTAGCCACAGTATCAAAGAGCTGGAAGCTGAGATGGGCGTGCGATTGCTGGATCGTACTACGCGTGAAGTGATCTTGACCGAAGCGGGGCAGCAGCTGGCTTCTCGACTAAAACGCTTGCTGGAAGAGTTAAATACCACGGTGCTGGATGTGCGGAGTTACGGCGAACAGCGCAGTGGTACGGTGCGCGTTGCCGCCAGCCAGACGCCTTCGGCGCACCTGATGCCACAATGTTTGGCCAGCAGCCAGCAGCGCTATCCCGATATTCGCGTCATACTGCACGATCGAGTGCAGCAATGGGTGCTGCAAAGCGTGCGCAATGCGGAGGTCGATTTTGGTATCGTCATCGGCCCGCTTAATGATACCGATTTCGATAGCGAAGAGATTCTTCAGGAACCTTTTTTACTGCTCTGCCATGAGAACGATGAGCTGGCGCAGATTGAGCAAGCAGAGTGGTCGATGTTGGCGGGACGCAGCATGGTGCTGCAGGATTATGCTTCTGGTAGCCGCGTGCTGGTTGATGCGGCGCTACAACAGCTGGCGTTAAGTGTGAATGTGGTGCAAGAGATAGGCCATCCCGCCACTCTCTATCCGATGGTAGAAGCGGGCATTGGCATCAGTATTCTGCCAGCGCTGGCGCTGCCGTTACCTTCCGGATGCAAACTCAGGGTGCGAAGACTCTACCCGGAAATAAATCGCAGCCTGATGCTGATTAAGCGAAAAAACCGCTCTCTGACGCCTGCAGCGGAAGCGATCTGGCAAGAGGTGCGTCAGCAGGCCGCTCTGCTGACGCAACAACGCATAGTTAAACCAGCGTTTTAAACGTAAACGTTAATCTGATTGGTATCGGTTGGGCGATTAATGCCATCCGCTTTCGTCGCAGCAGGCTGTTGTGCTTCCTGCTGCTGCTGTGCCTTTTCTGCTTGCTGCTGCTCAATTTGCGCGATTTGCGCTTCAATCATTTGAATCTGTGATTGCAGCATCTGTTCCTGTTCAGATTTTTGCTCATCGGTGAGCGTATCGTCGCTGGAAAGATCTTTCAGCTGTTTGGTAATACTTTGAATCTGTTTGTTTAGACTGGCAATTTCCGAAGTCGAACCGCCGCCGCTGCTTGCCGTGCTGATACTACTAACGCTTGATATAGAAGACATCGTTTTCTCCTTGCAATAGACCATTATCGTTATCGGTCAAAGGCGGAGGCGACTTGAGGGTAGGGAGTGTTAAGCTTGCGAAAAGGTTTTGTAGGGATTGAACGCTTAAGAGGAAGCTAACCTTCTGAGCGCAGAAACGAAAAAAGCGCCAATAGGCGCTTTTCTCTGAATTGGTGGGTCGTGCAGGATTCGAACCTGCGACCAATTGATTAAAAGTCAACTGCTCTACCAACTGAGCTAACGACCCGAAGTGGTGGGTGATGACGGGCTCGAACCGCCGACCCCCTCCTTGTAAGGGAGATGCTCTACCAACTGAGCTAATCACCCACTTCGGTACTGCTTAACAAGAGCGTTTTTCAACTGAGATATGGTGGGTGATGACGGGCTCGAACCGCCGACCCCCTCCTTGTAAGGGAGATGCTCTACCAACTGAGCTAATCACCCATATCTAATCTCTTGTTCACTGCGGGCCAACTCAAAAATCTTCATTTAAGAGTGGTGGGTGATGACGGGCTCGAACCGCCGACCCCCTCCTTGTAAGGGAGATGCTCTACCAACTGAGCTAATCACCCCCGCTGTGTGGAGTCGCATTATAGGGATCCTTTAAAGTGAGTCAACGCTTTTTAAAACTTAAATGTGCGTTCGCTTTAAAAATAATCATCGTGAAGGGCTTTTAGCCAATGTGCTGGTTTTATTAGCAGAAAAGCGTTCAGCAAACCGGGATGCCGCCGCGACAATCATTGAGGAATCATCCTCACCTGCTAGAATATGCGCACTGTTTTTCGCGTTAACCCGTTTTTTTGTCATCCAGACAATGAAACCTGCGCATTTAAGGCAATGCTGAATGAAAATCAAAACTCGCTTCGCACCCAGCCCTACCGGCTATCTGCATGTGGGCGGTGCACGTACTGCTCTTTACTCCTGGCTCTATGCTCGCCATAACAAGGGCGAATTTGTTTTGCGTATCGAAGATACCGATCTGGAGCGATCCACACCGGAAGCCATCGAAGCCATTATGGACGGTATGAACTGGCTGAGCCTTAACTGGGATGAAGGTCCGTATTATCAGACCAAACGTTTTGATCGCTACAACGCGGTGATAGACGACATGCTGGAAGCAGGCACTGCCTATAAATGCTATTGCAGCAAAGAGCGTTTAGACGCGCTGCGTGAAGAGCAGATGGAAAAAGGTGAAAAGCCGCGCTACGACGGACGTTGCCGCGATAGCCATGAACATCACGCCGCAGATGAGCCGTGCGTAGTGCGCTTCCGCAATCCTCAGGAAGGCTCGGTTATCTTTGATGACCAGATTCGTGGTCCGATCGAATTCAGCAACCAGGAACTGGATGACCTGATCATTCGTCGCACCGACGGTTCACCAACCTACAACTTCTGTGTTGTCGTGGATGACTGGGATATGGGCATCACCCACGTGATCCGCGGCGAAGACCATATCAACAACACGCCACGCCAGATCAACATCCTGAAAGCGATTGGTGCAGAAGTGCCAACCTACGCGCACGTATCAATGATCCTCGGTGATGACAGCAAGAAATTGTCTAAGCGTCATGGTGCAGTTGGCGTGATGCAGTATCGCGATGACGGCTACCTGCCAGAAGCACTGCTCAACTATCTGGTGCGGCTCGGCTGGTCACACGGCGATCAGGAAATATTTAGCGTGGCGGAAATGGCTGAGCTGTTCACCCTTGATGCAGTGAGCAAATCCGCCAGTGCTTTCAACACGGAAAAGCTGCAGTGGCTGAACCATCACTACATTAATACGCTGCCGCCGGAATATGTTGCTACGCAGCTGCAGTGGCACATTGAGCAGCAGAAGATTGATACCCGCAGGGGGCCGGAACTGGCGAAGCTGGTGACGCTGCTCGGCGAACGCTGCAAAACGCTGGTTGAGATCGCTGCCTCTTGCCGTTACTTCTATGAAGAGTTTGAAGCCTTTGATGCGGATGCCGCGAAGAAGCATCTGCGTCCCGTTGCGCGTCAGCCGCTGGAAGTGGTGCGCGATAAATTGGCGGCCATTAGCGACAGCAGCTGGAATGCCGAGAATGTGCACAATGCGATTCAGGCGGCGGCAGATGAGCTTGAGCTGGGCATGGGCAAAGTCGGTATGCCGTTGCGCGTAGCCGTTACCGGTGCGGGTCAGTCTCCCGCGTTGGATGTCACGGTAGAGGCGATTGGTCGTAGCCGTAGCGTAGCGCGAATTGAGAAAGCGCTGGCGTTCATCGCTGAGCGTGAAGCAAACGCATAACCTGATATGAAAAAGCCGGAAGCATGTGCTTCCGGCTTTTTTATTCTTCCTGAATTCCCAGCCTTTCCAGTACGCCGCGAATCCCTTCCCGTAATAACAACGCCGCAAATTGTTCCTGCTCCGCCGCTGTCATTTGCTGGACAGAATTTATTAATAACGCAGGTAACGTATTTTGTTGTGCACCGTAATTAGCCGCCGGTTCGTTCGCGTGGCGGGTAGATTGAACAAAGCTTTTTACGCGTTCATCAATATGAATCAATCGCGCTTTACCACCCTGAACACCGGGTTTCGGCGTGGTTGTCCAGTTTTCACGCTTGATCCATTTATTCACCGTTTGCCGACTGTAGCCCGTTTCCAGCGCGAGCTCCTCGGGGGTAAGCCATTCCTTTTTCACGATGCTGTCCCTGTTAAATACATTAGCTATACATATTACAACAAAACGTAACGGGGAGAAGTAACCTAGGCAGAAAATGCCTTCTGCTCTACAACAAAAGGCATATTTCTATTATTGCGCTTCGCTAACCGCGGCGCTTTCTGGACGGAAAGCGATGAAATAGGTGAGACCAACAAATACTGCGCCGCCAACACCGTTACCAAGAAATACGGCAATAACGTTTGGCGCAAATTCAGCCCAGCTCAGTTGGCCTGCGAAAATTGCGGCCGGCACAATAAACATGTTAGCGACAACGTGCTGGAAGCCAATCGCCACGAAAGCCATCACCGGGAACCACATGCCAAAGATCTTACCCACCACGTCTTTGCTGGCGAAGGCGAGCCAAACGGCCAGACACACCAGCCAGTTGCAGCCAATGCCGGAGATGAAGGCATGCAGGAAATCGGCATTCACTTTGGCGTGGGCAATTGCCACGGTTTTCTTCAGGTAATCACCCTCAGTCATCCCCAGCATGTGACCAAAAAACCAGGCGACCGCCACGCTGCCGATGAAATTAGCAATGGTTACCCAAAACCAGTTACGTAGCACGCTAAAGCCACTGATTCGGCGCGCGAACCAGGCTATCGGCAGGGTCATCATATTTCCGGTGAGCAGTTCGCCTCCGGCCAACACCGTCATAATCAAACCGACCGGGAATACGGCGGCACCCAGCAATACGCCGAATGAGCCCCATTCTGCCGGGAGTTGATTAATAACATGCAGGTCGAGCAGAAAACCGGTGGCGATAAATGCTCCGGCCATAAAGCCAAGAATTAACAAGGTGGAGATAGGCAGGCGGCTTTTAGCTACGCCAGCTTGAATCGCCAGTTGGGCGATCTCTTTTGGGGTATGCAGCGACATAATTCACTTTTCTTTTATTGAACAAAGGGATATTGCTGGCCGGTCATAAAGAGAAAGACCCTGGAAGGATGACCGGTTAATTAGCGCGCTAAGTTTCACACGCACCATTAACGAAAACAAGACTGTTCCTAACATCTTTAACTAAAGTTTAACGATGTAATGCCACGTCGTTGCCAAATAGCAGAGTGGGAGCGGGCTCAGAAAGGCGGCGCACCCTGAAAAAAGGCTATGATAGCGTGGGGTTGACGCCTTTTTCAGCGATCGAACACAGAACGAGAATTTGACGTTGACACTCAAGAGGCGGTTTCATATTATGCCGTCCGTCGAGTTTACTCGGCAGTTTTTCGGTTCGGGGGTATAGCTCAGCTGGGAGAGCGCTTGCATGGCATGCAAGAGGTCAGCGGTTCGATCCCGCTTATCTCCACCAAACAAACCTTCCCAACGGTTTGACCGAAAAATGATTTCCAGATGTGGGGGTATAGCTCAGCTGGGAGAGCGCTTGCATGGCATGCAAGAGGTCAGCGGTTCGATCCCGCTTATCTCCACCAAATCTCTGTTCGTTCTGAACACATTCAAAAAACCATCAATCTATAGCAGCACAATCTATTGTGCGGTTTTGCCGTTTCTCAAATGCGCAGGCAGTAACAGCGGAAATTCAATATCGTGCAAAGATTTTGCCTTCAGCGATGAGGCGGATGATTGCAGGGGAAAGCAGGGACGATGCGGGATAGAACCGATTGAACAATAGGATGAGAAGGGCGAGCCGAAGCCCGCCCTGACGATCAGAAGGCCAACACCAGACCGGCAATGGCTGCAGACAGCACGCTCACCAGCGTTGAGCCGTACAGCAGTTTCAGGCCGAAGCGTGAAACCACATTACCTTGCTCTTCGTGCAAACCTTTAATCGCACCCGCCACAATCCCGATTGATGAGAAGTTAGCAAAGGAAACGAGGAACACTGACAAGATACCTTCCGCATGCGGCGAGAGTTGACCGGCGATTTTCTGCAGGTCCATCATCGCCACGAATTCGTTGGAAACCAGTTTCGTTGCCATGATGCTGCCAACCTGCAGCGCTTCGTGCGAAGGCACACCCATCACCCAGGCGAAGGGATAGAACACATAGCCCAACACGCCCTGGAAGCTGATGCCGAAGATCAAATCGAACAGTGCGTTCAGGCCGGAAATCAGCGCGATGAAACCAATCAGCATTGCGGCCACAATAATCGCAACTTTGAAACCGGCGAGGATATATTCGCCCAGCATTTCGAAGAAGCTCTGACCCTTATGCAGATCCTGCAGCTGCAGATCTTCTTCGCTATCCACGCGGTATGGGTTGATAAGCGACAAGACAATAAAGGTGCTGAACATGTTCAGAACCAGCGCAGCTACCACATATTTCGGCTGCAGCATGGTCATGTACGCGCCGACAATCGACATGGAAACGGTCGACATCGCGGTCGCTGCCATGGTGTACATGCGGCGCTGTGACATTTTGCCGAGGATATCCTTATAGGCGATGAAGTTTTCTGACTGTCCCAAAATCAGAGAGCTTACGGCGTTAAAGGATTCCAGTTTGCCCATACCGTTGACCTTTGACAGCACGGTACCAATGCCGCGAATGACCCATGGCAATATACGGAAATGTTGCAAAATACCGATCAACGCTGAGATGAAGACAATTGGGCAGAGAACATTCAGGAAGAAGAAGGCGAGGCCTTTCTCATTCATGTTGCCGAATACAAAGTTGGTGCCTTCGGCCGCATATTTAAGCAGATGATCAAACACACCCGCGAAGCCTTGTACAAAGCCGAGGCCAACGGATGAGTTAAGGAAGAACCAGGCCAGCAGCACTTCGATCACTAAAAGTTGAACGATGTAGCGAACGCGAATGCTTTTACGGTCGTGACTGACCAGCAAGGCCAGCACGGCTACCACCACTAGTGCTAAAATAAAATGCAAAACATGGGACATGTCGGCTCCAAATTTGAGGAGGGTTGTATTTTGCTGCGTATTCTATGTAACGCGTTACTTAAAAACGAGATCAAAACCACATTATAAGTAATCGCTATCGCGTTATTTCTCAGATAAGTCTCACCGCTCACAACCCGGTTACAAATCATTCACAAGAAATATCCACAAAAACATTGTCTATAAAATGACCCAGGAGTAGAGTCAATTCCGTTGCCACTTTTTTGACGAGAACACGCTTTACCTAAAGGTATAGCAATGGCTATACTTCATAGCACTATCTATTAATACAATAACTATAATCAAATTTCACTTGCCTTGCTGACCGCTTAAGCTGCTCGGGTCACATGCATTAAGACAGGGTCAAACTATGTTAGAAAGCCGCACCGTAGAGCGCGCCGCTCGCGGAGCCAGAAAGATCAAGCTCGCCCTGCTGGGTCCCGCGTTTATCGCGGCCATTGGTTATATCGATCCCGGTAACTTCGCAACCAATATTCAGGCCGGCGCCGCTTACGGCTATAAGCTGTTATGGGTGGTAGTGTGGGCCAATGTCATGGCGATGTTGATTCAGCTCATGTCTGCCAAGCTGGGGATTGCCACCGGCAAAAATCTGGCTGAACACATTCGCGATCGCTTCCCGCGCCCGGCGGTGTGGTTCTATTGGGTGCAGGCGGAGATCATCGCAATGGCAACCGATCTCGCGGAATTCATCGGTGCAGCGCTCGGTTTCAAACTGTTATTGGGGATATCGCTTCTGCAAGGCGCGGTATTAACCGGAATTGCTACTTATCTGATTTTGATGCTGCAGAGTCGTGGCCAAAAGCCGCTGGAACTGGTGATTGGCGGTCTATTACTGTTTGTGGCGGCCGCCTATATTGTTGAGCTGTTTTTCTCCCAGCCCAAGGTCAGCGAGTTAGTTGTTGGGATGGCATTACCCACGTTACCGACTTCAGATGCGGTTTTCCTTGCCGCTGGGGTATTGGGCGCCACTATTATGCCGCACGTGATTTATCTGCACTCGGCGCTGACGCAGCACGGTAATAAAGGCAGTAAAGCGGAACGCTACTCCTCCACTAAGCTGGATGTGGCGATCGCGATGACCATTGCGGGCTTTGTTAATCTGGCGATGATGGCGACGGCCGCAGCAGCGTTTCACTTCAGCGGCCATTCGAGCATTGTCGATCTTGACCAGGCGTATCTCACGCTGCAGCCGCTGCTTGGTCAGGCTGCGGCTATTGTCTTCGGCCTGAGTCTGGTTGCTGCCGGTCTTTCATCTACCGTGGTCGGTACGCTGGCGGGACAAGTGGTGATGCAGGGCTTTATCCGCTTCCACATTCCATTGTGGTTCCGTCGTACTATCACCATGCTGCCCTCATTTATTGTGATTTGGGCGGGATGGGATCCTACGCGTATTCTGGTGATGAGCCAGGTATTGCTGAGTTTTGGTATCGCGCTGGCGCTGATTCCGCTGCTGTCATTCACCGGAAATCGGGAGCTAATGGGCGACGCAATGGTTAACTCGCGCCTGATGCAAAATGCCGGGCGGCTGATTGTGGTGTTGGTGATCGCACTAAATCTTTACTTGTTAGTGGGTGAGGCGCTCGGCTGGTAAGACGCAGATAAAAGAAAAATCCCGCAATTAAGCGGGATTTTTCTTTTAATGATGGTGATGATCGTGATGGCCACGGCGATCGTCATGGCGATGATCGTGACGCCAGTGTTCACGACGTTCGCGTTCATGCCAGCGACGTTCGCGCTCACGTTCATAAGCGCGGTGACGTTTCCACTCTTCATGACGCCACCAGCGATGATCGTTGTACTGATAACGGTCGTTCCACCAGCGCGGTTCACGCCAGCGACTGCCGTCCCAGTAATTGCCGTGTCGGTCGCGATCGCCGAGATGTAGCGTAACACCCGGAGCTAAATTGATGGTGGCACTATTGGCTTCTGCTGTGTGCGACGCCAGCGGGGATAGGGATGCCAGCAAGGCGGCAAATAAAATGGCACGTTTCATAAATTCTCCTTTTCGGCGGCTTATTACTGCTACCGTTGCGCTATTTTGCCACATCGGACCAGCCATACCTTGAGAATCAATCCGAAAAAACGTGGCGGTACATCTTTGGAGAATTTTCTGCTACAGAGAACACCCGGCAAAAGCCGGGCGAGTAAGCGTTTACACTAAGATATTATCGATAGCTTTAATTTCATCCGAGCTCAGTGCTGGCTGACTTAACATCTCCACGGCATCATCAATTTGCGCGGTTTTGCTGGCACCGATCAGCACCGAGGTCACCCGCGCATCGCGCAATACCCAGCTTAATGCCGTTTGCGCCAGCTTTTGGCCACGCTGCTGAGCAATGGCCTGCAACTGACGCACTTTTTCCATCTTCTCTTGTGTCAATTGGCTTTCACTCAGGAACTTACTGCCGCTCGCGATACGCGAATCTTCTGGAATACCCTGCAAATAGCGGTCAGTTAATACGCCACCCGCCAGCGGTGAGAAGGCAATGCAGCCAACGCCGTTATCGCCTAGCACATCCAGCAAACCCTGTTCCGGCGTGCGCTCAAACAGGGAATAACGCGGCTGATGAATCAGGCATGGCGTACCGAGATCGCGCAGAATCGCAATTGCTTCAGCGGCTTTGTCCGCTGGATAGTTCGATATGGCGGCGTACAGCGCTTTACCCTGACGCACCACCTGATCGAGCGCGCGCATAGTTTCTTCCAGCGGGGTTTCTGGATCGGGACGGTGATGATAGAAAATATCCACATACTCCAGCCCCATACGTTTAAGGCTCTGATCGAGACTGGAAATCAAATATTTGCGTGAGCCCCAATCGCCATAAGGGCCATCCCACATGGTGTAACCCGCTTTCGTCGAGATCACCAACTCATCGCGTAGCCCTTGAAAATCCTCGCGCATAATGCGACCGAAGTTAGATTCTGCCGATCCCGGAGGCGGGCCGTAATTGTTGGCCAGATCGAAATGAGTAATGCCGCGATCAAAGGCGTGTCGCAACAGTTCACGGCTATTATCGACGCGGGTACTGTCGCCAAAGTTGTGCCATAGCCCCAGCGAAATAGCCGGTAACTTCAGGCCGCTACGGCCACTGCGACGATATTGCATCTGTTGATAACGTTCAGGATGGGGAAAAGCAGTCATGCAGCGTTCCTGTCTCAATAGGGGAGAAAGTGACATCAGCATAGCAGTGTATGCGTTTACACTAAGGTGAAACGCGCCGAAGATCGCAACTTACAGAATTATCTGTCGTCGTAACGAATGCTTGCCACAAATCCCCGCATCGCGATGGTGAAAACCTCGCCAATTCAGCCACATCGCTAATACTCCTGATCATCCCCTTAACAAGGAGCTGTCGATGAAAACCTTCAATGTTGGCGATTATTTACTGCACCGTTTACAGCAATCCGGCATTCGTCATTTGTTCGGCGTGCCGGGTGATTACAACCTGCAATTTCTCGATAGCGTAATTGCGCACCCGGAAATTACCTGGGTAGGTTGTGCGAATGAACTCAATGCGGCCTATGCGGCAGATGGCTACGGTCGCTGCAACGGCGCAGCGGCGCTGCTGACGACCTTTGGCGTCGGCGAATTAAGTGCTATCAACGGTATTGCTGGCAGCTACGCCGAATATGTGCCGGTGATTCATATCGTTGGCGCGCCAGCGAGTCAGGCGCAGCAGCAAGGGGATTGCGTGCATCATTCACTCGGTGACGGCGATTTTGGCCATTTTCTCCGCATGGCGCAGGAAGTGAGCGTCGCCTCTGCGGTGTTAACGGCGGAAAATGCGGTGGCCGAGATTGATCGGGTGATCGCCGAGGCGCTAGAGCAGCATCGTCCGGGCTACTTGTTACTGGCGGTGGATGTGGCAGCAAGCGATGTTGTGATGCCCAACGCAATAAACGTCGCTTCTGACCAGCAGCAGCAGGTGGCCGCCGCGTTTGCCGATGCGGCAGAACGCTTGCTGGCACCAGCGCAGCGGGTCGCGCTGCTGGCGGATTTCCTCGCCTCGCGCTGGCAGCTGCAGCCACAGCTCGAAACGCTGCGGCAACTGCGCGCGATTCCGGCGGCCACCTTATTAATGGGCAAAGGCGTGCTGAATGAGCAGCAGCCAGGCTACGTTGGCACTTACGCAGCAGAAGGCAGCAGCGACCATGTACGTCAGGCGATTGAGGACACCGACGTAACGCTGTGCGTCGGCGTGCGTTTTACCGACACCTTAACCGCCGGCTTCACACAAAATCTGCCTGCCGAACGCGTCATCGATCTGCAGCCGTTTCAGGCCAAGGTCGCTGGCGAGGTGTTTGCGCCGCTAACGATGGCACAGGCGCTGGCTGCATTAATGCCGATTTATCAGCGACACTGCGCGCACTGGCGACTCGCAGAGGGTATGCAGTGTGAAGAAAATGAGCAAATCGATGCGGCGCTAATCAGTCAGAACGCTTTCTGGCAGGCGATGCAGCGCTTTCTGCTGCCGGGTGATATTATCCTTGCTGATCAAGGTACTGCCGCATTTGGTGCCGCGGCACTGCGCTTACCGGTAGATGCGCAATTGTTGGTGCAGCCGTTATGGGGGTCGATTGGCTATACTTTACCTGCCACCTTTGGTGCGCAAACCGCACAGCCCGATCGTCGTGTGATTCTGATTATCGGGGATGGCTCAGCGCAGTTGACGATTCAGGAATTGGGCTCGATGCAGCGCGATGGTCAACAACCGATCATCTTCCTCCTGAATAATGATGGCTATACGGTTGAGCGAGCAATTCACGGCGCCGAACAGCGTTACAACGACATCGCCCAGTGGAACTGGACCGCATTGCCCCACGCAATGAGTGTACAGTGCGCGGCGCAGAGCTGGCGCGTCAGCGAAACGGCACAACTTGAGGCGGTGATGGCGCAATTAATGCTTAATCGCCGCCTGTCGCTGGTAGAAGTGGTGATGGATAAACAGGACTTACCGCCGCTGCTGCGTAAGGTGACCGCCGCGTTGCACCAGCGCAATAGCCGCTAAAATTCGGAAAGTTGCCGCTGTGCAGTGAGGCAGGGGATCGGTAGGCTGTGCAGCATTGTTGAATGGATTACGCCCATCGTGCAGGTGGGCGTTGTTGTTTTATTGGCAGGCTTTTATAGTGTCCTGCAATTGTTTATGACCCAAGCGGAGCAGCAGAAGAATGACAACATACGCCCTGGTCGGCGATGTGGGCGGCACCAATGCCCGCCTCGCATTGTGTGAGGTGGAAACTGGCACAATTTCGCAAGCCGAAACCTTTTCAACATCAGACTACGACAATCTCGAAGCGGTGATCCGTCATTATCTCGACGAGCAAAAGCAGGACATCAAACATGCCTGCATCGCCATTGCCTGTCCGATCACCGGCGATTGGGTGGAAATGACCAATCACGATTGGGCGTTTTCGACCAAAGTAATGAAGCAGAATCTGGCGCTGGAAAGCCTGGAAATCATCAATGATTTCACTGCGGTATCAATGGCGATTCCAATGCTGAGCGAAAAGGAAGTGATTCAGTTTGGTGGCAAGACGCCGGTTGAAGGTAAACCTATCGCCATCTATGGTGCAGGCACCGGCCTCGGCGTGAGTCATCTGGTGCATGTAGATAAACGTTGGATTAGTTTGCCGGGCGAGGGCGGTCACGTCGACTTCGCGCCAAACAGTGAAGAAGAGAGTGACATTCTGGAGGTGTTACGCGCGGAAATTGGCCATGTTTCGGCTGAACGCGTGCTTTCCGGTGCGGGATTGGTCAATCTGTACCGTGCCATCGTCAAGTCTGATGAGCGCGAACCCGAAAATCTGAAACCAAAAGATGTGACCGAGCGTGCGTTGAAAGATACGTGCATCGATTGCCGTCGCGCGCTGTCGCTGTTCTGCGTCATCATGGGCCGTTTTGGCGGTAACCTGGCGTTGAACCTTGGCACCTTTGGCGGCGTCTATATTGCCGGCGGTATCGTGCCGCGCTTCCTCGATTTTTTCAAAGCTTCCGGCTTCCGTGCAGCGTTTGAAGATAAAGGCCGTTTCCGCGATTATCTGGTCGATATTCCGGTATATATGATCACTCACGATCAGCCGGGCTTGCTGGGTGCCGGGGCGCATCTGCGTCAGGTGCTGGGTCGCGAGCTGTAATTCCCTGGGGCGAGCGGCGTCTGCCGTTCGCCTTATAACCTCATCAACTGCCGAAAGGCTTTCACCTTGCTGCGACTCACCGGCACCTGCGCATCCAAATCACGTAACTTCACCAAATAAGTATTGTTAAACCAGGGTTCGATCTCGCGTATTTTGCTGAGATTAACGCAATAAGAGCGGTGGCAGCGGAAGAACTGCTGCTCCGGCAAACGGCTACAGAATTCACTGATTACCATCGACATCACATAAGCCTCGCGCCGCGTATAAACAAACGTTAGCTTCTCGTGAGCCTCGACATAGTAGATCTCGTTGATATCGGTGACGATAATGCGCTCATCTTTGATCAGATTGACGGTTTGCGGGGGGCTGGCCGAGGGGTTATTAGGCTGAGATTGCTGCTGTACGCTGGCTTCAAGCTTACTCAGCATCGTCACGATACGTGATTCGTGATACGGCTTAAGAATGTAGTCAAAGGCGTCCAGCTCAAACGCTTCTACCGCATGTTCTTTCCATGCAGTGATAAACACAATCAGCGGCTTATGGGCAAACTGATTGATGTTTTGCGCCAGCAGCATGCCATCGAGCGACGGAATATTGATGTCGAGGAAAATGACATCTACCCGATGATTTTGCAGGTACTTCAGCACTTCGAGCCCATCATCAAAGCAGGCTTCAACGCTGATGTTACTGTGCTGCTGAATCATCCAGCTCAACTCCTGCTGGGCGAGAAACTCGTCTTCAACGATGATGGCTTTCACGTAGAGGTTTCCATGGTATGACGTAACGGAGCAGGGAGCAGCTGACCATTTTTGCTCAGGGTAAAGGCGATTTCTGTCCCGGGATTATGGCGGCTAATGCTCAAACCCTGTCCGGAGAGTAATTTCACCCGATGATGGACATTTAACAGGCCAATTTTGTTGCCGGGCATCTCATTACGTGCCACGCGGTTCATCACATCGTCACTGATCCCTGCGCCCGTATCGCGCACCGCCACGCGGACCTGGTCGCCCAAATCTTTCACGCTCAGCGTTACTACGCCCTTGCCGCGACAAGGCTGAATACCGTGCACGATGGCATTCTCCACCAGTGGCTGAATTAGCAGGCTTGGCAGCGTGAAATGGAGATCCTCATCCACGTCATAAATCATCGTCAACTTATCGCCGAAGCGCGCCTGTTCAATGGCGATATAATCCTTTACCTGCCACAGCTCTTTCTTGATATCGATAAGTTCATCATCGTTGAGTTCGAGGTTGTAGCGTAAATAACGTGACAAATTAATCACCAGCTGGCGCGCCGTATCTGGATTGAGGCGAATCGAGGATGAGATAGCGTTGAGGGCGTTAAACAGGAAATGCGGGTTAATTTTACTTTGCAACGCGCGTAATTCAGCCTTGTTTGCCATCTCGCGTAGCTGCTCAGCGCGTGACACTTCCAGCTGCGTTGAGATAATTTGCGAAAGCCCAATCGCCATCTCTTTTAACGAACCGGTGATGCGATGTGCGCGACGATAATAGATTTTTAAGGTCCCGGTCACTTCCCCTTTTTCCCAAAGGGGAATAACCAGCATCGAGTGAATATCTTTGGTACGGTGCGCCTCATCGTTATTCTTAATGATAATTTTGCCGCTGGAGATCGCCTGCGCGGTGGTGGGGCTAATCGCATCGTCACCGTTGTGATAGTTCTGCTCGCCGTAGCCAACGTAGGCTAAAATCTGTTTGTTATCGGTGATGGCGACCGCATCGGCATGAATGTCGGTACGAATGATATCGCATACTTTATGCATCGACTGGCTATCAACCTGACGGAACAGCGGCAGTGTTTTGTTGGCGATTTCCAATGCCAGCTTAGCCTGACGTGCAGCAATCGCCTCTCTTTCACCTTCGACGCTTTGTACCAGCAGCACAATCAAACCAATACTTGATGCGCCGAGGATCATCGGCATAGCAATTTCATAAACAATGGTAAGACCCAGCGCCATGGGCTTGGCCCACAGTACAATTAGCAGCATGGTCAAACTTTCACACAGCATGCCGCCGATAATCCCGGCACGCCAGCGTTGCTCTTTACTAACGCGCTGATTGATCACGCCTGAAGCCACTCCAGCAATAATGCTGGTGATCAAACAAGGTATGGCTGTAATGCCATCCATATCAATCAGATAGCGATGTACGCCGGCAATTAAGCCGGTGGCGATGCCCACCCAGGGACCAAATAGGATGCCGCCGGACATCACCGCAATCACGCGCACATTAAGCAGCGAGCCGTCGACATTAATGCCGGACCAGGTGCTGAACAGTGCGAACAGCGAGAAAATGGCCGTTACTACCACCTTTTCACGCACTGAATGCTCATCTTTTTGCAGCAGTTGACGAAACACACGTGTGCGCGTGAGGAAGAACAGGCAAATCAGCATCAGCGCCGCACGGTCAAACACCGCCAGCAGCATGTCGAAGTGGGAAAGCAAGGGCATCTCTCAGGCAGGAAAGAAAAAGATATGATAAAAAATGTGATCGCGATCCGCCAGCACCACGACAATCTACAGACCTTTCTCGTAGCCAGGATCAATTTATGCCGCTTCGGTCGCCGAAAATGGCGCCCCTACCTGCTCCGTTCCGTAAGGTCGCCATTCATGGCGACCAGGCAATCCCGGTAAAAAGAGGAAAAGTTGAGTAGTAAAAAGAGGATTAGCGAAACCGTGCGCCGATCGCTGGTTGTCAGCAGGTCGGTTTGCTATGTTGCCGTATGCAAAAAAGCGGAGCCCAGCCATGCAATTACTCACCCCACGTTTATCCCTTAGTCGGCTGCAACCGGAAGACTGGCAGATTTTCAAAGCGGTGCATGAGGATGCCGCAACCATGACCTGGGTGAGTGAAATTCCTGATGAAAACGATATTCGTCAGCGCTTTAACGAGCGACTTGCGCCGTGGCAGGCGAGTAGTTTCCACATGCTGTGTCTGGTAGCACGAATCAGAGAAACGGACGAACCCATTGGCCTGTTTGGCTGTAGCGCGGAGTGGCATCCCTATCGGCAGGCCGAAGTGGGCTATATGCTGCGCGATCGGTTTACCGGTCTCGGTTTTGGCAGCGAGGCGCTGGATGCCCTCTGTACCTTTCTGCTCCAGGCAGAATTTCATAAGCTGAAAGCGATGGTCATTGAGGGGAATTGGCCGTCGCGACGCATTCTCGAGAAGAATGGTTTCGCCCTGGAGGGAACGTTACGGGATAATTATCTGCTAAACGGCCAATGGGTAAGCGATTGGGTGTTTGGCCGCCTCAATCCAAATAATTAAAATTATTTTATTCTGCTCTCGACAATCTTGTTATCAGCGCGTTATGTTCTTGGTGCGGTCAACACAATGACCCACGTCGCTCGGACGGTCCGGGCGCTTACGTAATCCAGAGGACATCATGGCTGATAACAGCACACCCCGTCGTTTCTCGCGTATTGAACGCCTTCCCCCGTATGTTTTTAACATTACCGCTGAATTGAAGATGGCTGCGCGTCGGCGCGGTGAAGACATCATCGATTTTTCGATGGGTAATCCGGATGGCCCAACGCCGCCGCATATCGTCGAAAAACTTTGCCAGGTGGCGCAGCGAGAAGACACGCACGGTTATTCAACCTCGAAAGGTATTCCGCGTTTACGTCGCGCAATTTCGCGCTGGTACGCCGATCGCTATCAGGTTGAAATCGATCCGGAATCAGAAGCGATTGTCACCATCGGTTCCAAAGAGGGCCTGGCACACTTAATGCTGGCCACACTCGATCACGGCGACACCGTGCTGGTGCCGAACCCGAGCTATCCCATTCATATTTACGGCGCGGTGATTGCCGGAGCGCAGGTGCGTTCTGTACCGCTGGTGGCAGGCGTTGATTTCTTCAACGAGCTGGAGCGCGCGATCCGTGAAAGCTATCCGAAGCCGAAAATGATGATCCTCGGCTTCCCTTCGAATCCTACTTCACAATGCGTTGAGCTGGATTTCTTCGAGCGCGTTATTGCGCTGGCGAAGCAGTACAACGTGCTGGTCATCCACGATCTCGCCTATGCCGACATTACCTATGATGGTTGGAAAGCACCGTCGATTATGCAGGTGCCAGGCGCGCGCGATGTGGCTGTGGAATTCTTTACCCTGTCGAAAAGCTACAACATGGCGGGCTGGCGTATTGGCTTTATGGTCGGTAATAAAGAGCTGGTTGCGGCGCTGGCACGTATTAAGAGCTATCACGATTACGGCACGTTTACGCCACTGCAGGTGGCCGCGATTGCAGCGCTGGAAGGCGACCAGCAGTGCGTGCGCGACATCGCCGAGCAGTATAAACGCCGTCGCGATGTGTTAGTGAAGGGCTTACATGAAGCGGGCTGGATGGTCGATTTGCCCAAGGCATCGATGTACGTCTGGGCAAAAATCCCCGATCACTACGCGCATCTTGGCTCGCTGGAGTTTGCTAAATTATTGCTGCAGGAAGCCAAAGTGTGCGTCTCTCCGGGCATCGGTTTTGGGGATTATGGTGATACTCACGTGCGTTTCGCGCTTATTGAAAACAGCGATCGTATCCGTCAGGCGGTGCGTGGCATTAAAGCGATGTTCCGCGCCGACGGCATTTTGCCAGGAACGGTGAAAGCACTGGAAGAAGAGGAATAAGCGCTGAGTGGGGCGAC
This sequence comes from Candidatus Pantoea floridensis, assembly GCF_900215435.1. Lineage (NCBI taxonomy): Bacteria > Pseudomonadati > Pseudomonadota > Gammaproteobacteria > Enterobacterales > Erwiniaceae > Pantoea > Candidatus Pantoea floridensis. The sequence continues at coordinate 3,209,513 of NZ_OCMY01000001.1, forward strand.
TACGCGTCGCCCCGCCTGGCGGCTCTACAGCATCAGTACGAAGGTACCGACCCAAAGCAACAGGAAGAAAGAAATTCCCATCAAAGCGTATCTCACAAAACAACTCCTCTGAGCGGCTACCCAGCGGGCGATCCCAAACCCGCGTAACCCGAACAGAATAAGAGAAAGGTGGAGTTCATAACCGCTACACGCTTTCTTCTCAGGTCGCTCCAGGCAAGCCCAGAACAGGATCGAGCATTAATTTACGCGGAATTTTGCGGAAAATAAATAGCGCGCTTCTGAGACGTTGCTCACATTTTCATCGCGCTTCAATTTCCGGTATGGCCGACATGCCAACACGCAGTTTGGCCAGGTCAGCCTGATTGGCATCCAGCACGATTTTCACCGGAAGACGCTGGACGACTTTAGTGTAATTGCCGGTGGCGTTGTCCGGTGCAATCGCCGAAAAGGTCGCGCCGGTTGCCGGTGCAATGCTATCAACGCGACCGGTAAAAATCTTACCCGGCAACGCATCAATCTTAACCTTCACCGTTTGTCCTTGCTGCACATCTGCCAACTGCGTTTCCAGATAATTGGCGGTGATATAGGTTTGCTGTAACGGAACAACGGCCAGCAAGCGCGTACCGGCGCTGACATAGGCGCCCAGACGCACCGAACGCTGACCCACCATGCCATCGACTGGCGCCGTAATGCGCGTGTAGGAAAGGTTTAGCTTTGCCTGATCGACGCTAGCCTGCGCGGCGGTGACATCCGCTTCCGCCTGTCGTACGGCTGCCTGCAGCACGCCAACCTGCTTAATCGCAGACGCTAACGCGGCTTCACTTTGACGGACGGTGGCGGATGCCGAACGCTGTGTCGAACTGGCTTTTTGCTGGTCGTCTGCCGCAATGGTGCCATTTTTATACAGCTGGTTGTAACGTGCGGCGCTTTGTCCAGCGTACTGGGCGGAAGCCTGATTTGCCGCCACGGTCGCTTTCGCCTGCTCAATAGTGGATTGTTGCTGTTCAAGCTGCGCCTGGCTGCTCAGGCGTTTCGCCTCGCTAACCTGCAAATTGGCCTGCGCGGTTTCAAGCGCCACGCGGTAATCGCGATCGTCGAGCGTCGCCAGCAATTCCCCAGCCTTAACCCGCTGGTTATCCTGCACATTGACGCTGGCGATATAGCCGGAAACTTTCGGTGCAACCAGCGTGTAATCGGCATTGACGTAAGCATCGGTGGTGCGGCGATCGTTGCCGGTCATGGTGGACCAGACAAAAAAGGCTATCGCCAACAGCACCAGTAACAAGGCGCTTAACAGCACCGTTCTTTTCATAGCAAAAGCTTGCATAGCAATTATCCCGACGTCGTCGTTACAGGTTGAATCAGCGTTTGTGGCGGCCAGACGCGTTTTGGCAGCCAGGCGGTTAACAGTAAAAGCAGGGCGGCGAATGCAATCAGCATCTGATAGCAATCGCTCAGGCTCAGCACCATCGCCTGGTGTTTCAGTAAGGTGGCAAAGCCGCTCAGGTTTTCTGCGCTGCTGGCACTGCCGTCAGGCAGCAGGGGGAAACTGCTGCTGGACTGCGTGCTGTCAGGGGCGGTCATCAGCCATGCGCGGCCGGTGGCGTTATTGATCAGCACATTGGAGTGAAACTGTTCGCGGTGGCTGATAAACCATTCAACCAGCGTACCAGCCGCGATGCTGGAGAAGCCGCGCACGGTATTGAACATCGCTGAAGCAAAAGGGCCTTCCGGCGGTGCGACCACGCTGGTGGCGCTCATCAACACCGGTAAAATCACCATTGGCTGACCGAAAGCCTGCAGAATCTGAATCAGCCAGAAATTCTGGCGTGCCCAGTCGGTGGTAATGTGCATGCCCAGCAAGCAGGACGTCACCAGTAGCGCGACGCCCGCCGTGAGCATCCAACGGCAATCGACCCAGCGAATATTCAGCAGTGCGGCAAGGAACGGCGCTATGAGCAACTGCGGTAAGCCAATGGTTAACGCCAGCGGTGCAAATTGCAGCGTGCGAAAACCCTGCACCTGCGCCAGATAGGCCGAAGGCAGCGCTGAACCCGACAGGGAAAGAATCAGCACGCCTGCCAGCACCAGCAGCCCATGTGCGAGGTTGCGCCTGCCCAGCATTTGCAATTTGAACAGCGGCAGCGGGTGAAACCATTCATTAATAAAGAAAACAGTCAGCAACGCCAGCGCGCTGAATAATAGGGCGCAGAATAACGGCGACTCGAGCCAATCGAGCCGCTCGCCCTGCGTCAGTGCCAAAATTAACAGCGCCATGCCGCTGCAGCCGGTAATCATGCCGAAAAGATCGATCTGTTTGAAACGCTCAAGGCGCAGCGGATCCTGCGGCAAGCCCCAGCCAATCAGCAGCATGGCGATGAGCATGGCGGGAACCACTTGCCAGAATACAAACAGCCAGCTGACCTCATCGGTCCAGAACGCTGCCAGCGAGGCCGCCATATTCGGACCAAAAGTCGCGGTCAGCGCATAGCCCGCTAAACCATAAAGTTTGATTGGCGGCGGCAGGAAGCGCAGCGCGACGGTCATCAGCATCGGCGGCAGCGCACCACCAAACAAACCTTGCACCACGCGCAGCGCAATAAACAGTGGCGCGTTAGGCATTAATGGCAGCAGCAGGCCGCTGAGCATAAAGCCTGCAGAGACGCAGAGCGCAAAGCGTCGCAGTGAAAAGGTGACGGCTAGCCAGGGCGCAATCATCATTGCCGCCACTTCAGCGGCCTGGTAGGCGGAAATGATCCAGCTTCCCTGGTCGTAGCTGATGCCGATAGCGGCGCGGATGTCGGCTAACGCGATATCGGTGACGCGATCGTTCAATCCTGAAGTGAGGGCGGCGATCAGCACGCCAACCAGTCCCAGCGCCAGGCGCAGGGTAAATGGATGGGGCACCGGAGCCGCAGTGGGCTGGGCGTTCATAGCAGGCTTCTCGTTATAATGTTGATGCAGTGTATTGCAATGTGATACAGGTGGCATATTACATATCGATATGCTGTATTGCAATGTGATACAGGGTGTAAAAGTGCGATCATTCGCGCTAGAGTAGGGCAGGCCAAAAAGGAAGAGATAAATGGTTGAACGTCCCTCAAGCCGTGAGGATGAAAAAGCGGGTGGTATTCAGGTCATCGCACGTGCGGCAAAAATTTTAAATGCGCTGGGTGAGCATCCTGGCGGCATGAGTTTGGGTGAAATCGCACAGGTGGTTGATTTGCCGCGCTCCACGGTGCAGCGCATCGTCGCCGCACTGGATAGTGCGCAGCTGGTGCGCAGCAGTGGAGCGGGCGGTTTACGCCTCGGGCCTGCGTTGCTTAAACTCATCTCCAGCGTACACAGCGACGTGGTGGATATTGTACGGCCCTTCCTCGAGCAACTTTCATCAGAGATAAATGAAACGGTCTCGCTTTCGCGCGCTAACGGAACGCAGTTATCCATCGTGCACTATGTTGTCGCATCGCGTGAACTACGCGTGGTGCCGCGCATCGGTTTAAATCTGCCGCTGTATAGCACTTCAGGTGGACGCGCGTTGCTGGCGCTGGAAAGCGATGATGATGTGCGCGTGATGATGGGTGAAGCTTATAAAGAGTTGACCGAGATGACGGTGAAAACGCTGCCACAATTGTTGGCATTAATTGCGGAAGTGCGCAGCAGCGGACTGGCGATCGACCGCGGTGAAACGCTGGAGGGCGTTTCAACCATGGCGGTTGCTATCGACACGCTATTTGGTCGATTCTCCATTTCGCTGCTGGTTCCGAGCGCGCGTTTTCATAAACACGAAGCGCACTATCGTGAGCAAATCATCAAGTGCAAAGATGCCTTGATTCGTGAAATTGGCAAAATGACCGCTGTGGAAGGATAACCAACTGATGAAAACCTTGCTGATGGCCATCGATAACTCACCGGTGGCGGAGAAAGTGATTGCGTTGACCATTGAACAGGCATTGGCACAACAGGCTCAGGTCACAGTACTGTGCTGCGTCGATCCTGCTTATTCCTCATGCAATCAGCCGATTGAGATTGACGCGGGTGAAGATCCTGATGATTTTGTCGCGGCGAAAGATGAGCAAAACACCGCCGAAATGGTGGTGCGTCATGCGTTAGCCCCTTTGCTGCGAGCGGGCGTCACCGCCAAAGGGTTAATTCTGGCAGGCGAAGCGGCGGAAACCATTGTTGCGCAATCGTCTCTCTTGCAAGCCAGCATGATTATCATGGGACGGCGTCATCTGTCGCCGTTTAACCGCCTGTTGAAAGGGTCGGTTAGCGCGGCGGTTATTGAGCGCGCCAATTGCCCGGTTTTAATTGATGTTCGTAAGGATTAACGCCGTTCGATGCTCTCGCTTTTTCCTATTACGCTTGCGGCTTTCGTGCTGCTGGCGATCATTATCATTTTGCTGGTGCGCACCACCTCGCTCAGCGTTTGGCAAGGGGTGCTGCTGTTTCTACTGCCGCTCGTTCTGGCGAATTTGCTGTGGTTCAGTTGGCTGCATCCGCGACAGGAGCGGCAGGCGTTAGTCTCTGACGTCGCGACACAGCTCAGCCTCGCGCCCGGTTATCGCCTGCTAAAAATTCAGGAACCCGCGCTGTGGCAGCTGCTGAATCGCGAGCTGCTGCATAAGCGGCTGGAAGGCGTACCCGCCGATCAGGCTCTGGGCGATATGCGTGGTTGGCTGATGGATCTGGTGAATCAGCGCCTCACGCGTGCTCCCGATGCGGCAATTCTCAACTACGTGCGCGTGTCGGTTGAAGAGATGCAGGCGCTGCAACAGCAGGAACCACAGCGCTGCTTCCGCTTCCTCTATCCCCAGGTGAATGGCGGCGTTAACCTGCAACAGGTGCTGTCGCCCGAATTGAATCAGCGAGACGCTCAGGCACTTGAAACCTTGCTTCAGCAGAGCACCGGTCAGGAACAGCCGCTGGATCAGGCTGCAGCGCAGCGCGATCTGCAAAGCGTCGTGGAGAAGTTGTATGGCAAGTGGGGCGATAGGCTGCAACAACTCAATATGCCTGCTGATACCGCCGTCGATCGCGATGCGATGTGTGCGATGTCGATCGATCTCTATAACGGCATTCTCGCATTGCCTGACAAACAGGCCGCCAATCTTTTGCGTAAGATGGTCAGCCTTACCGGTTAGCGGGCAAAAAAAAGCCCGCTCAGCGCGGGCATAAAGGTCACTTTCCGTATCATTTTTATGTAATCACCTGGTGTGGTGCAGACGTCGTTTTGTCTGAGGGCATCATCGCACCGGTGGTGTGATAAGCAAAACCGTTTGGTTTTATTGATTTGATTGGCAAAAACTTCGCAGTAACCAGACATTTCGCGCTTTACTCCTATAGATGAGCGCGGCGTTGCATTTTAGACTGCGACGCTTGAGAGGACATCCTAATGAAAAAAGTGTTTGTTAGCGCTTTGGCGCTTTTTATGTTGGCCGGGTGCAGTGTCAGCAAGCCGGGAGGATTTGAGCGCGTGGATGAAGATATCAGCTCAAATACCGTACAGTATCGCTACGATCCGCAAAAGCTTAATAAAGATGCCATGGAAATTGACCTGGCAAATTATTGTAGTCAGCGGGGTTTTGACAAAGTGGAATCATTGCCTGCGCAAAAAAGCCATTTGCCCGGATTAAAGAAAGCCTGGTATCAATGCAATTATGCGGTAAAAAGCTAAAAAAATAGGGCGGGATAATTCCCGCCCTTTTCATTTTCTTATTATTTGCTGTGTGTGCTTTGCCCAACTATCTGCGGTGTCCATAACCGCCGTGCCCATGATGCCAGCCTCCACCTCCGTTATGGCCCCAGCCAGGGCCGCCGCGACCGTGATCGATAATACAGCCACTTAACATCGTCATAATGGCTACCACTGACGCAATCTTAATGAGCTTTTTCATGGAGAGTCCTCCTCTGTTCCAATGACGCCAGATTACAGTGGAATAGTGGAGTGAAGATGCAGGAAATGTAGAGTTATTACTGGATGTATTACGGAGTGTGTCAATTAAATGCTAAAAATGGCGGACGCTAAAATAAACCAATCGGAATAGACCGAATGCCTGATAATAATAACGCGATTATTCCGAAAGGCAAGGGTGAATAATTGAGGGTCTTAATAAAAGTGTATTGTGGATAAATGGTGAAGAGAATGACTGCCGCCGAATAAAGCGGCAGTCCGATAGGGTTAATTATTCAATAAAGGTTCTGCCACGGTTTGACGATTTGGCAGACGGATGCTGAGCGACAGGACCAGTGAAATCACCAGCAAGGTCATAATCAGGCTGAAGGTGACGGTAAAACCACCGAACGCAGAGGCGACCAAAGAACCCAGTACGCTGCCGATACCGAAGCCGAGGTAGATTAAGCCATAGTTCTTGGTCAGGTTATTGAGCCCAAAGAAATCGCTCACCAGTGACGGGAATACGGTGATGGTACCGCCAAAGCTAAAGGCGACGCAGGCTAATGACAGGAAGAAGGTGGTTTCATTCATGTGAGTGAACAGCAGAATACTCATACCTGCCAGGGAGACAATCTGCGCGAGCGTAATCACACGAATACGCGCCATTTTGTCCGAAAGCACACCAAGAATAAGACGACCACTGAGATTGGCTATTGCAATCACCGTCACCGCATTCGCTGCTGTCTGCGCGCTAAGATGCACCATGCCCTCGCCGATATCTTTCGCCACGCCAATGACGTACAAACCGCTCATGCAAGCCGTCAGGAACATCAGTGCCAGCATCCAATACTGCGGTAAGCGCATCGACTGTGCGAGGGTATAATCTTTTGCCTCAAGCAGCGCGTTGCCACCACTTTTCTGCATGGGCGCATCACGCATCATCAGCGCACCGAAAATGATCATACTCATGGCCAGGACACCCCAAATCATGAAGGTGTTTTCGAGGCCTTGAGTGCTGAGCAGCGCACCGCAAATAAATTTGAAACCAAGACTTCCTAATCCGTATGCACCAATAGAGCAGGCAGAAATCAGTCCTTTGCGCTCAGGGAACCATTTCACGCAGTTTGATAGTGTCATCAAATAACCGGCACCATCTGCGAGTCCAACCAGGATACCGGCGCTGAGGTACAGCATCATCAGATTGTCGGCATGAGCTGTCAGCCAGAACCCTAACGCCATGAGAATACCTGCGCCGATGGTTACGTTGCGCACGCCAAAACGTTCTTGCAACTTCCCGGCCAGTGATGATGCGATTGCCAGGCCAAGACTGAGCAATCCAAACGAGAAGGCCACCTGGCTGATAGGCGCATCAAGTTTCTGTGCCAGCTGACCGTTAAACAGGCTCCAGGTGTAAACCGAGCCCAAAGCGAACTGAGTGATAATGGTGCCGATTAGAGTAAGTATGCGAGTACGTTGGTAATTCGCGTTGGTTGCTGTTTTCATTTTTGTCTCTCATTCGAGAATGCGGAATCTGAGGCGATAATAAAGTGCCTTCGCGCGTGCGGGGTGGGCATTGGCGCGAAGAGACAAGACAAGGGAATGAAATGCAGCGAAACGGGTATGAATGACATTGCGATGACAAATCGTGATGTCATTTCAAGCGTAGCGATTGCTGCGGGTAACCATGTGTAAGCAGGTGTATCTTTGGCGCTATATTACCTGCAAAGCTGGCGATGTTTGCCAGGCTTAAAATTCATTCAAGAGGAGGAAATATGAAAGACCGAGCATATGAATCCACGTCGAGCGAGGATGAGGTTTGCTGCATTATCGGTCAGGCGGTGATCGAGTTAAGCGATGAGCATCAACCAGTGAATAAATCCACATTGTCGCTGAAATTACTGGCAATGGCCGACCGCGACAAAGACGATGAACGCGTCCTGCTTTACTGGATTGCCAGGAAAGCCATCACTAAACCTCACCAGCTCAATATCGGCGTTCAGGGCTGGCGCTAGAGGAACAAAAGAGCGGGCGCAATGCCCGCTCTCGTTTTTCATGCCGGGCGCAAGCGCCTCGGCGTAGGCCAGCGTACAAACATCACCATATTGCCTGCCAAAATCATGACTAAGCCTACAATGGCATTACTGTGCCAATGATACCCCTCATAAAGGGTTGAGAGCGTGAGCGCCACTAACGGGAAGAGTAGCGTGCTATACGCTGCCTGGCTGGCACCGATACGACCCACCAGCGTGAAGTAAGCGCCAAATCCCAACACTGAACCGAATATCGCCAGATAGCCCATGGCGGATAGCCACTGGACGTTCAGCGCTGGAGCCAGCGAGTCGCCGTTAAGTAATGCCAATGCAGCCATCACCAACGCGCCGTAAAGCATGGCGTAGCTGTTGGTGGTGAGCACATCACGCTGCCGACGCTGATGACGCAGGGAAATCATATTTCCGAATGAGAAACCAAGGGTACCAAGCGCACTCAAACCCACACCCCACAACAGTGGCGGGGCGGGATGCGCAGCCTGAATATCATTCCAGAACAGCGCGACAATGCCGCCAAGGCCAAGAACCGCGGCAGGCAGTAGACGAAACGAAGGGCGTTGACGAAAGAAAATCCAGCTGTTGAGAGCGTTGTAAAGTACTGCCATTGAGAAGATGACCGACTCCAGTCCGCTGCTAATCCACGCCGCTGCATGGTAGAAGCAGACAAAGTTAAAGCCAAACACACAGCAGCCTTGTAGCAGGCAAAAGAGGTGATCGCGCTTATCGAGCGCGCGCAGGCGGCGCATCAGTTTTAATATCGCCAACATCACCAGCGAAGCCAGTAAAAACCGCCAAAATACCGCCACCAATACCGGTGTTTCAGCCGCTTCCTGCTGCAAGAAAATGGCGATCCAGGTAGTGCCCCAAATCATCACAACGGCAAGATACAACATTAAATTCATCACAAACTCTCCGGCAAGAACTGGCCCGCAGTGTGGCGCGAATGCTCATCGTCGGCTTGCACGCTTTTGCGAGACAATTGCAAAATCTTGCGCTTTTTCTTTCCTTGTCCTGCCGTGGCCTGTTCTCTGTCTGCTGAGATCCGTACACTGTGCGCTAATCAACTGCGAGCGATAGTGAACCATGGCCGATTATCAGACCTTTAACATGCTACAGCGGCATAAAGCGCAACTGCGCGATAGCGTACAGCTTTCGAGCGGTATCAAGCTGGCGGCATGGTTTAACAGCGGCGATCGCGTCACTAACCTCAGCAATCACCATACGCTGAGCCTGTATACCGCCGACGGCTATGAAACATGGCATAAAACTCAGCACGGCTGGCGCAACGGCGGCGGACCAGATCGCTTTTGCCTGATGCCCGGCGGCGTAGAATCGGTGTGGGATATCCGTGCCGATCTCTCCTTTGTTCATCTTTACTGTACCGATGAGCATCTCCGCCATCTGGGTGAGCAAATTTGGGATCGCAGCCCATCACAACTCAATTTGCATGAAAAGGTATTTGCCGCTGACGATCGTATCACGCAGCTCTATCGCCACTTTCTGTTAAGCACCGACTGGCAGCAGCCAGCCAATCAGTTGATGCTGAGCAGTACCTCAACGTTATTGATGACGCATCTGTTACAGCGCTACAGTGATGTGCAGTGGCTTACGCCGCAGGTGCGCGGTGGCCTCGCCCCTGCGGTACTGCGACGGATAATGGCTTATATCGACGCGCAGCTCGAACAACCTTTAACACTGGCGCAATTAGCCTCTGAGGCTGCGTTGAGCGAATACCATTTTGCCCGTATGTTCCGTAGTAGCGTCGGCGAAGCGCCGCATCAATACGTCATGCGTCGCCGCATGGATGCCGCTTTGCAGCTGCTGAAATTTAGCCGTCTACCGCTAACGGAAATCGCGTTGCGATGCGGTTTCCACTCATCAAGTCACTTCAGTAACCGCTTCCGTCAACTGCATGGCGTTACGCCTTCGGCATGGCGGCAAGATCAGGGCTAATAGGGCACTTAAAGCGATCGGCTTGAGGCGATTAACCAGCAAATAAAATGAGTTGTGGCGAGAATAATGAGCACGGATGGATGAACGCTTGCCGTAGCGAGAGGGCTGATTTAAGAGGGAGAACGGCAATTAACTGGTGTCCCCTGCAGGAATCGAACCTGCAACTAGCCCTTAGGAGGGGCTCGTTATATCCATTTAACTAAGGAGACGCCGGGCGCGCAGTATAACGCACCACGCGGTTAATTTTAACTACGCGAAGGTTGATTGCTCAATCAATCAACAATATAAGGCCAACCTCACACCTGTTTTTGCTTCTTTTTCCGCTTCTGTTCCGCACGCGCTTTCGCTTTTGCCGCTTCACTCATGTCATTACGAATCTGCGCATGGCTGATCAAAGCAAAAATAAGCGTACCGCCGGTGATATTGCCGAGCAGCGTGGGCAGCGCAAAAGGCCAAAAGAATTCATACCAGGGCAGCGTACCGGCAAACACCAGATACAGCACCTCAACGGAGCCCACCACGATATGCGCTAAGTCTCCGAGCGCAACCAGCCAAGTCATCATGACAATTACCACAATTTTTGCCGCGCCCGCATAGGGGAACATCCATACCATGGTGGCGATAATCCAGCCGGAAATCACCGCATTAGCGAACATTTCGCTTGGTGGGTTTACCATCACTTTTTCGCTGATGGCGGTAAAGGCCTGGCGGGTAGCATCGTCAAAAATCGGCATATGATTGAAGGCTAATGCGCCCAATGCGGTACCGATTAAATTGCCGACCAGCACCACGCCCCACAGGCGCAACAGCAGAGCAAAGTTGCTGCCGGTGGGTTTGTGCATCACGGGTAAAACGGCAGTTACGGTGTTCTCGGTAAACAGCTGCTGACGCGCCATTATCACGATGACAAAACCAAAGGTATATCCCAGGTTCTCCAGTAAAAATGCGCCGGGTACGCCTTTCAAATGGACCTGAAAAATGCCTTTTGCCATCAAGGATGCGCTCATCGACAATCCCGCGGCCACGGCAGACCACAGCAGCGCCATACCATCGCGTTCTAACTCTTTTTCCCCATCCTGGCGAATCTCTTCATGAATCGCCGCGGCCTGCGAGGGCAGAGCATCTTCATCGACTTCAATCTCCTTACCTTGATCTTTTTCATCACTCTCTACATCGTTGTCACTGTTTGAAATCGATGGTGAATGTTTCATGTTTTCCCCTGGTGATAATGCCAATGCGTAATAAGAGTAGTTGGTTTTAGCAAGGGTATTTTGTTACGAAGATTCAAAATAAGAGTAACGAAGTTTTAACTGAGATGGATTTTTGAGCGATTCATTGATCTGATGCGCATGAATACCTCATTTGGGGTAAGGGGTGACGGGCTCACAGGCTTCGGCCCACAGATTCATTGTGGTATTATCCCCGCCTCATTCATTGCCGTGATTCTCCCTTCTTATGCTCGAAGTCATTAATCTCTCATGCGTTCGTGATGAGCGAACCTTGTTTCACGGATTGAGCTTCCGGGTGCAACCGCGCGACATTGTGCAAATCGAAGGGCCGAACGGGGCTGGCAAAACGTCACTGCTGCGCTTGCTGGCCGGATTAAGCCGCGCGGAAGAAGGTGAAGTACTGTGGCAAACACAGCCAATCCGTCAGCAGCGCGAAATATGGCAACAAAACCTGCTGTATCTCGGCCATCATCCTGGCGTGAAATCGGTACTTTCTCCATTAGAGAATCTGCATTTCTGGCACGGTAGCAGCAATGAAAACGCGATCTTTGATGCCCTTGAACAGGTTGATTTACTGGGGTTTGAAGAGGTGCCGGTAGCGCAACTCTCCGCAGGGCAGCAGCGACGCGTGGCACTGGCCCGACTGTGGCTCAGCCCGGCATCGGTGTGGATCCTCGACGAACCGCTTACCGCCATTGATAAAGGTGGCGTGGAAAAATTAATGGCGCGTTTCGCTGCTCATGCCGATAACGGTGGTGCGGTGATTCTCACCACGCATCAGGATCTCCCCGGTAATCGGGATCGCGTGCGTAAAATTCGCCTTACTTCGGAGTGGGCTTGATGTTAGGCCGGGTCATTCAGCGCGAATTAAAAATCGCCTTCCGCAGCGGCGCTGAGGTAATTAATCCGCTGTGGTTTTTCCTGATTGTTATCACGCTGTTTCCATTAGGTATTGGACCAGAGCCGCAACAGCTGGCGCGTATTGCGCCGGGCGTAGCATGGGTTGCTGCCTTACTGGCCTCGCTGCTGGCGCTTGAGCGGCTGTTCCGCGATGATTTTCTTGATGGTTCGCTTGAGCAATTACTCCTGCTGCCAACGCCGCTGCCGCTTACTGTGCTGGGCAAAGTGATTGCTCACTGGTTAATTACCGGCCTGCCTTTAATTTTATTATCGCCGCTGGCCGCCTTATTACTCTCGCTGGATTTCTCTGGCTGGCGCGCGATGGCGCTGACGCTGTTACTTGGCACCCCAACGCTGAGCTTTCTGGGTGCGATTGGCACCGGATTGACGGTCGGACTACGACGCGGTGGGGTGTTACTCAGTCTGCTGGTGTTGCCGTTATCGATACCGGTTTTGATTTTTGCCAGCGCAGCGATTGATGCGGCCAGCATGGGATTACCGATCGGGGGTTATCTGGCGATTCTGGGCGCAATGCTGGCCGTGAGCGCAACCTTGTCGCCGTTTGCGACGGCTGCGGCCTTGCGTATTAGTCTGCATTAATTCGTGTCGCCCCAGAGCGGCCGAAATCTGAATTCTTTTTATTGTGAGCAATGCAAAATGTGGAAATGGTTACACCAGTGGGCAAAGCCTGAGCGGCTTTACCAGCTATGCGGTCGCTTGATTCCCTGGTTCGCGGTGCTGGGTGTTGGCACGCTGTTACTCGGTTGGATATGGGGCTTCGGCTTTGCTCCGGCGGATTATCAGCAGGGCAACAGCTTCCGAATTATGTACATTCACGTGCCGGCTGCGATGTGGTCAATGGGCGTATATGCGTCAATGGCGATCGCGGCCTTTATCGGCCTGGTGTGGCAGATGAAGATGGCTGATCTGGTCTCGGCCGCGATGGCGCCGATCGGCGCGGTATTTACCTTTATCGCGTTGGTCACCGGTTCCGCCTGGGGCAAACCGATGTGGGGTACCTGGTGGATCTGGGATGCACGCCTGACATCTGAGCTGGTATTGCTGTTCCTTTATATGGGTGTCATCGCGCTCTACCACTCGTTTGACGACCGCCGCACTGCCGGTCGTGCCGCAGGGATTTTAATTCTGGTTGGGGTGGTCAATCTGCCGATCATTCACTTCTCGGTTCAGTGGTGGAACACCCTGCATCAGGGCTCATCGGGCATTCTCCAGCAGGCCATCGATCCCAGTATGCGTACGCCGCTGCGCTGGTCGATTCTCGGTTACTTGCTGGTGTTCGGTGCCTTAACGCTGATGCGCCTGCGTAATCTGATCCTCTTTACCGAGCGCCATCGTCCGTGGGCGATTGATGTTGCGCAGGGAGGGGGCAAATCATGACGCCAGCCTTCACATCACTCAGTGATTTCTTCGCCATGGGCGGCTATGCGTTTTACGTCTGGCTGGCCGTCATTCTCACGTTGATTCCACTCTTCGGCCTGGTGCTGCACACCGTGCTCTTTCGCCGCCGAATGCTGGCAGAAATTCGCCAGCGTCAATCCAGGGAGCGCCGCATTCGCGCCGCCAAATCGAAAAAAACGGCCAATGAAGCAGGAGAATCCGTTTGAATATCCGTCGTCGTAATCGCCTGTATGTGGCGATAGCGGTGTTGATCGGGCTGGGCCTGGCAACGTCGCTGGTAATGTACGCGCTGCGTTCCAACATCGACCTGTTTTATACCCCGAGCGAAATTCTCTACGGCAAGGGCGAAGATCATCAGAAGCCCGAGCCGGGCCAGCGCCTGCGCATTGGTGGCATGGTGATGCCAGGTAGCGTTAAGCGCGATGCGAAAACCCTCGCCGTCTCATTCAAACTGTATGACGCCAACGGCGTGGTGAATGTCAGTTACGAAGGCATCTTGCCGGACCTGTTCCGCGAAGGGCAGGGCGTGGTCGCGCAGGGGGTACTGGAAGAGGGCAACCTGGTGAATGCCAAAGAAGTGCTGGCGAAGCATGATGAAAAATATACGCCACCTGAAATTGAAGATGCGATGAAGAAGAATCACACCGGACCCGCGTCCGCTTATCAACAGGCGGGAGCGCAATCATGATGCCGGAAATCGGTAGCTTCTTGCTGTGTCTGGCGCTCGGCCTGGCGCTACTGCTGAGTGTTTATCCGCTCTGGGGCGCGGCGCGTCAGGATGCACGTTTAATGGCGATGGCTCGCCCGCTGACGTGGGGTTTGTTTATCTGTGTCGCGGCTTCATTCCTGGTGCTCGTGCACGCCTTTGTGGTGAATGATTTTACCGTGGGCTATGTCGCCACCAACTCCAATACTCTGCTGCCGGTTTACTATCGTATCGCAGCAACCTGGGGGGCGCATGAAGGTTCTCTGTTGTTGTGGGTATTGTTGCTAAGCACCTGGACTTTAGCGGTGGCGATTTTCAGCCGCGGTATGCCGCAGGATGCGCTGGCGCGCGTGCTGGCGGTAATGGGCATGATTAATCTGGGCTTCCTGCTGTTTATCATCCTTACCTCGAATCCGTTTACGCGCACCTTGCCGAACTTCCCGATCGATGGACGCGATCTCAATCCGATGTTGCAGGATATCGGGCTGATCTTCCATCCGCCCCTGTTGTATATGGGGTATGTTGGTTTCTCAGTCGCGTTCGCTTTCGCCATTGCTTCACTGATGGCGGGGCGCCTGGATACCGCATGGGCGCGCTGGTCACGTCCGTGGACCACTGCCGCATGGGTGTTTTTAACCATTGGTATCGTGCTCGGTTCTGCCTGGGCCTATTACGAGCTTGGCTGGGGCGGCTGGTGGTTCTGGGATCCGGTAGAAAACGCCTCCTTTATGCCGTGGCTGGCCGGCACGGCGCTGATGCATTCACTGGCCGTCACCGAAAAGCGCGGTAGCTTTAAGTCGTGGACGGTGTTACTGGCGATTACTGCGTTCTCTTTAAGCCTGCTTGGCACCTTCCTTGTGCGTTCCGGCGTGCTGGTTTCAGTGCACTCATTCGCCTCTGACCCGGCGCGCGGCATGTTTATCCTCGCGTTCCTGGTGATTGTGATTGGCAGCTCGCTGCTACTATATGCGTTAAAAGGTGGCCAGGTGCGCAGCCGCGTGCAGAGTGAAGCCTGGTCGCGCGAATCCTTCCTGTTAGGCAACAACGTGCTACTGATCGCGGCGATGCTGGTGGTCCTGCTGGGTACACTTCTGCCGCTGGTGCATAAACAGTTAGGCTTGGGCAGTATCTCCGTTGGCGAACCTTTTTTTAATACCATGTTCACCTGGCTGATGGCGCCGTTTGCGCTGATGCTGGGCATTGGCCCACTGGTACGCTGGCGTCGCGATCAGCCGCAGAAGTTGTGGAAACGTCTTGGCGTTGGTCTGCTGGTAACGCTGATTTTGTCTATCGCACTGCCGTGGCTGTTGCAGGATCGCATCGAAGCGATGACGGTCATCGGCCTGCTGATGTCGATCTGGGTGATCATGCTGACGCTGATGGAGCTGCACGAGCGCGCAACGCATCGCCACTCCTTCTTCAAAGGATTGCGTCATCTCTCGCGCAGCCATTGGGGCATGGTGCTGGGCCATCTTGGCGTGGCGGTCACGGTGGTGGGCATCGCTTTTAGCACCCAATACAGCGTTGAGCGTGATGTGCGTATGAAAGCCGGCGATAGTGTCGACATCCACAACTATCACTTTACTTTCCACGGTGTGCGCAACCTGCAGGGCCCGAACTACAGCGGTGGCGAAGCCATCATTGAAGTGACGCGCAACGGCAAGCCGGAAGCGGTGATGCAAGCGGAAAAACGCTTTTACGCGGCGGCGCGCACCATGATGACCGAAGCGGCCATCAGCGGCGGTTTCACGCGCGATCTTTATGCGGCGCTCGGTGAAGAGCTGGATGACGGTTCATGGGCAGTACGTATCTACTACAAGCCTTTTGTTCGCTGGATCTGGTACGGCGGCGTGTTTATGGCGGTGGGCGGCCTGTTCTGCCTGTTCGATCCCCGTTATCGCTCGCGTAAAAAAGCAGAGCGCGAGGAGCTGGCATGAACAAAAAAATCCTTTTTATCCCGCTAGTCCTATTTTTACTGCTGGCGGCGGCACTGCTCTGGCAGCTGTCGCGCAACGCTAATGGCGATGATCCTACGCGCCTCGAATCGGCGCTGATCGGCAAACCTGTGCCGGTGTTTAAACTCGAAGCGCTCGATAAGCCAGGTAAAATCTATGACCAGCATGTGCTGACCGATGGTAAGCCGATTCTGCTAAATGTCTGGGCGACCTGGTGCCCAACCTGCCGCGCGGAGCATCAATACCTCAATACGCTGGCGGAAAAAGGCATCCGTGTGGTTGGCCTGAACTATAAAGACGATCGCAGCAAAGCGGTGACCTGGTTGAACACCTTGGGTAATCCTTATGCACTGAGTCTCTATGATGGCGACGGCATGCTCGGCTTGGATCTGGGCGTTTACGGCGCGCCGGAAACTTTCCTGATCGACGGCAAAGGTATTATTCGCTATCGCCACGCGGGCGACATGAACGATCGCGTTTGGCTCGAAGAAGTGAAACCGCTATGGGACAAATATAACCAGGAGGCGGGCGCATGAAACGACTGCTTCTTTTAGTGGCGGGCATTGTTCTCAGTACCAGCCTGTGGGCGGCAATCGATACTTATCAGTTCGATTCGGTACAGCAGGAAGAGCAATACCGCGAACTCACCGCCTCGTTGCGTTGCCCGAAATGCCAGAACAACAGCATTGCCGACTCTAACGCGATGATCGCCGCAGATATGCGCCTCAAGGTCTACGAGCTGATGAAGCAGGGCGAAAATCGTCAGCAGATCATTGATTACATGGTGGCGCGCTATGGCAACTTCGTGACCTACGAACCGCCAGTTACGCCCTCCACCTTGATTTTATGGGTGGGGCCGGCGCTGTTCGTGGTATTAGGGGGCGCAATTATTATTCTGCGTAATCGCCGCGGCAAAACGCGTAGCGAGCTGGACGACGATGAACAACAGCGCCTTGCGGCGTTACTCAAGCGTGACGGGAAGCCGTAATGACTGGATTCTGGATTACCCTGATTATTTTGTTGCTGGCAGCAATCGCACTGTTTCTGTATGCAGGCTGGCGTCAACGTGAAGTCAGCACGGGCGACCGCGATCGCCTCAATACCGACTTCTATCAACAGCGTCTGCGCGAGCTGGAGCGGGATGAAGAAGAGGGCGTTGTGGCTGAGCGACCGGAAATGGTACGCGAGCTACAACAAACGCTATTAACTGATATTCCACAGCAGGATGCTGCTCATATTCACCACAGCAGCCGCTGGGTATTGCTGCCGGGCGTCATTATGCTGCTGGTGGTGTCACTTGGTATGTATCTGAAAACCGGCGGCCTGGCCCAACAGACGGCCTTTGTCAGCGTGCAGCAGGCGTATCCCGTGTTGCGTGCTCGCGTGATGGATCCCAATGCGCAGCCGCTGACGATGGAAGAGTTGGCCCGCTTACAGCTAGGCTTGCGTAATGCACTGCAAAGTGATGCCAACAACCTTAACGATTGGGCGATGTTAGGGCGACTGGGCATGGTACTGAATAACGCGACCGATGCGGGCCAGGCGTTTGAGCATGCGTTGCAGCTGGCACCTGACAATCTCGAGCTGCAGCAGGATTACGCTGAAGTGCTCACGCGATCCAGCGATCCGCAGGATAATCGTCAGGCCAGTCTGATGCTCAAAGAGCTACTCAAGCGCGATCACAGCGATGTGCGTACCTTGAGCCTGCTGGCGTTTAACGCCTTTGAGCAGCAGCAGTATAACGAGGCGATTGGTGCCTGGCAGGTGATGTTGAAACTGTTACCGCCAGGCGATCGTCGCATCACCATGATCGAACGCAGCATTGAACAAGCGAAAACCGATGCAGGACAGCAAAATAGCAGCCTGGCATTAACGGTGAGTTTGACGCCGCAGGCAGAAAAAATGTTACCGCAAGGCGGAGTGATGTATATTTCTGTGTCTGACGGTGTTTCACCGGTGCCTGTGGCTGTGAAGCGGTTACCGCTGAGCCACTTCCCGTTATCGCTTACGCTTGATGACAGCAATGCCATGATGCCCGATCGCCTACTTTCGGCGCAGCATCAGGTGCAGGTCAGGGTGCGCATTTCGCGCGACGGCAGTGCTAATCCACAGTCTGGTGACTGGTTTGGGTTAAGCGCGGTCACACCCTGGGATGGTCATCAGCAACTGGCTGTGGAAATTAATCAACAGCAGCCCTGAAGCGATACCTTACTGATCCGCACAGGGAGAGAAGAATGAATAACCGCCTGACCGGTTTGGCGTTGGCCAGTTTACTGCTGGTGGGTTGTGCCAGCTCAAAACCGGCCGACACGACGGAACCTGCACAACGCAGCGATCCGTTGGAAGGCTTTAACCGCACGATGTTTAACTTCAACTACAACGTGCTGGATCCTTATGTTTTGCGTCCGGTTGCGGTGGCCTGGCGTGATTACGTGCCGGTACCGGCACGCAGCGGTATAAGTAATGTCCTCGGTAACCTCGAGGAGCCTGCCAGCATGGTCAACGCCATTTTGGTCGGGGAACCGCGTCAGGCGGGCATTCACTTTACCCGCTTCTTCCTTAACACCGTGTTAGGGCTGGGTGGATTTATTGACGTGGCAGGTAAAGCCAACCCAGAGCTGGCACGTGAAGTGCCGCATCGCTTTGGTAGCACCTTAGGACGCTACGGTGTGGGTTACGGCCCGTACGTTGAATTGCCGGCCTATGGCAGCTTCACTGTTCGTGAAGATGGTGGTGACTTCGTCGATACGCTCTATCCCGTGTTGAGCTGGCTGAGCTGGCCGCTCTCCGTCGGGAAATGGACGCTTGAAGGTATTGAAACGCGTGCGCAGCTGTTGGATTCTGATGCGATATTGCGTCAGCAACAAGATCCTTACGCCTTCATCCGCAATGCTTACTTCCAGCGCCATGACTTTATTGCCAACGGCGGTAAGCTGAAGCCAGAAGAAAATCCGAACGCCAGCGCGATTCAGGACGATCTTAAAGACATCGACTCCCAATAAATAAAAAGGCGACTCAATGAGTCGCCTTTTCATATCTCTTGAGACATCAGAACTTATAGTTAAAGCTCGCGCCGTAAAGCCAGGCTTTACCTTCAGAGTTAAAGGTGTAAGGGCCTTCCTCTACGGTGACTTTCTGTCCGTGCATGTAGGAAACGCCTACATCGACTGACGCATCTTCATTGAACGCGTAAGAGGCACCGGCGCTCAGCCACAGACGATCCTGATCGGGGATGGAGATGGAACGCTTGTCGGCAGGAACCGGGCTGTCATCAAAGGCGATACCGGTACGGAAGGTCCAGTTATCGTCATAGAAGTAAGTGGTACCCAACGCAATTCGATAGGCATCGTGGAAGCCTTCATCCTTATAGAACAGCGTCTGGCCATTGCTGCCGGTGGCTTTCAGCTCCTGGAACTGACTCCAGCTGGTGTATGCCAGGCTATAATGCACAGCCCACTGCGGCGCAACTTTATGCCAACCGGAGACTTCCCACATCTCTGGCAGATTCAAGGTCAAGGCACCCGGGATAGTGGTACCGTTTGTACCATACGGCAGACCTAAAGCCAGCGCCTGTGGCGTGCCATTGTAGGCGGAAGGGATGTTGCTCTTATAGTCACCGTCAAAGTCGACTTTTACTTCTGAGCGATAGGTAAAGCCAAAGCGGTTATTTTTATCCACTTCGTACAGAATACCGGCGTTCCAGCCGTAGCCCCATTCATCACCTTTTAAATGCGCAACCTGAGTATCCGCTGGCAGTCCTGCCAATGCACCGGCTTCACCGGCATAACGCTCAATTTTTGCTTTGGCATATACCGCATCAAAACCGACACCAAAGCTAAAGTGTTCATTCAGTCGATAAGCGGTGCTGATATTAAAGTTGCCGGTCATCAAGTCGGTTTTACCGCCGTAGCCGCCCGCGGTATAACCATCGTTAAATTCAGTTGCCAGGCCATAATTAGAGGTTGCAGAGGCGCCAATCCACCATTGATCGTTAATCGGGTGCACGTAGTGAATATTCGGGATCCACTGGTTTGGCGCAATATTCTTCGCATCAAGGCTGCGACCAGACAACGGACTTTGACCGCTAATATCGACTTCGGGATCAATATAAACCGCGCCGATGGAGAAAGAGGGACGATCCATCAGCGCCATGGTGGCTGGGTTTCGGCTGGCAGATGCGGCGGTATCGCCCATTGCGCCTTCACCTGAATAAGCACGACCTAAACCAATTGCTGAAAATTCATTAAGCTGAAAGCCTGCGGCGTAAACATGGGAACAGACGAGCGTTACTGCAGCTGCCACAGCTGACTTTGCAAACAGGTTTTTATGGTTCATGACCACAACCTCATCTAAATTTATTATTAAACGTTGTTACGTCGCGTAACAAAGAGCGGCGAATTGTAGGGACTGACGGCAAAACGACATATCAGACCAGTGCGACGAGTATAGGTCCGACCTGTGTATTTGTTGCAATATTGTTTTTTAAATATTTCTGATTTGATCGATAAAATCAGATCTGCTTAACAAAAACTTAGCGGTTCAACCTCAGCATAACGGTCAATTTTGTTTTGGATCAATTTTTAGTGTGATATTCGTCACTTAGCGACTTGATGATAGATGTGAAAAGGCTGTAGGCGTAGACTTTGCTGCAGAAAATGATCCGATTGTGTTGATTTATCGTCAGGAGAGAATAATGACTGCTGCCATTAATAAATGTAGTGCTAACGAAACGGCTGCCTGCTGCTGTGTAGATGTTGGCACCGTGATGGATAATACCGATTGCACCGCAAGTTGGTCTGGTGTGTTTGCCGATCGTCATGCAGCTGATGCGATGCTCACGCATTTGACTGAAAAAGCGCGTCAGGTGGAATCCGATCCCTGCGATATTCGTGCTGAGTTTACGGAAGAGGGTGACGCGGTGCGTTTGAGCGTCGACTTCACTTTTGCCTGCCAGGCGGAAACCCTGATCTTCCAGCTCGGCTTACGCTAATCCCGTCGCTGCCGGAATCCCCTTCGGCAGCCTTAACTCATTTTCGTGTATTCCCTCGCACTTTTTCCCTCTAGTTATTGGCGACTTAGCAACACTTAGTTAACACTGATGATCAGGTCAGACCTGTTTGGCAATGATGCCCTGGTCGAAAATTACAGGTGATTGCAATGAGCAAAGCGCAGCCGCTGCTGACGCGTCAGGGCGAACGTATCGCCATAACCCACGGATTACGTACCCCTTTTGCCCGTCAGGCGACGGATTTCCATGGCATTCCTGCGCTTGAATTAGGGCGCATGGTGGTGAGTGAACTGATGGCGCGCAGCGAGTTACCGGTGGAAATCATCGACCAGCTGGTGTTTGGCCAGGTGGTGCAGATGCCGGAAGCGCCGAACATTGCGCGTGAAATTGTCCTGAGCAGCGGATTGGGCGTGCACACCGATGCTTACAGCGTGAGCCGTGCCTGCGCCACCAGTTTTCAGGCGGTGGCTAACGTGGCGGAAAGCTTGATGGCTGGCACAATCGATGCGGGCATTGCCGGAGGTGCCGACTCTTCCTCGGTGCTGCCGATTGGCGTGAGTAAAACCCTGGCGCGCGCGTTAGTCGATCTCAACAAAGCGCGCAGTTTCAGCCAGAAGCTCACTATCTTGCGCCGCTTACGTCCACGCGATCTCTTGCCGGTACCACCGGCAGTGGCGGAGTACTCTACCGGGCTGCGTATGGGCGATACTGCCGAACAGATGGCGAAATCGCACGGCATCACGCGTGAGCAGCAGGATGCGTTAGCGCTGCGTTCGCATCAGCACGCGGCACGCGCCTGGCAATCGGGCGTGTTAACGCAGGAAGTCATGCCCGCCTTTGTACCGCCGTGGAAAGCCCCGATCGAGCAGGACAATAATATTCGTTTTAACGCGAGCGCAGCGGATTACGCCAAACTGCGCCCGGCATTTGATCGCCGCCACGGCTCGGTGACGGCCGCCAACAGCACGCCGTTAACCGATGGCGCGGCGGCGGTGATTCTCATGCGTGAAGGTCGCGCGCGTGAATTGGGCATTACACCGCTCGGCTATCTGCGCAGCTATGCCTTTACCGCTATTGATGTCTGGCAGGATATGCTGCTCGGCCCGGCATATGCTTCGCCGCTGGTGCTGGATCGCGCCGGCATCACGCTAAACGACCTCACGCTAATTGATATGCATGAAGCCTTTGCGGCGCAAACCCTGGCGAACCTGAAAATGTTCCGTGACGAACGCTTTGCGCGTGAGGTGCTGAATCGTCCTCACGCATTAGGCGAGGTGAATGAGGAGCGGTTTAACGTACTCGGCGGCTCAATTGCTTATGGTCATCCGTTTGCCGCTACCGGTGCGCGTATGATCACGCAAACGCTGCAGGAACTGCGGCGGCGCGGTGGCGGGTTAGGTTTAGTCACCGCCTGTGCGGCGGGTGGGTTGGGCACCGCAATGGTTCTGGAGGCTGAATAATGAGCGAATCTGCCTTTCATTTACAGATGCGTCTCGACCATGTTGGTGTGATTACCATCGACGTGCCAGGCGAGAAGATGAACACGCTGAAAGCGGAATTTGTACCGCAAATTAAAGCGGTGCTGGATGAAGCGCGTAGCCACAAACAGCTGGCGGGGTTGGTGTTGATTTCCGGAAAGCGCGACAACTTTGTTGCCGGTGCGGATATCAGCATGATCGCCCAATGCCAAACCGCTGAAGAAGCTGAAGCGCTGGCAAAGCAGGGCCAGGATGTGATGGCGATGATTGCCGCGCTACCGTTTCCGGTGGTGGCGGCGATCCACGGCGCCTGTCTGGGCGGTGGATTAGAGCTGGCGCTGGCCTGCGATGCACGCATCTGTACACTTGATGATAAAACGCGCCTCGGCCTGCCGGAAGTGCAGCTTGGATTATTGCCCGGTTCTGGTGGAACGCAGCGTCTGCCCCGACTGATTGGCGTACAGCAGGCGCTGCCGCTGATCCTTACCGGCAAGCAACTGCGCGCCAGGCAGGCGCTCAAACTCGGTATTGTTGATGATGCCGTGCCACAGTCAATTCTGCTGGAAACGGCAATTGCGCGTGTACATAAAGGAAAAGGCGCGCGCAGAGCATTATCGCGTCGCGATCGGTTGCTGCAAGGTCCGGTTGCGCGTCATATCCTCTTTGCGCTGGCGCAACGTCAGACCAACAATAAAACTCAGGGCAACTATCCTGCCGCTGACCGTATTTTACAGGTGGTGCGCATTGGCCTTGAGCAGGGCAGCAGCGCCGGGCATGAGGCAGAAGCGCGCGCCTTTGGCCAACTGGCGATGACGCCAGAATCGGCGGCGCTGCGCAGCCTGTTCTTTGCCTCAACCGCTTTAAAGAAAGAAGCGATGGCGAGTGCCGAACCACGCGAGCTAAAGCAGATTGGCGTGCTCGGCGGTGGTTTGATGGGCGGTGGCATTGCCAGCGTGACGGCGCTCAAGGCCGGTTTGCCGGTACGCATCAAAGACATCAATCTTGCGGGGGTAAACCACGCATTGCAGTACAGCTGGGAGCTGCTGAGTAAAAAGGTGAAGCGACGTCAGCTGAAGGCGGCTGAGCGTCAGCAGCAAATGGCCCGCATCAGCGGCGGTACCGATTATCAGGGCTTTAGCCAGCGCGATCTGGTGATTGAAGCGGTCTTTGAGGATCTGGCGCTGAAGCAGCAGATGGTTAGCGAAATTGAAAGCCATTGCCAGCCGCATACGATTTTTGCTTCCAACACCTCGTCGTTACCGATTGGCGATATCGCTGCCAACGCGCAGCGACCGGAGAATGTGATTGGCCTGCATTTCTTCAGCCCGGTGGACAAAATGCCGCTGGTTGAGGTGATTCCGCATGCCAATACCTCGGCCCAAACGCTGGCGACCACAGTACAGCTGGCGCGTCAGCAGGGTAAAACGGCGGTGGTGGTCGCTGACCGTCCCGGCTTTTACGTCAACCGTATTCTTGCACCCTATATAAATGAAGCGCTGCGCTGTTTGCAGGAAGGCGAACCGATCGAGCATATCGATCGTGCGCTGGTAAAATTTGGATTCCCGGTCGGGCCACTCCAGCTGCTGGATGAAGTGGGAATTGATGTTGGCAGCAAAATCAGCCCGATTCTTGAGCAGGCTTACGGGTCGCGCTTTAGTGCCCCCAAGGCCGCAAGCGCGATTCTGGCCGATGGGCGAAAAGGGCGGAAGAACAACCGGGGCTTCTATCACTATCAGCGCTCACGCTGGCCCGGTAAACGCAAAGCTGATGCAGCGATTTACGCACTTTTGCATGTCAAACCGCAGGCGAAACAGAGTGAAACGCAGATTGCGGAGCGCTGTGTGTTGATGATGCTGAACGAGGCTGCACGTTGTCTTGATGAGGCGGTGATCCGTAATGCGCGCGATGGCGATATCGCGGCCGTATTTGGTATCGGCTTTCCGCCCTTCCTGGGCGGGCCGTTCCGCTATATGGATCAGCGCGGCATTGGCGATATCGTCAAAGCATTAAGGTCGTTAATGCAGCAACATGGCGATCGTTTCACGCCGAGTGAGGCGCTGGTCGCATTGTCAGAAGAGAAAATGAATTTTTACACTTCTGCACAATCTTGAATAGGCGTACAGATTCAGCGGGTTAGTATGGTGGCCGCGCAACGGCTAGCGCGGCACCATTCTGAGATATGCTTATTTAATAAACAACCGGTTGACTATACTGAAGCCATTGGGGTAAAACACACCGTTCATTCGCAGAATGAAGCGTCTGGTGCTGTGGTACCGGGCGATATCGACAAACAACAGCGGTGCTTTATGCAAGTTTTTATCATGCGTCATGGCGATGCAGCTCTGGAAGCAGCGAGTGATTCCGTTCGTCCTCTCACCCTTTGTGGCTGTGACGAATCGCGTCAGATGGCAAGCTGGCTCAATGGCAAAACGCCAGAAATTGATCGGGTATTAGTGAGTCCTTATTTGCGCGCCGAGCAAACGCTCGCAACGGTACGCGAAACCCTGAAGTTACCGGTAGGGCAGGACGTGCTGCCAGAACTGACGCCGGGTGGCGATCCCGGCATGGTGGCCTGTTATCTGCAGGCGCTGGCGCAAAAAGGCGTTAAGTCGGCGCTGGTGATTTCTCACCTGCCGCTGGTGGGATATTTGGTCTCTGAACTTTGCCCGCAGGAAGCGCCGCCCATGTTCGCCACCTCTGCGATAGCCTGTGTAAACTTTGATGCCGATGCCAGCGAAGGCAAGCTGGAATGGCAGGTTAGCCCGTCAAAATTGGCCAAAGCCATTTAATCTCTGTGGGCCGCAATCGCGGCCCTATCCTTATCTACCGCAGCCATTACGGCAGTTCAGGCGGTTGCCACTCTTCTACTTCAATCAGCACCAGCAGCGCCGCGTCGCCGCCGAACATTTTCGGTGCCTGATGAAACGCCATCACATGCGGATGTTGCGCGAGCCACAGAGGCGTTTGCTGCTTGAGGATATGTTTGCCGTGGCCAGTCATCACGCTGGCACAGAACAGATGCTCACGACGACAGGCAGCGATTAAGGCACCAAGTTCCTGTTTGGCTTGCACCTGAGTTAGCCCGTGGAGATCGAGAAAAATCTCCGGCGTGTAATCGCCACGGCGTAATTTCTTCTGCTCGTAGTGGCTAACATCCGCACGCACATAGCGAACCGGTCCTTCACTGGAGAGCAGCGGCTGAAACTCATCAGAGAAATAATGGCTGTTATCCGCCTGTTCTGAAATCAGACGTTTCAGCGGCACTTCACGTGTTTTCACCACCGGCTTGTGCACGATGGTGTCCTGTTTCAGCTTGCGCGTTCCACTCATCAATTGGCGGAACATCTCCTGATCGTCCTGGCTTAGCGGCGTTTTCTTACTCATGGCTTTGTGATTGATTTAGAAAAGACGGGTGAACAGTCGGTGACATACCTTAACCGCAAGCGTTAACAAATGTCAGCTTTTTCACCTCGCCGCGCTGAATTCTGCCCGGCTTCGTGGCACACTATCGGCCGATTGATTTTATGGCCTGCGGAGGGCTACGTGGACAAGATATTCGTCGATGAGGCAGTGAACGAACTGCACACCATTCAGGACATGCTGCGCTGGGCAGTCAGCCGTTTTTCGGCGGCAGGAATTTGGTACGGCCACGGCACGGATAATCCCTGGGACGAAGCAGTCCAACTGGTTCTGCCAACGCTATGGTTGCCGCTGGATATTCCTGAAGATATGCGCCATGCACGTCTGACCGCCAGCGAGCGTCATCGCATCGTTGAGCGCGTTATTCGCCGCGTCAATGAACGCATTCCGGTGGCTTATCTCACCAATAAAGCCTGGTTCTGCGGCCACGAGTTCTACGTGGATGAGCGCGTGCTGGTTCCGCGTTCACCGATTGGTGAACTGATCGAAAACCGCTTTGCCGGTTTGATCGGCGATTCGCCTAATCACATTCTTGATATGTGCACCGGCAGCGGCTGCATCGCGATAGCCTGCGCCTATGCTTTCCCGGAAGCGGAAGTCGATGCGGTGGATATCTCCACTGACGCGCTGGCCGTTGCCGAGCAGAACATTGAAGAACATGGCTTGCTGAACCACGTTACGCCGATTCGCGCCGATCTGTTCCGCAACTTACCGCCGGTGAAATACGATTTGATCGTCACCAATCCGCCGTATGTGGATGCGGAGGATATGGACGATCTGCCGAATGAATATCGCCACGAGCCGGAGCTCGGCCTTGCCGCAGGTAGCGACGGCCTGAAGCTGGTACGCCGCATTCTGGCATGTGCGCCAGATTATCTCAGCGAGCAGGGCGTGCTAATTTGCGAAGTCGGCAACAGCATGGTGCACATGATCGATCAATATCCCGATGTGCCGTTTACCTGGCTGGAGTTTGATAACGGCGGTGACGGCGTATTTATGCTGACGCGTGAGCAAATCGTAGCGGCACAGCACCATTTCTCATTCTATAAAGACTAAATAAAAGGGCGAGCGCTCGCCCGCAACATCGCAACAAGGAATCAGCATGGCCGGAAACAGCATCGGACAAGTTTTTCGCGTAACCACTTTTGGCGAGTCGCATGGTATTGCGCTGGGCTGCATTGTTGACGGTGTGCCTCCCGGCATTCCGCTCACCGAAGCCGATATTCAGCACGATCTCGATCGTCGTCGTCCCGGCACCTCGCGCTATACCACCCAGCGTCGCGAGCCGGATCAGGTGAAAATTTTGTCCGGCGTGTTTGAGGGCGTGACGACCGGCACCTCAATCGGCCTGCTGATTGAAAATACTGACCAGCGCTCGCAGGATTACGGCGCAATCAAAGATCTGTTCCGTCCTGGCCATGCGGATTACACCTACGAGCAGAAATATGGCCTGCGCGACTATCGCGGCGGCGGGCGCTCTTCCGCGCGTGAAACCGCAATGCGCGTGGCCGCAGGGGCGATTGCCAAGAAGTATCTGCAGATGAAGCACGGCATTGTGGTGCGCGGCTATCTGGCACAGATTGGCGACGTAGCCTGTGAGCTGAAAGACTGGAGCATCGTGGAAGAGAACCCGTTTTTCTGCCCGGATGCCTCAAAGCTGGAGGTGCTGGATGAACTGATGCGCGGGTTGAAAAAAGAGGGCGATTCCATCGGTGCCAAAGTCACCGTGCTGGCTGAAAACGTGCCGCCGGGATTAGGTGAGCCGGTATTTGATCGTCTGGACGCGGATTTGGCGCATGCACTGATGAGCATCAATGCGGTAAAAGGCGTGGAGATCGGCGACGGTTTCGCGGTGATCAACCAGCGTGGCAGCCAGCATCGCGATGAAATCCGCGCTAACGGTTTCCAGAGCAACCATGCGGGCGGCATTCTGGGTGGCATCAGCAGCGGCCAAACCATCAGCGCTAATCTGGCGATGAAACCGACCTCAAGCATTACCGTTCCGGGCAATACCATCACGCGCGATGGCGAAGAAGTGGAGATGATCACTAAAGGTCGCCACGATCCTTGTGTCGGCATCCGCGCCGTACCAATTGCCGAAGCGATGATGGCGATTGTGTTAATGGATCATCTGCTGCGCCAGCGCGCGCAAAACGGTGACGTTAACAGCAATGTTCCGCGCTGGTAAGCCCGATGATGCGCCGTCTGTTCATCACCTGTGCCGCGCTGTTGTGCAGTGCGGCGGCCGTTGCCGCAACGCCGTGGCAGCAAATCCATCAGCCGATTGCCGGCAACCCGCAGTCGATTGGCGGTTTCGCCAACGGCTGTATTGTTGGTGCGCAGCAGCTACCGCTGAACTCACCAAATTATCAGGTGATGCGTCAGGATCAGCGCCGCTACTTCGGCCATCCAGACTTGATCGCCTTTATTCAGCGCCTCAGTACGCAGGTTCATCAGCTGCAGCTGGGCCAGGTGCTGATTGGCGATATGGGCATGGCGGCAGGCGGCCGTTTTAGCAGCGGCCACGCCAGCCATCAAACCGGTCTGGATGTGGACATCTGGCTGCAACTGCCAAAAACGCGCTGGAGTGCACAGCAACTGCTGAAGCCGCAGCCGCTAGATTTGGTCTCTGCGGACGATAAGCAGGTGATCGCACGCCATTGGCAGCCACAAATTGATAGCTTGATTAAGCTGGCAGCGAAAGATGATGAAGTGACGCGTATTTTCGTTAATCCGGCGATTAAAAGACAGCTTTGTGCTGATGCCGGTAGCGATCGTGCGTGGCTGAATAAAGTGCGTCCGTGGTTTGCCCATCGCGCACATATGCACGTGCGTCTGCGTTGCCCAGCAGGCAGCCTTGAGTGCCAGGAGCAGGCCCCGCAGCCGCCAGGTGATGGCTGTGGTGCCGAGTTGGACAGCTGGTTCCTGCCGAAAAAACCTGGCAGCACGCCGCCGGTGAAGAAAACGCCGCCGCCGTTACCGCCGTCATGTCAGGCTTTATTAGATAAACATTTGTTATAACCTCGATTCTTCAACCCGCAGGTGCGTTGGCTGCGCTCGTCCACCCCAGTCACTTACTAATGTAAGCTCCCGGGGATGAACGAGCTTGCCGCCTTCCTGCAGCTTGAATTATCGAGATTATTTAGGAAGATGGTTGATGGATCTTTTTGTTGTCAGCCCGCTGGTCATCGGCGTGCTGTTTTTTGTGGCAATGCTGGCGGCATTCATCGACTCGATTGCCGGAGGCGGCGGCTTGCTCACCGTACCCTCTTTGCTGGCGGCCGGGCTCTCACCCGCTCAGGCGTTAGCCACCAATAAGCTGCAATCGGTCGGCGGTTCCTTCTCCGCCAGCCTCTATTTCATTCGTCGCGGTGCGGTGAAGTTAAATGAGCAGTGGCTGAATATCGCCATGACGTTTCTTGGCGCAATCGGCGGCACCATCCTGATTCAGCATCTGCAAGCGGACGTTTTGCGGCAAATCTTGCCTTTGCTACTGATCTGCATCGGTTTGTGGTTCCTGCTGATGCCGCGTTTGGGGGAAGCGGATCGCGAACGTCGTCTGCACGGTTTGCCCTATGCGCTGGTGGGCGGCGGCTGCGTCGGTTTCTACGACGGCTTCTTTGGCCCGGGCGCGGGTTCTTTCTACGCGCTGGCTTTCGTTACCCTTTGCGGCTTCAATCTGGCGAAAGCCACTGCTCACGCCAAAATCCTAAATTTCACCTCGAATTTCGGCAGCTTGCTGTTCTTTATGTTCGGTGGAAAAGTGGTGTGGGGCACTGGCGTGATTATGCTGCTGGGTGCCTTTATCGGTGCGCGCCTCGGCGCCAGGCTGGTGCTGAGCCGCGGTCAGAAGCTCATTCGCCCAATGGTAGTGACGGTTTCGGCGGTGATGAGCGCTAAATTATTATGGGATAGTCACGGCAGTGCATTCATGGCTTGGCTGGCAACCCTGTGATCCAATCCTCGTCAAGACCGGCAGCCAGTGCGACAATGGCGCCGGTTTTTTTTAAAGATTAAAAATTATGAGTACAACACACCATTACGATCAGCTGATTGCCATCTTTGATGGCTGCTTCGTTGACGATTTTCAGACGCGTCTAATTAAAGGCGACGACGAACCTATTTATCTTCCAGCGGATGAAACCTCGCCGTGGAATCGCGTGGTGTTCGCCCACGGCTACTACGCCAGCGGGCTGCACGAAATTTCCCACTGGTGTATTGCCGGTGAAGCGCGTCGCAAGCTGGTTGATTTTGGTTATTGGTACTGCCCGGACGGGCGTGATGCGCAAACCCAGAGCCAGTTTGAAGCCGTTGAGGTCAAACCGCAGGCGCTGGAGTGGTTGTTCTGCGTTGCGGCGGGCTTTCCCTTCAACGTAAGTTGTGACAATCTCGAAGGCGATTGTGAGCCAGATCGCATAGCGTTTCAGCGTAAGGTTCATGCTCAGGTGATGACTTATCTGGAGCAGGGTATTCCGGCACGTCCGGCCCGTTTCATCGATGCATTAATGAATTATTACGGCACGCCGGCGTTGACGGCGGCCCAGTTTCCCTGGCCGGAAGACCTGTGATCCGCGATGGCATTATAAGAAGAGAGGAAGAGATGATCGTAGAATTTGAAACCCGCATTCTGGCCCTGATTGATGATATGGTCGATCACGCCAGCGATGACGAGCTGTTTGCTGGCGGCTATCTGCGTGGTCATCTGACCCTGGCGGTGGCGGAGATTGAACTGAGCGGCGAACATACGCCGGAAGCGCTGCAGACGCATGTCACCAATAGCCTGCAAAAAGCCATTGCGGCTGGTGAACTGTCGCCACGCGATCAGGCGTTGGTTACGGGGATGTGGGACAATCTGTTCCTGCAGGCGCGTCAGAGCGCTTAAGCTGTGGGGGCGATCGCTCGCCCCGCAGATTAACGAGCCGCTTTTTTACCCTTCAGCAATTTGCGTACCCAGTAGCGATTTGGATTCAATGCCGCAAGCGTCGCCGCATCCAGCGGCTGGGGTTCGCCGCTCATTTGCGCTGCCAGCACTTCGGCCGCCAGCGGCGCACTGCATAAACCACGCGATCCCAACGCACCCAGCACAAATAACCCTGCATGCACTGGCGCTGCGGCCACGGCTTCAGCGCGTGCACGCTGCGCGGGAAGATCCGCATACTGCGCTAAAATAGCGTCATAATCGGGCGCGCTGCCACTCATCGGCAGGTGATCGCGCGTGGCGCAACGCACACCGTTGCGCGCCTGATTATCTGATACATCTACCTGCTGCGGCCATGCACTTTCCGGTAGGCAGTTGATCAGCCGCTGACGGTTTTCTTGCTGGTCATCGGCACGGAAATCAGTCGTGGTATCGCCGCGGTGATAGCTGGCACCAATGCAATGGGTAGCGAAATTCGGACTAACCGGCGTGAGATAGCCGTCGTAACAGAGCACGGTGCGCAGTTCGCCGAGCGAATCATTAGTCGGCACGTGGCTCACCTGACCGGCTACCGCATATGCCGGCAGCATTCTGCTTTGCTCGATATCCAGCAAGGCGTGACCATTCGCCAGTACCACCTGCTGATGCTGCACAGATGGCCGATCGCTAAAGTGCAGCGTCCAGCTTTCATTGTTCCGCTTAAGCTGCGTTACCTGATGCAGCCAGTGAACGCGCAGGCCTTGCGTTTGTGCATACTCCAGCAAATTACTGGTTAACTGGGAAGGGGAAAGCCAGCCACCCTGCGGATAATAGATGCCGCTGAAACCCAGTTCGACACCTGCGAGCTTTTCCGCCTCTTCTTTATTTACGCCATAAGCGATTTCACGCGGTAGGTCCATGTTGAGCATCTGCGCGATTTTATCCGCACTTTTACTGTCCCAGCCGAGCTGCAGCACGCCGCTCCAGTGATGCTCAAACTCCACCGGCACCCAATCATACAGGCGACGAGCAAAGCCAAAGGCGGCAGGGAAAAAGGTCGCCAATGCCGGATCGTGCTGATTGAGCAGCGGATAGAGCGCGCCCTGACGATTGCCGGATGCCCCCAACGCTGGCGCATCATCGGCGCAATATAACGTCACGCGCCAGCCACGACGCAGCAACGCTAAGGCCAGCACTGCGCTGGCGACGCCGCCGCCAATGAGCGCGACTTCCTGGCTTGCAGCTTGCGGTCGTGCATACCACGGCTGGCTGTGCGGCAGCTCAGCTGCCTGTTCCAGCACACCGATCAGCATCTCACGTTTGTGGCCAAATCCTTTGCGCTTCTGCATGGTGAAACCAGCGTCCTGCAAGCCACGGCGCACAAAGCCAGACGCCGTAAAGGTGGCGAGCGTGCCGCCCGGACGCGCTAAGCGGGCCATGGCGGCGAACAGGGCTGGCGTCCACATCTCCGGATTTTTCGCCGGAGCAAAGCCATCAAGAAACCACGCATCCACCTGGCGATTAAGGCTGTCATCAAAGGTGTGAATTAGCGCGTTAATATCACCAAGCCAGAGATCCAGCGTGACTTCGCCACCGTTAAACAGCACGCGCTGGCAGCCCGGCAATGCCTGCGGCCACTGCTGTTGTAGCTGTTCAGCCCACGGCTGGAGCTCAGGCCAATGCGCATGCGCAGCGATCAAATCCTCGTGCGTCAGCGGGTATTTTTCGCAGCTGATAAAGTGCAGGCGCTGGAGTGGGGCCGTGGGATGCTCGGCGCGGAAGCGATCAAACGCTTGCCACAGTGTGAGAAAGTTCAGACCAGTCCCAAAACCGCTCTCGGCGACGATAAATAAATCGCGCGAATGATCGGCAAAACGGTGCGGAATATGATTACCGTCAAGGAAAACATAGCGCGTCTCTTCCAGCCCATTGTCGTTGGAGAAATAGACGTCACCGAACGCTCGGGACACAGGTGTACCCTGTTCATTCCAGTTTATTTGGGCATGTTCTACTGGGGTAAATTTCACGGGGAAAGGCTCATATTTCAGGCAGTGGCGCGAGTTTAGCGACAGACGTGACATGACGCAAATTTACAAAACGAAATGGCTGATCGGACTTGTTCGGCTTACAACTGTACGCTAGAGTGCACGTCAATCCAAAAGAGTGGAACGAGGACTATTGAATGAAACGTGCAGTGATTACTGGCCTGGGTATTGTTTCCAGCATTGGTAATAACCAGCAAGAAGTGCTGGCTTCTCTGCGTGAAGGCCGTTCCGGTATTACTTTCTCCGAAGAGATGAGAGATGCCGGTATGCGCAGCCACGTATGGGGCAACGTCAAACTGGATACCAACGGGCTCATCGATCGCAAAATCGTGCGTTTTATGAGTGATGCCTCGATCTACGCTTACCTGTCTATGGCTGAAGCGATTAAGGATTCAGGCCTGACTGACGAACAGTATCAGCAAAACCCACGTGTTGGCCTGATTGCTGGTTCTGGCGGCGGTTCTCCGCGTTATCAGGTATTTGGTGCGGACGCTATGCGTGGCCCGCGCGGCCTGAAAGCCGTTGGTCCTTACGTAGTGACCAAAGCCATGGGTTCAGGCGTATCTGCTTGCCTGGCAACCCCGTTCAAAATCCACGGCGTGAACTACTCCATCAGCTCAGCGTGTGCCACTTCAGCACACTGCATCGGCAACGCCGTTGAGCAGATTCAGCTGGGCAAACAGGACATCGTTTTTGCAGGCGGCGGCGAAGAGCTGAGCTGGGAAATGGCCTGTGAATTTGATGCGATGGGCGCATTGTCGACCAAATACAACGAAACGCCTGAAAAAGCGTCACGTACCTACGATGCCAACCGTGACGGTTTCGTCATTGCAGGCGGCGGCGGTATGGTGGTAGTAGAAGAGCTGGAACATGCTCTGGCACGTGGCGCGCATATTTATGCTGAGATCGTCGGTTACGGCGCCACCTCCGATGGCGCAGATATGGTAGCACCTTCAGGCGAAGGCGCAGTGCGCTGCATGAAGATGGCGATGCAAGGTGTTGATACGCCAATCGATTACCTCAACACCCACGGCACCTCAACGCCAGTGGGTGATGTGAAAGAGCTGGGTGCGATTCGCGAAGTATTCGGCGATAACTCACCCTCTCTGTCTGCGACCAAAGCGATGACTGGCCACTCTCTGGGTGCGGCTGGCGTGCAGGAAGCGATCTACACCTTGTTGATGCTGGAGCACGGCTTCATCGCGCCAAGCATCAATATTGAAGAGCTGGATGAAGCGGGTAAAGGTCTGAACATTGTGACCAAGCCGACCGAAAAAGCATTGACTACCGTGATGTCGAACAGCTTTGGTTTCGGTGGCACCAACGCCACGTTAACCATGCGTAAGCTGCCAGCGTAATTGCAGATTTTACAAGGTGCGCATGAATGCGCACCCTACGAAAACCCCGTTATGCCTTCGTAGGGGCGCCATTTATGGCGACCGAATGATGCAAGTATTATCTCAAGGGCCGGTTATCCGGCCCTTGTTGTTTTGACAATCCACCTCCTGCTTGCCTACACTCTCTCTCCATCCGAAACAAAATTATCAATTCCCATTAAATGTGAACCAAATATCCCGTTTCTGTTATGGCAGCAAGCGCGTGTCTGGTTATGACAAGGAGTTCGCCGCCCGATGATCCCCACTGCCAGCGCAGAGCAGCAATCAGTATTGCCGTTAGCCTGCACCTCATTTGCGGTATTTCTCACCTATCTCACTGCCGGTTTGGCGCTGCCGGTGATCCCGCTGTATGTGCATCAGCAACTCGGCATGAGTAATCTGATGGTCGGCGTGGCGGTAGGAATTCAGTTTTTTGCCACGCTGCTAACGCGCAGCTTTGCTGGACGGCGTGCCGATCAGCATGGTGCGAAGCTCACTACGCAGCATGGCATGATGGCCATCGCGCTGGTCGGCGTAGCCTATTTGGCGGCGGCACTATTACCGGTGTCCCCTTGGGCGAAGTTTGGTTTGCTGGCGCTAGGGCGACTATTGCTGGGATTTGGCGAAAGTTTGCTGCTCACCGGAAATCTGACGTGGGGCATGGGGCTGGTCGGCAGTAAACGTTCAGGTCTGGTGATGTCGTGGAATGGCATGGCGATATACGGATCGCTGGCGGCGGGTGCGCCATTGGGGCTGCTGATTAATCAGCACGGCGGTTTTGCAGCACTTGGCGCAGTGGCGCTGCTGTTACCGCTGCTATCGCTGGCAATCAATGGCTGGATTCGCAAAGTGCCGGTTGTTGGCGGCGAGCGGCCATCGCTGTTTAGCGTGGTAAAAACCATCTTCCAGCCGGGGCTGGCGCTGGCGCTGCAGGGCACCGGGTTTGCTGTCATCGGTACCTTTACTTCGCTCTACTTTGCGGCGGAAAACTGGGGCAATGCCGGTTTTGCGCTCACGGCGTTTGGCTGCGCCTTTGTACTGGTGCGCGTGTTCTTTGGCGGTTTGCCGGATCGTCACGGCGGCGTGCGCGTGGCGATGGTATCGCTGCTGGTGGAAACCGCCGGATTACTGCTGCTGGCGTTGGCCAGTTCCGGCTGGATGGCGCTGATTGGCGCGGCATTGACTGGCTGCGGCTGCTCGCTGATCTTCCCGGCGCTGGGTGTGGAAGTCATCAGGCGCGTATCGCCGCAGATCCGCGGCACCGCGCTCGGCGGCTTCTCTGCTTTTCAGGATATTGCTTATGGCGCCAGCGGACCATTGACCGGTTTACTGGCGACGGCGCTGGGTTACGGTTCCGTGTATGTTGCGGGTGCCTGCTGCGCTGCGCTGGGGATTCTGGTCACCTGGACGTTTTCGCGTCGTGCGACAGCAGCGTAACCAGCTTATCGCAGGCGCTGATAATCTCACCGGGCGTCAGCGCGGCAAATCCCAATAGCCAGCCCGCTTGCTGCGCTTCGCCCGCATAGAGCGGTGACAGCCGCGGTAACAGTAATCCTCGCGCTTTAGCCTGTTCGGTTAAGTGCGCTTCATCCCCCTGCAGCAACTGCACTGTTAACTGCAAACCTCCTGCCGCCGGCAGCGGCTGGAGCCAGGGTTGCAGTCGCGTATTGATCTGCTCCAGTAAACAGTCACGTCGACTGCGATACAGCTGGCGCATCAGGCGTAGATGGCTGGCAAAATGGCCTTGCTGCAGAAACTCCGCAGTGATTGCCTGTGGCAACATCGCGCTGTGGCCGTCCATCACGCTGCGCGCGCGCCCAAGCGCCTGGACCAACTGCGGCGGCACCACCATCCACGCCAGACGCAGCGAGGGAAACAGCGTTTTGGAAAAGGTGCCGAGACAGATGACCCGACTTTCGGTTTCTACGCCTTGCAGCGCTGGAGCAGGGCGATCCTCGTAGTGAAATTCGCTGTCGTAATCATCTTCAATTAGCCAGCTATCGTGCTGGCGCGCCCATGCCAGCCAGTGCAGGCGGCGCGCCAGGCTCATTGCTGTGCCCGTTGGGTAGTGATGGGCGGGCGTGAGATACACTAATTTCGCGCTACCACTGAGCGGCATCGCTCCTTCCGCATCCAGCGGCATGGCGCGACAGCGCGCACCGGCGGCGAGAAACGCATTGCGCGCCCCGGGATAACCCGGCTCCTCCAGCCACACCTCGTCGCCCGCATCAAGGAACATTAACGCCAGCAGTTGCAGCGCCTGCTGTGAGCTGGTGAGCATCACCACCTGTTCTGCCGAGCAGCGCACGCCACGCGACAGCGCCAGATAATCCGCCACGGCCTGGCGCAGCGACGGCAGACCAAGCGGGTCGCCATAGCCCATTACGCCACTGCCCAGTGAGCGTTGCACCTGATGAGTGATGCGACGCCACTGTGCATGCGGAAAAGCGCGTAACTCTGGCGAACCGGCGGCAAAGGCGTGAGGAAACGGCGGATCCTGACAGCCGCCAGTCGCCAGCACCTGTTGACCACGCTGGGAAAAACGCGGTGAGCAAGCGACCCGACTTTTCGGCTTGGGCGGCGGCATGCGAATCGAGACAAACGTGCCGCGTCCGCCCTGGCGCTGCAGATAACCTTCGCTCTCCAGCTGCGCATAAGCAGCCTCGACCGTAACGCGTGACAGTGATAAATCGATTGCCAGCTGGCGACTGGCGGGCAGTTGCTGCGCATGCTGCAGATGACCGTTGGCAATTGCCTGACGTAGGGTATTGCACAACCGTTCGCGCAGGCCGCCTTGGGTCTGGTGGCTAAATAGCGCCAAAAATGAGGTCTTCATCGTGGTCTTATTGGGGTGATAGAAGTGGTATCAGTATGCAGACCACTTTGCCGTAAACTGAGAAAAAATCACAGTGGGAGAAGGCAATGTCAGCGGTCTTAAATTTCGCTCCGGCCAGCGCAAACGAAAGCGTGGCGTATTTGCAGCACAAACTGAGCTTTTACACCGATGCGTGGGATTTAGCGCAAGATCTGGCGCAGGGTATCAGCGCGATCGTAGTGATCGATGCACGTTCTGAGGACGTTTATCAGGCAGGGCATATTTGCAGCGCCATCTCGTTCCCGCATCGCACCATGAATGCGGCATCGACCGCGCATCTCGATCGCAGCAAAGTTTACATCACCTATTGCGACGGCATTGGCTGTAACGGCTCAACCAAAGCGGCACTCAAGCTGGCGTCGCTGGGGTTTCAGGTGAAAGAGCTGATTGGTGGGCTGGATTTCTGGAAGCGCGACGGTCATCCAATGGCATGGGGAACGACAGCAGGCGAATGGCCATCTGCCTCGCCCGCTGCACACTGTGGCTGCTAGATAAGTAACCACAGCAGGAAGGTGAACACCAAGAGTCCGACAATCAGCGTGAGCATTGGACGTTGAGCCAGCGGCTGCGGCAGGATTTGAATAAACGGCGACCAAATCGGCTGCGGGTGCATCTCGCTATCGGCCAGCGGCTGTTCGTGCAGCTTTTCGGCGCGACGGCTAAATAATAGATTCAGCAGATCCTGCGTTTGCGCTGGCGTTAGAACGGTATGGGGCATCGCCTGGAAACGCTGTTGGCTGTAATCCTCCAGCAATCGCTGCTCATCCTGCGTCAGCGGTTGCTTCAGCGAGGTTTCCAGCATCTGCAAGGTCGGCGCGCTGTGCTGACCCAGCGTCTGCCGCACCTGCAAATATTGCGTCAGCAGCGGGAAGTGGCGGGATGGAATCGGATCGCCACTTTTCAGGTTTACCAGCTTCAAGGTGTCGGCCAGCAGCTTCACCGGCGATTCCCCGGTAGTAGCGGCAAGACGTGTAACCTGTTGATTCAGCGATTGCTGCTCTGCCGGCAACAAGCTGCGATCGGAAGATCGCGTTTGCTGCGGCTGCGGAATTGCCATCTGGCCGTTTTGCAGCATGGTCAGCACCTGGCGCAGCTGATCCTGCGACAATCCGCTCAATACCGTTTGGTTAAACTGCTGACGAATAAAGTCGCTCACTGCCTGGCGATTATTGCCCTGCGGCAATTTTTCCAGCAGCTGCTGTAACAGCTGGCGCGTGGCAAGGCTGTTTTGTACCTGGGTCAGACGGCCATTGAGATGCTGTTCTGCCGCCGGGAAATGACGTGATTGCAGCTCACTCTCATTTTTCACGCCAACTTCGTGACGCACGCCTGCCCACAGTTCCGGGGCTTTTAGCGTGCTGAGTGACATGATACGTACAATCAGGCGTTCCAGCGTGGTGCGCTGGGCAGGGGATAACGGTTGTTCACCGGCGGGGCCACCAGGACGAGCTGGGCCAGTTGCTGGCGTTAAAGATGAACGATCGCCCGCGGGCACACCGGGACCGCTGAGAGGTTGCATGGCGGAATCCTTGAAAAACGGGTCAGATCCGGGTGCGCCGGAAAAACGAGGCCACATGATAGCAAAAGCCCCCGGGAAATCCACGGGGGCTACGGTCTTTCCGGATAATAAATCAGGGGGCGGGATCGGGAAGGATAATGTTACGCGGCTTGCGTAACGGGGTTTTCAAACGTTGCGCCAGAATGACGCCCACCAAAGTCATGCCGCCACCAATCCAGTGATAAGCGTGCAGCTGCTCATGCAGGAACAAGACGGCGATAGCCGCAGTAAAAACCGGTACAAAATTCATGAAGAGACTGGTGGTACTGGCACCAAGGCGCTGAACGCCTAAAATCCACAGGAAAGGCGCGATAATTGACGCAAATAGCCCGGCATACAGCACCAGCGGCAGATTATGCACGTTGAGCGATACATCTGGCGCATGCACGAAGCCGGGAATCAGCAGCAG
The DNA here is from genome assembly GCF_900215435.1 of Candidatus Pantoea floridensis. Classification (NCBI taxonomy): domain Bacteria; kingdom Pseudomonadati; phylum Pseudomonadota; class Gammaproteobacteria; order Enterobacterales; family Erwiniaceae; genus Pantoea; species Candidatus Pantoea floridensis. Next base: position 3,248,685 of record NZ_OCMY01000001.1, read on the forward strand.
TACGCCAAAGAAAATCTGCACGTAGAGGCTTTGCCAGGTGGGCAGTGGAATCGCCCAGCGCTTAGTCAACACGCCATAAAGCGCGTACGAGGTTGATGCCGCCAGCATCATCAACTCGCCATTACCAAGACGTTGATTCAGCAACTGCGCCGGATTGCCCTCACTTACCAGCCATACCAAACCCACGAAGGACAGCACGCCGCCAATCAGAATGCCTCGCGTGGGGGCAAGGCGCAGTACTATCAGGCTGAGCAGAATGGTCAGCAGCGGAATGGTGGCGCCGAGAATGCCCATCATCACTGCCGATACGCTGTGCGCCGCGTAATAGGCGAGGCTCTGATACAGCACCATGCCGAGCAGTCCGAGAATCAGCAGTCGCCAGCCGTTGCTTTTTATGGTGTGACGATGACGCCAGACGCCCGGCAGGCAAAACGGGGCCAACACCACCAATGCTAGCAGCCAGCGATAGAAGGAGATCGCCGCAGGATCGATACTTCCTGCCGAGAGTTTGCTAACGATAGTGTTGATCGACCAAATCAGCACCGCGATCAGCGGAAACAAAAAATTCATAGTACAGCTCCTCAGATAATCGCGAATAGTTTACGTTTGACCGGTTTGGACTAGATAGTTAAAATCGGACAATATTTGTTAGTGACCGGACAGAATGAATCTTCAAGTCGAATATCAGCCGCCGATTGATGCACCTCTGCTGCGCTACTTCATGCGCTACGATGCCGTTAACGCGAAAACCGAATATCTGATGCACGCACATGATTGGGGGCAGGTCATATTTGTCACCTGTCGCGTGCTGGAGTTAGAAGTGGAAGGCGAACGCCTGCTGACGCCTGCCGATATACCGATTTGGATCCCGGCAGGGCATCGGCACAGTAGCTATAACCATAACGACGCGCGTTTTCGTACCTTCAACATCGCCGCCGATCTCTGCAGTGGCATGCCGGATAAAGCCTGTTTATTGCATGTCGATACCCTCGTGCACGCCATCATGAATGATTTCGCCCGCCGCGAGCTGGAGCAGCCGCAGACGCAGGCCGACTGGCGTTTGTGTGAAGTGCTGATGGATCGCCTGCACATTGCGCCAGTGCACAACAGCTATTTGCCGATGTCCGATGACAAATTCCTCGCACCGATTCTGCGGGCGCTTGAAGCCCATCCCGGTGATAACACCACGCTGGCACAATGGGCAAAGCGCGTGTTTACCACCGAGCGTACGCTAGCGCGACGCTGTCAGCAGCAGCTGAACATGTCGTTCAGCGAATGGCGTCAGCGTTTACGCTTTTTACGCGCCATCGCGCTGCTTGAGCAGGGCTGCAGCGTGCAGGGCATCGCTCATGCACTGGGCTACAGCTCAGCCTCAGCGCTGATTGTGATGTTCCAGCAACAGGCCGGAACGACGCCGGATCGCTATCGCAGCCGGTTAGGTTAATCCCTGGCTTTATGCCAAAATATGCCCCGTTGATCTCAACCAGACAGGACCGCCGCAGTGAAAATTCTCGTCGATGAAAATATGCCTTATGCCCGTGAACTGTTCAGCCGCACCGGTGACGTGGTAGCGGTGCCGGGACGTCCGCTGCCGGAAGCTGAGCTGCAGGATGCCAGCGGGCTCATGGTGCGTTCGGTCACGAAAGTGAATGCAGCGCTGCTGGCCGGCACGCCGGTGAAGTTTGTCGGCACCGCCACCGCGGGAACTGACCATATTGATGATGCGTCGCTGGCGGCGGCAGGCATTGGTTTCTCTGCCGCGCCGGGCTGTAACGCGATTGCGGTGGTGGAGTATGTCTTCTCTGCGCTGCTGCTATTGGCGGAACGCGATGGCTTCGAACTGCGCGATCGTACGGTGGGCATCGTTGGCGTGGGCAATGTTGGCGGGCGCTTGCAGAAACGTCTGGAAGCCTGGGGAGTGAAAACGCTGTTATGCGATCCGCCGCGCGCCGATCGTGGCGATAAGGAAACCTTCCATTCACTGGATGAGCTGGTGGCGCAGGCCGATATCCTCACCTTCCATACGCCGCTGTTTAAAGAAGGGCCGTATAAAAGCTGGCATCTGGCCGATGCGGCGCTGCTGCTGGCGCTCAAGCCCAACACGATTCTGATCAATGCCTGTCGCGGTCCGGTAGTGGATAACGCCGCGCTGCTGGAAATCCTCAAGATGCGCCACGATCTCAGCGTGGTGCTGGATGTGTGGGAGCCGGAGCCGGACTTATCGCTCGACCTGTTGGATAAAGTGGATATCGCCACTGCACACATCGCTGGTTACACGCTGGAAGGTAAAGCGCGCGGCACTACGCAGGTGTTTGAAGCCTGGTGTGACTTTATCGGTCAGCCGCAGCAGGTCTCGTTAGACAGTCTGCTGCCTGCACCGGAATTTGGTGCGATCACGCTGCGCGGCCCGCTCGATCAGCCAACGCTAAAACGCCTGGTACATCTGGTGTATGATGTGCGCCGCGACGACGCGCCACTGCGCAAAGTGGCAGCAAAGCCAGGCGAGTTTGATCGCCTGCGCAAGCAGTACGAAGAGCGTCGCGAATGGTCATCGCTCCAGGTAAATTGCGACAATGCCGAGACGGCGGCGATGCTCAATCAACTCGGCTTCCGTGCCAGTTTGTAAAGTTAATTCAATCACCTGCAATTTTGCGGGGGATAATTCCTAAATCACGGGCGGTGTTTTCACCGCCTTCTGTTTTTGTGTCAATCTCTGGAGTAAACCAACATGTCTGACGGCTGGAATATCGCGCTTTTAGGCGCAACAGGCGCAGTAGGGAACGCTGTACTGGAACTGCTGGCTGAACGCCAGTTCCCGGTTGGTGAATTGTATTTGCTGGCCAGTGAAAATGGCGCCGGCGAGAACAAACGTTTTGAGGGGCGTACCGTGCTGGTGCAGGACGCGGCTGAGTTTGACTGGACGCAGGTGCAGCTGGCATTTTTCACCGCCGGACGAGAAGCCTCGGCGCGCTATGCCGAAGAAGCGGCCAGCCAGGGGTGTCTGGTGATTGATAGCAGCGACCTGTTCGCGCTTGAACCGGATGTGCCGCTGGTGGTGCCGGATGTGAACCCACAGGTACTGGCGGATTATCGCAACCGCAATATTATTACCGTGGCCGACAGCCTGGTGAGCCAACTGCTGTGTTCGATCAAGCCGCTGGTGGATCTGGCAGGTCTGAGCCGCCTGCAGGTGACCAACCTGATTGCCGCCTCCAGCCACGGTAAAGCCGCAGTTGATGGTCTGGCCGGTGAAAGTGCGCGCTTGCTGAACGGCGTGCCTGCCGAGCAGCACTATTTTGGTCGCCAGCTGGCGTTCAACATTCTGCCGCTGCTGGCTGACAACAACGGCAGCGTGGAGAGTGAGCGTCGCGTGGTTGAGCAGGTGCGTAAAGTGCTGCAGGACGAAGGTTTACCGATTGCGGTCAGCAGCGTGCAGGCACCGGTGTTCTATGGCAATGCGCAGATTGTGCACGTGGAGAATCTGCGTCCGTTGTCGGCAGAAGAAGCGCGCGATGAACTCGGCCGCTCCGGTGATATCAACCTGAGTGAAGAGAGCGATTACCCAACGCAAGTGGGCGATGCGTCTGGCAGCGACGTGCTGAGCATTGGCTGCGTGCGCAATGATTACGGCATTCCGGAGCTGCTGCAGTTCTGGTCAGTCGCCGATAATATCCGCTTCGGTGGTGCATTGATGGCAGTGAAAACCGCCGAGAAGCTGGTGCAGGAGTATTTCTATTAATGTTGTCTGAAGGTAAGACGCTTAAGCTGGCGTTGGGTATTGAGTATGACGGCAGCCGTTATTACGGCTGGCAGCGGCAGAATGAAGTGCGCAGCGTGCAGGAAAAACTGGAGAAAGCGCTGTCGAAAGTGGCGGATCATCCAGTGGTGGTGTTCTGCGCTGGCCGCACCGATGCGGGCGTGCACGGTACCGGGCAGGTGGTGCATTTCGAAACCACCTCGTCGCGTGCCGATGCGGCCTGGACGCTGGGTGTTAACGCTAATCTGCCCGATGACATCGCGGTGCGTTGGGTGAAAGCGGTGCCGGATGAGTTCCATGCGCGTTTTAGCGCCACTGCGCGGCGTTATCGCTACGTGATTTATAACCATCGGCTACGTCCAGCGATTCTTGGTAAGGGTATTACCCATTATTACCATCCATTGGATGCGGAGAAGATGCAGCGTGCCGGCCAGGCGCTGCTGGGCGAGAATGATTTTACCTCGTTCCGCGCCGTGCAGTGTCAGTCACGCACGCCGTGGCGCAACGTGATGCATCTCAACGTTTCGCGTCATGGACCGTACGTGGTGGTCGACATCAAAGCCAATGCGTTCGTGCACCATATGGTGCGCAATATTGTTGGCAGCCTGATGGAAATTGGCACGGGCAATCAGCCGGAAGAGTGGATGGCAACGTTGCTGGCGGCCAAAGATCGCAAGTTGGCGGCGGCGACCGCCAAAGCCGAGGGGCTTTATCTGGTGGCGGTGGATTATCCATCCCACTTTGCATTACCTCAGCCTGCGTTGGGACCGTTGTTCCTCGCGGATTAACCTTTAATTGTTGGATGTCAGGGGAGTCGTGGTTATATGGAGTTTATCCACTTTTTGATCGATTTTATTCTGCATATTGATGTGCATTTGGCCGAGCTGGTGGCGCAGTACGGCGTGTGGATTTACGCCATTCTGTTCCTGATTCTGTTCTGTGAAACCGGTTTGGTCGTGACGCCGTTCCTGCCTGGCGATTCGCTGCTGTTTGTGGCGGGGGCACTGGCGGCGCTGCCGGGTAACGATCTCAATGTACATCTGATGGTGACGCTGCTGGTGATCGCTGCCATCCTTGGTGATGCGGTGAACTACACAATTGGTCGTTTGTTTGGCGAGAAGCTGTTTAGTAATCCGAACTCGAAAATTTTCCGTCGCAGCTACCTGGATAAAACCCACGCGTTTTACGATCGCCACGGTGGCAAAACCATTATACTTGCGCGCTTTGTACCAATCGTGCGAACCTTTGCCCCCTTTGTGGCGGGGATGGGACATATGTCTTATCGCCACTTCGCGCTCTTTAACGTGACGGGTGCGCTGCTGTGGGTGCTGCTGTTCTCTTACGCTGGCTACCTGTTTGGTGACTTGCCGGTGGTGCAAGAGAACCTGAAGCTGCTGATCGTCGGCATCATCGTGGTTTCCATACTGCCTGGCGTCATTGAAGTATGGCGTCACCGTCGTCAGCAGAAGTCACAGTAAGCGCGTAACCAGATTTTTATCCACAGCGTGAACGGGTTGTGGTTTAATGAGCGACATTTACGGCCTGCTGAAGGTGATTTCAGCAGCAATGAGAAGACTGGACCAGGTCAGCATTAAACAGAAAGGTCATCAATGAGCTGGATTGAACGCATACTGAATAAAAGCACTGCCACCCCATCGCGCAAAGCCAGCATCCCGGAAGGGGTGTGGACCAAGTGCGATAGCTGTGGGCAGGTGCTGTACCGCGCCGAGCTGGAGCGTAACCTCGAGGTCTGCCCGAAGTGCGACCATCACATGCGCATGCATGCCCGTGAGCGCTTGCATAGCATGCTGGATGAAGGTTCGCTGGTTGAGCTGGGTAGCGAGCTGGAACCGAAGGATCTGCTGAAGTTCCGCGACTCAAAGAAGTACAAAGACCGTTTGGTTGCTGCACAGAAAGACACGGGCGAGAAAGATGCGCTGGTGGCGATGAAAGGTACGCTGCACGGTATGCCCGTTGTGGCAGTGGCTTTTGAGTTCTCCTTTATGGGCGGCTCAATGGGTTCCGTGGTTGGCGCGCGCTTTGTGCGTGGCGTTGAGCAGGCGCTGGAAGACAATTGCCCACTGATTTGCTTCTCCGCTTCCGGCGGTGCGCGTATGCAGGAAGCGCTGCAATCGTTGATGCAGATGGCAAAAACCAGTGCTGCACTGGCGAAAATGCAGGAGCGCGGCTTGCCGTACATCTCCGTGCTGACCGACCCAACCATGGGCGGCGTTTCCGCCAGCTTCGCGATGTTGGGCGATCTCAACGTAGCGGAACCGAAAGCGCTGATTGGCTTTGCCGGTCCACGCGTTATCGAGCAGACCGTGCGCGAAAAACTGCCGCCGGGCTTCCAGCGCAGTGAGTTCCTGATTGAGAAAGGCGCGATCGACATGATCATCCGTCGTCCGGAAATGCGCTTTAAGCTGGCAAGCCTGCTGGCGAAAATGATGAACCTGCCAGCACCGCTGCAGGATGGTAATCAGCCTGATGTGGCTGAGCCGGAGAGCAACGAAGCCTGACAGGCAACGGAAAGGCGCAGCGATGTTTCTTTCCTCCAATGCACCGTCTACACGAAATCATTCGAGCTGCAGCAAGGCGGCAAGTGAATACATCCCCGGGAGCTTACATCAGTAAGTGACCGGGGTGGATGAACGCAGCCAACGCCGCTGCAGCTTGAAGGATGATGTGTATTAATTAAGAACGGGACACATGGATAATTCTCTTCCTCAAGCCACGTCGCCTTTGGCCACGTGGCTTCATTATCTTGAGCATCTGCACTCGCAGGCCATTGAACTCGGTTTGGATCGTATTCAACGTGTTGCTGCACGCCTCGATCTACTCAAACCCGCTCCTTTTGTCTTCACCGTCGCCGGTACTAACGGTAAAGGCACCACCTGCCGCACCCTGGAAACGCTGTTGTTGGCCGCCGGTTATCGCGTGGGCGTTTACAGCTCGCCGCATCTGGTGCGTTATACCGAACGCGTACGTGTACAGGGTGTGGAACTGGATGATGCGCTGCACAGCGCCAGTTTTGCCGCAATTGAAGCCGGGCGCGGTGACATTTCTCTCACCTATTTCGAGTTCGGCACCCTGTCGGCATTCAATCTGTTCCGCGATGCCAATCTCGATGTGGTGATTCTCGAAGTCGGCCTTGGCGGACGCCTTGATGCCACCAACATTGTCGATGCTGATGTCGCAGTGATCACCAGCATTGCGCTGGATCACACCGATTGGCTGGGGCCGGATCGCGAAAGCATCGGCCGCGAAAAAGCCGGCGTGTTCCGTGCAGGCAAACCGGCGATCGTCGGGGAAGACGATATGCCGGGCACCATCGCGGAGGTGGCGACGGAGAAGGGGGCAGTGCTGTTGCAGCGCAATCGCGACTGGCAGTGGCAGCAGACCGGCGAGAGTTGGATGTTGCAGGATGCGCACGGTGAACTGCGCGATTTGCCGTTGCCACAGGTGCCATTACCGAATGCGGCGACTGCGCTTACCGCGCTGCGTGCATCGGGCCTGAACGTCAGTGAAGCGATTATTCGTCAGCATCTGCCACGCGCTATTTTACCCGGTCGTTTTCAGACCGTGAGCGAATCGCCGCGCGTGATTCTCGATGTGGCGCACAATCCTCATGCCGCTTATTATCTGGCTTCACGTCTGGCCGCTGAGCCATTGCGTGGCAAGGTGCATGCGGTGGTCGGTATGCTGCATGACAAAGATATCGCCGGTACGCTGGCCGCGCTGGCGCCACAGGTTGATTGCTGGTACTGCGCGCCGCTTGACGGTCCGCGTGGTGCAACCGCTGATGAGCTCATGGCTCATCTGAAAAATGGAACGTCTTACAGCAACGTTGAGGCAGCCTGGCAAGCGGCGCGTCAGCAGGCGCGTCCTGAAGATGTGATTCTGGTGTGTGGGTCTTTCCACACCGTAGCGCAGGTTATGGAATCGATGGCAGCGGAGAACGGCAGTGGCAAGTAAGTTTCAAAATCGCTTAGTCGGTACGGTCATTTTGGTGGCGATTGGTGTCATCGTCTTGCCTGGCCTGCTAGACGGTAAGAAAAAGCATTACAAAGAAGAGTTCGCCGCTATTCCGCTGGTGCCGAAGCCTGACGACCAGCAGGACAGTGAAATGGTTCCACCGGTGACACAGCCTTTACCGGCACAGCCACCGGAAGGTGCAGGCGCGGTTCAGAACCCGGCGAGCGGCAAAACTGCCACCAGCGGCAGCGCGCAGCCGACGCAGAATACCGAGCCAAGCGTAGTGACGCCGCCACCGGTACATCAGCAGGTGCAACCGAAGCCGGTAGAACAGCCGAAGCCAAAACCGGTCGAGCAGCCGAAACCAAAGCCGGTAGAACAGCCGAAGCCAAAACCGGTGGAGCAACCGAAGCCGAAGCCAGTAGAGCAGCCGAAACCGGTTGAGCAGCCAAAACCGGCAGAAACGCCGAAGCAGAGTGAGCCAGCTGCGCCGACGGGGCAGGCGTATGTGGTACAGCTGGGTGCGTTAAAGAACGCCGCGAAAGTGAGCGAGATTGTGGCGCAGCTGCGTCTCTCCGGCTATCGCGCCTTTACCGTTCCGTCATCGCCGGTGCAGGGGCAAATTACCCGCATTTATGTCGGTCCGGATGCTAACAAAGCGAAGCTGCAAGGTTCTCTCAGCGAGCTGCAAAGCATCTCAGGTCTGGGTGGGGTGGTGAAACCTTATAGCGCGCGATAGGGCGCTGATAAGCCGCGCCGATAGCAGAAAAAGGCGCGGCTTTACAAAATTTTTGTAGCGAAGCGCGACAATAAAATCATTAAATATCAGCATATTAAATTGCTGATAACACACGGGGCGAGGAAAGTTTTTTTCATCGCCCTTTTTACGGATACAGAACCGGAAAACCCTACGCAAACGTTTTCTTTTTCTGTTAGAATGCGCCCCGAACTGGATGCAGGGGGTGCGATAGCACTGGGCTGGAAGAGTTCATGATCTGGATTGATTACGTCATTATTGCGGTAGTTGGTTTTTCGGCTCTGGTCAGCCTGATTCGTGGGTTTGTCCGTGAAGCCTTATCTCTCGTTACCTGGGGATGCGCGTTTTTTGTCGCCAGTCATTATTACGCCTACCTTGCAGTCTGGTTTACAGGTTTTGACGACGAACTGGTTCGCAACGGCATCGCCATCGCGGTGTTATTCGTGGCCACCCTGATTGTGGGGGCCATCGTGAACTATGTGATCGGCTCGCTGGTTGAGAAAACTGGCTTGTCGGGAACCGACAGGGTGTTGGGGGTCTGTTTCGGGGCGTTGCGTGGCGTGCTGATAGTGTCTGCTATGCTTTTCTTCCTTGATACATTCACCGGCTTTTCCAAAAGCCCGGACTGGCAACAGTCGCAGCTTATTCCCCAGTTCAGTTACATCATCAGGTGGTTTTTTGATTACCTGAAAAGCACGTCGAGTTTTTTACCCCGGTGACACCATCGGGAGTGCGGCTAATGAGGAAATGACAATATGTGCGGTATTGTTGGTATCACCGGTTTTATGCCAGTAAACCAGTCAATCTATGACGCGTTAACGGTGCTTCAGCACCGCGGGCAGGATGCCGCCGGCATTTGTACCATCGATGCTATTAACTGCTTCCGTTTGCGTAAAGCCAACGGTCTGGTAAGCGATGTGTTCGAAGCGCGCCACATGCAGCGTCTGCAGGGCAACATCGGGATTGGCCATGTACGCTACCCCACGGCAGGCAGCTCGAGCGCCTCTGAAGCGCAACCCTTCTACGTGAACTCCCCGTATGGCATCACGTTGGCGCACAACGGTAACCTGACCAACGCGCATGAACTGCGCAAACAGCTGTTCGAAACGGGCCGCCGTCACGTTAATACCACCTCAGATTCCGAAATCCTGCTGAACATTTTCGCGCAGGAGCTGGACCGTTTTCAGCATTACCCGCTGGAAGCCGACAACATTTTTGCTGCGGTGGCGGCAGTGCATCAGCAGGTGCGCGGCGCTTACGCGGTCGTTTCTATGATTATCGGGCACGGTATGGTCGCCTTCCGCGATCCTAACGGTATTCGTCCGCTGGTGCTGGGCAAGCGCGTCATCGCTGATGGCCGCACCGAATATATGGTGGCGTCAGAAAGTGTCGCGCTCGACACGCTGGGCTTCGAGTTCATTCGTGACGTTGCGCCGGGTGAAGCGGTGTACATCACCGAGCAGGGCCAGCTGTCTACCCGCCAGTGTGCAGAAAACCCGAAAACTAATCCTTGCCTGTTCGAGTACGTTTACTTTGCGCGTCCGGATTCATTCCTCGATAAAATCTCGGTGTACAGTGCGCGCGTGCGCATGGGCACCAAGCTGGGTGAGAAAATAGCCCGCGAGTGGGAAGATCTGGACATCGATGTGGTGATTCCCATTCCCGAAACCTCCACCGATATCGCGCTGGAAATCGCGCGCATCCTCGACAAGCCTTATCGCCAGGGATTCGTGAAAAACCGCTACGTTGGCCGTACCTTTATTATGCCGGGCCAGCAGCTGCGCCGCAGCGCGGTGCGCCGTAAGCTCAACGCTAACCGTGCCGAGTTCCGCGATAAAAACGTGTTGCTGGTGGATGATTCCATCGTACGCGGTACCACCTCAGAGCAGATTATCGAGATGGCACGCGAAGCGGGTGCGAAACGTGTTTACCTCGCTTCTGCGGCACCGGAAATTCGTTTCCCGAACGTCTACGGAATCGATATGCCAAGCGCAACCGAGCTCATCGCTCACGGCCGTGAAGTGGAAGAGATTCGTCAGCTGATTAAAGCCGATGCGTTGATTTTCCAGGATCTGAACGATCTGATCGAAGCGGTGCGTGAAGAAAACCCCGATATCGCCCAGTTCGAGTGCTCGGTATTTAACGGCATTTACGTCACCAAAGATGTCGATCAGCAGTACCTTGAGTATCTGCAGTCGCTGCGTAACGACGATTCCAAAGCCATTGCGCGTCAGACAGAAGTAGAAGGTTTAGAGCTGCACAACGAAGGCTAAGCTTCACGTTGTGGCAGAGTAACGGCAGGGCGGGCGCAATCCCGCCCTGTTTGTTTTTGTATTTTTGCTCAGGTAGCCGCTATTATTGCCGCAATCTGAACGGGCAAGGCTGAATTATGAAACGACTGATCATTGGTATTTCCGGCGCCAGCGGCGCAATCTACGGCGTGCGCATGTTGCAGGTGCTGCAACCGCTGGCGGAAGTGGAAACCCATTTAGTGATCAGCCCCGCAGCGCGTCAAACGCTGGCGCTGGAAACCGATTTCACCCTGCGCGAGGTGCAAGCGATGGCCGATGTGGTGCATGACGTGCGCGATATTGCCGCCAGCATCTCCTCCGGCTCCTATAAAACACTCGGCATGGCAATTGCGCCGTGCTCGATGAAAACGCTCTCCGGTATTGTGCATAGCTACAGCGATAGCCTGCTGACGCGCGCGGCAGATGTGGTGCTGAAAGAGCAGCGTAAGCTGGTGCTGTGCGTGCGCGAAACGCCGCTGCATCTGGGGCATCTGCGCACGATGACCACGGCAGCTGAACTCGGTGCGCTTATTATGCCGCCCGTACCGGCGTTCTATCATCGCCCACAATCGATTAGTGAGTTAGTCGATCAAACCGTCAATCGCGTGCTGGATCAGTTTGATATTGAGCTACCGGAAGATCTTTTCACCCGCTGGAGCGGTGCATAATGGTGCATTAATGCACTGACTGTGTGCAATTTCGCGTGCGCGATCACTCTTCGTGCATCTTGTGCACCAAAAGTTAACAATGTCGCTTTTTCTTCCTTACACCGCTGTTATATTTCCCTCACAAACTAAGTGCTTGCGCCGCTTACCGGCGGAGTATTTAGCGCGCCTGTTTACGCTTTAGCCGATTAGCAGAACTGGCATGAAACGTGCACATCTTAGAGCGCAAACCAACACATCACGCACCACATAACAATAAGCACTTCACTTGAGGGTTACCTATGAAAAAGCGAGTTTTGGCTCTTTCTCTGATGCTGGCAATGGCAAGTAGCGCGAGCGTCTTCGCTGCTGTACCACAGACGCTGCGCATCGGAACTGACCCGACTTATCCGCCATTCGAATCCAAGAACGCGCAGGGCCAGCTGGTTGGCTTTGATATCGATCTGGCCAACGAAATTTGTAAACGTATCAAGACTAAATGTACTTATGTGGAAAGTGATTTCGATGCGCTGATCCCGTCGCTGAAGGCGAAGAAAATTGACGCCATCATCTCTTCTCTCTCTATCACCGAGAAGCGTCAGGAAGAGATTGCCTTCTCAGAGAAATTGTATGCGGCTAATGCGCGTTTAGTGGCGCCAAAAGGTTCAACGCTGCAGCCAACCATTGAATCGCTGAAAGGCAAAAACATCGGTCTGCTGCAGGGCACCACGCAGGAAACCTATGCAAAACAGTACTGGCAGCCGAAAGGCGTCACCGTTACGCCATACGCTAACCAGGATCTGGTCTACCAGGATCTGAATGCCGGTCGTATCGATGCTGCGTTCCAGGATGAAGTGCAGGCGAGTGAAGGCTTCCTCAAGCAGCCGGTCGGTGCGAAATATGCCTTTGCCGGCCCAGCGGTCAAAGACGATAAAATCTTTGGCGTCGGCACCGGTATGGGTTTGCGTAAAGATGATGCAGACCTGAAGGCGGCGATCGATAAAGCCTTTGGCGAGATGCGTAAAGACGGTACCTACGACAAGATTGCTAAAAAGTACTTCGACTTTAATGTCTACGGCGATTAATTATCCTGTCTCCTGACCGTCGCCCTTCAAGCCGCAGGAGCGTTGGCAACGTGTATTCATCCCGGTCACTTACTTGTGTAAGCTCCCGGGAATTCATACACTTGCCGCCTTCCTGCGACTCGAATGTCTTGGTCAGTGCCGTCTTTGCATTAGGCGGTAATTTTACATTTTCCTCACGACAGGATTGAACCATGTTGTATGGCTATTCCGATGTAATCCTTAAGGGCACCCTTGTGACGCTAGAGCTGGCACTCAGCTCGGTGCTGCTGGCGGTGGTGCTCGGCCTGATTGGCGCTGGTGCCAAACTTTCCCGCAATCGCCCGCTGGCGATGCTGTTTGAAGGCTATACCACCTTAATTCGTGGTGTGCCCGACCTGGTGTTGATGCTGCTGATTTTCTACGGATTGCAGATCGCACTTAATACACTGACCGATGCGCTGGGGCTGGCCCAGTTTGATATCGACCCGATGGTCGCCGGTATTATCACGCTTGGTTTTATCTACGGCGCTTATTTCACCGAAACCTTTCGCGGTGCGTTTCTGGCAGTGCCGAAAGGGCAGATCGAAGCAGCCACCGCCTTCGGCTTTACCGGCTCGCAAACCTTCCGTCGTATTTTGTTCCCGGCAATGATGCGTTTTGCGTTGCCGGGCATCGGCAATAACTGGCAGGTCATTCTGAAAGCGACCGCGCTGGTCTCGCTGCTGGGCCTGGAAGATGTGGTGAAAGCCACGCAGCTGGCAGGCAAAAGTACCTGGCAACCGTTCTACTTCGCGATTGTGGCGGGGGTGATTTATCTGGTGTTTACCACGCTGTCGAACGGCGTGCTGTGGTGGCTTGAGCGCCGCTACACGGTGGGTGTGAAAAGGGCCGAGCTATGATTGAGATTATTCAGGAGTATTGGAAGCAGCTGCTCTGGACCGATGGTTATCGTTTTACCGGCATTGCAATTACGCTGTGGTTATTGATTCTTTCGGTTGTGATCGGCGGTTCTCTTGCGGTATTGCTGGCGATTGCGCGCGTCTCCTCCAACCGCTTTATCTCCACACCGGTATGGTTGTTCACGTATGTGTTCCGCGGTACACCGCTGTATGTGCAACTACTGGTGTTTTACTCTGGGATGTACACGCTGGAAGTGGTGAAAGGCAACGAGTTGCTAAACGCCTTCTTCCGCAGTGGACTGAACTGTACGCTGCTGGCGTTCACGCTGAATACCTGCGCCTATACCACCGAAATCTTTGCCGGTGCAATTCGCTCGGTGCCGCATGGGGAAATCGAAGCGGCGCGTGCTTACGGCTTCTCACCGTTTAAACTCTATCGTTGCATTATTTTGCCCTCGGCTCTGCGCACGGCGCTGCCGGCTTACAGTAATGAAGTGATCCTGATGCTGCACTCCACTGCGCTGGCGTTCACGGCCACGGTGCCGGATCTGTTAAAAATCGCGCGCGATATCAACTCGGCGACCTATCAGCCGTTTACCGCGTTTGGCATCGCTGCGGTGCTGTATCTGATTATCTCTTACGGGCTGATTAGCGTGTTCCGCAAAGCTGAGCAACGCTTCCTCGCGCACGTAAAACCCTCTTCATCGCATTGAGTATTACTATGGCTGAAAATAAATTAAGCGTTACCGAACTGCACAAACGTTACGGTGAACATGAAGTTCTCAAAGGTGTGTCACTGCAGGCTAATGCCGGCGATGTGATCAGCATTATTGGCTCGTCGGGTTCCGGGAAAAGTACCTTCTTGCGCTGCATTAACTTCCTCGAGAAACCGAGTGAAGGCACGATTGCGGTGAACAATCAGCAGATCAATTTGGTGCGTGATACCGATGGTCAGCTGAAAGTGGCCAATAAAGAACAGTTACGCATGTTGCGCACGCGCCTGACCATGGTGTTTCAGCATTTTAATCTGTGGAGCCATATGACGGTGCTGGACAACGTCACCGAGGCGCCGATTCAGGTGCTAGGACTGAGCAAGGCAGAAGCGCGCGAGCGTGCGGTTAAATATCTGGATAAGGTCGGTATTGATGCGCGCGCGCGCGCCAAATATCCGGTACATCTCTCCGGCGGCCAGCAGCAGCGTGTGTCCATTGCGCGTGCCCTGGCGATGGAACCAGAAGTGTTGCTGTTTGACGAACCGACCTCGGCGCTGGATCCAGAATTAGTCGGCGAAGTGCTGCGCATCATGCAGAAGCTGGCCGAAGAGGGCAAAACCATGGTGGTGGTGACGCACGAGATGGAGTTTGCTCGTCACGTCTCTAATCACGTGATCTTTCTGCATCAGGGTAAGATTGAAGAGCAGGGCACGCCGGATGAGCTGTTCGGTAACCCGAAAAGCCCGCGCTTGCAGCAGTTCTTGAAGGGGTCGTTGAAGTAATTCCTGGTCGCCATGAATGGCGTAATGCCGCTCACTTAAGCAAAAAAATGCCTGTTTATGCAGGTGCGCATGAATGCGCACCCTACGAAAACCCGGCGATATTCACGTAGGGTCACCATTCATGGTGACCGATTCACGCTTAACTGACGAGCATTACGCCATGAATGGCGACCCTACTTCGTAGGTGCGCATGTATGCGCACCATTTCATTCCTGCAGCAATCTCAGCGCGGTATCCTCATCGGTCACCAAACCTGATACCCAACCACCCTGCAGTGCGGCACGTATTGCCGGATACTTACGCTCGCTGCCGGCAAAGCCGATAATCTGCCGCTGCGTTCGGCTCTCCAACAGTACGCTGGTGAGCAGCTCATCAGTTTCACCCAACACGCGCTCACCTTGCTGATTGAAAAAGTGCCCGAGCATTTCGCCAACCACGCCGCGCGCGTTAAGCGCTGCCACTTGCGTATCGGTAATAAAGCCCTCGGCATGCAGCGGGCATCCGGGCTGAACCTCACCAATGCCAACAAACGCCACATCCGCCTGCAGTGCGCGCAACGTCACGCGTTGGTACACCTGATGCTGAATCCACATCGCCTTATCTTCGGGGGTATCGGCATACAGCGGTGCCGGGATAAAGAAATACTTGCCCTGCATTTTCTCCGCCATCTTCAGCGGTACATCGTAACGTGTGCCCGAATCATCCCGCGCAATTGCGCCAATCATTGATACGCACTGATGCTGCGGCCGTTCTACCCAAGGTAATGCATCGATCATCGAACGTAATGTCTTACCGGAACCAATGCCAAATACCTGCGGTTGCTCGTCATTAATGTATTGCGACATTACAGCAGCACCTTCTACCGCCAGCATCTGCTGGATGGCATCCTCGTCGAGATTGGCTGAAGGCACCACGCGGCATAGCGTCAGGCCGAACTTATCCTGAATCTCACGCGCCAGATGCAAACAGTGCGTCACCGGATGATCAATTTTCACGCTCACCATACCCATCTCACGCGCGCTGGAGACAAGGCGCTGCGCCACCTGACGCGACAAGCCCAACGCGCGTGCAATCTCCTGCTGCGTCACGCCCGCGACGTAATACATCCAGGCCGCGCGTGCCGCCAGTTCTTGTTTTTTCTCTTCTCTGCTCATCACGCTGTTCCGCCAAAAACGATGTGCCATGTTAACGCGAGAGAGAGGATAAGTGTTAATTGAGCAAAAGCCCTAAAATCGAGCAAAAGTGTTAATTGTGATTCAGCTCCCAGAATGTTCTTTGCCGCAGGCACTATGCTACACGCCATCGGGCAAATGCCCTTAATCGTGGCAAATGTTTATTTTGAGGCGAATATGACCAGTAAATCAGTGTGGATGCATATCGGCGCAGGCTCATTTCATCGTGCGCATCAGGCATGGTACCTGCATAAATTACGAGAGCAGGGCGATGACAGCTGGGGTATTGCACTCGGTAATATCCGTGAAGATGCTGCGCCGCTGCTGAACCAACTCTCTGCGCAAGCGGGCGAATACGTGTTGGAAACCGTTACGCCAGAAGGCGAACGCGCCTATGAAACCATTACGTCGCTGCGCAAAATCCTGCCGTGTGACAGCGGCATCAGCGCGCTGATTGATCAGGGTGCAAAGAGTGAAACCCGGGTCATTGGCTTTACCGTCACCTAAGCGGGTTACTACTTGACGCCAGAACATGAACTTGACCTCACGCAGAGTGATGTACAGGCCGACGTAACAGGCGATATCCGCACAATTTATGGTGCGCTGGCGCGCATTCTCGCACAGCGTGTTGCCAACGGCGGTGCTCCGGTTACACTGCTCAACTGCGACAATCTACGTCATAACGGCGAACGTTTTCGTCACGGCTTTCTCGCGTTTCTTGCAGCAAAAGGCGATCACGCTCTGGCTCATTGGGTGCGTGAAAACACGACCTCGCCGAATACCATGGTCGATCGCATCACACCCCGTCCTACGCCGGATGTGGCTGAGCGCGTAAAAGCCGCCACCGGCAACGACGACGGCGCAGCGGTGATGGCTGAATCCTTTATTCAGTGGGTGATCGAAGATGATTTTATTGCCGGTCGTCCGGCGCTGGAGAAGGTTGGCGTTGAACTCGTCGATTCCGTGTTGCCGTGGGAAGAGGCAAAAATTCGTATCCTCAACGCCACGCACGCGGCGATTGCCTGGGCCGGTACGCTGATCGGTCTTAATTATATTGATGACAGCACGCGTCAGCCGGCGATTTATCAACTAGCGTATGACTATGTCACGCAGGACGTAATGCCGTCGCTGTCACCCAGCCCGCTGGATCTGGCCGACTATCGCGACGTGGTTCTGGCTCGCTTCAGCAATCCCTACATCAAAGACACCAACCAGCGCGTTGGCGCCGATGGCCTGTCGAAAATCCCCGGCATGGTGACGCCAACGCTGCGTGAATGCTATCAGCGCGGTTCAGAGCCGGCGGCCACCGCAGTATTACCGGCACTATTTTTCCTGTTCCTGCAGCGCTGGGCCAGTGATGCACTGCCGTATCAATATCAGGATGGCGTGCTGCAAGCGGACGCGCTGCGCCAGCAGTTTGCCCGTGCCGATGCGCTTAACGCGTTCCTCAGCGATAGCGCGCTGTTCGGCGAGCTGGCGCAGGACAAAGCTTTCCATGCGCTGGTCACGCGCAGCGTTGCCGATTTACAGCAGTGGCTAAAACAGCCAGAACGCGCGCTGGCCGCAGTGTAAGGAGTGCATTATGTATCTCGGCATTGATATTGGAACCTCGGAACTTAAGGCGCTTCTCATCAACACGCAGGGCGAGATCGTTGCCTCTAACCATGCCACGCTGCACGTGCAGCGTCCGCACGCACATTGGGCTGAGCAGGATCCTGAGCGCTGGTGGCAAGCCTGTGGCGAGGTGATCGCTGGATTGCGTCAGCAGGCCGCACAAACGTGGAGCGAGGTTCGTGCCATTGGTTTATCAGGCCAAATGCATGGCGCAGTGCTGCTGGATGCGCAGGGGCATGTGCTGCGGCCCTGCATCCTGTGGAATGACACGCGCAGCGCGCCACAATGCGAAGCACTGCGCGTGCAGCATCCGGAGATGATGCAGTTGAGCGGCAACATGATCATGCCGGGCTTCACCGCGCCAAAACTACGCTGGGTGGCGGAAAATGAGCCAGAGATTTTCCGCCGCATCGACAAAGTGCTGCTGCCAAAAGATTATCTGCGCTGGCGCATGACGGGACGTTTTGTCAGTGAACCCTCAGATGCGGCGGGCACGCTTTGGCTCGATGTGGCACAGCGCGATTGGTCTGATGAACTGCTGGCGATCACGGGGTTAACGCGCGCGCAGATGCCAGATTTGGTGGAGGGGAGCGCGGTTAGCGCCACGCTACAGGCCAATCTGGCAAGTGAGTGGGGTTTATCGGCCTCGGTTAGCGTCGCGGGCGGCGGCGGAGATAACGCCGCGTCGGCGGTGGGCGTGGGCGCGGTCAATCCGGGGGATGCTTTTATTTCGCTCGGGACTTCAGGTGTGATTTTCGTGGTCAACGATCGCTTACTCGCCGATCCGCAATCTGGCGTACACGCATTCTGTCACGCCTTGCCAGGCCGTTGGCATCAAATGAGCGTGATGCTTAGTGCCGCCAGCTGCCTGCGCTGGTTATGCAATCTGCTGTCGGTTACCGAAAGCCAGTTGATGGACGAGATGGCACAACTCAGCGATGAACAACGGCGTCATGCCCCGGTTTTCCTGCCTTATCTCTCCGGCGAACGCACGCCGCATAACGATCCCGATGCTTCGGGTTCTTTCTTCAATCTGCGACATGAAACACCTCGCGCGCTGCTGGGCTACGCCGTGATTGAAGGGGTGGCGTTTGGGTTGGCAGATGGATTCGCCGTGCTCGGCGATGCGAAGCGGCAGATTCATCAATGCAGCCTTACCGGCGGCGGCGCTCGCAGCACGCTATGGGCGCAGTTGATTGCTGATGTGCTGCAACTGCCGATTGTCACGCATCCCGCCAGCGCGTCTGGCGCATTAGGCGCAGCGCGCCTGGCGTGGCTGGCCGACGGCGGCCTGGAGAGCGAGGTCTGTCTTAAACCATTGGAACAGGCGCGTTATCAGCCGGATGCCGCGCGCGGCAGCGTACTGCAACAGCGACTGCAGGTGTTCCGCACACTCTACGCACAACAGCAGCAGGCGCGTACGTTACTGCCTGATTAACCGGATTACCGAACAGAGGATGATTGTGATGCAATCGAACGAATACTGGTTTGGCTTACCGAAAAAGATGTTTTGGGGCTTCCTCGCCATTGCGATTTTTATGGCGGGTGACGGTTTTGAGATGGCGTTCCTGTCGCGTCATATCACTGACATGGGCTTCTCCCCGGCGCAGTCGGCCGTGGTGTTCACGTTCTATGGACTGGCCGCCGCGCTGGCGGCATGGGCATCGGGCGTGGTGGCTGAATTGATTACTCCACAGCGCGCTATGATGATTGGGTTTGTGCTGTGGATCGTCATGCACACGCTGTTTATGTCGCTTGGTTTGGGGATGCGTAACTATCCGCTAATGGTGCTATTTTACGGCATTCGCGGTCTGGCCTATCCGCTGTTCATCTACTCATTCATGATGATGCTGGTGCAGGTGCTGCCGCGTGAAAAACTGGCGGCCGCTACCGGTTGGTTCTGGGCGATGTATTCGGTGGGTATCGGCGTGGTGGCAGCTATTTGCCGAGTCTTACGATCCCGATGCTCGGTGAAACCGGTACGCTGTGGCTGGCGATCGTTTGGGTGGCGTGCGGTGGCGTACTGGCCTACTTCAGCCTGCGCAATGTGCCGGTTGACCGGTCGCGCGTTAATCTGCCAATGCGTGACAAAATGACCGAGATGTCGCGGGCGGTGACCATTCTGTTTACCAATCAGCACGTGTTTTATGCCTGTCTGATTCGCATCATCAATACGCTGTCGCTGTTTGGCTTTGCAATCGTTATGCCGCTGCTATTTGTTGATCGCCTCGGCTTCAGCATCTCAGAGTGGCTGCAAATTTGGGCCGTATTCTTCTTCGTCACCATTTTCACCAATATCTTCTGGGGCATTACCGGTGAGAAACTGGGCTGGATCCGTCAGGTGCGCTGGTTTGGTTGTCTCGGTATGGCGATCTCCAGCCTGGCGTTTTATTACCTGCCGCTGTATGCCGGTCATAACTTCTGGGTGGCGCTGATTCCGGCGGTAATGTTGGGTATTTTTGTCGCGGCCTTTGTGCCTATGACAGCGGTGTTCCCAACGCTCGAACCCCATCACAAAGGAGCTGCAGTTTCGATTTATAACCTGTCGGCCGGATTAAGTAATTTCGTTGCGCCTGCCATTGCCTCAATACTGCTGCCGTTCTTCGATATCGTTGGTGTGGTGTGGGCTTACACCGTGCTGTATGTGTTCGCCGGCGTGCTGACCTTTATCATTCGCGTGCCTCAGCCGGGACATACCCGTGAACCTGTGGCGTTGAAATCTCGCGTCGCGCAACAGCGCAGTTAATACCTCAGGGCGGCCGACGTGCCGCCCTGATTATTCAACCGGCGACATCCTGCAGCGCTTGCTCTAAATCGTACCAGCGAAAACCAAAGCCTGATTCCTCCAGCCGCTTCGGCAACACATGTTGTCCTCCCAGCACCAACACCGATGATTCCCCCATCATCAACTTGATGGCGCTGGCTGGCGTACGCATAAAGGCGGGGCGATGCATCACATGGCCGAGCGTGGCAGCGAACTGTTCATTACGTACGGCGTAAGGCGCAACCATATTAAACGGTCCGCGCAGTTCTGGGTGATCGATCAACCACAGCATGGCGTTGACCAAATCGTCGATATGGATCCATGGCAAATACTGTTTACCGCTGCCTATTGGGCCGCCCACGCCGAGCTTAAACGGCAGCTTCATCTTCGCCAGTGCGCCACCTTCTTTGGCCAGCACCACGCCGGTACGCAGCAAGCACACGCGGGTGCGATCGCTCTGCGCTGCTAAGGCGAGTTGCTCCCAGCGCGCGCACAGCGCATGGGTAAATTCATTGTGTCCAGGGTCTTCTTCGGTGAGCACCAGATCGCCGGTATCCCCGTAAAAGCCGGTAGCAGAACCAGAAATTAAAAACTGAGGTGGGTTGCTGCTGGCGTTTATCAGCGAAACCAGCTGCTCGGTGATCTGCCAGCGGCTTTCACACAGCCGCTGCTTTTGTTGTTCAGTCCAGCGCTTGTCCGCAATGGGTTCTCCTGCAAGATTGATAACGCCATCAATGCCGTTTAAATCAGACTGCTGATTGATGCCGGACCACAGTGCCACCCGAGGATCGAGTTTTTCACGTGCGGCGGCGACATCGCGCGTCACCACGCTTACCTGATGACCAATTTGTAATAAGCGCGGAATCAGGTGACGGCCAACTAGCCCGGTGCCGCCCGTAATCAGTAAATGCATGTTGAGCCTCCTTGTAATTTTTTCTTTGCTCAGATTCAGCATAGAAGAGAAGCGCACGCGCGGCGTGACTGGGCTTACGGTTATGAAGAAAAAGGGAAAGTTAGCGCTGGCCTTAGCGAGTAAAGATCCGACCAGCACACCATTGCCTTAGCAAATAAAAATCGGTAAACATGAAGCACACCTGACCCTTACCCGAGGCAGCCAATGAATTATCCAACCATTACTTTGTGGTCCGATTCTTCTTTTTTCAGCCCCTACGCCATGTCGGTTTATGTTGCGCTAACCGAGAAGGGCATTCCCTTCACTCTCAAGCGCGTCGATTTATCGCAGAACGCGCAATGGGATGAAGAGTATCGTGCACTGTCTCTGACCTGTCGGGTACCGACGCTGCAAATTGATGATGTTGTCCTGACGGAGTCTTCCGCGATTGCTGAGTATCTGGAAGAGCGTTTTCCTGCGCCAGAGTTTGAACGACTCTATCCGCGCGATCGCGAAAAACGGGCGCATGCGCGTGAAGTACAGGCGTGGTTACGTAGCGATCTGATGGCGTTGCGTGCCGAACGTCCTACTGAAGTGCTGTTTGCCGGTGAGCGTTTTGCTCCCCTGACGCAGGCAGGTGAACGGGCCGCCAGCAAACTGATCTCCGCCGTACAGCGTCTTCTGCCCGATGGTCAGCAAAATTTGTTTGGTGAATGGTCAATTGCTGATACGGATTTGGCGGTGATGATCAATCGCCTGGCGCTGCATGGCGATGCATTGCCGGTGAAGCTGCAGCACTATGCCGAGTTCCAGTGGCAGCGTGCTTCAGTGCAGCTATGGTTAGCGGAATCCGGTAAAACCCGCTAAGCACGATGCGCCTTGCGGAGGCGAAAAGAACGCTTTACCTTACGGCAGATTCTAATAAAGCATGACAACAGGCGCGTGCTGGGCACGCCGAAAACAGAAAAGGGTTACGGATGGTGGATCAAACGGCAGGTGACGGTATCGAGTGGGTTGATATTGTTAGCGAAGAGAACGAAGTCATTGCGCAGGCCAGCCGTGCGCAGATGCGTGCGCAATGTCTGCGTCATCGCGCCACTTATATTGTGGTGCATGATGGCATGGGCAAAATTCTGGTGCAGCGTCGCACTGAAATCAAAGACTTCATGCCGGGTATGCTCGATGCCACTGCCGGTGGTGTGGTGCAGAGTGGGGAAGACCTGCTGGAATCTGCGCGTCGTGAAGCGGAAGAGGAACTCGGTATCGCTGCCGTTCCGTTCGCTGAACACGGACAATTCTACTTTGAAGATCAGCATTGTCGCGTCTGGGGCGCGCTGTTTAGCTGCGTTTCGCATGGTCCCTTCGCGATGCAGGAAGAAGAAGTGGATGAAATTTTCTGGATGACGCCAGAAGAAATCACCGCGCGCTGTGATGAATTCACTGATGATTCGCTGAAAGCGCTGTCGCTATGGCTGAGCCGTAACAGCGATGCTGCACGTCGCAAGCAGAGCAGTGAAGCGTAATTCCGCAGACGTAAAAAAGGCGCCTATCGGCGCCTTTTTGCTTTTTAGCGAGCGGGGAAGGGGATTAGCCTTCGGCTTGCTGGGACTGAATCGCCGTCAAGGCAATGGTGTAAACAATGTCATCGACCAGTGCGCCACGCGACAGGTCATTCACCGGCTTACGCATGCCTTGCAGCATCGGTCCAATGGAGATCAGGTCGGCTGAACGCTGTACCGCTTTATAAGTGGTGTTGCCGGTGTTCAAATCCGGGAAGATGAACACAGTAGCGCGACCTGCAACCGCAGAGTTCGGCGCTTTGGATTTAGCCACATCTTCCATAATCGCGGCGTCATACTGCAGTGGACCATCAATCACCAGGTCCGGACGTTTTTCCTGCGCAATGCGCGTTGCTTCACGTACTTTCTCAACGTCGCTACCGGCACCTGAGTTGCCGGTTGAGTAGGAGATCATCGCTACGCGTGGATCGATGCCGAAGGCTTTAGCGGAATCAGCAGACTGAATCGCGATTTCGGCCAGCTGCTCTGGATTAGGATCCGGGTTGATAGCGCAGTCGCCATAGACCAAAACCTGCTCTGGCAGCAGCATGAAGAATACGGAAGAAACCAGCGAGCTGTTTGGCGCGGTTTTAATCAGCTGAAGCGGTGGACGAATGGTGTTAGCGGTGGTGTGAACCGCGCCTGATACCAGACCATCAACTTCGCCGCTTTCCAGCATCATGGTGCCCAGCACCACGTTATCTTCCAGCTGCTCTTGCGCGACAACTTCTGTCATGCCTTTGCTCTTACGCAGCTCAACCAGGCGCGGTACGTAGTTTTCACGTACCACTTCCGGATCAACGATCACGATGCCTTTGCCCAACTCAACGCCCTGAGCGGCAGCCACGCGCTGAATCTCTTCCGGGTTGCCCAGCAGCACGCAGGTAGCGATGCCGCGCTCGGCACAAATCGCCGCCGCTTTCACGGTACGTGGTTCATCGCCTTCAGGCAGAACAATGCGCTTGCCGGCTTTGCGCGCCAGCTCGGTCAGCTGATAACGGAACGCTGGCGGCGACAGGCGACGGCTGCGTTCAGAGGTGGCGGTGAGTGATTCAACCCAATCTTCATTGATGAAGCTCGCTACATACTCCTGCACTTTCTCAATGCGCTGAGTATCGTCGGTTGGCACTTCCAGGTTGAAGCTCTGCAGGCTGAGTGAGGTCTGCCAGGTGTTGGTTTTCACCATAAATACCGGCAGGCCGGTTTGGAACGCACGTTCGCATAGACGCGCGATAGGCGCTTCAATCTGATAACCGCCGGTCAGCAAGACCGCACCGATTTCCACGCCGTTCATCGCGGCCAGACACGCGGCCACCAGCACATCCGGACGATCGGCAGAGGTAACCAGCAGTGAACCCGGGCGGAAATGCTCGAGCATGTGCGGAATGCTGCGTGCACAGAAGGTTACTGATTTCACGCGGCGGGTTTGGATTTCACCTTCGTTGATGATATCGGCATTCAGATGGCGACACATGTCGATAGCGCGCGTGGCGATCAGATCAAAACTCCATGGCACACAGCCCAGTACCGGCAGCGGGCTGTTGGCGAACAGCTGCTTTGGATCGATGTTGGCGATGCTGGCCTTGGTGGAGTCATCGAAAATCTCTGACAAATCCGGGCGCGTGCGGCCTTGCTCATCAACCGGTGCGTTCAGTTTATTAATGATCACGCCTGTGATGTTTTTATTCTTGCTGCCGCCGAAGCTGCTTTGCGTCAGTTCGATACGCTCTTTCAGCTGGGCCGGAGAGTCGTTACCCAGCGCCATCACGAAGACGATTTCAGCGTTCAGAGTTTTGGCGATTTCATAGTTCAGTGCCGAGGCGAACTGATGTTTACGCGTTGGCACCAGACCTTCAACCAACACCACTTCAGCGTCTTTTGCGTTCGCGTGGTAGTTAGCAATGATCTCTTCCATCAGCACGTCTTGCTGGTTAGACCCCAGCAGCGACTCAACGCGTGACATCTGCAGCGGTTCAGCGGCAGGAATCGCGGAGCTTTTACGAATAATGCTGGTGGTTTGGTCTGGCGCATCGCCGCCTGCACGTGGTTGGGCAATGGGCTTGAATACGCTCAGGCGCACGCCTTTGCGCTCCATGGCACGGATCACGCCGAGGCTGACGCTGGTCAGGCCGACGCTGGTGCCGGTAGGGATGAGCATGATTGTACGTGACACGATAGAAACCTCTCAGGTGTTGCAGAC
Source organism: Candidatus Pantoea floridensis (assembly GCF_900215435.1). Taxonomy (NCBI): domain Bacteria; kingdom Pseudomonadati; phylum Pseudomonadota; class Gammaproteobacteria; order Enterobacterales; family Erwiniaceae; genus Pantoea; species Candidatus Pantoea floridensis. Next base: position 3,273,768 of record NZ_OCMY01000001.1, read on the forward strand.
TGTCTAAAACAACTCCGTCAGCCTGGGCTGACGGAGAGAAGTGATGTTAGGCGGTGAGACGCGCGGCATCCTGGGCAATGACCAACTCTTCGTTGGTAGGGATTACCACTGCCGGGCGAGTGCCTTCTTTATTGATGAAGCCTGATTTACCGAAGCGCGCTGCCAGATTACGCTCGTGATCGACTTCGAAGCCCAGCAGGCCCAGTTTCTGCAAGGAGAGCTCACGTACCATTGCGGCGTTTTCACCGATACCGCCAGTAAATACCACGGCATCCAGGCGGCCTTCCATCAGTGAGGTGTAGCTACCGATGTATTTCGCCAGGCGGTGACAGAACACATCCATCGCACGTTTGGCATCTTCTTTAGTGGCGTAGTTATCTTCCACATAACGGCAGTCGCTGGTGACTTCTGTCAGACCCAACAGACCAGACTCTTTGGTCAACAGTTTGTTGATAGCATCAACGCTCATGCCCAACGCATCATGCAGGAAGAAGATGATCGCAGGGTCGATATCACCGCTGCGGGTGCCCATCACCAAACCTTCCAGTGGGGTAAGTCCCATTGAGGTATCAACACACTGGCCGTTACGGATAGCGGAAACAGAGCCGCCATTACCGAGATGGCAAGTGATAATGTTCAGCTCGTTCACCGGCTTGTTGAGCATTTTTGCGGCTTCCTGCGTCACATAGTAGTGACTGGTACCGTGTGCGCCATAGCGACGAACACCATGCTCTTTATACAATTTGTACGGAAGCGCATACAGATAAGACTCTTCCGGCATTGTCTGATGGAATGCTGTATCAAAAACCGCCACATTTTTATCGGAAAGATGCGGGAAGTTTTTTAGCGCTTCATCTATACCGATAAGGTGTGCAGGATTGTGCAACGGGGCGAATGAAGACGCATCTTTAATGCCCTGAATAACGGACTCGTCGATAATGACTGATTTGGTTAACTGCTCGCCGCCATGAACAATGCGATGGCCGATTGCAGCGATTTGTGCCGAAAGCTCTGGTTTTTGTGCCAGAATAGTTTTAACGATGAAGTTGAGCGCTTCGCTATGTGCAGCGCCCGCACCCAATGGGGCTTCTTGTTTGCTTCCTTCCAGCTTCCATTTAATGCGAGCTTCAGGTAAATGGAAACATTCAGCCAAACCCGACAAATATTCATCGCCAGTGGCTGGGTTAAGGATGGCAAACTTCAGAGAGGAGCTGCCGCAGTTCAGAACCAGGACTAACTTCGTCGACATGGAAGTACCTATTTGTTAAATAGTGGCTAAAAATAACGCAATCAGACTAACAGCGTAGCCCAGGAAAGCTGGTAGGTTAATGATAAACATCATGTGCTAGTCAAAAAATCGCTGACATGCAAAAAATTTTGGTGATTTTACGCTAATTGTTGATAAGCGCTTAGCGAAACATGGCTCAGACTGTGCTTTTATTGAGCGGAAGCTTCCGGTAATGTTGCTAAAACGGCGTCAGAATACTCACTGTGCCCTGCAAAGACAAAAACTTTTGAAGGATGTCACGTAAAGTTGTGTAGTTATCTATTTATTTTAAATATTGCATATTTAGTTGAGGTCTATCATGGCGAATGAGACAGACAATCCCGGCTGGTTCGGCTTGTTCCAGCGCGGGCAGCGATACATGAAGACCTGGCCAACGGATAAACGCCTGGCTCCGGTGTTTCCTGAAAACCGCGTAGTTAATGCAACGCGCTTCGCTATTCGCTTTATGCCGCCGCTGGCTATTTTTACGTTGACGTGGCAAATCGCGATGAATGGACAACTCGGTCCGGCGATTGCCACCGCGCTATTTGCCTGTAGCCTGCCGATGCAAGGTTTATGGTGGTTGGGTAAACGCTCCGTTACGCCCCTGCCGCCAACGCTCTTGCAATGGTTTCATGAGGTACGTACTAAGCTTGAAGAAGCAGGGCAGGCTATCGCTCCCGTCGATGGTAAACCTACTTACCAGGCGCTTGCCGATGTTTTAAAACGCGCATTTAAACAGCTCGATCGCACCTTCCTTGACGATCTTTGATCTACTTACGCTTCTACCCGCCAAAGAAATTGCGACAAATCCCGGTTTAAATCAAAGAAAAGTGGTGTGGAGATACACGCATCACTTTCCTTATGTAATCATTTCTTCATTGTTTAAATCTTAAGCGGCCGTCGGGCCCTGGAGCAAACCATGGAAATGACCCATGCACAACGACTCATTCTCTCCAATCAATACCAAATGATGGCGATGCTGGAACCAGATAATGCAGAGCGCTATCGTCGTTATCAGACCATCATTGAACGCGGTTACGGCTTGCAATTACGTGAACTGGATAAGGAGTTTGGGGAATTAACGGAAGCGACCTGCCGCTTACTCATCGATATTATGGAAATGCATCATGCATTGCATGTTTCATGGTCAAATCTGAAAGACGCCAGCGCCATCGACGAGCGTCGCCTGGCTTTTCTTGGTTTTGACGCCGCGACAGAGGCGCGTTATTTAGGCTATGTGCGCTTTATGGTGAATGTTGAAGGACGCTATACCCACTTTGATTCCGGTACGCACGGGTTTAATGCGCAAATACCTATGTGGGAAAAATACCAACGTATGCTGGCGGTGTGGCACACTTGTCCGCGTCAGTATCATCTCAGCGCGAATGAAATTGCGCAGATTATTAATGCCTGAATAAGGAGCGACGTGTGAAGTACAGGGGTTTTCTGTTTGATTTAGACGGCACATTGGTGGATTCACTGCCCGCAGTGATTCGTTCATGGTCACTGTGGGGCGAGCGCCACGGTTTGCCGGCGGAAGAGGTCCTGAGCTATATACACGGAAAACCGGCCATTAATTCGTTGCGCCATTTCATGGCCGGGCAATCGGAAGCGGCAATACAGGCGGAATTTCTGTGGCTTGAACGCTTAGAGGCTGAGGATACGCAAGGGGTGCAAGCCATTCCGGGTGCGTTAACGTTACTCGCCACGCTGAACGAGTTACAGATTCCCTGGGCAATTGTGACATCAGGTTCGATTCCAGTTGCGCACGCGCGCCATAAAGCGGCAAATCTACCGATGCCAGAAGTCTTTATCACCGCTGAGAATATTAAGCACGGCAAGCCGAATCCAGAGCCTTATTTGCTGGGCGCTGAACGTTTAGGGCTTTCGGCGAGACACTGCGTTGTCGTTGAGGATGCACCAGCGGGCATCATTTCAGGTTTAGAGGCGGGCAGCGCGGTCATTGCTGTAAACGCACCAGCAGATTCGCCGCGTCTCAACGACGTGGCATTTCGCGTTACGACGCTGGAACCTGTAAAGGTGACGAAAGAGCATAGCGGCGAGTTTACGCTCTCAATTAGTGCATAATGAAACGGGCCTGAACGGCCCGTTTTTTTATAATGGGGTATCTTGCGAAATCTCATCCAATGAAAGGCTAAAGCTGGGGATAAACACCTCAACGAAATAGTCCATCTCCGGCGAGCGACGCTGTGAGAGCGTTTTTTCCAGTCGCGCCTTGGCCAGCAGAAACTCGTTATTACCCGCTGATAACTCTTCCAGACACTTCACGTATGCGCACAACGCATCCGCTTGCTTCACCACCGACTGCTCACTTTCCGTATGTAAATGTTCATCGATTAAGGGGCGATAGGCATCCTGTAATTCTGGTGGCAGCATATCGATCAGTTTCTGCTGAGCAATCTTTTCAATTTTTTTATATTCGTGAGCGATCTGCGCGTTGTAGTACTTCACCGGGGTGGGCAAGTCACCGGTCAGGACTTCGCTGGCGTCGTGATATAACGCCAGCATTGCAATACGCTCGGCATTGAGGTTGCCATTGAATTTTTGGTTTTTGATGATAGCGAGCGCATGCGCGACCATCGCCACTTGCAAACTATGTTCTGAGACGTTTTCAGTACGCACATTGCGCATCAGCGGCCAGCGATTGATCAGTTTGAGGCGGGAGAGGTGGGCGAAAAAATGGCTACGGGTCATGGACTATTCCTGTTCGCACGGCGGGGAAGGTTGGCCTTCCCCGAAATACGATAACTATACCCTAAATAATTTGAGATGCAGGAAGGCGGCAGGTGTGAAACTCCCCAGTCGCTTACAAAAGTAAGTCATTGCGGTGACCACACGCAGCCAACCCCGCTGCAATTCGAAGTATAAAGGATATATTACTGACGATACCCTTGCAGGAAACGACCAAACTTGCTGACGGCCATTTCCAGATCGTCCACGCGCGGCAACGTAACGATGCGCACGTGATCTGGCCATGGCCAGTTGAATGCCGTACCCTGAACCAGCAATACTTTCTCCTGCAGAAGGAAGTCCAGCACCATTTTCTGGTCGTCAAAGATATTGAATTTCTTCGCATCAATGCGCGGGAACATGTAAAGGGCACCTTGTGGTTTCACACAGCTGACGCCAGGGATATCGTTAATCAATTCCCACGCTCGCTGACGTTGTTCGTACAATCGCCCGCCCGGTGTAATGAATTCACTGATACTTTGATAGCCGCCAAGCGCTGTTTGAATCGCATGCTGAGCCGGTACGTTGGCACACAGGCGCATTGACGCCAGCATTTCTAAACCTTCGATATAACCTTTGGCATGTTTCTTAGGGCCGTTCAATACCATCCAACCCTGACGGAAGCCTGCTACCCGATAGGTTTTGGACAAGCCATTAAAGGTAACCGTCAGCAGGTCTGGCGCCAGTGCAGCAATGGAGTGATGCTGTGCTTCGTCGTACAGAATTTTGTCGTAGATTTCGTCAGCGAAAATGATCAGGTTATGCTGACGCGCAATTTCGACGATTTCGAGCAGCAACTCTTTGCTATAAACCGCGCCGGTGGGATTGTTCGGGTTAATAATGACAATGCCGCGCGTACGCGGTGTGATCTTGCTGCGAATGTCATCCAGGTCCGGGAACCAACCCGCCGATTCATCGCACAGATAATGTACGGCTTTACCGCTCGACAATGAAACCGCTGCGGTCCAAAGCGGATAATCCGGTGCGGGAACCAGCATCTCATCGCCGCTGTTCAGCAAAGCCTGCATTGCCTGCACAATCAGTTCCGATACGCCATTGCCAATATAGATGTCTTCAACTGTTACATCACGGATGTCGCGCGCTTGATAGTGCTGCATAATGGCTTTTCGGGCCGAATACAGTCCTTTCGAGTCACAATAGCCTTGAGCGCTGGGCAGGTTACGAATTACATCCACCAGAATTTCATCTGGCGCTTCAAAACCAAACGGAGCAGGGTTGCCGATATTAAGTTTGAGAACCTTGTTGCCTTCTTCTTCGAGACGTTTCGCTTCTTTCAGTACCGGCCCACGGATGTCATAACAGACATTTTCTAGCTTGCCGGATTTATCAATTTGAAAATTCATTATTACCGCCTTTACGGGCAGAGTCCTTTAACCTGCCACCAAAATCAAACCAGCCCAATTTACTCTTCTCAACTTAACAAAAGAAGGGGAGCGCTGGGTTTTGGCGTCTTTGGCACTGATTCATTGTACAGGTGGCGAAAAAGTCATTGAAAATCGATTAATCTGGTTCATTAATCCAGTAATTCTAAAAAAAATGAGATTAAATACTGAGGTGACTTCGTTGCGGTGTAAATGCCTTCTTCCATAGGGAAAGGCATCTATTCAGAAATTTTTCAGTCACAATTGGCTTAAAAAAATATTAGCGACCTGGTGAAATAGTTAAACGAATCTTGTTAGATGATGAAAAAACCTTCAGTAATGATTAAGCACTGGTTGGCGTTACCAAATACAGTTCATTCTCATTCACTTTTTATCTGCGGGATTAACCGCTATTAAAAGGGCTAACACCGTGCAAAACACCCGTAAAATAGCATTTGGGCTGTAACTTTCACGTAAGTGCATAGGATTCAGAACCAGGGGGGCTTAAAAAAAGAGCAGTGTTATGGCAGGATGTGTTTGAAAAGCCTTTTGGTCAAAAATTGCGATGTTTTGAACAAAAACATTTCCATTTATAGCGTAAAAATGATTAAGTATAATTTATTATTTGATGCACATTATAGCTTCGCATCGACATAACATGATGTTATCTCTTTTGAACCCGCAGGGATTTTTTCGCGGGGCGCATAGACAACTACGCAGCTTCCAGCACCTGTACGACATACGTCTTCGGCCCAGAAGTTCTGCTGTCTATAATGACGCCACTGCTCTGAACTCAGAGTGGTGCGATCGTCGGCATCCGCCTGACAATTTTTTTTATGGCAGCCTCCACACAGGGGCTGTCATTAAGCACCATTACCTCTTATCTATTTGATAAGACAGGTAATACACCAGGGTAGTAGTTTTAAAAAATCTTATAAGTGAAGAAAAAACATGACTAATGCAAATCGTCCGATACTGAATCTCGACCTCGATCTGCTGCGTACCTTTGTTGCCGTTGCCGATCTGAATACTTTTGCAGCAGCGGCTGCAGCAGTTTGCAGAACGCAGTCAGCAGTAAGTCAGCAGATGCAACGTCTGGAACAATTGGTTGGTAAAGAGCTGTTTGCCAGACATGGACGTAATAAACTGCTGACGGAGCATGGCATTCAACTGCTGGGTTACGCCAGGAAGATCCTTCGTTTTAACGACGAAGCTTGCACCTCTTTAATGTACAGCAACATCCAGGGCGTACTGACCATTGGCGCTTCAGATGATACCTCCGATACCATTCTGCCGTTCCTGCTTAATCGCGTAACGTCGGTTTATCCGAAGCTGGCCATTGATGTTCGTGTGAAGCGCAACCCGTTCATGATGGAAATGCTGAATCAAGGTGAAGTTGATCTGGTTGTGACCACGTCCAGCCCGGGCAATTTCACCCACCAGGTACTGCGTACCTCACCAACGTTATGGTATTGCGCGGCAGATTATATCTTCCAGCGTGGTGAAGCCATTCCTTTGGTTCTGCTGGATGAGCCAAGTCCTTATCGCGATATGGCAATTGATCATCTCAATGAAGCGGGCATTCCGTGGCGTATCTCGTACGTCGCGTCAACGCTGGCTGCTGTGCGTGCGGCCGTAAAGGCTGGTTTGGGTGTAACGGCGCGTCCCGTTGAGATGATGAGCCCAGAATTGCGCGTAATGGGCGCGGCAGAAGGTTTACCGGTATTACCTGATACCCAATACTTGCTGTGCCGTAACACTGATAGCGACAATGAACTGGCTTTGGCCATTTTCAATGCGATGCAGTCAACCAATGATCCTTATAATCTGAGCGCCAATCCAGACGGTACCTTATTGCTGGATGATGAAGAGTAGAGAGTAGACTGCTGGTAATTCCTCGCAAATGGAATGCCTGCTAATTGTTAAAATTGATAAAAATAAGCCTTAGCGTGGTAATTTCCTGCTAGGGCTTTTTTTATGGCATTTTAAAAGCGTTTTTTTATCCATTTTATCGATGATAATTTTTCTGCGATTATAAATAATGAAATGTGTTCCATTTTGCTCCAATCTGGAATGCTTTTATCAATTCGTGCCAACTTTCGTGTGCTATTACCCTCGCTCTTCGCCGTTTTTTTCCTCATAAAACCCATTTATGTGCTTTGGATCAAAAAAATACCCCTGATAAGGGGGGGGAATCTCAGGCAAGACCTGTCAAAATATGATTGTTAAATGCACGATCCATGCATGTGAATACCCGCTACACTAAAATTAACCTCACAAACTGAAGCGATTAAGCTGGCGCTGACGAGGCTGGATGTTAATAATATGATGCAGGTGTAAAATAATGTTTGGATACTTTTGTCAAAGTTGACAAAAGGTTATAGAAAGGAGTAAAAACCCCTATAAAATTGCTGCTTTAATGCTAATGACAGCAAAGTTTATAAGGTTTTTTATCCTTCCCTTGAATCGATGTGGTGTGTTTGCTGCAACAGTGCAGGATGCCATCACCACTTTTGATGAGTAAGCAAAGAGTATGTCGACAACTACAGAAGTGATCGCTCATCACTGGGCATTTATTGTTTTTATCGTTATTGCGTTTGGCCTGTGTGCCTTCATGTTGACCGGTGGCTGGCTGTTAGGTGGACGTGCGCGTGCACGACACAAAGACACCCCATTTGAATCGGGTATTGAGTCTGTCGGTGATACTCATATTCGCCTCTCTGCAAAATTCTATCTGGTTGCGATGTTCTTCGTCATTTTCGACGTCGAAGCCCTCTATTTATACGCATGGTCGACGTCCATCCGCGAAAGTGGCTGGGTCGGCTTTGTCGAAGCCGCAATTTTCATTTTGGTGCTCTTGGCAGGCCTGGTTTATCTGGTGCGCATCGGTGCGCTGGATTGGGCTCCTGCGCGTCGTCGCGTAGTAGTCAAATCTGTCCCGGTCAGTCACAGCCACACCAACCCTCATAAGCAGTAAAAGCGAGGCAATAAGATGGACTACACGCTGACACGCGTAGACCCGAACGGGGGCGGCGATAACGATCGTTATCCTCTGCAGAAACAGGAAATTGTTACCGATCCGCTGGAGCAACACGTTCATCGCAGCGTCTATATGGGCAAGCTTGAACATGCTCTGCATGACATGGTGAACTGGGGGCGTAAAAACTCACTCTGGCCTTATAACTTCGGTCTTTCCTGCTGCTACGTAGAAATGACCACGTCCTTCACGGCGGTGCATGATGTGGCACGTTTTGGCGCGGAAGTTATGCGCGCCTCGCCACGTCAGGCTGACTTCATGGTGATTGCCGGAACGCCATTTACTAAAATGGCGCCGGTTATTCAGCGTTTATATGATCAGATGCTGGAGCCGAAGTGGGTGATTTCTATGGGCGCTTGCGCTAACTCGGGTGGCATGTATGACATCTACTCAGTGGTGCAAGGTGTCGATAAATTCCTGCCGGTTGACGTTTATATTCCTGGCTGCCCACCGCGTCCAGAAGCCTACATGCAGGCTTTACTGCTGTTGCGTGAGTCGATTGGCAAAGAGCGTCGCCCACTCTCATGGGTGGTAGGGGATCAAGGGGTTTATCGCGCCAATATGCAGCCAGAGCGTGAAAGAAAACGTGGCGAGCGTATTGCCGTCACCAACCTGAGAACGCCTGACGAAGTATAAGCTTCCCGTACACGGATGGAGCCACGGCCGCAGCAGAACACCACAATTTAATGTGCGCCGCCATCCTGACGCCTTCTTTTGAGCGCCTGATTACAGGCCGGAATGGTGAGTAACGTATGACTGATTTAACCACGCAAGATCTCGCACAGCCTTCATGGCAAACCCGCGATCACCTGGATGACCCAGTGGTCGGCGAGCTGCGTAACCGTTTTGGGCCGGATGCCTTTACCGTTCAGGCCACCCGCACCGGAATTCCGGTGGTATGGGTGAAGCGTGAACAGCTATTGGAAATTGTTGAGTTCCTGCGCAAGCTGCCAAAACCGTATGTCATGCTGTATGACTTACATGGTTTTGATGAGCGCCTACGCACTAACCGCGCCGGTTTGCCCGCTGCGGATTTTTCCGTTTTCTATCACCTGCTGTCGATTGAACGCAACCGTGACATCATGCTCAAGGTGGCGCTGTCAGAAAACGATTTAAATGTGCCAACCATCACCAAAATTTTTGCCAATGCCAACTGGTATGAGCGCGAAACCTGGGAGATGTTTGGTATCACCTTCAATGGTCACCCGCACCTGACGCGCATCATGATGCCACAGACCTGGGAAGGCCATCCGCTGCGTAAAGATTACCCCGCGCGTGCCACCGAATTCGATCCCTTTGAGCTGACCAAGCAGAAAGAAGATCTGGAGATGGAGGCGCTAACCTTCAAGCCGGAAGATTGGGGCATGAAGCGTAGCACCGCCAATGAAGACTTCATGTTCCTCAACCTTGGCCCTAACCACCCATCTGCGCACGGTGCTTTCCGCATCATTTTGCAGTTGGATGGCGAAGAGATCGTCGATTGCGTTCCCGATGTTGGCTACCACCATCGTGGCGCTGAAAAGATGGGCGAGCGCCAATCCTGGCACAGCTACATTCCGTACACCGACCGTATCGAGTATCTCGGCGGCTGTGTCAACGAAATGCCGTATGTGCTGGCAGTAGAAAAACTGGCGGGCATCACCGTACCGGATCGCGTCAACGTGATTCGCGTGATGCTGTCCGAGCTGTTCCGCATCAATAGCCATCTGCTCTATATCTCCACCTTTATTCAGGACGTCGGCGCCATGACGCCGGTGTTCTTCGCCTTTACCGACCGTCAGAAAATTTATGACGTGGTTGAAGCGATCACCGGTTTCCGTATGCACCCAGCGTGGTTCCGCATTGGTGGCGTCGCGCATGATCTGCCGAAAGGCTGGGAGCGCTTGCTGCGCGACTTCCTCGACTGGATGCCGAAGCGTCTGAAAGAGTACGACAAAGCTGCGCTGCGCAATACCGTGCTAATGGGCCGTTCGCAGGGCGTGGCGGCGTACAACATGGATGAAGCACTGGCGTGGGGCACCACCGGTGCCGGTCTGCGTGCTACCGGCTTAGATTTTGACGTGCGTAAATGGCGTCCGTATTCAGGCTACGAAAACTTCGATTTCGAAATTCCCGTTGGCGCTGGCATCAGTGATGCGTACACCCGCGTTCAGCTGAAAATGGAAGAGATGTGGCAGTCACTGCGTATCCTGGAACAGTGTCTGAACAACATGCCTGAAGGCCCGTTCAAAGCGGATCATCCGCTGACCACGCCGCCACCGAAAGAGCGCACGCTGCAGCACATTGAAACCCTGATCACCCACTTCCTGCAGGTTTCGTGGGGACCGGTAATGCCGGCCAATGAATCCTTCCAGATGATTGAGGCGACTAAAGGGATCAACAGTTACTACCTGACCAGCGATGGCAGCACCATGAGCTATCGCACCCGCGTGCGTACGCCGAGCTTCCCGCACCTGCAGCAGATCCCGTCCGTGATCCGCGGCAGCCTGGTATCCGACTTGATCGTTTACCTCGGTAGTATCGATTTTGTTATGTCAGACGTGGACCGCTAATTATGCACGATCAAAAAATTGCTATTCACACCATCGACCCGACTGAGGTCTTCGTGCTGAGCGAGGCCGAGCACCACGCTATCGAGCACGAAAAGCACCATTACGAAGATGCGCGTGCGGCTTCGATTGAAGCGTTGAAGATCGTGCAGAAACAGCGCGGTTGGGTGCCGGATGGCGCGATTAACGCTATCGCAGAAGTACTCGGAATTCCCGCCAGTGATGTGGAAGGTGTTGCCACTTTCTATAGCCAGATCTACCGCACGCCGGTTGGCCGTCACGTGATTCGCTACTGCGACAGCGTAGTGTGCCATATCACCGGTTATCAGGGCATTCAGGACGCACTTGAGCAGAAGCTGAATATTAAGCCTGGTCAAACCACGGCGGATGGTCGCTTTACGCTCTTGCCTACCTGCTGCCTCGGTAATTGCGATAAAGGGCCAACCATGATGGTGGACGAAGATACGCATGTTCATCTGACGCCTGAAGGCATCGCCAACTTGCTGGAGCAGTATCAATGACCATTAAACAGATCATTCGTACTGCTGAAACGCATCCATTGACCTGGCGTCTTCGTGACGACAAACAGCCAATCTGGATCGATGAATATCGCAGTAAAAACGGCTATGTCGGTGCTGAAAAAGCGCTGAAAGATTTCAGTCAGGACGAAATTGTCGCGGCGGTAAAAGACTCGGGCCTGAAAGGCCGCGGTGGCGCCGGCTTTAACACCGGCCTGAAGTGGAGCCTGATGCCGAAAGACGAATCCATGAACATCCGTTATCTGCTGTGTAACGCCGATGAAATGGAGCCAGGCACTTATAAAGACCGCTTACTGATGGAGCAATTGCCGCATCAGTTAGTTGAAGGGATGTTAATCAGTGCGTTCGCGCTGAAAGCCTATCGTGGCTACATCTTCTTACGTGGCGAGTACATTGAAGCGGCGGTTAACCTGCGTCGCGCGATTGCCGAAGCCACTGAAGCAGGTTATCTCGGTAAAAACATTCTTGGCACCGGTTTTGATTTTGAGCTGATTGTTCACACCGGCGCAGGTCGTTATATCTGCGGTGAAGAGACTGCGCTAATCAACTCGCTGGAAGGCCGTCGTGCCAATCCGCGTTCCAAGCCACCGTTCCCGGCGAGTGCCGGCGTATGGGGCAAGCCGACCTGCGTGAACAACGTGGAAACGCTGTCGAACGTGCCGGCTATCTTCCTTAACGGCGTTGATTGGTACAAAAACATCTCTACCAGTGAAGACACTGGCACCAAGATGATGGGCTTCTCCGGTCGCGTGAAAAATCCTGGCGTGTGGGAACTGCCGTTCGGTACCACCGCACGTGAAATCCTCGAGGATTACGCTGGCGGCATGCGCGATGGCTTGAAATTCAAAGCCTGGCAGCCAGGCGGGGCAGGAACCGACTTCCTCACCGATCAGCATCTCGATCTGCCCATGGAATTTGCCAGCATCGGTAAAGCCGGTAGCCGTTTAGGTACCGCCTTGGCAATGGCGGTCGATCACGAAATCAATATGGTTTCGCTGGTGCGCAATCTGGAAGAGTTCTTTGCACGCGAATCCTGCGGCTGGTGTACGCCATGCCGTGATGGATTGCCGTGGAGCGTGAAGATCCTGCGTGCGCTGGAGCAGAAGAAAGGCCAGCCGGGTGATATTGAAACTCTGCAGCAACTCTGCCGTCAGCTTGGCCCAGGTAAAACCTTCTGTGCCCACGCACCGGGCGCCGTTGAGCCATTGCAGAGCGCGATCAAATATTTCCGTGAAGAGTTTGAAGCTGGCATTGCGCCGCAGGTGTTTGGCAATACCCGAGCCATCGGCGGTATTCAGCCGAACCTGCTGAAAGCGCGCTGGTAATCAGCCGCCGTACACGGAGCTCACCCTGGCCGAAATGGCGAGGGGAAAGAATTAGATGTTTAACGCTCGTCTTAGGGCGAGCCTTACGGAAGCATGTTCACTATGGCTACAATCCATGTAGACGGTAAAGAATATGATGTGAACGGAGCGGACAACCTGCTGCAGGCGTGTCTCTCTCTGGGCCTTGATATTCCTTATTTTTGCTGGCATCCGGCGCTGGGAAGCGTAGGGGCCTGCCGCCAGTGCGCGGTGAAGCAATTCCAGAATGCCGAAGATACCCGCGGTCGCCTCGTCATGTCCTGCATGACGCCGGCGTCGGACGGCACCTTTATTTCCATCGACGATGGCGAAGCGAAAGAGTTTCGTGAAAGCGTGGTGGAATGGCTGATGACCAACCATCCGCACGACTGCCCAGTGTGCGAAGAGGGCGGTAACTGCCACCTGCAAGATATGACGGTAATGACCGGACACAGTTTCCGTCGCTACCGCTTCACTAAGCGCACGCACCAGAATCAGGATCTCGGCCCGTTCATTTCGCACGAGATGAACCGCTGTATCGCCTGTTATCGCTGCGTGCGTTACTACAAAGATTATGCCGACGGCAAAGATCTTGGCGTTTACGGTGCACATGACAACGTCTACTTCGGTCGTCCGGAAGATGGCACGCTGGAAAGCGAATTCTCCGGTAACCTGGTAGAAATTTGCCCGACCGGCGTATTTACCGATAAAACCCACTCTGAACGTTATAACCGTAAATGGGACATGCAGTTCGCGCCAAGCATCTGCCAGCAGTGCAGCGTGGGTTGTAATACCAGCCCTGGCGAGCGCTACGGTGAATTGCGTCGTATTGAAAACCGCTACAACGGCAGCGTAAACCACTATTTCCTCTGCGATCGCGGCCGTTTTGGTTATGGCTACGTTAATCGCAAAGATCGTCCTCGTCATCCGGTGCAACAGCGCGGCAACGATACGGTCAGCCTGAATGCTGAACAAGCGGTGAATGCGGCGGCGGATGTTCTGCGTCGAGCGAAGAAAGTGATCGGTATCGGTTCACCTCGTGCCAGCATCGAAAGCAACTTTGCGTTGCGTGAGCTGGTGGGCGCAGAAAACTTCTCTACCGGTATGCCGGCAGGTGAGCAGGCGCGCGTGGAGCTGATGCTGAAAGTGCTGCAGGACGGCGGCGTTTACACGCCATCGCTGCGCGAAATTGAAAGTTACGATGCGGTGCTGGTGCTGGGTGAAGATTTGACTCAGGTTGGCGCGCGCGTGGCGCTGTCTGTACGCCAGGCGGTAAAAGGTAAAGCACGTGAGATGGCAGCCGCACAGAAAGTGGCTGACTGGCAAATCGCGGCAATCCTTAATATCGGTCAGCATGCCAAACATCCGCTGTTCGTGACCAACGTTGACGAAACCCGACTGGATGATATCGCGGCATGGAGCTATCGTGCGCCGGTGGAAGATCAGGCACGCCTCGGTTTCGCCATTGCCAATGCGCTTGATGAAAGCGCTCCGGCAGTAAGCGGTTTCGACAGCCAACTGAACGGCAAATTAGATGTCGTGGTTCAGGCGCTGGCGGGTGCGAAAAAACCGCTGATCATCTCAGGTACGCATTCCGGTAGCATCGCGATGATTGAAGCCGCCGCGAACGTGGCGAAAGCCTTGAAAGCGCGCGGAGCCGATGTCGGCATTACCTTGCTAGCCGGTGCGGCGAACAGCTTTGGCCTCGGCCTGATGGGCGGGCAATCGCTGGATAGCGCACTGGAGCAGCTGAGTAAAGGCGAAGCCGATGCGTTAGTGGTGCTGGAAAACGATCTCTATCGTCATGCGCCAAAAGCCAAGGTGGATGCGGCGCTGGATACTACAGCGAATGTGATTGTGGTCGATCATCAGCGTACTGCAACATTGGAGAAAGCCGGTTTAGTGCTTTCTACCGCCAGCTTCGCTGAGAGCGATGGCACATCGATTAACCACGAAGGTCGCGCTCAGCGCTTCTTCCAGGTTTATGATCCTTCTTATTACGATAACAGCGTAGTGATGCTGGAAAGCTGGCGCTGGTTACGCTCGCTGCACAGTGCCATTGAAAGTCGTCATATCGATTGGACGCAGTTAGACCACGTCATTGATGCCACCGTTGCGGCTCTTCCGCAGCTGAAAGGCATTAAGGATGCCGCGCCAGATGCGAGCTTCCGTATTCGCGGTCAAAAACTGGCCCGTTCACCGCACCGCAGCAGCGGCCGTACCGCGATGCGCGCCGATATCAGTGTGCATGAACCGCGTCAGCCGCAGGATAAAGACACCATGTTTGCCTTCTCGATGGAAGGTAACAACCAGCCGGGTGCACCACGTTCGCAAATTCCATTTGCCTGGGCGCCAGGCTGGAACTCGCCGCAAGCATGGAACAAATTCCAGGCTGAAGTGGGCGGCAAACTGCGTCATGGCGATCCGGGCGTGCGATTGTTCGAAGCGAGTGATCGCACACTGCCATGGTTCACCGCTATTCCAGAAAGCTTCGTTGAAGGCAGCCAGTGGCGTGTCGCACCTTACTACCAGCTGTTTGGTAGTGAGGAGATGACGCAGCGTTCACCGACATTCCAGAAACGGATGTCTCCGGCCACGCTGGTGATCAACCCTGCCGATGCTGAGAAACTGGGCGTGAATAACGGTTCCTCTGTGGAGCTGGTATGCGCCGGTGAAACGCTGCGTTTGCCGGTACGTTTCTCTGCGTCACTGCAAGCTGGGCAGGTAGGTTTACCGCTCGGTATGCCGGGCGTGCCGCCGTTCCTCTCAGGTGCGCAAATTGACAAACTGCAGGAGGCCGCGCAATGAGCTGGCTGACACCGGATGTTATTGAAATCCTGATCAACATCGGCAAAGCGCTGGTCATCCTGCTGGTAGTGGTAGGTTGCGGCGCCTTTATGAGTTTCGCTGAACGTCGTCTGCTCGGTTTATGGCAGAACCGTTACGGACCGAACCGTGTCGGTTGGGGCGGCTCGCTGCAGCTGGCTGCTGACATGATCAAAATGTTCTTCAAAGAGGACTGGGTTCCGCCGTTTACCGATCGCTTCATCTTTACGCTGGCACCGGTTATTGCCTTCGTATCGCTGCTGCTGGCGTTTGCCATTGTGCCGGTTTCGCCAACGTGGATGGTCACTGACCTGAACATCGGTTTGCTGTTCTTCCTGATGATGGCGGGTCTGGCGGTTTATGCGGTGCTGTTCGCCGGCTGGTCAAGTAACAACAAATACTCACTGCTGGGTGCGATGCGTGCCTCAGCGCAGACGCTGAGCTACGAAGTGTTCCTTGGTTTGTCACTGATGGGGGTGGTGGCGCAAGCCGGTTCATTCAACATGAACGCCATCGTCGAAAGCCAGGCGCATCTGTGGAACATCATTCCACAATTCTTCGGCTTCCTGACGTTCTGTATCGCGGGCGTAGCGGTCTGTCACCGCCACCCATTTGACCAGCCAGAAGCCGAGCAGGAACTGGCGGACGGTTATCACATTGAATATGCCGGTATGAAGTTCGGCTTGTTCTTCGTCGGTGAATACGTTGCGATCACCACCGTGTCAGCGCTGATTGTTACGCTGTTCTTCGGTGGCTGGCACGGTCCGTTCCTGCCGCCATTCATCTGGTTCGCTCTGAAAACAGCGTTCTTTATGGTGATGTTTATCCTGATTCGTGCTGCGCTGCCGCGTCCACGCTATGACCAGGTGCTGTCGTTCGGCTGGAAAGTGTGTCTGCCGTTGACGCTGTTGAACCTGCTGGCAACCGCCGCAGTGATTCTGTCCACCGCGCAGTAAGGGACAATGAAATGACTTTAAAAGATATTGTCGTTGGCTTCGGCACGACAGTGCGCAGTATCTGGATGATAGGCATGCATGCCTTCGCCAAGCGCGAAACTCAAATGTATCCGGAAGAGCCGGTTTATCTGCCGCCGCGCTATCGTGGACGTATTGTGCTGACGCGCGATCCGGATGGGGCCGAGCGTTGCGTAGCCTGTAACTTATGTGCGGTAGCGTGCCCTGTGGGCTGTATCTCGCTGCAGAAAGCCGAGACGCAGGATGGACGCTGGTATCCGGAGTTTTTCCGCATCAACTTCTCACGCTGCATCTTCTGTGGTCTGTGCGAAGAAGCTTGCCCAACCACCGCGATTCAGCTGACGCCAGATTTCGAACTGGGTGAGTTCAAGCGTCAGGATCTGGTGTATGAGAAGGAAGATCTGCTGATTTCCGGTCCGGGTAAATACCCGGAATACAACTTCTATCGTATGGCTGGTATGGCGATCGACGGAAAAGAGAAGGGCGAAGCGGAAAACGAAGCCAAGCCGATCGACGTCAAAGGGTTGTTACCTTAAGGAGCCAGGTATGGAATTTGCGTTTTATCTTTGCGGACTGGTGGCGGTGCTGACGACGTTGCGCGTCATCACGCATACCAATCCGGTACATGCGCTGCTGTACCTGATTGTCTCGCTGCTGTCGATCGCTGGCGTGTTCTTCTCGATGGGGGCTTACTTTGCTGGCGCCCTGGAAATCATCGTCTATGCCGGTGCCATTATGGTGCTGTTCGTCTTCGTGGTGATGATGCTGAACCTGGGTAAAACCCAGCAGGATCAAGAGCGTGAGTGGCTGAAGCCTTCACTGTGGATTGGTCCAGGCATCGTCTCTTTGCTGCTGTTGGTGGTGATGATTTACGCTATCAGCACTGCGCACGATCAGGGCATTGATGGCACCATCATCGACGCCAAAGCCGTAGGTATCAGCCTATTTGGTCCGTACGTTCTGGCAGTGGAACTGGCATCCATGCTGCTGCTGGCCGGTCTGGTGGTGGCATTCCATATTGGGCGTGAAGAGCGTCACGGCGAAGTGCTGAGCAATCGTCAAGCGGATGCGCAAGCGAATAAGGAGGATCACGCATGATCCCGTTACAACACGGTCTGATGTTGGCCGCTGTGCTGTTTGTTCTCGGCCTGACCTCCGTGGTGCTGCGTCGTAATATCCTGTTTATGCTGATTGGTCTGGAAATCATGATCAATGCCTCGGCGTTAGCGCTGGTGGTGGCGGGCAGCTATTGGGGACAAGCTGACGGCCAGGTGATGTACATTCTGGCCATCAGCCTTGCGGCGGCGGAAGCGAGTATTGGTCTGGCGCTGTTGCTCCAGCTCTATCGTCGTCGTCAGACGCTGAACATTGACACAGTGAGCGAGATGCGCGGATGAATCTTCTTTATTTAACCGTATTATTTCCGCTGATTGGCTTCTTGCTGTTAGCGTTTTCACGCGGTCGCTGGTCGGAAAACCTGTCGGCTGCCGTTGGCATGGGTTCTGTTGGTCTGGCAGCATTGACCACTATTTATGCCGGTTTTGACTTCTTCAACCAGGGCCAGCAGCCGTTCACTCAGGCGCTGTGGACCTGGATTCACGTTGGCAATTTCAATATCAAAGTAAACCTGGTGCTGGATGGCTTATCGCTGACCATGCTGTCAGTCGTCACCGGCGTTGGTTTCTTCATCCACATGTTCGCTTCATGGTACATGCGTGGCGAAGAAGGTTATTCGCGCTTCTTCGCATACACCAACCTGTTCATTGCGAGCATGGTGGTGTTGGTGCTGGCCGATAACCTGATGCTGATGTATCTCGGCTGGGAAGGCGTGGGCCTGTGCTCCTATCTGCTGATTGGCTTCTACTACAGCAATCCAGAAAACGGCAAAGCGGCGATGAAAGCCTTCATCATCACCCGCGTTGGTGACGTGTTCCTCGCTTTCGCGTTGTTCATCCTTTACAACGAACTCGGTACGCTGAACTTCCGCGAACTGGTTGAGCTGGCACCAGCGCACTTCGCTGCTAACAATCACATGCTGCAGTGGGCAACGCTGATGCTGTTGGGTGGCGCGGTCGGTAAATCTGCACAGCTGCCGCTACAAACCTGGCTGGCGGATGCGATGGCGGGCCCAACTCCGGTTTCGGCGCTGATTCACGCCGCAACCATGGTTACCGCCGGTGTCTACCTGATTGCGCGTACGCATGGTTTGTTCCTGTTGACGCCGGAAGTCCTGCATCTGGTGGGCATTGTGGGTGCGGTTACGCTGGTGCTGGCAGGTTTTGCTGCGCTGGTGCAAACCGACATCAAACGCGTGCTGGCCTACTCCACCATGAGTCAGATCGGCTACATGTTCCTCGCGCTTGGCGTGCAGGCATGGGACGCGGCAATTTTCCATCTGATGACGCATGCGTTCTTTAAAGCCTTGCTGTTCCTCTCTTCAGGCTCGGTCATTCTTGCCTGCCACCATGAGCAAAACATCTTCAAGATGGGCGGCCTGCGTAAGAGCATTCCGCTGGTCTACGTCTGCTTCCTGGTGGGCGGCGCGGCGCTGGCGGCACTGCCGCTGATCACCGCAGGCTTCTACAGTAAAGATGAAATCCTGTTTGGTGCGCTGGCAAATGGCCACATCAATCTGATGGTTGCGGGTCTGGTGGGTGCATTCCTCACCTCGATCTACACCTTCCGCATGATCTTTATCGTGTTCCACGGCGAAGAGAAAATCCATGCGCACGCCGGCAAAGGCATTACGCATCATCTGCCGCTGATTGTGCTGATGGTGCTCTCCACCTTTATTGGTGCGCTGATTACACCTCCTTTGGCGGGCGTATTGCCACAGAACGAGTTTGGTGAAGGCGGCAAAGTGATGCTGGAAATCACCTCAGGCGTAGTGGCTATCGTCGGAATCCTGATCGCTGCAGCGCTGTGGCTGGGTAAACGTCAGCTGGTGACCAGCATCGCCAACAGCGCGCCGGGTCGTTTCTTCGGCACCTGGTGGTTCGCGGCCTGGGGCTTCGACTGGCTGTATGACAAGGTGTTCGTAAAACCTTATCTCGGCATCGCCTGGCTGCTGAAGCGCGATCCACTTAACTCACTGATGAACCTGCCTGCGCTGCTGTCGCGTATCGGTAATAAAGGATTGGTGGTGAGCGAAAACGGTTATCTGCGCTGGTACGTGGCTTCGATGAGCGTTGGCGCGGTGGTGGTGCTGGCGCTGCTGCTGGTGATGTAAAGATTGATGAGCGGGGCGGGTTCGCTCGCCCAATTAGAATGTCAAAAATTGCCTGAAGTAAGGCAATAAAAAGGGAAGTTTGCCGTGTTATTACCTTGGCTAATAATCATACCTTTTGTCGGTGGCTTGCTCTGCTGGCTGGCGGAGCGCCTTGGCGCGAAAGTTCCGCGCTGGATTGCCATGATCACCATGGGCCTGACGCTGGCGCTTGGCCTGCAGCTCTGGTTGCAGGGAGGCTATTCACTGACGCAGGCTGCGGGCATTCCGCAATGGCAATCGACTTTCTCCGTGCCGTGGATTCCGCGTTTTGGTATCAACTTCCATCTGGCGATTGATGGTCTGTCGCTGCTGATGGTGGTGTTGACCGGCCTGCTCGGCCTGATGGCAGTACTGTGTTCCTGGAACGAAATTGAGAAGTATCAGGGCTTCTTCCACCTCAATCTGATGTGGATTCTTGGCGGTGTGATTGGCGTGTTCCTCTCCATCGACATGTTCCTGTTCTTCTTCTTCTGGGAAATGATGCTGGTGCCGATGTACTTCCTCATCGCGCTTTGGGGGCATAAAGCTTCTGACGGTAAAACGCGCATCAGTGCGGCGACCAAGTTCTTCATCTATACCCAGGCTTCCGGTCTGATTATGCTGGTCGCGATTCTGGCGCTGGTATTTGTACACTACAACGCAACCGGCGTGTGGACCTTCAGCTATGAAGAGTTGCTGAAAACCCCGATGTCACACACCGTTGAATATCTGCTGATGCTGGGCTTCTTCATCGCCTTTGCGGTGAAAATGCCGGTGGTGCCACTGCACGGTTGGCTGCCTGATGCGCATAGCCAGGCACCGACCGCGGGTTCAGTTGACCTCGCCGGTATTTTGCTAAAAACCGCCGCCTACGGCCTGTTGCGCTTTAGCCTGCCGCTGTTCCCGAACGCGTCTGCGGAATTCGCACCTATTGCGATGTGGCTGGGTATTATTGGCATCTTCTACGGGGCGTGGATGGCCTTCTCACAGACTGATATCAAACGTCTGATTGCCTACACCTCGATTTCGCACATGGGCTTCGTGCTGATTGCCATCTACACCGGCAGCCAGTTGGCATTCCAGGGCGCGGTTATCCAGATGATTGCCCATGGCCTGTCTGCGGCGGCGCTGTTTATCTTGTGTGGCCAACTGTATGAACGTCTCCATACGCGTGATATGCGTCAGATGGGGGGGTTGTGGTCGCGGATTAAGTGGATTCCGGGTCTGTCGCTGTTCTTCGCAGTCGCTAACCTGGGTATGCCGGGTACCGGTAACTTCGTTGGCGAATTCATGATTCTGACCGGCAGCTTCCAGGTGGTGCCGGTGATTATCGTAATAGCGACCTTTGGTCTGGTGTTTGCTTCGGTTTACTCCTTGATCATGATGCAACGCGCTTATTTCGGTGAAGCGAAATCGAAAGATCCGCTGCCGGGCATGTCACCGCGTGAGTTTATGACTATCGGCGTATTGGTGGTGCTGTTGGTGCTGCTGGGGATTTATCCACAGCCGATCCTCGACACGTCCCATGCTGCGATGAGCAATATTCAGCAGTGGTTTACCGCTTCAATTTCAACTACAAGGCCGTAATTCGCCATGACAATAACTCCTCAACATCTGATCGCATTACTGCCGCTGTTGATCGTCGGATTGACGGTGGTGGTGGTGATGCTGTCCATTGCGTGGCGACGCAATCATTTTGTTAATGCCACGTTGACGGTGATCGGACTTAACATTGCGCTGTTTTCTCTGTGGTTTGTCGGCCAGGCGGGGGCGATGGATGTCACGCCGCTGCTGCGCGTAGATGGCTATTCAATGTTCTATACCGCGTTGGTGGTATTAGCGAGTCTGGCTACCTGCACCTTTGCTTATCCATGGTTAGCCGGATTCCCGGACAATAAAGATGAATTCTATCTGCTGGTACTGATTGCGGCTCTCGGTGGCATTGTGCTGGCGAGTGCTAATCATCTGGCAGCGCTGTTCATCGGTATTGAACTGCTGTCACTGCCGCTGTTTGGTTTGATTGGTTACGCCTTCCGCCAGAAACGTTCGCTGGAAGCCTCGCTGAAATACACCATTCTGTCAGCTGCGGCTTCATCATTCCTGCTGTTCGGTATCGCGCTGATCTATGCCGATTCCGGCAGCTTGAGCTTTGTGCAGTTGGGTAAAAGCCTGAGCGACAGCATGATTCAGGAGCCACTGTTGCTGCTGGGGCTGGGTATGATGATTATCGGTCTGGGCTTTAAGCTTTCCTTGGTGCCGTTCCATCTGTGGACGCCAGACGTTTATCAGGGTGCGCCTGCGCCGGTTTCAACCTTCCTGGCTACCGCCAGCAAGATCGCTATATTCGCCGTGATTATGCGCCTGTTCATGTACGCGCCCGTCACTGATAGCGAAGCCGTTCGAACCGTGCTCGGCATCATTGCCTTTGCCTCGATCCTGTTCGGTAACCTGATGGCGATTTCCCAGAGCAACATCAAGCGTCTGCTGGGTTATTCATCAATCGCGCATTTAGGTTATCTGCTGGTGGCGCTGATTGCGGTGAAAACCCATCAGCTGTCGCTGGAAACCGCCGGAGTTTATCTGGCCGGCTATCTGTTCAGCAGCCTTGGTGCGTTCGGTGTGGTGAGTCTGATGTCGAGCCCATACCGTGGTCCGGATGCGGATACACTTTACTCATATCGTGGTCTGTTCTGGCACCGTCCGATTTTGTCAGCCGTTATGACCGTAATGATGCTGTCACTGGCGGGTATCCCGATGACGCTCGGCTTCATTGGTAAGTTCTACGTTATCGCTTCGAGTGTGAATGCACATCTGTGGTGGTTGAGTGGTGCCGTGGTTGCCGGTAGTGCGATTGGTCTTTACTACTATCTGCGCGTGACGGTGAGTCTGTATCTCAGCCCACCAGAACTGCATAACCGCGATACACAAGCCAACTGGGCATTTACAGCGGGTGGTGTGGTGGTGCTGATCTCCGCAATTCTGGTGCTGCTGCTTGGCGTTTATCCGCAGCCGCTTATCTCGCTGGTGCAGATGGCTCAGCCACTGATGTAATCCAAATTGATGCGACAACTGAAATCGGGCCCACGGGTCCGATTTTTTTTGCCTGAAGGAGGCCGGAATGAGAGTTTGCACACATTGCACAGATAAGGTCTGAGGCGCGTAAAGCTGTTCAATGCGGTGCGCATTAGCGCTGTGGTACTCTTGCAGCATCATTTTTACGCTAAGAAAAGGAATCGCCATGGAAATGCTTTGGCTTGATTGTCACCACAGCGAACTGACCGCAAAGCAACTCTATACGCTGCTCGTGCTACGTAATCACGTCTTCATCGTGGAACAAAAGTGCCCTTATCAGGATATTGATGGCCAGGATTTGGCGGCAGACAATCGCCATATTCTCGGGTTTCTCGACGGTAAACTGCTAGCGTACGCGCGGGTGCTAACACCATCGCAAGAGGGAGCTCCGGTGCTCATCGGCCGAGTCATCGTTTCTGAAGAGGCGCGCGGTTTGAAATTAGGCTATCGCCTGATGGAGAAGGCGCTGGAAAGCTGCGAGAAATACTGGCCACAGCAAGCGGTTTATCTCTCTGCTCAGGCACATCTGGAAGGTTTTTACGGACGGTTGGGCTTTAAAGCGGTCACGGAAGTCTACATGGAAGACGATATTCCTCATATCGGCATGCAGAAAGCATAGCGGCGAGGATCGCTCCTCGCCGCTATCATCAGCCCGGCGTCATCTGCCGATCATCAACATATTTACGCTGGTCTGGCGGCGGCGGGAAGTACTGATAAAGCCAGGTTTCACTTAGCGTCTCATCCTTGGTGCGCAGGAACAGACGCATATCTACCGGCTTGGTAGAAGCGCTGCTCGGATACCAGTCAAACAGAATGCGGTAACCGTTCAGCGGTTCGACATAAAGTATCTCGACCTGCTTAAACGTACCATCAGAAACGGTAATCACCGGCTCAATACCCTTAGGTGCAGCGGCTTTCAAATCACCCCCGACAAAATCAATGGCAAAGCGGCGGCACCACTGATCCGGGAAGTGTTCGCCTGGCGCCCAACCTTCCGGGAAGCCACCAATTCCGGTACGGGTTGCATCGACACGCGCTAAACCACTGCGCACTGGCGGCAACTGGCTCCAGTAGAGCTTGTACTGGAAGTTGAATTCGCTACCGGCTTTCACCGGTTCTGACGGCTGCCAGAAGCAAACAATGTTATCCAGCGTTTCACCGGTGGTAGGAATCTCCATCACATTAATGGCGCCTTTGCCCCATTTGCCAATCGGTTCCACCCACAGGCTTGGGCGTTTGTCGTACCAGCCAATCACATCCTGGTAATTTTTAAAGTCATGATCGAGCTGCAGTAGGCCGAATCCACGCGGGTTCTCGTCTTGATAGGCGTTGAACTGCAAGCGCTGCGGGTTATTGAGCGGGCGTGCAATCCATTCACCTTCACCGGTCCACATCGCCAAACGATCGGAGTCGTGAATTTGCGGATGGTAAGTGTTGCACATGCGGCGCTCATTGGTGCCGCAGCTGAACATGCTGGTCATTGGCGCGATGCCGAGCTGGCGGATTTCGTTACGCGCAAACAGATGGTTCTCAACCTCCATCACCACGCGTTTTTCTTCGCAGTGAATGGTGAACTTGTAAGCTCCGGTAATGCTGGCACCATCAAGCAGCGCATACACCACAAACGTGGTGTCATCGGCTTTCGGCGTTTCAAACCAG
The DNA here is from genome assembly GCF_900215435.1 of Candidatus Pantoea floridensis. Taxonomy (NCBI): domain Bacteria; kingdom Pseudomonadati; phylum Pseudomonadota; class Gammaproteobacteria; order Enterobacterales; family Erwiniaceae; genus Pantoea; species Candidatus Pantoea floridensis. Next base: position 3,298,417 of record NZ_OCMY01000001.1, read on the forward strand.
AAGGCGGTGAAGTCCGGGAACTCCTCTTTGCCATTGCTAAAGGTATTAACCGCCACGCCGCGCGCGGACAAGCCGTACTGGAAGGTCTCATCGACGGCGCGGAAATAGCTGGCGCCGAGGAACGAGACGATATCGCGGCGCGCCAGTTCCGGTTTTTTAAACGCACGAAAACCGGCAAAGCCGAGGTCGGTTTTACCTACCAATTGTTTGGTATCAACGTTGGCATCGTGGTAGTTGAACAGTTCTGGACGGAAGTGGATCTCGCGTGCTTCGCGGCTAGCGGCATCGACCGAAAACATGCGAATGCGGCGCTTAAAACCCATACCAACGTGGAAGAATTGCACATCGAGTTCGCGATCGGGAATGTTATTCCACAGCGAGTGATTGGCATCATACTGAATTTCGTTATAGGCCTGAGGCGTTAAATTGGCCAACGTATCGGGCAGGGGGCCGGGTGCGCCACCCCAGGGCTGTTTTGCCAGCGCGGAGGCTTTCTTTTTCAGTGAGTCGAAATCGAAGCGAACCGCGGTACCGTCGGCGATGCCATCATCGGCCCAGGCGGATTGTGCAAACAGCGTGGAGAGACCCGTCATGCCGCTAACAGCGGAGAGGGCCATGGACGCTTTCATAAATTTTCTACGATTCATGCCGGAAATCTAATCCTTAGCTGCTCGGGTGTATTGTGACTGTCGTGCGTGCTTCACACATGTGTGACGCTGAGCGTCAGGCTACAGGGGGTTACGACAGTGGCGAAATTAAAAAATTCAGTCCGCAGAAAATTTATCAGATTAATCAAATAAGCGAAGCAGATTTCGCGCCGCCGGGCCGCGGATAACATAACTTTGCAATGAAATGGATGAAACTCAGTAGAATCCTGGGGAGTCGTCGCCAGCAAAATTGGAATTTATGACTATAGTTAAACCACAACGAGTTAGGAACATGGAGGAACGACATAGTGTCATCATCAGACCAATTTGAAACCCACCTTGACGACGACCTGGCGCTGCTGACCGAAACGCTGGAAGAAGTATTACGCGCTTCGGGTGACCCGGCCGATCAGAAATACATCGAGCTGAAACTCAAGGCTGAACAAGCGCTGGAGGACGTAAAGTCACGCGTTAGCCAGGCGTCCGACAGCTATTATTATCGTGCCAAAAATGCGGCTTACCGCGCCGATGATTATGTGCATGAAAAACCGTGGCAGGGGATTGGCATCGGTGCCGCCGCTGGCCTGTTTGTCGGTTTACTGCTGGCACGACGTTAAGTTCCAACGGGCGCGACACGCCTCGCGCCCGCTTCCTGCTTCTCCTCTCATTCATTCCCATCAAATCTCTGTTTCGCATCATCCGCGATTGTGTTTCGCCTGCGCGCTTTCTACAGTAAGGCAACAGGGATAAGGAGAACACAACGTGATACGTGTAGAAATGCTCTCAACGGGCGATGAAGTGTTACATGGGCAGATTGTCGATACTAACGCCGCCTGGCTCGCCGATGTGCTTTTCCAGCACGGCTTACCGATGACCAGCCGCAGCACCGTGGGCGATGCGATGACCTCATTGGTTGAAGCCTTGCAGAGCCGCAGCCAGATTGCCGATGTGCTGATTGTGAATGGCGGTTTAGGACCGACCAGTGACGATCTCAGCGCACAGGCCGCCGCCACTGCCAGCGGTAGCGAATTAGTGATTCAGCAAGCCTGGCTGGAAAAAATGGAAGCCTGGTTCGCCAGCCGTGGGCGGGTTATGGCGCCGAGCAATCGCAAGCAGGCGGAAATCCCGGCAAATGCTGAGATGCTGGATAACCCGGTCGGCACCGCATGTGGCTTTGCGTTGCAGCTCAACCGTTGCTGGATTTTCTTCACGCCAGGCGTGCCGTCGGAATTTAAAGTCATGGTCGAGCAGGAGATCATTCCACGTCTCAAAGCGCGCTTTGCGTTGCCAGAACCGCCGCTGTGTTTACGCCTCACCACCTTTGGCCGCGGCGAAAGTGATATTGCCGCCGAGCTCGAGCCACTACCGCTGCCGGCAGGCGTGGTGATGGGTTATCGCTCGTCAATGCCGATCATCGAGATCAAACTCACCGGACCCGCCGAGCAGCGCGTGGCGATGGAGCAAGTGTGGCAGCAGGTAAAACTGTTGCTGGCTGAATGCACTATCTTTGAGGGCACCGAAGGATTACCGGCGCTGCTGGCGCGCGAACTGCAGCATCGTGGCTTACGTCTGGCGCTGAGTGAGCAGTTCACCGCCGGTTTACTTCACTGGCAGCTGGCTGCCGCAAACGTTGCCCTCAGTAAAGCGGAGATCTTGCCGGCGCAGGATGAAGATCTGGAATCATTGGTTGCGCGCACGCGTGATTGGGCGCAGCAGCAGAGTACCGCGCTGGCGTTATCCGTCGGCAATCTGGAAGAGGGCGAGGTATCGATTGCGCTGCACACGCCGGAAGCGAGCTGGGGCCAGCGTGTGAAGTTTATGCATGGTCGTCATAATGTGGAAACGCGGCAGAAAGTGGTGGCGATGATGGCGATGAACATGCTGCGTCGCTGGCTGCACGGCAGCGAGGTCAGCACCGGTCACGGCTGGATTGATATTCTTGAAACAGTCAAAAACTAGCGCGCCGTAAGGTCGCCATTCATGGCGACCTTCTCAATCATGGCTCGATCTCAATCACAGCTCGATCTCAATTTCCCCTTTGGCGCGACAGCAGCAGGGCAAAATCTCGCCTTGCTGCACAAACGCCAACGGGGTTTCCGCATAATCCACTTCGCCTTTCAGTAAGCGCATGCGGCAAGAGCCGCAGTAACCTTCGCGACACTGAAATTCCACGCACAGATTGTTTGCTTCAAGCGTGGCCAGCAGATTAGGGTGATCTTCTGCGCACTCCAGCCGGGAGCCGGAACTACGCAGAATAACAACAGAACGACTCATAATTACAGCTGGAAGCCGTCGAAATCGTCTTCGCCCACTTCAGAATCAATCTGACCGACCAAATACGAGCTCACTTCCACTTCCTGCGGTGCAACCTGCACGTTATCTGACACCAGCCACGAATTGATCCATGGAATCGGGTTCGAACGCGTCTGGAACGGCAAATCGAGGCCAACAGCCTGCATGCGGATGTTAGTAATGTACTCGATGTACTGGCACAGAATGTCTTTGTTCAGACCGATCATCGAACCGCCGCTGAACAGATATTCTGCCCACTCTTTCTCCTGCTCGGCCGCTTTCTTGAACAGGTCGTAGCATTCATCGCGGCACTCGGCGGCAATCGCTTTCATCTCTGGATCGTCTTCACCGGTGCGCAGCAGGTTCAGCATATGCTGGGTGCCAGTCAGGTGCAGCGCTTCGTCGCGAGCAATCAGCTTGATGATTTTAGCGTTACCTTCCATTAGCTCGCGCTCGGCGAAAGCAAATGAACAGGCGAAGCTGACGTAGAAGCGAATTGCTTCCAGCGCGTTGACGCTCATCAGGCAGATATACAGCTGTTTTTTCAGATCGCGCAGGTTAACGGTGACGGTTTTACCGTTCACCTGATGCGTGCCTTCGCCCAGCAGATGCCAGTAGCTGGTCATCTCGATCAGATCATCGTAGTACTTCGAGATATCTTCCGCGCGCGCCAGAATTTGTTCGTTGGTGACGATATCGTCAAACACCACCGCCGGATCGTTAACGATATTACGGATGATGTGGGTGTAAGAGCGCGAGTGGATGGTCTCGGAAAACGCCCAGGTTTCAATCCAGGTTTCCAGCTCAGGAATGGAAATCAGCGGCAGCAGCGCCACGTTCGGGCTACGTCCCTGAATCGAATCCAGCAGCGTTTGATACTTCAGGTTGCTGATGAAGATGTGTTTTTCATGCTCTGGCAGCGCCTGGTAATCGATACGATCGCGCGAGACGTCGACTTCTTCCGGACGCCAGAAGAAGGAGAGCTGCTTCTCAATCAGCTTTTCAAAGATGTCATATTTCTGCTGATCGAAGCGGGCAACGTTCACTGACTGGCCGAAGAACATGGGCTCTTTCAGCTGGTCATTTTTGTTCTGCGAGAATGTGGTGTAAGCCATTTTGAGTCCAAATGTGAAGAGGGCCGACCGTTGCCGGCCCTGACAAGATGAGATTAGATCTTACATGCGCCGCTTTCGCAGCCATCATCCTGAATAGAAGGCGCCAGATCGTCCTGTGCATCTTCTGCACCATCACGGGTGTTTTGATAGTACAGGGTTTTCACGCCAAATTTGTAAGCGGTCAGCAGGTCTTTCAGCAGCTGTTTCATCGGTACTTTGCCATTGGCAAAACGGCTCGGATCGTAGTTGGTGTTCGACGAAATCGCCTGATCGATAAACTTCTGCATCACGCCAACCAGCTGCAGATAACCGTCGTTGGACGGCATTTCCCACAGCAGTTCGTACTGATCTTTCAGACGCTCATACTCTGGCACCACCTGACGCAGAATGCCGTCTTTGGATGCTTTGATGCTGATGTGACCACGCGGTGGTTCGATACCGTTAGTCGCGTTCGAAATCTGCGAAGAGGTTTCAGATGGCATCAGCGCCGAGAGCGTAGAGTTGCGCAGACCGTGCGTGGTGATCGACTCACGCAGACCTTCCCAATCCAGATGCAGCGGCTCGTTGCATACCGCATCGAGATCCTTTTTATAGGTGTCGATCGGCAGAATGCCCTGCGAGTAAGTGGTCTCTTTGAACCACGGGCAGGCACCTTGCTCTTTCGCCAGTTCGTTCGAGGCTTTCAGCAGGTAGAACTGAATCGCTTCGAAGGTTTTGTGCGTCAGGTTGTTGGCGCTGCCATCAGAATAACGCACGCCGTTTTTCGCCAGGTAATAGGCGTAGTTGATCACGCCGATGCCCAAGGTACGACGGCCCATTGCACCGCGTTGTGCCGCGGGGATGGGGTAATCCTGATAATCCAGCAGCGCATCAAGTGCACGCACTGCGAGGGTTGCCAGCTCTTCCAAATCGTCGAGGCTGTTAATCGCGCCCAGGTTAAAGGCCGACAGCGTACACAGGGCGATTTCGCCGCTTTCGTCATTAACATCGTTAAGCGGTTTGGTTGGCAGGGCAATTTCCAGACACAGATTCGATTGGCGAACCGGCGCGATGCTCGGATCAAACGGGCTGTGGGTGTTGCAGTGATCGACGTTCTGAATGTAGATACGGCCAGTCGAAGCACGTTCCTGCATCATCAGTGAGAACAGTTCAACCGCTTTCACGCGCTGCTTGCGGATGCTGTCGTCTTTCTCGTATTTGGTGTACAGACGCTCGAACTCGTCCTGATCGGCGAAGAACGCATCGTACAGGCCCGGTACGTCAGACGGGCTGAACAGCGTGATGTCTTCACCCTTCAGCAAGCGGGTGTACATCAACTTGTTAATCTGCACACCGTAATCCATGTGGCGCACGCGGTTGCCTTCAACACCACGGTTGTTTTTCAGCACCAGCAGGCTTTCCACTTCCAGATGCCACATCGGATAGAACAGCGTTGCTGCACCACCACGCACGCCGCCCTGTGAGCAGGACTTCACCGCGGTCTGGAAATGTTTGTAGAATGGAATACAGCCGGTATGGAACGCTTCACCACCGCGAATTGGGCTACCCAGCGCACGGATGCGGCCGGCGTTGATGCCGATACCGGCGCGCTGTGAAACGTATTTCACAATGGCGCTGGAGGTAGCATTGATCGAGTCAAGGCTATCGCCGCACTCGATCAGCACGCAAGAGCTGAACTGACGGGTTGGGGTACGCACGCCGGACATAATCGGCGTCGGCAATGAGATCTTGAAGGTAGAGATCGCATCGTAGAAGCGCTTCACGTAATCCATACGGGTTTCGCGCGGGTAGCCAGAGAACAGGCAAGCCGCCACCAGAATGTAGAGGAATTGAGCGCTTTCGTAGATTTCACCGCTGACGCGGTTCTGCACCAGATACTTTCCTTCCAGCTGCTTAACCGCGGCGTAGGAGAAGTTCATGTCGCGCCAATGGTCGATGAACTCGTCCATCTGCGCGAACTCTTCGGTGCTGTAATCTTCCAGCAGGTGACGGTCATATTTGCCCATCTCAACCATCTTCACCACCTGGTCGTACAACTTCGGCGGTTCAAACTGGCCGTAAGCTTTTTTACGCAGGTGGAAGATCGCCAGGCGCGCGGCCAGGTATTGGTAATCTGGCGCATCACGTGAGATCAGGTCTGCGGCAGCCTTGATGATGGTCTCATGAATATCAGAGGTTCTGATGCCATCATAGAACTGAATGTGTGAGCGCAGTTCAACCTGTGAAACGGAAACGTTGTTCAGCCCTTCGGCTGCCCAATCCAGTACACGGTGAATTTTGTCGAGATCAATGCGCTCCTGGCGGCCATCGCGTTTAGTAACGAGCAGACTTTGGTTCATGTCGCGTTTTTACCTGTCCATGCATGAATGACGTATTTATCCCCCATCTATGCACAAGGTCTATGCACAAGCCGCTCGTTGTGAGTAAGCCTGTGAATAAACACTATATATAGGGGGTGCGGGAAGTTTGAACAACAATATGGTGAGTATTCTAGTCAGCAATCTCTTCTTAACAAGAGTTGATTTTCACTAAAAAATCGTCCTTAGAGGGTGGCTAAAATCCTGGATCCCCATGCCGCAAGGCCTGCACATCGTGTCAACCGCTCAGTACTTTTTTTTCACTTTATGATCGAGCGCGTGTTTCTTGCTCAACTGATACGATTCGAGAATTATCTGAGGTCAAATAAGCCCTGACAAGGCCGCCAGCAGCGAACTTATCTAAAATTGCTTATGAATTTTTTGTGACTTGCTAAGCCTATAAAAAAGGCAGGCACGCGTCTAAAAGGAAATTGATCTGGATAGCGGGTCGCCATGAATGGCGACCCTGCGGGCAGAATATTGTAGTGTGCGCATTCATGCGCACCGGGTTGATCAATCCTGGCGGTGGGTATGAATCATATAGTTCACGTCAACGCCGCGGCCGAGTCGGAACTGATTACTCAGCGGATTGTAGTGCAGGCCAATCATATTTCTTTCGCGCAGCGGCGTTTCATCCACCCAATTCAACAACTCGGCCGGACGGATAAACTTCTTCACGTCATGGGTGCCGCGCGGCACCATGCGTAGCACATACTCTGCACCAAATACCGCCAGCAGCCAGGCTTTGGGATTACGGTTAATAGTGGAGAAGAACACTTCGCCGCCCGGCTTCACCAGTTGTGCGCAGGCTAGCACCACGGAACGTGGATCGGGCACATGCTCCAGCATCTCCATACAGGTCACCACATCATATTGACCAGCATGGCTGGCGGCGTGATCTTCCACGGTTTGCTGTACGTAATTAACGCTGACGCCGCTCTCCAGCGCGTGCAGACGCGCCACTTCCAGCGGCTCCGCACCCATATCCAGGCCAGTAACCTCAGCGCCTTCGCGCGCCATGCTTTCGGCCAGAATGCCGCCACCGCAGCCAACATCGAGGACTTTCTTACCGAACAGGCCATGGCTGTGCTGCGCAATCCAGCCAAGTCGCAGGGGATTGATGCGGTGTAGAGGCTTAAATTCACCTTCTAAATCCCACCAGCGCGATGCCACCGCCTCAAACTTGGCGATCTCGGCGTGGTCAACGTTCTGGCGGCTTTCCTGCGGTTGTTCACTCATTGAATCATCACTCCAGACAAAATATTCCCTCAGTATAAACGCTTAAGCGCGGTGAGCGCATCTCTGGCAGCGAAGGAAAAGCGGCATTAAGCCCTGGTTTACGTTCACCGAAGGGAAGCGATGTGATATACTTTCGCACCTTTAAATCCGGGATTATGTAGAGGGATAGCGGCTCCATGAGCGACCTTGCGAGAGAAATTACACCGGTCAATATCGAAGAAGAGTTAAAGAACTCTTACCTCGATTACGCCATGTCGGTCATTGTTGGCCGAGCCTTACCCGATGTGCGTGATGGTTTGAAGCCGGTACACCGCCGTGTGCTTTTTGCCATGAGCGAACTGGGTAACGACTGGAATAAACCCTATAAAAAATCCGCCCGTGTGGTCGGTGACGTCATCGGTAAATATCACCCGCACGGCGATTCCGCGGTATATGAAAGTATCGTGCGTATGGCCCAGCCGTTCTCCCTGCGCTATATGCTGGTTGACGGTCAGGGTAACTTTGGTTCAGTCGACGGCGACTCCGCTGCAGCGATGCGTTATACCGAAGTCCGTATGGCAAAGATTTCCTCGGAGCTGCTGGCTGACCTGGAAAAGGAAACCGTCGATTTCGTGCCGAACTATGACGGCACCGAGCAGATTCCTGAAGTCCTGCCAACCAAAATTCCTAACCTGCTGGTAAACGGTTCTTCCGGTATCGCGGTAGGTATGGCCACCAATATTCCACCGCACAACCTCACGGAAGTGATTAACGGCTGCCTGGCTTTCATCGAAGATGAAGACATTACCGTTGAAGGCTTGATGGAGCACATCACCGGGCCAGATTTCCCGACTGCTGCGTTTATCAATGGCCGCCGCGGTATCGAAGAAGCCTATCGCACCGGGCGCGGCAAGATTTATATCCGCGCGCGTGGCGAAGTGGAAACCGATGCCAAGACCGGGCGTGAAACCATCATCGTTCACGAACTGCCGTATCAGGTGAACAAAGCGCGTCTGATCGAGAAGATTGCTGAGCTGGTGAAAGAGAAGCGCGTTGAAGGTATCAGCGCACTGCGTGATGAATCTGACAAAGACGGCATGCGTATTGTCATTGAGATCAAACGCGATGCGGTGGGTGAAGTGGTTCTCAACAACCTCTACTCACTGACGCAGCTGCAGGTTTCTTTCGGCATCAACATGGTGGCGCTGCATCAGGGCCAGCCGAAGATCATGACGCTGAAAGGCATCATTGAAGCCTTCGTGCGCCATCGCCGCGAAGTGGTGACGCGTCGTACCATTTTCGAACTGCGTAAAGCGCGCGATCGTGCCCACATCCTTGAAGGCTTGGCGATTGCATTGGCGAACATCGATCCGATCATCGAACTGATTCGTCGTGCACCAACACCTGCAGAAGCGAAACTGGGCCTTTTGGCGCAGTCGTGGGATCTCGGCAATGTGGCTGCCATGCTGGAACGTGCCGGTAATGATGCCGCGCGTCCGGAGTGGCTGGAAGCCGAGTTTGGTATTCGCGATGGTCAATATTATCTGACCGAGCAGCAAGCGCAGGCGATTCTGGATTTGCGTCTGCAGAAACTGACCGGCCTTGAGCACGAAAAACTGCTCGACGAGTACAAAGAGCTGCTGGACCAGATTGCTGAACTGCTTTACATCCTGCAGAGCGCTGAGCGCTTGATGGAAGTGATTCGTGAAGAGCTGGAGCAGATGCGCGATCAGTTCGGCGATGCCCGTCGTACGGAAATCACCGCCAATAGTGCTGACATCAACATCGAAGACCTGATCAATCAGGAAGACGTGGTGGTTACGCTGTCGCATCAGGGTTATGTCAAATATCAACCGTTGACCGACTATGAAGCCCAGCGCCGCGGTGGCAAAGGCAAATCAGCCGCACGTATTAAAGAAGAAGACTTTATCGATCGTCTGCTGGTGGCCAACACCCACGACACCATTCTGTGCTTCTCCAGCCGTGGCCGTCTCTACTGGATGAAGGTCTATCAGCTGCCAGAAGCCAGCCGTGGTGCGCGTGGTCGTCCCATCGTTAACCTGTTGCCGCTGGAAGCCAACGAACGTATCACCGCTATCCTGCCGGTGCGTGAATATACCGAAGGCTTCAACATCTTCATGGCAACCGCGAGCGGCACCGTGAAGAAAACCGCTCTGCAAGAGTTCAGCCGTCCACGTAGTGCGGGCATCATCGCCATCAACCTGCGTGAGGATGATGAGCTGATTGGTGTGGCGCTGACCAACGGTAGCGACGAAGCGATGCTGTTCTCTGCCGCCGGTAAAGTGGTGCGCTTTGCCGAAACCGCCGTGCGTGCGATGGGCCGTTCTGCCTCAGGCGTTCGCGGTATCAAGCTGGCTGAGAAAGACAAAGTGGTGTCGCTGATTGTGCCACGCGAAGAGGGCGCGATCCTCACCGTGACGCAGAACGGTTACGGTAAACGTACTGCTAATAGCGAGTATCCAACCAAATCGCGTGCAACGCAGGGCGTGATCTCGATTAAAGTCACCGATCGAAACGGGCCAGTTATTGGCGCGGTACAGGTGGTGGATGGCGATCAGATCATGATGATCACCGATGCCGGAACGCTGGTACGTACCCGCGTGTCGGAAGTCAGCGTGGTTGGCCGTAACACTCAAGGCGTGATTCTGATCCGTACTGCGGAAGATGAAAATGTCGTGGGTCTGCAACGTGTTGCTGAGCCGGTGGAAGAGGAAGAACTCGACGCCATTGACGGCAGCGTAGCGGAAGGCGAAGAAGATATCGCGCCGGAAGTGGAAAGCGATGACGAAGCGCCGGAAGCCGACGACGAAGAGTAATCCGTAAGGTGGTTGATAAACGGCAGGTCATTAAATTGACCTGCCGTTTTTTTATCTGAGTTTTACGCTAACGGCGCACGCCAACTGGCTTTTTAGGGCCGATAAAGCTAGTGTATGGGAGCTTTCCAACATCCTGATAACCCCTTACCGCCAGTGAGCCTCTTTTGAAATATCTTGTCTCCTTTCGCACCACGCTCCGTATCTCGCGCTACCTTTTTCGTGCGCTGGCGTTGCTGCTCTGGGCGCTGGGTGCGCTACTGACGACTTTTTACATCATCAATGTGCTGCACGAGAAAGAGAATGCGGTTCGTCAGGAGTTTGCAACGAATTACGGCCAGGCGGAATGGTACATCCGTCACTCTGCTGATGTGATGCGCGAACTGAAATACATCACCGAAAATCGCCTGAGCAGTAGCGCTAACGGTCTGGACGTGTTGAACGGTTTACCGCCGGGCAAAGGCACGCTGCCGCAGTTCACGCCGCTATTTTCCGACGGTGACTGCACCTCAATGAGCAACACCTGGCGCAATTCGCTGGATTCGCTCAGCGATTACATTAATTACTGGAAAAGTAACTTTGCCTCGGCCTATGAATTGAACCGGGTGTTTTTCGTCAGTGGCGAAAATCAGTGTCTGGCAGATTTCACCATCGGCACCAACAATTCAGTCGATCGTGAACGCAGCCTGAAAGCACTGCGCGAGCGTGTCCTGCACTATCGGAATGGTAATGAAGAAGAGCGCCGCAATCCGATGTACTGGATCACCAGCAGCGCGCAGCCAGGCGTCGGCAACTTCTATATGGTGATGCCGGTGTATGTGGCAAACAAACTGCAGGCACTGCTCGGCGTAGAGCAGAATATTCGCCTGGATGAGTTTATTCAGCCGGGCGGTTTGCCGCTGGTGGCCACCATCACCGATGAAAACTATCGGCCGCTGATCAGCTCGCGTCGCGGTGGTCCGGGTTACTCGCTGGACGACCTGCCGGACAACAGTACCTGGTTTGGTTATCTCGATAGCTATCGCCAGCTGGTGTTGAAAAAGCCGCTGCCGCCAACCAATCTTAATGTGGTGTGGTCGCTTTCCACCGATGTGTTAATGGATCAGCTCAAACTGATGCTCATTAACGCGCTGTTACTCAACATCTTCACGGCGGTAATTTTGTTCACGCTGGCGTGGATATTCGAGCGGCGTATGTTCCTGCCGGCGGAGGAGAATGCGCATCGGCTTGAGGAGCACGAGCAGTTTAACCGTAAGATTGTCGCTTCTGCGCCGGTCGGTATCTGTATTTTGCGTACCAGCGACGGTACCAATATTCTAAGTAATGAGCTGGCGCACAACTATCTGACGCTTCTCACACAGGAAGATCGCCAGCGGCTGAATGAGATTATCGGCGGTCAGCAGGTCAATTTCGTTGATGTGCTCACGGGAAGTAATACCAACCTGCAGATCAGCTTTGTGCACTCCCGCTATCGCAATGAAAACGTCGCGATTTGCGTGCTGGTGGATGTTTCGGCGCGCGTGCGCATGGAGCAATCGCTGCAGGAGATGGCGCACTCGGCCGAGCAGGCCAGCCAGTCAAAATCAATGTTCCTGGCTACGGTTAGCCATGAGTTGCGTACGCCGCTTTACGGTATTATCGGTAACCTCGATCTGCTACAAACCAAAACGCTGCCGAAAGGCGTCGATTCGCTGGTTACCGCTATGAACAACTCCTCGAGCCTGTTGCTGAAGATCATCAGCGACATTCTCGACTTCTCTAAAATCGAATCTGAACAGCTGAAAATCGAACCACATCCGTTCTCACCGCGAGAAGTGGTCAATCACATCGCCAGCAATTATTTATCATTGGTGGTTCGCAAGCGCCTGACGCTGTATGTATTTATCGAAAATGATGTGCCGCTGGCGCTGGATGGCGATGCGATGCGTTTGCAGCAGGTCATTTCAAACTTGCTGAACAACGCCATCAAGTTTACCCACACCGGCTGCATCATTCTGCATGCCTATGTTAAAGAGGGGTATCTGGCGTTCCGCGTGCGCGATACCGGCGTCGGCATTCCGGCCAAAGAGGTAACGCGCCTGTTCGATCCCTTCTTCCAGGTGGGTTCTGGCGTGCAGCGCAACTTCCAGGGAACCGGATTGGGTCTGGCGATCTGCGAAAAGCTGATCAACATGATGGATGGCGATATCGAAGTCGATTCCGAGCCAGGCATGGGCAGCCAGTTTATCGTGCGCATTCCGATCTATTCTGGTCAGCTGGCAGCGCCACCGCTGCTGGACGGTTTACAGGAAAAAGCCATCTGGCTGGATATGCGCAATGAGTATCTCGCCAGCTTCCTGCTGCGTTTGCTGCAACAGCAGGGCATTCAGGCGGCGTATTATCAGGGCCAGGCGGCGAGTGATGATGTCATTATCAGCGATCATGACGAACTTCCCGCACAAAGCGGGCGTGCGTGTATTCGTATCTGCGGTGAGCACATTGATATGCCGCAGGAAACCTCGCCGGGGCAGTGGATTCAGAGCAGCGCCATGCTGCACGATTTACCGCAGCTGCTTGGCCGTATTTACCGTATCAATATCAATAGTGAAACCGCCACGCCGCTGCCGCTGGCTACACCGCAGGAAACCGCCAATTACGACGATATTATGGTGCTGATCGTCGATGACCATCCAATCAACCGCATGCTGCTGTCAGAGCAGCTTGGTACCGTCGGTTATCAAACCAAAACGGCACAGGATGGCGTTGATGCATTGAACGTGCTGAGTCGTAACCATATCGATATTGTGCTGAGCGACGTCAACATGCCAAATATGGATGGTTATCGCCTAACGCAACGTTTACGCCAGTTAGGGCACACGTTCCCGGTGATTGGCGTTACGGCGAATGCGCTGGCAGAAGAGAAGCAGCGTTGTATGGATGCGGGCATGGATAACTGTCTGTCGAAACCGGTGACGCTGGATGTGCTAAAAACCACGCTAGCGATGTATGCAGAACGCGTCAGGAAGGGCAGGGAAGGGACCTAGTGAAAGTACGGGCGGTGTGTGCAACACCGCCCGCAAGTATTACTCTTTGTCGACCTGAGTGGCGCTAACGGAAGAGAGATAGTTCAAAAGCGCAATATCGTTTTCCACGCCCAGTTTCATCATCGCTGATTTCTTCTGGCTACTGATGGTTTTGATACTGCGGTTCAGCTTCTTGGCAATCTCCGTCACCAGGAAGCCTTCTGCGAACAGACGCAGCACTTCGCTCTCTTTCGGCGACAGACGCTTGTCACCGTAGCCACCGGCGCTGATGCGCTCCAGCAGTTTTGCCACGCTTTCCGGCGTATATTTTTTACCTTTCTGTAAAGCAGCCAGGGCTTTAGGCAGATCGGTTGGTGCGCCTTGTTTCAGGACAATCCCTTCAATATCCAGATCCAACACCGCGCTCAGGATCGCTGGGTTATTGTTCATGGTAAGAACGATAATCGAGAGATCCGGATAGTGACGTTTAATGTATTTGATCAGGGTGATACCGTCGCCATACTTCTCGCCCGGCATTGAGAGATCGGTAATCAGGACATTGGCGTCCAGTTTGGGCAGGCTGTTTACCAGTGCTGTTGAGTCTTCAAACTCACCTACAACGTTAACCCATTCGATCTGTTCCAGCGACTTACGGATACCGAACAGAACGATCGGATGGTCATCGGCAATAATTACGTTCAAGTTATTCATCTTATTGGTTACCTTGCTGCAGCAGTTGGCTGACGTACGCGTCAATTTCACTGGTGGTATTTTTAATGGTCAAATCGTCACATACTTTTATGTGTTGTTCTAACGCTTCACAAAGCTGTTTACCTGACCCCAGATTGAGCATGGCAAACACGCCTTTCAGGCGATGTGCTGTCTGAGCAAGCGAGGGATAATCCTTTTCCGCCGCTTCAGTATACAGTCTCTTCACATCTGGCGGTACTGTCTCGGTAAACAGCTGGAAATAGCCACCGCTTAACAGCGGTGAGGCTGCTTCATCTTCGCTACTCTCCTCCATTAAATCATGGGCAAGTTGCTTCTCGATCAGGGCCAGCAACGCATCAAGCAGCGCGTTGCTGAGATTGAAGTTGACCCTGAATTGCTTATCATTCAGTGCGTGATGACCGATTTCGTCACCGGCCAGCAGCAGCGCCCAGCCCGTCATGCGGGCGGGATCGTCGGTTACCAGGACATCATGATCCTGGCCGGTCAAACGTTCGTCGGAAGTCAGGCATTTCGCTCCCCAGTTTTCCAGATGGCGGCAAACAATTTTATGCACGTCTTCAACGGCGATATCGACCAGAGCGGTCACGCCTTCCAGCAGCTTCTCTTCCTGTTCGCCCTGCTGTTCCAGCGCCAGCGGCAGCTGAATGTTATAGCGCGTTCCGATATCGGGTTTAGCGATGATCTCAAGCTGGCCACCCATCTGTTTACACAGCTGTTTACACAGGAAAAATGCCATGCCCGATGCCTGGCCGAAGCGATCTTGCGTAGTATCGCCAAGGTAGGGGAAATCGACATTCGCCAGTTCATCGATGCTCAGGCCGGAGCCGGTATCCACCAGCTGCAGCAATACCTGATTGGGTTTTTCCTCGCTGGTTTTAATCTCCAGCGAAATCTTGCCCCAGCGTGTGGTGGTCAGCGAATAGTGCATTAACGTGGTCAACACTTTGCGCAGGGCGCGACGATCGCCAAAGCGCATTTCATCATTGGCAAGATGATTATTCACCACCAGCGCCAGACCTTTACGACGCAGCAACGGCAGGCTTTCCAGCGCGATTTCGTCCAGCATATCCTGCAGATTGAATACGCTGGCATCCGGCGACCAGTCATGCGCTTCGAGGCGATTAAGCAGCACAATGTCATCCACCAGCCGTGCCAATGCCTGACTTTCGTCGAGCAGATCGAGCACGCTTTCATCATCGTCCCGCTGGCTGAGCTGCACCAGCTGCGTCACCATGCTTTGCAAGGGGCGATTCAGCGCATGTCCCAGATTTTGCATCAGCTGCTGACGCATTTGGTGATTACGATCCAGCACCTGTTGCGCCTTCTGCAGCTTCTTATTGACCAGTAATTCTCGGTCCTGATCGCGCATCATAAATAGCTGCGTATGCGGCGACAGCACGCTGCGCGCATGGCGAATTTCATACACTTCGTTATTGATGGTCGCTTGCAATACGCCCTGATGCTGATCGGACATATTGATGATTTTCTGCAGATTCAGATGCGGCAGCAGGTGTTCAGCGATTTTATTGCTGAGCAGCGTGCGGTTAGTCGCGAAGTCATACACCAGCAAACCCACGGGCAGACTGGCAACAATCTCTTCGTTCAGCATCCGAAGGGAATCGAGTTCGGCGCTCTGGTTCTCGTTAGGGCGCAGCGATTGCTGACGCAGCAGGGTGATACCGGCAATCGACAGCAAAAACAGCACAAGGTTGATCAACAGCGGCCACATCAGATTATGCAACGTATCCATCGCCAGGCTCGTGAGCGGCACGCGGTACACTAACTGCAACGACGTACTTGGCAGTGAGGCAGCAATTTCCAGGTTAGGGTTAACCAGCGCCACATGGGTGCTTTCACTGCTGCTATCGTCGTTGCTGGTGGGGGTGCTGCTGGTTTGCGTGGCATCCTGACGCAGCTGGAAATTCTCCAGCGGCATATTGCGCGGAATCAGATCGTTAACCGGCAAATCAAAGGCCACGACGGTGGCTAAATGGCCCGGCTGGTTGAAGGTGGTGCGCAGGGTAAAGTAGTGATCGTTCTGCCAGGCAAAGTGGCGTAGCGGTGAGAAGCTTTCACGCTCATCCAGCGCATTGGCCTGCTGCAACATTTCGGCGCGGCGGCTATCGACCAGCGTATTGATCGCGCTCTCTTTGTAACGTGTCGCCATGTCTTTCAGCGGCAGGGTGGAGATCATGATCAGGCTATTGTCCTGACCATTCAGAAAATACATCGACCAGGTTGGATTCTCCGCGCCCCACAGCGTATCAAGATAGTTGGACATGCGCATGGTCATATCCAACGTGCTGCTATCGTGCGATCCAAAAATCAGCGCTTCGGTTTTACGGCGGGTTTTTTCCAGATAATAGACATCCGGGCGCAGACGCGTTTCCTGCAGATTGCTATTCGGCGTTGAGCCGGCGGCGCTGGTGGCAAGATTTTCATAGATCTGCCAGGTGGCAAAGCGCGATGCATCAATGCGTTTCTGCATGGCACGCGCCAAATCGGTCATCGCATAGCGCTTTTCCGTAATCCAGGCATTGACGCTGTTGTGCACCATCGCGCCCAGCGCCAGAAAAAGCACCAGGTTAAACACCACGAAAAAGCGCGTAACGTTGCCGGATGTCAGAGGAAATTTATAAAGCATAGTGTCTCAGGACCATGGAATTAGCGCGCAACCCGTCGGGCACTGGCCGCGACGGCCAGCAGTAGCAGAGCGATCAGTAAAAATGCGCCACTCAGGCTGATCCACTGGGATATCAATCCGATTAAAGCCGGACCTGAAAGAATACCCGCATAGCCTAAGGTTGTCATGGCCGAAATCGCCAGATTTGACGGCATATCGTGTTGATTCCCGGCGGCATTGAACAGCATCGGTACCGTATTAGCCAGGCCAAAACCAACCAGCAGGAATGCCAGCAGGGCAATTTGCGGCCATGGCAGTAAAACCGCCAGCGTCATGCCGGCTGCAGCGGCTAATGCACCGGTTAACATCACCGGATAGCGGCCAAAGCGTTGAATCACTTTGTCGCCCGTCAGACGGCCGATCGTCATCGCCACCGAGAATACCGCGTAGCCCAAGCCAGCATGTGCAGGGCTCATAGCAGGGCTCTGCAACAGCAGTAGCGCGCCCCAGTCGAGTACGGCACCCTCGGCAAGAAACAGGATAAAACAGAGCAGGCCAAGGAAAGCCACCCAGCCCCGCGGGATAACCAGCCACGGCTGATCGGGCTGATGCAGACGTTCCTTCATTAACGTCGGCAGGCTCCACACCAGCAGCAGTACGATCAGCACCATCACCACGCCGACGGCTTGCAACGGCGTCAGGCCGCTGCCCAGCAGTAAGCTGACGGAACCCGCGCCAATAATGCCGCCAAGACTGAAGAAACCGTGAAAGCCGGACATCATCGGTTTACGCGCCGCTTTTTCCACTTCAACGGCCTGTACGTTCATGGCGACATCCAGCATGCCGAGCCCGGCGCCAAAAACCATTAAAGTCGCGGCCATCAGCCACATTTCATCAAGCGTCGCCAGCAGCGGCAGGGCAACCAGCACCACCAGCGTGGAACAGAGCATCACCCGACGACCACCGAAGCGCGCGATCAGACCGCCGGTAACCGGCATCGCGGCCAGTGAACCGATGCCCAGGCACAGCAGCAGGCCACCAAGCGATGCACCGCTCAGCGCTAAACGCTGGCTGGCAAAAGGCACTAACGGTGCCCAGGCTGACATGCCCAATCCAGCGATAAGGAAAACGATACGTGTCCCCAGGTTGACACGATGATGCAATTTATTCTGCTGTGCGGCGTCCAGTGCTGTCATAAATGTTATTTTTCATTAGCGTATAAAGCGACGAAGTTTAGCATTAAAGCCAGCGTCGCACCGCGCATCAGAGGATATCCGATCACAAGTTATCAACGCCAGAAACAGGCATATTACCGATTTTTTACCAGGCGCCGCGCTTTTCCAGAACTTTCCTGGGCTGTACCAGGCAAAACTGGAGTGACTTAAGTAAAATTTTCCCTGCTGATTGTTGCAGTATACTGATGAGATATGCCGCGCGGCACGCGGCTGACACACGATTCTTTTGGCGCTGTCGCAAAGCGCACATTTCCGGATTTTCGCCAATAGGCAGCGACCACGTAAACCCGATATGTTAGCTATCCCATCGGCTCCCGGTGCGGAATAGAGCGAGATCGATATTATTTCTCCCCTTTGGGAGAAAATTTGCTGTGTCTTAATTTCATCCTTGTTACCGGCAGGTAACCCCTTTTCATCAGGCGAAGCGGGCCGTTTATTAACGGCCTGTATGGCGCACCGGTCCGCTTAAAACATTAATAAGCATAATGACTGTGGCAAATCATTCCCTGTAACGAGGTTACCTATGTCTTCACGTCAATCCGAACATCAATTAGCAGCAATTTTACAATCGGCAGTCAGCCTTTATCCGGTGGATGATAACTCAGCAAGTCTGCAACTTCGCAGCATAGATACCACGCCGCCCGCAGCGCTGCATCCTTATGAACCGATAGCCCAGGATGGCATCATTGCCGCATGGGAAGCGGGCAAAAATATTCACCTGCGCGGACGCGCTGAATCTGAGCCCGGCGCGACGGTTACTTTGACCTTTAACGGTGAAAGCTGGCACAGCACGGTGAATCAATGGGGCTACTGGAATGCATCGATGCCGCCATCGGTACTCCACGGATTGGCTGATGGCGCCTATTCGTTGACGCTCACCATTACCGATAAAGCCGGTAACAGCACCGATACTCAGGTTGAATTTGGGATTTACGTCGATAAAACCATCAAACCCACGCTCACCGTCGATCCCATCAGCGGTGATAACGCTGTTAGCGTTGCGGAAGGGATTTACGGCGTGGACGTGCACGGAAGCGCCACGCATATGCCGAATAACAGCCACGTCACGCTAACGTTAGCCGGTAAAACTTATACCGGTAGCGTTAATGGACAGGGTGAATGGACGGCCACAATCCAGGAACAGGATCTGCAGGCGCTACAGGATGGTGTTTATAGCCTAAAAGTCAGCGCCACCGATCCCAATGGCAAGACCGCTACCACGCATCAGGATGTCACGCTGATCACCCATGTCAGCAGCTTGCCGCACATCAGTTTTGACAAAGTGACAGCCGATAACGTCATCAATAAAGAGGAGAGCCAAAACGATCTCACCTTTAGCGGCGATCTCTCCGTGGTGGTGCCGGGCCAGCAACTGTTGCTGTGCAGCGGCGATGCAGTCTATCACGCGCAGATTGGCAGCGATGGGCATTGGCAGGTCACCATTCCAGCCAGCGACGTGGCGAGTTTTATTGCGCTGGGCGAAGTTCGCGTTTATGCGCTGGATGGTGCAGGCAACAGCACCGACGCGATGCTGGAACTGAACGTGGTAACCAAGCTGCCCGACATCTATTACGAAATCAATATCGGTGGTGATACCACACTCAACCAGCAGGAAGCGCAGCACGATCTCAGTTTCTATCTGGAAGGCGTCAGGGAATTGACGATTAACGGTAAAAACTACACGCCGGTCGATGGCACGGTGACCATCAGTGCCGCAGATTTACAGGCGCTGCCGGATGGTGAAGTATCAGCGCTTGCCACGCGCGGAGATGAGTACGGCAACCATGACACGCAGATCATCGAGAATCTGTTCAACGTTGCTATCCATCAGTTGCCGACAATGACGCTGAATCAACCTTTTGGTGATGGCGTGTTGGATGCGGTGGAGGTTAATAACTGGCATCTGATTCAGGGCAGCAGCACTCATCTTGAGCAGGGCAGTGTAGTCACCTTGACGCTCGGCGATCAGAGCTACAGCGCCACGGTAAAAGCCGATGGTAATTGGTCGCTGACAATTTTAGCTGGTCAGCTCGCTCCCCTTGATGACGGCAGCTATCAGATGAAGGTTAGCGCACAGGATAAAGCGGGCAACGTGGCGACGGCAATGCAGCCGGTGACGATCGACAGCCACGAGGCGGTTGCCAGCGCCAGCAGTGAGCCGGCAGGCACGCTGCTCGCGAATGTCAGTGCAGGCAGCCTCGACCATAGCGATCAACATGGCGATGCGTCGATCCTCCGCGGCAGTGAAACGCATTACAACGCCAGCGACAGCAGCTATACCCTCGCCGATCATCTGCAGCAGCAACACCCGTTGCAGACAGTCGTTTAACCCACATACCAACCGCTAGCGCTCTCCGCTAGCGGTTGCCAGCCTCTTTCCATTGCTTATGAGACCACAGGGATGACTGCACAACCCTTTAACAGCGACAACGGCATCGCGGCGATGCTGCGTGTGGCGGCACGTTTCGGCAAACCAGCGGATGGCAGTACGCTGCATCAGCAGATGCGTTGGTTTCAACATCTGGCTCCCGCGCAACAGTTAGCACGTCTGGCTGAACTACTGGGATTGCATTTCATGCTGATTCCTCACGATAAACTCCGCTGGCGTCAGGAAATTGTTCCGGTGTTGCTGCTGCTGGAAAACGGCAGCCTTGCCTTGATTGAAGAGGTAGATCGCGATGGCGGCGTACGCTATTGGCTGAGCGAAGGTGGCGACGTGATGCGTTCAGCCTTGCTGAGCGATTTGTTAGCGCAGGCACAGGCCAATGTCGGCGTGATTGGCGTGGCGGCGCGCGGGCGAGATGCGCGCATTGATGAATTTGTGCAACCCTATGAGCCACACTGGTTCTGGCATAATTTTCGCGGCATGAAGCGACGCATGGCTGAAATCAGTCTGGCATCGCTGGTAGGCAACGTGCTGGCGCTGGCGGGAATTCTGTTTTCGATGCAGGTGTACGATCGCGTCATTCCCGCGCAGTCACAGCCGACGCTATGGGTGCTGTTTACCGGCGTGTTGCTGGCGGCTGCGCTTGAATATCTGATCCGCCTGATGCGCACTCAGGTTTCCGATCTGATGGGCAAGCGCATCGACCTAAAAATTTCAGCCATGCTGTTCGCGCGTGCCATGAACATTCGTAATGAAGCGCGGCCACGCTCTACCGGATCCTTTATTGCCCAGCTGCGCGAGATCGATCAGGTACGCGAACTGCTGACCTCCACCACAGTGAATGCCGCGGCCGATCTGCCATTCGTGCTGCTGTTTTTATTGATCATGGCATCAATTGGCGGCTGGCTGGTGTTGATTCCGCTGCTGGCGATTCCGCTGATCGTTGTTCCGGGGTTGCTGGTACAGATCCCCATGGCGCGGCTGGCGCGGGAAGGGCTACGCGAGAGCGCACTGCGCCAGGCGGTGCTGGTGGAGACCCTTGAAGGGGTGGAAGACATCAAAGCGCTGCAGGCCGAACCCTATTTTCAGCGCCAGTGGGAGCAAACCCACGACGTCAGCGCCACCATCAGCAACCAGCAACGCTTGTGGGGCGCGCGTCTTACCGGTTGGTCAGGAAGCGTCCAGCAGCTCACTTATGCCGGTATGCTGGTATTTGGCGTGTATCTGGTACTTGATAATCAAATTACCACCGGCACGCTGGTGGCCTGTAGCTTGCTCTCTGCGCGCACTATTGCACCGCTCATGCAGCTCACCATGGTGTTCTCGCGCTGGCAGCATGCGAAATCGGCCATGAAAGGGCTGGATGAATTACTGAAAAAGCCGCTCGATCAGCCCGACCGCGCTACGCTGGCGCATTGCCCGGTGCTTACCGGCCATTTTCAGCTGCAAAACGTGCACTATCGCTATGACGAGGAGAGCGGGAACAGTGTGCTTAACCTTCCGCAATTGCAGATTACGCCTGGCGAGCGCGTGGCAATTCTTGGCAAAGTCGGCGCGGGCAAATCAACGCTGCTGAAAATGCTGGCCGGACAAGCGCGCGCCAGCCAGGGAAAAGTGTTGGTGGATGGCGTGGATATCACCTGTATCGATCCGGTCGATCTGCGCCGCCAGCTTGGCTGGCTGTCGCAGGATTCCAGGCTGTTCTTTGGCACGCTGCGGCAGAACCTGTTGCTCGGTAATCCGCATGCCAGCGAGCAGGAGATGTTGCAGGCACTGCGCATTAGCGGCGCGCTGGCGTTGGTACAGCAGGATGCTGCCAGCCTCGATCGCATTATTCACGAAGGGGGACGGGGATTGTCCGGCGGTCAACGGCAAATGGTATTGCTTAGCCGGTTGATTCTGCGCCAGCCGCAGGTGGTGCTGCTGGATGAACCCACCGCAGCCATGGATGAACAGCTGGAAGCGCAGGTCATTCGGCAGCTGGCACAATGGGTGACGGGCCGCACGCTGGTGTTGGTAACGCATCGTCCTGCCTTACTGCGTATGGTGGACCGCATCGTGGTAATGGATAACGGACGCATTGTGGCTGACGGCGCGCGCGACGAGATTCTGCGCCACGCCGCGGCGAATAAGGGAGATGCAGCATGAGCATGGTGATCGTCGATAAAGATCTGGCGCGGCGCGAGCGTCGCACGTCGGCCATTATCTGGCTGTGCGTGTTGACGCTGCTGCTGTTTCTGCTGTGGGCGCACTTTGCGGTGTTGGATGAAGTAACGGTAGGCATCGGCAAAGTTACGCCATCAACCCATGCGCAAATGATCGAGAGTCTGGATGGCGGCATCGTCAAACAGCTGAACGTGCACGAGGGGACTATCGTGCAGCGCGGGCAGGTGCTGGCCACGCTTGATCCCACGCGCTTTCAAACCAATTTTGGTGAAGCGATTGCGCGCGTCCGCACATTGCGCGCTTCGGCTGAGCGGTTACAGGCCGAGCTCAGCGATCGACCGCTGAACTTTAGCGCAGAGATCCAGCAATATCCCGATCTGATCGCGCGTGAAACCCAGCTATATCAGGCTCGCCGGCAAAATTTTGTCGAAACGGTTGGCAATCTACGGCAATCCCTCACGTTGGTGCAGGCGGAACTCAATTTGACAGAGCCGCTGATGCTTCGCGGCGCGGCCGGGAAGGTGGACGTTATCCGTCTGCAACGGCAGGTAAGCGATTTGCGTGGCAAAATCGACGAGGCACGTAACGACTATTATGTGCGCGCGCATGAAGAGCAGGTGAAGAACAACGGTGAACTGGATGCGCAGCTGCAGGTTGCCGCGGGAAAACAGGATCTCCTTGCACGTACGACGTTACTCTCGCCGGTGCGAGGCATAGTGAAAGATATTCGCGTCTCTACGGTTGGCGGCGTATTGGAGCCGGGCGGCAAACTTATGGAGATTGTGCCGCTGGAGGATCAGCTGCTGATTGAGACGCGTATCAATCCGCGTGACATTGGCTACATTCGTCCCGGGTTGCCTGCGGTGGTCAAGATCACCGCCTTTGATGCCGCCATCTACGGCGATCTCCGTGGGGAGGTGGAAACGGTATCGCCGGACACGCTGCAAGATGAAGTCAAGCATGATGAATTTTATTATCGCGTCTATGTACGCACTAACAAGGCGGAGTTAGTGAATAAGCACGGGCGTAAATTTGCCATTATGCCGGGCATGGTGGCGAATGTTGAGATTAAAACGGGTCAGAAAAGCGTCATGGATTATTTGCTCAAGCCTCTGAATAAAGCCAAAGAATCGTTACGTGAGCGCTAGCAATAAGCGCCGTATATTCATCCAGCGATCTTTGTTGTCCACGGAAATTAACATTTCTGCATTTAGGCTATCGATTGAACAATATGTGCGAAAATAGGCAAATAATGCGCTAACTCTTATGGGTTAATTTAACCCTGATAATTAACTTTACAGAAAATAAGGGTGGGCGCTGGAGAGCAGACAAAAAAATGCCGGACAATCATGTCCGGCGGGAAATTAGGGTAAATCAAATCATTCGGGGTGAATGAAGGTAATAATGAAATAAATGATGATAGCGGGATAATTGTATGCTCTGGCTGAAAATGATTTTTGTCATTCAGTGCGAAAATGTAATTCATGTAATTTATTGATTTTAAGTGATTAAAATGTTTGTTGTCATTAAGTGCTATATTTTTTACCTATCTGTGCTGGTTATTAGTTCCGCTGAATTTACATCCTGAAATAACTAATAAATACACTGAAACACTTTTGGAAATTTAGTAGCATTTTCGTGATAGATTATTGCCCAACATAAAATAACAATGGCTTGCCGGCTGAATTTTTAATCGTTCAGTTCGCAGTGGCATAAATAAAGGCACATTAAAGAGGGTAATAAAATGAAACGTCGCGTTCTCTCCCTGATGATTCCTGCATTGCTGGTAGCAGGTTCAGCAAGCGCAGCTGAAATTTACAATAAAGATGGCAACAAATTAGATCTCTACGGCAAAGTTGACGGTCTGCACTATTTCTCCGACAACTCTGGCTCAGACGGTGACCAGTCTTACCTGCGTTTTGGCTTCAAAGGTGAAACTCAGGTGACCGATCAGCTGACCGGTTACGGCCAGTGGGAATACCAAGCTGCATTGAACACTGCAGAAAGCGAAGGTACCGCTAACAGCTTCACCCGTGTCGGCTTTGCGGGTCTGAAATTTGGTGATGCAGGTTCATTCGATTATGGCCGTAACTACGGCGTGATGTACGACCTGGGCGCCTGGACTGACGTACTGCCAGAGTTCGGCGGCGATACCTACGGTGCGGACAATTTCCTGTTCCAGCGTAGCAACGGTCTTGCCACCTATCGTAATACCAACTTCTTCGGTTTGGTGGATGGCTGGAACTTCGCGGTTCAGTATCAAGGCAAAAACGACAACCCTACCGAATCCTCATCCGGCCGTGATGTGCTGGGCGAAAATGGCGACGGCTACGGTTTGAGCACCACCTATGATCTGGGTTCCGGTTTCGGTATCGGTGCGGCAATGTTCCAGTCTGACCGCACCAATAATCAGAATGGCAATGCGCCAGGCATTCTGGGCCGTGGTGATAAAGCCGAAGCTTATAGCGGCGCGCTGAAGTATGACGCCAACAACATCTACCTGGCCGCGATGTACAGCCGTTCGTACAATGCCACGCGCTTTGGTTCAAGTGACGCAACCGCTTACGGTTACGCGAACAAAGCGGATAACTGGGAATTGGTGGCGCAGTACCAGTTCGACTTCGGCCTGCGTCCTTCACTGGCCTTCGTGTCTTCTCGCGGTTCCGATATCGAAGGTTACGGCAGCCAGAACCTGAAGAAATATGTTGATGTGGGCGCGACCTACTACTTCAACAAAAACATGTCGACCTATGTTGATTACCAAATCAACCTGCTGGATGACAATAACTTCACCGATGCCGCCGGTATCAATACCGATGACGTCGTAGCGGTAGGCCTGGTTTACCAGTTCTAATCGTGATGGAGCGTGACAGCGCGTCACGCTCCCGTTTTCAGCAGTGCGCTTAGCGCGCCTCGCAATATCTCAACTATCTGTTTTGCCTCTTCCCCAATCTGCACCTGTACAATGGCACCTTCAACCAGCAACACAATCTGCGCCGTTTTCATCTGCTGCTCGGGCGCCAGCTTTTCTTTGATTGCCTGCGCCATCTCGTGCTTATGCTGGCGAATCAGTTCGCTGGCTTCAGCTAAGCTGCTGCCTAATTCCGCCGCTGTGTTAATAAAGGCGCAGCCGCGAAAATCGGCATCGTTAAACCAACTCAGAAGTGCCGCGGGCAGGGCATCGTCCAGCGTAACGTGCTGATTCAGTGCAGCGCGAAATGCCGCCATCCAACGCTGATGACGCTGCTGTAAAAACGCTAAAACCAGCGTATTTTTTGCCGGAAAATGACGATAGAAAGTCACCTTCGTCACGCCGGCCTCCGCGATCACTCTATCCACACCCGTAGCGCGAATACCCTGCTGGTAAAACAATTGTTGTGCGCACAACAAGATGCGATCGCGGGCAGAGGCTGCGGCATCAAATATCAGAGGTTCAAGCATAATTAATCCTGTTCAAATATGTAGACAGAATTGTCTACATCCGGCAGGATGAATCAAGTAGACAGACCTGTCTACATGTTCAGGAGAGAAAATATGTTGGTGCCACCGTTTAATCAGGAAACGGCGTTAAAGAAAGTCCGCATGGCGGAAGATGCGTGGAACAGCTGCGACGCACAGCGGGTTTCATTGGTTTATAGCGAAGATACGCGCTGGCGTAATCGCAGCGAATTCGTCAATGGACGTGCGGAAGTCGTGACATTTCTGCAACGTAAATGGGTAAAAGAGTTGGATTACCGACTGATCAAAGAGCTGTGGGCGTGGCACAACGATAAGCTGGCGGTGCGATTTGCCTATGAGTGGCATGATGACAGCGGCAACTGGTTCCGCAGCTATGGCAATGAGAACTGGCACTTTGGTGCCGATGGCTTGATGATTCAGCGCTTCGCTTGTATCAATGATCTCCCCATTGCCGCAGAGGATCGTCTGTTCCACTGGCCTGCTGGAACGCGCCCGGACGCGCATCCGGGCTTAAGTGAACTGGGGCTATGAAGAAGATTACTGCATCCCGCGCCATTTTTTTGCTTTAGGTGCCGGTTGCAGTGGCGGCGTGGTGGCCATACTGCCTTCCATTGCCACGCCCGCCAACGTAAAGGCCGAGAAACTCAGCCAATGCTGCCATTTACTGCTTTGCGTTTTGCTCTTTTCCATTCTGCACCTCGCTGATGTTCAACTCATCCTCAACGATGCAGAATTCATGCCAGACCACCGCTCGCAGCGCCACGCGCAGCGTCAGCACTTTGCTACACTGCGCCGGCGCTGAAGCGGTGCAGAAGGGGGATTTTCTGGTGCAAAAATTTAACGTCGGCGTGAAGGATAATGTTGAATCAGACGGTGGCGATAGCGTTCCCAGCATCTGTAGCTGCCGAAAATAAACAGTCCGGTGGTCACTGCAATAATGAAATAAACCATCTTAGCTCCTGTAGGTAAAAACGGTGCAGGAACGCGTTATCCTGTCTTAGGGTTCAGCGAACATCAAGCAGCTTTAGATGGATTTACAAGCGATTTATGCTTTGTAACCGGCTGTAGTAACAGTTAACAGATGAGGAAGAGATGCGTTTTCAGAATATTCTGCTGATAGGGCTGGTGGCTTTTGCCCTGAGCGGTTGTGAAAAAAATGATAGCCAGCCAGCAATGGTGCTGGAAGGTAAAACCATGGGCACGGTCTGGCGCGTCAGCGTAGCGGGCGTGGCGTCATCACGTCATGCTGCATTGCAGCAATTGATTCAGCAGCAGTTGGATCGCGATGACGGAGAATTATCGACGTGGAAACGCGATTCGGTCTTGTCGCGCTTCAATCAGTATCAGGGCAGCGCACCGCAGGCGGTGAGCAGCGATATGGCGGACATTGTCACCATGGCGCTGCGTATTGGCAAAATGACCGGAGGAGCAATGGACATCACCGTTGGTCCGCTGGTTAATTTGTGGGGTTTCGGCCCAACGAAGCAACCGGCGCACACGCCGACGGAGGCCGAAATCGCTGCGGCTAAAGCGCTCACCGGTTTGCAGCATCTGCACGTAATTCAGGGCGTTGAGGGACAATGGCTGCAGAAAGATCTGCCCGGCCTGTACGTGGATCTCTCCACCATGGGCGAGGGCTATGCCACCGATCATCTGGCACGTCTGATGGAGCAGCAGGGCATTACCAACTATCTGGTTTCGGTAGGGGGCGCGGTGCTGAGTCGTGGCGTTAACGCTAACCAGCAACCGTGGCGCGTGGCCATTCAGAAACCAACCGATCGTGAAAATGCGGTGGAAGCACGTGTCGATCTGCAGGGGCACGGCATCAGTACCTCAGGCAGCTATCGCAACTATTATGAACTGGACGGCAAACGCATTTCGCACGTCATCGATCCCGCAACAGGCAGGCCGATAGAGCACAAGCTGGTTTCAGCAACCGTGATAGCGACCACCGCACTGGAAGCGGACGGCTGGGATACTGGCTTAATGGTGCTTGGCAGCGAGCGCGCCCAGGCGCTGGCGCTTAAAGAGCATCTGGCAGTCTATTTGATTAGCAAACAGGGCGATGGCTTTACGCACTGGATGTCGCCACAGTTCAAATCCTTCCTGATCGATCAGACATCGCAGTAGTAAAGGAGGCGTAAATGTTGGATTTATTTAGCGACGAAGCCCCGTGGCAAGAGCCGCTGGCCGAGGGTGCCGTGATTCTGCGGCGTCGTGCACGCGACAGTGCCGACGCGTTGCTGGCGGCGATTCACCACATTGCCGGGCAAAATCCGTTTGCTCATCGCATTACGCCTGGCGGCCATCGTATGTCGGTGGCGATGACAAACTGCGGCAATTTTGGCTGGTCAACCGATTCGCGCGGCTACCAATATACCGAACAGGATGCCAGCAGCGGGCATCTGTGGCCGCCGATGCCTGCGCTGTTCCGCGAACTGGCGCAGCAGACGGCAGAAGAAGCCGGTTTTGCCGCTTTCAATCCCGACGCCTGCTTGATTAACCGCTATGAGCCTGGTGCCAAATTGACGCTACACCAGGATAAAGATGAGAAGGATCTGCGCCAACCGATCGTCTCTGTTTCGCTGGGTTTGCCAGCGGTGTTTCAGTTCGGCGGCTTTGAGCGTGGTGACGCCACGCAACGCGTACTGCTGGAACATGGCGATATCGTGGTGTGGGGTGGCCCTTCACGCCTGCGTTATCACGGCATTCTGCCACTTAAACCGGGCATTCATCCGCAGGCGGGTGCTTTCCGCTACAACCTCACATTCCGCCGTGCGTTTTAGACTTTTATTTTTGTCGCGGCGCAATTTATTGCGCGATAAATCGCGCCGCTGTAAAGGTGCGATGAAAAGCGTTTTGCTAAGGGAAATACGGGATGAGAATTATTCTTGCTATCAGCGGGGGCGACATTAAACTGCAGGCTGCTTTATTGAACGCTGGAATTTTTTAATGGCATTGCTGCATGTAGTTTATCGCCAGTACCGCTGGCCTTTTATTGGTGTCATTCTTCTCACGCTGCTGAGTGCCGTGCTCGGTATCGGCCTGATTGCCTATATCAACAACGAACTGATCGTTGCGGTAAATACCTCGATTTCTGTCCTGCCGAGTTTCCTTGGCCAGCTGTTCTTGCTGATGGCGGTTACGCTTGGCTCACAGCTGGCGCTGACCATGCTCGGCCACCATTTTGTCTGGCGTCTGCGCGGCGAATTCATTAAACGTATTCTCGATACGCGCGTAGAGCGCATTGAACAGATTGGTAATGCTCAGCTATTGGCCGGCCTCACCAGCGATGTACGCGCCATCACCATTGCCTTTGTGCGTTTACCGGAGCTGATTCAGGGCATCATTATTACCCTGGGGTCGGCACTTTATCTCGCCTGGCTCTCGCCGAAGATGCTGCTGATCACCAGCCTGTGGCTGGTGGTAACGCTGGTTGGCGGCTGGCTGCTGGTGTCACGGGTTTATCAGCACATGGCTAAGCTGCGCGAGGTTGAAGATGAGCTGTACCGTGACTTCCAAACCATTATTGAAGGACGTAAAGAGCTGCAGCTCAACCGTGAACGCGCGCAGCTGATTTACGAAACCGTGTATCAGGAAAATGCCAAAAGCTATCGCCATCACATTGTACGTGCCGATACCTTCCATCTTAGCGCGGTGAATTGGTCGAATATTATGATGCTGGGCGCAATTGGCATTGTGTTCTTTATGGCTAATGGCCTTGGCTGGGCCAACACCGCCGTCGCGGCAACCTATTCACTGACGCTGCTCTTCCTGCGCACGCCGCTGCTGGCGGCGGTTGGCGCCTTGCCGACGCTGCTGAGCGCACAGGTGGCGTTCCGCAAGCTCAATACTTTTGAACTGGCGCCGTATAATGAAGCGTTCAAAGCATTGCCTAACGTCAGCGACTGGCAAACGTTAGAGCTAAGCGATGTCTGCTTCCATTATGGCGAGCGCGGCTTCCAGGTTGGACCCATTAACCTGACGCTGCGTCGCGGGGAATTGGTGTTTCTGATTGGCGGCAACGGCAGCGGAAAATCCACATTAGCCATGCTGCTCACCGGCCTTTATCAACCGCAATCGGGCAGTTTGTTACTTGATGGCAAGGTGGTTGACTGGCATAACCTCGAAGCCTATCGCAAACACTTCTCGGCGGTGTTCACCGATGTGCACCTGTTTGACCGGTTAATCGGCCATCAAGGTCAACCGGCTAATCCGGCGCTGGTGCAGCAGTGGCTGGAACGTTTAAAGATGCAGGATAAGCTCAAGCTGGAAGGCAACAGGGTGCTGAATCTGCAGCTGTCGAAAGGACAGAGCAAGCGTCTGGCGCTGCTGCTGGCGGCCGCGGAGGAGCGTGATATTTTGCTGCTCGACGAATGGGCGGCGGATCAGGATCCGCATTTCCGGCGCATCTTCTACCGCGAGCTATTGCCGTGGTTACAAGCTTCAGGCAAAACGGTGTTCGCCATCAGCCACGACGATCATTACTTTATTCATGCCAATCGTCTGCTGGAGATGCGCGAAGGGCAGCTGAGCGAGTTGACTGGCAATGAACGCGACATGGCCACGCTGGATGCGGTGCAACGTACCGATACCGGGCATTGATGTTAGCCGGGAAAGCTTAGCGAAAACCCTTATTGGGCAAGGCGTTGCGCAGGGAGTAAAGTCACTCGCAGCAGAAATCCTCGTTTCTGCGTCCCTAAACATTTCTGTCGTCTTGTGTTGTCACCGGCTCAGGGGAATTTCTGAGCCGGTTTTTTATTTTGTCGGCAACGGATGGATAAGCAGCGTCGTAACGTGCCCTGCGTGGAGCCAGAAGCGCGCCTGTAAGCGGGTATTGCTGGCAAAAGCTGTAGAGAAATCATGCGTTAGCCGCAGCTGAGCGATGCCTTGCGTGATGTCCAGTCCTACGAGTTCCGCCTGCAGAAAATCCATTGGCTGGTGCAGCTGCGGCCACAGCGCTTTATATAAACTCTCTTTCAGCGAAAACAGCAGCGTAGCCGCCTGTGCAAAGGGCAAAGGTTGCGCCAATAGTCGCCGCTTTTCATGCTTGCTCATCAACAAATCGGCCGTTTCCTCTGCGGTTTCCTCTGCCATCACCTGCTCCACATCCACTCCAAGACTCAGCGGCTCACGCGTTGCGGCTACCACGGCAATGTTATGCGTATGCGATAGTGATCCCTGCATGCCGGCTGGCCACAGCGGTGAACGATCGGGCGCATTACGCAAGACAAAGCCAGGTAAACCGAGTTGCGCCACGCTTTGCTGAACCAGCCAGCGGCTCGCCAGATGTTCGGCTTTACGCTTTTTCACGGCACCTTGTAGCGATTCAGGCAGCGGCAAATGCCACGCCTGATGCAGATCGCTATGCCAATGGTTTTGATCGAATTCACACCAGGCGATCGGCAAGCTATCCCGCGTAATACCGGCGGCGCGGATAAAGGCAGAAGAGGGCAGCGCAAGGGATGTTTGAGAGGGAAACATAAAAAATCACGGCTGACGGAAAACGTAGTTTTACCAGTCAGCCGGATGGAGAGCAAGCTAAAGGGGCTCGCTCACTTTTAGTTATTCGGGGGAATTGCCATACCTTTAATCTGCACCACAAAGTGCTGATGACCTTTGGTGATGCGCGCGCCCCGATCGCACCAGCGCGTGGCCAGACGGAAGAAGTCGTCGCTGCCGATATCGTAAGCCAGTTCCACTTTATTGATACCCGAGTGCAGCAGCTCTTCCGCATCCTGCAGGTTTTTTGCTTTGATGACCATAATGGTTTCCATCGAAAAAACAGGAGTCCTAAGAGTAAGAGAAGTCTGTGACATTTTTGTTTCAGTTTGATGAAGTGCTGTCACAATTCTCCAAAAATGTGATCTGGCTCGGCTCGGTTGCTTTCGGTAAGTTACTGATTTTTTTGATGAGAATGATGATTTTGTTGGCGTAATTCTGATTGTTTCGACGTGATATGAAGGGTGTTAGAAGGGGATGAGGCCGAGTGGTGAACTCACAAGGATAAAGGGTTACGTCATCATTTAGAAAACAGCTTTTGAAAGTGCTGGTTACGACCTGCCGCTCTGTGAAATTCAGGCAAAAAAAAGCAGCCATAAAGGCTGCTTTCTTCGGGATTTTGGTCGGCACGAGAGGATTTGAATTTTATCTTTAACTTGCTGTTTATTATGTATTTATACAGTAATTATCTTACTTGATATGCCTAATGGTATGCCTAAATATTTTTTATAGTATTGTTGCCGTTAATATGAAAAGCATGAATTTAAAGTTGGTCATAAAACCAACACGAAGTAATCCATTAACATAAGGAAAATAAAAAGAATTTATTAATGGAAGATTGGAAAAAAAAGGACAGTTATGTTTATATTTTAAGTCATTGAAATAAAAGGATATAAAATAAAATTTGGCTTTAATGTGGTTATAGGAAATTACTTCGCCTTGTCATTACATCTGATATTGATAAAATCTTAATCAATCAAGTAATTCTTATGCATATACTAAAATAGCATAAAGTTTATGAAGGGAAGTAAACATGGATAACATGTTGAAATTAAGGACAAAAAATCAGATTTTCAAG
Organism: Candidatus Pantoea floridensis; assembly: GCF_900215435.1. NCBI lineage: Bacteria > Pseudomonadati > Pseudomonadota > Gammaproteobacteria > Enterobacterales > Erwiniaceae > Pantoea > Candidatus Pantoea floridensis. The sequence continues at coordinate 3,331,063 of NZ_OCMY01000001.1, forward strand.
TATGAAGTCCCTCTTACAGGCTGTGGGATTCACGACAGTACATTCACTTTAGACTTTGAAGAAGGAATCTATAGGCAAAATGATCTCGTTGGTCTCATAAGAGATGTAGTACCTTACTTTTCATTAACACAAAGTGAACTGGAAGAATTAGAAATATCAGAGTTGCATCGGAGGAGTTTCACTCGTATCTCTGATGCAAGAAAGCAGTCAAAAGGAGATTATGGTGAGCTTCTTTTATATCTGATTCTGAGTATCTTTTATGATGTCCCTAAGTTTGTTACAAAAGCGCGTTTAAGATCAATCACAAGAGAACAAATCAAAGGGTTTGACTGCGCTCATTTTTCATTAGATGGAGAAAAAGTTACTTTATGGTTAGGAGAAGCTAAGTTTCATAAAACGCTTAGTAATGCAATCTCGTCAGCACTCGAATCGCTCACAGAGCATATAGGTGATAAAAATAGAATTAAGAGTGAATTGAGGTTGCTTGGAGGAGAGATTGAAATCAATAAATCATTAGATGAAAATGCCTATTATAAGTTAAAAAGTTACGTGGATGGTGGTAAATCACTGGATTCAATCGATATAGCCGTTCCGGTATTGCTTACTTACGATAGTAAATATATATCTTCATGTAATGGGAATAAAAGTACATCTATAAAAAGTGAACCATTTCTTTCCGAGGTCAAAAAAGAGTTACAGACTCATTTCGAGACCATTTATAAAAAGACATGGCCTGAAGATAAAAATATTAGGTTGGTGTTTTTTCTTTTCCCTTTCGAAAGCGTAACAGAATTAAAAGAAAAAATCGAAATGGTAGAAATGGCGATGAGGTTCTGAAGGAAATATTATGGAAAATATTTACGATATCGAAATTGAACTCTATGAACTATTTAAAGATAAAGGTCAACTTGATTTCGAAAGAATAGAAAACGCTCTCATTCTAATTTACAGAGAATTGGACAACTCTGAGAATTATAATTTATGTGTGAAGTTAATATGCTTTATAGCGGATAAAAAGATTAAGGATAAAATGATTCAGCAGTTACTTCATGATTGCATCGTTAAATCCAGAATATTTATGTATGATGATATGCTTTCACGTAATGAAATAAACTACAATCCAGAGGTGTCTCCACAGGATATATTTTTGAGGGGTTTTTATACAAGTTCGAAATCAGAAACGACTTTAACGAAACCTCAAAAGGAAATCTTTAATTCATTTCAAAAAAATAAACGCTTAATAGTAAGTGCTCCTACCTCTTTCGGTAAAACTAGAATTATCAGAGAAATCATATCGCATAACACCTACAAAGTTATCGTGATAATAATGCCAACCATATCATTGTTATCAGAGGCATATCATGACTTCAAAAATGAATTCAACACTGAATACCTTGTATCAAAGTCATCAAAAATAAAAATAAGCAATGAGAAGAAATATATTCTTGTTCTAACCCCTGAGCGTATGAGCGTACTTATTCAGGATAACCCCTCACTGGAAATAGATTTTTTTGTAATGGATGAGGTTTACAAGGCAGACTACAAACTCAATGATGAAAGATTCAGAGTTTTTGCAGATGTACTATATAGATTAACAAAGAATGGTGCTGATTTATATCTTATCGGTCCCTACATAAATGACTTTAGTAAGAAGTTTAGAGAAAAATTCCATATTACCATGTTGAAGTATGATCTTGAGATAGTACAAAAGGATTACTATGAGTTTGATTATATAAATTCACGGGGAATAAAGGAAGTTGAAGGTGTTGTTCTAAAAATAATAGGCGATAAGTACAAAAACTTGTTAAGAGTTACACGGAAAAGCAATGTGGACGGTAAGTTTTTAATTTATCGCTATCAGAAAAGATATGTAGAACAGTTGGCCGAGAAATTTTTAGAAGATTTACCGTTAGTTCCGTTCAATCAAGAGTTGATAAATTATTTGGAGCAAAATATTTCTAAAACGTGGTCTCTAAATGATTGTTTAAAAAAAGGTGTTGCATTCCATCATGGGGCAATGCCAAGACATATTCAAGATTTAATCATAGATGAATTTAACTCATCCGAAGGAGATTTGAAATATCTTTTTTGTACTACGTCTTTGACTGAAGGAGTAAATTCAACAGCAAAGAATGTTATTTTATATGACTTAAAGATTGGAAATGGCGAGCCATTAGCTAACTTAGATAGAAGAAACATTGAGGGACGAGCAGGACGGTTTATGCGTCACTTTCTTGGCAGGGTGTTCTATTTTGAAAAAGTAGAGTAGGAATTAGATAAAGTTACCAATGTTGAAATAGAATTTGTTGATAGCACAACGCCGAATATGGAGACTTTAGTTCAATTAGAAGAACGCGACATAACAGATGAACAGAAGGCAGAATTTGCTAAATTTGTACAGTCATTAAACGAACAAAACATTCCTCTTGCGTTATTGAAAGAAAATAAGTTTGTAAGCATAACAGGTCAGATTGCGCTGATTAATCATCTGAGAAATATCAGCAATTTTGAACTTTATCACTATACCTCACAGAGACCTACATTAGATAAAACAGAAGCTATCTTAAGTGTGATTTATGACCACTTATTCACTGAAAATAATAAAGGACAGAGGTTCAATAATGAGAACAGTGAGTATGGTAAAAAAATTCTTCTGGATTTAACTAAGTACTACATATATCAGCAACCAACTTTCCATGCATTGCTAAACTCAAGCACAATGAAGTATTTAAGTCCAAATGAAAATGCAAGGATTAGACTTACATTTGACACAATAACAAAATACTTTGAGTTTATCTGGCCCCGTTACTTTAAAGCTTTCGAGGTTATATTTAATTTTGTTGCAATTGAAAAGAACAAAAAACCACTGAGTTTAGATTATATAGTTGCATTACTCGAATATGGAACTAATGAGAATCACGAAATAATCTTGAGGGATGCTGGGATACCTAGGGAGATGATTGGTAAACTTTCAGAGTTTTTCATTTCTTGTGAAAACTTTCAAGAAGTCCAAGAGGTATTTAATAAAATCAGAGGACAGGTTAAGTCTAGGTTGAGTGAAATCGAGTATAAAATATTTTGTAAATATGTCTAATGTATTTGAAAAGCATAAAATAATAGGGCATGGGCATGAAAAACTGGTCAACAGAAGACACCAAAGCCGTCAAAACATGGCTGGACATTGAAAACTACAAAAGATTTGAAGAAATCACGCTTTTGGGCAAGAGCGCTCCTTTTTAAGCCATGGCCTACTGAAGAAGAAAAGGTCGGGCTTGGGGGATACATGAGACAAATCTTCAACGGAAAGCCCATGTTATTCAGATCTGAACAACTCGACTACATGGAAGATGACCACACCCTTCAGAGTCCCCCTCATATCTTTGTTACGGATATAACAAGGCTTGCTGAACTCAGCATAACCGCATTGAGAGTTAATCTCATCTCTTGGGAGCAGGGAAGTGACGAGTATGGTGTTAACTTGCCTCAACACGATGCTTATGTTTCAACTGTCATGTCAGCAATATGTGAGAAAACAGTTCTTCTGGAAATCGATCTTGCCAGTGGTACAGACGACGAAATTGCAGAGTCAATCAAAACAGCACTTCCGCAATGGCGGAGCGTGAAAGGCATAAAAGCAGACGAGTCAGGTGCGGTACGCTTCTGACCTGCTCCCCGTTGATTAACACACCGCGATGTTAGTAATGTCTTCATAAACCACATGAGGACATCCCCATGAAGAAGCGTTTTTCTGACGAACAGATCATCAGTATTCTCCGCGAGGCCGAGGCTGGCATTTCCGCCCGTGAGCTTTGCCGTAAGCATGCTATTTCTGACGCAACCTTTTACACCTGGCGTAAGAAGTTTGGGGGCATGGAAGTCCCTGAAGTAAAACGCCTTAAGTCGCTTGAAGAAGAGAACGCCCGTCTCAAGAAGTTGCTTGCAGAAGCTATGCTGGATAAGGAAGCATTACAGGTAGCGTTGGGCCGAAAGTACTGACGACAGACCACAAGCGGGAAGCTGTTGTAGTGATGTGTAAAGCGACGGGTCTGTCGCAACGTCGAGCCTGCAGGCTGACTGGTTTGTCCCTGTCGACCTGCCGCTATGACGCTCAGCGTCCGGCGGCTGATGCCCATTTATCAGGGCGCATTACTGAACTGGCACTGGAGCGCAGGCGTTTTGGCTACCGCCGCATCTGGCAGCTGCTGCGCCGTGAAGGGCTTCTGGTTAATCACAAGCGCGTGTACCGTCTTTATCATCTGAACGGGCTGGGCGTTAAACGCAGACGTCGTCGTAAAGGGCTTGCAACAGAACGTCTGCCGCTGCTCCGCCCGGCGGCGCCCAACATGACCTGGTCGATGGATTTCGTCATGGATGCGCTGGCTACTGGTCGCAGGATCAAGTGCCTTACCTGCGTCGATGACTTCACAAAGGAATGCCTGACGGTCACTGTTGCCTTCGGGATTTCAGGCGTGCAGGTCACGCGTATTCTGGACAGCATTGCGCTGTTTCGCGGCTATCCGGCTACGATAAGAACCGATCAGGGCCCTGAGTTTACCTGCCGCGCGCTCGATCAGTGGGCCTTTGAGCATGGAGTGGAGCTGCGACTTATCCAGCCCGGCAAGCCGACACAGAACGGATTTATTGAGAGTTTTAACGGACGCTTTCGCGATGAATGCCTGAATGAACACTGGTTCAGCGACGTCAGTCATGCCAGGAAAACCATCAGCGAATGGCGTCAGGATTATAACGAATGTCGCCCGCACTCCACGCTGAATTATCAGACGCTGTCTGAATTTGCAGCGGGCTGGAGAAAGGGTAATTCTGAGAGTGAAGGATCCGACATTACTAACTGAGTTTTGTATTTAATCCTGGGGGCAGGTCAGCGTGTCTGTCTGCCAATACTTGCAAATGCGAGAGCTTTCATAAGGAGGGGAAGTTGTTCAGGCGCAAGGGCAGGGCGGTGTTTTACCTTTGGCTTATGAAAAGTCTTACCGATTTTTGCAGCTGGGTTTGAACTGACTAAACCAGAGTTCAGAGCATAATCCATAACCTCATTAATACGCTGACTCAACCGTTTGACGGTTTCGAGTCTGCCAGCTACGTGAGTAGGTTCTAACGCTCCAATGAACTGTTGGGCAGTAATGACGGAAATAGGCATAGAGCCAATATGAGGAAACACGTATTTACTCATTGAACGCCAGATATCATTGAGTGTGTGAGTTGCTAATCCGGCTGCTTCTTTGGTCTTAAACCACTCCGCTGCAACTTTTTCAAAAGTACTTTCACTCACACTTTTCTGACGAAGCTGCTCTGCCTGCTTATGCTCCTAGGGATCAATATCTTTACTGAGAAGAGAGCGGGCTGCTTCACGATTCTGACGAGCCTCAGAGAGCGAAACAGAGGGGTAAGAACCGAAGCTGATCATGGCTCGTTTGCGAGTGAAGGGTTTGTAATAACAAAACCGCCAGAGTTTTGAGCCTCCGGTAGTTACCTGCAGTTCCAGACCGTCTCCGTCATAAAGAACTAATGTTCGCTCAGGAGCTTTGGCATTCTTCACTTCGGTATTGTTTAGGGGCTTAGTCTGTCTTGCCATACGTAATCTCCATTCTGTCCCTAAGAGGGCTTAGGCATATCATAAAGGCAGTTTTAGAAACGTATGCCCAAGGGTATGCCTAAATCAGGTGGATTCCACTGTATCAATCTGGATTTTACTAGACAACAGAAAAACAGCAGGTTGCTACAACCTACTGTTTCAACTGTTTTTTATGGTTCTCTCTGGACTTCACCAGACAAAACGTTGGGATAATTTGGTCGGCACGAGAGGATTTGAACCTCCGACCCCGGACACCCCATGACCGTGCGCTACCAGGCTGCGCTACGTGCCGAACGTGATGGAATATTACTGTTTCTTCGCACGATTGCAATATGAGCAGCATTTAACTGCCTCATTATTAATCAGTTTGCGATGAATCGCTTCTCTTCAGTCAATACCTGTAACAGCAGCGCCAGCTGTGGCTTATGATCTTTCAGCCGTTTGCCGTGGATATCGTATGCGCTATAGCTGCCATTATTATTCAGCACTAACGTTACCGTCGGCGTGGTCACCACCAGCTTGCCGTCTTCGCTGCTGGCAACCCAATCATGGCTGCGTTGCGCGGCAAACAGATCTTCACCCTGCGAATAGTTGGACGGATTAGTGCGCACATGCAGCAGACGCTGCATCAGCGTGGTCATGACGTCTTGCTGATCGGTTAAACGATCGATGGTTTGTGCGGGCGTATTCGGCCAGTGCACCACCAGCGGCACCTGTAGCGTGGCGCGATTGCCTGGATTGTCATCATTGCTATCCGGATTGACGGCACGTTGCGCGGTAATCACGACCACAGTATTTTTCAACAAATCACGCTGTTGTAGCGTTTGCAGCACGGCATTGATTTGCTCATCAACACCGCCAGCCTGACGTAGATAGCTGCGCTGACGCGCCTTCACGTTATCGCCGTTGATGGTGACACCGTTCAGGGCAATCCATGAGAACCACGGTGTACCGTTCGCTTTCTGACCGTTAAGCCAGTTTTGCCACTGCGTTACCGTGGTGCTGTTCGGCTGCGTGTCGGCCTGCGGTAGCGAATAATCCGCTAACAACGCCTGACGATAAAGCGGCTGGCTAAAGCCATCCGAAGAGAACAAGCCGAACTGATAACCTTGTGCATTCAAAGCATTCAGCAGAGCGGAGGGCATACGCGATGCCAGTACGCCATCCATGTAGCTGGAAGAGATGCCGTAGAACAGGCCAAACAGGCCTTTTTCCGGCTGCAACCCGGCGCTGTAATGCTGCGTAAAGCGCACATTTTCGCTGGCAAATTGATTGAGTGATGGCAGCGCTTTGTCCAGCGTACCGTTATTCAGACCGTCAACGGTTAGCACCAGCAGGTTATGGCGCGTGCCAGCATCACGGAAAGTAATGTCGCTGAGCGGATACTGCACCGACAGCGCTTCCGGATCGCCCTGTTGCACCAGACGGCGCTGGTACTCTTGCGCATCCAGCAAGCCGTGGCGTTCAAGGAAGCGACGCGCGGTCATCGGATAGGAGAGCGGCAGATTGGCGCGCTGCATGGTAATGGGACGATAGAAATTGGCGTCGGCCCAGATATACAGCAAATGGCTGGCGAAGAAGGCGCTGATAAACAGAGCGGCCAGCGGCTTACCGAACGAACGCCGATTGAGGCTGCGCAGCTTTTGCCAGCTCCAGGTGGCGAACAGCATCTCCACGAGAAAAATCAGAGGCACGCTGATAAACATCAGCTGCCAGTCGCGCGCCATCTCGCTTTGGTCCGGGTTGATCACCAGCTCCCACACCACCGGATTAAGGTGCAGGTGGAAGCGGCTGAAGACCGCGCTGTCGACCATAATCAGCGTTAATCCGGCGGTAGCGATAATCGCCGATAGCACCCTAAGCAAGCGCTGTGACATCACCACAAAGGTGAGCGGGAAAATGATCAGCAGATAACCGGCGAAGACGATGAAGCTAAAGTGGCCGATCCAACTGGTATAGGCATAGATGCGGCCCGCAAGCGACGCGGGCCAGTCGGCAACCAACAGATAGCGGCTGCCTAAAATAAACGCGAAGATAATATTAAACAGGGCAAACCAATGCCCCCAGCCGATCATCTGGGAGACTTTTTCGCGGTAGCGCTGCCGGTTGGTTACCATATTATGAGGTCAAATCTGCATATTAATGAGCGTTGTCGTCGCGTACGGAAGACTGTAATGCTTCCGCGAAAGATCGTGCCAGGGTGCGGCGTTGAGCCGGTGAAACGCTGGTATTGATCAAATTAGTTACCATGTTACCCAATACCATAAGGGAAAGGTCGGTTGGCGCTTTGTCTTTCTCAAGAATCTGCGCCATCTCTGCGAGGAGCTTTTCCACGCGTTCGTCACTGTAACGGGATGATTGTGGCATATCGTCGTCTAATCAAGGGTGAAAAGGCGGTATATTACCGTAACAACGCACTTTTTTCCGCAATTTTATCGCAAGCAGAGCGATCAGTTTGTGCTGGTAGTTGAAAGCAGCAGCGGGCGGTGTTTGAATACGCGCCTGAGCTAAAAGGAGAGTCTACCATGAGTCTGGATATCGACCAGATTGCCCTGCATCAGTTAGTTAAACGTGATGAAAACCAGCTGGAACTGGTACTGCGCGACACCTTGCTGCCAGCTACCCGGGCGGTTGAAGAGATGGCGGAAGAGCTGCATCGGGTTTACAGCGCCAAAAGCAAAGCTTACGGCCTGTTTAACCAAGATAGCGAGCTGGCGGATGCGCTGCGTAACTGCCGCAAAGGGGAGGATGACTTTCTGGCATTTAGCCGTGCGGCCACCGGTCGCTTGCGTGATGAACTGAGCAAATATCCGTTTGCGGAAGGTGGCGTGGTGCTGTTCCTGCACTATCGCTATCTCGCCGTGGAGTATTTGCTGGTCGCGGTATTAAACAGCCAGTCGAGCATGCGCGTGAACGAGCAGCTTGATATCAGCAGCACCCATTATCTCGATATCAACCATGCGGATATCGTGGCGCGTATCGACCTTACCGAATGGGAAACCAATCCGGAATCTACCCGCTATTTAACCTTCCTGCGTGGCCGCGTGGGGCGCAAAGTGGCGGATTTCTTTATGGATTTCCTCGGCGCGAGTGTGGGTCTGGATACCAAAGCGCAAAACCGCGGCTTGCTGCAAGCGGTGGATGATTATTGCGCGGAATCGGACCTCGATAAAAATGAGCGTCAGAATTACCGTCAGCAGGTTTACAGCTACTGCAATGAGCAACTGCAGGCGGGCGAAGAGATTGCACTGGAAGACCTGTCCAGTGAATTACCGCCGCTCGGCGAAAAAACTTTCCAGGCCTTCACCCAGGAACAAGGGTATGAGCTGGAAGAAACCTTCCCGGCCGATCGCAGCACGCTGCGCCAGTTGACCAAATTTGCGGGCAGCGGCGGTGGATTAACATTGAACTTTGACGCGATGTTACTTGGCGAACGTATTTTCTGGGACCCAGCGACCGATACGCTGACGATCAAAGGTACGCCGCCGAATCTGCGCGATCAGTTGCAGCGTCGAACCAGCAGCAAATAAATGAAAAAGCCGGGCAGAGAGTTGCCCGGCTTTTTTATATAAGGACTTTCTGATCAGAAAGAATAGTTCAGCGAACCGTTGAGTGCGGTGTCGGTCTGATACTTTCCGCCTGCACTGTGCTTCACCCCTACCTGCAATGACCAGTTATCGCTGATCGGCCCCTCAAATCCTACATGCAGGCGATAGCGGTTGTCGCTCCACGCGTTGTAGACGCGGCTGGCGTGGCTGTCTGCAAGCGTCAGCGTTGAGCTGCTGCTGCCCGGCGAATATTGCTTGCTGATATCAGCGAACAGTGACACCTCTGGCAGCACAGAACCCAGACCACGCTTTCTCAGTGCAATGCCGGGTGATACCGACCACGGCGTGGCGCTGCTTAATGCGATATCGGCATCGTAACCCTGCAGCTGATAGCCCGGCAGATAGCCGACGCGGGTTTCCAGGTAAGGTGAGAAGGTGAAGGAATCATCAAACAGCGCGATTTCACGCCCCGCTTTTGCGCTTGCCGCCAGCATCTGGCTGGTGCGCTGCGTGCCTTGTACCTCCAGCGCCGGATCCAGCTTTAAATCCTGACGCAGGTGGATATAGCGTGCCGCCAGGTCGGTAAACCAGCCGCTATCTGCCAGCCAGGTGGCATAGGTGCCGAAAGTACTGAGCTGATTTTTAATCGAGCCCGCACCTTTCGCGCTACCCAAACCATGGCTGGCCATCAGGCCATACCGCCACGCGCCGTCCTGTTTATCTGCGCCCAGTTCAAACGCCTGCTGCTGAATGTTAACGCCCGCTACGCCGCCGTGGTTATAGCTATAACCGCCCCAGACGCCGTGCATCTGCACATCGCCATGCAGCGTTTGCGCGCGATCGTTAAGTGAAGCGGTAATTTCACTGAACAGATACTGTCGTGACGCCAGCAGCGCGCGGGTATTGTGCAGCAGACCGTTATTATCGCTGATGATAAACCAGTCTTCCGGTTTACCCGGCTCGGGTACGGGATCGATAACCGGTTCGGGTTTTGGATCCGGAGTCGGGTCGACCACTGGATCCGGCGTCGGCACCGGAACGGGATCAATCACCGGCACCGGCGTTTTCGCGATGATCCACTTCACGCGGCCCGCGTCCTCAATGACCTGATAGTCCGGGGTGTAGAGGGAGAATCCCCGTCCGATCGGCGGCAGGGTGAAGTAGTCATGCGCGGTGCCGGCCGGCGCATCCAGCAATACGATCTGGTTCGGAACCTTATCCGGGAAGGTTTCGCCGAGCATAAAGCCGAGATCAAGCGTGTTGCCAGCGCCCTGCGCCGATTTATCAATGTACAGGCTGTCGCTGATGCCGGTTTGCGGGGCAATACCAAAACCCAGCTGCAGGTTGTTGGCATACAGATCTTCTACCCACAGCTGTTTAGGCTGCCAGGTTTTATCGTCATCGGCGAGCGTCGAGATAATGCCGCCCTGCGGCGCGCTGAGGCGCTGCATGCGGCTGTCGCCCGTCAGGTTCCAGAAGGTTTCACCCGACATCGTAACCCGCGCGGTATTCCGGTCGGTGATGCGGCCACGTAAGTCGACCTTACCGAGATGAAGTTCAGCCTGGTCGCCCAGAGTGATATCGCCGTGTACCGTACTGGCGGGCAGGGCGCGTAACGCTGCTGCATCACGCGCTGCGGTTTCGCAGGAGGTTGCAGTGCTCTGTACCGGCGAAACGCAGCGTAAAATCTGGTGTTGATCGTCCGCTCCGGGCTGGTAACCCAGCAGCACCTGGCTGTTGTCACCGGCCTGAATGTTGGCTTTCACCTGCGCGTATTCGCCCACCTGCAGCCGCGTGTTACTGGCGGCGACGATGTTGTCAGCAATAAAGGTTGAGGTGTACCAGTCGTCATCGATGATCAGGCCGCCGGCGTGCGGTACCGGCTGGCCGGAGAGCAGCAGCGTGCCGTTATTCACATTAATGTTGCCATTGATATTACTGCCGCCGGTCAGCGCCAGCCTGGCAGCAGACATTTCCGGTGAGAAATCAAAGTTAAACTGGCCGTTGACGCCGTCCGGATCGTAAGAGCCGATATAGCCGCGGTAGACCAGATTATTGAACTGCATGGCGCGGTAGGCTCGCGCTTCTTCTGCGTCAAAACCGATATATTTCCAGTAGCTATTGTCCTGCTGATTGGTCGGGAACCAGCTGTAGGTGCTGGTTTTAAGCTGGAAGTATTCAATGCGCTGCGAGCGGTCGTTCCAGTCTTCGTAAATATCGCCAATAGTGCCCGCATGGGTGGCGGAATCCCACTCCTGAATGGTGATATCAGCAGGTTTGAAGCCGGTCAGCGTCAGGCTGGCAGCGCGATCGGCGCTCTGGTTTATCAGCGTGGCACCGCTGTCGGTGTGGTTAATTTTTTTCATCGTCAGGTCGTGGCCGTTCAGATCGAGCCTGCCGCCGCGATAGCCGAAGAAAATATCGTCACCTGCAACCTGGTTATCGCCATTGAGAACGACCATCGGGCGGCCGCTGACGATCATCACTCGTGAGAAAGCCTGCTGATTGCCCTGATCGTCGGCCTGCTGATCGAGAATGACGGTGCCGTCGCCGACGTTGAGGCCGCCTTGGTTTTTGCCTTTGGCGTTGACGTGCAGCGTACCAGCGCCAATTTTATGCAGGTCATCATCGGCAAGGCCATTGACCTGCCACAGCACCTTTTTGTCCGCGTCGACTTCAATACCGCCGCCAACCCAGGTGGCAGTAGCGCCCTCCGCTGATTTCACGGTGTAGTTATTTGAGAACTGTAGCTTGCCAGCACCGAGATTAACGGCATCGCTCAGGATGATGTCACCGCCCGCGCCGTTGAAGCGGATATCTTTGCTGGCATCAAGCTCATCGAAACTGGCATTAACCGGAGCAAGATGACGATATTTTCCGTCCAAACCCTGCCAGCTCCAGTTTTGATCTCCCTGATTAATTGATGCGGGATCCCAGACAATATTTCCCGCACCTGCAATGTCAGTTACATCGGGTGAAATATTATCTGCCACAATTTTATCGAAAAAATCATCAGGGATTAATGAAGCATAAGACTCCCTGGTATAGGGGGGGCTACCATATCTACTACCAGAATGGGCAGCTGCTAATTTCCATTGTTTATCGAATGAATCATAAACGTAGACAGGACTACCACTATCACCGGGCTGGGTAGTAATAGAGAGTGGCGTCGATAGTGGGCTACCAGGGGCGTACTGCTTGTAATAAAAGTAATTCTTTGTGAACTCGACGACAGCCGGATTAATAACACCTCCTGCAAGCCATTTGTATGCGCCTGAGATTTGGTTAACATCCGTTAAGTCGTCATTAATCTGAACCATACCTCCTGAACCAACGCGAGCATAGGCGGTATATCGTGTCCCATGGCCTGCCTTTAATTCACTGTTTTCTACGCGTCCAACAGGTGCGACTTCCGTTACAACCTTATTCAGGCGTGGAAACATGAAGTCCTGATCAATCGCGTCATATACGGCGTTGCGATTAATAAAATGGTAGCGCTGAGCATATTCTGACGGGCCACCAAAAAAAACGCTGGTCAAGTCTTTTACATGGCGCGCGCTCATCATATAAGACGGTGCCGTTAACACCGCATAACCCCGACGAGATACACTGCTCATGTCCGGCATCGGGAAATCAAGATAGCCGTCCAGCTCGCCATTTTTTTTATAAACCGGAATATTACTCACCCCGACGCGGTATTTGCCCATATTTTCCGCAAAGTCGCGATAGTCCTGCACATTGGTGTCATGCCGCATAACGCCTGCTGAGGAAGACAGGCAGATAAACAGCGTGCCGTAAGAGATGATGTTGGCTTTTTTCACATGAATTCCCTTTCTCATAATTCCCTAAAGTCACGAAGAAAGGCGTCATAGTTTCATGTAATCGCGCAAAGCTTACGCAGAAACGTCTCAAAGAATTAAGCGGGGAGGAGGGGTAAACGCGGGGTTTTAACGGTGGATTTTAGACAAAATAAAAGGGCCGGTTTCGCAACCGACCCTTCTACCAACAACTCATTCAGCGATTAAGCGCGAACGAAGTCGATGTGGTGCAGTTTTGGCTTGAACGGATGACGCTGTACCGCCTGAGCTTTAACTTTCACTTCTTTACCATCAACAACGATGGTCAGCACTTCGCTGTAGAACTCAGGTTTAACCTGCACGTTCATTACGGCGTCGTGGTCCAGTTCGATAGCAACTGGTGCTTCATTACCGCCATAGATGATGGCTGGGAATTTGTTTGCTACACGCAGGCGGCGGCTCGCACCCTTACCCTGGTCTTTACGTACTTCAGCGTTAATAGTGAACATTTGATATCTCTTCAATAATTCCTGCTACAGGCGACCCAGCAACAGGACGGTTATTCAAACTGCTTTTACGGATGCAAAAGCGGGCGGCATTATAGCCCCAAAGGGGGGGCAGGGGCAAATGATTCCGCCGCTCAGCGCAGTTCGTTGGCGCGACGATAACGTCCTTGATAATCAAACATTTTCTCACGGATCTGCCAGAAATGGCCTTTCGCACGTGCTACCACAAAATCGGGATGGCGCAGCAAGGGTTGCAGCGCCATGACATCGGCAGCGGTTTGCCATCCAAGTTCCACGCCTGGCGCGCGCTGATGCGGACGCATAAACACTTGCTCAAAAGCTTTACGCTGCGCCGGCGTTTGCAGGCGAAAACGCTCGCTTACGCTGGTGCCATCTTCATCAAAATAGCTGGCCTTAAGCCATTCGCCTTTGTCGTCGCGTCCTTGTTCCAGCGTCATGCCGGCACAGCGCAGTACGCGCGCATCTTTCAACTTCAACGCGGCTTTCAGCATATCGTCAGGATCGACCAAAATTTTGTCGCACTGCTGGCAGCGGCGGGCGGCGATGTCATTCTCGGCACCGCAATCCGGACAGCTTTTAAAACGAAAACGATAGTCACACTGTTCGCGCTGGCCTTCATCATCTTCCAGCACACCCTGACAGCGGCGACCAAAATGCTCAATGATGTGGCCATCTTCCGTTGCTTTGCCCCAGAAAGTATTGGCGAAACCGCAAGCGGGACAAAAAACCTGCACCGGCTGATTATCGCTGGCGCCTTTTGGTGCGCCCACTTCCGGCGTGAAAAGATCGTGCGGATTACCGGCGTAATCGAGCACCAGACAATCAGTTTTGCCGGGCGAGAGCCGCAGGCCGCGACCAACAATTTGCTGATACAAACTTACCGATTCGGTGGGGCGCAAAATCGCGATCAGATCAACATGCGGTGCATCAAATCCGGTAGTCAGGACCGCCACGTTGACCAGAAACTTCAGCTGTTGCGCTTTGAACTCGCCAATCAACCGATCGCGATCTTTCACCGCGGTTTCCGCCGACACCAGCGCGCTGTTCTCTGGCAACAGCGTCAGAATTTCTCGCGCATGTTCCACAGTGGAAGCAAACACCATTACGCCGTGCCTGTCCTCAGCAAACTCCACGATCTGGCGGATAATATGTGGCGTCACGCGATGCTGCTGTTTCAGCTCGCGGTTAAGATCGGCTTCACTAAACAAGCCGTTATTTTGTGGAATCAACCGGCTGAAATCATACTGCACCACCGGCATATCCAACCGCTCCGGCGGCACCAGAAAACCGTGTTTAATCATGTAGCGTAACGGCAGCTCATAAATGCAGTCGCGGAACAGCGCTTTCTCATCACCGCGCACCATGCCGTGATAGTGGAACTGATAAATCCAGCCTTTACCGAGGCGGAAGGGCGTGGCGGTTAATCCCAGCAAACGTAGGCTGGGATTGTGCTGACGCAGATGAGCGAACAGCTGCTGATACTGGCTCTCTTCGTTATCACTAATGCGATGACATTCATCAACAATCACCAGTGAAAAGGCGCTGTCGAAGCGATCAAGATTACGTGCTACCGATTGCACGCTGCCAAATACCACTTTGCTTTCACTTTGTTTGCGTTGTAAACCGGCGGCGAAGATATCCGCTTGCAGGCCATATGCCTGATATTTGCTGTGGTTCTGCTCCACCAATTCTTTGACATGGGCCAACACCAGTACACGTCCGCGCGCCAGCCTTGCCAGCTCAGCAATTACCAGGCTTTTTCCCGCACCGGTCGGCAACACAATCACCGCAGGCGTGGTATGACGGCGGAAATGGTTGAGGGTGGCGTCAACCGCCTCTTGTTGGTATGGGCGCAGAGTGAATGA
Source organism: Candidatus Pantoea floridensis (assembly GCF_900215435.1). Classification (NCBI taxonomy): domain Bacteria; kingdom Pseudomonadati; phylum Pseudomonadota; class Gammaproteobacteria; order Enterobacterales; family Erwiniaceae; genus Pantoea; species Candidatus Pantoea floridensis. The sequence goes on from NZ_OCMY01000001.1 coordinate 3,346,393, forward strand.
CATCGGGGCAAACTTTTTTCTGGAACGGGCGCGCATTATGTCATGAAAGCAGCTGAAACGCAGGATCGCCTCTGTTAGCCGCAGCGGGTTCCCGCTATACTGCCCACACCTTATTCAGGGACAAAACACCGTTTCAGTTTCCCCGCAGTAACAGGCAAAACGAATTCATGCGACTCGAAAAATTCATATCTCAGCAGCTGGAAGTCAGCCGTGCTATCGCTGGACGCGAAATCCGCGCCAAAAAAGTCACGATCAACGGCGAAGTGGTCCGCGATGCGGCTTACAAAGTATTGCCAGACGATGAAGTCGAATATGACGGCAATCCGCTGGTGGTACAGCAAGGCCCGCGCTATTTCATGCTGAACAAGCCGCAGGGTTACGTCTGTTCAACCGACGATCCCGATCATCCTACCGTGCTGTTCTTCATTGAAGAGCCGGCGGCGTTCAAGCTGCATGCGGCAGGGCGCCTGGATATCGATACCACCGGTTTAGTACTGTTAACCGATGATGGGCAATGGTCGCACCGTATTACTTCACCAAAGCATCACCTTGAAAAAACCTATCTGGTGGAAGTGGAAGAGCCGATCGATCCTTCCCTGGTGGAGAAATTTGCGGCGGGCGTACAGCTGCACAATGAAAAAGATCTCACCAAACCGGCGGTGCTGGAGATTCTTGATGAGAAGGCCGCGCGTCTGACGATCAGTGAAGGGCGCTATCATCAGGTCAAACGCATGTTTGCTGCGATGGGTAATCACGTTTCAGCGCTGCATCGTGAACGCATCGGTGACATCGAACTGGATGACGATCTCGGTGAAGGTGAATATCGCGAGCTGACCCAGGAAGAGGTTGATAGCATCGGCCTGCCTGAAGAGCTTAAACAACGTAAATAGCAGGAGAACGCGGTGCGTAAGGAAAAGAATTCACCGGTTGGCTTAGTGATCATTCTCGGATTGCTGGCGATGTTGATGCCGCTCTCTATCGATATGTATCTGCCAGCAATGCCGCAAATCGCCCGCGAATTCGCGGTATCGGCTGGCAGCGTACAGATGACGCTCAACCTTTACATCCTCGGGTTTGCCATCGGCCAGTTAGTATACGGGCCTTTGGCGGACAGCTATGGACGTAAGCCGGTGATCGTGCTGGGAACGCTGATCTTTGCCTGCGCCGCAGCGGCTTGCGCGTTATCACAAATCATCGATCAGCTGATCTTTATGCGTTTCCTGCACGGCTTATCTGCTGCCGCAGCCAGCGTGGTGATCAACGCCCTGATGCGCGATACCTACTCGAAAGAGGACTTCTCGCGCATGATGTCGTTTGTCATGTTGGTCACCACCATCGCGCCGCTGCTGGCGCCGATCATCGGTGGCTGGCTGCTACTGCTGTGGAACTGGCACGCGATCTTCTGGACGCTGGCAGGTGCGGCACTGATTACGACGGTGCTGGTGGTGACACAGATCCGTGAAACGCTGAAGCCCGAGCAGCGCCAGCGTTTTCATCTGCGGACGACGATGAGCAACTTCGTGGCGTTAGTGCGCCATAAGCGCGCATTTAGCTATATGCTGGCAAGCGGATTTTCTTTTGCCGGTCTGTTTACCTTCCTCAACGCCGGCCCCTTCGTTTACATCGAAGTGAATCACGTTTCGCCACAAAACTTCGGCTATTACTTCGGTCTGAACGTGGTGTTCTTATTCGTGATGACATTGATCAACAGCCGCGCGGTGCGCCGCTTTGGTCCGCTGAAAATGTTTCGCCTTGGGCTAGTGATTCAGTTCGCCATGGGCGTTTGGCTGCTTATCTCTAGCGCGCTGGATTTAGGTTTCCTCTCGCTGGTGTTTGGTGTAGCGATGTTCATTGGCTGCGTATCGACGGTATCGTCGAATGCGATGGCGGTGATTCTTGATGAGTTCCCGCATATGGCCGGCACCGCTTCATCACTGGCCGGTACGCTGCGCTTTGGCGTGGGCGCATTAGTCGGGGCACTGCTGTCGTTGGTGAGTATTAACAGCGCCTGGCCAATGGTGGCTACCATCGCGCTGTGTGCCACCGTTTCAATTGTGCTGTTTACCTATGCATCACGCCCGCATCATTCGGTTTAAGTTATTGCGGTCGCCATGAATGGCGACCCTACATGCCTGAAATCCCAACCTTTTCCGTAGGGTCGTCATTTATGACGACCTGGTATTTATTCAAATCTCATCTCACCGCTCGCGAATCCCCATTCATTCGTTATGCTTAATGTTTCCGTAATGTGAAAATTTATAGATAAAAAAGTAACGACATTGCGTCTAAAATGATTGTTAACGGCGGCTGAACAGGGTAAACATAGGCCTAAATGTGAGAAGCCTCGCAAATTATCTATTAGCTACACGCTTTGTGCTTAAAACAAGAAGGCAAACCAAGTCCGCATTCTGAGCTAACCAGGTTGGGATTCACCGCGTTATGCCGTCGTCGTGAATAAAGTAAACGTCTCTGGGGGCCGTATAACTATGCTGCAACTTTCTGTTGTGCATCGCTTGCCACAACATTATCGCTGGTCGGTTGATCATGTAGGTGAAATAGAGCGTCAGGAAACGGCGGATGGCGTGCATGCCGGGGATTTAGTGGTGCTGCGTCTGCTCAGCCACGATGGTCATCCGGCGTTGGAAATTCTGCACCAGCTGCAAGAAACGCTGGCGCAAATTCAGGTCGAGTGCAAAATCGCCGAGTGTGAAGGGCAGCCGTGTCTACTGATTCGGCGTGATGATGAAAGCGCGACCAATTGCTGCCTGAAAAATCAGGGCGTCGCCATTGCTGAAACCTTCGATGGTCATTAATTGATGTCTTTACCCTGTGCGGAAGCCAATAGCTGGCGTGTGTATTCAGCCGTTGGTGCATTAAACAGCGTATCGCAGTCACCTTGTTCCACCACCTCGCCCTGCCGCAGCACAATGAGCTGATGGCAGAGTGCGCGTACTACCTGCAAATCATGGCTAATAAACAGGTAAGCCAGCTGATGCTGCTGCTGTAAGCGGCGCAGCAAGGTCAGGATCTGTTTCTGCACGGAACGATCGAGTGAAGAAGTCGGTTCATCTAACACAATAAGCTGGGGTTCAAGAATCAGCGCCCGGGCGATGGCAATACGCTGACGCTGGCCACCCGAAAACTCGGCGGGATAGCGGTTACGGCTATCGGTATCCAGCCCGACCTCCTGCATCACCGCAATCACCTTTTCTTCTTGTGCGGCCGCGCTGAGTTCAGGACGATGCACCGCTAACCCTTCGGCAATCACTTGCTGCACCGTCATACGCGGATTGAGCGATGAATTAGGATCCTGGAACACCACCTGGATGCGCTGGCGCAGCGGCAGCAATTGTTTCGGTGAGAGCTGATGCAGCGGCTGATCCTCAAACCAAATCTCTCCGCGTGCGGTAATCAAACGCAGCAGAGCCAGACCGGTGGTACTTTTGCCGGATCCCGATTCTCCTACCAGTCCAAGGCTTTCACCCCGGCGTAGCGTAAAGCTAAGATCTTGCAGCGCCATTTTTTCCGCTACGGTACGCCGCAGTAGGCCACGACGGATAGGGAAGCCAACCTGCAGGTTTTTCACCTGCAGCAGCGGTTGCGCATTGTTCAGCGGCACCGGTCTACCATCCGGTTCTGCGTCCAGGAGCTCGCGGGTGTAGGCCTGCTGCGGCTGACTTAACAGTAAATCGCAGCGGTTGTGTTCGATGGTGCGCCCATTGCGCATCACCGTAACGCTATGCGCCAGCTGGCGCACAATGTTGAGGTTGTGCGTAATGAATAGCATGCCCATATTCAGTTCACGCTGCAGTTCGCGTAGCAGCTGCAAAATCTGAGCCTGAACCGTGACATCCAGCGCGGTGGTCGGTTCATCCGCAATCAGCAGCTTCGGCTGGGTAAGTAACGCCATGGCGATCATCACACGCTGGCGCTCGCCGCCTGATAGCTGGTGCGGAAAATCCTGCAGGCGCGATGCCGCATTGTGGATGCCAACGCGATCGAGGCAGCTCAGCATCTCTCCGCGTGCCGCTTCGCGACGCATGCCACGATGCACAGAAAGCACTTCGTACAGCTGCTTTTCCACGTTGTGCAACGGATTGAGCGATACCATGGGTTCTTGAAAGATCATCGCCATCTGGTTGCCACGCAGTCCACGCATCGTGCGCTCGCTGGCCTGCAAAATATCCTGCCCGTTGAACAGAATTTCACCCTGCGGATAGTTGACCGGCGGCTGCGGCAATAAGCGCATGATCGACAGCGCAGTGACGCTTTTCCCTGAGCCGGATTCCCCCACTAGCGCCAACGTTTCGCCCGCATCGATACGCAGCGAGATATCGTCCACTACGCGGCGATCGCCAAATGCCACCGCCAGATGATTAACCGTTAACAGGCTCATTTAGCGTCCTCGACTCGGGTCAAAAGCATCGCGTACTGCTTCACCAATAAAAATCAGCAGCGACAGTAGCAGGGCGAGGGCAAAAAAGCCGGCAAGGCCTAACCACGGTGCCTGTAAATTATTTTTTCCCTGCAGCAGCAGCTCACCCAGTGACGGCGACCCGATCGGCAAACCAAAGCCGAGGAAATCCAGCGATGTCAGGGTGGTGATTGAAGCGCAGAGAATAAAGGGTAGAAACGTCAGCGTTGCCACCATGGCGTTGGGCAACATGTGACGCAGCATAATGCGGCTGTCGCTAACGCCAAGCGCACGTGCGGCACGAATATAATCATAATTACGCGTGCGCAGAAATTCGGCGCGCACCACACTTACCAGACTCATCCAGCCAAACACCACCGTGACCAGCAGTAGCCACCAGAAATTGGGCTGAATCACGCTGGATAGCAGAATCAGCAAGAACAGCGAAGGCATGCCGGACCACACTTCAATCAGGCGCTGGCCGATCAGATCAATGAGTCCACCAAAATAGCCCTGTACTGCCCCCACCACGATGCCAATCACACTGGAAAACAGCGTTAACAGAATGCCAAACAGCAGTGAGATGCGCGTGCCATACAGCAAACGCGCCAGCACATCACCGCCGTTGGCATCGGTACCCAGCCAGTTTTGCATGGAAGGCGGGGAAGGGAAGGGCACATCGGTGGCGAAATTGATGGTGCTATCGCCAAAGCGAATCGGTGCCCAAATCGCCCAACCTTGCTGAGCAATACGCTGTTTCAGCCACGGATCCTGATAGTCAGCGGGGGTGGCGAAATCGCCGCCGTAATCACTTTCGCTGTAGTTGAACAACAGCGGCATATACCAGCGTTGCTGATAGTGCACCAGCAGCGGTTTGTCGTTGGCCAGCAACTCGGCACCCAATGACAGAACAAAAATGATCAGGAAAATCCACAGCGACCAGTAACCACGGCGGTTATGACGAAAACGCTGCCAGCGCTGCTGGTTTACAGGAGATAAACGCATCAGCGTCCCTCAAAATCAATGCGCGGATCGACCAGCGTGTAGGTGAGATCGCTGAGAATGTTCATGAGCAGACCAATTAGCGTGAAAATATACAGCGTGCCGAACATCACCGGATAATCGCGCTGAATGGTGGCGTCATAGCCGAGCAGGCCCATACCGTTGAGTGAGAACATCACCTCAATCAACACCGAACTGGTGAAAAACATGCTGATAAAGGTGGCGGGGAAGCCGGCAATCACCAGCAGCATGGCATTACGGAACACGTGACCGTACAGCACCCGCTTTTCATCCAACCCTTTTGCACGCGCGGTAACCACATATTGTTTACGAATCTCATCGAGAAACGAGTTTTTGGTCAGCATGGTCAGCGTGGCGAAACCGCCAATCACCGTGGCCAGCACCGGCAGCGTGATGTGCCAAAGATAATCGGTGATTTTGCTATACCAGGGCAGCGTATCAAATTGCGGAGAGGTCAGGCCGCGCAGTGGGAACCAGTCGAAATAGCTGCCGCCCGCGAACAGGACAATCAGCATGATGCCGAACAGAAATGCTGGAATAGAATTACCGATGATAATAAAGATGCTGCTCCAGATATCGAAGGGGCTGCCGTTGCGTACCGCCTTTTTAATGCCGAGCGGAATCGATACCAGATAAATAATTATCGTGCTCCACAAACCAAGACTTATCGAGACCGGCAAACTCTCTTTGATCAGCTGCAGCACCGAGGCGCTACGGAACAGACTGTCGCCAAAATCAAAGCGAATGTAGTTCCACAGCATTTCACCGTAACGCTGCAAGAGCGGTTTATCGAAGCCGTAGCGATGTTTAATCTCTGCAATCACTTCCGGATCGAGGCCGCGCGCGCCGCGGTACTGGCTATCGCCGGGATTATCGCGTAGCAAGGCCCCGCGCGTGCCGCTATCACTGCCGCCAGAGCCGGGAATGCCGGTGCTGTGACCAAACTGCACGTTGGCCAATGCCTGATCTACCGGGCCGCCCGGTGCGATCTGCACAATAAAGAAGTTCAGGGTGATAATCGCCCATAAGGTGGGGATGATCAGCAGTAACCTGCGTAAAAAATAGGCTGCCAAACTGCGCTCCTCAGCGTCGATCGGCCGGCAATCGTCCGGCTTTGTTCACATCGTACCACCAGTTTTCCAGACCGGTAGCAAACGCAGGTTTAATCTCGGGATGGGAGAATTTGTCCCAGTAAGCCATACGATCTTCGGCGCTGTACCACATCGGAATCATATAGGCATTCCACAGCAGGATGCGATCCAGTGCCTGACCAAGCGGCAGCAGCGCTTTCTCATCGCCCTGATGATCAACGATCTGCTGTACAAAGTGGTCAACGATGGGATCTTTCACCCGCGGTGTATTCCATGAAGAATCAATGAACTCCGATTGCCAGATAGTCCGCAAGCTGGTCGAGGGCCACGGCATCGCGTAATAGAGTGACGGGATCATGTCGTAATCACCTTCACGTAAACGCCGTAAATATTGCGAGCTGTCAATCTGGCGCAGCGAAACCTGAATGCCCAGCCGTTCGAGGCTGTGCTGGAAAGGCAGCGCCCAGTCATTTTGCGTGCCGCTGCGCATCAGCAATTCGAAGTGGAACGGCTGGCCCGTTTTGACGTTCACCAACTGCTGATTTTTAATCTGCCAGCCAGCCTCTTTCAGCAGGTTCATGGCTTTGAGTAAGTTTCCACGATCGAACCCGCTGCCATCAGAGCGCGGCGGGGCATATTCATTGGTGAAGATTTGCGGCGGCAATTGCGTTTTGTACGGTGCCAGCAATATTAACGCTTCAGCTTTTGGATAACCTTTTGCCGCGTAGACGGTGTTCTGGAAATAGCTGTCAGTCCGTTTATAGGCGCCATAAAATAACGCTTTGTTCATCCACTCAAAATCGAACGCTAGCGTGATGGCTTCACGTACGCGGCGGTCGGCGAACAGCGGTTTTTCATTATTAAATGCCAGCCAGCGGGTATCGGTAGAGACGGTGTTTGGGATCGTCGATTTAACGATAGCGTGACTGGCAAAATTGCGGCCGCGATATTGCGTGGCCCATTTTTTTGCCGAGCTCTCCTCGCGCAAATCATAAGCGCCAGCTTTGAAAGCCTCAAAGGCGACGTTGTCATCCAGATAATAGTCGTAGCGCAGCGTGTCGAAATTGAAACGCCCGCGGTTAACCGGCAGGTTGGCGGCCCAGTAATCCTTTACCCGGCTGTATTGGATAAATTGACCCGATTTGTAAGACGTCACGCGATAGGGGCCGCTGGCAAGCGGCGGATAGCCAATGGGTTCATTGAACTTTTTGTTTTGCCAGAACTTCTCCGGCAAGACCGGTAGCGTCAGCCAGCTCAACACCCGATCTTTATCCGCTTTGGGCATGTCGATGCGCACGGTAAGACGGTTCAGGGCTTTAACTTCTACGCCACGAAACGCCACGCGAAACTGCGGCACGCCTTCGGTCATAAACTTCTGAAACGTAAACGCCACATCCTGCGCGGTGATGGGGGTGCCATCCTGAAATTGCGCATGGGGGTTAATCGACACTTCCATCCAGCGATAATCGCTTGGGTAGCGCGCTGATTCGGCAATCAGCGGATAGTAGCTGCCCGGTTCATCGTCAGAAGTGGTAAACAGACCGTCGTAGAGCGTATCGGTGCCAATGCCTGGATTACCACGCGAGGCGAAACGGTTGAAGTTGTCGTAAGTACCGACCACGGCCAGCGTGATTTTGCCGCCCTTAGGCGCTGCGGGATTGGCGTAATCGTAATGAGTGAAATTCACCGCATATTTGGGGTCGCCCAGCTTAGCGAAGGCATAGCTTTCGTTGATGGTCGCGGCCTGCAGCGGCGCAATAGCACTACAAACCAACAACGCTGTGATAAGACGCAGCAGCATAAGTGAGGCGATCTCCTGTGGTAATCCGCACGTTATGGTAGCAGTTTCATGGGGTTCGCGTGATGTTAACTCAGCGCCCGCTGGCGTTGATAATAGCTGATGAGATTTTCCGGCCTTAACGGGCGGCTAAACAGGTAACCTTGCAAATGGGTTACGCCGCGATTCACCAGCCACGCCGCTTGATCGCCCGTCTCTACGCCTTCCGCCACGGTTTTCAGATTAAGCTTTTTTGCCAGCAGCAACACGGTATCCAAAACCGGAGAGGTGACGGTTTCAGTGCCAATGCTTTGCACAAAACCTCTGTCGATTTTTAGATAATCGAACGGGTATTTTTCCAGATAAATCAGCGCACTGTGACCGGTGCCAAAATCATCAATGGCGATCTTAACGTTGTTTGCGTGCAGCCAGGCGAAGATTTCTCCCGCGTTTTTTTCTCTCACCATGGTGCGTTCAGTGATTTCAAAAACATAGTTGAAATGCCCGGCGGGCATGGTGTTCATCCACTCCTCTACATCGCGGCGAAAACTTTCTGAGGCCAGGTGTAGCGGTGAAAGATTAAGGCTAAGACGTGTGCCCTGCGGTAGCTGTTGATGGAGAAACTGAGCATCGCGCGCGACCAGCGTAAAAAGGTGCTGAGTGAGCGGAATAATCAGATTCTGCGTCTCCGCATAACCGATAAAAACATCGGGTGGGATCATGCCTTCCGTCGGATGTGTCCAGCGGAGGAGGGCTTCAACGCCGTATGGCTGGCCGTCATGCGCGGTGACTAACGGCTGGTACTCGACGTGGAACTGGCCCTGTTTAATGGCCAGCATGATCTCTTTGCCCGGCCGCTGATGTCTTGTTAGCAAGAGCCAACTCAATGCCGTGACGAATAACGAGAACAGCAGACCGGTTAGCAGAGCAAGGAGATAATCGCGTGGCGCTAAGGTGGTGCCAAACAGTAAAAAATGCAGGGGGCTATTGTTAAAGGCGATCTCACGCAGCGGAACAGGTAAATCACTGCGGTTTACCACTTGATTGCTGTTGCTCAGCAGCGCCTTGTTGCCCATTACCAACGCCATTCCGGTGATTTCCGGATGGTAGGAAGCCAGCAGCTGATAAGGCGTGAGCGTGATATTCATGGTAGCGAGAATGCCGGTCTCTTCCGCTCCGGGATTCTTCACCCATAACGCCAGCGCCGGTTTGGTCGGCTGCAACGGTGTACCTTCCAGCAAACGCATATCGCGATCGCGTTCCAGTTCAGATTCAGGAGAAATATCGTTGGCGGCCAGCAGGAAGGCACCGGTTGCCGAGGAGCAGTACGCGTAGCTGTCGCGAACCAGCAATATAGCGCGAATATTCCCAGCGAACGCAGCCCGTGATGTCAGCTCGCGACCAACGCTGTTGCAACTAAATTGTGTGTATTGCTGCAGGGGATAAAGCGTATCCGATAGCGTTGAGATGACCTGTTGTAAATCGTCCCGGCTTTGCGCTAACAGTTGTTCATGTTGCTGGGTGCGCTTCTGCCAGGTCAAAGTTAACAGCACAGTAACGAATAGAAGAAAAAATACCGCGCCTACGATCGCGCTACTCCAGGCGATGCGGCGTGAATAGCTTGCATGACGTTTCAGCGTCCCCGACAGTGGCATGGAGTGCATTCCCCTTGTCTTGCCATTTTTATTATGTTTTTCGCTTTAGTCGCTACCCATTTTTCTTCTTGCGGCCGTGGTAAAAACGGCGTTTGCAGCGCGATGTTTGGGTATCAGGAAGTCAACGAGAATATAACGAGTCAGCAAATAAAGTCTCGTTATATTTTTGATTCTCAATTACTTTTTATGCGTTGGATTTGAGTTAAAAAGCGTTAGGCAAAAAAAAACGCTGCCGGGGCAGCGTTTTCTGATTCTCTGGCTGAGAGGATCTTCAAAGGTGTTCGTTAGCTCGGATTTTTAGCTAAAACCCGACGCGCTTCGCGGTAACGTGCTTTCCAATAACTGTCGTTTAAACTGGAAATCATGACGCCACTGCTGGTAGACGCGTGAACGAAATTATCGTTACCGAGATAGATGCCAACGTGACGACCGGTTGAACCCGCGCGGAACAACACTAAGTCACCTGCACGCAACTTATTGCGTGAAATTTCTTTACCGGTGTCTTGCTGTTCTGACGTTGAACGTGGCAAATCTAAACCGAACTGCTCGCGAAAGGTGCGCTGAACAAAAGCAGAACAATCAATGCCGCGTTTGGTGTCGCCGCCTAAGCGATAACGTACACCTTTCCAGTCACTGTACTGTTCCATGATGCGGGACTTAACGTCCACGTTCTGCACCATTTGTTCAAATTCGTCCTGAGACGCTTGAAGTAAAAAACCATTCTGGTTGTTAACTTCATGATTCTCGTTATTCGCGTTCTGACCGTTATGGGTACTGCTACATGCTGATAAAAGTGTTGCGAGTGCTACTGCGGGAATGATCCGCCTGAGGTATCTCAGTATTGGTTGAGACTTGACCATTATAGGTGTTTTCCTTCGATTTCCTTACGACAGAATGTCGTCAGCCAGATGACAAAACGGATAGAGATTAATAAGTACAACCGTCTAAGACAATTCCTTAATTACTAAAATGTGTTAATGAACACATTTTTGTTGTTTTTGGCACCGCATTTTATGCTGTTGCTTACTAATCGGATTTGAGGTTAACCGATTACAGACCGCGTGGCGAGTGCTTTTATATAAATTTTTATAGCTTTTTTCGATGTGAAATCAATCTGTAACACAAAGGCTATTTTATCAGCAATTCGCAGCGATTTAATAGCCAAATAGCGGTGCAATCAGGGGGTAATTCTGGCGCTAAGGCCGATTTTGAGAGGAGTGGGGCTGGACAAACTCGGAAAAAGGCTATTGTTACGCGTTTTTTATCATAATGTTTTCTTTTATCAGAATAAGGTTAGTTTGCTAATAATCTAATTAAGTTTTCATTAAGCGCGAGCGAGTGACTTTATCTTTTATGATCGCTCGCGCTTAACAATTACGCGTGTGGCTTATATTTGCCCGGAAGTGAACGATTCAACCAATTCACTACCTTGTCGCTGAACGGTGTTAATAAACACCAGCTCATGCCCACCAGAACCACGGATAATGAACCCACAGCGATATCGGTGAACCAATGCGCCCCGGCCATAACGCGCGGCAGAGCGAACACAACGGTAATAATCAAACCCGCCAGGAAGGCGCGGAAGCCGAAATAGCGCCACATAAAGCAGGTAAAAATAATTAGCATCATGCCGTGATCGCCAGGGAAGCTATCTTTCGAAGCATCTTTCGCCGGAATTCCGGTTAATTCACTTACGCGATGCACGTTTTCAAAGAAGAGCGTTGGGCTGGAGTGTTGTACCGGCAGCAAATGGCCGAGCTGGTTAAGAATCACCGCGCTTAGCAGCATGGTGATGCCGATAGCCAGCATGCGACGGCGGCCTTGCGGTGTCTCACGACGCCAGAACCACAGATAAAGCAAACCCATCGCCAGTAGTGAAACCACATCAAAACCGCGGAAGTTAGTGATAGCCACTAAGACAGCGAAGCCGTGATGGTCAACCATCTGATTATTAAAGCCATAAAAAATGGCCTTATCGATACCAAACCAGAACCCGTGATCGGGTGGTAAGTACCATGAAAGGAACAGCATCACCCCCAATGCATTAAGCAGCAGAATGGTGATTAATCGAGAAGCGCGCATAAAAAATAGACTCAAAGTGAAAACAACGTGGCAACCTAACGCATCTAATTTAAACGAATCTTCAACAAGCCCGTCTGCAAAAGATTCCAGTCTGCTGGCTGATGATGGATCAATTCGATACGGCTATCCGGTGGTGTGGTGGGCCGGGTTTCAATAAAGAGGTCCTCACCCTGGCGGTTGATGTTAACCAAACCGTCCGGTGTACGTAACACGCCTTTCACCCGATCAACCGGTGCAAGCCTTGCCCACTCTAGCGCCTGGATCGTATCGAACACCGTATCACCATCAAAAATCCAGCCACAAGAAGCATAGCCTTGGCCTTCATTTAACGCACGTCGCCAGCGCGCCTGACCATCCAGTTTTAATGCCGCCAGCCCTTGTGGACGGGCAGAAGCATGATGATGCGCCGCATCAGGTACCGCACGATCCGCCAAAGCGGGTTGGGTAAGGAGCTCGGGCGCAATCTCTCCCCACGCCGCTTCCACTATTTGACGATCGCCTAAAAACTGCTGCTGCCAATCCTGTAAACGCTGGCGATCTTCATCGCTCCAGCGATCGCTTTTATTGGCGACAATAATATCTGCTGCCACCAGCTGGTCGCGAAAATTCTCGTTCGCCACCACACGTGGATCAGCCAGCTGGCGTGGATCGAGCAGCGTTAAAGTTGCATCAACCTGAATCCAGGGCTGATACACGGCAGCGCGCAGCATATTCAGCAGCTGCTTTGGATGACCAAGGCCGGTAGGTTCGATAATCAGGCGATCGGGTTTAGCCTGTTTCAGCAGCATGTTTAGCCCCACCTGCAACGGCAAGCCATTGACGCAGCACATGCAGCCACCGGGAATCTCTTTCAACGTTGCACCGCGATCGGCCAGCAGCGCGCCATCGATACCAATCTCGCCAAATTCATTGACCAGAATCGCCCAGTTTTCATTGGCAGGTTTAGTGGCTAACAGGTGCAGCAGGGTGGTGGTTTTTCCGCTGCCGAGAAATCCAGTGATGAGGTTTACGCGCGTCACAAAGGGGCTCCCAAAGAAAGAGATAATAGGCGCGCGGAAGTGGGGGATCCGGCGCGCACGGCGTTGTTATACTATAACAATCACCGACGGCCGGAAGGAAGTACGATATCAGTCAGCGCGGCCCATATAACGTCGTTCTGCAATATGAATGCGGATGCGTTCGCCGTTGCTGAGGTATTCAGGCACCTGAATAGACAAACCCGTACTCATAACAGCAGGTTTGGAGCGGGCACTGGCGGAGGCGCCTTTGATGCCCGGCGACGTATCGACAATTTCCATATCAACCGTTTGAGGTAATTCCAGTGCCAGAACCTGGCCGTCCATCGTCAGCACCTGAATGCCCGGAATACCGCCTTCAGGAATAAACAGCAGCTCTTCTTCGATTTGGTCTTTCTTGAAGTTGTAAGGCGTGTAGTCTTCATCATCCATAAATACGTATTCATCACCGTCTATATAAGAGAAGGTGACGGCGCGGCGGCTGAGCGAAATGGCATCAATAATATCGTCGCCCTTAAAACGCTCTTCCACTTTCAAGCCGGTGCGGACATCGGTAAAACGCATCTTATAGAGCGTAGCGGCACCGCGCGCACTGGGGCTTTGCACATCAATGTCTTTCACCAGCAACAGTTTGCCGTTCCAGGTGACTGCCATCCCTTTTTTTATCTCATTTGCCTTTGGCATTGTGCTTTTCTCGCTGACTGAAGGTTAATGCGCGTCACGTTACTCGCGCGACGAAAAACTGGCAAGTGAGGCGGTGTAAAATTGTTGCGCGGGCATGGCATTCACTGCATCAGCCTGTTATTGTCGCGGCGAATTCTCTACAGGAGCGCATGATGTTTTGTCGTGACCAGTGCGGTGCCTGTTGCACAGCCCCCTCAATCTCTTCTCCCATTCCAGGGATGCCGCACGGCAAGCCAGCAAACACGCGCTGCGTACAGCTCGACGAACAGCAGCGCTGCAAAATCTTTGGCTCGCCACTGCGCCCTGCGGTATGTGCCGGTTTACAGCCAAGCGCAGAAATGTGCGGCAACAGCCGCGATAGCGCCATGACTTTCCTGCTCAAACTGGAAGCCGAAACGGCGCCATAAATGGCGGAATATCGCTCACTTAAGCAAAAAAAATGCCTTTTTATACAGGTGCGCATGAATGCGCACCCTACAAAAACCCGGCTTTATCCGCGTAGGGTCACCATTCATGGTGACCGATTCACACTTAACTGACGAGCATTACGCCATAAATGGCCAGCTGACGCAGTGCTGAACGATTTGCCTTAATGTGCCCAGCTGTTACAGCAAATGCATCAGCTTGCCTGACGGTAAAAATCTTAAATTCAGCATGAAGTGTGCGTAGCATCAAAAATCTGCTACTCAGATCGCGCATTTTCTTGCCTGAAGGACATTGCTGTACCATATTCCCTGAAACGTTTCAGCGTTGCGATAACGGCCAAGTCTGTGATGCGTGGCGCCTTTTTTTACCCGATAGCTGAAACGATTCAATACAGCAAGCGAGGAGAGATATGTTCCAGCTCGAAGTTCAGGCTATTCATACCGGTGCTAATGCACAGAATAAAGAAGAGGCCATTCGCCAGGTTGCCGCTGCGTTAACGGCTGCGGGAAATGTGGCCGAAGGCTACGTTAACGGCATGCTGGCGCGCGAACAGCAAACTACGACCTTCCTGGGTAATGGCATCGCCATTCCACACGGCACCACCGACACCCGCGATCTGGTACTGAAAACCGGCGTACAGGTTTATCAGTTTCCACAGGGCGTTGATTGGGGCGAAGGGCAAACGGCGTATGTGGCCATCGGTATTGCCGCGAAATCTGATGAACACCTCGCGCTGCTGCGCCAGCTTACCCATGTATTAAGCGATGACAGTATTGCTGAACAGCTGAAAAGCGCCTCGGCAGAAGAGCTGCGCGCGTTGCTAATGGGCGAAAATCAGGCGGCTGAGTTCAAATTCGATACCTCGCTGATAGCCATAGATGTTGCGGCCAGCGATTTAATTACCTTGCAGGCGCTGAACGCTGGTCGTCTGCAAGCGGCAGGCGCGGTGGATACGTCATTTATTGCCGATGTGGTTTCGCATACGCCGTTGAGTCTCGGGCAGGGCATTTGGCTCAGTGATAGCGCTCAGGGCAATCTCGGCAGCGCCGTGGCGGTAAGCCGTGCTGCTGCACCTTTCCAGCATCAGGGCGAAAATGTCGCGCTGCTACTCACCGTTGCGGCTAACGATCAGCGGCCGCTGGAAGTGTTGGGCTATCTCAGCAATCTGCTGCTGGCCAACAAAGCTGAACGGCTGCTGAAGGCGGATGCCGCCGGCATTTTGGCGTTGCTGACCAGCGAAGTGGATGAAGCCGCCGAGTCGCTGACCGCGGAATTCACTATCCGCAATGAGCACGGCCTGCATGCGCGTCCGGGTACCGCGTTGGTGAGCGTAATCAAACAGTTCAATAGTGACATCACCGTGACAAACCTTGACGGTAGCGGCAAACCCGCCAACGGCCGTAGTCTGATGAAAGTGGTTGCGCTGGGCGTGAAAAAAGGCCATCGCCTGCGCTTTACCGCCAGCGGCGAAGACGCACAGCAGGCGCTGAACGCAATTGAAGAAGCCATTAATTCTGGTTTAGGCGAGGGGGTTGCATGAGCCGTCGTGTCGCAACAATTACATTAAATCCCGCTTACGATCTGGTCGGATACACGCCTGAGATTGAGCGCGGTGAAGTTAACCTGGTAAAAACCACCGGTCTGCATGCAGCGGGTAAAGGTATTAACGTTGCCAAGGTACTGAAGGATTTAGGCATCGATGTCACCGTCGGCGGTTTTCTCGGCAAAGAGAATCAGGATGGTTTTCAGCAGCTGTTCAGCGAACTGGGCATTGCCAACCGCTTTCAGGTGGTGCAGGGCCGCACGCGCATTAACGTCAAGCTGACGGAAAAAGATGGCGATGTGACCGATCTCAATTTCTCCGGATTTGAGGTTACGGCGCAGGATTGGGATCGTTTCACGGCGGACTCGTTAACCTGGCTCGGCCAGTTCGACATGGTATGCGTCAGCGGCAGCTTGCCAGCGGGCGTTGCGCCAGAAGCATTTACCAAATGGATGAGCGATCTGCGCACGCTCTGTCCTTGCATCATCTTCGACAGCAGCCGTGAAGCGCTGGTCGCCGGTCTGAAAGCCGCGCCCTGGTTGGTTAAACCGAATCGTCGCGAGCTGGAAATTTGGGCCGGACGCAAGCTGCCTGCGCTGCAGGACGTGATTGATGCCGCGCATGAACTGCGCGAGCAGGGCATCGCGCACGTGGTGATTTCTCTCGGCGCAGAGGGCGCGCTATGGGTTAACGCTTCCGGCGAATGGATTGCCAAACCGCCCGCCTGTGAAGTGGTCAGCACCGTGGGTGCAGGCGACTCTATGGTCGGCGGCCTGATTTACGGCCTGCTGATGCGTGAATCCAGCGAGCACACGCTGCGTCTGGCAACGGCAGTGGCGGCGATGGCCGTCAGCCAAAGTAACGTTGGCGTTACCGATCGTACCCAGTTGGCCGCGATGATGGCGCGCGTCGACTTACAACCCGTTAACTAACAGCAGGAGAGCGATAATGAAAACGCTGCTGATAAAAGATTCTTCACTGGGACTGGCATCAGGACATCTGGCGCTGGAACGCTTACGCGCCACTGCGGCGCAGGCCGGATTAACACTCACCGATAATGCCGCTGAAGCAGAGCTGGTGCTGGTTGCGGGCCATAACGTGCCTGATGATGCGCAGTTGGCAGGCAAATCTGTGGCGCGGGTGGATGTGCAGCAGGCGCTGCGCGATCCGCTGGCGGCGATCAATCAAGCCAAAGCAAGCGCCAAAACCTGGCAACCTGCGACGTCGGCAGCTGCTGTACCGGTTGCAGCGCAGAGCAGTGGCCAGAAACGTATTGTCGCGGTGACCGCGTGCCCAACCGGCGTGGCGCATACCTTTATGGCTGCCGAAGCCATTCAGGCCGAAGCAACCAGGCGTGGCTGGTGGGTGAAAGTAGAAACCCGTGGTTCAGTCGGCGCGGGCAACGCCATCACGCCAGAAGAAGTGGCCGCAGCCGATCTGGTGATCGTCGCGGCGGATATCGACGTGGATCTGGCGAAATTTGCCGGTAAGCCGATGTACCGCACCTCAACCAGCCTGGCATTGAAAAAGACGGCTCAAGAGCTGGATAAAGCGCAGGCTGAAGCGAAAACTTATCAGCCGAGCGGCAATCAGACGGCTAGCGCGCAGAGCGACAGCAAAGAGAAAGCCGGTGCGTACCGTCATCTGCTGACCGGCGTTTCCTATATGCTGCCGATGGTGGTGGCGGGTGGTTTGAGCATCGCGCTCTCTTTTGCCTTCGGTATTACCGCCTTTAAAGAGCAGGGCACCCTGGCCGCTGCACTGATGCAAATTGGCGGCGGCAGCGCCTTCGCCCTGATGGTTCCGGTTCTGGCCGGCTTCATTGCCTTCTCGATTGCGGACCGTCCGGGTCTGACACCTGGTTTGATTGGCGGCATGATCGCCACCAGCATTAACGCCGGTTTCCTTGGCGGTATCATCGCCGGTTTCATTGCCGGTTATGCCGCTAAAATGCTCAGCAGCAAAGTGAAACTGCCGCAGAGTATGGAAGCGTTGAAGCCGATTCTGATCATTCCGCTGGTGGCGAGCTTAATTACCGGTCTGCTGATGATTTACGTGGTTGGTAAGCCAGTGGCTGGCATCATGAGCGGCCTGACTCACTGGTTGGCCAACATGGGGACGGCTAACGCGGTTCTGCTGGGGGCGATCCTTGGTGGCATGATGTGTACCGATATGGGCGGCCCGGTGAACAAAGTCGCCTATGCATTTGGCGTTGGCCTGCTGAGTTCGCAAACCTACGCGCCAATGGCGGCGATTATGGCGGCCGGTATGGTGCCACCGCTGGCGATGGGCCTGGCGACGATGGTTGCGCGTCGTAAGTTTAATAAAGGTCAGCAAGAGGGCGGCAAAGCGGCGCTGGTGCTCGGCTTATGCTTCATCTCTGAAGGTGCGATTCCATTTGCTGCACGTGACCCAATGCGTGTGCTGCCATGCTGTATCGTGGGTGGCGCGGTAACAGGCGCAATTTCGATGGCGATTGGCGCCAAACTGATGGCACCGCACGGTGGTCTGTTCGTGCTGCTGATCCCAGGCGCGATTACGCCAGTGCTGGGTTACCTGATGGCGATTGTGATCGGTACCGCAGTAGCGGGTCTCGGCTACGCGATTCTGAAACGTCCGGAAGAAGAGCTGGCGAAAGCAGCGTAACATTCGCCAGACGTGAAAAAGGGGGCCTCGGCTCCCTTTTTGTTTCCTGTAGGGGCGCCATTCATGGCGACCTGGTTATCACATTATCCCTGTTGCTCAGCCTTCAACCACGCAATCTCATCCTTCCAGATATCCGGATTGATGGTTTCCAGAATCATCGGAATGCCGTCAAAACGTTTATTCTTCATCAGCCAGCTAAACGCCGTTTTGCCGATATTGCCTTCACCTAAGCTGTGATGGCGGTCAACGCGGCTGCCCAGCGTGCTTTTGGCATCATTCAGGTGCATGCCGCGCAGATACTGGAAACCAACGATGCGTTCAAATTCGCTAAAGGTCTCCACACAGGCTTCTTCGCTGCGCAGATCGTATCCACCGGCAAAGGCGTGGCAGGTATCAATACACACGCCAACGCGCGACTTATCTTCCACATGCTCAATAATGGTGGCGAGATGTTCGAAGCGGAAACCAAGGTTGCTGCCCTGGCCGGCGGTGTTTTCGATGACAGCGACCACACTGCTGGTTTTATCCAGCGCGATGTTAATCGATTCGGCGATACGCTTCAGACAGGCTTCTTCTTCAATCTGCTTAAGATGGCTGCCTGGATGGAAATTCAGCAACGTTAAGCCCAGCTGTTCGGCACGTTGCATCTCGTCGAGAAACGCATCACGTGATTTTTCCAGCGCTTCCATCACCGGATGGCCGAGGTTAATCAGATAGCTATCGTGCGGCAGGATCTGCGCAGAGGTAAAATTGTAGCGATCGCAGGCGGTCTTGAAGGCATCAATGACTTCACCCGAGAGCGGCGCCGCACGCCACTGGCGCTGGTTTTTAGTGAACAGCGCAAAGGCTGTGGCTTCAAGTTCGTGGGCACGGATCACTGCCTGGTCCACGCCGCCGGATGCACTGACGTGTGCGCCGATATATTTCATGCCGCTCTCCTGATTGGGCGATTGCTGCTGCAAAGCGCCCATCATAGCGGATGCCGTTAAGCCATGAAATGTTGCACCAGCATATTGAGTGCGCCGCCGCCCAGAATCAACCAGCCAAACATCACCAGTCCGAGCAGCAGTGGTTTAAAGCCAGCCTGCTTTAATGCGCTAAAGCGGGTGGTCAAACCCAGCGCGGCCATCGCCATTGCCAGCAGCAAATTTGCCAGCTGATTGAGCGTGCCAACCACCTGGGCAGGCAGTAGATGCAGCGAGTTAAACAGCGCAACGACAATAAACAGCAGCGCAAACCACGGGAAGCTGGCGGATGTCGGCTGTGCAGCCTGCTGGCTACGCTGGCGCTTCAACCAGCTACCTAGAATCAGCAAGAACGGCGCCAGCATCATCACGCGCAGCATTTTAGCGATTACCGCGGTGTTTTCCGCCTCGGCGCCCATCGCGTGTCCGGCTGCGACGACCTGCGCCACTTCATGCAGCGTAGAACCGGTGAAGATGCCGAAATGGGCTGCGCTGACGTTAGGCAGCAGCGTCCATAGCAGCGGATAAATCACGATGCCTATCGTGCCAAACAGCACCACCGTCGCCACGGCCACCGCCACTTTTGACGGTGGCGCTTTAACGATAGGCTCGCTCGCTAGCACCGCCGCTGCGCCGCAAATGCTGCTGCCCGCGCCAATTAGCCATACGGTTTCGCGATCCATCTTCAGCAGACGAATGCCGATTAAACAGGTCAGCAGGAACGTTGAGCTGAGCACTAGCGCATCAATCAGCACGCCGCTGATACCCACATCGGCAATCTGCTGCACGGTAATACGAAAGCCATAAAGGATGATACCGAGGCGCAGCAAGCGCTGCTTCGCCAGCAGCACACCACTGTCGCAGTGTTCGGTGATGTGTGGATAAAGAGTATTGCCTAGCACGATGCCCAGGATTATCGCTAAGGTTAGCGCGCCGAATCCGGCACCCGCCAGCCACGGCTGATTGGCTAACCACGCCGCACCACCGGCAATGGCCGCGGTCAGCAGTAAACCCGGCAGCCAGTGATGTAGATGAAACGGGGGTTTATTGACGCTTAGCTCAGCCATATTTTTCTCCTCGTAGGGGCGGCATTCATGCGGATGAAAACCAAAATTAGAAAACGCACATTCCGTAGCGGCGCAATTCATTGCGCGATAAATCGCGCCGCTACAGGATCTGCGATGATTTATGCCGTGAGTTTGTCTAACGTTTTTCCTATGCCTAAATCCTGCGCTGCGCTGGTTTAAAAGTAAAATTGATAATATATTTATAATTAATCGGAATAAGTAATAGATGAGGAGGGCGCATGCACATCACGCTGCGTCAAATTGAAGTGTTTACCGAGGTGCTGAAAAGCGGTTCAACCACGCAGGCATCACAGGTGCTGGCGCTGTCGCAGTCGGCGGTCAGTGCGGCGCTGGCGGATTTGGAGAATCAACTTGGCGTGCAGCTGTTTGATCGGGTCGGCAAGCGTTTGGTGGTCAATGAGCATGGACGTTTGCTCTATCCGCGCGCCGTTGGCTTGATGGAGCAGGCGGGTGAGATTGAGCAACTATTTAAAGAAGATAACGGGGCGATTCGCCTGTTTGCCAGCAGCACCATCGGCAACTATTTGTTACCGGGCATGATCGCCGCCTATCGCCGTGACTTCCCCACGCTGCCGCTGGAGCTCAGCGTCGGCAATAGCCAGGATGCGATTAATGCCGTGGCGGATTTCCGCGTGGATATTGGCCTGATTGAAGGTCCGTGTCACGAGCTGGATATTATCAGCGAACCGTGGCTGGAGGATGAGCTGGTGGTATTTGCCGCGCCCGATGCCGCAATCCTGCAGCAGCCGATTACGCTGGCAGCGCTCGCCGCCGCACCGTGGATTCTGCGCGAGCGCGGGTCGGGTACGCGTGAAATCGTTGATTATCTGCTGCTGTCGCACTTGCCACAGTTTCAGCTCGGCATGGAATTAGGCAATTCGGAAGCGATTAAACACGCGGTGCGTCATGGCATGGGCATTAGCTGTTTATCGCGGCGCGTGATTGCCGATCTGCTTGAGGCGGGCACGCTGGTGGAAGTTGTTGTTCCGCTGCCGCGCCTGACGCGTACGCTCTATCGCATCCACCATCGTCAGAAGCATGTGTCGAAAGCGTTAAGTCGCTTTTTATCGTATTGCCGTGAATAATTGCGGCTTTTATTACGCTGCGGCTAATAATTCCCGGCCGATCATGAAGGTAACTAATAACCCGACGTGAATGCTATACAGCTTGGGTCTTGGTGCTACAATCGCGCCTTATTTTTATCCAGCATAGCGTTTACACATGCATAATGACTCAAAAACAACACAACAACCTGGATTGCGCCGTGAATTAAAAGCGCGTCATCTCACTATGATCGCCATTGGCGGTTCCATCGGTACCGGCCTGTTTGTCGCCTCGGGTGCCACCATCTCTCAGGCAGGACCGGGCGGTGCGCTACTTTCTTATGCGCTGATTGGCCTGATGGTTTACTTCCTGATGACCAGCCTTGGCGAACTCGCGGCTTTTATGCCGGTTTCGGGCTCCTTCGCCACCTACGGCGCCAAATATGTCGAAGAAGGTTTCGGCTTCGCACTGGGCTGGAACTACTGGTACAACTGGGCGGTGACCATCGCCGTTGACCTCGTCGCCTCGCAGCTCGTCATGAATTACTGGTTTCCGGATACGCCCGGCTGGATCTGGAGCGCGCTGTTCCTCGGCCTGATGTTCCTGCTCAACTACATCTCAGTTAAAGGCTTTGGCGAAGCGGAATACTGGTTCTCGCTGATCAAAGTGACCACCGTCATCATCTTTATTGCGGTTGGCGTGTTGATGATTACTGGCATCATGCGCGGCGCTGAAAATGCCGGCTGGCATAACTGGACGGTCGGCGAAGCACCGTTTGCCGGTGGTTTTGCTGCGATGATAGGCGTGGCGATGATCGTCGGCTTCTCCTTCCAGGGCACCGAATTGATCGGCATCGCCGCCGGTGAATCACAGGATCCGGCGAAGAACATCCCGCGTGCGGTCCGTCAGGTATTCTGGCGTATTCTGCTGTTCTATATCTTCGCGATTCTGATTATCAGCCTGATTCTGCCGTACACCGATCCTAAATTGCTGCATAACGATGTCACTGACATCGCCGTAAGCCCGTTCACGCTGGTGTTCCAGAACGCCGGTCTGCTGTCTGCGGCGGCGGTGATGAATGCCGTTATTCTGACGGCGGTATTATCTGCAGGTAACTCGGGCATGTACGCCTCAACGCGTATGCTGTTTAACCTGGCTCGCGAAGGCAAAGCGCCACGTATTTTCGGCAAGCTGTCGAAGGGCGGCGTGCCGCGCAACGCGCTGATCGCCACTACCGTGGTGGCGGGATTGTGCTTCCTGAGTTCGAAGTTTGGTAACCAGGAAGTGTATCTGTGGTTGCTGAACACTTCAGGCATGACGGGCTTTATTGCCTGGTTGGGCATCGCCATCAGCCATTACCGCTTCCGTCGTGGCTATGTGGCGCAGGGGCATAGCCTGGCCGATCTGCCGTACCGCTCCGGCTTCTTCCCGCTGGGACCGATTTTTGCCTTTATTCTGTGTCTGATCATTACGCTGGGGCAGAACTATCAGGCCTTCCTTGCCGATCGTATTGATTGGTACGGCGTAGCCGCAACCTATATCGGCATCCCGCTGTTCCTGATTATTTGGTTGGGTTATAAGCTGGCACGCGGCTCTCGCTTCGTGAAGTACAGCGAGATGGAGTTCCCAACATTTAAAGAGTGAATCGCCATGAATGGCGACCCTACGACACAGAGCGCGCATGATGCGCGCTTTTTTTAACATTTGTTACCTGGATATAATTGATAATTATTATCACCTGCACTATTGTGGCTGCCGTTATGATTTCGACAAGAAACAGGTAGAACAATGCGTACCACGGACGCCACGCTGGTGGCGGAAAACGGCCATCAAGCCGACACCATGACACGTTATCGCCAGGTACTGCGTCAGCGACTGTTGTTGATTGGCGTGTTGGTGCTGGCGATACTGGCATCGGTGATGCTGGATTTCACTCTCGGCCCGGCTGGGCTCTCCCTCGACACTTTGTGGCAAACGCTGACGCATCCCGATGCGGTTGATGCGGGCACGCGCGTGATTGTATGGGACATTCGCTTGCCCTACGCGCTGATGGCAGTGGTGGTGGGGTTTTCGCTTGGTCTCGCCGGTGCAGAGATGCAAACCATCCTGAATAACCCGCTCGCCAGCCCGTTTACGCTTGGCGTTTCGTCGGCGGCGGCCTTTGGCGCCGCGCTGGCCATCATCCTCGGTATCGGTATTCCCGGCATTCCCGATCAGTGGTTTATTTCCGCTAATGCCTTCGTGTTTGCGCTGTTTGCCGCGCTGATGCTGGATGGCGTAACGCGCTGGACTAAAGTTTCGACCTCTGGCGTGGTGCTGTTTGGTATCGCGCTGGTGTTCACCTTCAACGCGCTGGTCTCGATGATGCAGTTCATCGCCAGCGAAGATACGCTGCAAGGCTTAGTGTTCTGGACCATGGGCAGCCTGGCGCGTGCCTCGTGGGAGAAGCTCGGTGTATTAACCGCCGCGTTTGCCATCCTGATCCCGTTCTCCATGCTCAGCAGCTGGAAACTGACCGCGCTGCGCCTCGGCGAAGATCGTGCCGTGAGCTTTGGCATTGATGTGCGCCGTCTGCGTCTGGCGACGCTGCTGCGCATCAGCATTCTCTCCGCGCTGGCGGTGGCCTTTGTTGGGCCGATTGGTTTTATCGGTCTGGTCGCGCCGCACATTGCCCGCATGATGTTTGGTGAAGATCACCGTTATTATCTGCCCGCCAGTGCGCTGGTTGGTGCGCTGGTACTGTCGCTGGCGTCGGTAGCCTCGAAAAACCTGATTCCTGGCGTAATCATTCCGGTGGGGATTGTGACGTCGCTGGTCGGCGTGCCGTTCTTCCTCAGTATTATTCTGCGTCATCGGGGGACGGTGTAATGGAACAGGGATTACGTCTTAGCCATTTCTACGCCGGTTATCCAAAGCGCAAGGTGATTGAAGACCTCAACGTACCCGCGCTGCCGCGCGGAAAAATCACCGTGCTGCTGGGACCGAACGGCTGTGGCAAATCAACGCTGCTGCGCGCGCTGGCCGGTTTGAGCAAAGGGCAGGGTGAGCTGTGGCTCAATGGTGAAGAGCTAATGGGCCAGCCGTTTGCCCGGCGGGCGCAGCGCGTGGTGTATCTGCCGCAAAGCTTGCCAGCGGGCGTGCATTTGCACGTGCTGGAATCAATTATTGTGGCGCAGCGCGCGTCAGGTGGCTTGCACAGCGCCTCGAGCGAAGCGGAGATCATGCATCTGCTGGATCAGCTCGGCATCGCGCATTTAGCCATGCGTTATCTCGATCAGCTTTCTGGCGGGCAAAAACAGTTAGTTGGCCTGGCGCAATCGCTGATCCGCCGTCCGGAGCTGCTGCTGCTGGATGAACCGCTGAGCGCGCTCGATCTTAACTACCAGTTCCACGTGATGGATTTGGTGCGCCGTGAAACCCGTCTGCGCAACATTGTCACGGTGGTGGTGGTGCATGATATCAACATTGCGCTACGTCATGCTGACCATGCCCTGATGCTCAAAGAGGGTAATCTGTTGGCTGACGGCGAACCATCAAAGGTAATAACGCCAGAGACGTTGGCGCAGGTGTATGGCGTGCGGGGGCGTATCGAACACTGCTCGCGCGGCATGCCGCAGGTGATGATCGATGGATTGGCGGAGACGCTGGTTTAAATAAGGTGCGCATGAATGCGCACCCTTCTTAGGGTCGCCATTTCTGGCGACTTCGTTACACCAACAAATGCTTCGCGTGAAAACGCAGATGATCCTCAACGAAGCTGGCGATAAAGAAGTAGCTGTGGTCATATCCCGGCTGAATGCGTAACTCCAGCGGGAAACCTTGCTCACGCGCCACCGCTTCCAGCCGTTCCGGACGCAGCTGATCGGCGAGGAACTGATCGCTATCACCTTGATCGATCAGAATCGGCAAACGCTGCTCGACTTGCTTCATCAATAGACAGCTATCCCATTCGCGCCACGTCTGACGATCCTCTCCCAAATAGGCGGCAAAGGCTTTCTGCCCCCACGGCACTTCAGTGGGATTGACGATGGGCGCAAATGCGGAAGCTGAAGCAAAACGTCCGCCAAGACGCAGCGCCAGCACCAGCGCGCCGTGTCCGCCCATCGAATGACCCATTACCGATTGACGATCGCTCAGCTTAAAGTTATCCGCTACCAGCTCCGGTAACTCTTCGCTGAGGTAGTCGAACATGCGGAAGTTCGCTGCCCACGGGTGCTGCGTCGCATTGAGGTAGAAACCTGCGCCCTGACCGAGATCGTAGCCGCTGTCGTTGGCCACATCGTCACCGCGCGGGCTGGTGTCAGGCATGATCAGCACCAACCCCAGCTCCGCCGCCACGCGCTGCGCACCGGCTTTGGTGGTGAAGTTCTCATCGCTGCAGGTTAATCCCGCGAGGAACCACACCACTGGCGGTGGCGCATCGCTCTGCGGCGGCGGCAGAAAAATGCTGAAGGTCATTGGGCAGTTCAGCACCTCCGACTGATGGCGCCAGCGCTGCTGCCAGCCACCAAAAATGCGATGCTCTTCTAATAGCTCCAAAGTGGATGCCATAACGTCTCCTGATTATTTGGTAAAGTGCACCACTGTTCGGATCGATTTCCCTTCATGCATCAAATCAAACGCGTCATTAATCTCTTCCAGCGGAAGATTGTGGGTGATGAAATCATTTAATGCGAACTTACCGTCGAGGTAATCCTGCACGATGCCCGGCAGCTGCGAACGGCCTTTGACACCACCAAAAGCAGAACCGCGCCAGACGCGTCCGGTTACCAACTGGAACGGACGCGTGGAGATTTCCTGTCCGGCACCCGCTACGCCGATGATGACGGATTCGCCCCAGCCTTTATGACAGCACTCCAGCGCCGAGCGCATCACGTTGACGTTACCGATACATTCGAAGGAGAAATCGACACCGCCATCGGTCAGTTCAACAATCACATCCTGAATCGGCTTGTCGTGATCTTTCGGGTTAATCAGATCGGTTGCACCCAGCTTGCGCGCCAGATCGAATTTGCTGGTGTTGAGATCGATACCGATGATGCGACCGGCCTTCGCCATTTTCGCGCCGATAATCGCGGATAAACCAATACCGCCCAGGCCGAAGATCGCCACGGTATCGCCTTCTTTCACTTTCGCGGTGTTCATCACCGCACCCATGCCGGTGGTGACGCCGCAGCCCAGCAGGCACACTTCTTCCAGCGGCGCTTCTTTGCTGATCACCGCCAGCGAGATTTCCGGCACCACGGTGTATTCAGAGAAAGTTGAAGTGCCCATGTAGTGGAAAATCGGCTTGCCGTCTTTAAAGAAGCGGGTCGTGCCGTCAGGCATTAAACCTTTGCCCTGGGTGGCGCGAATCGCCTGACACAGGTTGGTTTTGCCGGAGAGACAGAACTTACATTTGCCGCACTCTGGCGTATAAAGCGGAATCACGTGGTCGCCTACCGCCACGCTGGTTACGCCTTCACCGATTGCTTCTACTACGCCGCCGCCTTCGTGACCAAGGATCGCCGGGAATACGCCTTCTGGATCTTGCCCAGACAAGGTGTAAGCATCGGTATGGCACACGCCGGTGGCCACGATGCGCACCAGCACTTCACCTTTTTGCGGTGGCATCAGATCCACTTCTTCAATTTTCAGCGGTTCGCCAGCTGCCCAGGCAACGGCGGCGCGGGTTTTAATCATGTTCATGCAATCCCTCTTCCTGTAGATGCGGGGGTAAGTAGCCCCGATGGTCGTGATGTCGATAACAAAGAAACTCACTCAGCAACGTGCAGCGGATGCCGCAGTTCGTCGTTAACCGGGCGGTCGTCAAATAATTCAATAATCAAATACTTCAGCGCTTCCACGTTGGGGGTAAACGCATCGCGCCGCCACATTAGCCAGGTGGCGGTATCGCGGTAGGCGGGCGGCAACGCATGTTCCTGGACGCGCGCACGGGCAGGCATCTGCGCCAGCACCGAGGCGGGAATCATCGCCACGCCCGCGCCACCGGCCACGCAGGCGACCATCGCGTGATAGGACTGAATTTCCATCACGCTGCTCGGCGCGGTTTGGCTCTCGCGATACCAGGCTTCCAGCTTAGTGCGGTAAGAACAACTGTTACGAAAGGCAAACAGCGTATCGCCCTGTACATCGCGCGCGCTGTTTATCGGCGCATGCTCCGGGCTGGTAATCAGCACCATCTGCTCGTTAAACGCGATACAGCCGTTGAGGTCATCGTGCGCCACCGGACCATCGACCAGCGCGGCCGCCAGCGTCCCTTCGCGCACTTTGTCGATGATTTCGCCAGAAGTATTAGTGATGAGCGAAAGCTCAACCGCCGGAAAGCGCTGGTGATAGGCCGCCAACAGCGCAGGCAGACGCGTCGCCGCCGTGCTTTCCATCGAGCCCAGCGCGAAATTACCGCCTGGCTCACCGGCGCGCGCCATATTCAGCGCTTCATCGCTGAGTGCCAGAATACGCTGCGCATAATTGAGAAAATTGTGGCCCATCGGCGACAGGCGAATGCGCTGCTTCTCACGAATAAACAAGTCCACGCCAATTTCTTCTTCAAGCTGACGCAGGCGCGTGGTGAGATTGGAAGGCACGCGATGGAGCTGCTCGGCCGCGCGGGCCAATGAGCCAGACTCGGCGACGGAGCAGAACATGCGGAGTTGTACTAAATCCATATTCTCTTCTCGTAAACAACTTCGTTAGTATTATTCACTTTTCGTGAGTTTAAACGTCATGCATGCTAGTGACAAGTGATAAAAACATCCTGAGGTCGGTATGGCGTTTCGCGTCGCGCTCAGCGCGTTCTTAAGTTTAGTGGTTGCGATGGGGATTGGGCGGTTTGCTTTTACTCCCCAGGTTCCATTGATGATTCATGATGGTCAGTTGACGCTTACCAGCGCCAGTTTGGTGGCGGCACTCAACTATCTGGGCTATCTGTTTGGATCTTTTGATGCCATGCGCGCGCGTAAACGCGTTGAGTGGCGTCTGCAGGTGGGCGTTTGGGGCGCAGTCATATTGACGCTGCTTTCAGCGTGCGTCAGCGGGCCATGGTTACACGGCGTGATTCGTTTCCTGATTGGCTGGGCCAGCGGTTGGGCAATGGTGTTGCTGGCCGCCTGGGCCAGCGAGCAGCTGCACTTGCATGGACGTTCGGGTTTATTGGCCGCGGTGTTTGCCGGTCCTGGCACCGGGATTTTTCTCAGCGGCATGCTGGCTGTGCTGCTGCATGCCAGCGGCGTCAGTGCGGCGTTTGCCTGGGCGGCGTATGGTGTGCTGGCGCTGTTGCTCATTGCTGCCATTGCGCGTTTCCTCCCGCGCACGGGGCAACTGCATCGGCCCGATCAAGCCGCCGATCCGCTGGTGCTGAATGGCGATCTCAAGCGATTAGTGTTGAGCTACAGTCTTGCCGGGTTCGGCTACATTCTGCCCGCCACGTTTATGTCGCAAATGGCGGCAGCGCGTTTCCCTGATAGCGCATTCGCCCAGTTTGTCTGGCCGGTATTCGGCGGCGCTGCGGTGATCGGCATTGTGCTAGGGATCATCACGCGGCATTGGGGCAGCAGCCATCTCCGTCTCGCTATCGTGCTGTGGGCGCAGGCACTGGGCGTGATTGCGGCGATTGTGATGCCCGGTCTGAACGGCCTGATGCTCGGTGCGCTGCTGATTGGTGGCGGCTTCCTGTGCGTAGTGCAGCTGGCATTGCAATATGGCCGCGAGCTGGTGCCGCAGCATACGCGTTATTTAGCCGGATTGTTGACCACCGGTTATGCGGTAGGGCAGTTGGGCGGTCCGCTGCTGTCGTGGATTTCCAGCGTGCTGTCGCATCGACTGGAACCCGCGCTGTGGGTCGCCGGCCTTAGCTTAATCCTTGCAGGTATACTGGTTTTACGCCGCCGTACAGCATGAAAAGCTTTCATCTTCTATCAGATTGATTACTGGATTACAGGCGCGGAGTGTTTCACAATACGCGCTCAGAATTTCCCCCGTGGGCGAAGACCCGCGGGCGCATCACCTGCCGGAGAAGAGTAAGATGAGCACCTTAAGTCAGGAAGCCGCCCTGGTTCACGAAGCGCTGTTGGCGCGTGGTCTGGAAACGCCATTACGCGCGCCGATACGTGATATGGATGATGCCGCGCGCAAGCGTGAAATCGCCGGTCACATGACCCAAATTATGCAGCTGCTGAATCTGGATCTGGAAGATGACAGCCTGATGGAGACGCCCAACCGCATCGCCAAAATGTATGTGGATGAAATTTTTTCGGGTCTCGATTACGCCAACTTCCCGAAGATCACCGTCATCGAAAACAAGATGAAGGTTGATGAGATGGTGACCGTGCGTGATATCACGCTGACCAGCACCTGCGAGCATCATTTTGTGATCATCGACGGCAAAGCCACCGTGGCCTACATCCCGAAAGATAAAGTGATTGGCCTGTCGAAAATTAACCGCATTGTGCAGTTCTTCGCCCAGCGTCCGCAGGTGCAAGAGCGCCTGACGCAACAAGTGTTGGTCGCCCTGCAAACGCTGCTCGGCACCAATAACGTTGCCGTGTCGATTGATGCCGTGCACTACTGCGTGAAAGCGCGTGGCGTGAAGGATGCGACCAGCGCGACAACCACTACCTCGCTGGGTGGCTTGTTTAAATCCAGCCAGAACACGCGTCAGGAATTCCTGCGCGCGGTTCGCCACAGCTAATCTTTGGGGCGGCGGTTTGTCGCCCGATTTCCTGTCTCCGTCAAGGCACTCGATGCAACGCTATCTCGCGCTGGATTTCATTCGTGGCTGCGCCATTCTCGGCATCTTGCTGTTGAATATCGTCGGTTTTGCGCTGCCCGCGGCAGCCTATCTAAATCCGGCGTGGCAAGGGCAGGCTTCCACATCTGACGCCTGGACCTGGGCAGTCATGGATGGTCTGGCGCAGCTCAAGTTTCTTACGCTGTTTGCTTTGCTGTTTGGCGCCGGGCTTTATTTGCAAGCGCCGCGCGGCAGCCGCTGGATGTCAGCGCGCCTGACGTTGCTGGTGTTCATCGGCTTTATTCACGCACTATTTTTCTGGGAAGGCGACATTCTGCTGGATTACGGCCTGATCGGGCTGATTATCTGGCGCATGCTGCGCGACGTGCCGTCTGACCGCGCTCTGCTACAAACTGGCGCGCTGCTTTATCTCGTTGGCTGCGGCGTTTTGCTGGTATTTGGTGCCATTTCGAGCCCGAATCCCACGCGCTCCTGGCTGCCTGGCGCGGCCGATCTGGAATATGAAAGCTATTGGAAAATGCTTGGTGGTTGGGAAGCGGTGCAGAACCGGCTTGACCACTTGTCATCGGGGTTGATGGCGCTGGCCTCCCAATATGGCTGGCAGCTGGCGGGGCTGATGCTGATTGGCGCTGCCCTGATGCGTAGCGGCTGGCTTAGCGGGCAATTTAGCGTGCAGCACTATCGACGCTCTGCAGCATTACTGCTGACGATTGGCTGGCTGATTGCGATTCCAGGCATTGCAGCGCAGTGGATGATAGGCTGGGAGTTCCGCTGGACCGGCTTTTTTCTGCAAATACCGCGCGACCTCGCCAGCCCGTTCATCAGCCTTGGCTATGCCGCACTTTGCCTCGGCTTCTGGCCACAAATTGCTTCAACGCGATTAAGCTATGCCATTCAATGCGTTGGCCGCATGGCATTGAGCAATTATCTGTTACAGACGCTCATTTGCACCACGCTCTTCTATCGTTTCAATCTCTTCCTCAAGTTTGATCGCCTGCATCTGCTGGCCTTTGTCCCGGCAATCTGGCTGATTAACATCTTGTTTTCTGTGCTATGGCTGCGATTTTTCCCACAGGGGCCGCTGGAGTGGCTGTGGCGTAAATTGACGCGTCTTGCCGCCGGAAAAACCACACCTTCTTCCTCCACCAGATAATGATATTCATCACAAAGGTTGCAGAATTGTATGTAACCGCTTTCATTGGTGTGACGTAATTCACGTAGTCGTTCCCTGTGCCCTGCCAGAATAGCGCCGTTACGCGCTTGTCGCGCATTTTCAGCCCCTGTGGAACAGCTGCATGATAACGATTCGTGATGTCGCTCGTCAGGCCGGTGTGTCAGTTGCCACCGTGTCACGTGTGCTCAATAACAGCAGTGCAGTCACCGCCGATACCCGAGAAGCCGTGTTGGCCGCGGTTGATGCACTCGACTATCGCCCTAACGCCAATGCGCAAGCCTTAGCAACGCAAGTCAGCGATACCATTGGTGTGGTGGTGATGGACGTCTCCGACCCCTTCTTCGGCGCATTAGTTAAAGCGGTGGATACCGTGGCGCAGCGCGTACATAAACACGTGCTCATCAGCAACTCATGGCACTTGGAAGAAAAAGAACGCCACGCGATTGAGGTGCTGATACGTCAACGCTGCAATGCATTAGTGGTGCACGCGAAAACGCTTTCAGACGCAGAGCTGATGCAATTTATGGATCACGTTCCTGGCATGGTACTGATTAATCGCACAATTCCTGGTTATGAACATCGCTGTGTGTGCCTTGATAACGTTACAGGCGCACAGGTTGCCACGCGCATGCTGTTACAGCAGGGCCATCAACGCATTGGTTTTCTCAGCTCGAGTCACCCAATTGAAGATGTGACGCAGCGGCGTGATGGCTGGCTGCAAGCCCTGGCAGAGCAGGGTATTCGCCCGCAGGAGGCGTGGATTGCGCATGCCGAGCCCGATATGCAAGGGGGGGAAGCGGCGATGGTGGAACTGCTTGGGCGCAATTTACATTTAACCGCCGTGTTTTCCTACAATGACGGCATGGCGGCGGGGGCATTGACGGCGCTTAAGGACAACGGCATCCAGGTTCCACAGCATTTTTCAGTCATTGGTTTTGATGATATTCCCATCTCAAGATACACCGATCCGCAATTAACTACCGTCCGCTATCCTATTGTTTCCATGGCTAAACTTGCTACAGAGCTGGCGCTGAAGGGGGCTGCAGGCGAACTGGATCAACATGCCACACACTGCTTTATGCCGACGCTAGTGCGTCGTCATTCGGTGGCGCAGCGGCAAATTGTGGAGTCGGTCACTAATTCAGGCGATAGCCCTGTGTAACCGTTTCCAATCTGTGATTGTATTCACAGTTAATTAACATGCCGCTCACTATGATGGCAGCGTCTTACCGGACTGAAACATCATGTAACGCTGGGTAATCCTTCTCTCAGCAGGTTTCAGTAGCCGATTGAAATAGTTCACAACACTCTTCAGGAAGCGTTTACGTACAGGGAAGTCAGGATTGCGATGGTGGCCCGGCTTTGCGTTACGCGTCCGCCCCATGGATTCAAATTAAAACCGACGGCGCTGTCTGCCCGCAGGCATTACGGCGCAATGAAATGCCCTACATAAAAACCGGAGATACCATGAATAAGAAGGTTTTCACGCTCACAGCACTGGTTGCCAGCATGATGTTTGGTGCAACTGCGCACGCCGCCGATACTCGCATTGGCGTGACCATTTACAAATACGACGATAACTTCATGTCGATGGTGCGTAAGGACATTGAGAAAGAAGCCAAAACCGTCGGTGGCATCCAGCTGCTGATGAATGACTCGCAGAACGACCAATCCAAGCAAAATGACCAGATCGACGTGTTGATGGCGAAAGGCGTGAAAGCGCTGGCGATCAACCTGGTGGATCCGGCTGCTGCGGCAGTGGTGATCGATAAAGCGAAAGCCAACGATGTGCCAGTGGTGTTCTTCAACAAAGAACCAAACGCCAAAGTGCTGGCAAGCTATCCGAAGGCTTATTACGTTGGTACCGATTCTAAAGAGTCAGGCATTATCCAGGGTCAGCTGATTGAGAAGCACTGGAAGGCGACGCCAGCCTGGGATCTGAACAAAGATGGTCAAATTCAGTTCGCGCTGCTGAAAGGCGAGCCGGGCCATCCGGACGCTGAAGCGCGTACTAAATACGTGATTGATACCCTGAACAAAGACGGCCTGAAAACGCAGCAGCTGATGATGGATACAGCGATGTGGGATACCGCACAGGCAAAAGACAAAGTGGATGCCTGGCTGTCTGGCCCGAACGCTGACAAAATTGAAGTGATCATCGCCAACAACGATGCGATGGCGATGGGTGCGGTTGAAGCGCTGAAAGCCCACAACAAAACCAATATTCCGGTGTTTGGCGTGGATGCACTGCCAGAAGCGCTGGCGCTGGTGAAATCTGGTGCGCTGGCGGGTACCGTGCTGAATGATGCGGAAAACCAGGCAAAAGCCACATTGGATATTGCCAATAACCTGGCCAATGGCAAAGAAGCCACCGCAGGCACTAACTTCAAGATGGAAAATAAAATCGTACGTGTTCCTTACGTACCAGTAGATAAAGAAAATCTGTCGCAGTTTGTGAAGTAATTCATCCTGGGCGCGGCACTTCGCCGCGCCTTATTGCATCTGACCAACGCTTTATTTAGCCAGGTAAATTATGGCCAGTGAGAATCCGACCACACAGCGTGAATATCTGCTGGAGATGACGAATGTCTCGAAATCATTTCCAGGGGTTAAAGCCTTAGATAATGTGAATTTAAAAGTGCGGCCGCACTCCGTTCATGCATTAATGGGAGAAAACGGTGCCGGGAAATCTACATTATTAAAATGTCTGTTTGGGATTTATAAAAAGGATACGGGGAGCATCCTGTTTCAGGGTGAGGAAATTGATTACAAAAGCTCCAAAGAGGCGCTGGAAAATGGCGTGTCGATGGTGCATCAGGAATTAAACCTGGTTTTGCAACGCAACGTAATGGATAACATGTGGCTTGGTCGTTATCCGCGTAAAGGTGTGTTTGTCGATCAGGATAAAATGTATCGCGATACCAAAGCGATCTTTGATGAATTAGATATTGATATCGATCCGCGCGATAAAGTCGCCACCTTATCTGTTTCGCAAATGCAGATGATTGAGATCGCCAAAGCTTTCTCGTATAACGCCAAAATCGTTATTATGGATGAGCCGACCTCGTCGCTGACCGAAAAAGAAGTAAACCATCTGTTCACCATCATCCGTAAGCTAAAAGACCGTGGCTGCGGCATCGTGTATATCTCACACAAGATGGAAGAGATCTTCCAGCTGTGCGATGAGATCACCATTTTGCGTGATGGTCAGTGGATTGCTACCCAGCCGCTGGAAGGGTTGGATATGGACAAAATCATCTCAATGATGGTTGGCCGTTCATTGAACCAGCGTTTCCCAGACAAATCGAACGTACCGGGTGAAGTCATTCTAGAGGTGCGCCACTTAACCTCGTTGCGTCAGCCTTCCATTCGCGACATCTCATTTGATCTGCATAAAGGGGAGATTCTCGGCATTGCAGGTTTGGTGGGGGCGAAGCGAACTGACATCGTCGAAACCCTGTTTGGTATTCGCGAAAAGTCGGGTGGCACCATTAAGCTGCACGGGAAAAGTATTAATAACCACAGCGCCAATGAAGCGATTAATCACGGTTTTGCGCTGGTGACGGAAGAGCGTCGTTCCACCGGTATTTATGCTTATCTGGATATTGGCTTTAACTCGCTTATCTCCAATATTAAAAAGTATAAATCCAGCATGGGATTGCTCGATAATAAACGCATGAAGAGTGATACCCAATGGGTAATTGATTCAATGCGCGTGAAAACGCCGGGTCATCATACGCAAATTGGCTCGCTTTCCGGTGGTAACCAACAAAAAGTGATTATTGGTCGCTGGTTATTAACGCAGCCGGAAATATTGATGCTTGATGAGCCAACGCGTGGCATTGACGTGGGTGCAAAATTCGAAATTTACCAACTGATTGCTGAGTTGGCGAAGAAAGAGAAGGGCATCATTATTATCTCTTCTGAAATGCCAGAACTGTTGGGTATTACCGATCGTATTTTAGTGATGAGTAATGGCCAGGTAGCGGGCATTGTTGATACCAAAACGACCTCGCAGAATGAAATCCTGCGTTTAGCGTCATTACACCTTTAATGAAGCAAGGGCTTTAACATGAAAGCGACTACTAAAAAGAATGCGCTAACCTGGTTAAAAGAGGGTGGCATTTATGTTGTCCTGTTTGTACTGCTGGCAATTATTATTTTCCAGGATCCCACTTTTTTAAGTTTAATGAACCTGAGTAATATCCTGACCCAATCCTCTGTGCGTATCATTATCGCGCTGGGTGTTGCCGGCTTGATTGTTACGCAAGGTACCGATCTTTCGGCAGGACGTCAGGTGGGCTTAGCGGCGGTGGTTGCTGCCACATTGCTGCAGGCCATGGATAACGCCAACAAAGTGTTCCCGCATCTGGATACCGTGCCAATCCCGTTAGTTATTCTGACTGTTTGCATCATCGGCGGTGTAATTGGTTTGGTGAACGGTGTGATTATTGCTTACCTCAAGGTAACGCCATTTATCACCACCCTGGGTACCATGATCATTGTTTACGGTATCAACTCACTCTATTACGACTTTGTGGGTGCCTCGCCGATTGCCGGTTTCGATCCGGGCTTCTCCAAATTTGCCCAGGGCTTCCTGCGTTTCGGTGATTTTAAACTGTCGTTTATCACCTTCTACGCCGTCATTGCCATCGTCTTTGTTTGGGTGCTGTGGAATAAAACCCGCTTCGGTCGCAACATCTTCGCCATCGGCGGTAACCCGGAAGCCGCAAAAGTGTCAGGCGTAAACGTTCCATTCAACCTGATTCTGATTTATGCCTTGTCGGGTGTGTTCTACGCGTTCGGTGGGATGCTGGAAGCGGGCCGTATCGGCAGCGCCACCAACAACCTCGGCTTTATGTATGAGCTGGATGCGATTGCGGCGTGTGTCGTCGGCGGCGTGTCGTTTGCCGGGGGTGTGGGTTCAGTGGCGGGTGTGGTAACCGGTGTAATCATCTTTACCGTCATCAACTACGGTTTGACCTACATCGGCGTGAACCCTTACTGGCAGTACATTATTAAGGGCGGCATCATCATCTTCGCCGTGGCGCTGGATTCGTTGAAATACGCGCGTAAGAAGTAACAAACGTCATCAAAAAAGGGTCGCCTGCAGGCGACCCTTTTTTATTTCTGTAACTTCTCTTCCAGCTCTAACAGCTGCTCTGGCGTGACCGCCGGATAACTCTGCGCGTCCTCAGGGACTTCATGCACCGCCGGAATTGGCACCAGCGGCCCAAGGAAGCGCGGTTCACGCTTCATCAAATACAAATCCGCCAGCGCACCTAAACGCGCCCCCACTTCACGGAAACGCACCGACAACATATTCTTCGGCGATGGCACCGCATAACACTGCGCCTGAATGCCTAAATGCAGCGCAATATACAACGCACGCTCACAGTGAAAACGCTGGGTAATAATGATGAAATCGTTGGTATCGAACACTTTTCGCGTGCGCACAATCGAATCCAGCGTGCGAAAACCGGCATAATCCAGCACGATATCTGCCGGCGCTACGCCGGCTTTGATCAAATCACGACGCATGGTCATTGGCTCGTTATAGCTTTGCTGCGCATTATCACCGCTCAGCAGCAGATAATTTACCTTGCCGCTATTGTAGGCGTTCAATGCCCCCTGAATACGGTAGAGGTAATACTGATTGATAACGCCGGTGCGGTAATACTTAGCCGTGCCCAAGACCACGCCGACCTGACGATGCGGCAGCGAGGTGACATCTTCATAAATAAAGGGGGCGGTTTTCCAGCTGATCCAGCGATCCAGGCCGAGCGCGGTCGCCACCACCAATAAGATGATGAAAAACAGACCAAACAATACGCGTTTAATCATGCGCGCGGGCACTCGGTTGGCAGAATTCAGAATGGCTAAAGGCTACTTGAGGCGGACGGGGGAAGCAAGTAAACGCCAGTTGGCCGGCGTTTTTTTAAACACGATCGGACCTGCAAAGTCCGATCGTGCTGCGACTTAAATCGAGGTACGGCGATAGTGACGATACTGCGGCAGCCAGAAGTTGTTGCTCACGGCTTTCGACAAGACATCTTCTGAAGTGACAACCGCCACACCAGCCAGCTGCGCCGCTTTACCTACTTCGATGGCAATCAGCTTCGAAACGCCCTGAATATCTTTGATTTCCGGCAGAACCGGTCCTTCACCATCATTCGCCAGCGGTGAACAGTCAGCCAAAGCGCGGCTGGCGGTCATCAGCATCGAATCCGTCACGCGGCTGGCGCCAGAAGCGATTACGCCCAAACCAATTCCAGGGAAGATATAGGAGTTATTGCACTGGGCGATTGGAAAGGTTTTCCCTTTCCACGTCACCGGCGAGAATGGGCTGCCGGTGGCAACCAGCGCTGCACCGTCGGTCCAGGCGATGATGTCGGCTGGCGTTGCTTCCACGCGTGACGTCGGGTTCGACAACGGCATAACGATCGGCCGCTTCGTGTGTTTGTGCATCTCGCGGATAATCTCTTCGGTGAACAGGCCAGGCTGGCCAGACACGCCGATCAGAATATCTGGTTTGGCATTGCGCACCACGTCCAGCAGAGAAATTGAGTCGCTGCTGGTGTCCCACTCTTTCAAGCTGTCGCTCTTCTGCACCAGCTTGCTCTGGAAATTAAGCAGATTAGGCAGCTTGTCGGTCAGCAGACCAAAACGGTCCACCATCATCACCCGGCTGCGGGCTTCATCATCACTTAAGCCTTCAGACTTCATCTGCGCGATAATCTGCTCGGCGATACCACAACCGGCAGAACCGGCACCCAGGAATACCACTTTCTGCTCACACAGGCGGCTGCCGGCAGCGCGGCTGGCAGCGATTAGGGTGCCAACGGTAACGGCGGCGGTGCCCTGAATGTCGTCGTTAAAGCAGCAGATCTCATCACGATAGCGTTCCAGCAGCGGCATGGCGTTTTTCTGTGCAAAGTCTTCAAACTGCAACAGCACATTTGGCCAGCGGCGATTAACCGCCTGAATGAATTCGTTAACGAATTCTTCGTATTCTTCACCAGTGATACGCGGATGGCGCCAGCCCATGTAGAGCGGGTCGTTCAGCAGCTGCTGGTTATTGGTACCCACGTCCAGCACAACCGGCAAGGTATAAGCCGGGCTGATGCCACCGCACGCGGTATACAGCGACAGCTTACCGATTGGGATGCCCATGCCGCCAATACCCAGATCGCCGAGGCCAAGAATACGCTCGCCATCGGTCACCACAATCACCTTCACATTCTGCTTGGTGGCGTTTTGCAGCATGTCTTCAATGCGATCGCGGTTGTTATAAGAGATGAATACACCACGTGCGCGGCGGTAGATTTCTGAGAAGTGCTCACAGGCGGCGCCGACGGTTGGGGTGTAGATAATCGGCATCATCTCTTCCAGATGATTATCGAGCAGTCGGTAGAAGAGGGTTTCGTTGGTGTCTTGGATGTTGCGCAGGTAAACATGCTTGTCGTTATTGTTTTTGAAATCCAGAAACTGGCGCCAGGCTCGTTCTGCCTGCTCTTCGATGGATTCCACTGCCTCAGGCAGCAGACCGTTTAGGTTAAATTCGTTACGTTCTTCAAGGCTGAAGGCGCTGCCTTTGTTCAACAGCGGAAATTCCAGCAGGATCGGACCCGCGTAAGGAATATACAGCGGACGTTTACTTTCGTAGTCGAGTTCCATGCAGTGCTTGCTCCGGTTGCAGTGTTTTCTGACGTATCGCCGAGAAAAGGTAACGCCAGTCCATCTGGATGTGAAGAGGGTCTGGCGCCCGATCCTATGAAAATTCCTGCAGATGTACAGCTTTTGTTAACAAAAGGTCACAAAAGCGGTAAAAGGATCACTAAACTGATGTTTTCGAAACTAAAGTAAGTGAGAAATCTTCACATCCCAGGGCTGCCAGCGTCGCGCGCGTGGCATCCGACTGACTTAGCGTGCTGCCCTGAGATTCGGCCAGCACGGCCTGCTGAATAGTATCGAGCGCTTCATTGCTCATGTTCATTAAAATCAGCGCGGCCTGTAATGGTGGCAAGCTTGGGTTAAAAGCGGCATTTTCCGCATAGCGGCCCGTAAAGGTTGTACCACTCTGGCTGCGAAGTGCTACGCCGCTGTAGCTCTGGCTGTAAGGTGCGTGACTGTGATTTGCGGCCTCAATGGCCGCTTGTTGCAATGCATCACCCTTTACGGCAAAACCATGATTGACCGGCGTTAACAAACGTTCGGTGATGTTCAAATCAGCGGGGCCAAACGCATCCGGCAGATAATCACCGAGCGTGCTCACGGCGCGTCCCGGCAAGCTAATGCGAATTGCGGTGCCGCTATTAAGCTCATTCATGAACTGGCGGCAATGGCCGCACGGCGTGTAGTTGACGGTAATTGCCGCTAATTTCTCTTCACCGCGTAGCCAGGCATGG
The DNA here is from genome assembly GCF_900215435.1 of Candidatus Pantoea floridensis. Lineage (NCBI taxonomy): Bacteria > Pseudomonadati > Pseudomonadota > Gammaproteobacteria > Enterobacterales > Erwiniaceae > Pantoea > Candidatus Pantoea floridensis. Next base: position 3,386,178 of record NZ_OCMY01000001.1, read on the forward strand.
GTAATCGCACTTTGCTCGGCATGTACCGTCTGCTGCAGCGGCGCGTGCAGGAACTCCATATTGGCCCCGAAATACCAATGGCCGCTAACGCCGCGAGAAATGGCGCCGACGTTGAAATTCGAAACGGTAGCCACAGCGCAACTTGCTGCCAGCGGCAACAGTGCCAGCGCCAGCGCATCATCATCCAGACCGGTAAGCTGTTTCAATTGCGCGATATCCTGAGGACGCAATACGCCATGGAAATCAGCCGCATCCAGCAGCGGCTGGATCGCCGTTTGTAGCGCTGCGGGCAGGGCAGAAAAAGCAGTAGAGAATCGTGGATGCATGATGTGATGACCTCAGTTTCGCGTTAGCGGCAATGCGCCGCCTGACGTTTTATATGTGATCCAAGTCGCTCTGACAATGCAAGCTGATTGGGTTGTTTCAACTTTGCGAGATCTCTCGCAAGTTTTAGCCAAACCAATGCATTAACAGGGGAAAAAGAAAGGGTGCCAGTAATGACGTAATGATGCCGCAGATCACCAGCGCTAAAGAGCTGAATGCGCCTTCCTGATAATCGATCTCTGCAGCACGCGCCGTACCTAACGCATGCGAAGCGTTACCAATCGCCAAACCTCGCGAGGATTTGCTCTTCACCTTAAACAGATTCAGCAACATATGACCAAATACCGCGCCCAGCACCCCGGCGATCAGCACGCAGATCGCACTAATAGCGGGAATACCGTGTAATGAAGCAGACACAGCCATCGCAATCGGCGTGGTAACCGATTTTGGCATGATAGTGGCGGCGATTTCTGGCGTCGCGCCCATCCATAAGGCAATGGCAGTGCCTGACACCATCGCTGTAATGCTGCCAATGAAACACACGCTGATAATGGTTTTCCAGCGCGCGCGAATTTGATGCATCTGCTCGTACAGCGGCAGGGCCAGCGCGACCACGGCGGGTTGCAGTAGCTGATTCAGCAGGCTGCTGCCAGCAAAATAGCGGGCATAGGGCATGTGGGTGATCAATAGGAGCGGAATGACAATCGCCATCGCGACCAGCAAGGGATTGACGATGGAAATATTGATTTTCGCCGCCAGCTTGCGCGCCAGCAGATAGGCGATCACGGTCAGCGGTAGCGACCACCAGGCATCAGTCATGGTTTTTCTCCTGCGGACGCTGCATTCGTTCTGCGCTCAGGCCGACAATTAGCAAAACCAGGAAAGTGCTGACCATGCACGACACCACAATCGGCCCAAACTGGGCGGTGAGAATGTCGGTATAACCCATTACGCCTACGCTAATGGGAACAAACAGCAGTGCCATGTAGCGAATCAGCAAATGACAGCCGGGTTTGACCCAGTCAACCGGCAGAATTTGCAGCGCCAGCAGTAGGAACAGCAGCAGCATGCCGATAATGCTACCGGGAATAGTGATTGGGAGCAGGGCAGATATCCCCATTCCGGCGTAAAGCGCCGCATAAATAATGATGAAGGCGCGCAGATAGCGCCAGCAGGCAGATAGCACGGAGGGCATGTCAGGCTCCTGTTTTCATGGCGCTTCATCATACGCATTAAGCGCTTAGCGTGCTAGCGATCACAAGAATGTCTGTCCCGGTCGCCATGAATGGCGACCCTACTACGCGCAGGCTAAGGGGATAGACAGCGACAAAAAAGCCGCCCTAAGGCGGCTTATTAGCTTACTTAACCGGCATTCCCGGTACTGCGCCGCTATCGACCGACAGCACGAACAGGTCTTTTCCGCCCGGACCGGCTGACAGCACCATGCCTTCTGAAATACCGAAGCGCATTTTACGCGGCGCGAGGTTGGCGACGATGATGGTCATTTTGCCAACCAGCACGGAAGGATCCGGATACGCCGCGCGAATACCAGAGAAGATCTGACGCTTCTCGCCGCCCACATCCAGCTCCAGACGCAGCAGCTTGTCAGAACCGTCTACCAGCTCGGCTTTCTCAATCAGCGCCACACGCATATCGACCTTGGCGAAATCATCAATGGTGATGGTGTCACCAATTGGCGCATCGGCCAGCGGCCCGGTTGCTGCAGGCTTATTTGTCGCCGCCGCATCCTCTTTTGAGGCTTCAACCAGCGCCTCAACTTTGCTCATCTCGATACGGCCATACAGCGCTTTGAACGGTGCTACGTCGTGATCGAGCAGCGGTTGCGCAATCGCATCCCAGCTCAGTTCGCTCTGCAGGAAGGCTTCAGTACGCTCACTCAATGATGGCAGCACCGGCTTCAGCCAGGTCATCAGCACGCGGAACAGGTTGATGCCCATTGAGCAGATGGCTTGCAGATCGGCATCACGACCTTCTTGTTTCGCCACCACCCATGGCGCCTGCTCATCGACATAGCGGTTAGCCAGATCGGCCAGCGCCATGATTTCACGAATCGCACGGTTAAATTCGCGGCTGGCCCAGGCTTCGCCAATCCTTTCAGAGGCATCAACAAAGGTCTGATACAGCGCCGGATCGGCCAGCTCGCTCGCCAGTTTGCCGCCAAAGCGTTTGGTCAGGAAGCCCGCGTTACGCGATGCCAGGTTAACCACTTTGTTCACCACATCCGCATTCACGCGCTGCACGAAATCTTCCAGATTCAGGTCGATATCGTCGATGCGTGAGGAGAGCTTGGCCGCGTAGTAATAACGCAGGCTGTCGGCATCCAGATGCTGCAGCCAGGTGCTGGCTTTAATAAAGGTGCCGCGCGATTTCGACATCTTCGCGCCGTTTACCGTTACATAACCATGCACGAACAGGTTGGTTGGCTTGCGGAAGTTGCTGCCTTCCAGCATTGCCGGCCAGAACAGGCTGTGGAAATAGACGATATCTTTACCGATAAAGTGATACAGCTCGGTGGTCGAATCTTTCTTCCAGAACTCGTCGAAATCGATATTGCCGCGCTTATCGCACAGGTTTTTAAATGAACCCATGTAGCCGATTGGCGCATCCAGCCAGACATAGAAGTATTTGCCCGGCGCGCCAGGAATTTCAAAGCCGAAATAGGGCGCATCGCGGGAGATATCCCACTGTTGCAGACCCGATTCAAACCACTCCTGCATCTTGTTAGCAACCTGCTCTTGCAGCGCGCCTGAGCGCGTCCACGCCTGCAGCATGGCGCTGAAGGACGGCAGATCGAAGAAGAAGTGTTCGGAATCACGCAGCACCGGCGTAGCGCCAGAAACCACCGATTTCGGGTCGATCAGCTCGGTTGGGCTGTAGGTCGCGCTGCACACTTCGCAGTTGTCGCCATATTGATCCGGTGATTTACATTTCGGGCAGGTGCCCTTGACGAAACGGTCCGGCAGGAACATGCCTTTCTCCGGATCGTACAGCTGCGAAATGGTACGGTTCTTAATAAAACCATTCTCTTTCAGACGACCATAAATCAGCTCGGACAGCTGACGGTTCTCATCGCTGTGCGTCGAGTGATAGTTGTCGTAGCCGATGTTGAAGCCGGCGAAATCGGTCTCGTGCTCTTGCTTCATTTCGGCAATCATCTGCTCTGGTGCCACACCCAACTGCTGCGCTTTCAGCATGATTGGCGTGCCATGGGCGTCGTCAGCACAGATGAAGTGAACCTGGTTGCCACGCATTCGCTGGTAACGGACCCAAATGTCAGCCTGAATGTGTTCAAGCATGTGACCGAGATGGATTGAACCGTTTGCGTACGGCAGTGCGCACGTTACCAGAATTTTTTTAGCGACTTGAGTCATGTTTGCGTAGCGTTCCGTTGAAGAAAAATCGGATTTAGATGTTAACCGAAGCACTCTCTGGCGTAAACACGACAGGACATCCGCGTCACTTTTAGCGCCTATCTGATATTATTGAACAGACACCGCCGCAATCTGGCGAGATGAAAAAACAAGGAGTAGGGATGACTTCACAATCCCAGCAACATCATTCACCTGAAGCGCTGCGGGCCCTGGTCAGCGGCGTGCTGAGTGACTTTGAACATCCGACGCTGCAACACAACCTCACCACGCTGAAAGCTTTGCGCCACGTGGCGCTGCTGGATGACAAGCTGCATATCGAGCTGGTGATGCCGTTTGCGTGGGCCAGCGCCTTTGAAGTTTTGAAAGCGCAAACCAGTGCAGAATTGCTGCGCTTAACCGATGCCAGCGCCATCGACTGGCGGCTGCGCCACGATATTGCCACGCTGAAGCGCGTGAAAAACCATCCAGGTGCGACCGGTGTGAAAAATATCATCGCGGTGAGCTCTGGCAAAGGTGGCGTAGGCAAATCCAGCACCGCCGTGAATATGGCGCTGGCGTTGATTGCGGAAGGCGCGCGCGTGGGGATTCTTGATGCGGATATTTACGGCCCGTCGATTCCTAACATGCTCGGCACCGAAAATCAGCGTCCCACTTCACCGGATGGCACGCACATGGCGCCGATTATGGCGCACGGCCTGGCAACCAACTCCATCGGCTATCTGGTAACCGACGATAACGCCATGGTGTGGCGCGGCCCGATGGCCAGCAAAGCCCTGATGCAGCTGCTGAACGAAACCATGTGGCCGGATCTCGACTATTTGATTCTCGATATGCCGCCAGGCACCGGCGATATTCAGCTTACGCTGGCGCAGAACGTGCCGGTGACCGGCGCGTTAGTGGTGACGACGCCGCAGGACATCGCGTTAATCGATGCACGTAAAGGCATGGTGATGTTTGAGAAAGTGAGCGTACCGGTACTGGGCGTGGTCGAGAACATGAGCATGCACATCTGTAGCCAATGTGGCCACCACGAACCGATTTTCGGCACCGGCGGCGCGCAGAAGCTGGTGGAGGATTACCACACCCGCCTGCTGGCACAGCTGCCGCTGCACATTACGCTGCGTGAAGATCTGGATGATGGTGAACCAACCGTGGTGCGCCGTCCTGACAGTGATTTTACCGCGCTGTACCGCCAGCTGGCAGGACGCGTCGCGGCGCAGCTCTATTGGCAGGGTGAAATCATCCCGGGCGATATTGCTTTCCGCGCGGTTTAACGGCGTCCACTTTCGCTGGCGCGAGCCGCCAGCGGAAAATGCATCAGCACATATTTTCCCTGCTCACTTTCGCCAACCGCTTCACGCCGCCAGCCGTGTTTCAGATAAAAATCCATCGCCGCCTGATTCTTTTGCAAGCATTTCAATGCGCCGGTGGAGGTGAAACGTTCTTGAACCTTTTCCAGCAGCGCGCTGCCAACGCCTTGCCCTTGCGCATCCGGATCGACATACAGGCTATGCAGGAAGTTGTCGTTATCCAGCACCGCCGCAAACCCCACGCGATGCCCGTCCAGTTCGGCTACCAGCACGGTTTCACCCAAAATCACCGCATCGAAATCTTCTAATTGCCAATCATCGCCAGCCAGCCACGTCCAGTTATGGCGACGCGCGGCCAGATACAGCGTGCGCAGAAAAGGGCGATCGGTTTCTTCAAAAGAACGTATTTGCACTCAACAACTCCATTCTCGTGATTTGCAGGTGCGCATAAATGCGCACCCTACGAAATCCTCACGGGTCAAATGTAGGGGCGCCATTCATGGCGACCAGTTAATGATTAAGCCATCAGTCAAAAGTAGCAGTTTCACCCTGAAAAGATAAAGCCTGTCAGAACAACAGCTTTTTTGTGTAGAATGCCCGCGCGAGCCGCATGAAATCTGGCGTCGGCGCTTTGATAGCTTTTGGTTATCTGATTGATAACGTCTGCATATTAGAAGTTGGCCCGAAAATTCTGTAACTTGCATCACATCTTTTAACGGAGGTCACCATGTCCATCATTAATACCAAGATCAAACCATTTAAAAACGCAGCGTTCAAAAACGGCGAATTCATCGAAGTCACCGAGAAAGACGTTGAAGGTAAATGGAGTGTTTTCTTCTTCTACCCGGCTGACTTCACCTTCGTATGCCCAACCGAACTGGGTGACGTTGCAGACCATCATGAAGAGTTCCAGAAACTGGGCGTAGATATCTACTCTGTTTCTACCGACACGCACTTTACCCACAAAGCCTGGCACGGTTCTTCTGACACCATCGCAAAAATCAAATACGCGATGATCGGTGACCCAACTGGCGCGCTGACCCGTAACTTCGAAATCATGCGTGAAGACGAAGGCCTGGCAGACCGTGGTACCTTCATCGTTGACCCGGAAGGCATCATCCAGGCGATCGAAATCACCGCAGAAGGCATTGGCCGTGACGCATCAGACCTGATCCGCAAAGTGAAAGCAGCACAGTACGTGGCTTCTCACCCAGGCGAAGTTTGCCCGGCAAAATGGAAAGAAGGCGAAGCAACGCTGGCTCCATCACTGGACCTGGTTGGCAAAATCTAAGCCAACATCACGCCATTCGATCTTTCTCTATCGGGTGCTACGGCACCCGATTTTCATGACAGGAACTCACTATGCTCGACACCAATTTAAAAACCCAACTCAAGGCTTACCTTGAGAAACTAACGAAACCAGTTGAGTTGATTGCCACATTGGATGATGGCGCTAAATCGGCAGAGATCCGTACTCTGCTGGTCGATATCGCGAGCTTGTCAGATAAAGTCAGCTTCCGTGAAGAGAACGATCGTCCGGTGCGTAAACCCTCTTTCCTGATTACTAACCCAGGCAGCCAGAGCGGTCCGCGCTTTGCCGGTTCGCCAATGGGCCATGAATTCACTTCACTGGTTTTAGCCCTGCTGCAAACCGGTGGACACCCATCGAAAGAAGCGCAGAGCCTGCTGGATCAAGTGGTAGCGCTGGAAGGTGACTTCCATTTCGAAACCTATTATTCACTGTCGTGCCACAACTGTCCTGACGTGGTACAGGCGCTGAACCTGATGGCGGTACTGAATCCGCGCATCAGCCATACCGCGATTGATGGCGGTATGTTCCAGAACGAAATCACCGAACGCAACGTGATGGGCGTGCCAGCGGTATTTCTGAATGGCAAAGAGTTCGGTCAGGGCCGTCTGAGCCTGGCGGAAATCGTCGGTAAAGTGGACACCAACTCCGATAAACGCGCGGCGGAAGAGCTGAACAAACGTGATGCCTATGAAGTGTTGATCGTCGGCAGCGGCCCAGCGGGCGCAGCAGCGGCCATTTACTCGGCGCGTAAAGGCATCCGTACTGGCCTGATGGGCGAACGCTTTGGTGGCCAGGTGCTGGACACCGTCGACATTGAAAACTACATCTCCGTGCCGAAAACCGAAGGCGCCAAGCTGGCTGGTTCATTGCGCGCTCACGTTGATGATTACGATGTGGATGTGATTGATACCCAGAGCGCCATTAAGCTGATTCCTGCGGCGAAAGAGGGCGGTCTGCACGCGATTGAAACCGCATCCGGCGCGGTACTGAAATCTCGCAGCATTATCATTGCCACCGGGGCGCGCTGGCGCAACATGGGCGTACCGGGCGAAGAACAGTATCGCACCAAGGGCGTCACCTATTGCCCGCACTGCGACGGTCCGCTGTTCAAAGGTAAACGCACGGCGGTGATCGGTGGCGGTAACTCAGGCGTTGAAGCGGCGATCGATCTGGCCGGCATTGTTGAGCACGTCACGCTGCTGGAATTTGCCAGCGAAATGCGCGCCGATAAAGTGCTGCAGGACAAACTGCGCAGTCTGAAAAACGTCGACGTGATTCTGAATGCGCAGACCACGGAAGTGAAAGGTGACGGTAGTAAGGTTACCAGCCTGACCTACATCGATCGTAATAACCAAACCAGCCATGAAATCGCGCTGAGCGGTATCTTCGTGCAAATTGGCCTGCTGCCAAACACCACCTGGCTGGAAGGAGCGGTTGAGCGCACTAAAATGGGCGAAATCATTATTGATGCCAAGTGCGAAACCAGCCTGAAAGGCGTATTCGCCGCCGGCGACTGCACCACGGTGCCATATAAGCAGATCATCATCGCCAGCGGTGAAGGTGCGAAAGCCTCACTCAGCGCCTTTGATTATCTGATTCGTACTAAACCGGCTGAATAATTTTTGCGATAGCCACGCAATAGCCCCGTAACCTGTGTTGCGGGGCTTTTTTTATCTTTATACGTCCTTAGCCTAACCAGCGTTTTGCTTCGGCATCGCTGATATCGCGGTAATAGACTTTATGCAGTCGTTCACCGCAGCTTTTGCATTGTGCTTCTACATGAGTAGAAAAATAGTGGCGACCCGCTGGCGAAATTGCGCCTTTACGGGATATTTGGACGTTGCGCCATCGATGTGCATGCGGAATAAAGCTGAAGAATTTTAATTTCATTATCGCTACCGGATTGGGGTGGGCGGTGTCTGTCTTTAAATCCGGGATGCCATTAGGCCGATTTTCACGCGAGATGGGCTTGATATTTATCAAGCGTTATTCAGACAGGTCTCGATTTTAAGGTGGTGTGGCGTGGAACGTCCTCGTTTGGTCAGGATGAATGAACGAGGCATCCACTGATTTACAAGCTCCGATGCTCCCATTATCCTGTCTGCGGCATGAAGCAATACATTCATGCTATGACTCGGGGTGCCCCTGTAACACAGGGCTGAGATACACCCGCTGACCTGATCTGGATAATGCCAGCGTAGGGGGCTACTTTCCCTTTCCCTTCATATAGATAAAGATATTTCCATCTTGTTTTCATTCACTACTGATACAAGATTAGGAACAGCTTTGTTATCTAAACGTATTCGTTACACCTTCAAACGCAGCTCAATCTACTACGTTCAATTCTCTCTCCCGGAAGGAAAGATGTTTAGGAGATCTCTGGACACTGATAGCCACAGGGAAGCTAGCGCATTGATGATAGCTTTAATGCCTCAGCTCCTAATGGTTAAGGGGGGCTTGTCTTCCTCTGAAGAGTTCAACATTGCCATCAGTTCGTTGATTAAAAATAGGATGGTCAAGAGGGCAGACAGAGCGCTTCCTCCTCCAGTGGCTAAGCCAGCTCCCATTATTGTTGAACCTCCAGCGTTCACGCTTGGTGCTGCATGGAATCAATACAAAGCCCAGCGAGGGAGCAATTGGACAATAGCCATAGCTTCAGCTAATGACCGGTACATTGAGCCATTACTGGCTGTATTAGGTGATGGGAGCGATGTAGAGAGGATTAGTAAACGGGATATAAATAACGTGATGGAAGCAGTGGAGGGGCTGCCTAAACGAGTTGTACAGCCTTACAGGGCCATGACTATTCAGCAGCTATTAGCCTGTGACGATGTAGCACAGGAGGATCTGATAGGCACTGAAGCAATACACAAACATCTCAAGCTGTATAAATCTCTGTTCAAAACGTTCCTGACAGATGAGAAGGGGATATTAACAAAATCTCCCACTGACGGTGTAACAGCTCCTCCATCCTCTAAAAGATTTGGTGCCTATTCAGTTGGAGAGATGCGCTCGTTTGTCTCTTACGCAATCAATCATGCTGATGGATGGCTCAAGTGGATCATCTTATTGCTGGCATACACTGGCGCTAGACGTGGAGAGATTGCAACGCTCACTAAATCTCAGGTTTGTTTTGATGATGATAGCATTCGACATTATCTTCTCATTACTGACGGTAAGACTGATAACGCAGCTAGGCAAGTTCCCATACATCAACATCTTATTGAGCTTGGTTTCCTTGAGTTTGTCGAAAGGCGCGACCACCATTTATTCCTTGAAGTGTCAGGCTCGAACATGAATAAGATTAGTAAGGAGATGGCGGTGCTTAGGGAGAGGCTGAACATTCCATACAGGGACATACACAATCAGCGCCGCATAGTGCACAGCTTCAGACATAGTGTTGTCACTGCTGCCTCTGGATGGGTGAATAACATTGCTCATTTACAACAGGTAATAGGGCACGAGAAGACGGGGACAGGCATCACAGCTAGATACATGCATACCTTCCCATTGAACACCGTAAGCCATGTCATTGATAAACTTAACTGGATGATCATGTGATTTGATTAAGCTCACGTTTGAAGTAGATAGTGATAGTTGATTAGAAAATAATCTTGCAAAGCATCTCTAAATGTTAGGTAATGTTAATTGTTGTTTGGGATGTTTGTTCATGGAAGATCGTCATTTAATGCTTAAAGAAAGTTACTTTTAGAAGGAATTAAGAAATGCCAAGTGACCATGAGTTAGTTAACTTTTCTCAAGACTACGAATTAAATTATGTATTAAATAAAGTAGGAAAGCGCCAGACAGAGACTAATCGTGCCGCCCTTCGTAAGCTCGGTGCTGAGCTCAAAAATCAATTAGGTAGGGCCACCCTCACCCATAGCCAATTATATCAGCATGTGAAAAACAGACTTGCTCTTTTAGAGTGATTTGAAAAGGGAAAGGATTCCCACTTATTGAGACTCAATATGTCTAAAGATCTTGAAGTACCTAAAGAGACTGGCAAAGACTACGTCCACACAGCATTCAAAACAGCTTTAGGTGAGGTGCCTTTAGCTGGAGGCGCTTTAGTTGAAATTTTCTCAGCAGTTATAGAGTCCCCATTTCAGAAAAGAAAAATAGAATGGATGCATAGAGTTGTAGATGCAATTGAAGAGCTTCAAGAAAAAGGGCTTAAAGTAGATGAGTTAAGAGAAAACGAACAGTTTATCTCCGCTGTATTCTACGCATCTCATCTCGCTATGAAGACCCATCAAGAAGAAAAGTTGCAAGCTCTCAAAAATGCTATCATGAATATAGCGCAAGGGTTTGAAATAGATGAGTCAATACAGCAGATTTATTTAAATTACATCGACCAGTTTACTGTTCTTCATGTGAAAATCCTTCGCTTTGCTTTAAGTAGGAAAGTTTCACCAAATATTATGATGGGATCGTTAAAGCCTATTCTTATATCAACATATCCTGAACTTGATAGAAAGGAAGGGTTAGTGAATCAAATATGGAAAGAACTTTATAATTCTGGTTTGATATCTGTCGATTCTCTTCAAGGTGGGCTCTCGTCGCAAGGGTTAGGGCAAAAATTTACCACTCAATTGGGTGACAATTTCCTTAGATTTATTGAAGAGCGTTAATGCTATAGAGCGTGCAGCAAAAGCTGCGTTCGCTGTTAAAATGACTCCCGTTCACTCCTGTGAACAAGTGTGTTGGAGTCAGTGTATAGCATCATTAACACTCTGCTATACGTAAGTGAATATGTACGCATGTACAGAGAAGTGAACAATAGTATGAACGAGGGGGTATTTAAAAGTATATAAATTCAGGGGGGGATTTGAATGGTCTATGAAGGGTGCATGAATGGAAAGGTGCACGGGAGGGCGCTGGCGTTTATCGCTTTGACTAACCTAATAATGCTATCATAGGACACGCAGCAGAGTTGCATATGCGCCAAGGCTCTCTCACAGCTAGGGCTGTTCGTTCCCTATGCATAAATTAAAACCTAATTCGCTATTTACTTATACTACCTGATTCGTTAATTCTCAAACTGCCCCTTATCCTGACTAACGCTAGTATCTGTGTATATACTAATTCGTTAATTAATCAGCTCAATACCTTGTGCACAGTGGTGCGTGAGATAGAGAGCTGCTTACTAATGGCTAGTTTGTTCATTCCTTCAGCGTATAACTTACGGATAGAGGCGTGAAGCTGTTCATCAGGTTTAGGGCCAAAGGTAACCCCACGTTCCATTGCTGCTCTCTTACCTTCGTTAGTACGCTCTAGAATACGCTTACGTTCAAATTCACCAACAGCAGCAATTACAGTGTAGATAACACGGCCTATATCAGAATTAATATCTGTCTGGCCCAAGTCCATACACACTAAGCCAACACCCTTAGCCTTCAGCTCATCAGCAATAGACAGTGCATCACGTGTATTACGCGCTAAGCGGTCTAGCTTCATCACAATCACTGTATCCCCTGCTTGTACATCAGCAAGCATACGCATTAGCTCAGGCCTCTCAGCATTCTTACCTGAGATGTTCTCTTGAAATACGCGCTCACAGCCAAGCTCAGTCAATGCGGCTACCTGTAACCCTGTATTCTGTTCCTGCGTACTTACGCGGGCGTATCCGTATTTCATCACTAATACCTAATTCGTTAATTAAGTATTCATTGTGATTTAGTGTTCACTTTTTCACAAGACTGTGTGCACAAATTAAATTGCTTGACGTAGGGTGGCAATATTGATCTACTAAAAGATTGCCCCTCCCTTTGAAATTATCCTACCTGCTTCGTTGGTGGCTATAAGGGGGGGCTACGGTGGGTGCTGACTACTTGCATAGCCCCTCATTTTTAGCTCACATAAATTGGACATAATCCAAGAGACTTGCTCTCTATGTCCGTGACGGGAGTATGCTAAGCCTTACATCCGAAGTGGATTTTTATTATTCAGGGCGGATGCTCTAGAGATTCGATTGCCATTCTCATGGCAAGATGCTCTTCACCGGTTAACGCTTTGTATCTCGTAGCTAGCCTACTTATCTCCTCCACCAATAAGCTCCGGCTAGTTTCTTCACCTCTCGCAGCTTTCTGGATAGCAACCTGTCCAACTATCTGACATGCATCATCAAAATTCTGTTCAAGTTGCTTACTCAAAATCGACACATTCACCTCACGCTTAACATAATCAAGTCCAGGATGAGATAGAGAGTGAAGCATTAGGTGCAGGATTCCAATAAGAATAATTGAAAAATTTATGAAATTATTTGGCACTCTTATTCTGTTTGACTAAAATGATGGTGTTACAAAAGCCATTCCTTACTGATTGTTCCCCTCGCCATCCTCTGACGAGGGTTTTTTTATATTTTATTTTCGGGCTTAAATGAAGAGCTCTTCAATATTTTGAGAAGCCTTCCTTCCCGGTTCCTCTTCCTCCTGCTGTAATACCATTGAAGCAATAATTTCAAGGGCGCTATACCCACAAGGGCTAATAACGCATCTAAAGCCGTAACCGTCGGAGACGACATACGCCTCCTGATTTAGCCTGCTTTAGATTCCAGTGCAACAATGCGAGCAATCAGGGCCGCCAGAGTAATACCGTTAACCGTGACTGATGCAGGAACTGAAGAGAGGGCTTGGAACGTGGCTGTTCCATTACCGTTAGCTATTAAGAATTGACCAGCGGTTGCAGAAGCAGCCCCTTTGCATTCATGCAAATCTACTCCTGTTAAAGATGAATGTTGTATATCTGCCATTTTTATAAGGCTCCTTTGATTATTGTTATATATTATGCAATATATCGATTAAAAGGCCCCCAGACGATCTGTGAGCCACTATTACGCCTTTAGTGGGGCAGATGCATTAGAAGAACCTAAGGTGGTTTATAGATCGTTAGGGAACGATTTAGCGCCCATTTGCCTCTGCGCCATTATTTGTGGTGGTGGGGTTGCTATTCGATTCACCAAAGAAATCTGATTCGTAGCGTTTAAACTGTTTATCAAAATCTTCATTCCCTTCCAGATGCGCAGCAGCACGAACGGTCTTGTTAACCAGAGGAGATATTTTCTGATTTAAATCGCTCGCTTTCGCAATTACAGCCGGGTTTCCCTCATACCCCTTTTTAGGGCGGAATGTGAGAGAGCCATTGCGGAAGGTATATTCTAATGCGCCATCGGCTGCGCTCTGCTGTTGCTCCACATTAGCAAAGCCTACGTTGTATTGAGATTTTTTAGCCGTATCCACTGTGAAGCCAGTAGTTACCTGTGCATCTTTCCAAGCCTGTTGAATAACAGGAGAGAGCTTATCCGTGTAGTTGGTTCCAATGACATTCTCAATGTTAGCCGATACACTTTCATCCACAGTGCCGCCCAGCTGCTTATATTTCAAAAATTGAGGGGAGGCTAAGAAATCCATTACATTGTTGAGCTGATTAGGCGTCTTTTGTGAAGATGCGAAATCTACAGTGCCAGACAGAATAGCATTTACATGCTGATGGAGTTCGCTCTGGGTTCCCTTAACATCATCCACAATAGGGGATTTGCTGGAGAGGGCGTCAATAGTGGATTTAAGAATGTCAGTATGGGTTTTAGTATCAGCCTTATCTGCCGCACTGTTAGAGGTGGGATTATAATTGTACCCCTTCATGATTTCATCGTACTTATCCATTAGCTGCGGAGTTACACGGTTAATCACACTGGCCCCAGCTGGGCCAAGCGTCTTAGCAAGCGCTAAAGGAGTGGCATACTTAGGGTCGGCAGCAAAAGGAAGGAGGGCTTTAGCCTGAGCGCTGTCAATCTGGTGCTGATATACATCCGCTGAGATCTTGCCTGACGCTAAGTCAGAGCTGGCCTTATACAGGTCCCCGAATGGCTTTGTTAATCCATCTACATAATCACTTCCCGCAATACCGCGATATTGCATGAGCTGGCTTTGAAACTGCTGCTGTAGCTCTGTGATGGCATTAACTTTCTGCTCTGGAGTCATTACCGCGTTTTGCTGGATAGATGTAATTTGTGCCCTCTGTCGGTCATATTCAGACTGTACAGCGCTATTAAGGCCATTACGCACTTGCAACTGGTTAGTCTTCATCTTTGCTTCCATCACAGCATTGGCACGCTGTGCATTAGCATTAGCAATGTTAGCTGTCTTCTCTTGTAGGGAAAGTTTCTGGTTCTGTATGGATAGTTGCTTCCCATAGAAATCCATCTGCTGTGCGGCATGTTCCTGTTGCCGCATCCCATCTACTTGCTGCTGTTGCTGCTCAGCGGTCATGCCTGCATGAATCCAACCAGAAGCGGTAGCTTTCTTAAGGTCTGCTTGATATTGCTGCTCAACTGCGGTGCCCTGCGCCAATGTATCGCCCAAGCCAGCGCTCTTAGCTAAGCCGCTATTAAGCTGAATAAGATCTTCTGTCATTTCCGGATGATTGGCGATGAGCTGATTAAACTTGGCACGCTGTAAACGTTGTGCATCAGTTTGCTTGAGAGAGCCTTGGTCTACAGCGGCATTAAGTTGGGTGATGTAAGAAGCAAACCCTGCGGTGGCTTGGTTCTTCTGCTTAACCGCTTCCTGTTTCTGGTTGTTAACGTACATACCCAAGCCAGTTGAAAGTAGCTGGGTTAGTCCCTGTCCTACTGCTGCCACTGTACCCGCATTACTAACTGGTGCTACTGCCTGTTGTGGAGAGGCGTTGAATTGTGGAGCGCCTACATCCTGTGTCTCGAAGATGCCTTGAGCCATAATAATTCCCCTTAGTGCAGATTAATTTTGGTAGAGGTGGTGAGATAGCTTATATTGCTGAGCAGTTCGTTATGTTTCTTATCCCACATAGCCAGAGCCTCACGGCATACATTCAGCATTGGCACATCTGAAATATCTGTAGCACGGAGAATGGAGCACCAGCGGCTAATCTCGTATTCAGCCTCTGTCAAAGCTGCTGAGGTATCTTTCAATAATTGTTTTGTGTTCATCGTTCTGTTTTCCCTTGAATAGATTTTTTATTGTTTTTATAGATATATGGGGGAGGAGGAGATTTAAGATAACGAGCAGAAAATAGGACAGTTCCATCACTAGCGCATAACCTCATCTGAGGCTGTAACCAGCTCATCCCTTGGTGTGTTAAAGCCACAATACTTACAATGTGACAGGGGATGATTCTCGTCCCGATGGTCTTCAAAGCTTTTATCGTACAGGCATGTAACCTTACAGCGCTGGCACGTCCAGTTGATATGGGCTGCTCTCACTTCAGCTAGTCGCTCTGGCTTAGCTGTCTCAAGCATGTAATCAATAGCGCGGGCGAGCATAGGGCCATCATTCCACATTCCCTGCACCTTGGATGTATCACAGCCACTAATCATTATCTGCTTATCTATAGTGTATTCGTTGCCAGACTTGCGGAGAATAATTCCCTTGTATGAGAAATTAATTACATTTTGAGAGGGAAGATAAATCCCCTCGGCGTTCTCTCGCCTCTTCTCCGCTCTCAGCCGCTGCTGCCTGTTATGCCGCTGTTGGCTAGCCCCTAAGCTCCAATTCTTATTCATCTCTGCGACTCCTTAACTACCTACTTCCGAATTAAATCACTCTTGTTCTTTACGAGAGCGGAAGAAATCAATAGCAGCCTGTGTACTGTGCATTGGCCCCTGCGCCTTAGAACGGTCACGCATACGCTGAGCAAATTGTTTCTGAGCTTCAATAGTGCGGAGTTCTGAGTTATGTTCCTCCCGCATACGCTTGTCCATAGTTCTTGCTTCTGTACCCTCACGAATACGGCGCATATACTCCGCACGCTGTGCTTCTGTTTCCAGTTTGGAATAGGGGACATCGGGGAGGGCGCTGGCTTTCTTCTTAGCTGCCAATTGGCGAAGAATTGCAGCCCCTGCTTCCTCAGCATTACAGCCTGTCTGAGCCATTAATTGCTGCATGATTTCCTGAATATTAACATCCGTGCTGTGTTCTGAAGGTGAAGGGGTGTTAGCTGATTGGCTGTTGTCAAATAGTGATGTAGACATTCTTCTTTTTCCTTTTTATTATTTATAATTACGGCGGTAAGCGCCATGTAAAATTGTTTGTGTCCATGAGAAAGTATAACGGAATGAGTATTCCAGCTCTTGCAGCCAATAGGCATTATGTCGCGCTCTCTCTGCCTTAAACGCCTCTACAGCCTTTTTTGAATAGCGAGCCATACATTCCCCCGGATTATTTAAATAAACGCGCTAAGAGCGCTACAACGCTTGCTGTTGTGTATTCTTTACCAGTGACAGTAACATGACCTTTAGTATTTAGAGCATTAGCCAAGGCTGCACTCCCTAAGCCATAATCTAATAGGTCTTCTACCACTGGCTTAATCTTTTCATCATATTTACGGGTACGGTTAGCCCGAGCCTCAGCAAATGAAGTTCCTGTATGTCGCATAGTATTTTTCTCGATGTTTTTATTATTTTTTAGAGGGGAGGAGAACAGGGCAGCCCTAGAAACTGCCCATATTCTTTTTTATTATTTAAATTTATTAATGTCTTTAACTTCTTCTTCTGAGAAGCTCCATTTAGCAATAGATAGGAGAGCTTCACGCTGTTCAGGCTTTAGAGTAGCTTGGTTAATCCAGCCAATAACATCTCCGCGTGTAGCCCATCCAGAAGCACTCATGATGGCATCGAATAAGCGGCGGTCCCCACCTTCGATTTGCTTCATCATATTAGCCATCCAACGCTTATGAGCTGCTACATTGTTAGGGAAAGCGGACATCCCATATTGTGACATACGGATGAGGTAGTCTTGTTGCTCAGCTGTAAGCCCCTCAGCTACTAAACGCCGTGACACATCTCCGAAATATTGGTCAATGTCTGCGTTGTATTTGTCATGCTCCGCCTTAATGTCATCCATCACCGCAAAGCTACGTGCCTGAGCAAGGCTCTGGAAGCCTAAGAGCTTGGCAAATGCTTCTGGTGTTGTAACGTTGTCTCGGGTCATGGCTCCTGTTGCTGAATATTCGCGCTGGTACTTGAGCATCAGCCAGGCTTTGTAGCCGTTAGAGAATCCAGAGGAGAGATTTCCTACATCCATCATCACTGTGTGCCATTTGTCTACGCTGGTATCAGATGACGGGTCTGTCACTAAACCAGAAGCATAGCCAAAGTCACGGATAAGATTGGTGATGCGTGGATTGCTCCCCATCATCAGAGAGCCTACAGGGCTATTAGCAATAGCCTCCCCTGTACCGTCGCTAAAGATGTGCTTCACCATGTCAACCACCCCTTGAGGATCATAAGGGTTTACACCGCCACCCCAATCAACTTGAGATTTCTGGCCCCATACAGCCTCAATCATTCCATTGGTTAGGACGTTAGATAAGCCACCTACAATCAATTCGCGTTGTGTTTCATCTTCTGGCAAGTGTTCAGAAAGCATTTGTGCAAGCCAATCTGGGGCCCCAAACATGCCTACAGCAAACGTTGCCATGCCTACTCGTGCTTTAGCAGGGATAGCCCGATTGAACAACACGCCAATCATTTTCAAAGGAACTTGTCCATACTGCCCAATAACAGACAGCTCATTATGGTTAAGCGCAACCTGCCCAGAGCGGGAGAAGTTACCAGTGAATTGACGGGCATCAGAGGCTACTTGTTTCAGCAGGTCAGCGGGGAGGGTTGTCCCTTTACCGGCCTTAACACTTGCCTTCAATGCTGCGTCATAGTGAGCGAAGTAGGAAGAAGCCTGTACGAAATACTCACCGGCGCTAAAGCCAATCTTACGAGGAGCAGAAAGTGTGGTTTTCGTTCCCTTTGTAATAGCATTAGCGGCCCGGCTGGCATACCCTACAGATAAATCCGTATTCGTCCTCAACATCCCAGCAATCATTTCATGCCGGTTAATCCCCTTCGTAATCCCCGATTTCTCCATGGCATCCTTCATGGCCTTGAATTCTGCCTTACTCCTGCCAAACATTCGGTAGTAAGCATCAGGGGCGTTAGGGTTAAACTTGTCAATCATCAAGAGCGTTGCATCATCGAACAGATGAGCAATGTATGTTGGATGGCGTCCTAGTGACATAGACGCTTGGGCAAACTGAACAGCTAATTGTCGTAAGGGATTGAGGGCAATCATTGTGTAGAATGAAAGGGAGCGAAGGAAGCCAGTAGGAGAGAATGTTTCCCCGGCCCTTACTGCTCTTTCCCCTAATGCCAGCGCCTTACTGTCGAACTTAACAGCCGCCCCGCCTAACCAATCAGCAGATTGTGAGAAGATTTTCTTTGTAACATCGTCAATAGCGTTGACATAACCATTCTCCATTGCCCTGATATGCTCGTACATAGCACGGGCTGCTGCTCTCTGTTTACCGCTTCCTGTAATCTCAGAGATATTAGAAGGATAGTCAGGGCGACCATTTCGTTTAGGCATCACATCGCTGTAAGTGGAAAGCAGGCGCTGCTTGCTCGTCTCAATCCAGTCACGATAGGCCACACGAGAAGAGACACTCTCAATGCTGCTGTTCATTGCCTGAATAGGAGATTGGATATGAGCGCCATCAAGCTCTGTGTTAGAGCCAATAGCATCCTCAAGGCGCTTACCACGTACACGTTGAGCTGATAAGCCACCTGCGCTCATTGCCTGAGTGTTCGCCTTGTCGTAGTCTCCCCCTTTTAAATCTCCCCTTACACGATATTCAGAGGGGCGTGTTCGTTGATAACGCTCTATGGCTTTAGCAGCAGATAAGCTGTCAGGGGCTGTTGCAAATGCCTGCCAGATGTCTTGCCCATGCTCATCCCTTACAGGAACACCATCAGCATCTACGAGCTTACGCTCAATGAAATGGGGATTAGCATAGCGAACTGAGTAATAGCCTTTACGGTAGGACATGACTGTATCGTCATCAGACAGAGCACGGAGGTATGTCCCACGAGCGTCATTATCATTGAGCACATGGAGGATGTTACGACCATCAATCTCAATTGGATGAGCAAGCTCTGCCACTCCTGCATTACGAGAACTTAAAGCTGCACGCTCCTCTGGTGTGAGGATGCGCACTATGTCCTTTGCTGCGTCATATACAGAAGTGTTATTGCGTACACTATTGAGAGAGACAGGGCGTGCTACAACATCTAAGCCAGCATCCTTATACACCATACGACCAAAGCCGAGGGTCTTGTAGCTTCTCACCATATCTGCGTTAGTAAGGTGCCAGAGGGTGTCTTGTGTCTTCTTGAATTGTTCGAAGGTGCGAATTTCGGCATCATTAAAACCACGACCGGCTAAGTCGGAATAGTTGTAGCTAATCCCCTTAACGTTGGCTTCTTTGATGGCGTCAATGATAGCATTCTTGCGCTCCATAGCCATTGGCTGTAGGGAGTCAGTGAAGCCTTTGGCTACCTCTACAAGCTTCTCGCTTAACACATCCTTTTTCAAATCAGAGAGCACAGCGCCCTTCATGTATTCGGGGTGGAACATGGCCTCTGGCGCTACGAAGGTAGAAGTAAGAGAGCCGCGCCCTGATGTGCCATAGCCTACGTCCGAATAGTTAAGCAGATTACGCTTCACATCAAACAGCTGAAATTGGCTGTCGTCTAAATCTCCGGCGCTGTATTTGTAGTTTTGCTTAATCTGCAACAGGTAGTCACCACCTAAATCCCCCTCAGCGTTCTTAACCTGAGAATAGGGAACCGGGTGATATGTGTCCCCATCACGTACAAGGATGTTGATGTCCTTCTCATCAATGCCGTATTTACGTAAAGCAAATTGAGCCTGCTCTGCTGCATCCTTAACACTTGTCCAGCCATTGTCAGAGGGCCCATACACTGCTGCAATGTCTAAGCCTGTGCCATCGTCTGCTGCACCAACCGTTGTCATTTCCTTGCGGGTGACTAAGCCTGTTGCATTCTGGAAATCGTGGGTGACATTAGCATCAAGGCGGCGCTTCTCAACAGTGGAGAGGTTTGGATAAGCAGCTGAGCGCACTAAATCCAGCGTGTCATTGTCTGGCATGTACTGGAAGTCGTCATAGCGTGAAGGGTCATACACTTTACTCTGTACTGTTCCATCAGCCACTTTAGGCTGTGCAGCCATGTAACCTGCAAAAGCATTGTCTTTCCCTGTACCTGTCATCGCTAAAGCGAATTCATCTGTTTCATCCTGAGCAATACCAGCCACAACACGGCGTGCTTTATCTGGGTTTGCATCCTTAAGAATATCCATAGGGGCGGAGGGCTGTTGTTGTGCCATAAGCTGGCGTTGCTGAATAGATCTCTCCGCGTCTGTAAGGCCCTCTGAGGCACGCGCGGCGCTAGCTGCTGCATCTGCTTCTCTTACAGTTTTTCCCACGCCCAATGCTCTCCCAAGCGCTCGGAATGGCAGAGCTAAGCCCGACATATCCAGTAGGCCGCCTAAGTTATCAATCACTTCATCTGTAACTGTGTAAGCACCTGACTGTGTAACAGCTTGCAGAGCGTGGAGGTTGGCGTTGTCTTTCTCTGAGGGGAGGAGAATAGTGCGGCCTTCACTGTTAATCGTTGTAGCAATTCCATCCATCACAGCCATACGCTGGTCAAGGGGGAGCGTATTGAATTTATCAGCAAGTGCTGCCTTAGAGGAGCCTTGCAGGAAGAAGGAGGCAATCACGCCTTTAGTATCATTACTAAGGCTAGAGTAGAGCTGGCTAGATTTAATTGAGGACACGCCCGGAATGATATTCTCAGCCATTCCTGTTGCTGTGGCTGTTAGCCCATTCTCTTCCTGTGCCATTGCTGTAGCGTTATAAATGGCCTGCTGCTGTCGTTTAAACTGAATAGCCTTATCCATGCCAGCAGCAAACAAATCGCGGCTTACAGTGGCTTCTGCGGTCTCGTTAGAATTGGTTTCACCGGCTTCCTGTGTACCCAGCATTCCCTGAGCTGTTAATAGGTTGCTCTGAGCAATACGGCCTTCCTGATGGTTCTGGAGAATAGCCTGCTTGGTCATGTCCGGTACTTGTGGGTCAGCAAGAGATTCATACATAGCCTGCTGGAAAGCTGAGGCTTCCTGTGTTTTACGCGCATCTAATATCTGATTCTGTGTGGGGCTGTAGCCCATCTGAGAATGTTCAGAGGAGATAGCATCGTAGGTTGGAACTACCTGATTTGGGTCAGTTGGTGCATTCAGAAGGGCGGTAGTGGCTGCGCTGTTCCTCACTGATGGACTCGACACGACAGCCTGAGCTGGTGCCGGTGTGCCTGTGGTGGTGTCTGAGAAATCGTTGAGAGAAGCAGGTGTGTTATCTAAGAAGTCGTCTAAGGTATATGCCATGTTATTCTGTTTTCCTTATTATTATTTTTATTAAGCGCTGTGCATCGCTAGCTTTAATAGTCCCAGCACAAAGAAGAACATAAGCCAGTGCCACACTTGAGGCTCCCCAAAATCCTTAGTGTGTTGCTCTAATGCCCCTTTAAGGGTTTTAAGCTTGCTGTGAAGGCGAGTTAATATGTTCTTCAATGATAAGCTCCAGCTCGTAATCAAGTCTCATGTCTTTAATCAGACGGGCAAGCCAAGCCTGACGGCTTTTCTTTCCTCTCACTTTGTCTAACCAAGCAATTGTCTCAGGGGTAAAATGTGTAGCCACAACAGCGGAGGGTTTCTTATTGTTCATTTGCTTTGTTCCCCGCTGGTTTAATATGACCGCCATCTACCAGATTTAAATAATGGGAGACTATCCGAACCATATAAGCGTTTCGGCTGATGTCCCCTTTAATTGCATCCACACGTCTAGCCAGCTCAACAGGGAGCAGGCAACCTTGTGGCTTCTTCAAATATTCTTTACCATTTTTATTTACCATGGCTCTCCCGCCTCATTTGTGTAAGTGCCTACCTGTACGGGAATATTCCACCAATCAGGTTCAGCATCAGAATGTTTTTCTTTCTTGTTAACTACTGAATCAATCCACGCATCATCGGCATCTTGGAATACTTCCTCTTGCTCGTAAGGAGAGAATGGGAATTCGTTATCTATTGCCTCTAGCACTTCGCATTCAGCAGGAAGTTTGATTGCTTCAATGCGTTCCAGCATACGGCCCGATTGCTCCTTCACTTGATTAACATAAGCCTGTGCTTCAACATCTTTATGAGCTAAAGCTAATCCGCGTAATACTTCCTTATCGCCTTCTGTGAATTCCACAGGACACATCACAGCGTTAGAGAGGCCATCAGAGATCTTGTAAGCCCCGCTGTCAGCTTCAAAGCAAAAAGCCATACCAGAATCAAATTTAATTATATCTGCGTTCTCTGGCTGTTGTAGGCGGTTAATTACGCTCTCGGCTGCTTTGTTAACAATCTGCGCATAGCGTTCCTCAACAGTCTGCCCAACATAAAACGCTCTACGCTTGTTCAGGTTTTCCATAGTACGCTTTGTGGTAATCTCATCGCTTTTAAGGATAAACATTAACTGAGCTACAGGAATACGCGTAGAGGTTGTGGTCGCATTAGCCGCTGAATAGAGCAGGTCACCCATCTTGGCGCCTAATGAACACTCATTTGTATCTTCGTTATATGCCGCATTAGCAAAAATTGACGCGTAAGGATTGTGGATAGCTTTGCTGGGGCGACCACGTTTGGTCTTTGGTGCTTCCTGATTAAACGAATTAGGTAGTATTACCCCTTCATTGCCCATATCTCCATATAGTGCCAAGTCAACTGCTGAAGAAACATCATACGCATCAGGAAGGCAGGGCAGGGAATGATTAACAATTTCTCCCGTCTCTGTATCAACAGCGTTCATCTGTCCATCAATCATCATCATCTTAATCATATGAAACCTTATTATTATTTTGAATTAACGAATTAGGTATTGTAAGGATTAAACGAATTGGTGTAGTTAAGGCCAAAAAGTGAAAGTGTACGCAGCAATAAGATAGAGCAAGAATACATCCATTAAACCACCTCCAGAGCTGGGGTGTTTACAATGTAAAAACTTCTGCTCCCATCTTCGTACTTATTCACTATTCCCATCTGCATAAACTTTTGAATGATGAATTGAGAATTGTTAAATAGGTCTGTGCCCAGCCCTAACATTTCGTCTATGCGTTGATAACTCAGGTACACTCTGCCAAACCTATTCTGAAGATTAGCAATATGAGAAAACACTAATTTCATATCTCCGCTAAAGCGGCATACTTCTGTGCTATGTGTGAAGTGTCTTACTGCGTGAAAGTGGTATGGATTTATTCTTGATTCGAATGCGGATGCATTCTTAGATGCGTTAGCCATAGTTTCAAGTTCCTGTGAAGGATTAAGTAACCTGTACGCCAGATGAGGTGTATCAGGAAAGGCCCTTAATATTGCCTGTTGTAGGAGTGAGCATCCATGCTCTAACAGAACAACGTACATTACGTAATGGAAGGGGCCATTACGCAGTAATTAGAAAGAGCTGAGGATAAAGGAGTTACCCAGCTCTTGAGGGGCATATTCGACTATGCGAGTAGTCTTGTTTTCTTGTCGAAGGAAACTCAGCAGATTGTTGAGCTTCATCCCATATGCCAGAGGAGGAAGAAAGGGAAGTAATGCGTTCTACTTTTTCATTACCCTATAATTATTATTGAGGGGTCTAACTTTAGTTATGTGACAAAATTAATTAGTCTGTATGAACTGCCCATGAATTTTTTATGTTCCTACTAACATTGAGGGGTTTTTCAGACTTTTGTGACAAATTATTTTTAGGCCAGAAGTCTTATGCTTGAAAAATAAGGAAATTTATTTTTCACTTTTTTCTACTTTCCTCAATTTCTCTGTCACGTTTTTACATGAAATGTTTATGGGGCATGGTTCCGATTTCCTAACGCGTCAACGAAGTGATGGCTGTCGCGATGTGTCCCCTTTCACGCTCTGCTGAAGGGGCACGAGCAAGACAGACGAACGAAGTAGCGGGAGGAATTGTCCTTGTGAGTGAGCTGGCGAGCGAATGCTTTTAGTTTTTTTTTAATTGGGGAGAAATCTTACATATCACTTTCTTAATTCTATTATGATTATGATAGCATTCGTAGAATGGCCTCAGGCTTCACAGGAAGCGTTCTGCTGAGTTTAAATGCAAAAGGTAACGGAATATATTGGGAGAAGGTGAAAGCGCTCAGGATTGATTCTAGAGCGCTACAGAGGGTATCACTGAATATTTAATTTCAAGCTAGTTGATTGTTGCCTCAATACCCTCAGACGTACAAGATTAACAATAGCCTTGCTCAGTACAGAATTCAACAAAACGCATATCACCATTGTTGAGAAGAACACCCCTAAGAATGCAATCCCGCTTAGAACAGGCCCCAAGAAGCTTGGAGTAATTGAGTGATACATCTGGTTGAAACTAAGCCACAGAATGAAGCACAGCAAATGAGAAATGAATTCTCCAATACAAGCTTGCTTCCCGTAGTTGAATGAGCACTCACCCCAATCACCGTAGTACGATACAACATTTCCCGTTATAACTTCACCGCACCTTGGAATTAAGCTCATTTTGTTTCCCTATAGAATGATGTAGCCAAATAGTTTTTAAGACAATCAATATAGCTGGGAAACGTAATTATTGATGGGTTCAGCAAGAAGATCTTGCGGATGGTCTCCGCCCCAAGTTACTAACTTACTCTCGCCATTGAGAATGGTTGAATTGATTAAAGTTAAATTGGAAGCTTTATAAACCGAAATTTTAACTTCAAGCTTATCTCTTTTCATAGACCATTCTGTAGCTCTATCTTCCCAATGCAATATTTGAGGGACAACTAAATAGCCTTCTGTTGTAGTTGCCTTAGATAAGCATTCAACATCTCCGCAGTTGTTAGAGATCCTCACCTTTTCAGAGTAACGTACAAATGCAGCTTGTAGAACGCTAGCCGTTTCCTGTCCTGAGCCATGGTAAAAAGTTGTGCCATAGAAACCATCTTTAGGAACAGCGATAGAAACAGGCATATCCTGTTTTAATTTCTCTGTGCTGGTCTTCACATCAGTGCTTTTATAATGTGCTGAGCATCCTGTGAGAGCTAACGCCCCCATTATTAATAAAACTCCCTTCATCCCTTTCCCCAGATAGTTAAATAAATGTTGCTTAAACCTTCCTAAGAATGTTCCTAATTATTGCTCTGCCGCTTCTCTTATAGCAAGCGGATTATTAACCACCCTGTATAGATGAAGAGAGGACAGGTGAGATAAAGGGTGTGATAAAGCTGGTATAAAACTGTGATAAATCTCCAACGCGTAAAAGAATGCGGTCAGGCATCTGAGCCCGGCTTGTGCCAACAAGTCACTTCCCGTAAGCTGCTATATAGATGGAAGTAATACATCTATATGACTCGGGGTGCCCCTGTAAACAGGGCTGAGATACACCCGCTGACCTGATCTGGATAATGCCAGCGTAGGGAAGTCAGATGCCTGACCGCATTCGCCTTCTTGATCGCCGGTTGGGAGCTTTATGACACAGCCTAACCTTCTCTCCACTGCGCAACTCGCGCAATCCTTGCTCCTCCTGCGACAGCAAGCGCCACTGGTGCACTGTATGACGAACGACGTGGTGCAAACCTTTACCGCCAATGTATTGCTGGCGCTGCACGCTTCTCCGGCGATGGTGATTGATGCTGAAGAGGCCGCGCAGTTTGCCGGGTTTGCCGATGCGTTATTGATAAACGTCGGCACGCTTACGCGCGATCGTCGAGACGCGATGTTAGCGGCGGTGCAGGCCGCGCAAAAAGCCGGCACGCCGTGGACGCTGGATCCAGTTGCGGTCGGCGCATTAACGCTGCGCACCGAATTCTGCCAGCAGCTGCTTGGTCTGCATCCGGCGGCGATTCGTGGTAACGCCTCAGAAATTCTCGCCCTGGCTAATCAGGCAACGGGCGGTCGTGGCGTGGATAGTCTGCATCAGGCCGATGCCGCGCTGAGCGCTGCGCAACAGCTGGCGCGTGACTATGACACTGTCGTCGCCGTAACCGGCGAAGTGGATTACGTTACCGATGGCACTCAAACGTTGGCGATCCCCGGCGGGAGTCCGCTGATGACGCGGGTGGTCGGCACCGGTTGCGCGTTGTCGGCGGTGGTGGCGGCTTTCACCAGCTTACCGGGCGAGCGTTTGCTGCATGTGGCCGCTGCCTGTCGTGTGATGTCGCTAGCCGGTGAAATCACGGCGCGTCAAGTCGAGGGGCCGGGCAGTTTTGCGTCGGCTTTTCTTGATGCGCTCTGGACGCTGGAGATGACAGTATGAAACGCATCAACGCATTAACTATCGCCGGTACCGATCCAAGTGGCGGCGCCGGTATCCAGGCCGATTTGAAAGCCTTCTCCGCGCTGGGCGCGTATGGCACCAGCGTCATCACTGCGCTGGTGGCGCAGAATACCTGCGGCGTGCAGTCGGTTTATCGTATCGAACCCGATTTTGTTGCCGCGCAGCTCGATTCGGTGCTGGACGATGTGCGCATTGATAGCGCAAAGATCGGCATGTTGGCAGAAACGGCGATCGTTGAAGTGGTGGCCGAGCGGCTGAAACGCGCCAGCCTGCCGTTTGTGGTGCTGGATACGGTAATGATAGCCAAAAGTGGCGATGCGCTGCTGTCGCCGGATGCGGTAGCCAACGTACGCGAACTGCTGCTGCCGCAGGTCTCGTTGATCACGCCGAACCTGCCGGAAGCCGCAGCACTGTTGGGGTGCGCTATGGCGCAGGATGAAAAAACCATGCTGCAGCAGGGCGATGCGCTGCTGGATCTTGGCTGTGAGGCGGTACTGATGAAAGGGGGACATCTTAGTGATGCCGAGAGCCCGGATTGGCTGATCACCCGCGCGGGACGCCAGCGTTTTACCGCGCCGCGCGTCAATACCCAACACACGCACGGCACCGGTTGTTCACTCTCAGCGGCGCTGGCCGCACTGCGGCCACGGCATAATGATTGGGCGGCGACGGTGGCTGAAGCCAAAGCCTGGCTGCAGCAGGCGCTGCTGCATGCCGATTCGCTGGAAGTGGGCAAAGGCATTGGGCCAGTGCACCATTTCCATCAGTGGTGGTAGGGCGTAACGCCAGATTGCCGCTTTTTCACTGCGAATCCGTCTGAAAAATGGAGTCAGCAATTTGCCAGCCTGCGGCATTCCGGTCCAGGCTGTTGGGGGGGAATCGACAGGTGTCGGTTCCAATCCAGCCATTTATCAGGAGCGAACATGACGGACATCGTACAGTTATTGGGCAAAGAGGCGGATAGCCTTCTTCAACATCGCTGCATGACCATTCCAGCGGACAGCCTCTATTTACCCGGCGCGGATTATGTAGATCGTGTGATGATCGACAACAATCGTTCTCCTACCGTATTACGCAACATGCAAACCCTGTACAACACCGGACGTCTGGCGGGCACCGGCTATTTATCCATTCTACCGGTCGATCAGGGCGTGGAGCACTCGGCGGGCGCATCGTTTGCTGCCAATCCTGCCTATTTCGATCCGAAAAACATCGTTGAACTGGCGATTGAAGCCGGTTGCAACTGCGTGGCGTCCACATATGGCGTTTTGGCTTCGGTTTCGCGTCGCTACGCGCACCGTATCCCGTTTATGGTGAAGCTGAACCATAACGAAACCCTGAGCTATCCAACGCAATACGATCAAACGCTGTATGCCAGCGTGGAGCAGGCGTTTAATTTAGGTGCGGTAGCCGTTGGCGCCACCATCTATTTCGGCTCTGAGCAATCACGTCGGCAGATTGAAGAGATCTCTGCGGCGTTTGAACGCGCACACGAGCTGGGAATGGTGACGGTGCTGTGGGCCTATCTGCGTAATGATGCATTCAAGAAGGAGGGGGTAGATTATCACGCCAGCGCCGACCTGACCGGCCAGGCCAATCATCTGGCGGCCACCATCGGTGCGGATATCGTTAAGCAGAAGATGGCTGAGAATAATGGTGGCTATAACGCCGTGAAATTTGGTCACACCGATGAGCGCGTGTACAGCAAACTGACCACGGAAAATCCAATTGATTTGGTACGTTATCAGTTGGCGAACTGCTATATGGGGCGCGCAGGTTTGATTAACTCAGGCGGCGCCTCTGCCGGTGAAACAGATATCGCTGAATCGGTGCGTACGGCGGTGATCAATAAGCGTGCGGGCGGTATGGGGCTGATCCTTGGCCGTAAAGCGTTTAAGAAGTCGCTGAAAGAGGGCGTGCAGTTGATTAATGCGGTGCAAGATGTCTATTTGTCGAAGGATGTGTCGATTGCGTGATTGCGTGAAAGGTCAGCATAAATGCTGACCCTACAACACATTGAATATTATGCATATCGTAGGGTCGCCATTCATGGCGACCTCTTAGCATCAAGGCGCCTCAAACCACTCGCTGTTGCGCTCGGCGATGGGCGTGATGGTCAAAATCATTTCCTGTAAATGGCGGCGCATCGCGCTTTCAGCGGCTTCAACGTCATGCGCTTTCAACGCATTGAAAATATCTTCGTGCTGTTGAATCAACCGTTCCGGCGGTGAGACTTCACTCAGCGTCAGAAAGCGTACGCGATCCATGGTGGCTTTAATATTTTCCACCGTTTCCCATGCCAGCAGGCAATGGATCCCTTCGGCAATTAAGCGATGGAACTCATCGTCCAGCGCTAAAAAAGCCTGACTGTCATGCCGTTCGGCGGCCAAACGCTGCAGCTGCAGATTGTGCTCCAGCGCCATCAGTCCCGCTGCATCAATCTCCTGCGCGGCGCGGCGGACGACAGCAATCTCTACCGCTTCACGGATAAAACGGCCGTCGGCCACGCGCTGAGCGGAAATCTTGCGCACGAAAGTGCCGCGCTGCGGTAAAACCTGTACCAATCCAGCTTCGGCCAGTTTAATAAAAGCTTCTCGTACCGGCTGACGGGAAACGTTAAAGCGCGCCGACACTTCCTTCTCCGACAGCAGCGAGCCCGGATGAATGACACAGGTCACGATATCTTTACGCAGGTAACGATAGATCTGCTGATTTACCGGTTCGCTGGTGGTTATGGTATAGGCAGTCGACATGCAGCAATATCCGTATTACGGCTGGCATGTGCCAGCCCGATGAGAAAGGTTCAGTCTAATCAGCACGCTGCGTCTGCGCTACTCATTTATGAAGGCGCTTAGCCTTGTGTGACAAGGGCATGCACCGTGGCGCGCGCGCCCTGATTCACTAACTGCTGATAGAGCTCGGTCACACGGGTGACAAAGGCGGTGTGCTGCAGCAGATCGTCGCCGAACACCGCCTTCAGCCCCAATAGCGCTTTGACGCGCGCTGCGCCTTCCTCACTGTTGGCCACGATGTCCGCCAACCGATCTTTCAGCGGATCGCGGATCTCAATCGGCGCGCCTTGCTCGTCCACGCCGCTGACATAGCGCATCCAGCCAGCCACACCCAGCAGCAGATAATCGCATGAGGTGCCGTTGCGCAGATGCCAGCGCACGCTATCGAGCAAACGCTGCGGCAGTTTTTGCGTGCCGTCGGTGGCGATCTGATAAGTGCGATGCTTAATGGCGCGATTTTCGTAGCGTGCAATCAGTGAGTTGGCATAGGCCTCGAGATCGACGCCTTGCGTACGCAGCGTAGGTGCCTGATCCTGCAACATCAATGCACGAGCCGCCTGGCGATAGCTGGCATCAGCCATGCAATCGCTGATGTGGTCGTAACCGGCCAGAAAGCCAAGGTAGGCGAGGAACGAATGGCTACCGTTCAGCATGCGCAGCTTCATCTCTTCGAACGGTAATACGTCGCTGACCAATTCCGCGCCGGCGTTTTCCCAGGCCGGGCGGCCGTTTACGAAGTTGTCCTCAATCACCCATTGAAAGAACGGTTCGGCTTCCACCGCCACCGGATCGCGGCTGCCTAAACGTGCGCTCAGCGTGTCGAATGCCGCATCGGTCATGGCCGGAACGATGCGATCCACCATGGTTGAAGGGAACGTGATGTGCGTCTGGATGTAGGCCGCCAGTGCCGGGCTATGGCGCTCCGCCAGCTGAGTCACCACATTGCGCGTGACGTGGCCGTTTTCCGGCATATTGTCGCATGACATCACGCTAAACGGCGGTAGATTACGTTCACGACGGCGAATAATCGCCGCCAGAATCAGCCCCGGTAACGAACGTGGTGCCGTTGGATGTGCGAGGTCATGCACGATATCCGGATGATCGGGATTCAGCTTGCCGCTGGAGGGCATATAGCAATAGCCTTTCTCGGTCACCGTCATCGAGACAATTGCCACTTCCGGCTGGCTCATGGCTTCAATCACCGCCTCAATGCCGTCACTTTTGCCGTGCAGCGCCTGCGTCACCACGCCAATCACGCGCGTGTGCAACGTCTCATCGGCCATTTCCGTCAGCGTGTAGAGCAAATCCTGCTGACGCAGCGCCTGAATCAGCTCGCCGCTGTTGAGATTCACTTCGCAATAGCCCCAGTCGCTGCCCTGTGCGGCCAGTTTATCGGTCGCAAGCGCCTGATGCGCACGATGAAACGCACCAAAGCCAATGTGCACCATACGGGTTTTGAGTTGTGTGCGATCGTAAGAAGGGCGTTGTACATCAGCGGGGAGGCGTTCAAGCTCTAACATAATCATTCCTTTTAGCAAATGGGGCGCTGAGCGCCCCACGAGAATTACACCGAAACTGGTTTGTTGTTGGCCTTGGGTTCACGAATCACCAGCAGCACCAGCAGGGCACCGACACCCGCCACTGCACCCGCCAGGATAAACGCACTGTCGAATTTACCCGAGTGCTGTACGATGAAGCCGGTGACGACAGGGCCAATAACGCCTGACAAGCTACCAATCAGGTGGATAAAGCCGCTGATGCTGCCGACACGGCTTTTGTGCACCACGTCCTGCACGATTGCCCAGTAAATCGCGCCGGTGATGTAGAGGAAGAAGATGGAGATCGACATCATGATCACCGCCGAGTTGACCTCTTTTATCGTACCTGCCAGCGCTACGCAAATAGCGGCGGCGGTAAGTGAAACCACCAGCACAATTTTGCGTGATAGCAGCAGTTTACCGGTGAGGTTGAAAATCTTATCGGAAATCCAGCCACCCAGCGCCAGGCCCACGAATCCGACAATCCACGGGATCATGGTGGTGATGCTCATCGCTTTGATATCGAGGCCATGCGCCTGCACCAGATACGCCGGGAACCAGCTCAGGAAGAAGAACAGAATGTAGTTGTAGCAGAAGAAGGCAAACGCGGTGACCAGAATGATCGGCTGGCGCAGGTAGAAACCCAGTCCGTGCGCGTTGCCGCTCGGGTCGATAACGTCAGCCGGTTCTTCGGCTTTCAGTTTTTCCACCAGCGCACGCTCTTCTGGGGATACGCGTTTACTTTTCGCCGGGTTATCTGCAGCAAAGAAGAACCACAGCGCCAGCCACACGAAACCAATTGCGGCGATGACGACAAACGCCGGACGCCAGCCGAACGACAGCGCCAGATAGCCGACAATCGGCCCAGCAACAGCGCCGCCCAGCGGTGAACCCGAACTCAGTAAACCCATCGCCGTCGCGGCTTGTTTTTTCGGGAACCAGCCGTTAATGGCCTTGTTCGCTGAGGCAGAAATCGGCCCTTCCGCCATGCCAAACAGCACGCGCAGAATCATCATTGACCAGAAACCGGTTGCCATGGCGGTCAGGCCGCAGAACAGTGACCACATGCCGACGGCGGTGCCGAGTACGATGGTCGGGCCGAATTTATCGGTCGCTAAGCCACCGATAAAGTTGAAAAGGGCGTAACCAAAGAAGAAGCTGCCGAAAATCATGCCGAACTGTTCGGCGTTAATCGTCAGGTCTTTTTCCACCAAAGGTACGGTCAGCGAGAGGGCGATACGATCGAGGTAATTGATCATAAACACCAGGAACAACAGCAGTACGAGGGTCCAGCGCAGGTTCTTAAACATAGAAACTCCGTCATCGTCATTTTTTATAGTAATAATGCCGGCGGGTTATGACCGGCATGGGGACACCTGGTGTGCGGGTTAACTTAACCCATTTGTAGGATCACTTTGCAGCAGGTGCGGGGATCTTTTTCGAACAGCGTCATGGCTTGCTCAACGTCCGCCAGCGGGAAATAGTGTGTTACCAGCTTTTCCGGCTGGATCTGACCTTGCTCAATCCACTCAATCACCTGTGGAAAGCGATTGCTGTTGAGGCGAGAGGTGAACAGCGACAGCTCTTTACTGGTGAGACTTTGCTGCGTAATGCTGCAAGGTTCGCCGGAGAAGCCGAGCAGACCGATGCGCGCCGCAGGTGAGGCGAGAGCCGCGGCTTCAGCGAGAATAGACGGATGGCAGGCGGCATCAATAATCAACGTGGGTTGCACACCTTCAAGCTGGGCTGCTAACGGGATTTCGCTGTTGTTAAACACGCCATCGGCACCGTTTTCCTGCGCTAGCGCCAGACGCTCCGGCAGACGATCGACCACCAGCACCTGCTCGACGCCGTACACGCCTTTCAGCACCTGAATAGCGGTAAGGCCCATCGGGCCGGCACCGTAAATCAGCGCCACATCGTTCGGCTGCGGTTTGAGAAAGGCGGTAATATTAGCGGCAATGGTGAAAGGCTCAACCATGCTGGCAAGTTTATCGGGAACGCTATCGGGCAGACGGTAGGCATTTTTCGCCGGTGCCACCGCATACTCACTAAAGCCACCGTCGCGATGTACCCCAATCACCTGCAGCTCTTTGCACACATTAGGGCGGCCAATAGAGCAGGGATAGCAGTGACCACAGCTCACCACCGGATCGACAGCCACACGTTCACCAATGCGATTGTTTGCCACGCCATCACCTACGGCATCAATCAGGCCAAAGAATTCGTGACCGATCACGCGCGGATATTTCGCAAAAGGATTATGCCCATGCCAGATATGCACATCAGAACCGCAGATGCTGGCATATTGCACTTTAACGCGTACTTCACCTGCAGCGGGCTGCGGCAGCGGGCGCTCTGCCAAAACTAATTCACCGGGTTGTTCAATCACCACACTTTTCATCATTTACTCCTTGCCTGCTGCCAACCTAAGTTGTGAAGCCGGCATCAATGGGAAAGCAATGCTGAAAAAATACGCGCACCAATACTACCATACAAGTCGGCGTTGCAGAGTTGTGAAGAAAGTCACAGAGCGTGAAACAGGGAGAGATGATTGCAGTGCGTAAGTTGTTCCATCACTCAGGAACTCTTTTACAGGGACGCCATTTATGGCGATCGTGATATCAAGGCAGGCTAAATGGTGCCGTTGAAAAAGACAAAACCCGCTCAGGTTTCCCTGAGCGGGTTTTTAAATTTGGCTCCTCTGACTGGACTCGAACCAGTGACATACGGATTAACAGTCCGCCGTTCTACCGACTGAACTACAGAGGAATCGTTTGAACGGGGCGCATATTAACGAGCAGGCTGCACCTTGTCAAAACTCTTTTTCACAATTTTTTCTGACTGCTGAATAAAGCGTCAATTCCAGTGTTGATGCTGCTTTAAAGCCGAAAAATAGCGTCAGCCGCAGCCGTATTTGTGATGGTTATCACCAATGTTATGCAAAATTACATTCTGATTTGTCGTTTTTGTCAGATACCTCGCATGCATGATCACAGATATTTCATTTCGTCGTTGTCGCGCCAAAAAGCGAAACATATATTCCATATCACTTGATACTCGAACGAACGCAGGAATCATCATGAACAAAGTCAGAATCGGTATGATTGGCAGTGGATATATTGGTCGTTGTCACGCGATAGCCTATGCGCAGGCCCCCACGGTTTTTGCTCTGAAAGGAGAAATCGTGCGTGAAATGCTGGCGGAAGTGAGTCCAGACCTGGCCGCGAAACAGGCGGCTACCTTTGGCTTTGCGCGATCTACCGGCGACTGGCGCGAGCTGGTACGCGATCCCAACATCGATGTTGTTGATATCTGCGCGCCGAATTTCCTGCACAAAGAGATGGCGCTGGAAGCAATCCGTAACGGCAAGCACGTCTATTCAGAGAAACCGCTGTCGCTGTCGGTGGCGGATGCGGAAGAGATGGTTCAGGCGGCGCAGCAGGCCGGTGTGAAAACGCTGGTCGGCTTTAACTACATGAAGAATCCCACCAGCCAGCTCGCGCGCGAGATTATTGCTCGCGGTGAAATCGGCGATGTGGTGCACTTCTATGGCACGCACAATGAAGATTATCTGGCGCGTCCGGAAACCCCGCTCGACTGGCACTGCCAGAAAGCGCTGGCAGGATTGGGCGCGCTCGGCGATTTGGCCGCACACATTGTCAACATGGCGCACTACCTGGTTGGCGATATTGATGAAGTCAGTGGCGATATGATGACGGTAATTCAGCAGCGCCCGGATCCGAAAGATACTTCGCGCCTGTTGCCGGTGGAAAACGAAGATCAGGCTAGCGCGCTGCTGCGTTTCAAAAACGGTGCGCACGGTGTGTTTGAAACATCCCGCATCGCCTGTGGCAGTAAAATGGGCCTGACCTATGTGGTTACCGGCACCAAAGGTACGCTGCGCTATACCCAGGAACGCATGGCCGAGCTGGAGCTGTATATCCATGATGAACCGGCAGGGCGCCAGGGATTCAAAACCATTTTGACCGGTCCTGCGCATCCGGACTACGCCAATTTCTGCGTCTCAGCCGGGCACGGCATCGGATTTAACGATCAGAAGACCGTTGAGATTCGCGATTTAATTAACGGGATTGCGGCAGGCGATCGTATGTGGCCCGATTTCGCCGAAGGATTACAGGTGCAGAAAGTGTTGGAAGCCGTGGCTGTTTCAGCGCTGGAACGCCGCTGGATGAAGGTGTAATGACGAGATTTATACCCAATCGTAGCGGCGCAATTTATTGCGTAATGCTCGTCAGTTAAGCGTGAATGGGTCACCATGAATAGTGACCCTACATGGCTATAACCGGCTTTTCGTAGGGTGCGCATTCATGCGCACCTGCATAAAAAGGCTTTTTTGCTTAAGTGAGCGGCATTACGCATTTATTACACCGCTACGGTAATGTGCGTTAAGCCAGCAACGGGCACTGCGGCGGCAAACGACAGCTCAGCGCACCCGGCATCACTTCTATGTCAAACGCGCTGCCGCTGAGCGGTTCGCCATCCAGATTAAACGTCATTTCATGCGGTGAGCGAATGGTCAATGACTGCAGCTGCGCTGAAACGATATTCGGATTCTCATCATCACGCGTCAGCGAATGCAGCAACGTCGGCAATAACTCTTGCGCGGTGACGATGCTCAAATTCAGTTGCCCGTCATTAATCAGCGCATCCGGGCAAAGCCTTTGGCCGCCTCCCGCCTGACGTCCATTACCAATCCCAATCACCAGCGCATCGCCCTGCCAGTTGAAACCGGGGCCGCTAATTTCACAGCTGTCCGGCTTCAGGGCATCCACACGCATCAAACCGTGAATAAAGTACGACACGCCGCCCAACGCTGATTTCAGCTTTTCGGGCGTTTCGGTGGTAATACGGGTGCCAAAACCGCCGGTCGCCATATTGATAAAATAGCGATTGCCGTTGACGCGCGCCAAATCAATCGCGGTAGCTTTTCCTACCAGCGCCAGCCGCAGCGCCGGCTCCATACCTTCCGGAATACCCACGCTGGTGGCGAAATCATTGGCGGTACCGAGCGGTAAAATACCCAGCGCCGGGCGCTGCGGTTCCGGCAGCTGTGCCAGCGCCGTCGCGACTTCATTAATCGTGCCATCGCCGCCGCCCGCCACCACGGTTTCTGCCTGCAAATCGACCGCTTCCTGCACATAGCGATCGCCATCACCCTTTTCGAACGTGACGCGCACCGCCAGATTAAAGCCTTCGTCACGCAGCGTTTGCACCGCAGCGCGCAAATCTTCATTACCTGCGCCTTTCCCATTGAGGATCAACAGCGCCAGCGGTTTATTTTGCATTATCAGTTCCTTGATGCCAGAGAAAGAGAAGTGGTTATAGCATAGCTGCGGCGAGAACTTTATCGGCGGGCGATGAAAAAAGAAAACCCGCACGGGGGAGCCGGGCGGGTGAATGAGGTGGTTCCTGTTACAACCTGCTGATTATTGTTACTCGTTAGCAGCAGGCGGGATTCTAAAGCGGGACGATGCGGCGGTCTGTGATCCTGTTCTAACTTCACCGCTTTCTTTTCATTATGTGCGATTTTTGCCGTGCGGATCGTAAGTGCTGTTGCCGTCGGTGAAGTTACGCAGCAACAGGGCAAAGGACAGATTGACCGATTCTGGCACCGGGATCCAAACGCGATGCCCATCGCCCGGAGCAACGTCAACCGCCGCGCCTTTATCATTCTGCATGCTTTCGAGTCGGCAGTTGAGATTGCCTTCCGGCGTCATGATCTCCACGGAATCCCCCAGCATAAACTTGTTTTTTACCGCAATCTGCGCCCAGTCACCGCGACGTTCACCGGTAAATTCACCAACAAACTGCTGGCGCTCTGAGATAGAAAATCCGTTTTCGTAGTTCTGATAACTGTCATGGGTGTGACGACGCAGAAAACCTTCGGTGTAACCGCGATGCGCCAGACCTTCCAGCGTCTCCAGCAGCGCGGGATCAAAAGGTTTACCCGCAGCGGCATCATCAATGGCACGCCGATAAACCTGGGCGGTACGTGCACAGTAATAGAAGGATTTGGTGCGGCCTTCAATTTTTAATGAGTGCACGCCCATTTGGCTTAGCCGTTCAACGTGTGCCACGGCGCGCAGATCTTTGGAGTTCATGATATAGGTGCCGTGTTCGTCCTCGAAGGCACTCATCATTTCACCCGGGTTTTTCTTCTCTTCCAGCATGAATACGCGATCGGTATTAGCGCCGAGGCCGAGCGTTGGCGCCTGCACGTTGACCGGCTCATGGAAGCTGACAATATTACCGACCTCATCCTGCTTACCTTCTTCCACTTTGTATTCCCAGCGGCAGGCGTTGGTGCAGGTACCCTGGTTCGGGTCGCGCTTATTGAGGTAACCGGAGAGCAGGCAGCGACCGGAATAAGCCATGCACAACGCACCGTGCACGAAGATTTCAATCTCCATTTCCGGCACCTGCTGGCGAATTTCGGCGATCTCATCCAGCGACAGTTCACGTGACAGAATGACGCGGGTTAAACCCATTTGCTGCCAAAACTTCACCGTCGCCCAGTTCACCGCGTTGGCCTGCACTGACAGATGGATCGGCATTTCCGGGAAGGCTTCACGCACTAGCATAATCAGGCCAGGATCGGACATGATCAGCGCATCCGGCTGCATCGCCACCACCGGCGTTAAATCGCGGATAAACGTTTTAAGTTTGGCGTTATGCGGGGCAATGTTGACCACCACGTAGAATTTCTTACCCAGCTCATGAGCTTCATGAATGCCCGCAGCCAGTACCTCATGGGTGAATTC
Organism: Candidatus Pantoea floridensis; assembly: GCF_900215435.1. Taxonomy (NCBI): domain Bacteria; kingdom Pseudomonadati; phylum Pseudomonadota; class Gammaproteobacteria; order Enterobacterales; family Erwiniaceae; genus Pantoea; species Candidatus Pantoea floridensis. The sequence continues at coordinate 3,423,848 of NZ_OCMY01000001.1, forward strand.
ATTATTACGTACGCGCAGGCTGTAACGGGGTTGCCCGGCATAGACCGCGTCAGCGCCATAGGCAAAGGCGTAACGCATATTCTTCAGCGATCCCGCTGGAGAAAGCAGTTCAGGTTTAAACATGGAATGTCTCACTGATGTCAGGTCAGCATGCCATCGTGGATGGCAGGTGCAGCGGCCGCGTCAGGCGGCCCTGCAAAAGGTGGGGAATTGTAGGCAGGGCCACACCCGATGTAAATTGACCTGGATCAATGTAACCCGTTACGGGCTACAACAAGCGGCAAACGTCCGCTTCCCAGCGATAACCCATACCGTACACCGCGCGGATAAACGGCTGTTCCGCATCCAGATTTTCCAGCTTACGGCGCAGGTTTTTAATATGGCTATCGATGGTGCGGTCGGTGACCACGCGATAATCATCATAGAGGTTATTTAGCAGTTGCTCGCGCGAAAAGACTTTTCCCGGCTCCAGCGCCAGGGTTTTCAGCAGACGAAACTCGGCGGGCGTCAGTTCCAGTTGCTGTTCGCGCCAGCTGGCCTGGAAACGACTTTCATCAATGTGCAGAGGCGATGCCTGTTGCGCCTCCTCCGGCGAGCGTTTGACCCGGCGCAGAATGGTTTTAACGCGAGCCACCACTTCACGCGGGCTAAACGGCTTGCAGACATAGTCATCGGCGCCAATTTCCAGCCCAAGCAGGCGGTCGATCTCTTCGGTACGCGCGGTAACCATGATGATCGGTAGCTCAGAGAAGCGGCGAATTTCACGGCACAGCGTCAAGCCATCGCGGCCTGGCAGCATCAAATCCAGCAGCATCAGGTCAGGTGGCGTTTGCTGTACATAGTTCAGCACCTCGTTGCCATCAGCAATATGGTGCGTGCGGTAGTTGGACGCCTGCAGATAATCAATCATCAGCTGCGCCAGTTTGGGCTCATCTTCTACGACAAGGATCAGAGGATCGCTATTTTCCGGGCTCATAAGTTGCGTCTAGTGAGGAACATACGGCAAGTTTAGCCTGATTTGCAGTCCACCTAAATCAGAGTGATCTGCACTGATGCTGCCGTTATGCGCTTCAGCGATATTTTTACATATCGCCAGGCCAAGCCCAGAGCCGCCGCTGGCGCGATTGCGTGAACTTTCGGCACGGAAAAAACGCTCAAACAGTTTTTCCTGATGAGCAGGATCAACACCCGGTGCGCTATCCGCGCAGGTCAGCTGCCAGTAATCGCCCACCTGCTGCATGCTGAGCTGGACCACGCCGCCGGCATCGGTATAGCGCAGGCTGTTTTCCAGCAGATTAGTGAACAGCTGCATCAGGCGGTCGGGGTCGCCAAAACTCTCCGCCTGAGGAGGAATGGCCAGATTGAGGGTTAAACCGCGGCTGCGATAGCGTTCGCCAAAGCTGCCCGCCACCACTTCCAGCAGATTCACTAAATCTACCGGCTGCTTGCGATAAGCAAGAGCGCCCGCGTCGGAGAGCGAAAGCTGATGCAGATCGTCCACCAGCTTGGTGAGTAGCGAAACTTCACTTTGCAGCGAGCTAATAGCATCGGGCGTGAGTTTGCGTACGCCATCCTGCATCGCTTCCAGTTCACCGCGCAGGATCGCCAGCGGGGTACGCAGCTCGTGGGAAATGTCAGCCATAAAGGCGCGGCGGTTGCTTTCGTTCTTTTCCAGCGAGCTGGCGAGCTGATTAAAATCGCGCCCTAACTGGCCCAACTCATCACTGCTGCCCACTTCCACGCGCGTGGCGAAATTGCCCGCCGCCAGATGATGCGTGCCATCCACCAGACGTTTCACCGGCGCCAGCAGGCCGCGTGCTAAGAGCCAGGTGACCAGCGCCGCCAATAATCCCGTAAGCGCGACAATCATCCAGCTGGTGCGCCGCTGTTGCTGATCAAAATTAATATCGGTGCTGCGCGTCAACCGTTCGGCAGGTGAGGCAATCACCCAGCCGACAATCTTACCGTTGCTGAGGGTGATATTACGCCGCGTGCCTTCCGGCGGCACCGGCTGGCGCGGGCCGGATAATACTTTATATTGCTGATCGATAATCCAGAATTGTGTGCGCCAGCCGTGTGGCGGTAGCTGATTGCTGCTGCCGGGATTCTGCTCTAATGAGCACAGAATCGAGAACACCAGCCGATCGTTGGTGCGCAGAAAATCCCAGTTGCCGTGCTGCTCATATTGATCGGCCAGCGCATCGCTCAGCAAGGTTAAGCGCTGCTCGTTGCCTTTTTTGATGTAATCCACAAAACCATGTTCAAAGCTGAGACGTACGCCCCAGTGCATAGTGATGATCACCAGCATGCAGGTAGAGAAAATCGCCGCAAACAGTTTGGCGCCAATGCCCAGTTTTACCGGCCGTTTCATCCTTTACTCCTGCTTCTTAAATCAACGTTTTTACTGACATCTTTTGGCACCCGCCAGAACACCAGCGCAGGCAGCACAATCACCAGCGCCATGCACAGATAGGTGTAGATGAAGGTCTGATGGGCGGCCGCGCTATCGGTAATGACGCCATGGCCGAAGGCCCCGAGCAGTAAACCGGCAACGGTCACGCCAATACTCATCGATAGCTGCATAATCATTGAAAGCAAACTGTTGCCGCTGGAGGCGAGATCGTCCGGCAGCTCTTTCAGCGTCAGAGTATTCATGGAGGAGAAGCGGATGGCATTGACCATACCCTGGAGTAACAGCACCACCGGCAGCAGCCAGATCCAGCCGAGCAGCGCCACCAGCGGGAACAGCAGCACCACCAACGCCAGCGCGATCGTGGCACCCACCAGCGCATGGCGATAGCCGAATATATTCACAATGCGGACCACTACGCGTTTCGTCCCCATATTGCCGAGCACCATCGGAATCATCATTAAACCGGCGTGGAAAGGGCTGTAGCCAAGGCCAACCTGCAGGAAAATCGGCGTCATAAACGGCAGCATGCCGCTACCGATGCGCCCGGTAAAACTGCCGAGCAGCCCAATGGAATAGATGCGGTTATCGAACAGTTTCAGGCTGAAGAGTGCGTTGTCATTGTTGCGGCCATGCATCAGATAGAACAGCAGGGAAAACACGCCAACTAAAATCAGTAAGCCGAGCAGCAGTGGGGAACCGCCCGAACTGCGCTGCCCGTCGAGCGCCAGCGTCAGCGTTGCCATGCCTACCGCCAGCAGCACAAAGCCGAGAAAATCGAAGCGCCGCGTTTGCATGGTGTAATTGGGCATCAGCGTCAACGTGGCAATTGCGCCAATGATGCCAACCGGGATGTTAATCAGGAAGATCCAGTGCCAGCTGGCGTACTGCACCAGAATGCCGCCCAGCGCCGGACCGAGTAGCGGACCAATCTGTCCCGGCGTGGTGACAAAAGTCATCGCCGACATGTATTGCTCACGCGGCACGATTTTCATCACTGTTAATCGCCCAACCGGCACCATCATTGCGCCGCCAATGCCTTGCACCACGCGCGCCATGATCAGCTCATCAAGCGTGCTGGAGAAGGCACACAGCAGCGAACCAATACTGAACAGCACGATGGCGCAGAAGAAAATATTGCGCACGCCAAAGCGGTCGGCCAGCCAGCCGCTGATGGGCAGCGTCACTGCGACCGTCAGCACGTAGGAGACGATGACCGAATGCATATTTAGCGGGCTGACGTTGAGATCGCGCGCCATCGAGGGGATGGCGGTATTTACGATGGTGGTGTCCAGCGCCTGCATAAAGAAGCCAAACGCGACGATCCACAGCTGCCAGCGCACGGTAGCGTTTTTGGTGTCCACTGAATCTCCTCTGTTATACGGTCAGCATAAATGGCGGCCCTACAAATGTGGGGGGCGTAGGGGCGCCATTCATGGCGACCTCCCTTAATCCGTCACCAATACCCTCTTCTTCTTCCGCCGCAGCTTATCCATCATCAAATACACCACCGGCGTGGTATAGAGCGTCAGCAGCTGGCTCATCACCAAACCGCCCGCGATGGTAATACCGAGCGGCTGGCGCAGTTCAGCGCCGTCACCGCTGGTTAACACCAGTGGCAAAGCACCAAACAGGGCGGCCAGCGTCGTCATAAGAATCGGGCGGAAGCGCAAGAGACATGCCTGGAAAATGGCGTCGCGCGCCGACAGATTGCCGTTGCGCTCGGCCTCAAGCGCAAAGTCGACCATCATGATGGCGTTTTTCTTCACGATACCGATCAGCAGCAAAATACCGATCAAGGCAATCAGGCTGAACGGCGTGCTGAACAGCTCCAGCGCCAGCAGTGCACCAACGCCCGCCGACGGCAGGGTAGAGAGAATGGTCAGCGGATGCACGTAGCTCTCATACAGGATGCCCAGCACGATATACACCGCAGCAATCGCCGCCAGCATCAGGTAGAGCTGGTTGGATTGCGACTGCTGGAACACCTGCGCAGTACCGGCAAAGCTGCCGCGTACGGTGGAGGGCACGCCAATCGCCGTCACCGCGCGATCAATCGCCTCGGACGCCTGCGACAGCGATACGCCTTCCGGCAGGTTAAACGAGATGGTGGAGGCGGCCGACAAGCCTTCATGGTTCACCGAAAGCGGCGCATTGGCCGGTTGCCACTTAGCAAACCAGCTGAGCGGAATCGCTTTACCGTCGTTATTGATCACGAACATCTGATCCAGTGAGCTGATGTCCTGGGTGTAGCGCGGATCGACTTCCATCACCACTTTGTACTGATTAAGCGGCTGGTAAATGGTGGAAATCTGACGCTGACCAAAGGCGTTATTCAGTAAGGCATTGGCTGCCGAGACATCAATGCCTAGCCGCGCCATGCTTTCGCGATCGTAAGTCAGATTCATTTCGCTGCCGTTATCCTGCTGATCCGAATTGACGTCGGCCAGCTCCGGCAACGCGGCAAAGACCTGGCGTATTTTCGGTTCCCATTCACGTAAATCATTCAGGTTATCGGACAGTAAACTGTACTGATAGCTGGCATTTGATTCGCGGCCGCCGATGCGAATGTCCTGCACCGCGTTAAGATAGAGGTTCGCGCCGGGCTCTTTCGCCAGCTTGATGCGCAGTCGCGCAATCACCTGCTGTGCGCTTTCGCTGCGCTCAGAGAGCGGTTTCAGCGAGACAAACATCGAGCCGCTGTTGGTGCGCGATCCGCCGGTAAAGCCGGTGACGTTATCCACCGCCGGATCGGCCTTGATGATATTCATGAAATCCTGCAGCTTACCGCGCATCGCCTGGAACGAAATACTCTGATCCGCCGAAATAAAGCCTTGCAGGCGGCCGGTATCTTGTTCCGGCATAAAGGTTTTCGGGATCGCGATAAACAGCCAGACGGTGAGCGCTACGGTGCCAAGCAGCAGCATTAATACCCAAATGGCGTGATTCAGCACCCAGCCGAGCGATCGCGCGTAGCCGTTTTGTACCTTGAGCAGCAGTTTGCCAAAACCGCGCGTGCGCGGCTGGCTGCGCTTTTCCTGCGGCTTCAGCACGTAGGCGCACATCATCGGCGTCAGCGTGACCGAGATAAACAGCGAGATAAGAATGGCCACCGACAGCGTAATGGCAAATTCAGAGAAGAAGCGGCCGATAATGCCGCCTATCATCAGCAACGGCAGGAACACGGCAATCAGCGACAGGCTCATCGACAGCACGGTAAAACCCACTTCGCGCACGCCGGTTAAGGCTGCCTGCAACGGTTTCATCCCCGCTTCAACGTGGCGCGCAATATTCTCCAGCACCACGATGGCGTCATCCACCACAAAGCCGGTGGCGATAGTCAGCGCCATCAACGACAGGTTATTCAGGCTGAAGCCGCACAGATACATGGCGGCGAAGGTGCCAATCAGCGACACCGGCACCGCAGCGGCGGGGATCAGCGTGGCGCGCCAGTCGCGCAGAAAGGCAAACACCACCAGAATCACTAGCGCCACGGCGATAATCAGCGACTGCTCCACCTCATGCAGCGAGGCGCGAATAGTCGGTGAGCGATCCTGGGCGATTTGCAGATCGATGGCGGCGGGAATAACCTCATGCAACATCGGCAGCTCGCTGCGAATGCGGTCGACGGTATCGATGATGTTGGCTTCCGGCGATTTCCGCACCACCAGTAACACCGCCGGTTTACCTTGGGTCATACCGGCGTTGCGTACGTCCTGCACCGAATCCTGCACGTTGGCGACATCGCTGAGCCGTACCGCTGCACCGTTATTGTAGTGCACCACCAGCGGCTGATATTCGCTCGCCGTTTGCAGCTCATCGTTGGTGCGCACTTGCCAGCGCTGCTGCACATCATCAATCGCACCCTGCGGACGGCGCTGATTGGCATTGCTGATGGCGGTGCGCACCGCATCGAGCGACACGCCCTGGTTGAACAGCGCCTGCGGATTCAGGTCGACGCGCACCGCCGGCAACGAGCTGCCGCCCACCGTGACGTCGCCGACACCCTCAATCTGCGAGAGCTTCTGCGCCAGCTGCGTTGAGGCGTAATCATACAGCTGACCGGGATTATAAATATCCGAGGTCAGCGTCAGAATCATGATCGGCGCATCGGACGGGTTGGCTTTGCGATAGCTGGGACGGCTCGGCATACCGGTGGGCAACAGGCTTTGTGCCGCGTTGATTGCCGCCTGCACGTCGCGCGCTGCGCCGTTAATGTCGCGATCAAAATCGAAGACCAGAATGATGCGCGTACTGCCGAGCGAGCTGGTCGAGGTCATTTCGCTTACGCCAGCAATGCGGCCGAGCGAACGTTCCAGCGGCGTCGCCACCGAGGCCGCCATGGTTTCCGGTGAAGCGCCGGGCAGGGAGGCGGAGATCAAAATCACCGGGAAATCCAGCTGTGGCAGCGGCGCGACCGGCAGCAGGCGAAAGCCCAGAATACCGGCCAGCGCTATCGCCAGCGTCAGCAGCGTCGTGGCAACGGGACGATGGATAAACAGGGCGAAAAACTTCACGATGCCGCCTCCGAGCGCTTAAAGCGGCGGCGCGTAGCGTGGGCGAGACGATCGAACAGCAGATAGATCACCGGCGTGGTGAACAACGTTAATACCTGGCTGACAACCAGGCCGCCAACCATCGCAATCCCCAGCGGACGACGCAGTTCGGCACCCACGCCAGTACTCAGCATCAGCGGCAGCGCACCGAGCAGTGCCGCCAGAGTGGTCATCAGGATCGGGCGGAAACGCAGTAAGCACGCCTGATAAATTGCCTCGCGCGGCGGCATGCCTTGCTCACGTTCCGCCGCCAGGGCGAAGTCGATCATCATGATGGCGTTTTTCTTCACAATGCCGATGAGCAGGATAATGCCGATGATGGCGATGATATCCAGCTCGTTGCCGCTCAGCATCAGCGCCAGCAGTGCACCCACGCCCGCCGTCGGCAGCGTTGAGAGAATGGTAATCGGATGGATAAAACTCTCATACAGCACGCCAAGCACGATATACATCGCCACCACCGCGGCCACAATCAGCCACACGGTGCTGGACAATGCGGCTTCAAATGCCAGCGTGCTGCCCTGGAACTGCGTCATCATTTCTGCGGGCATGCCGACCTGATCTTCCGCCGCGCTCACCGCTTTCACCGCATCACCCAGCGAATAGCCCTCCGCGACATCAAATGAGAAGGTGGCGGAGGGGAACTGGTCGAGATGATTAATGCTTAACGCCGCGTGACGTTGCTCGATCTGCGCAATGGCGCTCAGCGGTACACTGCCGCCATCGCTGCTGTTGAGCCGAATACCGTCGAGACTTGCCAGCCCTGGCGTGGCATCGTTGTTCTGCTCCAGCACCACGCGATATTGGTTGGCTTGGGTGTAAATGGTAGAGATCAGCCGCTGGCCAAAGGCGTTATACAGTGCGTTATCGACGTCGGCCATGCTAATGCCTAGCCGGCTGGCGCTGTCGCGATCGACGCGCACAAAGGCTTCCAGGCCTTGATCCTGCCAGTCGCTACTGACATCACGCAGCTGCGGCAGCGTGTTGAGCTGTTCCAGCAGCTTTGGCACCCAGGTGCTGAGCGAATCCAGCGATCCGGATTGCAAGGTGAACTGGTAAGGCGTGCGGCTGGCCTGAGTGTCAATGGTCAAATCCTGCACCGGCTGCAGCCATAGCGAGACGCCCGGCACCTGCGCTAACGCCTGCTGCAGGCGCTGCTGTACCGCTGGAATACGATCGTCACGTTGGTTGAGCGGTTTGAGGTTGATTTGCAGCCGTGCGCTGTTGAGCGCAGCGTTGGTGCCATCGACGCCGACGAATGACGTCATGCTTTGTACTGCCGGATCTTTCATGATGATTGAGGCAACATCGCGCGTGCGTTCAGACATGTTGGCATAAGAGACCGACTGCGGAGCCTGCAACGTGCCCTGAATGATGCTGTTATCCTGCTGCGGGAAGAAGCCCTTGGGGATCACCACCCACAGCAGCACGGTGATCACCAAGGTGCCCAGCGCAACGGAAAGGGTGAGCCACGGATGACGCAGCACGCGCGTTAATCCGCGGCCATAGCTGGCGATCACGCGATCAAACAGCGCTTCGCTCGCCCGGGAGAAACGGTTCTGTTTGCGCAGCGATTCGACGCTCAGCATGCGGGCGCACATCATCGGCGTCAGCGTCAGCGACACCACGGCGGAGATCAAAATCGCCACCGCCAGCGTTACGGCAAATTCACGGAACAGGCGACCAATCACATCGCCCATAAACAGCAGCGGGATCAGCACGGCAATCAGTGAGAAGGTGAGGGAGATAATGGTAAAGCCTATTTCCCCCGCACCTTTAAGCGCCGCGGTGAGCGGTTTTTCGCCTTTTTCGATATAGCGCGAAATGTTCTCAATGACCACGATGGCGTCATCGACCACAAAACCGGTGGCGATGGTCAGCGCCATCAGCGTCAGGTTGTTGATCGAGAAGCCGAGGAAATACATCGCGGCAAAGGTGCCGACCAGCGATAACGGCACGGCGACCGCAGGAATAATGGTCGCCGGCACGTTACGCAGGAACAGATAGATGATCATCACCACCAAACCCATCGCCAGCATCAGCTCGTGCTGCGTATCGCTGACTGAGGCACGGATGTTGGTGGTGCGGTCGGTGAGCAGCTTCACATCCACCGATTTCGGCAGCGTGGCGGTCAACGTTGGCAGCATCGCGCGAATGTTATCGGCGGTGGCGATGATATTGGCGCCCGGCTGGCGCTGCACATTGAGTACGATTGCCTGCTGGCGGTTAGCCCAGGCGCCAAGCCAGCTGTTCTCCGCCCCTTGTTCAATGGTCGCGACATCGCCAAGCCGCACCGGTGCGCCGTTGTTGTAGCTGGCGATCAGCTTGCGGTAGTCCTCCGCCGAGGTCATCTGGTCGTTGGCCGACAGCGTAATTGAGCGGGTTGGACCGTCAAGGCTACCTTTCGCCGAGTTCACGTTGGCGTTGGTGATGGCAGTTCGCACGGATTCGCTGGTCAAACCGAGTGCGGCCAGCGCCTGGGTGTTCATTTTCACCCGTACCGCTGGGCGTTGTCCGCCCGAGAGCGTCACTAAACCGACGCCAGACACCTGCGAGATTTTCTGCGCTACGCGGGTTTCCACCATATCCTGCACCTGCGTAAGCGGCATGCTGGTGGTCGTCACCGCTAACGTCATGATCGGCGGATCTGCCGGGTTTACTTTGCTGTAAACCGGCGGATTAGGCAGATCGCTCGGCAGCAGATTGGTAGCGGAGTTGATCGCCGCCTGGACTTCCTGCTCGGCCACATCCAGTGGCAGCTTCAATTGAAACTGTAACGTCACCACCGAAGCTCCGCCTGAACTCTGCGATGCCATCTGTTTCAGGCCGGACATCTGGCCAAACTGGCGTTCCAGCGGGGCGGTGATGGATGAGGTCACCACATCCGGACTGGCGCCAGGATAGAGCGTTACCACCTGAATCGTCGGATAATCCACTTCCGGCAGCGCGGAGACCGGCAGAAAACGGTAGCCGAGTACGCCTGCCAAAAGAATGGCGATCATTAATAGCGTGGTGGCAACCGGGCGCAGAATAAATAGGCGTGATGGGCCGCCGCTGGCGTCTGGAGGCATGACCTGCATTATTGACGCTCTCCACGTGCCGGCTGCGCGGCGCGCGTGCTGTGCGTTGCGGTGCTTTGCGGGGCGACCACTTCTACCGTTGAGCCTTCGGTCAGACGATCGAGGCCGTCGGTCACCACGCGATCGCCCGCTTCAAGTCCGGCGCTAATCACCACTTTCTGGCTATCCTGCAACCCGGCCGTGACGCGTTTTTTGCTCACTTTATTGTCGCTGTTCACTACCCAGACAAAGTGGCCATCGTTACTCATTTGCAGCGCAGCGGTCGGAATCACTACCGCATCTTGCAAGGTGTCGACTTTCAAACGGGCGTTAACAAACTGGTTGGGAAACAGCGTGTCATCTTCGTTGCTGAAGCGCGCTTTAAGCTTGATGGTGCCGGTGGTGGCATCAATCTGGTTATCCAGACTCAACAATGCGCCCGTGGTCAGTAACGTTTTATTGCTGCGATCCCAGGCTTCGACGATGAGCGGCTGGCCGCTTTTCTGCGCCTTGAGAATTTGGCTGATGTTGTTCTCTGCGACGCTGAATACCACGTCGATCGGGTGCGTTTCAGTGATCACCACTAAACCGGTGGTGTCGCCAGAGGTGATGTAGTTGCCGACATCAACCTGTTTCAACCCGACGCGTCCGCCGATTGGCGCAGTAATACGGCTATAGGTGAGATTAAGCTGGGCGCTAGCGACATTGCCTTCATCGGCTTTGATGGTGCCGAGGGTTTCGCTGACCAGCGAGCGCTGCGTATCAAGCTCCTGCTGCGAAACCAGTGACGTTTTCGCCAGTTTTTCATAGCGGCTGAGATCGCGACGCGCATTGGCAAGCGTGGCCTGGTCTTTTGCCAGCTGACCCTGCGCCTGCGTTAGCGCTACCTGATAGGGACGGGGATCGATTTCCGCCAGCAGCGCGCCGGCGGCGACCTGTTGACCTTCCTGGAAATGCAGCGCCATCAGCTGCCCATCAACCCGGCTGCGCACCGTCACGGTATTCGCGGCGGTCACCGTGCCAAGGCCGCTCAGGTAATAGGGCACGCTTTGGGTGGTGGCCGTGGCTGCCTGCACCGGTGCTAACGGACGACGAGCTGAACCGCCGCCAGCCCCGCGTCCCCGATGCTGCTGGCCTTCCGCCTGCGCCTGTTTATTTGGCTCTGCTGGATGCTGCCACCAGAAATATCCTCCTGCCAGCACGGCGATGACAGTGATGGCTAGCAAGGTTGTTTTTAGTCGACGATTGCTCAATGTGTGTCCTCTCCAGCGGTTTCGTTTTCCCCAAATGCGAAAACAAAAAAGCCTTTTCGCAAACGAAATGATTGTAGTCGCCCGAATTGGGCAAAATTTGAAGGAAATAAGAATATCGCCCCGGCGAGGCTAAGTATTCATATTCTGTAAATATTCTGGCAGTAATACGCATAAGCGCATCGATTTACTTTGCTAAGCTCAATAACAGGCATGTCTCGTTTGAATAAAGGAGAACAAAATGAGTCAACAAAAACTCCGCCAGCTTGGCGACAGTGGTATTGAGGTTCCCCGTCTTACGTTTGGCGGCAATGTATTTGGCTGGACGGTAGATGAAAAGACCTCATTTTCACTACTGGACGCGCTGGTGGAGAAAGGCTTGTTCTTCATTGATACCGCCGATGTCTATTCGCGCTGGGCACCGGGCAATGAAGGCGGTGAGTCGGAAACGATTATCGGTAAATGGCTGAAGAAAAGCGGCAAGCGCGACCGCATCGTGCTGGCGACCAAAGTGGGCATGGAGTTGTCACCCGAGAAGACCGGGCTGAAGCCCGCCTACATTCGCCAGGCGGTAGAGGATTCGTTGCGTCGTCTGCAAACTGACGTCATCGATCTCTATCAGGCGCACCGCGATGATGACACCACGCCGCTGCTGGATACGCTCAAAGCTTTCGATTCGCTGATCAAAGAGGGCAAAGTGCGCGCTATTGGTGCGTCTAACTACAGCGCCAACCGTCTGCAGGAAGCGTTGGATGTGAGCAAGCAACACGGGCTAGCGCGTTATGAAACTCTGCAGCCGGAGTACAATCTGTACGATCGTCAGGAGTACGAGAGCGGACTGGAACAGGTGGCGGTGAAAAATGGCCTGGGTGTGATTAACTACTATTCGCTGGCCAGTGGTTTCCTCAGTGGCAAATACAAAAAACCGGAAGACGCCAGCAAAAGTAAGCGCGGGCAGGGCATCGTGGATAAATATCTGAACGAACGCGGCAAGCGCATTATTGAAGCTTTAGAAGATGTTGCTGCGTCACACGATGTTTCGGCAACGCAGGTCGCGCTGGCGTGGCAAATCGCGCGTCCCAGCATTACCGCGCCGATTGTTAGCGCCACATCGCTGGCGCAACTGGATGAGTTGGTAAAAGCAACTCAGCTTGAGTTGAGTAAGCAAGAAATCGAAGAACTGGCGAGTGCCAGTAAACTGTAATGATTCAGGGGCGTTACGGCGTCCCTTTATTTTCATTTTTTGCCACGCAAAAAATGCCATTCATGCTAAAAAATTTCCATTCATCGATCGTCGTCACAATTGCGCTAACCCACTGGCAATATTACCCTTACTGCGCACATATTTGCAAAAACTGACATATCTCCAGCACTATCCTCTGTTCGATCCCTTTCAGTCACTCATATAAGAAAAATTATCATGAACAGAAAAGAAGCAGTGCAGCAATTACCTCGCCTGGCAGCGGGAACCTTGATGTTTGCGATGGTGAGTGCCTCAGCGATGGCCGCTGATGCATTCAGTTACGACTCACCCTACATGTTTGGCGATTGGGGCGGATACCGATCGCAGCTGGAAAATGACGGCATTAAATTTGACGTCAACTACACCATGGAAAGCGCCTCTAACCTCGGCGGTGGTGCCGATACCAATACCTCCATGCGTTATAGCGATCAGTGGGCGTTTGGCGCGAACTTCGATCTGCAAAAGCTACTTGACTGGCAGGATGCGCAGTTCCAGGTAACGATTACCGATCGTAACGGTCAGAACATCTCCGATCAGGTTGCCGATCGTCGTACCGGTATGCTCTCTTCCACCCAGGAAGTTTACGGACGTGGACAAACCTGGCGCTTAACCCAGTTTTGGTTGAGCAAAGGTTTGTTTGATAACACCGTGAACCTGAAAGGTGGTCGCGTGACCGTCGGTGAAGACTTCGATAACTTTGACAGCAAGTTCCAGAACCTGGCATTTGGTAGCGGCCAGGCCGGTAACTGGCGTGGCGATCGCTGGTTCAACTGGCCTGTTTCCCAGTGGGGCGGCCGTGTGAAAGTGAACTTCACGCCGGAAGTATTCTTCCAGGTAGGCTTCTATAACCAAAACCGCGCGAACTACGATCGCGGCGATGGCTTCCGTCTCGACACCAGTAACTCTGAAGGGAATCTGGTGCCGGTGGAGTTGGGCTGGAAACCGACCTTAGGCGCAGACAAGCTGCCGGGTAATTACCGTATTGGTTATTACTACTCGTCAGCTAACGGCGATAACTACGGCAGCTGGCGTGATGGTGCGTACCAGAGTAAGGATCACGCCTACGGCGGTTACGTGCTGTTGCAACAACAGCTGACCGCGCAAGGCGGCGATGTCAGCCGCGGCCTGGGCGTAACCGTGCAAGCGGTGATGAATGACCACAAAACCTCAAAAACAGACAACTATCAGTCCGTTAGTTTTACCTGGAAAGGGCCGTTCGATGCACGTCCACAGGATGAGATTGGCGTGGGTGCGGCGCGTATTCACGTCAACAGCGCCTATACGCGTTCGCTGCGTGACCAGAACGATGCCAACGGTGAAACCAACTTCGATAGCCCAACCTATCTGCCGATTCAGGATGGCTCGGAGTACAACTATGAGATTTACTACAACGCCCAGCTGACCAAATGGCTGCAGCTGCGTCCGAACCTGCAGTATGTGGTGGCGCCGGGCGCCGTCAGCGAAGTGAAAGATGCGTTTGTTGGTGGGATTAGTGCGAACGTGAATTTCTGATATTTAATGTGGGTCGCCATCAATGACGACCCTACATCCGATTGTCGGGGCGTCATTTATGCCGCCCAATTAGCTTAACCGAACATCACCTCGGCCCAACGGGCTAAACCGGCCGTCACCGAGCCGAAATCATCGCCACCGGCGATCGGCGTATCGGGAAGCGCCTGCTGTAATGCGGCGCGAATGACTGGAGAACGTGCACTGCCGCCGGTAAGGTAGATCACTTCGGGTTGGGTTTCGCAGGTGGCAAGGGCCAGATGCACCTGTTCAAGGATACGCTCCAGCGGCTGATTAATGGCTTCTTCCAGCTGTGTCGCGCTGATTTGGGCCTGTAACTGGGCGGCGATAAACGCCAGTGAGGCATCGCTTTCGGTGACTTCCGACAGCGCAATTTTGCTCTCCTCAGCCGCGCGCACCAAACGATAGCTCAGCTTCTGCTGCCACACCTTCAGCAGATGCGCCACCTTGTCGCCTTGCTCGGCATCACGAATTAAATCACGCAGCAGCTTGCCGCTGGCGGCGGAGTAGAAATCACTTTGCGCTGGCACATCGTTAATGGCCACCGCGTTCCACCATGGCAACGCAGGTAGCGCGGTCCCTTTCTGGGTATTGCCTCCCAGACCAAGCAGTGGCATCAGGGTTTTGAACGCCAGCATGATGTCGAGATCGTTACCGCCCACGCGGCAGCCGCTGTGTCCCAGTAAACTTTCCCGGCGATCGGTTTTATTGCGCCACTCCGGACCCATCAGCAACATTGAGCAGTCGGTGGTGCCGCCGCCGATATCCACCACCAGCACGCGCGTCTCTTTCTCCAGCGTGGCTTCGAAATCCAGACCCGCTGCCACCGGTTCAAACTGAAACTCCACATCACGGAAACCCGCACGCTGTGCCGCGCGTAGCAAAATGCCTTGCGCCTGCTGGTTGGCGTCTTCGCCACCTAATCCCTGGAAGTTAATCGGGCGACCAATCACCGCTTGCTCAATCGGGCGATCGAGCTGGGTTTCACCCTGCTGGCGGATGTGCAGCATCATGGCGCACACCAGATCTTCAAAGAAGGCGATTTGCTGCGGTTTCAGGCCGTTGGCGCCGAGGAAGGATTTTGGTGATTTCACAAACCACACTTCTTCGGGATCGACCATATATTGCTGCAAGGCGGTTAAGCCAAACTGCACGCTACCCGGCGTGACATCAATATCTTCTTCGCGGTTAAAGCGCAGCGCACGCTGCAATAATGCCGTGCCTTCACTGTCTGGCGTTGGCACCTGATGATGGCGATGTAGCCATTCACTGATCGCTTCGCGCGTTGGTGCACAAATCATGGAGGGAAGCAGTCGCTGACCATTCTCCAGCGTCAGCAGACGCGGCGTGCCATTATCACTGACTGCAATTGAACAGTTGGCCGTGCCGTAATCGAATCCGATAAACATATTTATCCCCCATGCCGGAAAAAAGGGGGCGACTTTAGCGCAGCCAGCGCGGGCTGGCAATGGGTAGACGTGGCAGATTACATCTGCACTTCCTGATAAACGTGATACTGGCCACGGCCGGCATGTTTTGCGCTATAGCAGGCAACATCCGCCTGTGACATCACTACGGTGCTGATGCAATTGTGTTCATCGATTTGCGTAATGCCTGCACTTGCGCCGACGTAATAAGGTGTATCGTGCCATATAAAACGGTGTTCGCTAACCGCCGCAACTATCTGCTGTACCACATCCCGCACCTGATCCACTTCACAGTTCGGTAAGAGCAGGCCAAATTCATCGCCACCTAAGCGCGCCAGCATATCGCTGGAGCGTAAATAATGTGGCATCAGTTCTGCGAGCTCGCGCAGTAGCGCATCACCCGCGGCGTGTCCGGCGGTATCATTGACCGCTTTAAATTTATCGAGATCGATAAACACCAGGACATGCTGGGTGTGGTGGGTCGCGGCATCGTTGACCAGGCGTTTCAGCCGCTGCTCAAAGCTATGACGATTCGGCAGGCGCGTCAGCATGTCGTGTGAAGCGCTGTAGCTCAGGCGCTTCATCACTCTGCGGGATTCGCTGACGTCCTGAATAACCATCACCGCGCCGATGCTGCTACCCGCTAAGGTTTTCAGCGGCGTAATGCTGTAGTGGATCTCCACTAATGCGCCATCCGGCGTGTGCAGCACCAGCTCTTCATCAAGATCGGGTGAGATTTTTTCACCGGGCAGTTGGCACAGCAGCAGATTATCCACGCGCGGCCCGGTTTCGCCGCGGGTAATATTAAGGAGTTCGGTAATCGGCACGCCTGCGGCTTTCTCTTGTGACCAGCCGCTGAGCGTTTCTGCCACCGGATTCATAAAGGTAACGCGCATTTCATCATCGGTACTGATGACCGCTTCACCGATAGAATCCAGGGTGATTGCCATGCGCTCTTTTTCCTGGAATAGCGCTTCGTTCAGCGCGCGCAGCGGCGTGATGTCCTGACAGATGCCCAACATGCGTTCAATCTGTCCATCCTGACTCAGAATGCGGTTGGCCTCAGAGCGCACATAGCGCGGGCCTTCGGGCAAATTAATACGGTATTCAATCTGGAAGGCGCTGCGGCGCTCAATGGCCTGCTGAACAATCAACGCTGCGCTTTCGCGCTCTGCCGGGTCGAGCAGATGCAGCCACAAATCATAGGTTGGCGTTTGGTGAGGAGCCAGCGCAAACAGCTCATACATGCGTTTATCCCACAGCATTTCGCCGGTTAGCAAATTCCATTCCCAGACGCCAATGCCGCCGGCTTCGTTCGCCAGCGTGATGCGCTCCATCAGGCGGCGATTTATCTGCTCGCTCTGCTTCAGTTCGGAAATATCGATAATCTGCGCGATGAAATAATGCGGCTGCAGCGCGGCGTCGCGCACCATAGAGACGGTCAGCCGCGCCCAGACGATCTCGCCATCTTTGCGGAAATAGCGCTTCTCCATGGTGTACGTCATGATGTCACCGGCCACCAAACGTTCCAGCTGCTGCAGGTCGCTGTTGAGATCGTCAGGATGCGTAATTTGCTGAAAGGTCAGCTTTTTTAACTCATCCGCCGGGAAGCCCAGCGTCCGGCACAGCGACTGATTAACCTGCTGCCACCCACCGTTGGGAGAGACCAACGCCATGCCAATGGCCGAATACTCCATGGCATTGCGAAAGCGCGTTTCACTCTCGCTGATATGGCGCTTTTCACGCTGGAAAGCATCCATCACCAGCGCCATAGCATGACTGGGCAGCAGCACCAGCAGGAACGGTAGCCAGGTGCTGACCTGGCCCAGCAGCAGGCCATTTTGCGTCAGATTCACCCAGTTAAAGGCGAGCAGTATCGAGATGAAACTGGCATTCAGGAAGAACAGCAGGAAAGCTTCAAATTTCGGCAGGCGTACCGAACACCAGAACAGGATCACTACGATAAAGGTAAAGGGCCAGGGCAGAAAGCGCAGCGATAAATAGCTTGCCAGCAGGGTGCCGAACAAGGTCAGGCATGTTTCCAGCTGGCGGCCGGGCGTAATCAACTGGCGCAGCGGTTTGTTGGGCCAGAGCAGCAAAACGGGGCCAAAAGCCAGTACGCCAATCACTTCCGAAATAACCCACGTTGAGAAAAAGGGCAGGGAAGCGTGACCTTCGACATGCAACATCCATAACGCCAGCAACCCACCGAGCAGCGGCGCAAGCAGGCCAGCGCATAACGCAAAACGCACCCAGTCCAGCAGCGAATTGAGCGGCGCGCGGCGATCGAGCAGCGCGCGCAGCATCAGGCCACCCAGGATGGCCTGACACATATTTAAGATGGCAAATTTAATGTTGCTGAGGGCGGGACCAATAATGATGAGACTCGCTAACGCAGTGCCAATCACGCACGCGATAAGCAATAACGGCACATATTTTAAAGGCGCCCGAAACACAATGACGGTCATCAGCGCGGTGGAGTACCACAGCGGGGAAATACGTCCGCTAATGACAATCAGTTCCAGACAAAACAGTGTCAGCAGAAAGGCCAGGGCGCCAAAAATTAGCGCATGAAGCCAGGTATTTTGCGGTCGATCCTGTGAGGTTAATATTTCGAGGGTCATGCAGGAATCCAGCTGCGCCACATTGGAAAATGCGCCAATCTAATCTCTATTTTTCATGCTAGCACATCTGTTTAAGATCTCTGCGGGGAAATCTATTTTACGGCTTATTCCCTGAATTAATTGGCTCTTTGCGCACCAAGGGCCAACGATTAATGGCGAAAAAGATCGGCGCGGGTGTAAGGTTTTTCCAAACCTGCAAGGTTGGCCGAGAAACGTTCAAGAAACTGTTGTGTGGTTGCTACACGCCCATGACCGAGCAGTAACAGCGGCACCAATAATGCCACGCTGATCTGCGCCAGGCTGAAGCCTTTTAGCGCAGTGTGGCGCTGGCTCAGTAAGAAAGCCGTGCTGAGCATGAAGCCCAACATCAGTCCAGCCAGCACTTCGCTTTTAGAGTGGGCATGAATCACCAGGCGAGATAAACCGACCATCAGCGGGATCAGGTAGCCAATGCCAATAGTGACCACGCGCCAGCGCGGCGACCAGCGCCCGGAGACCAGCCACATCATGACCGGCCACAGCGTGGCAGACATGGCGCTGTGGCCGCTAAAACCGGTAAAGTTGAATCTGGCGCTACCAATGCCAAAGCCAAGGAACATAATTTTCGAGATGCTCACCAGCAGGCCGGCGAGACCAAAGGCTAACACCCAATACCAAACGGTTTGGCGGTTGTCGCTTTTCCAGGGTAAAACGAGTGCGATAATCACCGCGGTGGGGATCAGCAACATGCTGTCGCCAAAATAGGTCAGGGTTTTCCAGCTCATACTTTTCCTTGCGGCTCTTATTCGATAGCCAATACGGTTACAGTATTGGCAGATGAACAGTGTATCGATTAAGCGTCTGGCTGCAAAAGGGGATATTCTGAAAAGCCGCTGGCCCATTTCTCTGGCATCAAACCGGTGAAATACCTATAATTGCCGCCAACTAACCCTCTCATTCGGCCCGTTGCAGCTTCGGCTTAGGCAGGCTCCAGTTATCAGGTCTTAAAAAAGTATGACTGACAAGTCTCATCAGTGCGTGATCGTTGGCATCGCAGGTGCATCCGCATCCGGAAAAAGTCTTATCGCCAGCACGCTCTATCGTGAAATCCGTGACCAGGTCGGTGACGAGCATATCGGTGTGATCCCCGAAGATGCCTACTATAAAGATCAGAGCCACCTCACCATGGAAGAGAGGGTAAAAACCAATTACGACCATCCGAGTGCGATGGATCACGATTTGCTACTGCAGCATCTGCGTGCGATCAAGGCAGGACAGGATATTGAGTTGCCGGTTTACAGCTACGTTGAACACACCCGCACCAGCGATTGCATTCATCTCAAACCCAAGAAAGTGATCATCCTTGAGGGCATTCTGCTGTTAACCGATGCGCGCCTGCGTCAGGAGATGAATTTCTCCATCTTCGTCGATACGCCGCTGGATATTTGCCTGATGCGCCGCATGAAACGCGATGTGAATGAGCGCGGACGTTCGATGGATTCAGTGATGAGTCAGTATCAGAAGACGGTGCGCCCTATGTTCCTGCAATTTATTGAACCTTCTAAGCAGTACGCTGACATCATTGTGCCACGCGGCGGGAAAAACCGTATCGCGATTGATATCCTTAAGGCCAAGATTAATCAGTATCTTTAACGACACGGCGTCCGGATGAGCGTGACGCGCTGTCGTAGCCTTTCGCTACACTTAAATCAGGGAGTACCAGCGATGAGATTATGCGATCGCGATATTGAAGCCTGGCTGGACAACGGAAAGTTGGCGATTGAGCCGCGCCCGCCAGTGGAACGTATTAACGGCGCGACGGTAGATGTCCGTCTTGGCAATCAGTTCCGTACGTTTAGCGGCCACACGGCAGCTTTTATCGATTTGAGTGGTCCGAAGCACGAAGTCAGTGCCGCGCTGGACCGCGTCATGAGCGATGAGATTGTGCTGCCGGAAGGCGAAGCCTTTTTCCTGCATCCGGGCGAACTGGCGCTGGCGGTGACGCTGGAATCGGTGACCATTCCAGACGATTTGGTCGGCTGGCTGGATGGACGCTCTTCGCTGGCGCGTCTTGGTCTGATGGTGCACGTGACGGCACACCGCATCGACCCTGGCTGGCAAGGCCGTATCGTGCTGGAATTCTACAACTCGGGCAAACTGCCGCTGGCGCTGCGTCCGGGCATGTTAATTGGTGCTTTGAGCTTTGAGCCATTATCAGGCCCGGCGGCACGCCCGTATAACCGCCGCGAAGATGCGAAATATCGTGGTCAGCAGGGCGCGGATGCCAGCCGCATCGACAAAGACTGACTAAAAAAGGCTTGCCAAAATACGTCGAGGTGCAGCAAGGCGGCAAGCGAGTCAATCTCCGGGAGCTTACATCAGTAAGTGACTGGGATGAGCGAGCGCAGCCAAGGCTGCTGCAACTTGAAGTATCAAGGCAATGAGGATTTGATGAGAAGAGTGATAACAACACTGGCCATCCTGTTAGTGGTGGTCGTAGCGGGCATGACGGCACTGGTGTTACTGGTCAATCCCAACGACTTTCGTACCTATATGGTGCAGCAGGTTGAGCAGCGCAGTGGTTATCAGCTTCAGGTAAGCGGCGATCTGCGCTGGCATGTCTGGCCGCAGCTGAGCATCCTTGCCGGGCGCATGAGCTTAACGGCACCCGGCGCCACACAGCCAATGGTCACAGCCGATAATATGCGGCTGGATGTCAATCTTTGGCCGCTGTTATCACACCAGCTCAGCGTCAGCCAGGTGATGCTAAAAAATGCCATTATCCGTGTGACACCCGAAAGCGACGCGCAGAAGCCAAGCGGTGCGCCGGTGGGGCCGGGTGACGCGGAACCGGTCAGCAGCGTTAATAATGGCTGGTCATTCAATATCGGCAAACTGCGTCTGGCAGACAGCCTGCTGATTTGGCAACAGCAGGGTGGCGATGAGTACAACTTCCGCGACCTCAATCTCAATCTCGATCAGGATGCCAGCAAGCAGGCGAATATCGAACTCGCTACGCGTGTCTCGCGCAACCAGCGCAACTTCAGCGTAAATCTCAAAGGGCAAATGAATGTGGCGCAGTATCCACATCGTCTGGTTGGACAGTTTAGTGAGCTGAACTATGCGCTGGACGGTGCCAATCTACCGCCGCAGGGGATTAAAGGGACCTTGAGCGCTCAGGGCGAATGGAACGGTGATAACCAGCACTTCTCACTGCAAAACATGCAGCTTATCGCCAATGACAGTGCGCTAGACGGCAACGCTGAGGGGCGTTTGGCATTACCGCAGCAGCTCAATCTGGCGCTGCATGCCACCACGTTAAATCTCGATAATTTGATGGCCAGCGCGCCCGCGACTGACAGCAGCGCCACACAGCACGCCAGCGTTATGCGGACCCCGGTGATCGCCGAGCCGCGCATGCGCGATAACAGTGACTCGCCGCTTAATCAAATGGATCTGATGCTCAACCTCACTGCAGATAGCAGCGTGTGGCGCGGCTTAACGCTCACCAGTTTACAGATCGCCGCCAGCAATCAGCAGGGGTTAATGACGCTGAGTAAGCTGCAGGGGAAATTCGGTGAAGGCCATTTCTCTCTGCCGGGAACGGTCGACATTCGCAATCCGGTGACGCAAGTCACGCTGCAGCCAGAACTGGAGAACATCGCGATTGCGCCATTGCTCAGAGCGTTAGAGCTGCCGGAAACCTTACAGGGTACCATTTCTCTGCAGGGCGATCTCAGCGGAGCAGGCTTGAGCATTGAAGAGGGCAAACGCAACTGGCAGGGCAGTGCAGATCTGGAAGCGGCCAATCTACAACTGGCACAGCTGAATCTGCAGCAGATGGTGCGTCGTGCGGTGGCGCGCGTCAGTAATCGCGTAACTAACGATCAGCCTGACGATCAGGGCATTCAGCAGTTGAGCGGAAGAGTCAGCCTTAAGCAGGGCATTATCTCCATGCCGGACTTGCAAGGTGGCAACAGTCGCCTGGCGGTACAAACTAAAGGCAGTGTCGATCTGGTGAAACAGCAGCTGGATGTCACCGTCAATATGATGCTGCGCGGCTGGAAGGGTGACGATAAGCTCGCCAATTTGTTGAATCAGCAAACCATTCCGCTGCGCATGTATGGCGGATGGAATAATTTGCAGTATTCGTTACCGGTGGATGATGTGGTGCGTCAGCAGCTGCAGAACCAAGCTAAATCCCGCCTGAATGAATGGCTGGATCGCCAGCAACCGCCGAAGCAGCCGTAACAATATTCGTAGAGTTGCCATTGGTGGCGACCTGGTGCGCATTAATGCGCACCCTACCTAATATTCAACCTTGTTATATCGATGCCACCGGCACAATCTCTACCTTCTGCACGCGGTGGTTTTCCACCTGCAGCGTCCGCAGCAAATAATCGCCAATCTGTAACTCTTCCCCTTCCTGCGGCACATGCTGCAGGCTATCCATCAGTAATCCCGCCAGCGTGTGATAATTACGTTTCTCATCCAGCGGCAGGCGCACATAAACCGCTAAATCCTCCAGCGGCATATGCCCATTCGCCACCCAACCCCCATCTGGCAGCGGCTGTATATCGTAGCGCGCGTCCACTTTTTCCCCTTCAATGGGCAGATTACCCGCAATGGTTTCCATGAGATCGCTCAGCGTAACCACCCCTTCGACCGATCCAAACTCATCGACCACGAAGGCAAAATGAGTACGAGCATTGCGGAACTGCTCCAGCGCTTGCAGCAGCGTAACGCGCTCAGGGAAGATCAACGGTTGGCGAACCAACGCGCGTAAATCCAGTGATTTGCTATGCAGTGATTGATGAAGCAGATCAATGACGTGTACCACGCCAAGCGGGTCGCGTCCCTGCTCGGTAATAAGAATGCGCGTATGTTGATTACGATCGAGCTTGGCCATAATCTCCGCGGGATCTTCGCTGAGGTCGATGTGTTCAACGTCATGGCGCGAGGTCATGATGCTATTAATCTGCCGCTGGCCCAGTCCCAGCACGCGCGCAATCATGCGTCGCTCCTGACGATTAAACAGCGCGCCTTCTTCGCTGTCGCCCACTAATGAAGCGGTATCGGCATCCAGTTCTGCGCGCTGTGCCTCGCCACGCAGAATGCGCAACACCGCTTCCGATGTGCGTTGGCGCAGCGGGCGGCCTGCAGAGAGATAACGACGGCGATTGAAAATTGCCAGCTGGTTAAGGATCTCTATCAATATTGAGAAGCCGATAGCGGCGTAGAGATAGCCCTTTGGAATAATGAAACCCACACCTTCTGCCACCAGGCTGAAACCAATCATCAGCAGGAAACTCAGGCAGAGAATCACAATGGTGGGATGGCCATTGATGAAACGCGTTAACGGCTTGCTCGCCAGCAACATCAGCAATATCGCGACGGTGACGGCGGCCATCATCACCGGTAGCTCATTCACCATGCCAACGGCCGTGATCACCGAATCCAGAGAGAAAATGGCATCCAGCACCACTATTTGCGCCACCACCGGCCAGAATTTAGCACCGCTCTTATTTTGACCCGTTTCCTCATCACCGCCTTCAAGGCGGCTGTTCAGCTCGGTAGTGGCTTTATAAAGAAGAAAGAATCCTCCGGCGAGCAGCAGCAGATCGCGCGCGCTGAAGTCGTGTTGCCACAGCGTTAACAGCGGTTGAGTCAGCGTAACCAGCCAGGAAAGTGAGGCGAGGAGCGCTAAACGCGAGATCAGCGCAAGCAGCAGGCCAAATATGCGCGCCCGATCGCGCAGCGTCGGCGGCAACTTTTCTACGAGGATGGCAATGAAAACCAGGTTATCAATGCCCAATACCAACTCCAGAACGATTAGCGTTACTAATCCAGCCCAGAGCGATGGATCAACGATCCACTCCAACATGTGTTAATCACCTTAATGTCTAGGGGTTGAGCTTTATCTGATGATAGTGAATCGTCGAAGAGGGTACAAATACCTTCCAGCGCGTTGAATTCGCGCAATAGGTCAAGCATGCACAATATTCATGTTGGTTGTCCGCGAAAGATAAGACGAAAGTATGGATAAACAACGCAGCAAAGTGAAGGCCACTATTATTTCTTATCCGCAGCTAAGCACGTGCATTTTTAATGCAAAATAATGATGCGGGGAGTATCGAATTAATCTGAATTTTAGCGGGGAATGGCCTGAAAGCGCTGGCACCAATACTTATCGCTGGTAGTCTTTTTCCTAAAATAGTGCAGGGAAGACGGGGCCTACTTGTAAACAAGCCAGTAATAACTAGTATAGCAACGTGTTAGTAAATGTCTGCGCCAATGTTGTTAATAGCGTGCTCTTCAGCCTCCTAATGTTGTGAATTGTGATCGCACGCGGACCACGGCCAGTAATTAGCGCATAAATGCCGCATAAAACAGGCTGTAAATAGGATGATGAAAGCGGCATTGGCAGCGACAGCCAAGGGCGGTAGCGTGCCTGAAGCGCGTTTTTACTCGGTAATAAAGTCTGTCACTGTGGCAAGGGAAGTCAGACTAATCTGTTGGTATTAATCATAATTCTCTTGCTTACTAAAGTAAGAATTGGTTTGGCCTCAGAGAATTTGCCGCAGATTGCCTCAACGAATGCAGTGAATATATCGCTCATTTATTAAACAGCATTGAGGCGTTAGGGATTAGAGAAATAATATAAAAGAGTTAAATATGCGCGATAACGAAATTACATATAAAAGTCTTCTGACCAAAATTTTACTGGCGTGCTCGGATTTAATTTGTTTCAACGCGGCGTTGTTTATTGCTATGGCGCTGATTAATTCGTTCACCGACTCACCATTGGCAGATATATCTGAAAAATATCTGCAGTTAAAAATAGCCACGCACATTGCGCTGTCGGTTATTTGTGTAGGCTGGTTCTGGGTTCGCCTGCGTCATTATACCTACCGCAAGCCATTCTGGTTCGAGCTTAAAGAGATCTTTCGTACCATTCTTATATTTTCTGTCATTGATTTGTCAATTTCAGCACTTTCACAATGGCAAATGTCTCGCTTCGTCTGGGTCACTACCTGGATCCTGGCGCTGATTCTCCTGCCGCTGGCGCGTGCCATCTCCAAGCGCGTGCTGAATCATTACGGCATGTGGAAGAAGCAGACCATCATTATCGGCAGCAGCCGCAATGCACAGGAAGCCTGGCAGGCACTGCAGAGCGAAGAAGTGATGGGCTTTGATGTCATTGCCTTTTTCGACGTGGACAAAAGCTGCCCACAAGCCAGCATTTCGGGCGTGCCGGTGCTGCACAACGAGCAAGAGCTGTGGCAGCTGACCAACAGTGAAACCCAATTCATCGTCGCGGTGGAGTTTGAGCAGAGCCAACATCGCGATCACTGGCTGAAAACCTTAGCCATGCATAATTGCCGTTCCGTATCGGTGATCCCCACGCTGCGCGGCGTACCGCTTTACGGCACTGACATGGCCTATATCTTCAGCCATGAAGTGATGATTCTGCGTGTGAATAACAACCTGGCGAAGCGCACCTCGCGTTTCCTCAAGCGTACTTTCGATATCGTCGGCGCGCTGAGCATCATCCTGGCGTTGTCCCCGGCGTTACTGGTGCTTGGCTTTATGGTGGGTCGCGATGGTGGACCGCCTATCTATGGTCACGAACGTGTGGGGCTCAACGGCCGCAAATTCAAATGCCTGAAATTCCGCTCAATGGTGATCAACTCGAAAGAGGTGCTGGAAGAGGTACTGCGTACCGATCCGGTGGCGCGCGCCGAGTGGGATAAAGACTTCAAACTGAAGAACGATCCGCGCATTACCAAAGTCGGCCATTTCATCCGTAAAACCAGCCTGGATGAGCTGCCGCAGCTGTGGAACGTGGTACGTGGCGATATGAGCCTGGTTGGCCCTCGCCCGGTGATTGAAGATGAACTCTGCCGTTATGCCGGTGATGTCGATTATTACCTGATGGCGAAACCAGGCATGACGGGATTGTGGCAGGTTAGCGGTCGTAACGACGTTGACTATGAAACGCGCGTCTATTTCGACTCGTGGTATGTCAAGAACTGGTCGCTGTGGAACGATATTGCGATTCTGTTCAAGACGGTTGGCGTAGTACTCAAACGCGATGGCGCCTATTGATAGACAGCGGGGCAGGGGACGGATGTGGCGTCCTCGCCTATAAACTGCCGGCGCTGGGCGTGTCGTTATAAAAACAACTGCCGTCAATGCGCCTGATTAAACGGGTTATTTGCCGGCTGATGAATTACCCACTTTAATTGATGTCGTCTTATGGCACGGTGACAACATAAAACCAAGGGAGCGCATAATAATGACCCACAGTTTCAGTGTTTAACCCGTCACATTAATTTTTTGTAAGACGCTTACACAGCGGGCGATTTCGCCTCTATCAATCATTAACTGATAGCGAAGAATCAGATGATAATGAAAACTAAATTGATACCTTTACTGGTATCCGCGACTTTTCTCTCCGGATGTACCATTGAGCCGGGTTCTCACCTTTCCACCAGTGGAAAAGATGTCATTGAGCAACAGGATAGCAACTATGACATCGACAAATATGTAAACGTCTTCCCGCTCACGCCGCGTCTGGTTGAGCAGATGCGTCCGAAGCCGTTGGTCGCGCAGGCTAACCCGCTGCTGCAAAATGAAATCCAAAGCTATGAATATCGCATCGGTGTGGGCGACGTGCTTAACGTCACCGTTTGGGATCACCCCGAGCTGACCACCCCAGCCGGTCAGTACCGTAGCGCCAGCGACACCGGTAACTGGGTACAGGCCGATGGCAGCATCTTCTACCCGTATATCGGTAAAGTGCGCGTAGCCGGTCGTACCGTGACAGAGATCCGCACCGAGATGGCGCGCCGTCTGGCACAGTTCATCGAGAGCCCGCAGGTTGACGTTAACGTCGCCTCGTTCCGTTCGCAGAAAGCCTACATCACCGGTTCTGTGACGACGTCGGGACAACAGCCGATCACCAACGTACCGCTGACCGTACTGGATGCCGTGAACGCCGCAGGTGGCTTAGCCGCCGACGCTGACTGGCGCAACGTGGTGCTGACGCACAACGGTAAAGAACAACGTATTTCGCTGCAGGCGCTGATGCAAAACGGCGACCTGAGCCAGAACCACCTGCTTTATCCGGGCGATATCCTTTACGTACCTCGTAACGATGACCTGAAAGTCTTCGTGATGGGTGAAGTGAAGCAGCAGTCAACGCTGAAGATGGACCGCAGCGGCATGACGCTGGCTGAAGCACTGGGCAACTCGCAGGGTATGGATCAGACCACCTCTGATGCTACCGGCGTGTTCGTGATTCGTCCGATTCGCGGCGCCAATCGCACTAAGATTGCCAACATCTATCAGCTGAACACGAAAGATGCGGCATCCATGGTGATGGGTACCGAATTCCAACTGGAGCCGTACGACATCGTCTACGTCACCGCCACCCCAATTACCCGTTGGAACCGTGTGATTTCAGGTCTGCTGCCGACCATCGTCGGTGTGGACGACGCCAGCTCCGCGGCACTCCGTTTCCGCACCTGGGGTAACTAAGGTTTCGCCATGATTAAGTCCGTGTTAGTCGTCTGCGTCGGCAACATTTGCCGCTCCCCTACCGGGGAGCGTCTGTTCAAACGCGCACTTCCGAATATCCGGGTTGCTTCTGCAGGGCTGGGCGCTCTGAAAGGTTATCCGGCCGATCAGACCGCGCTTGATGTGGCCGCCGAACATGGCGTGTCGCTCGAGGGCCATCAGGCACAACAGTTAACGGCCAGCATGTGCCGTGACTTTGACCTGATTCTGGTGATGGAAAAGCGTCATGTTGAGCAGGTGAATCGCATCGATCCAGCCGCACGCGGAAAAACCATGCTGCTTGGGCACTGGCTCAACCAACAGGAAATTGCGGATCCGTACAAAAAAAGTCGCGAGGCCTTTGAAGAGGTCTACGGGTTACTGGAAAACGCTACCCAGAAATGGGTCAACGTATTAAGCCGATAGTTGGGATTATCCATGAATATCAAAAACAAGGTTATGACCGCGCCAAAGGAAGATTCGAATGGATGGGATCTGGCGCATCTTGTGGGACAGCTGATTGATCATCGCTGGATCATTGTTGCCGTTACCGCATTCTTTATGCTGGTGGCGACCCTCTACACACTGTTTGCCACGCCAATCTACAGCGCCGATGCCATGGTGCAGGTTGAGCAGAAGAACACCGCCTCGGTTCTGAACGAGCTGCAGGATGTATTGCCGACGACGCCAGCTTCCGATACCGAGATTCAGATTGTTGAATCCCGCATGGTAATTGGTAAAACGGTTGCCGACCTCGGTCTGGACACGGTGGTGCAGCAAAAGTACTTCCCGGTGATTGGTAAAGGTATGTCGCGCCTGATGGGCAACAAACCGGCGCAAATCGCTATCTCACGTCTGGAAATTCCGCATTCTATCGACAAACGCACCGTGCAGCTGGAAGTGACTGGCCCAGAAACCTACACCGTCACCAACAATGGCGACGAGCTGTTTAAAGGTCGGGTTGGACAACTGGAAAACCACGGCGACGTGACCATGTTGGTCAGTGGTATTCAGGCGGACGAAGGCACCAGCTTCAACGTAACGAAACTCAGCGAACTGCAGGCGATTAAAAACGTTCTGGGTGCACTGACCGTGGCGGATAAAGGCAAAACCACTGGCGTCCTTGGTCTGGAGTATCAGGATGAAGATCCAGAGCAGGCCAGCCGCGTACTGAACCAGATCGTTAACAACTATCTGCTGCAGAACGTTGAGCGCAAATCAGAGCAGGCAGAGAAGAGCCTTGAGTTCCTGCGCACTCAGCTGCCACAGGTGCGTAGCAACCTGGATGAGGCTGAAGATAAGCTGAATACGTTCCGTCGTCAGAATGAGTCAGTGGATATGTCGCTGGAAGCCAAATCGGCACTCGACTCTTCTGTGAGCGTGCAGAGCCAGCTGAACGAACTTACCTTCAAAGAAGCGGAAGTTTCCCAGCTGTTCACCAAAGATCACCCAACGTACCGCGCCCTGCTGGAAAAACGCAAAACGCTGGAAGATGAGCAGGCAAAACTGAATAAACGCATTTCAGGTATGCCACAAACTCAGCAAGAGATTCTGCGTCTGACGCGTGATGTGCAGTCAGGTCAGGAAATCTACATGCAGCTGCTGAATCGTCAGCAGGAGCTGGGCATCAGTAAAGCCAGCACCGTCGGTGATGTGCGTATTATCGATGGCGCCGAAACGGCCGGTAGCCCGGTGGCGCCGAAGAAGCCGCTGATCATCGCTGCTAGCTTGATTCTCGGCTTGATGCTCTCTGTAGGTCTGATTCTGCTGAAAGCGCTGTTCCACCACGGCATCGAAAATCCAGAGCAGCTGGAAGAGCTGGGCATGAACGTCTATGCCAGCGTACCGCTCTCTGAATGGCAACGTAAGAAAGATACCGAAGCGTTGGCGCGTCGCGGTCATAAAGAGAAAAGTGACCCGCACAATACGCTGCTGGCGTTGGGTAATCCCACCGATCTGTCAATTGAAGCGATTCGTAGCCTGCGTACCAGTCTGCACTTCGCCATGATGGAAGCGAAAAACAACATCCTGATGATCACCGGTGCAAGCCCTGGTATTGGTAAAACCTTTATCTGTGCCAACCTGGCAACGCTGGTATCAAAAGCGGGTCAGCGCGTGCTGTTCATTGATGGTGATATGCGCCGCGGCTATACCCACGAACTGCTGGGTGCGGATAACAAATCCGGTCTGTCAAACGTGTTGTCAGGCAAAAGCGAGTTCTCGCCTGCGATGATTCAGAAAGGCGTTTACGGCTTTGACTTCCTGCCGCGCGGTCAGGTACCGCCGAACCCGTCTGAGCTGTTGATGCACCGTCGTATGAGTGAGCTGCTGGATTGGGCGAGCAAAAACTATGACCTGGTATTGATTGATACGCCGCCGATTCTGGCCGTCACCGATGCCTCTATCATCGGTAAGCTGGCCGGCACTTCGCTGATGGTGGCGCGTTTCGAAACCAACACCAGCAAAGAACTGGATGTCAGCTACAAGCGCTTTGCGCAGAATGGCATCGAGATCAAAGGCGTCATCCTCAACGCCGTCGTACGTAAAGCGTCGAATGCCTATGGTTATGGCTACGACTACTACAACTACGAATACGGCAAAGAAACCAAAAGCTAAGCAGTAAACAAAAGGGGCGGTTTACCGCCCCTTTTTTATGGCAAAGACGCTTTACGCCAGGTGCGCAAAAATGCGCACTCTACGTCTTGTAGAGGCGCCATACAGGGCGACCGGTGCAATTTTTATCGGGTGCATTTTGTGCCCAAACACATACACACAGCACAGTCTTAGGTATTCCCGTGATGGTACGTAAAGTCCTAATGAGAAAAGATACTAACGGCATGATTTTTCAGAGCAAAGCCGATTCCTTTCTCGGGGCCGAACGCGATACCGTTGAATCTGGAACAGCTGTTTAAGAGGTGCTGGCAATGCAGGACATCCGCTTCTCAATTGTAATTCCCGCGTATAACGCGTCGAAATCGATTGTTACGACGCTTGATTGCGTCAAAGCGCAAACCTATCGCAATTTTGAAGTCATCATTGTGGATGACAAATCGGCTGATGCAGCCGAACTGGCGCAGGTAGTACGCGGCGAGCGTTATCAGGATCTGGATATCAAACTTGAGCTGTCTGAGGTGAAACTCAACGGCGCGGGTGCCCGTAATAAAGGCATCGAATTGGCAACGGGCGATTTTATCAGCTTCCTTGATGCCGATGATGAGTGGCATCCCGATAAACTGCGGGTAGTCAGTGAAACCATCGCCAGGCTCGACGCGCAGGGCAAGTCACGCTACGTCATCTTTAGTCAGGTGAACATCCATCAGGATGGCAGCTTCCTCAAGGTGATGCCGATGCAACCGCCCGGTAAAAACGAAACCGTGGCTGAGTATCTGTTCGGCTGTTATGGCTTTATCCAGACCAGCACCATTGTGTTGAAGCGTGAGGATGCAGCGAAAATCCAGTTTGATGCGCGTTATATCCGCCATCAGGATTACGATTTCTGTATTCGTGCCGACCGCATGGGTTATGACTTCGTGATGATCGACAAGCCGCTGGCAACGTACCATCTGGTGACCAAATTTGGTTCCAAGCACAAAGGCGAGTCGGTGAAATACTCGTTCTTCTGGCTCGATACCATGAAGCCGCATCTGACCACGCGCGATATCCATACTTATAAGGCATTCAAGCTACCGCTGCGCTACAAGATGGATGGCAAATCGCTACAGGCCAGCCTCAGTTTCGCGCGCTACTTCTTTCTGACCAATCGTGACAACCGCGCTTACTTCATGAATCGCCTGCTCGATAAGGTCAAGTCACGCTTCACGGGTAGAAGAGCCGTTTCCTGATTCACTTATTTGACTTTCACTTGCTCCCATAACGGGGGCAATTTTTTGGTTCCTGAAACTCCGGGTAGATAAATGACAAATCATGTTGGCACCATCGGTATTGTGATGCCGATGTATAACGCGCGGAATACCGTATTGCGCGCGGTTGAGTCGATCAGCAACCAGACCTACAGCGACTGGCATCTTTACCTGATCAACGACAAATCGACCGATGATTCACTTGCCCTGGTGCGTGAACACTGTCAGGACACGCGTATCACCATCCTGGATAACGAGATGAATCTTGGTGCCGCCGAGACCCGTAACGTTGGGCTGCGCGCGGCAAAAGAAGAGATCATCGCGTTTCTTGACAGCGATGATGAATGGCACGTGGAAAAGCTGGCGGAGCAGGCAGCGGCCATCGCCGCTGGCGACGATTTTGTGATTACGCACTATCACTACAAAACCAAAACCGCCGATCACGACATTACTTACAGCAAACCCTACCTGCAGCAGGAAAACTTCGTGAAGAAGCAGTATCGCGTGTGCTTCTCATCGGTGTGTTTCCGCCGTCCTCCTCAGGGCATCTTCTTCCAACGTAAAGGTCACGAAGATTTCCTGTTCCTCTATGAATTGTTCCAGCGCTACAAACAAGCCCGCGTGATCCAGAACATCCTGGTCAACTATTACGAGCTGGGTGATTCCCTGTCACGTAACAAGAATAAAGCGGCGAAGTGGCACCTCGAACTATTAAGAATTATCTATAAAAACAATCCGTTAAAAGTATATTACTATTACACGTGGTACATGGTGAATGGCGTCCTTTTCGCTCTTAAGCATCGTTAGACCCGGCATCCTTCGCGCTGCAACTGCGTTGGCTGCGCACGTCCACCCCAGCCACTTACTTCAGTAAGCTCCGGGGGATGGTCGCACTTGCCGCCTTGTTGCAGCATGAATGATTTGGGTCTCAATTAAACAGTCGTTGAGGTGGAAAGGATTAATGAAAAAGATCGTTTTGGTGATTAAAGATGCCTACTCATATGCGGGCACGGAAAACATCTGCAACTTTATGTCTGAGTGCCTCGGCGAGCAGCATGACGTCACCATTTACTCGCTGGAAGGCAGCGGCAAAACCTTTTATCCGTTTGAACGGGTGAAGAAGATTGTCAGCTTTGAAGGCCACAGCAACCCGATTAAAAGCGCCGTCGCTAGCATTCATCAGGAAGGCTTCGACAGCGTATTTCTGATCAGTATGGGCCGCCTGAGCGTGATGTTTGCGTTCTGGAACCTGATGGCGCTGAAGAAAAAGCGTTTTAAAGCCTATGCCTGCGAACATATCGCGATTAACTCCTTCAGCAAGCCAATCAAATTGCTGAAATGGCTGATGCTGCGCTATTACGACCAGGTGATCGTCTTAACCGACAAAGATCATCAGGTGTTTAATCGCTGGAACATCGCCAGCCAGCAAATCCCCAATCCTGTGGTTTATAAGGCGTTTCAGCGCCAGACGCGCAGCCGCCAGGCATTAGCGGTGGGGCGTCTTGATAACCAGAAAGGATTCGACCTGCTGCTGGATATCTGGGCGGATTTCAGCAAGAAACATCCAGAGTGGACGCTGGTGATTGCCGGTGACGGTGAACTGCGTCAGCAGCTGCACGACCAGGCTGCGGCGTTGGGGATCACCAACAGCGTCAACTTTGTTGGCAAAGTCAGCAATATCAACGATTACTATCGCGAAAGCGACATGGCGCTGATGACCTCGCGCTACGAAGGCTTGCCGCTGGTGCTGCTGGAAGCGAAATCCTGGTCGCTGCCGGTGGTGGCATACGATTGCCCAACCGGCCCGCAGGAGATCATCAATCATGGTGAAGATGGTTTCCTGGTGCCGATGAATGACAAAACCCAGTTCTTAAAGCGCATGGAACAGTTGGCCAGTGATGATGCCCTGTTCTACGCGATGAGTGAAAAAACCAAAGAAACCGCGCTCAAGTTTGACGGTAACCAGATCAAACAGAGCTGGCTCGCGCTTGTTTAGCGACAACTATCGTGCCTCGGGAATCCTTTTTGGCCGTATAACCACGGGAATTGAAGCATGAAAAGAAGAGAAGTCTTGCAGACCGCAGCCTCCTCCATTGTTGCCGCGCTCTCGGTGAGTGCGTTTTCCAGCTACGCCGCAAAAAGCGGCCAACCGGCCTTAAAAGCGGTCGATCCCTCTAGCGTACCGCCGGGCGATGTACCGATTTTAACGCCAGAAAACGTTTACACCATGCCGCCACAGTTCTGGCAGAACTTTGAAGGTAAACTGTGGATTGGCAAGGCGGGTAGCGATGCCAGTCAGTCCGGTAATCAAATCCCGGTTTTCCTGCGCGACGCCAACGGCAAAGTGTCACAAATCAGCCAGCCTATCGCGCTGAATAAGGGCAACTTTGCGCAATTTATTCATGATAACGCCGCGTTAATTGCCGATCCTGCTCACTCAATGGTGGTGGAAGATAATCAGGGCAATACGCTGTTTTCCATCAGCGATGTCTCTCGTCCCAATCAGAGCAACTTCAGCCAGCGTCTGGCGCAGCCGAACGGCTATCAGCTGATTGGTGAAATCCCGTCGGTCGAAGAGCTGCGCAAAACGCGTCCGCTGTTCGCCGGTGCCAAAATTAAGCTGAAAAGCTGGCACGAAGGGCTGGAAGTGGGCGGCGGCGAATTCGTTGGCACCTTCGGCGATGGCAAAGATGATGGCGGCGTGAACTTCAGCGGCAACGGGTTTACCTGGCGCCGCGTGGTAGAAGATTTTAACCGCCTGACGCTGTTTGATTTCGGTGCGATTGCCGATGGCAAAACCGATACGGCACCAGCAATTAAAGCCATGTACCAATGGTCGATTGATGCCAGCCAGCAAATCTGCGTGCAGTTCCCGGCGGGGACCTTCTTCGTCACCGAATGTGATTTTGGTGACGAAGGACGTCGCTTCTTCCGCATTTCCGGCGCCATGGTCAACTTCGGATACTTCCCGGCGACCACGCTGGTCTCGGATGGACGTTCTGAATTTTTGTTCCAGGTGAATGCGCGCTGGACCGAAATCTCCAACCTCAACTTCAACGGTAACAACGATAAGCGTCCCAACAAGCAGGGCTTGTTCCGCAATACCTGCCCGGGTGGCCAGTTCTTCCGCGGTGCCTGCCTGCGCTTCAATCAGGTCGGCGGTGTTTCGCTCAGCCTGCTGGATACGCTGGATTGCAAAATCGATCAGTGGTACGCCAACGCCTGTACGGGTGATGTGATTAAAGCCAGCTGGTCAGGACAAAAGGCGGGAGCCTGGGATCACAGCACCGCGATTGAGCTCTCTAACTTCAATGCTCAGCACTGTAAAGGCGGCATGGTGCTGAATCTGCCGCGCTGCAGCCAATCGATCATTCATAACGGCTGGATTGAACACAGTGATTTTCCTGGCGATATCTCGAACGGACAGTGGATTATTGATGCGCTGAGCATCGAGGATTGTAAGAACCCGCTCAATGCACGCAACTCGCGCCTGAATATGCGTCAGACCAATTTGCAGTCGGGCAGCTGGATTGATAACTCGCTTGAAGGCGATCGCTGGCTGAACATTTGGGAGATGGGCTCAACGCGCGTTGAATCTTACGGCGTGGCGATTGATGGCAGCCTGAAATACAACTACATCACTTCGCGATTCCGTCTGACCAACAACACCAATCAGGAAACCTGGTTTGAGTTGGGCAACTTCTATTCGCCGACGGTGGGCGATAGTTGGGAAATCGAAGTGTTTGGCCAGTCGCAGTTCAGCAACGGCACCACTAATCAGCCGTTGATGGAGGTTATCGACGGCAAAGGCACGGGTGGACGCGCGGTGATCCATCTGCAGCGCAAGAAGAGCAAAGCTGAAGCCAGCTGGTCAGCCGAAGGCAGCTCGCCTGTGGTTGAGGTGCGTATTGAGCCACGCACCGAGACCGATACCAAAGTGTTCGTCAAGCTGGCGGGCTGGACGCCGACCACCGCGGTGCTGATTAAAAGTACCGCCAAGGATCGCTTCCTGACCGGTCGCTGTGCGCGCGTGGATGCCGTGATGGACAAAGGCGCGCCGGGGAGCGGCACCCAGCAGGCTCCGCAGCGCTTTAGCCTGCACAATGGTAAAGCGGGCGTCGGTGGCAACGAGCAGGGCGATTTGCTGCTGGCATCGCGCGCGCTGAAGCCGGAACAGGTGGATACGCGTGAGCCGAAGGGATTTATTTCCGTCGTCATTAATGGTGAGCAGGTGGCTATGCCGTATTTCGCCATTAAATCGTAATCAGTGATGGATAAAACCGGTCGCCATTAATGGCGACCCTACCTTGACTCAGCATTTGATGATGGTTTTGTAGGGTGCGCATTGATGCGCACCGGATAGCAGTACCGCTGTTTAGCACTACTTTTTGGGTTTTGATCCCATTGCAGTCATTTAACACAGAGTTCACTTTGCCAGTTCGATAGTTGGCGGCTTGTAAAAATTACAAAAATTTTTCCGGAGTTTTTTTATGAAAATTTTATTGGTAGGAAACCATACCTGTGGAAATCGTGGGGATGGCGCGATTTTACGTGGGCTGATTGATTCACTCAACTCTGCGCGCGCGGATTTGCAGATCGATGTCATCAGCCGTTATCCGACAAGCTCTGGCTATTTATTGCAGCAGGATATTCAGCAGGATTCCCTGTTCCTGCATAACAGCAAATCTGGCAAGGGTTTAGTGGGCAGCCTGAAACGCAAAGTGGCGAACCGTCTGATGCCCGACATCATGATGGCGCATCTGGGAAAAGGCGGCCTGTACAAATCATTTTCGGTGCCACCGCATTTGGCGGCGTTCACTAAAAGTCTGGCGCAATATGACGCGATCATTCAGGTTGGCGGCTCGTTCTTCGTCGATCTGTATGGCGTCACGCAATTCGACCACGCGCTCTGTGCGTTGATGGCGAAAAAGCCGCTGCATATGGTAGGCCACTCGGTGGGGCCGTTTGAAAACCCACGCGTCAACGCGCTGGCCAACTTCGTGTTCGATCGCGTCGATAGCCTGGTGCTGCGCGAGGAGGTGAGCCACGATCGCCTGAAACAAGACGGCGTTACCACCAGCAAAGTGAAGAAGGGCGTCGATACCGCCTTCCTGGTGCAGGCTCGCGAAGTGGAGAATCCCAGCCACAATCTGCTGCACTGGCAGGCAATTATCAGCGCGCGCAAAACCATTGCCATCACCGTTCGTGAACTGGCGCCGTTCGATAAACGTCTTGGCGTGACGCAGAAAGAGTATGAAGCTGCCTTTGGGCGCGTCATCAATGCGATGATTGCTGAGGGTTATCAGGTGGTTGCATTTTCAACCTGCACCGGTATCGACAGCTACGCCAAAGATGACCGCATGGTGGCGCTGACGCTGCGCGATCATGTCGAGCATCCTGAGCATTACCATGTCATCATGGACGAATTCAACGACCTCGAACTCGGCATCCTGCTGAGCCATTGTCATCTGACAATTGGTACCCGCCTGCACTCTGCCATCATCTCCATGAACTTCGGTACGCCGGCCGTGGCTATCAATTATGAGCACAAGTCGCTTGGTGTGATGAAGCAGCTCGGCCTGCCGCAGATGGCCACCGATGTGCAGAGCTTAATGGATGGATCGCTCATCGATAAAGTGCAGACGGTGCTGGCCGACTACGACAATGTGAAACGCAAAGTTGATACCGCGGTGGCGCAGGAGCGTGAGATTGGCAACCGCATTACAGCAGAAATTCTCAACGTCCTGGGGTGAAGTGATGAAGCTGACCTTTTTCACCATGCGTTTTCCTGTTGCCTCTGAGACGTTTGTGCTCAATCAGGTGACGCATTTCATCGACGCAGGCTACGACGTGGAGATTATCTCCGTGTTTCCAGGCGATATGATCAATCGCCACGCCGCGTTCGATGACTACAATTTGGCAGCGAAAACCCACTATTTACTGCCGGAAGAGAAGGTATCCAACCTTGATAAGCTGACGCAGCGTATCGGTTTGATACTGCCGAAAATCACCAAGGGCGCGTTACTTAAGTCGCTAAACGTGCGCCGCTATGGCGCACAGGCCAGCAAATTACTGCTGCCGGCGATTGTCGCCAACACTAAGCAGCCTTACACCGCCGATGTTTTCCTGGTGCACTTTGGTTATGCCGGCGCGCTGGCTAATAAGCTGCGCGAACTCGGCGTGCTGAAAGGTAAACAGGCGACAGTGTTCCACGGCGCGGACATTTCACGTCGTCATATTCTTGAGGAGCATAAGCTCGACTACATCAACCTGTTCAAACAGAGCGAACTGATGCTGCCCATCAGCCACCTGTGGGAAAACAAGCTGATTGAGATGGGCTGCCCGCGGGAAAAAGTGCGCGTGACGCGTATGGGCATCGAGCCGGAGAAGTTTAACTTCCGACCGCGCGACGCGTTCCATCAACCGCTGCGTATCGTTTCGGTGGCGCGTCTGACCGAGAAAAAAGGGTTGGATGTGGCGGTGAAAGCCAGTGAAATTCTGCGCAATAACGGCGGCCAGTTCCAGTTCACCATCATCGGTAACGGCGAGCAGGATGGCATGATGCGCGAGCATATTGCGCGCGCCGGACTGCAGGAGTTCGTCACCATGCCGGGCTTTAAACCGCAGGATGAGATTCGTCAGGCGTTGAACGAAGCAGACATCTTCCTGCTGCCGTCCAAAACCGCGGCGGATGGCGATATGGAAGGGATCCCGGTGGCACTGATGGAAGCGATGGCGGTTGGCTTGCCGGTGGTGTCCACCTATCACAGCGGCATTCCCGAGCTGATTGAGAATGACGTGAGCGGCTGGCTGGTAGCGGAAAACGATCCGGACGAGCTGGCGGCGACGCTGCTGCGTTTGTCACGCGGCGATGTGGATGTGGCACCGGTGGTCGCGGCGGCGCGACAGAAAGTGGAAACTGAGTTCAATCAGCACATCGCTTACGGTGAGCTGGCGAAAATTCTGGAGCGCATGGTGTGAGCGGATTAAAAAAACAGGCCGTTTGGCTGTTTGGTAGTACCTGTTTTGCCGCATTGCTTCAGGTGTTACAGCTCGCCGTACTGGCGCGCAAACTGGAAACCCACGAGCTGGGGTTACTGGCGATCATCAATGCGATTCTGGCGGTAGCGACCGTGCTGCAGGATATGGGCATGAGCAGCTACATCGTGCACCGTCAGGATATCAATCGCCGTGAACAGAGCACTATTTACTGGGTGAACGTCTCGCTCAGTTTTTGTACTGGCCTGATTATGCTGGCGATTGCCTATCCGGTGGCGTGGTTCTATCACCTGCCGGAACTGGTGGGGCTGATTATGCTCACCAGCCTCAACTTCCTGGTGCTGGGACATTTGTCGCAGTATCAGGCGCACTATGTGAAAACCAAACGCATGGTAACGCTGGCGAAGATTGAGATGGCCACCAAGCTGTTTGCGTTCCTGTGCACCGTAGCGATGCTGTATTTCACCTCTCTGACGGTCGCCGCAGCGATTCTTGGTCTCTTTATCAATGCCTTTACGCGCATTCTTTGCATGATCTACTTCGGCGAGAAATCGTGGCGTCCCACCTGGGAATTCGACGGCAAAACCTTTGTTAGCGCCGTGCGTTACGGCATCTATCAGCTTGGTTCGCAGACCATTAACCAGCTGCGTACTCAGGCGGATGCGTTGATCGTCGGTAAAGTGATGGGTGCGGAGATGCTGGGGATTTACTCGCTGGCAAAAGAGCTGATTCTGCAGCCGCTGAAGTTGGTTTCGCCGGTGATTAACCGTCTGGCTCTGCCGCGCTTTGCGGAGAAGCAGCAGGATCCCGAGCAGCTGAAAAAGCTGTTCCTGAAAGGCACCTTCGTCATCATGCTGTTCAGCAGCGCGATGTATCTGGCGATTGGTATCCTTTCACCGGTGATTGTGCGCGTGCTGTACGGCGCTTCGCACGAGCAGGTTTACCATCTGATTCCGCTGATGCTGCTGTTTGGCATGCTGCGTCCGATGGGCGGCTTAACCGGCGCGATTTCGCAGGCGAACGGGCGCACCAACGTTGAGTTTTACTGGAACATTGTAGCGAGCCTGGTGGTGGTAGCCGTTCTTGCGACGACCTATATCTGGCCGAATGTGCTGTACGTGGCGCTGACGCTGTCGATTTCGCAGGTGCTGATCTCTGCCTTCGCGCATCCGTTCTTCATCAAGCCGGTGATTGGCATTCGCTTTTTGCCTTATGCGCGCCAGTGGGTATCGGTATCGGTGGTGTTCGTTGGCCTGATGATGCTGGTGAACCACTTCAATCTGTTTATTATGCCAGAGTGGTTTGAAGGCATGTTGTAGTCATTAACTTCAAACACGCGCGATGAATCGCGCCGCTACAGCTGACGCAACATTTTCACGGTCCGTAGCGGCGCCATTTATGGCGCGATGTTGGCACACCTTTCTATCCATCTCTGGTCTCATCATCACAAATCCTTTCACGTTTTTTCAGCGGTTTAGGGCATCCGTTTTCCATTGGGACTTCGGCGTTTTTACCGGCCAAAATGGCGATTTCTGATGTCGTGACAGAGAGTTAGTGTCGGATTTTCAGATTAAGATTATACTTGCTCGACCGGCCGATCCTGCATAATCGACCTCACGCATTCACTTCATGAAATGGAATAAATATGACCAAGCTTAAAGCAGTAATCCCCGTTGCAGGTCTCGGTATGCATATGCTTCCGGCGACGAAAGCCATTCCGAAAGAGATGCTGCCAATCGTCGACAAACCAATGATTCAATACATTGTTGACGAATGCGTCGCGGCTGGCATCAAGGAGATTGTGCTGGTCACGCATGCTTCCAAAAATGCAGTGGAAAACCACTTCGATACCACCTACGAGCTGGAAGCGCTGCTTGAAGCACGCGTTAAGCGCCAGTTGCTGAGCGAAGTGCAGTCAATCTGCCCGCCAGGCGTGACCATTATGAACGTGCGTCAGGCTAACCCGCTGGGTCTGGGCCACTCCGTATTGTGCGCGCGTCCGATGATTGGCGATAACCCGTTTGTGGTTGTGCTGCCAGACGTGCTGCTGGATGATTCCACCGCTGACCACCTGCGTTACAACCTCGCTTCTATGGTTGCGCGTTTCGAAGATACTGGCCACAGCCAGGTACTGGCAAAACACATGCCGGGCGAAGATCTGACCGAATACGGCGTGCTGACCACCGAAGAGCCGATTGATAACCCAGGCGATATCAGCACCATCACCAGCTTTATTGAGAAGCCAGAAGCGGGCTCAACCGATTCCGATCTGACCGCGGTTGGCCGCTACGTGCTTTCTGCGGATATCTGGGAAGAGCTTGAGCGTACTGAGCCAGGCGCATGGGGCCGCATTCAGCTGACCGATGCTATCGCCTCCCTCAGCAAGAAGAAGCCTGTGGACGTGCAACTGCTAACCGGTACCAGCTACGACTGCGGCCGTAAACTGGGTTACATGCAGGCATTCGTCTCTTACGGCTTGCGTAACAACGCACAGGGTCGTGATTTCCGCGAATCCATCCAGAAAATCCTGGCGAAATAAGCTTTCTCATTCTCTACCGCGCCCATCGCGCGGTTTTAAAGGAGTACACATGGCTATTTTGGTAACGGGCGGGGCAGGCTATATCGGCTCCCATACGGTGCTGGCGCTGTTAGAGCGCGGCGACGACGTGGTGGTGCTGGATAATCTTTGCAATGCCTCACGCGAAGCTATCAACCGCGTAGAGAAGCTCTCCGGTAAAAAAGCCGTCTTCGTTGAAGGCGACATCCGCGATCGCGCCTGCCTGCGTGACCTGTTTGCCACCAACGATATCAGCGCCGTGATTCACTTCGCCGCGCTGAAAGCCGTTGGCGAATCCACGCGCATGCCGCTGGAATACTATGAGAACAACGTCGCCGGTACCGTGGTGCTGCTGGAAGAGATGCGCGCTGCTGGCGTGTGGAGCTTCATCTTCAGCTCATCCGCTACCGTTTATGGTGCAGATGCGCCGGTGCCGTATGTGGAAACCACACCAATCGGCGGTACCACTAGCCCTTACGGCACCTCTAAGCTGATGGTTGAATTAGTGATGCGCGATTTCGCGAAAGCCGACCCGAATTTCAAAGCCATCGCGCTGCGCTACTTCAACCCGGTTGGCGCACATGAATCTGGCGAAATCGGTGAAGACCCAACCGGCATTCCTAACAACCTGCTGCCGTATATCGCACAGGTCGCGATTGGACGTTTGGATAAGCTGGGCGTATTCGGTAACGATTACGACACCCCAGACGGCACCGCACAGCGTGACTACATCCACGTTGTTGATTTGGCGGAAGGGCACCTGAAGGCGCTGGACCATCTGACGAAGGTTAAAGGCTACAAAGCTTACAACCTCGGCGGCGGCGTGGGCTTCTCCGTGCTGGAGATGATCAAGGCGTTTGAGAAGGCGTCTGGTAAGCCGATTCCGTACGAGTTCAAGCCACGCCGTGATGGTGATTTGCCGGCGTTCTGGGCGGATGCAAGTCTCGCCAATACAGAGCTGGACTGGCGCGTGACGCGCGGGATTGATGCCATGATGCGCGATACGTGGAACTGGCAGTCGAAGAATCCGAATGGATTTAAGTAAAGCTGAATGTATAATTAGAAGCCCGGCAAATGCCGGGTTTTTTTACGTCTGAATAATTCATCCTGCATCTAAAT
Source organism: Candidatus Pantoea floridensis (assembly GCF_900215435.1). Taxonomy (NCBI): domain Bacteria; kingdom Pseudomonadati; phylum Pseudomonadota; class Gammaproteobacteria; order Enterobacterales; family Erwiniaceae; genus Pantoea; species Candidatus Pantoea floridensis. Next base: position 3,466,022 of record NZ_OCMY01000001.1, read on the forward strand.
TGATTGAAATTTATTCGCCAAAATCATTTTGATAGCAGGAAAACTCCTAAACGCAAATCGGTATAAAATATCCAGCAGCGCTATCCATCTTGCTGTTTTAGCATGAAAATTATCGAGGCTTTAATTGTCTGAAAAATAGACTATATTCTTTTGAATCATTTGGTTGGGTTCAGCTCATCCGATAAGCCACTGTGAAGATTCCAGGCTAATCCATGAGACAATAACCATGTTAATTCGGCAGCACAAAATGTATTATTTGCGGTGGTCTCAGACTGAGTCAGTTTTTGCAGAATAATTGAGCGCTTAACAGTCTGAGATAAAAAGCACAGGATTGACTTGTTACACAGCAAAGTGGTTGCTGCAAGCCAAGGGCGGTAGCGTGGCTGTTTTTTATTTTTGATGAAAAAATAACCCGCTGATAAATGATATAGCAGTCTAAAAGAGACACATTAGAGGTTGTGGAATGTTACTTCCCGTAATCATGGCCGGAGGAACCGGCAGTCGTTTGTGGCCCCTTTCACGCGAACTCTATCCCAAGCAGTTCATCAGCTTGCATGGACAGCACTCAATGCTGCAGGAAACGGTAAATCGCCTTAACGGCGTGGAAGCCCGTGCTCCGCTGGTGATTTGTAATGAAGAGCACCGTTTTCTGGTTGCAGAGCAGCTGCGTCAAATCAACAAACTTTCACACAACATTATTCTCGAACCGGTCGGCCGTAATACCGCTCCGGCGATAGCTCTCGCGGCCATTAATGCGATTGAACAGGGTGATGATCCTGTGCTGCTGGTTCTGGCTGCTGATCATGTGATCGAAAACTGCGAGGCATTTCATCAAGCTATTTCAACGGCTACTAAATATGCCAAACAGGGGCATTTAGTTACCTTTGGCATTGTGCCGACAGGCCCCGAAACCGGTTACGGTTATATTCATCGTGGTGCACAGATTGCCGGTTCCGAAGATGCGCCATTTGGCGTGCAGCGCTTTGTTGAGAAACCAAATCTTAAAACCGCAGAAGATTATTTAGCGTCCGGTGAATATTACTGGAACAGCGGTATGTTTATGTTCCGTGCCAAGCGCTATCTGCAAGAGCTTGAGAAGTTCCGTCCCGATATTCTGGAAGCCTGCCATCGAGCAATGGCTAATGTTAATGAAGGCAGCGACTTCATCAGCATTGATAAAGAAGACTTCACCGCCTGTCCAGATGAATCGATTGATTATGCCGTGATGGAAAAAACTGATGCTGCGGTGGTTGTGCCACTTGATGCTGGGTGGAGCGATGTCGGCTCATGGTCAGCGCTGTGGGAAGTAAACGACAAAGATGCTGCAGGCAACTCGCTCAAAGGTGACACTTTCCTGCATAACACCAAAAATTGTTACATCAATAGCGAAGATCAATTAGTCGCTGCTATTGGCGTGGAAGATTTGGTCATCGTTAATACCAAAGACGCAGTGCTGGTTGCGCGTAAGGATCAGGTACAAGACGTTAAACGCGTGGTCGAATTCCTGAAGCGTGAATGTCGTAGCGAATATCGCCGCCACCGCGAAACGTATTGGCCTTGGGGACGCTGCGATTTAATCGTAAATACCGGTCGATTTAACGTAAACCGTATTACGGTGAAACCAGGTGAAGCATTTGATCTGCAGATGCATTACCACCGAACTGAGCACTGGGTCATTCTTTCCGGAACGGCCAAAGTTACTATTCAGGATAAAACCTTGCTGCTGACGGAAAACCAATCGACCTTCATCCCGATTGGCCACCAGCATACGTTAGAGAATCCGGGCAAAATTCCATTAGAACTCCTCGAAATCCAGTCTGGTTCTTACCTTGGTGATGATGATCTTATCTTGATTAAAGAACAGTTTGCTCGCAAAGAAGGATAATAAGAAAAAATGGAATCACTGACTTGTTTCAAAGCGTATGACATTCGCGGTGAGCTCGGTAAAGAGCTCAATGAAGATATCGCTTATCGGATTGGCCGCGCTTACGGCGAATTTATCAAACCCAAAACCATTGTGGTTGGAGGCGATGTCCGCCTGACAAGCGAACCGCTTAAAATGGCGCTGGCAAATGGCTTAATGGATGCCGGCACCGATGTGCTGGATATTGGTATGAGTGGCACAGAAGAGATCTACTTTGCCACTTTCCATCTGGGAATTGATGGTGGCATTGAAGTAACGGCCAGCCATAATCCTATGAATTACAACGGAATGAAATTAGTTCGTGAAGGTGCACGCCCTATAAGCGGTGACACTGGTTTGCGTGATGTTCAGCGCCTCGCGGAAGCTAATCAATTTGCAGAAATTGATCCTGCCAAGCGTGGTAGTTATAAGCAGATTTCCGTTCTGGATGCCTATGTTGATCATTTGATGGGTTACATTGATTTGGCTAATTTTAAAAAGCCAATGAAGCTGGTGATTAACTCAGGTAACGGTGCCGCTGGTCATGTGATTGACGAGATTGAAAAGCGCTTCCAGCAGGCTAATGCTCCGGTTAGTTTCTTCAAGGTTCATCATCAGGCAGATGGTCACTTCCCGAACGGTATTCCTAATCCTCTGTTACCTGAATGTCGCAAAGATACGTCTGATGCAGTGCGTGAGCATACAGCAGATATGGGTATTGCCTTCGATGGTGATTTTGATCGCTGCTTCCTGTTTGATGAAAATGCGGAATTTATTGAAGGCTATTACATCGTAGGCTTACTTGCTGAAGCATTCCTCAAGAAAGAGCAGGGCGCAAAAATTATTCACGATCCGCGTTTGACCTGGAACACTATTGATGTCGTGACTAAAGCCGGCGGGATTCCTGTTATGTCTAAGACAGGCCATGCGTTTATTAAGGAACGTATGCGTGAAGAAGATGCGATTTATGGCGGTGAAATGAGCGCGCACCATTATTTCCGTGACTTTGCCTATTGTGATAGCGGCATGATTCCGTGGTTGCTGGTGGCTGAATTGTTGGCTGTTAAAGGACAGACATTATCTCAGCAAGTTGAGGAAAGAATGAAGGCGTTTCCTTGTAGTGGTGAGATTAACTACAAAGTGAGTGACTCTAATAGTGTGCTTTCTGAATTAAAAAATGAAATAGGAAACAGTGCCATTAAGTCGGATGATATAGATGGCTTAAGTTTCGAATTCGATAACTGGAGACTCAATGTTAGAGCATCTAATACTGAACCTCTATTGAGATTGAATATTGAATCAAAGTCAGATTTAGAATTGGTTAGTGATAAATTAAAAACCATTTCATATTTAATTGAGGCTTGTGAATGATTTCCTCCCTGTTTAAGTCATTGTGGAGTTATCGTGGATTTGTGTTAGGCAACGTCAAGCGAGAGTTCCAGTCTAAATATCAAAATTCACTCCTCGGTGCAGTATGGAATGTATTGAACCCACTATCAATGATAGTGGTTTATACTGTTATTTTTTCTCAGGTGATGCATTCAAGAATGCCCGGCGTTTCAAATAGTTTTGGATACAGCATCTATCTATGTTCTGGGATTTTAACTTGGGGTCTTTTCGCTGAAGTAGTGGGGCGCGGCCAAAATGTCTTTTTAGAATATGCTAATCTCCTCAAAAAAGTTAGTTTTCCTCGATTATGTCTCCCAGTAACGATTATATGTAATGCACTGCTAAATTTTTCAATCGTATTTGGCTTGTTTACAATATTTCTCATATTCTCAGGTAATTTCCCTGGGTTTAGCTACTTTGCTTTAGTACCTGTGCTTGCTGTAATGATGGTATTTGCCATAGGATTAGGGATCACTTTGGGTGTACTTAATGTGTTTTTTCGTGATGTTGGGCAATTTTTTGGAATAGTATTACAGTTCTGGTTTTGGCTAACCCCGATTATCTATCCCGCACAAATTTTGCCAGCTAAAGTTCAACACTATTTATCGTTTAATCCAATGTTTGGAGTAATTACTGCAGCTCAAAATATCCTTGTTAAGGGAATTATCCCTCAATATTATCAACTTTTACCTGCTTTTATTATTGGATTGCTCTTGTGTGTTATCGGGTTGAAGTTGTTCCGAAAGCATTCTGGTGAGATGGTGGATGAATTATAATGGGAAAGATATCAGTAAAAAATGTAGGAAAAGCATATAAACAGTATCCTACTCGCTGGAGTAGATTGGCTGAGTGGTTTTTGCCAGGTAAAAGAAATTTTCATAAATTAAAATGGGTTTTAGAAGATATATCTTTTGAAGTGAATGCTGGAGAGGCTCTTGGTATAATAGGTATTAACGGTGCTGGTAAAAGTACGTTATTAAAAATGATTACTGGTACCACTCAGCCAACTACAGGAAATATCAAACTAGAAGGGCGCGTAGCGGCGATGCTGGAATTAGGAATGGGATTCCATCCTGATTTTACTGGTAGGCAAAATGCTATTATGTCAGGGCAGCTGTTAGGGTATAGTTTAGAAGATATATCCCGATTAATGCCAGCTATTGAAGAATTTGCAGAGATAGGAACATATATAGATCAACCAGTAAGAGTTTATTCTAGCGGCATGCAAATGAGATTAGCTTTTTCAGTTGCAACCGCCGTTAGGCCCGATATTTTGATAGTGGATGAGGCATTATCTGTTGGAGATGCTTATTTTCAGCATAAAAGCTTTAACCGAATTAGAGAGTTTAGTAGGGCAGGGACGACACTTCTTATTGTATCACATGATAAACAATCAATTCAGAGTATTTGTGATAGAGCCATTTTGTTAAATAAGGGAAAACTTGAAATGGAAGGTGATCCTGAATCTGTGATGGATTATTATAATGCTCTTCTTGCAGACAAACAAAATCAAAAAATTGAGCAAGTAGAATTAAGTGATGGTTCAATCCAAACTATTTCTGGAAATGGTGAAGCGGTTGTTGAAGATATTCGAATTCTTAATGAACAAGGTGAAACCATCGAGTTCTTAAACGTTGGTGAAAAAGTCTGCTTGAAGGTAACGGTTAGAGTTAATGAATATATTCCAAGGCTGATCTTTGGGTATGGTATAAAGGACCGGCTAGGGCAGGTTATTTATGGGACAAATACTGAACTCAAAAAAATGCCGATTGATAACGCTGAGAAAGGGTCTAAATATATATTGACTATACATTTTGATGCAAACCTAGGCCCGGGTAGTTATTCTATACAAACAGCGTTAGTAAGTACTGATACGCATTTGGTAAATAACTATGAATGGCGAGATTTAGCCCTTGTTTTTAATGTTTTAAATATTAATAAAACCCAATTTACAGGTTGTGCTTGGATTGATCCTGAGATTAAAATTAAGGCAATAATATTGTGATTAGCTATGCTCAGAACTATGAAGATGTGATGTTATGGCGTGCTCTTAAGCACATTGAGAATGGTTTTTATATTGATGTTGGGGCAGCGTGGCCTGAGCATGATTCAGTTACTAAACATTTTTATGATTCGGGATGGACTGGTATCAATATTGAGCCTAATCCTTCATTTGCCGAGCTATATTTAAAAGAACGTAAGCGTGATATTAATTTGCAGATCGCAATTTCGGACTTTGATGGATTTAGTGAGATTAACTTTATTAATGATACTGGTTTATCAACATTAAAGGATGATATTGCTAAAAAACATACTGAATTAGGTTTCGAAAGTTTTTCCGAAAGAGTAGTAGTAAAAAAACTGGCTGAAGTAATGCAAAGGTATGTTCACAAAGGACAAGAAATTCATTTCTTAAAAATTGATGTTGAAGGCCTCGAGAAAAATGTATTACTAGGTATGAACTGGGAGGGGGTCAGGCCGTGGATAATTGTAGTAGAATCTACAGTACCGCTATCTCAGGAGGAAAACTTTGTTGATTGGGAATATATGCTTAGTAATAATGATTATGCATGTGTTTATTATGACGGTCTTAACAGGTTCTATCTTGCGAAAGAGCACAATGAACTCAAACACCACTTTCGATTTCCTCCAAATGTTTTCGATAATTTCATTCAAAATAAAGAAATAATAAAGGATGGAAAAATAAAATCTTTAGAAAATGAGGTTAATTCATTCAAGGATACAGTGGCGAACTTGGATAAAAAGCTTCTAGAGTTAAATGTAATTCATACTACTTTGCAAAATGAGTTGGATGCAACTAAAATAAATTTTAACAAGTTGCGTATGGAAATGAAAAAGTTTGAAACTAGTTTTGCTTGGAAAATAAATGTGAAACTTAAGAAGTTTTTTCTTAGAAGGAAATAAGAAATGAAGAGTATTCTTTTTTTAAGTACATATCCATTTTCTAAGCCAAGGCACGGTGGACAGATTAGACTTCATCAACTTGTTAAAAAATTTGAGAGAAATGGTTGGACAACTCGTTCAATTGCAGTATATGAACAAGAAAGCTATTTAGGTGATGAGCTTGGAGCTTATGATGTTCCATTCCCAGTTGACTCAAAATATAGAATGTATAAAGGGAAGTATGTCCCACTAATTAATGATCTGTTAACAGGACAGTTTGCAATATCAGAGGATGATGGTTTAGATAAAATAATTGCTAACCTTCCACCGCAGATAGATATAATACATGTGGAACAGTGTTGGCTTTGGCCATTAGTTGGAAAAATAAAATCACTGCCAAAGTATAAGAATGTAATTGTAGTGTTTGGCTCGCAAAATATTGAATACATATTAAAAGATGAAATTTTAGAACAGTATCATGTCAACGATAGGGATGACGTTATTCAGGATATTAAAGCTCTTGAACTGAAAGCTGTGCTTGAAGCCGATATTGTAGCAGCTGTCACTGAATGTGATGTTGAATTCATGAGGGAATGGCATCGTAGAGAAATAAAACTCGCTGCAAACGGTATTGAACCTTGGGAATCAAATATCTTAACCGATAAGTGGGAAAAGAGATTACCCAAAGCACCTTGGCTACTCTATATAGCCAGTGCTCATCCACCAAACTTTACTAGTTTTAATAAAATTATTGGCGAAAGCTTAGCTTGCATTCCGCCTGATAGTAAGCTTGTAATCGCTGGAAGTGTATGTGAACATATTTACAAAGAAGTATTAAAATCTAAGTGGGCCAGCATTAATATGAGTCGTCTTGAATTTTTATATGTACTTGATGATGCTGATCTTGCAGAGGTAAAAAATAGAGCGTATGCCTATTTTCTGCCCATTGAACATGGCGGTGGTTCAAATCTTAAAACAGCTGAAGCCCTCTATTCAGGAAAACCAATCATTGGTACGATTTCTTCCTTTAGAGGCTTCGAAAAATACTCTGACAGCCCACGCGTGAATGTGATTCGAACACCAGAGGAATTTTTCGAGGTAACAAGAAAAGTACTTTCTAATCCGCAGCCAGTTTTAGAACAACAAGAACGTGTCAATTTAGAAAACTTAACTTGGGATAAAACATTAGACAAGTTGTATTCTGATGTTCAGAATTATTATGAGGCCTCTGTAAATGCATAATACTTGGATTGATGTCACAACAATTTTAGGCTGGCAACGATCTGCTGTTGGTATTGTTAGAACAGAGGTTGAATGTGCTACATTTGCTTTAAAAATGCACTCATCGAATTGTATTAAATTCTGTGCGTATACCCCTTCAAAAGGGTATTATGAAATTAACAGATTACTTGTTGAACAGACTATTGAAAGAATTAATGGGCATGTTAAGAAAAAAGAAATTGATTCGCAAAATATCGTAGTCCAACAAGTTGATTTTAAGACTAAATGCAAAACATCAGTCTTAAAATGTATAAGGCTGCTGCCAACCCGAATGCAGCGTAAAGTTATAAACTACCTTTTACCACGTCGGGTTGCTGCTAATAGCTTATTAACTTCTTTAAGACATGGTAAATTAGCTTTTAAGCAATTTTTCAAACCAAATGTATCAGTTCCTCATTTTCAGAATGTTGGAAGCACGGTAAGTGATGGTGCTAAATATCCTTTTTGTCAAAATGATGAATATATTTCTCTTGGACTGGATTGGGATCAAAAAGACTTTCAATACTTATATGAGTTAAAAAAAGAATTAAACTTAAAAGTTAAGCTTTTCTGCTATGATGTAATACCTGTAAAATTACCACATCTTTGCGTAGGGGATGTTGCTGGGAAATTTGCTCATTATTTTTCGAATGTGGCCTGGTGTGCTAATGAAATATTTTGTATTTCAAAATGCTCACGCGATGATTTAAATGAATTACTTAAACAGCTAGGAACACCTGTTCCCAAACTGACTATTGTTAAGTTAGGCTGCGAACTTCCTGAAATTGAAAATGATTCTGAAATTTCAAATGATGTTAAAAATTTATTAGAAGAAAGATATATATTGTTTGTTTCAACAATAGAAAGACGTAAAAATCATGAGGTTTTATATAAGGCGTATACAAGGCTGATAGACCAAAAAGTTGATAACATCCCTACATTAGTATTTGTCGGTATGCCTGGTTGGGGAATGAATGACTTTATTACTGATTTACACCTTGATCCCAGAGTTAAGGGCAAGATCATACAGTTGAACAATGTATCAGATCCTGAGTTAACTCAGCTATATAGAAGATGTTGGTTTACCGTTTATCCTTCATTATATGAGGGGTGGGGATTGCCTGTAGCTGAAAGCTTAGCTTTTGGTAAATATTGCTTAGCTTCTTCAGCTGCATCAGTTCCTGAAGTCGCTGGAGATCTTTTGGATTACATTGACCCTTGGGATGTGCTTGGATGGGCAGATAAGATAAAATATTTTATTGAGAATCCAAGTGCAATACATGAACGTGAAGAACGAATTAAATTTGAGTATAAATCTACCAAGTGGTCTGATACTGCTGCCTCAATTTTTAAATAGCAAAAATTTTTTTCTTTAAACTAATAGAAAGTGGAATTATTTATGAGCTCTAAAATTGCAATTGTTACTGGTATAACTGGGCAGGATGGAGCCTATCTTGCTGAGCTACTCCTGAACAAAAATTATGTCGTTTATGGTACATATCGCCGTACAAGCTCAGTTAACTTTTGGCGCATTGAAGAATTGGGTGTTAAAAACAATCCTAACCTGCATTTAGTGGAATATGACCTTACTGACCTTTCTGCAAGCATTCGTCTCCTGCAACAAAGCGGAGCAACGGAAGTTTACAACTTAGCTGCTCAAAGCTTTGTAGGTGTCTCGTTCGAGCAGCCTTTGACTACAGCAGAAATTACCGGTATTGGCCCGGTGAACTTACTTGAAGCCATCCGCATCGTTAACCCGAAGATCCGCTTCTATCAGGCTTCAACATCAGAGATGTTTGGTAAAGTCCAGGCTATCCCTCAGAAAGAAGACACTCCCTTCTATCCGCGTAGCCCATATGGTGTGGCAAAGCTATATGCGCACTGGATGACGATTAACTATCGTGAAAGTTACAACATCTTTGCCTCTAGTGGCATTTTGTTTAACCATGAATCTCCACTGCGTGGTCAAGAGTTCGTTACACGTAAAATTACCGATTCTGTTGCCAAAATTAAGCTCGGTAAGCTTGATGTTCTTGAGCTGGGTAACATGGATGCTAAGCGTGATTGGGGCTTCGCTAAAGAATACGTAGAAGGTATGTGGCTGATGCTACAAGCTGATGAGCCAGACACCTTTGTTTTAGCAACTAATCGTACCGAGACAGTACGTGATTTCGTCTCCATGGCGTTTAAAGCTGCAGGCATTGAGTTACGCTTCGAAGGGAAAGACGACCAAGAAGTAGCAATTGATGTTGCTACCAACAAAGTTGTTGTGAAGGTCAATCCTAAATTCTACCGTCCAGCTGAAGTTGAATTACTGATTGGTAATCCCCAGCGCGCTAAAGATATTCTCGGTTGGGAACCCAAAACCACATTGGAAGAGCTGTGCGCAATGATGGTTGAAGAAGATCTGCGTCGTAATAAACAAGGGTTTTCATTCTAATATGACTAATGGCAAAAAAGCATTGATCACTGGTATCAAGGGCTTTACTGGCCATTATATGGCAGCGGAATTATCCGCTGCCGGATATGAAGTTTATGGCCTAGGCTCAACGCCTGATCAATATGTTGATAATTATATTCAAGTTGACCTTACGGATGCGAAGAAAGTAAAACTCGCTATTGATGCTATTTCCCCTCATATCGTGGTACACCTTGCTGCTATTGCCTTTGTTGGTCATGCTGATCCAACCGCATTTTATGAAGTGAATCTTTCCGGAACGAGAAATTTACTTCAGGCATTGGCGGATACAGCTGTAAAGGCTGAGGCAGTATTAATCGCCAGTAGTGCTAATATATATGGTAACAATACACCCGGAAAACTAAGTGAAATAACACCAGCTAATCCTGCCAATGATTATGCAGTCAGTAAATTAGCGATGGAGTATGTTGCCAAATTGTTTATGGATAAACTGCCCATTGTTATTACACGGCCCTTTAACTATACCGGGGTGGGACAGGCTGATAATTTCCTTATTCCGAAAATTGTCAAGCATTTCAGGGAACGCAAAGCAATTATTGAGCTCGGAAACATAGATGTATGGCGCGATTTTTCTGATGTGCGATTTCTGGTTAAAAACTATGCCATGCTTCTAAACTCTGCCGCATTTGGTAAAACTGTTAATGTTGCATCTGGCGTAATGTATTCTTTACGAGAAGTAATAGAAATTTGTGAAGAGTTAACTGATCATAAAATTCGCATCGAAGTCAATCCTCATTTCGTTAGAGCTAATGAGATCAAAGAGCTATGTGGTGATGTTAGCTTGTTGAATATTTTGACGGAAGAACAGACAACAAAAATACCACTAAGAGATACTCTGAAATGGATGCTGGAAATACAAAGCTAAACGTCATTTTTTCTACGGATTGTATTAAATATCCACTAACGGGAATTGGACGTTATGCATACGAGCTTGCAAAGCAACTCCAGCAGCGTGACGATAAGATAAAGCTAACTTTTCTTCATGGAACTAAAGTACGAGACTCACTGGCAGTTGCCAGTGAGTCAGCTCAATCAGTTCAATCTTTTAAACGTAAACTACAAAATAGTAAAACTGCTAGCGAAATTTACCGACTCACTTTTCCTGTCATGAAGTCTTTAGCATTACGCAAATTCAAAGAACATATTTTCCATAGTCCTAATTATTACTTACCTCCAAGAGTCCCACACTGCGTCGCAACATTTCATGATCTTTCCGTGTTTCATTGGCCACAGTTCCATCCTGCTGGTCGTGTACATCTGATGCAAAAAGAGTTACGGAATACGGTTATTCGCGCAAAAATGCTCATTACCGATTCGCAATATACCAAACGTGAGTTGGTCGAGTTTTTTGGGCTTGAAGAGCAAAATGTTACGGTTGCCCCACTTGCTTACAACGAACAATTCCATCCGCGAAGCGCTTTCGACGTTAAGCATGTGTTAAATGAATACCAGCTTGAGTGGCGTAGCTTCTTTTTGTATACAGGTACAATCGAGCCTAGAAAGAATATTATCACTTTGCTGCGAGCTTATGACCGCTTACCAATGATTGCTAAAAACAACTTCCCTCTAGTTATTAGTGGTTATAAAGGGTGGGAGAATGCTGAACTCTTTAAACTGTTCTCTAAGGGAGAACGAGAAGGGTGGTTGAAATACCTCGGATTCGTTCCCGGCAAACATTTGCCAATTCTCTATAGTGCTGCGACTAGCTTTGTGTTTCCTTCAATCTATGAAGGTTTCGGTTTGCCTGCCCTTGAAGCAATGGCATCAGGCACGCCGGTGATCTGTTCTAACGCAACTTCGCTTCCCGAAGTTGTAGGTGATACTGCGCTAATGCATGATCCTGAGGATGTTGATGTCTTGACTAGCTATCTTCAAATGATGATAGATGATGTTTTAAAAAAGCAGTTAATGATAGATGCAGGGCTCGTACAAGCGAAGCATTTCTCTTGGTCTGCATGCGCAGATAAAACGATCGAAGCCTATAAAAAGGTTGCTGAATTTATATGATTAAGGTTCTACATTGTTACAAGACCTACTATCCGGATACTTTTGGTGGTATCGAACAAGTTATTTATCAACTTGCTGAGGGTGGGGTAAAAGAAGGAATTCAATCAACCGTTTTTACCCATAGCCCTAATTTTGATCATAAAATTACCAAGCATGCAAGTCACTCTATTTATCGAGTAAAAGCACTTTGTGAATTAGCATCCACACCCTTCTCGTTTTCCGCAATAAAAGAATTTAAAGAACTTGCTAAGCAAGCAGATATCATTCATTACCATTTCCCGTACCCTTATATGGATTTTATGCATTTTGCAGCTGGAATTAGAAAACCGTCAGTGGTGAGCTATCATTCGGATATAGTAAAACAAAAAGCTTTACTAAAACTTTATACTCCACTGATGAATCGTTTTCTGAAAAGTGTTGACCGTATCATTGCTGCGTCTCCAAACTATGTAGAAAGTAGTCCGATCCTTCAGCAATTTAAAAGTAAAGTCGAAGTGATTCCTTACGGATTAGAAAAGAATTTCTATCATAATAATGAACCAGCCATAGTTGCAAAGTGGCTAGCACGTTTCCCTGATGGATTTTTCCTTTTTATTGGTACGTTTCGTTATTATAAAGGATTACATATTCTCATCGAAGCGGCACAAAATAGCCGCTACCCTATTGTTATAGTAGGCGCTGGCCCTATTGAGGCTGAACTCAAGGCGCAAGCTCAGCATTTGAAAGTGGATAATATCTATTTCCTTGGTGCCTTAGAAGATAGCGATAAGTCGGCACTGTTACAGCTCTGCACTTGCCTGGTATTCCCCTCGCACCTACGTTCTGAAGCTTTTGGTATTTCGTTATTAGAAGGCGCTTTGTACTCTAAGCCGCTTATATCAAGTGAGATAGGGACAGGGACGACGTATATCAATATCGATCGCGTTACTGGATTGGTCGTGCCACCGTCTAATCCAAAAGCATTAAGAGAGGCTATGGATAGGATTTGGAACCATCCAGAGCAAGCCAAAACATACGGCGAAGCTGCCCATGAGCGGTTTGAATCATTGTTTACTGCTGATAGAATGATTGAAAGTTACACAAATCTTTATAAGTCATTATTAAATATATAGATTTTTTTCAGATTGTTTCTGGCCGCAATCGCACCAATCATTACCTCTTATCGGCTATCCTGAGTTAACATATCGGTCACTAACTGTATGGTGTTACTGGTAACACTGTGCGAGACCACAGACAGGAGTATGTAATGTCCAAGCAACAGATCGGCGTTGTAGGTATGGCAGTGATGGGGCGCAACCTGGCTCTTAACATTGAGAGCCGCGGTTACACTGTTTCAATCTTCAACCGTTCACGCGAAAAGACTGATGAAGTCATCGCTGAGAACCACGGTAAGAAACTCGCTCCTTTCTATACTGTTGAAGAGTTTGTTGAATCGCTGGAAAAACCACGTCGTATCCTGCTGATGGTACAGGCTGGTGAAGCAACTGATAAAACTATCGCTTCCCTGACTCCGCACCTGGATAAGGGCGATATCCTGATCGATGGCGGTAACACCTTCTATAAAGACACCATTCGTCGCAACAAAGAGCTTTCTGACCAGGGCTTCAACTTCATCGGTACCGGCGTTTCCGGTGGTGAAGAGGGCGCACTGAAAGGGCCATCTATCATGCCTGGTGGCCAGAAAGAAGCATATGAACTGGTTGCGCCTATTCTGGATAAGATCGCTGCGCGTGCGGAAGATGGCGAAGCTTGTGTGGCTTACATCGGCCCGAATGGCGCTGGTCACTATGTGAAGATGGTGCATAACGGCATCGAATACGGAGACATGCAGCTGATTGCAGAAGCCTATGCGCTGTTGAAAGGCGCGCTCGGTCTGAACAACGAAGAGCTGGCTGAAACCTTCACCGAGTGGAACAACGGCGAGCTGAGCAGCTACCTGATCGACATCACTAAAGATATCTTCACCAAGAAAGACGAAGACGGTAAATATTTGGTTGATGTGATTCTTGATGAAGCAGCGAATAAAGGTACCGGTAAATGGACCAGCCAGAGCTCACTGGATCTTGGTGAGCCGCTTTCACTGATCACTGAATCTGTATTTGCCCGTTATTTATCTTCCCTGAAAACCCAGCGCGTTGCGGCTTCCAAAGTATTGAGCGGCCCGCAGGCGAAAGCCTTCACTGGTGATAAAGCTGAGTTCGTAGAAAAAGTGCGTCGCGCTTTGTATCTGGGCAAAATCGTTTCTTACGCTCAGGGCTTCTCTCAGCTCCGCGCTGCATCGGAAGAGAACAACTGGGATCTGCATTACGGTGAGATTGCTAAAATCTTCCGTGCGGGTTGCATCATCCGTGCTCAGTTCCTGCAGAAAATCACTGATGCTTACGCGAACGATGCAGACATCGCTAACCTGCTGCTGGATCCATACTTCAAGAATATCGCTGATGAATACCAGCAGGCGTTGCGTGATGTTGTTTCTTATGCAATTCAGAATGGTATCCCGACGCCAACCTTCTCAGCGGCGATCGCTTATTACGATAGCTACCGTTCAGAAGTTCTGCCAGCTAACCTGATCCAGGCTCAGCGTGACTACTTCGGGGCGCATACTTATAAGCGCATCGATAAAGATGGCGTGTACCACACAGAATGGTTGTAAAATTTTCCAAATTAGCCCCTTGGATGGGGCTTTTTTTTAGGATAAAAAAATGAAATATCCGTTATACAATAAAAATGGAAGTGGTAATTTACTTACCCTATTATTTAGTGCTTGCCTTTCGTTTTTAATTATACTCCTATTAACTCCTAAAGGGTTTATTCTTGGGACTTCTTCTTATTGGCATACCGATGCTGAAGATGTAACGCAATATATTGCTGGATTTAATTATTATTTTATATCGGATTGGCATTTCCCACTGCTAGCATTTGATTCATTAAACTATCCAGACGGTACAAGAGCAACATTCGTTGATGTTATTCCATTATATTCATTTTTATTGAAAGTTTTTTTACCCAACTCCTTATATCCTTTTAATCCTTTTGGCTATTGGGTTGCATTTTGTTTTATTATGCAAGGTGTTGGAGCCTGGTTTATCGCAAAAGAACTTAAAATTAATTGCCTTTTTACTTCTTTAGCATTATCTGCTCTGCTCACTTCTTTTCCTGCGTTGTTATTTAGGTTGGGACATATTTCCTTAATGTCTCATTGGATTTTATTGTTTTCATTAGCGTTTTATTTTAGGGCAAAAAGAACTGGGTCCTTATCCATTGCAGGGATTACTATATTATTATTTGTATCTTTTTATATTAATATTTATTTATTTGTTATGGCATCATTAATATATGCATCTTCTATTATGATGATGCTATCAAGATGTTACTCATTAAAAAAAATATTGTTGTCAGTGTTACCATTTTTCTTTGTACTAATATCTATGTTGATATTTTTATTCCCTCTACCTCCCGGTGGAGGGGCTAGAGATAGTGGGTTTGGTTTTTATTCAATGAATCTGCTTTCTCCATTCGTAGGTGGAACACTTTTTGATATACGCCTTCCTGTTATGTCTGGACAATATGAAGGATTTAACTATCTTGGGCTTGGTGTCATTTTTTTATTAGCCTCATGCATAATTTTCTTCAGAGATACAATTAAAATATCTATCAAAGAAAATATTTACCTTTTTTCTACCTTATGCTTGCTAACAATTTACTCGCTATCTGGAGATGTATATTTCTCAAATGTATTAGTGTTGAAATTATACTATCCAGCTATTACCGAAGCCGTTACATCACAGTTTAGAGCTAGCGGGAGATTCTTCTGGCCCGTAGGCTATTGCTTGGTTATTTATGGTGTCTATAAGCTTTTTAAAATTGAGTCAAAAAGATATCGCTACTTGTTATTGGCATTTGTAGTGATTGTTCAAGGAGCTGATCTTCAAAATCAAATATCTTTATTCAAAGATAGATCAAAGAGGGAACAGCTTGAGCAGATAAATTATAAGATCTGGTCAGAAGATATTAAAAATAATAATATTAAGTTTATTTATTTTTATCCTAAGTTCCGTTGTGGTGGAGATCCTATGAAAGCTCTTTTACCAATAATGAACCTATCCTCAAAATATAATGTTAAGCTTAACACCGGTTATATAGCTAGATATATGCCTGATTGTGGCAATATCAGTACTGAAATTAAGAATTCCTCAAAAGAAAATAGTCTCTACGTATTCGATAGCAATGCATACAATCAAAAAGATGTTGCTGAATTTGTTGCTAATGAGCCAGCGCTATCCTGTAACAGAAGAGATTTTGCATACATATGTCGTTTAACGAAAGGAGCAGAAAAACAATGAGCGTTTCAAAGAAAAAAATTTCCTTAATAGCACCTTTCTATAACGAAGAAAAAAATGCACATCTTTTTTTTGAACGTGTAGATAAAGTTTTCGAAAATATTAAAGAGAAATATAATTATGAAGTTGTGTGCATTAATGATGGAAGTAATGATAACACGCTAAATGAATTGATAAGATTAAAGAATGAATCATTCCCAATGTTGAAAATAATCAACTTCTCAAGAAACTTTGGTAAAGAAGCTGCTGTTACTGCGGGCATTGATTTTGCCGATGGAGATGCTTTTATCCCGATTGACTCTGATCTGCAACATCCTCCTGAATTAATTTTAGAAATGATAAATAAATGGGAGAGTGGGTTTGATGTTATCTTAGCCAAAAGGAAAAGCAGGGCTACAGACAGAAAAATACAAAGAGTAACTGCGAATTTATTCTATAGTTTATCAAGTAAAATTTCGCATACTAATATTCCTGCAGATGTTGGTGATTTCAGGTTGTTTGATAAATCTGTTGCGTTGGAATTGAGAAAGCTCAGAGAAACAAATCGATTTATGAAGGGTTTGTTTGCATGGGTTGGCTTTAAAACCACATATGTTGAATATAATGTTGAACCAAGACAACACGGTAAAACTAGTTTTAATACATGGAAATTATGGAATTTTGCACTTGAGGCTATCACGAGCTTCAGTACAATTCCCTTGAGGATATGGTCTTATATAGGTGTTATTATTTCCATTTTCTCAATGGTTTATGCTGTTTTTCTTGTTGTCAAAACTATGTTTTTTGGAAATCCTACGCCGGGATATGCCTCTCTAATGGTCGCAATTCTGTTCTTTTCGGGTGTCCAACTGATTGGGATAGGTATTCTAGGTGAATATATTGCCAGGATTTCTAATGAAGTTCGTAATAGGCCAATTTATATTATTAAAGATATATTCTAATGAAGTTGCTCAAGGCGGTTATTAGCAGTGAGTTTTTACGTTTTGCTTTAGTAGGGGGGGTAAATACACTTCTACATGCTATAATTTTAACATGTCTTATGGAGTCGGTATTCATAAATGTTGTTTTTGCTAATTTCTTCGCCTTCTTAATAGCTAATGTTTTTTCATATTTTATGAATTGCAATTTCACTTTCAAAGTTAGACCTGGGTTGAGAGGTTATGCGAAGTTTCTATCGTCATCGCTTTTGGCATTGATTCTTACACTAGCTATATCTGCCTTAGTTGGATATATGGGCTATCATTACTTAATAGGTTTTTTATTCGTTATTTTGTTAGTTCCAGTAATTTCTTATTTTATGATGAAGCTATGGGCTTTTAGAAATTAATTCCAGCTGTTATGAGATTTTTTATTTTCAATTTAAAGAAATTGATTAACTATAACTATTAACAATCATAACAACCGGGTAAGGGAAATACCCTGTTGTTTTTTTAACATTTTAGTATGATTATTTCAGTAAAATATTAACCCACCAACAGCTCCCCCCGTCTCCCCGCATTCTCCCCAGCCAGCCGCACCACCAGCATCCCAGCCGTGACAAACTTAGTCAGATTCCTTGCATACAGCACGCCACCAAACTCAGCCACCAGCGGTGTTACCTGGTCGGTAATCGGATCTACGACCTCCGCGACAACTTCACCAGCTTTAATCCATTCACCCAGCTTGCGTCGATAAAGCACCAGCCCCGAATGCGCCGCATGGATATACTCACAGCCTGCCAGCTGAGTCGCTGGATGGAGCAGGGCAGGGGAATCGCCCAATTCACCGGTGATATAGCCGCCTTCAATCAGCGCATTGATGATCGCGTCGGCATCCTTTTCCGCCTGCTCTGGCGATACATCTGCCAAACCGCGCAGCTCCAGCGTTACCGGCAGCAATCCGCGCGGCATAGGGTACTCGTCGCCAAAGCGCTCAGCCAGGGTTAGCCACGGCTCACAGCAGGCTTCATCAAACGGCTCACCACCTGATATCTGCGCCAGCAGCTGCACTTCACTTCCCAGCCAGCGCGCCAGCGGTTCGATATCCGGCCACGCATGCGGCGTGGTGTACAGATGCGGCAGCGCGTCCCAATCGCAGTGCAGGTCAATCATCAAATCTGCCTGGCTGGCCATGCGCATCAGCGTAAAGCGCTGAGAATCGAGCTCGGTGCGCGCCATCAGGCTGCGATAGTGACGATCGATCGCCTCGCGTATCAGACGTTTGTTTTCGTATTCACTCTGCGTGAGCGAGTCTGCCAGCTCATCAATCAGGGCTTCTCCCAGTGCCGGGAAGCGGCGATTGAAGTCCTGACCCGATAAAGTATGAAAACGGCCCAGATGGCTGCCGTGCCAGTGTTGGCCCATCGCCAGAGGATTAGCCACCGGCACCAGTGTAATTTTGGATTTGAGCTTGCCAGCAGATTCCAGCGCTAATAGCTTTTGCTTCAAATACCATGCCACCGCCATACCTGGCAGTTCATCGCCGTGCAGAGCGGCCTGAATATAAACGCGCTGCTGCGAATCAGTACCAAAGTGGAAACTAACAATTTCGCGTTGCGTGCCCAGCGAGGCGCTCAAGAGTGGATGATGTTGTTGTTGCATAACGCTATCGATGTCCTGTTTTAAGGCAGGTTGCCATCGCACCTGCAAATTTCATGATTGGAATTATAAGTGCTGCTGTGAAAAGGGCGGCAAAAAGCCGCCCAAAAGATTACTGCTGAATGGAGATATCGGTGGCGAAGTACTTTTTCTGAATCTTATCGAAGGTACCATTCTTTTTGATTTCCGCGAAAGCATTATCCAGCGCGGTTTTCAGTTCGGTATCACCTTTACGCAAACCAATGGCGGTGCCTGGACCGATAATCGGATCCTGCACAATCGGGCCCGCCAGTTCGAAATCTTTACCCTGCGGATGCTTCAGGAAGCCATTGGCCGCCTGTGCCGCATCGGTGAACACCACGTCAAGTCGGCCTGAAATCAAGTCGCTCTCAACCTGCGCCTGATCGCCGTAAGGCACCACCTGCACGCCGTGTGGTTGCCATTTAGCGAGCGCATAACGCTCCTGCACCGTGCCTTGCTCGACGCCCACGGTTTTGCCTTTCAGTGATTCGGCGGTTGGCAGCAGGCCGGAACCTTTACGCGCAATCAGTTGAGTATGGGTGTCATACAGCGGCACGGTGAAATCAATCTGCTTTAGGCGCTCTTCGGTGATGCCCATATCAGACAGAATGGCATCAAACTTACGCGCTTTTAGCGCCGGGATCATGCCATCGAACTGGCTCTCTACCCAGACGCATTTGGTTTGCATCTGTTCGCACAGCGCATTGCCGAGATCGATATCAAAACCGACCAGCTTGCCCTGCGGCGTTTTGGATTCGAATGGGGGATAGGTTGGATCAACCGCGAAACGCACCTGATCAATTTTCGCCTGTGCGCCGAATGCGCAACCTGCCAGCACAGCCAGCGCCAGCGTCTGACGCAGGCGGGCGGTAAAACGAGAACTTGCCATAATATCGGTCTTCTTGTGTTGTGATGTTGAATCACGAAGAGTACCGCTCACCGTCGGGCATGGCAATTAGAGGATTATTTGCATTATGTTACAGTTGATAATTACATTTATTTCATAAGAATACTTGCAAGTTTCGTACTGCTTTCGTCAAATAATTTCATAAATATATGGGCAAAAAAGATTACCGCTACAAGTGTAATAATGAAAATGCCGAAAATAAGTAATGGAGTTTTATCTATAAAATGTGATTTAACATATAAAAAAGACGATAAGCTTAGTATTATTGGAAAATGAACAAGATATATTGAAAATGATATTCTCCCTAAATATTTCATTGGCTTGCTTTCAAAAAAAGTACGCATAACACCGTTTGCCATCAAGAAAACTATCAGAAACCCACTCACTACGGACATTAGGTTTCGGGTGAAAATACTGTCACCAAAAAGAGACCTGATCCAACTGTAATTGTTTGTGTGATCATATGACCCAAGGTAAATGGAAATAAGGATAATTATTATTTTTACTGAGCCTGATATTTCCATTCTACATTTGTTAATATAAAAACCCGCAATGAAAGCAAGATAATATGGTGCAGAATCAGAAGCGATAACGCAAATAAATAAGGATGATATTATAAGAAAAATGACTTCGGCTATCCCCTTGTTAATTAACCCAACATAAGACAAAACAATAAAAGAGCCGATTATTTCTATTCTCATAGTCCACAAAGTGGGAGTGTATATCGAATGTCCTAAAAATATTGAATCAAACAAACCATCTTTTAAAGCATAAATAAGGGATGGTTCGAAGTTCCAAAAACTTCCTAGCCATTTTGAACCACTAATTTGGGCTGCATCCTTCCAGTATCCTGCGCCTGATTCAATTATTACCCATGATAATAAAACACTCATTAAAACTGGAATGCAAAATCGAAAATAGCGCTTAGCTATTCTCGATTTTAAAATGGAAGATTCGTTTGTTTCGTAAAAAGATTTGGTTAATACGTATCCACTTAGTACGAAAAATATACTCACAGCTAAGGTGCCGTTCCAGAATACTGACAATAAAGGGAGGCGTAGGATTTTTGAAATGATGCCATCATTTGCATAATCGAAAGCGGAGTTTGGGTAAATTTTGTCAAACCCTAAAGGGTAAAATGAAATTAGGAAATGACATAAAAAAACAGATAATGAAGCAACTCCTCTAAGTCCATCCGCAGCTTCATCTTTAGTACTTGCTTTGTAAGATTGCATATCAGCCCATTTATGCGATTTTCAATTTTTTAATTTGATTTGACGTAACAAATCATTTAGTCATTGAAGTGAATTTTCACTTCTAAAGGTGAAGCGCTTAACGTGTGTCGAGTAATTATTAAAGACAATAACTGCTGCTCACCTTCTCGTAAACCATTTATAGGATTATTTTCATCACGTTACCATTATGCAGCGCCTGATAATCCGCGATATTCAGCACCACCGACTGCTCCAGCAAGCCTGCATTAAAGGCGATTTCGTCATAGCGTTCGAACAGCAGCGGATCCACCACTAATTGTAAATCCGGATGGAAACTAAACGGCGGAATGGCACCAAACACGCAGCCGGTTAGCGCATCCACTTCCGCCGGCGAGGCCAGCGACGCACGACGGCCGCCAACTGCCGCTGCCACTTTGCTGAGATCGGCTTGTCGATCGGCGGGCAACACCGCCAGCACATGCTGTTTGATGCCGTTACCTTTCACATGACACACCAGCGCTTTCGCGCCTTGTCCCACTTCGGTACCGCGAATTTCCGCCACCGCTTCACATTTGCCAGTCGCTTCATGCGTCATCACGCGATAACGCGCCCGATGCTGGTCGAGCAGGGCGAGCAGTTTTTCATGCGTGGTCATGGCTTTCTCCGGGTTGGGTGAGTTGGGTGAGCAGGGCTCGCATCATATGCGTTTGACGTGGCAGTAAACCGAGTTTTAAACCTAGCGGCTTAAATGCCCGATTCAACGTACTTAACGTAACACTCTCTTTGTCCTGCTCAATATCCGATAATGTGCGGCGGCTAATCCCTGCGAGTGCGGCATAGCGATCCTGGGAAAACCCCAACACTTTTTTGCGCAGTTGCATGAGTAACACGCCTTGGGTGAATTTCTCTTCTATAAACTGCTGCAGCAAATCTAATAACATGGCTTCTCGCTCAAATGGCGACAGGTTTTTATTCATAATTTCCATCCGGCAATGCGCTCATCCAGGTGGTTAAAGCCGATGCCAGGCATCTCCAATATCGATGCCGGTACGCCGCGAGTCTCCAATCGAGCCTTCAATCCTTTCAGCTTATTCGCTAGTACGCTTAGCTCTTGCAGGAGAACACTTTCAGATACCAGGTCATTAAGTTGCTGCGCAATAAGATGCCATTGATAATTGCCGCCCTCCTCATGGGGTGAACCCCACTGTGTGGTGCGCACAACACCTTCTGGATCGGCTTTCATGGGGGCGAAATCATAAACAGGCGCCAGCCACATACAGCCTATTTTCTTCAGAATGGCGCTATTGCGGCCGTGATTATCGGAATTACCAAAGGCGATATTCAGCATGTCGCGTTTCACCCACTCAATAACCATTTCAGCCGTTTGCTCGGTATTCAATTTCAGCACACGCACTAGACAACGTATCACCTCAAAATGGTTGAGATAGCTACCCGGCGCTTTTTGCATGATTGAGTAAACGGATTCCAGCCCGTATAGGGTTTTTTTACCGGCGATAAAATCAATATCGAAACGCGGCAGCCAGAGAGAAGGGTAGCGCTCGCCTTCGCACAGCAACATGTGTTGCGTGTCGATGGTTGCAACCCCAAGCGCTGTGAGTTCGTGATAGAAATGGTATTCCGCTCGCAGGATGTCGCAATCAATTGGCGTGCGTGCGCCGCGAGGATATTTGACCAGATAAGGTGTGTCTTGATTCAGCAGATCATCTTGCCAGGTATCGATCCACACTTCGCTGTTGTTATTAAGACGCAACAATAATTTTGGCGCTTCACCGCCTGCGCCCGTTGCTCCGCCGCTTGCGGCACCCATTTGCTGCGCGTACTCAAGAAAATCGGTATCACGTTCAATCGCCCATTCTGCGGGAAAACGGCGGCTTTTGAGCTGGCTGTCAGGCGGCAGTTGCGGTAAGGACTCTTTGATTCTTAAGTTACCGACTGGCGCAATGGTTCCGGCCTTAAGTAGCAAGTAATCCTGCTCGTTAGCGGCTTTACCTTGCAGACCTAACTGCGTAATCCAGTAACGTCTGCTGGCTCCAGCGGGAATGATGTCATCAAGAAAACCAAACCAAGGTTTAGCAAAATGGCTGCCAATCAGCATGACCGGATAGTTGATGCTACAGCTGACCAAATCGTTGCGGTCTAAATGTTCAACGGCATAGTTGAAGTCGTATGCAAGCAGGGCTTCACCGTCGCGGCCTTTGTACGGCTCTTTAAAATCAAGCACCGCAGCATCATGCCAGCATCCATCTAGATAGATCTGTAGAGTAAGCATGGCAAACCTCAATTGAGCAGTATGTTGCTCAATTCTAGTTTGTTTTGCTTTTTTTGAGAAGTATGCTGCTCAATTTTAGCTTCATCAGCCAATTTTGAGCAGCATATTGCACAATCGGTTATTTATGCCGCGCGCGCAGATTATTAATGATGATACTCAAATCCAGCTCCTGATCCTGCAGCAGCACCATCAAGTGATACAGCAGATCAGACGCTTCATTGGTCAACTCGTGACGATCGTTAACCGTGGCTGCCAGCGCGGTTTCCACGCCTTCTTCACCCACCTTCTGCGCAATGCGCTTGGTACCGCTGGCGTAGAGCTTTGCGGTATACGAGCTCTCCGGATCGGCGGTTTTGCGTGAAGCCAGCAGCTGCTCCAGCTGGTAGAGGAAAGTCCAGTCTGGCGCCGCCGGCGAGAAGCAGCTTGAGGTGCCGAGATGACAGGTTGGGCCAATCGGATTCGCCAGCACTAGCAGCGTGTCGTTATCGCAATCCGGCGTGATGCTCGCCACTTGCAGGAAGTGGCCCGAGGTTTCGCCCTTGGTCCACAAACGGTTTTTGGTGCGAGAGAAGAACGTCACGTTGCCCTCGCTGAGGGTTTTTTGCAGCGCTTCCTCGTTCATATAACCGTGCATCAGCACTTCACCGGAAACATTGTGCTGGACGATAACAGGCATCATGCCCGCAGTTTTGACCCAATCCAGCTTGCTCAGTTGTTCTGCAGTTAACACGCGCGAATCTCCACACCGTTGTCGATCAGGAAGTTTTTCAACTCGCCGATATTGATAATTTGTTTGTGAAACACCGAAGCCGCCAGCGCGCCATCGACGTTTGCCTGCTCAAAGGCTTCAAGGAAGTGCGGCATGGTGCCTGCGCCGCCGGAGGCGATCAGCGGCACTTTGCAGACATCGCGCACTTTCTTCAGCTGCACCAGATCGTAGCCGTTACGCACGCCATCCTGGTTCATCATATTGAGGACGATTTCACCTGCGCCCAGCTTCTGCACTTCCTGCACCCAATCGAGGGTTTCCCACGTGGTGACTTTGGTGCGCGCTTCGTCGCCGGTGTACTGATTAACGTGATACTTGCCGCTCGCGTCGTCGAACCAGGTATCAATGCCCACCACAATACACTGCACGCCAAAGCGATCGGCCAGGCGCGTAATCAGTGTAGGATCGGCCAGCGCCGGGGAGTTGATAGAAATCTTGTCAGCGCCGAACTGCAGAATGCGCGCCGCGTCTTCCTCACTCTTAATGCCGCCCGCCACGCAGAAAGGAATATCAATCACTTCCGCTACGCGCGATACCCAGCTTTTGTCCACCACGCGGCCATCCGATGAGGCGGTGATATCGTAGAACACCAGCTCGTCCGCGCCTTCCTGCGCATAACGCTGCGCCAGCGGCACGATGTCGCCAATGATTTCGTGGTTGCGGAACTGAACGCCTTTCACCACTTGCCCGTCACGCACATCGAGACAAGGAATTATCCGTTTTGCCAGCATGCAATCGCCTCCGCCACCGTGAATTTATCTTCCAGTAAAGCGCGACCAACGATCACGCCCTGGGCGCCGCTGCCGCGTAAAGCGGCAATGTCATCCAGCGAACCGATGCCGCCGGAAGACTGGAAAGCGATATCCGGGAAGGCCGCAGACACCTCTTTATACAGCGCGACGTTAGAGCCGCTCAGCGTGCCGTCGCGAGAAATATCGGTACACAGCACATGCTTGAGGCCAACCGGCAGATACCAGCCAATCACCTCTTCCTGCGTGACGCCCGCCGCTTCCTGCCAGCCGCTGATCGCCACGTCTTTGCGATTATTGGCATCAATGCGCACATCTAATGCCAGCACGATGGCGTCCGCGCCAAACTCGCTAAACCAGCTTTTCACCTCTTCCGGTTGCTTCACCGCGGTGGAACCGACCACCACGCGCGTAGCGCCGGCAGCCAGCAGCGCCGCCACGTCATCACGGTTGCGGATGCCGCCGCCCACCTGCACCGGCACATTTACGCCGCGCAGCAAGGTGGTGAGCAGGGGAATCTGGCGTTTCGCCGGATCTTTCGCGCCGGTTAAATCCACCAGATGCAGCACCTCGGCGCCCTGGCGTTCGTAGTCCTGCAAGCGTGGCAGCGGGTCGCTACCGTAATCGCGCTGCTGGCCGTAATCGCCCTGATGCAGGCGCACCACTTTGCCGTCGATTAAATCTAATGCGGGGATAATCATCACATCTCCAGGAAATTTTTCAGCAGCTGCGCGCCGGCTTTGCCCGAACGCTCCGGGTGGAACTGCACGCCAAAGAAGTTATCTTTCTGCAGGGCCGCGGTGAACGGATGGCCGTAGTCGCACTGGGCGATGGTCGCCGCATTCACCGGCATGGCGTAGCTGTGCACGAAATAGAAGTAGCTGCCATCGGGAATATCGCGGAACAGATGATGACCCGCTTTGGCGGTGATCTGATTCCAGCCCATGTGCGGCAGCGGTAAACCTTGCGTATCCATCAGCGACACCGGTTCATCGATCAAACCGAGCGTGGTCACGCCACCGTTCTCATCGCTGCCGCGGCCGAGCAGCTGCATACCGAGGCAAATGCCGAGCACCGGCTGGGTACAGGCTTTGATCAGGTCGATGAGATCGCGCTCCTGCAGCTGACTCATCGCCGCCTGCGCGGTACCTACGCCCGGCAACAGCAGTTTGTCAGCATGCAGCACCACGTCCGGATCGCGGCTAACCTGCGGCGTGTAGCCAAGGCGCTCAATCGCCCACTTCACCGACGACAGGTTGGCGCAGCCGGTATCAAGGATCACCACGTTCATCACAGCACTCCTTTCGAGCTCGGCAGGGTGTTGCCTTCCACGCGAATTGCCTGGCGCAGCGTGCGGCCAAAGGCTTTGAACAGACTCTCCACGCGATGGTGATCGTTGCGGCCTTTGGTTTTCAGGTGCAGCGTGCTCATCATGGCGTAGGAGAGCGAGCTGAAGAAGTGCTCAACCATCTCGGTGCTGAGATCGCCGACGCGCTGATAGCTGAATTCGGCTTTGAATTCGATGTGCGGGCGGCCCGAGATATCCAGCGCGCAGCGCGCCAGGCACTCATCCATTGGCAGCACGAAGCCGAAACGGCCGATGCCACGTTTGTCGCCCAGCGCTTTCAGCAGCGCTTCGCCGAGCGCCAAACCGGTATCTTCTACCGTGTGGTGATCGTCGATATAGAGATCGCCTTTTACATCAATGTTCATGCGGAAGCCGCCGTGCACCGCAATCTGATCCAGCATGTGATCAAAGAAGCCGACGCCGGTGTTAATTTTGCTGCCGCCTTCGCGGTCCAGCCACACTTCGACTTTAATCTGCGTCTCTTTGGTGTTGCGTTGCACCAGCGCGTAGCGATCGCGCTTAGTCAGGCGAGCCTGAATCGCATCCCAATCTTCGCCTTCCGCGCCGTAGCGCAGGCCCTGAATGCCCATGTTTTGCGCCAGCTGAATGTCGGTGAGACGATCGCCAATCACATAGCTGTTGGCGGTGTCCAGCGCGCCAGCGGCCAGCCAGGCTTCCACCATTTTGGTTTTCGGCTTACGGCAGTCGCAGTTATCTTCCGGCATGTGCGGGCAGATCAGGATGTCGCTGAAGTTCACGCCTTGCGAGCTGAGGATCTGCATCATCAGGTTGTGCGGACCATCAAAATCGGCCTGCGGGAAGCTGTCGCTGCCTAAGCCATCCTGATTAGTGATCATCACCAGCTGATAGCCCGCCGCCTGCAACGCCAGCAGTGCGGGAATGGCGTTTTTCTCAAACGCCAGCTTCTCCATACGATCCACCTGATAATCAGTTGGTGGCTCAGAGATGAGGGTGCCGTCGCGGTCGATAAAAAGGATCTTCTGACTCATGCTTGCTCCACTGATAAGGCTTGCAGCGCGGCGATCAGGCGCTCGCACTCTTTACGGGTGCCGATGGAGATGCGCAGGCATCCCGCAAGGCCGGGGTTTTTGTTTTGGTCGCGCAGAATAATGCCTTGATCCCACAGCGTTTTAAACACTTTTGGTGAATCCGTGAAGCGCGCCAGAATGTAGTTGGTTTCGCTTGGGAACACCTGCTGCACCACCTTAATCTGCGGTAACTGCTCAAACAGCCAGGCGCGATTGGCGTTCAGTTCGGCGACGTGCTGGCGCATCAGCGCGATGCCTTGCTCGCTCAGCGCCTGCCCGGCGACATCGGCCACCGGCGTGGCAAGCGGATAGGGCGCAATCACCTTCATCAGCAGATCGATCACCGGCTTGTTCGCCAGGGTGAAGCCGCAGCGCAAACCAGCCAGCGCAAAGGCTTTTGACAGCGTACGCAGAATCACTAAGTGCGGATAATCCTGCAGCCAGCTCGCCAGCGTCGCTTCCGGGCAGAACTCGATATAGGCTTCATCAGCCACCACCAGCGCTTTACCGGCGGTCATCGCCAGCAGCTCGCGGATGTCATCCTGATTGATCAGGTTGCCGGTGGGATTGTTCGGGCTGCACATATAGACAACTTTTACGCCGTCGATCTGCTCGGCAATCGCTGGCAGATTGAGCTGCCAGTCGTCGAGCGCGGCTACGGTGCGATATTCAATGCCGATGGTTTCGGCACTGACGCTGTACATGCCGTAGGTTGGCGGGCAGAACAGAATGGCATCTTTGCCCGGCTCGCAGAAGGCGCGCATCAGCAGTTCGATGCCTTCATCGGCACCGCGGCTCACCAGAACCTGCTCCGGCGTTAAACCGGCGTAAGCGGCGTAACGCTCAATCACCAACTTCGGCTGGCATTCCGGATAGCGGTTTAGCGTCTGCTGCGACAGTTCAAACGGTACCGGCAGCGGGAATTCGTTGGCGTTCAGCCACACATCACCGTTGCCACCCAGACGACGCGCCGATTGATACGGAGTTAGCGCGCGCACGTTGGCGCGCGCTAACTCTTCAATATTCAGGCTCATGCTTGCTCCTTCAGCGCAGCAACACGCAGGGTAACGGCATTTTTATGGGCTTCCAGCTGCTCGGCGGCGGCCAGGGTTTCAATTGTCGTGGCAAGATTAAGGAAACCTTGTGGCGTTAACTCTTGCACCGTCATACGTTTCTGGAAATCGGCCAGTCCAAGGCTGGAACAGGTGGCGGTGTAACCGTAGGTCGGCAGCACATGATTGGTGCCAGACGCGTAATCGCCCGCCGATTCCGGCGACCAGTCGCCAAGAAACACGGAACCGGCGCTGGTGATGCTGTCTACCAGATCGCGCGGCTGACGCGTCTGAATAATCAGGTGCTCCGGGCCGTACAAGTTGGAGATCTCGATGCACTGATCAAGGTCGCGCAGCACGATTAAACGGCTGCTCTCCAACGCCTGGCGCGCGGTAGCGGCACGCGGCAGCTGTGCCAGCTGTTCCTCAACCGCTTGTGCCACATCTGCAGCCAGCTGCAACGACGGCGTCAGCAAAATCACCTGCGAATCCGGGCCGTGCTCCGCCTGCGACAGCAAATCGGATGCCACGAATGCCGGCGTTGCGCCTTCATCCGCAATCACCAGCACTTCCGATGGACCGGCAGGCATATCAATTGCCGCGCCATCTAAACGCTGGCTGACCTGACGTTTCGCTTCAGTCACGTAGGCATTGCCCGGGCCAAAAATCTTGTCCACTTTCGGCACGGTTTCGGTGCCGAAGGCGAGGGCGGCGATGGCTTGTGATCCGCCAACCTGAAACACCTCTTTCACACCGCACAGCTGCGCGGCGTAAAGGATTTCATCGGCAATCGGCGGCGGCGAGCACAACACCACGCGGCCGCAACCGGCGATACGCGCAGGCGTCGCCAGCATCAACACGGTTGAGAACAGCGGGGCGGAACCGCCAGGAATGTACAAACCCACCGATTTCACCGGCCGCGTAATCTGCTGGCAGCGCACGCCGGGCTGAGTTTCGACATCCACTTCGGCAAGAATCTGTGCGTTGTGGAAGGTTTCAATATTAGCCATTGCGGCAGCCATTGCCTGCTTCAGCGTGTCGCTCAGGCGATCGCTGGCGGCTTGCATCTCTTCTGGCGTGACGCGCAAATTATCCACCTGCGCCTTGTCGAAGCGCGCGCTAAATTCGCGCAGCGCTGCATCGCCTTCATTTTTCACTTTCACCAGCACGTCGCGCACGATGTGGCTGATGCTTTCTGAAGCCGACATCGCCGGACGCATCAGCAGCGCTTGCTGCTGCTCTGCGCTGCACTGTTGCCAATCAATCGGTGTCATCAGGTTGCTCATCGTGTTACTCCAACATTTTTTCAATTGGCAGTACGAGGATTGAGCTGGCGCCCAGCGCTTTCAGCTTTTCCATGGTTTCCCAGAACAGGGTTTCGGTGCTCACCATGTGCATCGCCACGCGGCTCACGTCACCGGCCAGCGGCAGTACGGTTGGACGCTCGGCGCCCGGCAGCAGGGCAATCACTTCTTCCAGACGCTCGCTTGGCGCGTGCAGCATGATGTACTTAGACTCACGCGCTTTGATCACGCCCTGAATGCGCGTCATCATTTTATCAACCAGTTCCTGCTTGGCGGCAGGCAGTTCGCCGTCGCGCTGAATCAGCACCGCTTTAGAGCGATAGATGACTTCCACTTCGCGCAGACCGTTGGCTTCCAGCGTGGCGCCGGTAGACACCAGGTCACAAATCGCATCGGCCAGGCCAGCACGTGGTGCGACTTCGACAGAACCGTTCAGCAGACAGGATTTGAAAGCGACGCCTTGTTTATCGAGATATTTCTTCAGCAGGTGCGGATAAGAGGTGGCGATGCGGGCGTTATTCAGGCATTGCGGGCCGGTGTACTCTTCATCAACCGGCATCGCCAGCGACAGGCGACAACCGCCAAAATCCAGACGACGCAGCGTGAAGTAGCGCGGATCTTCGCCCTGAGCACGGCGGTTCAGCAGCTCTTCTTCCAGTACGTTCTCACCGACGATGCCGAGATCCACTACGCCATCCATCACCAGGCCAGGAATATCGTCATCACGCACGCGCAGGATATCGATGGGCATGTTCTCCGCAAACGCAATCAGACGCTGCTGCTGAAGGTTGATTTTGATACCGCAGCGGGCCAGCAGTTCGCGTGATTCATCGCTTAAACGGCCAGATTTCTGCATAGCTATGCGAATTCGGGTGTTATCTAACATGGTTCCTGTCCTCTTATTCAATCCTGTCTGAACGTATTGGGTTGCGTCCGCCCATAAAAAAACCCCCGGAAGAAGATCTTCCGGGGGCTCTCTTTGCGTTCGCACCACTGGAAGATCCTAATCGTCTCCCAGCACACATCGCCTGAAAGACTAGTCAGGATGATGGTGATGATGGTGGTTGAACTGAACGCGTGTCATAGTAAATTCCGTTGCTGAATGAGTATTCATTTGCGTGCTGATTAACCTAACGAAGATGGTGACAATTGGCAACCCTTTTTTAAGCGTCAATTTCCGGAATCTCCCGAAACAGTTTGCGCTGGTTTGGCACATCTACCGGCACTAAGATGAAGTCTGAGCCCATAGCAGGAGTCGATATGAAAAAGGTCGCGATTGTAGGTCTGGGGTGGCTGGGTATGCCGCTGGCGATGGCGCTAACGACACGCGGCTGGCAGGTGACCGGCAGTAAAACCTCGCCGGATGGCGTGGATGCCGCACGCCGCTGCGGCATTGAGGCGTTTCAGCTGGTGCTGACGCCCGAACTGGAGTGTGAAGCCGAAGAATTAGATACGCTGATGGCAGTGGATGCGCTGGTGGTGACCTTGCCCGCCAGCCGCACGGTGAAAGGCGCGGAAGATTACATGCAGGCAGTACAGAACGTGGTGGATACTGCGCTGGCGAAAAAAGTGCCGCGCATCATCTTTACCAGCTCATCGTCAGTTTATGGCAGTGGCGAGGGCGTGATGAAAGAGAACAGCCCGCTGCAGCCGGAAACGGTGGCCGGTAAGACGCTGGTGGAACTGGAAAACTGGTTGCACGATCTGCCGGGCACCAGCGTGGACATTGTACGCCTCGCGGGATTAGTGGGACCGAATCGTCATCCGGGGCGTTTCCTGGCGGGCAAAACCGGGCTGGAAAATGGCGGCCACGCGGTGAATCTGGTGCATCTCGACGACGTAGTGGACGCGATTGTGCTGCTGCTGCAAACGCCAAAGGGCGGCCACGTTTACAATCTGTGTGCCTCGAAACATCCGTCGCGCGACAGTTTTTACCCCAGCGTGTCGAAGCAGTTAGGGCTAGAGCCGCCAACGTTTGTGGCGGAGGCGGAGCGCTCGGCCGGAAAAGTGGTGGATGGCTCAAAAATCGCCAATGAGCTGGGCTTTGAGTACACCTACGATGACCCGATGAAAATGCCGCTGGAGTAGGTTTTTCAGGTGCGCATTGATGCGCACCCTACATTGTAGGGGCGCCATTCATGGCGACCTGGTCACACCCCAAACCGATCCCTTAACGCATACCAGGCCGCGCCCATCGCCGTGAGCGGCACTTTGAATCTTCGTCCGCCCGGAAATGGCAGGTGCGGCAGTTTCGCGAACGCATCAAAACGCTCCGCATGCCCACGCAGCACTTCAGCAATCAACTTCCCTGAGAGATGCGTACAGGTAACGCCGTGGCCGCTGTCACCCTGCATAAAGAAGGCATTCTTCTCCACCTGGCCAAACTGCGGCATGCGCGACAAGGTCAGCAGGAAATTGCCGCTCCAGCGATGGCTGATTTTGATATCGCGCAGCTGTGGGAACGTACGCAACAGTTTAGGACGAATCAGCGCTTCGATATCATCCGGCTCGCGCGCACCGTACACCACGCCACCGCCATACAGCAGGCGGTTGTCGGCAGTCAGACGGAAGTAATCGAGCAGATAGTTACAATCTTCCACGCAGTAATTGTTTGGCAACAACCCTAGCGCCTGATCGCGCGTTAACGGTTCGGTGGTGACGATTTGCGAGCCGCACGGCATACTTTTGCGGCTTAGGCGCGGTTCGAGTTGCGCAGGTAAATAGGCATTGCCTGCAAAAATCACAAAGGTGGCGGAGACTGCTCCTTTGGCGGTTTTTATTCGATGCGGTGCGCCATATTGCACTTCAATTGCCGCCGATTGCTCATAGATGCGTCCGCCATGGCGGCGAATGGCTTCCGCTTCACCCAGCGCCAGATTCAGCGGATGCAGGTGGCCGCCGCGCTTATCGAGTAATCCACCCACATAACGATCGGTGGCGACTTCGCGGCGAATAGCACGTTCATCCAGCAGTTCCAAATCGTGATTGCCATAGCGGGCCCAGCTGGCTTTCTGGCTGCGCAGGTGGCCCATTTGTCGCTGATTGAACGCCGCAAAAATCCCGCCGGGACGATAATCACAGGCAATGGCATAACGATCGATGCGATCGCTAATAATCTCCGCGCCTTCAAACATCATGCTGCCGAGCAGTTGTGCGGTCTCTTTACCGTAACGCTGCTCAATCACATCCACATCCCGGCTGTAGGAGTTCACCACCTGGCCGCCGTTACGACCGCTGGCGCCGAAGCCAATTTTTGCCGCCTCTAACACCACCACATCGTAACCGGCCTCGGTCAGAAACAGGGCGGAAGAGAGGCCGGTAAAGCCTCCACCAATAATACAGACGTCACACTGCACCGATTCTTGCAGTTCAGGCCACGGCGCGTGAGCGTTGGCGGTGGCCGCGTAATAACTTCCCACATGTTGCATAACATCCTCCTTAAGCGCGCAACCTTAGAAATGAGCAGACGTATGCACTTTTCCAGATGCCAAAGTGGCATGATTCATGGCTGTTTTTCGTTGTGATAATGGATAGCGGCCTGGATAAAGGCCGCAAACAACTGGCGCGAAATCGGATCGCGATCGGAGTGCCATTCCGGATGCCACTGCACGGCAAGCGCGAAAGGGTGCTGGCGCAGGCTTACCGCCTCAATCAGCCCGTCGGGCGCACGTGCTTCGACGCGCAATTGCGGGCCAGGCTCGCGAATGCCCTGACCATGTAATGAATTGACAGCAAACGCCTCGCTGCTGCCGAGCAGCTGGCTCAGCATGCCATCAATTTCTGGCTGCACCTCATGCACCGGCGCATATTGCTCATCCAGTGACAGCGTGTCGTCTTCCCGGTGTTCCTGGAAAAGATGTGTCATATGCAATTGGCGATGCAGCGCGCCGCCGTTCGCGACCACCAACTCTTGCAAGCCGCGACAGATGCCAAACATCGGCATCTTTTTACCCGCCGCATGTGTGATAAGCCCGAAGGCGAGACGATCGCGCGCCGGATCGGCATGCGCCTCTTTGCCATCCTCGCCATAGTGCCAGGGTTCGATATTGCTGGGGCTGCCGGTCAGCAAAATGCCATCCAGCACCGTCATACTGTTTTCTAATAGATGTGGAGAATGCATCAGTTGGTGGGGCAACGGCAGCGGCACGCCACCGGCCAAAACGACCGCGTCGAGATACTTGTTGTGAACCGTTTGTGCTGAATGGTTGCCAATAACATTTTGGCACATCACTACACCAATCAAAGGCTTGTCAAAAATAATGCCCATAACGTCTCCGCGCTGCTGTTCAATATTTTCGCCGAAATAGCACGGCTGGCGTTAAAAGTGTGCAATGTTTTGTCAATCTAGCAACCGCGTGTTCGTTCTTCAAACAGATTTGTTACATTTGCACACTTTTTGCGTTAGCGCTATGTTAGAGGAATGGCTGTTATTTTGAGCATTGCGCGCACCAATTCTAAACGGTAAAGGGCGGGTGGGATCATGACGAACCTCGTAGAAGTAGAAGACTTCACGCGACATAGTGAAGAGAAACGAACAAGCGCGTTCCAGCTGGAGGTAAAAACCTGGCTGGAACGCCATCCTGAAACGCAGTATGTCGATATTCTTCTTAATGATTTAAATGGGGTATTTCGCGGTAAACGCATTCCCATCGCCGCATTGGCAAAACTGGAAAAAGGGTGTTATTTCCCTGCTTCGGTCTTCGCCATGGATATTCTCGGTAATACCGTCGAAGAAGCCGGACTAGGACAGTCATTAGGCGAACCCGACCACCTCTGCATACCGGTTCCCGGAACCTTAATCCCCTCAGCCGCCGACCCTACGCACATTGCGCAGCTGCTGCTCACCATGTGTAACCAAGATGGCACTCCCTTTGACGTTGAACCCCGTAATGTCCTCAATCGGCTGTGGCAACAGCTGCGTAATCGAGGATTGTTCCCGGTGGTAGCGGTAGAGCTGGAGTTCTATCTGGTGGATAAGAAGCGTGATGCGGAAGGATTTATTCAACCGCCGTGCTCGCCGGGCAGCGATGAGCGCAACATGCAGAGCCAGGTTTATTCGGTAGATAATCTCGATCATTTCGCCGACGTGCTGCGTGATATCGACACTCTGGCGAAGCTGCAGGGCATTCCCGCTGACGGCGCACTGGCGGAAGCGTCGCCCGGACAGTTTGAAATCAACCTGCATCACACGCGCGATGTGCTCAAAGCCTGCGATCATGCCATCCAGCTTAAACGCCTGGTGCGTCAGGTGGCGGAAAATCACGGCATGACCGCCACCTTTATGGCGAAGCCTTATGAAGAGTATGCGGGCAGCGGTATGCATGTGCACATCAGCATGCTGGACGCCGCCGATCACAACGCCTTTGCGCTGGATGACGGCAGCGATTCACCGCTGATGAAACGCGCGCTGGCGGGCATGATCGATCTGATGCCGGCTTCGATGGCGCTACTGGCGCCAAACGTTAACGCCTATCGCCGTTTTCTGCCCGAAGCCTATGTGCCGCTGCAAGCGTCATGGGGGCACAATAATCGTACCGTAGCACTGCGCGTACCCTGCGGGGATATGGATAATCACCGCATTGAGTATCGCGTGGCGGGAGCCGATGCAAATCCCTATCTGGTGGTGTCAACAATTCTTGCCGGAATTTTGCACGGTTTAGATAATCAGCTACCCTTACCGCATGCGGTGCAGGGCAATGGACATGAGGCAGAAGGGCTGGCGTTACCGATTCGGCAGAGCGATGCGCTGTATGAATTCGAGAATAGCTATCCGCTGCAAAAGCTGCTGGGTGAGCGTTTTAGCGGGGTGTGGCACAGCTGCAAACAGTATGAACTGATGCAGTTTGAGCGCCTGATCACCGCCACAGAGATCGACTGGATGCTCAAGAATGCTTAACCGCCTGAAGAATTGATCTAACGTCTTGTGCCGATGGCATAAGTTGGGGCAAAATACGCGCCCTGCAAAATGAGAAACTAACCGACGTTAACCACGTCGGTTATTTTTTTGCATGATGTACTCACTGACATTTAAACGAGGCCGGACACGCATCCGGATAGATAGATACTGACAAACACGCGTTGTGCGTGAGATTTGAGGAAAACAAAGATGGGACTGTTTAACATTGCACCAGCTCAGGCTGGTTCTCGCTTTCGTGATGATTACGGCGCGGCGACAATCGCAAACACAAAAATCACTTCTCACTGCAGCAAATTGCGCAGTATCCCTGTAGCCCAACCGATCGCGGTTGTCGCTTGCGGGGGACTGAACAATGTCGCTTAACACCTCTGCCGCACCTCAGCGTGCACACCTGAAAAAATCTCTGACCTTGATCCCGGTTGTCATGATGGGCCTGGCGTATATGCAGCCAATGACCCTGTTTGATACTTTCGGTATCGTGTCTGGATTAACCGACGGCCACGTCGCCACCGCTTATGCTTTCGCCCTGATCGCGATTCTGTTTACTGCCGTGAGCTACGGCAAGCTGGTACGCCGCTTCCCATCTGCGGGCTCCGCTTACACCTATGCTCAGAAGGCAATCAGTCCGCACGTCGGCTTTATGGTTGGCTGGTCATCACTGCTGGACTACTTGTTCATGCCGATGATCAACATCCTGCTGGCGAAAAGCTATTTTGAAACGCTGGTGCCGGGTATTCCGTCGTGGATTTTCGTGGTGCTGCTGGTGGCCTTTATGACCATCTCTAACCTGCGTGGAATCAAAACCGTTGCCAACTTCAACAGCGTGATCGTGGTGCTGCAAGTGGTGGTGATGGTCGTGATCACCGGCATGGTGGTTTACGGTGTGGCACACGGTGTGGGCGAAGGGACATTGGTCAGCAGCAAACCGTTCTGGTCTCAGGATGCACACGTGGTGCCGATGATTACCGGTGCGACGATTCTCTGCTTCTCGTTCCTCGGCTTTGACGGCATCAGCTCGCTGTCGGAAGAGACCAAAGATGCTGAACGCACTATCCCACGCGCGATTTTCCTCACCGCGCTGATTGGTGGTGTGATCTTCATTGGGGTTTCTTACTTCCTGCAGCTGTACTTCCCGGACATTTCGCGTTTCCAGAATCCGGACTCTTCACAGCCAGAAATCATGCTGTTCGTGGCGGGTAAAGCGCTGCAGATTGGCATTCTGATCTTCTCGGTGGTGACGGTATTGGCTTCTGGTATGGCCGCACACGCCGGTGTTTCACGTCTGATGTACGTGATGGGCCGCGACGGCGTGTTCCCGCAGCGTTTCTTTGGTTTCGTGCATCCGAAATACCGCACGCCGTCATTGAACGTGCTGCTGGTGGGTGGCGTGGCGCTGCTGGCAATCAACTTCGACCTGGTGACAGCGACCGCGCTGATTAACTTTGGTGCGCTGGTGGCATTTACGTTTGTCAACCTGTCGGTGATTGCCCAGTTCTGGATCCGTGAGAAGCGTAATAAGACGCTGAAAGATCACCTCAACTATCTGGTGCTGCCAATCATGGGCGCTCTGACGGTAGGTGCGTTGTGGATTAACCTGGAAGAAACCTCAATGGTTCTCGGCCTGGTATGGGCGGCGATTGGTATTATTTACCTCGCGTTTGTCACCCGTACCTTCCGCAATCCGGTTCCGCAGTTCAGCGAAGAAGTGTGATTTAAATGACCAGGTGCGCGTGAATGCGCACCCTACAACGTAGGGTCGCCATTCATGGCGACCTGGTCGATAATCCCAGCAAACTCATCCCGCGATCACCAACTCCCACTTCCCCGCACTCAACGCTTCACGTCCCGCTTTGCTCAACTCCGCATCGGTAATCAAAGTATCAAACCGCTCCAGCGGCAGCGCCAGATACGTCGCAATCTTGTTGTACTTCGAGCTGTCGCTCAGCAACACGCGTTTGCTGCTGACATCGCTCGCCGCCTGCTTTACCGGCACTTTATCCTCGTCCGGCGTATACAGCCCGCGCGGACCCCAGCAGGAGGCCGAGATAAAGGCGATATCGATCGCCAGCTGGCGTAAATTGCGCGCCGCGGCTTCACCAACGCTCGAGCGATTCTCCCGGCACACCGTGCCGCCAGTGTGGATCAGCTTGCAGCCGCTGCTCTCCATCAGCAAACGTGCAATCACAAAATCATTGGTCACCACCAGCAAATCGTCACGTTCCGCCAGTTCCCGTGCCAGCGCCAGTGTCGTGGTGCCGGCATCCAGATAAATGCAGCTGTTTCGCGGAATATGACGTGCGGCGTACTGCCCAATCGCCATCTTTTCGCTGCTGTACATGCTGGTTTTTGCCAGATGCGACGGTTCGGCCGCTAAACGATCCGCCGAGCGCACACCACCCGAAACCGACAGCACCGCGCCTTGCTCCTCCAGCTTCTGTACGTCGCGACGAATCGTCATGTGCGACACGCCCAATCGTTCTGTTAGCTCGGCAATGCTCACGACGCCGCGCTCGGCAACCAACGCTAAAATTTGCTGATGACGTTCTACCGGAATCACACGCCTCTCCCGAATTATCATTTTTTCACATTGTAGATCATCGATTCACAGCCCGCAGCACAATTTATGTTGCCGAAATTTCAGTAAAAAGCGCGGCTGACGGGATTTACTTCCGCCATTATTGCGTTGTGAATCCCTGTTAATCCTTAAGCAGGTAAGTTAATTTTTGTGATGTTACGCACGTTTATTGCCCGATATCTGCGGCAGACTTAACACCAATGAACAAATTATCACTTAAATTAACAATGGAGGTCTGCTGTGTCAGCAACCGTGAATAACATCGGCGTGATTGGTTTAGGTTCCATGGGCATGGGTGCCGCGCAGTCTTGCATCCGTGCAGGATTAAATACCTGGGGAGTTGATCTCAATCCGCAGGCGCTGGAAACCCTGCGCCAGGCCGGTGCACGCGATGCCCAAGCCTCCGCCGCCCGCTTTGCGGCCGAACTGGATGCGGTGCTGCTGCTGGTGGTTAACGCCGCGCAGGTGAAGGCCATTCTATTTGGTGAAAACGGTGTGGCGGCGCAGCTCAAGCCGGGCACGGTGGTGATGGTCTCTTCTACCATCTCTTCACAGGATGCGCAGGCGATTGAACAGCAGCTGGCACAGCATCAACTTTTAATGCTGGATGCGCCGGTTTCCGGCGGGGCAGCCAAAGCCGCGGTCGGGGAAATGACGGTCATGGCTTCCGGTAGCGATGAGGCGTTTGCGCGGCTCAAGCCAGTGCTGGATGCGGTGGCGGCGAAAGTCTATCGCGTTGGCAGCGAAATCGGTCTGGGATCCACCGTTAAAATCATTCACCAGCTGCTGGCGGGAGTGCACATTGCCGTGGGTGCCGAAGCGATGGCATTGGCCGCGCGCGCCGGTATTCCGCTGGACACCATGTACGATGTGGTGACCAACGCGGCGGGTAACTCATGGATGTTTGAAAACCGCATGCGTCACGTAGTGGATGGCGATTACTCGCCGAAATCCGCCGTGGATATCTTCGTGAAAGATCTCAATCTGGTGGCGGATACCGCTAAATCGCTGCACTTCCCGCTGCCGCTGGCCTCGACCGCGCTCAACATGTTCACCGAGGCCAGCAATGCCGGGCACGGTCGCGAAGATGACAGCGCGGTGATCAAGATTTTCAGCGGCATCACGCTGCCTCAGGCAAAGGAGCAGTAATCATGCGTTTAGGCGTCATTGCGGACGACTTTACCGGTGCCACCGACATTGCCAGCTTCCTGGTTCAGCACGGCCTGCCGACCATTCAATTTAACGGCGTGCCACAAGGTCAGGATGAAGTAAGCGCGCAGGCGATTGTGATCAGCCTGAAGTCACGATCGTGCCCGCCGCAGCAGGCGATCGCACAGTCGCTGGCGGCGCTAAAGTGGCTGCAACAGCAGGGCTGCGATCGTTTTTATTTCAAATATTGTTCCACCTTCGATAGCACCGAGCAGGGCAACATCGGCCCGGTGACCGATGCGCTGTTGGCGGCGTTAGGTGAAACGCAAACGGTGATCTCGCCGTCGCTGCCGGTCAACGGCCGCACCGTGTATCAAGGCTATCTGTTTGTCGCCGACCAACTGCTGTCTGAATCCGGCATGCGCCACCATCCGGTAACGCCGATGACCGACAGCAATCTGGTGCGCCTGATGACGCGTCAGGCCAAAGGTCAGGCGGCGGTGATCAATGCAGCATTGCTTGATCAAGGTGCCGACGCGGTGCGTATGCAGCTGGAGAGCTTGAAAGCGCAGGGCATCAACTATGTGGTGCTGGACGCGCTGCACGAGCAGCATCTGCTGACGCAGGGCGAAGCGCTCAAAGCGATGCGTCTGGTGACTGGCGGTTCAGGACTGGCGATCGGGATTGCCCGCGCCTGGGCGACCCAGCAGCAGAACCGCGATGCCGAGCAGGCGGGACGTCCGCAGGGCGAACGCGCGGTGGTGATCTCTGGCTCTTGCTCGCAAATGACCAACCGCCAGGTGCAGGCGTACCGCCAGCAAGCGCCATCGCATGAAGTGTTGGTTGAACGCTGTTTGGAAGACGCCGAAGGTTATGCGCAAACGCTGTGCGATTGGGTGGCAGCACATCATCAGCCTGGGCTAGCACCGTTGCTCTTCGCCACCGCCGATGCGCAGCAGCTGCAGGCGATTCAGCAGCAGTACGGTGCCGCGCGCAGCAGCGAAGCGGTCGAGCAGTTATTTGCGGCGG
This sequence comes from Candidatus Pantoea floridensis, assembly GCF_900215435.1. Taxonomy (NCBI): domain Bacteria; kingdom Pseudomonadati; phylum Pseudomonadota; class Gammaproteobacteria; order Enterobacterales; family Erwiniaceae; genus Pantoea; species Candidatus Pantoea floridensis. Next base: position 3,506,253 of record NZ_OCMY01000001.1, read on the forward strand.
TAACGCGTGAACTAAAAGCGCGCGGCTGGCAGCGCTTTATCGTCGCCGGCGGCGAAACCTCGGGCGTGGTAGCGCAGAGCCTGGGCGTTACCGCATTCCACATCGGACCGATGATTTCGCCGGGCGTGCCCTGGGTGCGTGACATCCATCAGCCGCTGTCGCTGGCGTTGAAATCCGGCAACTTTGGTGACGAACAGTTCTTTTCCCGCGCACAAACGGAGTTTTCACTATGACCGAACAACAAGCACGCGATGAGATGGTGCAGCTCGGCGCCTCCTTCTTTCAGCGCGGCTACGCCACCGGCTCGGCGGGCAATCTGTCGCTGCTGTTAGAGGACGGCAATCTGCTGGCCACGCCTACCGGTTCGTGTCTTGGCGAGCTGCAGGCCGATCGCCTGTCAAAAGTGACGCTGCAGGGCGAATGGCTTTCCGGCGACAAGCCATCGAAAGAAGTGGCGTTTCACCGCGCGCTTTACCTGAACAATGCGGAGTGCAAAGCGGTGGTGCATCTGCACAGCCACTATTTGACCGCGCTCTCTTGTCTCAACGATCTCGACAATGAAAATTGCATTCGCCCGTTCACGCCGTACGTGGTGATGCGCGTGGGAGATGTGCCGGTGGTGCCATATTACAAGCCGGGCGATGCGCGTTTAGCTGAGGATCTGGCTAATCTGGCCTCGCGCTATAACGCCTTCCTGCTGGCGAATCATGGCCCGGTGGTGGTGGGCAAATCACTGCGCGAAGCCGCCAATAATACCGAAGAACTGGAAGAGACCGCGCGTCTGATGTTTACGCTCGGCGACCGCTCAATTCGTTATCTCACCGCTAACGAAGTGGCGGAATTGAGGAATGTCTAATGCCTAAGTTTGCAGCCAATTTATCTACGCAGTTTGGTGAACAGCCGTTTATCGCGCGTTTTGCCGCCGCAGCTAACGCCGGTTTTCGCGCCGTCGAGTTTTTGTTCCCGTATGATTTCCCAGCAGACATCATCAAAGCGGAGCTGGAAAAACATCAGCTGGAGCTGGTGCTGTTCAACACCGCGGCGGGCAACGTGCAGGCGGGCGAATGGGGCGTTTCCGCCATTCCGGGCCGTGAAGAGCAAGCGCGTGGCGATATTGACCGTGCGCTAGAGTACGCGCTGGCTTTGAATTGCCAGCAGGTGCATGTGATGGCAGCCACGCTACCCAACGGCGCCGATCGCGCAAAGTATGAAGCGACTTTTGTGCAGAATATGCACTACGCTGCCGAGCGTTTTGCGCCGCACGGCATTCGCCTGTTGCTTGAGGCGCTCAATCCCGTGACCAAGCCGAATTACCTCTACTCTAGCCAGTATCAAACGTTATTGATGATGGAGCGAATCGATCGTCCTAACGTCTTTACCCAGCTCGATCTGTTTCATGCGCAGCTGGTGGACGGCAATCTGACCCATCTTATCCGTGAATACGCCGGGCGTTATCGCCATATCCAGATTGCCTCGGCGCCGCATCGCCACGAGCCTGACGAAGGCGAAATCAACTATTCGTATCTGTTCAACCTGCTGGATGAAGTGGGCTACGACGGTTGGGTGGGGTGTGAATATATCCCGCGCGGCCGCACCGAAGCCGGTCTTGGCTGGTTCGCGCCCTACGCAAAATAACCCGGGTTTTACCGCTCAACACAGGGCTTTTGTGCGCTGTGTTGGGCAAGTCATACCTTAATCCGACAACACCAGAGAAATCTGTACCTAAAAAATACTTATAAGATAGAGGGTTACCATGTCTACCGCGTTGTTACTCGCCATTGCTACCGCCAGCATCGTGATCTTGCTGTTGCTGGTAATTAAAACCAAAGTGCACCCCTTCGTGGCGCTGATAATTGTCAGCCTGCTGGTCGCCATTGCCACCGGCATTCCGGCGGACAACATTATGGAAACCATCTTTAGCGGGATGGGCAATTTGCTGGGGCATATCACCATTATCATCGTGCTGGGTGCGATGCTCGGCGCGGTGATTGAAGCCTCGGGCGGGGCGGAATCGCTGGCGCAGCGCTTTAGTAAATCGCTGGGTATCAAACGCACCGTCGCGGCGCTGACCATGGCAGCCTTTATCCTCGGCATTCCGGTGTTTTTTGAGGTTGGTTTTATCATCGTGATCCCGCTGATTTATGGCTTCACCAAAGTGGCGCGCGTCTCGCCGCTCAAGTTTGGCTTGCCGATGGCGGGCGTGATGTTAACGGTGCACGTGGCGCTGCCGACGCATCCAGGCGCAGCGGCGGCCGCCGGTATTTTGCATACCGACATGGGCTGGCTGATGATGCTGGGGATTATGATCTCGATTCCGGTTGGTATTGTCGGCTACTTCGTCGCGAAAGCGATGAACCTGCGTCAGTATCATCTGTCGGTTGATGTGCTGGAACAACTGCAGCTGGCGAAACCCGAAGGCACGGCGAAAAACGACGCGCCACCGCCGGGTGCGCTGACCATTACCGGGCTGATCATCGTGCCGATCCTGTTAATCGTCCTGGGAACGTTGGCTCACACCACGCTGGCAGAGGGCAGCGTGCTGCGCTCGGTAATGACGGTCATAGGTACGCCGGCGATTGCGTTACTGATTGCGCTTGGGCTAGCGGCGTGGCTGCTGGGCGTGCGTCGCGGCTGGAGCAAAGAGAAGCTGGAAGATCTGACTGGCCGCGCCATCCCCAGTTCTGCCAGCGTGATTCTGGTAGCGGGCGCAGGTGGAGCATTTGGTAAAGTGCTGGTGGAGTCCGGCGTGGGTAAAGCGCTGGCGCTAACGCTGGAAACACTGCATCTGCCGCTGGTGCCCGCAGCCTTTATTCTGTCGCTGGCGTTGCGTGCATCGCAGGGATCGGCCACGGTAGCGATTCTCACCACCAGCGGCTTACTGAGTCAGGCGGTGGGCGATGTGACGGATATGCAGCGCGTACTGGTGACGCTGGCAGCTTGTTTCGGCGGATTAGGTTTGTCACACGTCAATGATGCGGGTTTCTGGGTGGTGACGCGCTATCTGGGCTTATCGGTCGCCGACGGTTTGAAGACCTGGACAGTGTTGACAACCGTGATGGGCCTGAGCGGTTTCGCGCTGACGTGGCTGGTGTGGGAAATAATTTAAGGGTTCCCTGGTCGCCATGAATGGCGACCCTACAAACGGGCATTGCGTACGGTCGCCATTCATGCGGGCATTGCGTAGGGTCGCCATTCATGGCGACCTCTCACCAGACCGCAGAGGACTAAGACACCAGCTCCTGCGCATACAAATACAGCGCCTTCAGCTGCGCCATCTTCTCTGCATTACCCTCATGCAAACTCGCCAGTGACTCCAGCTCCAGCAGGAACGCCTGCACACGCTCAGCATTGAGCGCTTCGCGGCGGTGCTGCAACCAGCGTTGCTGCTCGGCATCATCCAACGTGCCGGGGAAATTACGCGCCCGATAGCGGAACAGCAGTTTGGCAATGCGCTTATCTTCAAAGGTTAAATCCAGCGCCGGCAAATTCTGCGGCGGCGTCTGGCGCACAATGTTCATACCCGCGCGATCGGCATCGCTAAAGAAACCCTCATACAGCTGCGCATCTACATCATCTGAAGGCGTAAACGGCTCAGCATCAGCAAACAGCGCCACCACTTTTTCCCGCACTTCCGCATGCTCGCGCAGCACTTTTAGGTTCGCGAGGCAGCGTTGGCGATCGATACCTAAGCGCGCAGCATCTTCCGGACGCAGCGTGCTCGCCGGCGCCAGCACCGGACATTTATTGATATGGACCAGCTTAATCGGCACGGCAGGAAGATCGCCTAACTCGCTGCTACGCGTATATAAACGCTCGCGCAGTTCGTCAGATTCCAGCTCAAGCAGCGGCGACATATCACCGGCCAAATCAGCGACAATCAGCGCATTGCGGTTATCCGGATGCCACGCCAGCGGCACAATCCAGCTGGTGTTGCCGCGCGCCGCGCCGAACATGCCGGAAACGTGCACCAGCGGCTTCATCTGCGGGATATCAATCAGCGTCATCAATTTCTGCTTGTTGCGATGGCTAAACAGAAACTCAAACAGCTTCGGCTGCTTCTCTTTCACCAGTTTCGCCATTGCCAGCGTGGCATACACGTCAGACATTGCATCGTGCGCCTGTTCGTGCGCCACGCCGTTGGCCTTAGTGAGATGCTCCAGCTTAAAGCTCGGGAAGCCGTCATCATTTTCCGGCCAGACAATGCCTTCCGGACGCAGCGCGTAGCAGGCGCGCATCACATCCAGCAGATCCCAGCGCGAATTGCCGTTTTGCCAACTCCAGCCATAAGGATCAAAGAAGTTGCGATAGAAGATATTGCGCGTCACTTCATCGTCAAAACGCACATTGTTGTAACCAATCACACAGGTTTGCGGCTCGCTAAACAGGCCGTGAATGCGCTCGGCAAATGCCGCTTCTGTCACGCCACGCGCTTTGGCGGTTTGCGGCGTAATGCCGGTGATCATCACCGCTTCTGGCTGCGGCAAATAATCGTCCGCGGGCTGGCAGTAAAACACCTGCGGTTCACCTACCGCATTGAATTCTTTATCGGTACGCAGGCCAGCAAACTGTGCCGGGCGGTCCAGCGAAGGACTTTTACCGAAGGTCTCATAATCGTGAAATAAGAAGGTGAACTCAGAGGCGGGCACGGCATTATCCTGGCTGTGGAGAATCAACGCACAGGATAGTCGTCCCTGGGTGGCAGTACAACCTTGATCATCCTCGCTGCGAGCGGGCGCGCAGCATTTAGGCGCAGTTCATACTTTTTTTCAATTTATTCAGATCTGTAAGCGCTATTTGCCGTAAAACGTGCGGCGGTAAATTCATTTTTTTGATTTCGAGGAAGAAGTGTTGAAAAGGCGTCTGCTGGTAACTGTATCTGGAATGATTGTTTGGGCATCGTTGGCGCAGGCCGACGACAGCATGCCGTTTCCCCTGACGCCACCGCCGATTGATGCGGCTTCGTGGGTGCTAATGGACGCCACTACCGGCCAGATTCTAACCGCCGGTAATCCGGACGAAGAGCGCAACCCGGCAAGTTTGACAAAACTGATGACCGGCTATGTGGTCGATCGCGCGATCGATCAGAATAAAGTCAGCCGCGATGACAAAGTCACCATCGGTAAAGATGCGTGGGGCGCAGGCAATCCGGTGTTCAAGGGCTCTTCACTGATGTTCCTTAAACCGGGCGATCAGGTTACGGTACGCGATCTGATGCGTGGCGTGATTATCGATTCCGGTAATGATGCCTGTGTGGCGCTGGCGGATCATGTCGCCGGTAGCGAAGCCAGCTTCGTCACCATGATGAACAGCTACGTGCAGAAGCTTGGTTTAACGCACACCCACTTCGAAACCGTGCACGGCCTCGATGCGCCGGGTCAACACACTACCGCACGCGATTTAGCCGTGCTGTCACGTGCCATCATCAGCGGCGAGCCCGATTTCTACGCCATGTACGGCGAGAAAACCCTGACCTGGAACGGTATCACCCAAAACAACCGCAACGGCTTGCTGTGGGACCAGAATCTGCACGTCGATGGCCTGAAAACCGGTCATACCGAAAGCGCTGGCTTCAATATCATCGCGTCGAATGTGGTAGGGCGTCATCGCCTGATCGCGGTGATTATGGGCGGCAAGAGTCCGAAAGGGCGTGAAGATCAGGCACGTAAACTGCTGGTGTGGGGCCAAAACAACTTTGATACCGTGCAGCTGTTCCACGCGGGCAAGAAAATCGGTACGGAAAACGTCTGGTACGGCAATCCGCACCAGGTGGATGTCGGCACTACCCAGGATATCTATCTGTCACTGCCGCGCACTGAAGTTTCCAATGTGATGGCCAAGTATGTGATTGATCGCAAAGACCTGGAAGCACCGTTAAAAGCGGGCGAGCAGATTGGTGAAATCCAGGTGATGGACAAAGATAAGCAGCTGGCAAGCTATCCGCTCTACACGCTGCAAGCGGTTGATCAGGCAGGCATCATCACGCGCATCAGTGATTACCTGAAAAAGAAACTGTAATCCATCGCGTATTTTAGCGTTGCCATCATCGCCGCTACACGGCGGTGATGGCACAATCGAGCTTTCTGCTGCTGATCTGAGGCAAAGTATGAAAGCATGGATTGTTGAACGTCATCCGCAAAGCTGGCTTGGCTATCACCTGCAAGGACCGTGGGAGGAGACCGTGCCGCGTGGCTTTGACCGACTGAAACGTTGGGTCAGTGAGCATGATGCGAAAGGTGAATGGCTGGCTATTTATTACGGTAATCCGCGAGAGCTGTCGCCGGAAGAGTTGCGGGTTGAAACGGTGATTACTGCAGCGGAAGCGGTTATTCCCGCCCCCGGTGACGATATCGAAAAAGGCCTGTTGCCCGGCGGACGCTATTTCCATGCCCGCGTCGAGGTACGTAATAACGAATTTTATGAGGCGTGGTGCAGTTTGTTCGATAAGTTAAACAAGCAGCGTGAATGGCAAGTCGATAATCGTCCCTGTTTCGAACAGTACCTTTCCGACGGATCCGACAGCGGCAATTGGCTGGTGGATATGTTCATTCCGGTGCGTGCGGCTGAATAAAATACGCGGTCACCATGAATGGCGACCCTACAAAACACGCCCGTAGGGTCGCCATTTATGGTGACCGATTCAATCACCGCACAAAACCCGATGCGTTACATCAATGTTTCTATTGAGAAAACCAGATGTAACATGCATGTTTTATTTCACGTAAAGACGAAAAAGATTGCGTTCAACCCTGATGGTTCGCGTCTTGCCAGGGTAACATAGCGCGCAAATCGTTACCGTTCCCGGACAACCATGTTACGCGCCGACAAGCCCATCTCGCCGATTGAGTTCTGGTTCTACCGCCACTATCGCATCATGCATGGTGTACGCATCGCTATCGCCTTTGTGCTGTGCTTCCTGTTTGTACGCCTCACCGATATTCCTGAAGGCACCTGGCCGCTGATTACGCTGGTGGTAGTGATGGGGCCAATTTCAACCTGGGGCAACGTGCTGCCGCGCGTAGTCCAGCGCATCAGCGGCACCTTCGCCGGTTTACTTTCCGGCTTGATTGCCCTGAAGCTGGAGCTGTTTTCCCTGCCGGTGATGCTGGTGTGGTGCGCCATCGTGATGGTGGTTTGCGGTTACCTGACGCTGGGAAAACATCCCTATATGGCGTTGCTGATCGGCATCACGCTTGGCGTGGTGGTGGGCGCACCGGCCGGTGATTTCACTATCGCCATGTGGCGCGGCGGGGATGTGATTCTGGGGTCGCTGATGGCGCTGCTGTTTAGTGCCATCTGGGCTCAACGCGCTTACACTCATTGGCGCATCCAGCTGTCAGATGCTTTCATCGCCATGGCGAAACTGCATCACACCGGTTTTTCTGCCAATTTGCTGGAAAAACCGCGCCTGAATAAACCTTTCCAGAAGCTGCTAAGTGCCGTCATCAAAATGCGTTCGCTGCTGGATCCGTCAAGCAAAGAGACGCGAATTCCGAAATCGGTGTTTGAAGCGATCCAAACTATCAATCGCAATATGGTAAACACCATGCAGATGCAAATTGATGCGTGGTGGTCGTCGCGTGAAAGTCATCTGATTATGCTCAATGCGCCAACGCTGCGCCGCACCCAGCAGATGACGGAAGACACGCTTAATGCGCTGGCCACGCTGGTGGTGAAAGGGGAAACCGAAGAGATCACCGCTAACAGCCTCGTACTGGAGGAGATCACCCAGGAGCTGGAACAGCTCATCGCTAATCGCAGCGGACGTCCAGAAACGACGGCAATTTACGGTTACGTCTGGCTGAGCCTGGAGCAGGCGCGTCAGCTGGAACGGATGACCGATTTAGTGCGCCTGGCGTTGCGCAAATAGTTTTCTCAGGCAATGACTTAATGTGAATCACGCTTTCTTTGCGCTAAGATAAGCGCCAGTCCGAATTTAGCTGTGAAAATTGCAACCCTTGCGGTCAAACCGCTAAGCTAAACGTTATGACTATTCCGCCTGCCGATGCAGGCCTTAAGAAAGGTGCCAACATGGAAAATGCCAAGCAATCATTTCAGGACGTACTGGAGTTTGTGCGTATGTTCCGTCGTAAAAACAAACTGCAGCGCGAAATCGTGGATAACGAGAAGAAAGTCCGTGATAACCAGAAACGTGTATTGCTGCTGGACAACCTGAGCGAATACATCAAACCTGGCATGAGCATTGAAGCGGTGCAGGAAATTATCGCCAGCATGCGTGTGGATTATGAAGACCGCGTGGATGAGTACATCATTAAAAACGCTGATCTCTCCAAAGAGCGTCGCGAGCTGTCGAAAAAATTGAAAGCGATGGGCGAGCCTAAAGCGCAGTAATTCTCAGGGGCCGAAAGGCCCCAAATTTCAGGAAGCAACACCAACCTGTAGCGGCGCAATTGATTGCGCTATTTTTATGCCCGTTTCAACATCGCGCCGCTACCAAATGTGCAGTTATGTGCTGCTCAATCTGCGCGCCAGCGCCTGCAGCTGCTGTGCAATCTCCCTTACATTCACCTGACCCTGCTGCGGTGCCGCCGTGGTTTCACGCAATACCAGCTCGGTTTCCAGTCTCTCATTCGCTAACGTGCCGCCTTCCAGCTGTGCCACTAAGCGATCGACGCTTATCGCGCCCAACTGCTGCAAATCCTGGCGCACGGTGGTTAATGGCGGCTGATACCAGGCGCTTTCTGCCGTGTCGTCGTAGCCAATCAGCGAAATCTCTGCGGGGATATTCACGCCGTGCTGATGCAGCGCCCGCATCGCGCCAAGCGCCATCTGATCGTTGGCCACCAGTAGCGCCTGCGGTAGCTTATCCGGCAACTGCGCCAGCACGGCCTGATAGCCCGATGCCGCGCTCCAGTCACCGCTCAGCACGCAGAACGGCGTGAGCCGATGTGCTGACAGCGCCTGCTGCCACGCGGTGAAACGCGCACGTGCCGATGCCGAGCGTTCAGGCCCATTCAACACGCCAATCTGCTGATGGCCGAGCGCCACCAGATGATCCACGGCCTGTTTCGCCCCCGATTCGCTCTGATATTGGCACTGCGCCACCGTGGCGCTGCGCTCTACATCCAAAAACAGCGTCGGTTTATTACCGCACTGCAGCTGAATCTGTTCGGCTTGCTGCGCATCCAGCGGCAGATTGATCAGCAGCGCATCAACCCGTTGCGCCAGCAATTCATTTACCGTGTCCTGCGGCGCGCTGCTGGCATTCGCCATGGCAATCACCAGGTGATAACCCTGCGCCGCCGCACGTTGCTGAATTGCCGAGGCAATTTGTGCGGGCGCCATCAATGCGAGATCGCTGGTGGCGAGACCCAGCGTGCGGGTGTTTTTACCCGCCAGCTGCTGCGCGACCCGATTCGGCACATAGTTGAGCTGCTGCATCGCCGCTTCTACTTTGGCGCGGGTGCGCGGCGAAACCTGCTCGGAGTGGTTGAGAACGCGGGAGACGGTTTGGTAGGAAACCCCCGCCAGATGGGCAACATCATCAAGGGTTACGGAACGCGCAGTCATGGATCTCTCCTGAAGATTAAGCGGCGAGTGTAGCAAATTTTTCCCTGCCGACGCGCGCTTAAGCCGCTACACTGCCAAAGTGAAAATGAGGAGAAAGGCATGCAGCTTAACAACGATCACATTCAGGATATCAATACCCTGGCGACCTGGCTGGCACTGGATCACATGCCGCAAACGGGCACGCTCGACGTCGATTTAGCCATTCTGGCCGGCCACGCGGTGCTGCCGAACGTGGAGGCGGTCATCGCCCTGGCGAAAAAGTATCAGCTGCCGTTATTGGTAAGCGGCGGCATTGGCCACTCTACATCGTTATTAGCAGAGATGCTGAGCACACATCCGCTGTATCGCCAGATTGAGACCCAAGGCAAAAGCGAAGCAGAACTGCTGGGCGACGTAGCGCGCGTGTTTGCCGCGCTGCCGGACGATCAGCTGCTGCTGGAAACCGCCTCTCGCAACTGTGGCGAAAATGCCGCTTTCAGTCAGAAATTACTGGATGAGCACAGCTGGCAGCCGCAGCGCGTGCTGCTGGTACAGGACCCGCTGATGCAGCGGCGCACGTGGGAAACCTTCCGCTATCAGTGGCGCGACCGCGCCGATGCGCCGGAATTTATCAGCTGGCCGGTGTTTGTGCCGCAGGTGATGATGGATGCGGGCATGCTACGCATTATTGGTGCGCCGCCGCAGGGCTTGTGGTCGATGGAACGTTTTCTGTCGCTGCTGATGGGGGAAATCCAGCGCCTGCGCGACGACGAAAATGGCTACGGTCCACGCGGCAAAGGTTTCCTCGGTCATGTAGATATACCGGAAGAGGTGGAAGCGGGCTGGCAGCGGTTGAAGCAGCTGCCGGGCGTGCAGTCTCGCTTATGATATTTCGGTCGCCATCAATGGCGACCTTACGACACGACCGCACGCCAATCGCGCCAAACAACCGTAGGGTCGCCATTCATGGCGACCCACGTTAACGACCCTGCACATACACCTGCAAATTGACATACACCGCGTTCAGCAATGGTGTCACCACGCCACTGCGCGCACCACGCACCAGCAAATCACCAATCACTTGATCGGCCTCAATCTCGTAGCCCTGGGCTAAATCCCGGTACATCGATGAGGTCATCGCCGCTTTGGGATTATTCAGCGTCTCATAAATCTTCGCCGTCACCGCCGGGCGCTGTTGATAACCTTCGGCGCTTAAAACCGCCAGTACTTCACCAAAAATTGTTTGCAGCAGCGCTTCGCCACCTTGTGCGTTCAACACCTGCTGCGTATTGCCGCGCGCGATACAGCACACCGCACCGAGCGTGCTCAGCAGCAGCCATTTTTCCCACAGTTCGCTGATAATGTTGTCGGAGAAAAGGGTGTCAAACTGCGCCGCGCGCAGGGTTTCATCTATTCGCTGCAGGCGCGCATCGTTATTGCCATCCAGCGCGCCGTAATAGAGCATATGCAGCGGCGTCATCTGCACCACTTCGCCGTTTTCACCCAGCGTGGCGTTGATTTTACACAGGCCGCCAATCACCTTGTCACCAAAGCGCGCCCGCAGCGTGTCGATATGACGCATCCCGTTAAGAATGGGCATGATCAGCGTGTCAGGACCCACGGCGGGGGCGATATCGTTCATCGCCTGTTCCAGGGCGAAGCTTTTCACCGTCAAAATAATCAGATCATAATGGCTGTTAAGCGAATCCGCCTGCGCCAGCTGAGGTTGCAAAACTTCCGTGCCATCAGGCGTTTTCAGCACCAGCCCGGTTTGCTGCAGCTGCTGAAAACGGCGCTCGCGCACCAGAAATGTCACATCACGTCCTGCTTGCGCCAGACGCGCACCGAAATAACCGCCGGTTGCACCGGCACCGACCACCAGAATGCGCATGATTCAAACCCTGTCAGAGTGAAAGCCTTACCTTAAAGTGCCGGGCGATGGCTTTCCAGCCCGTAAATGCTGAATCACATGCAAGTTTTTAACGATGAGTAAAAAAGGCTCAAACTGTTCGTATTTATTCGTACAATGGGTTTAGGCTGTTGCGCAGCGGCGGGCAATGGTGCGCGCCGCTCTTTCCAGTCGAGAAGACTAAGGACGCATCATGCCCCGAACCCTCCCCATCGAACGTTATCGCAACATCGGCATCTCCGCGCACATCGATGCCGGTAAAACCACCACCACTGAGCGCATCCTGTTTTACACCGGAATGAGCCACAAGTTAGGTGAAGTGCACGATGGCGCGGCAACCACCGACTGGATGGCGCAGGAGCAGGAGCGTGGCATCACCATCACGTCGGCGGCGGTAAGCTGCTTCTGGCCGGGTATGGACGGCAGCTTTACGCCGCACCGCATCAACATCATCGATACCCCCGGTCACGTTGATTTCACTATTGAAGTCGAGCGCTCAATGCGCGTGCTGGACGGCGCGGTGATGGTGTATGACGCGGTTGGCGGCGTACAGCCGCAGTCGGAAACCGTGTGGCGCCAGGCCAACAAATACCGTGTGCCGCGCATCGCCTTCGTTAACAAGATGGATCGGCAGGGCGCAGATTTCTTCCGCGTGGTGCAGATGATGAAAGATCGCCTGCACGCCAATCCGGTGCCGATTGTGATTCCTATCGGCGCCGAAGAGCATTTTAGCGGCGTGGTCGATCTCAACAAAATGCGCGCGATTTACTGGGACGATGCCAGCCAGGGCATGAGCTTTAGCTATGCGCCGATCCCCGCTGAATTGCAGGCGCTAGCGGCCGAGTGGCGTGAGAACATGGTCGCGGCGGCGGCAGAAGCCAGCGACGCGCTAATGGATCGCTATCTTGAGCTGGGCGATCTTAGCGAAGACGACGTCATTGCCGGTTTGCGCCAGCGCACGCTGCAGGGTGAAATTCAGCCAATGCTGTGCGGCAGCGCGTTCAAAAACAAGGGCGTGCAGCGCATGCTGGATGCGGTGATTGAGCTGATGCCATCGCCGCTCGACGTACCGGCGGTGAGCGGCGTCAATGAGCAGGGCGAACACGACGAACGTCATGCCGATGACAGCGAACCGTTCTCGGCGCTGGCGTTCAAGCTGATGAGCGATCCCTACGTTGGCCAGTTAACCTTTGTGCGCGTCTACTCCGGCGTGCTGCGTAAGGGCGACAGCGTGTGGAACGCGGTGAAAGGGCGCAAAGAGCGCATCGGCCGTATCGTGCAGATGCAGGCTAACGATCGCATTGAAATTGAAGAGATTCGCGCAGGCGATATCGCCGCCTGCGTTGGCCTAAAAGAGGTCACTACCGGTGAAACGCTGTGCGATCCCAACGCGGTAATCACGCTGGAGCGCATGGAGTTCCCCGACCCGGTGATTTCGCTGTCGATAGAGCCGAAGACCAAGAGCGATCAGGAGAAAATGGGCCTGGCGCTGCAGCGGCTGGCGGCGGAAGATCCGTCGTTCCGCCTGCATACCGATGAGGAATCCGGCCAGACGATTATTTCCGGTATGGGCGAGTTGCATCTGGAGATTATCGTTGATCGCATGAAGCGCGAGTTCGGCGTGGAAGCCAACATTGGTCGGCCGCAGGTGACTTATCGCGAAACCATTCGTAAAACGGTGCGCGAGGTGGAAGGCAAGTTTGTGCGTCAGTCCGGCGGTAAAGGCCAGTATGGCCACGTGGTGCTGACGCTGGAGCCGCAAACGGCGGGTGCCGGTTTTGCCTTTGAAGATGCCACCAAAGGCGGCGTGGTACCGCGCGAGTTCATTCCTTCGGTAGAGAAGGGGATTCGAGAGGCGCTGAACAGCGGCGTGCTGGCCGGTTATCCGGTGGTGGACATCAAAGCCACGCTGACGTTTGGTTCGTATCACGACGTCGATTCGTCAGAAATGGCGTTTCGTATGGCGGCGATCTTTGGCTTTAAAGCCGCAGCGAAGCTGGCCGATCCGGTGATCCTTGAACCGCTGATGCAGGTGGAAGTGGAAACGCCGGAAGAGTATGCCGGTGGCGTGATGGGCGATCTCTCATCGCGGCGCGGGACCTTGCAAGGCATGGATGAGCGCTTTGGCGCCCGCATTATTCGCGCCGAAGTGCCGCTGTCCGAGATGTTTGGCTACGCCACGACGCTGCGTTCGATGTCACAAGGCCGCGCCACCTACAGCATGGAGTTTGCGCACTATGCCGAAGCGCCGCGTAATGTGGCCGAAAGCATCATCGCGGCTCGCACGTAATTATGTCGTAGGGCGCGCATTAATGCGCACCGGGTAAATAAAGGTCGCCAATAACGGCGACCTTTCTCGTATTTAACAAATCCATTGTCACTATTGTCGTTTTACTTTTATTTGTCCGGATTTTAATAATTCAGCGGGAATTAAATACGGGCCAGATGACGGCCATCAATAATATTTACCTGCATTCACCAAGGACAATATGAAATTAACGTCAATAGCGTTGGCCTTAGGCTTTAGCCTGCTGGGAAACACCGTTAGCGCGCTGGCTGCCGATCAGCCCGTCAGCGGCGGCACGCTCACTGTCGGCGTGGAAACCGAACCGACCACCTTTAACCCGCAGCTCAACGGCCAGGACAGAGCGGAAATCACGCTGCGCAACTTCTGGGAATCGCTGCTGGCACGCCGTCCGGACGGCAGCTTTGTGCCGTGGCTGGCTGAGAGTTATCAAGCCAGCCAGGAGGGCAAAGTCATCCGCTTCAATCTGCGGCGCGACGTCACCTTCTCCAACGGCGAGAAGTTCGATGCCAACGCGGTGGCCGAGAACTTCCGCCAAACCCAGGTGGCGCAATACTGCGCGGGCACCAGCCTGTGCCTGATGGGTTCGCACATCGATAAGATTGAAACCCCAGACGATCACACCGTTGTGATCACCCTGAAAGCGGTCTATTCGCCGTTTCTCTCCTTCGCCGCAGGGCTGCAAATTCTGGCCCCCGCCAGCTGGAAATCACCGCAGTTGAAATCGGGCGGCAAAGATTTGGCTGGCACCGGGCCGTTTATTCTCGAGAGCTATGAGAAAGGCCAGCAGGTGACTTACGTTAAAAACCCGAAATATAACTGGGCGCCAGCCACTGCTAAACATCAGGGTCCGGCGTATCTCGATCGCGTGACGTATCGTTTCCTGCCGGAATCATCGGTACGCACCGGCGCGCTGCTCTCCGGGCAGGTGGATGCGATCGAGGGCATTTCGGGCAACGATGCCGGCGAATTTAAAGACAATAGCGATTTTACCTACCAGCACGCGCTGAACACCGGTACGCCGTATTCACTGTTCCTCAACGTGGAATATGGCCCGACGCAGGATGTGAAGGTGCGCCAGGCCCTGCTGCAGGGATTGGATATCGACCCGCTGCTGAAGTCGGTTTATCGCGGCGAACGCACCCGCGCGTGGGGCATCACCTCGCCGATCGATCCGCTTTATAATAATGAGCTGGAAGGCAAGTACGGTAACAATCCGGCTGCCGCCAACAAGCTGCTGGATGAGGCGGGCTGGCAAACCCGTGATAGCGAAGGCTTCCGTACCAAAGCGGGCCAGCGTCTGCGTATCGAGCTGATTCAGGCGCAGGCCACGGTGCGCGATCAGCGAGACGTGCTGCTGCAGGCGATTCAGGCGCAGGCGCGTCAACGTCTTGGCGTCGATCTTAAGCTGAACTATGTTGATTCGGGAACCTATGCCGATGTACGTAAGAGCGGTAAATTCGGCACCATTGCTAACTCCAACACGCCCACCGATGGCGTGGATATTGAAAACCACTATCGTCCGATAGCGCAAGGTGGGGCGATTAACTACAGCCGCGTCAACGATGCGAAGATCAATGGGCTGCTAGATAAAGCTGCCAGCACGCTGGATCTGCCGCAGCGCCGCGATGACTACAGCCAGCTGCAGCAGGTGGCATTGTCGCAGCTGGCGCTGGCCGTGCCGCTGTATGAACCGGAAGATCAGTTAGCCACTGCCAGTTATGTGCACGGCTACGGCTTCCGCAGCTATAAGCAGATGCCGGAAAGCGTTTACGATGTGTGGTTGAGTCAACATTAATCGTGCGAAAAGGCAAAGATTGCAGCGGGCAGCCATCACGCTGTCCGCTCGATTTAAATTGCCAGAGGCTATTTATTTCAGTTGTATGTCATCGTAAACGTCGCCGTGGTATTCGCCGTTCCGCTCTCAATGTTTGCTGCGGTTTGATAATAGCGAGCGGTGAGAGCAAGTTGTTTTAAACCGGCCGCATTAGCGGTACCAAAGTTAAGCTGCTTCCCTAATGCCACCACTTGGGTACCTTTGAGTATTTGAATACCGATGCCAGATGCCTGGTTTTTCCCGGCAGTGAGAGCAAGAACACCCGCCGGGCCTGCAGACGTACCTTCCAGCGACAGTTTAATCTTGGTTTTTGCATCGCAATTAAGATCAATCGTAAAGTCTTTCGGCTTAGCGGTTGTCCCTTTACCTTTAAAATCTGAGATGACCGCATTATCAAGTTTCACGTTAACGGTTTTAGTCATCAGCGTGCAGGCTACGGGGATAATAGTATTCGTACCTGTCAGCGCCAACGTAGTGCGATATTTTGGTTCGGGTTCAGCATAAAAATAGGCGAGCGTACCGGTGGTTAAATCGCCCGCACCGACACTCCCGGTGGATAATTTTATTAATGTAGCGCTTAACGGATCGGGCATTGAAAGAGAGGCATTTGCGGCCATAGGTTTGCTAAACGGAACATTGTTAAGTGACTGGTGAATTTCTATGCCTATTCCGGGAATATTGGTTTCATAAATCGTATTTCCAAAGCTGCTGGCGCGAGTAAATAGCACCGGTACGCCTCTATAATTCCAGGCTTGAGTGCAACGAAACAGCGTGGATCCGCCGCTAATTTGCCCCGTAAACGCTGAGGTGATAAAAGCGCCTGCTGGATAATCGCGTTGTACAATGACATTGCCAAAACTGATATTACTAATGATCTCTTTCCCTGCCACTCCCCATGCGCAAGCTGCGGATACCGTATGGGATACCCAGAAGAGTGAGCAGATGATTAACCCTAATAAGAATGTATTTTTATTGTTAGGGAGCATGGTTATTCCTTATTTACAGCGCGCAACAGCATGCTTAATTGCGCTGTTTTGCTGTTTATCTAAGGGCAAAGTAAAATCTGCCTGGCATTGTTGCGTGGCTCCATTCCCCCATTTCACCTCCAGCACGCCACGTTGTGCTACGCCGCTCAGATACACCTGACCACCCTCGCCAACAATACTGCTGTTGTCGTTGTCACCAAGAATATGCGCCGAGGCACCAAATGGCACCAGGCCGTCATGGCGTGTCAGAGTGATTAACGCTCGGCTGCCGACGCGGGTTTTAAACTCTGCCAATACCAGCGCGCCTTTCGTCGGAACCACGGTTGCCGTGGCGCTATCAATATCGAGTTCTTCGCCATAGGTATTGGTATCAAGCGCTACGCGGTTATAGCGATACGGAGTGGCGTAGGGGATAACGGCGTAGCCGCGCCAGTCCGTTTTTACGCCGGTATTGTTTTGTACACTCACGCCACTGGCTCCCGGTGCGCGTACCACGATAGCGCTGTCGCCAATGGCTTGTCCTAACGTTACTCCGTACGGATGCGCGACGATTGAGCCCTGCGCACCGTAGTTCACCTGACGTGAGTTACGGCTGTAGTTGTAGCCTGCATCTATTTCGCCAACGCTCGCTTTGTAAGTCGCATTTACATCACCGCCATATCCCTGGCCGCGACGATCGTAATTCTGCTGTACCAGATAATTCAGGTTGTTATCTTGCAACGTCGTCCCGGCCAGGCCCACGCTGTGGGAGGTGCCGCTATTTTGGCTGTGGCTCATGCCATAACGTGCCCAGCTGCCGGAAAGGAGTTTATCCAGCGGGATCTGCAAATTAAAAGCGATCTGGCGATCGTCTTTCGCTACTCCCGGCGTCTGGCTATGGGTGTAGTTTAAACCGTAGTTGATCCCTCGATGGGTTGCGCTATAACCCACTGAAATATTGCGCTCTTTACCACTTTGCTGCCAGTAATCCTGCTGGGAGGCCGCAACATAGAAACTGCCGATGCCAAAAAAGGATTGGTTAATGTTCAGCATTGCCTGGCTGCGTTTGTTGTAGCGTAAACGCCAGACATCATTTTGGCTGGCATTCACCTCATTGGCTTCCTGCAAACTATAGAAACCCGACGTGGAATAACGGTAGCCTGCCAGCGTGAAGCTGGTGCCGGTTGCCGCAATCTCTTTGGCATACTGAAAACGATAAGACTGACCACGGTGCGCCGATCCATCACGCAGCTGGGTTTGGGCCTGGGTGACATCCACCGAAACCGATCCCCAATCACCAAAACTATGGCCTACCCCCAACGCTGCCGAGTGATAGTGGTTGGCACCTTGTACACCACCGTACAGCGTATTAGATCCCGGCAGGCCATAAAGTGCCGTTGCCTGAGCAAAACCCGGGGGACTGCCGCTTGCGTAAGTGGAACGATAACGGCCCGTCGTGGCCGAGTATTTCAACTGGCCTTCGCGCTGCATGATGGGAACAGCAGAGAAAGGCTGAACGGAGACCCGCTCTGAGCCATCTGCCTCGCGCACGACGACCTCCAAATCACCGCTGGAAGCGGTAGGGTATAAATCCCGGATAACAAAGGCGCCTGGCGCAACATAGGTTTGGTAAATAACGTAGCCATTTTGACGCACCGTAACCTGCGCATTCGACTGGGCAATACCGCGGATCACCGGGGCAAAACCGCGCAGGCTATCAGGCAGCATATTTTCATCTGAGGTGATTTGCGCACCGCGAAATTGCACGCTCTCGAACACATCGCCTGGCGTGGCGCTGTCTCCCAGGGTGAGTTGGCCTTTGAGAAACTGGATATCGCGCTGGAGATAGGTGCTAATGCTCTGCCAGCTGGCTGCCTGCTGCGTGCTGCTTGAGAACGTTGAGTAATTACGCAGCCGCCAGGCACCAAGGTTTAGGCCACCGCGCAGATTGAGGAAATTGCTGTTGAGACGGGCGTTACCGTATTGGGTATTTGCACCGCTGTAGCGGTAGTTCAACTGTGCCGATGTCATTCCCTGATCCCAAAGTGCCGAATCGGTTGTACTGCGGGCAGCAACGTTTAACGCGGCCTGCGGGATACTGACATCAAGGCGCTGCTGGTTAAAATCGAAGTGGCTCGCGGCATCTGGAATCACGCTGGCCAAATCACTGACGGGTTGATCCTGAGGAAGAGAGGCAAGACCGGGAAAGGCCTCTGTCTTCACACCCATCGCGCTGAGCTGAGCCGGCGTAAATTCCGGTAACAGTTGATCTTTACTGGCGATGAAATTGACATCCCGGGTTGCTAAATGTTGACCATTCACATAGATATCTACCCGGTACTTGCCGGGTAGCTGATTGTCACCAGACAAAAACTGTGAAAGATCACTGGCAGCCTGGCCGCTGTCTGAAATTTCAAGGGCTGCAGGATTAAAATAGACTTCCGCTGCGGCTTCGCGACACTGCAGAGACACACCGACTGCAAGGGTCAGAGCAACGCAATAAGCCGCTTTGGAATAAGTAAAATCATGAATATTACGTGGCGCGCCGGCGCGTTGAATGAGTGCATGTCGAGGCTGTTTTAGGGTGATTGTAGACTTCATGACTCATAGTTCCGCGTGTGAAGATGACATGCACCGAAAAGGGTGCTCAACAACGCCTCCTCTTCGTCACCAGCAGGAGACATTAAAATTGCTGCAAAGGGTTAGAATGAACGGGTTTCTGCGGCGGTAATCCCGCCAAAATCATTGATCATTTGCCAGGTGACTGAGCTGCTCTTAGGGTTATCCAGCGGCAGCGTCATGGACGATTTCGGGGCAATCATGCCAGGATCTTTGAGGGCAAAACCCCCCACCGTGAGGCTGTTAAAAGAGAGGAAATAGGGCGTTGGGTTGTTGATGGCAAGATGGTCGCCCTGCTTGCTAAAGGTCAGCTGTTTATACGCCAGTGCGGCACCCTCTTTTAAGGCGGCTGGGCGGTAAAATAACTTGATCTTGGTTTTGACTGAGATGAGCAGGCGGTTAGTGTCTGTACTTTCCGAACCCGGTATCGCTTTGATGTTGGCCCAAAATACCGATTCACGATCGTCGGGGAGATTGCCGCCGGTGCGAACGATACGCAGAATGTTTTCTTTACCTCCATCCAGGCGGAAAAGCGGTGGTGTAATAATAAAAGGCGGTTTCTCTTCATTAGCCTGCGGATAAGATTCAACCCACGACTGAACAAGGAATGGGGCTTTTTTATCGGTGTTCTTAACCGGAATTGAGGTTTCTTGTTTCCCGGCATCGTAAATAATACGCGTACCGCCAACCACAACGCTGGCTTGCGCTGAATGCAGTGAAATTACCCCTGAAAGCGTGACACAACAAAATGCAGCTAATAAACGAGTCATTTTATTTCCTCTGCTTGTGATTTTTAAATATCTCCTCATTAAAAATAACCCGCCGACCAGGCGGATTATTTAAATTGAAGAGAGAAGATTAGTTATAAACAATGGTGAAGTCGGCTGCGGCTTCTGCTGTCCCGTCAGTCACGGTTGCCGCGGTGGACTGATATTTTGCAAAGTAAGTCAGGGTCGCGGTGGTGGTAAGATTTTGGGATTTTGATGTGCTCCCAATTGGGATTAACGTTACGCCATCATCTTCAAACAGGGCAATACCGAGGTTTTTCGCCGTGCTCGCTCCGCTTAACGCCAGCAGTTTACGGTTATCTGCGTGAGTCGGACCGGTGAAGTTAACGGCAGCCGCAGTGATTGCGGCCGGGCAGGCGGTCAGATCGATTGAAATTTGGCGACTACCGCTGGTGGCGCCGATTGCGCTGAAATCGCTGGTTGCGACTCGTCCGAGGTCAATATTCTGAGATTTTGTTGTCGGACTCACGGTGCAGGCATCCGCCGAGACAGTACCGGTAAAATTAAGGGTGCCACTGGCTGCATGCGCCGTAGAGACCAGGGCGGATCCCGCCAGAACCGCTAAAATAAGACTTTTTTTCATCATGGTGTTGCTCTCCATGCTCAACCATTTAATCATCTGAGCAATTAGTTAATAATTTTTTTAATGTAAGTACATCATTTGCAGAGCGTTGAAATTGTTCCGTAAATGATGTGGTCCCATTAAAATTTATTTATAAGATGGCGGCAATGGAGTGAATTCTTAGTGATTTGTAGGAAAATTCCGATCCCGTTAAATAATGACTTTAATCAATATTTGTCCGGCAAGACGACACAATGTGATGAATAATTAAATTTATTTTAAAAATAAATGGATATTATTTTATGCTGAGGCGCGGTGTGAAGCCTGACCGGCAGCCATCTGCGTAGTAAGGATGAACGGATTTATTATTCCCATATTCTACACATCGATTGCCACTATTCTCGTTTTACTTTAATCCGTCGGATTTTAATACTTTCCTCAACCATGATTACGGAAAGGGTCACTATGAGCCAGCTGATTGAAGTCGCTACCGCCGACGATGCCGAAGAAATTTTTGCTCTGCTGCAGCGCGCCTATGCGGCGCTGGTGGCGCTGGATGTGCATTTCACCATTTCGCAGGGCAACGTCGAGCAGGTTCGCCGCGTTATCGAACAGGAAACCGTGCTGGTGCTGCGCAAGTGGAAACGCGCGGTCGCCACCGTCACGGTGCGTTTTACGTGGCAGCAGGATGAACATGCGCCCTCATCGTGGCCGTTCATCCACTGGTTCGCCGTCGATCCCGATTACAAAGGGCAGGGTTACGGCCGCGACATCATCACCTATGCCGAAGAGACACTGCTGAAGCAGACGCTAAAAGCACCGGGCGTCTATCTGGCCACTGCCACCAAACATCCGTGGTTGAGCGAGCTCTATCTGCGTCGTGGCTATCAACCTTTCCATCACCGCATTAATCCTTTAGGCGAGGCGCTGGTGTTTCTGAAAAAGGAATTTACCCCGCCAGTTGAGCAACCCGTCGCCAAAATCGCCTGAATAACCGAAAAGCACCTGCAACGTTGAGGGATCTTATGCAAGCGAATTCATTCACTCTCGCGCTGGGTGTGGCCTGCCTGCCGGAAGCGCGTCGTTATTCCTCACTCATCAGGAGGCGAAGATGAGTCTGGAAAGCATTGTCACGCGCACGCCACGCGCACCTCGGCCATCGATGTGGCGCAGCGACCTAACGCGCCGTATCGTCAGCCGCCTGTTGGGCGGCGTACTGGTGTTGTGGGCAGCGGTTTCGCTGGCGTTTCTCGGCGTGCATCTGGCACCAGGCGATATCGTCAGCCTGCTGATTGGCGAACAGCTGCGCACGCCGGCGATTGAAGCAGCGATCCGCGCTGAATGGGGCTTGAACGAGCCGCTGTGGTGGCAATATCTGCACTATATGTGGCGTGTGCTGCACGGCGATTTTGGCCGCTCCTACATGCTCAATACTGAAGTCAGCCATCTGCTGGCGACGCAGCTGTGGCCCACCATCAAACTGAAGCTGGCAGCGCTGCTGGTCAGCATCCTTTTTGCGGTGGCGATTGCCGTCGGCACCGCACATCGCCGCATCGGACGCCGCATTGCCAACGGTTTTGAACTGCTGTTGGCCTCCACGCCATCGTTCTGGATGGGCATTGTGCTGCTGTTTATTTTCAGCTTTACGCTGCGCTGGTTCCCGGTGGCGGGCGATCGCTCGCTGTCGTCTCTGGTGCTGCCGGCGCTGGCGCTAGGCCTGGCGCAGGGCGCCGTGATTGCCCAGTTGCTGCGCCGCGAACTGGAGCGCGCGCTGGATGCGCCGTTCACCCTGACGCTGCGTGCGTGGGGCGTGGGTGAAACCACCATTCGGCTGCGTCACGCGCTGCGGCATGCGGCGCTGCCAGCGGTGACCTTAACCGGCTGGCTGGTGGGCGGCTTGCTCAGCGGCGCGGTGATTACCGAGCAGGTGTTTGGCCGTCCCGGCCTCGGTAAATTAACGGTGGATGCGGTGCTGGCGCAGGATCTGCCTGTGGTGTTGGCGGTGGCGATTCTATCGGCGCTGATTTACGTGGTGATGAGCACCGTAGTCGACATCCTGTCGCTGTGGATCGATCCGCGCCTGCGTGGGGAAACGAAATCATGATTGCCGCGCTGCAACGTCACCCTGTTTCACTGCCCGCCGCCGTGTGGGCTGCGATTCTGTTTCTTATTGTCTTAGCTATCGCGGTGATTGCGCCGCAGTGGCTGGCGCACAGCGATCCGCTGCTGGCCGATCCGCTCAATGCTCAATTGCCGCCTTCGGCGCAGCACTGGCTTGGCACCGATCAGCTGGGACGCGATCTGTTAACGCGAGTGATTTACGGCAGCCGCTATTCGCTGCTGATCAGCGTGGCGGCGATGGCGCTGGCGGTGGTGTTTGGCACCTTGCTTGGGCTGGTGGCTGCGCTGGCGCGTGGCGTGGTAGATGAGCTGCTCAGCCGTGCGGTGGATGTGATTTCCGCCTTTCCCGATCTGCTGCTGGCGCTGATGCTCATCGCCTTCACCGGGCCCGGCACCAATAACCTGATTATCGCGCTCGGTGTGGCTTCGGTGCCGCGTTTTGCCCGCGTGGTGCGCGCACAAACCTACAGCGTGATGACCTCTGGCTACGTTGAGCAGGCGCGTACTTTTGGCCTGTCGCGCTTCACGCTGATTACGCGCCACATTCTGCCGCACGCCATTGCGCAGGTCCCGGCACTGGCCACGCTCGGACTTGGCACCGCGATTATCGGCACCGCCGGATTAAGTTTCCTCGGCATGGGGCCGCAGCCGCCAACCGCGGAATGGGGCCTGATGCTGGCGGAAGGGCGCAACTATCTGCGTAATGCCTGGTGGATTGCGGTGTGGCCGGGCGTGTTTATCACGCTGACAGTGATTGCGGTTAACACGCTGGGCCGTTACTGGCAGGCACGTTTTGAAGGGCGTTCAACATGAGTCAGCCATTTATTGATATCCATAATCTCTCAATTCGCTTCGGTCCACAGCAGGTCGTGAAGAATCTCAGCCTGCAGGTGGCGGCGGGAGAATCGGTGGCGCTGGTCGGGGAATCTGGTTCCGGCAAAACCCTCACCGCGCGCAGCCTGCTCGGCCTGCTGCCGGAAGGGGCCATTGTCACTGCCGATCGTTTTACCATCGACGGACGCGATATGCGCCATGCCAGCCGCAGCGACTGGCGTGCGCTGCGCGGTCGCCGCATTGGCTACGTATTGCAAGACGCGCTGGTGTCGCTCGATCCGCTGCGCCGCATTGGTCAGCAGTTGGGCGATGCGTTAAGCGCCGCCGGCCATCGCGGCAATCTGCACGATAAAAGCATCGAGTTGTTACAAGCCGCGGGCATTCACGATGCGGAAAGCCGACTGGAACGTTATCCGCATCAGCTTTCGGGCGGCCAGCGTCAGCGTGCGCTGATTGCCACCGCGCTGGCGGGGACGCCGACGTTATTGATTGCCGATGAACCGACCACCGCGCTGGACATGACGGTGCAGCGCCAGATTCTGCAGCTGCTGGCACAGCGGCGGCGTGACGGCCACGGCCTGCTGCTGATCAGCCACGATTTGGCGGTGGTGGCGGAGCTGGCCGATCGCGTGCTGGTGATGCGCGATGGCGAAGTGGTGGAGCAGGGCCACAGCGGCCCGCTGCTGCAACGTCCACAACAAGCCTGGACGCAGCGCCTGCTGCGCGCGGTGCCGACGCCCGCCACGCGCGGTTTGCGGCTCAGCGCCGCCGAGCCAACGCCGCTGCCGCCGCGCCCACAGCGTAGCCACGCGCCGCTGCTGGAAGGCATCGGTCTGCACAAAGCCTATGGCGATCGTCTGGTGCTGAATGACATCAACTTCACGCTGCATGCCGGCGAAACGCTTGGCGTGGTCGGTGAATCCGGCTCGGGCAAAACCTCGCTGGTGAAAGTGGTGATGGGTTTAACCGAGCCGGACAGCGGCACGCTGCTGCTGGAAGGTGAGCGCTGGGATCGTCTGCCGGAGAAAGCGCGCCGCGCCCGGCGTGCGCGCCTACAGCTGATCGCGCAAGACCCGTTCAGCTCCTTCGATCCGCGTTACACGGTGGAAAAAATCATCGGCGAAAGCCTCGACAGCGCCGGTATTTACGGCGACGCGCGCCGTCAGCGCGTGCGCCAGCTGCTGGACGAAGTGCAGCTCGGCGATCGCTTTCTGCAGCGCTATCCACAGCAGCTGTCCGGCGGCCAGCGTCAGCGCGTGGCGATTGCGCGCGCCTTTGCCCCCAATCCAGCGCTGCTGGTGGCCGATGAGCCGGTGAGCGCGCTGGATGTATCCGTGCAGGCGCAGGTGCTGGATCTACTGGCCGATATGCAGGCCGAG
Source organism: Candidatus Pantoea floridensis (assembly GCF_900215435.1). NCBI lineage: Bacteria > Pseudomonadati > Pseudomonadota > Gammaproteobacteria > Enterobacterales > Erwiniaceae > Pantoea > Candidatus Pantoea floridensis. The sequence continues at coordinate 3,531,079 of NZ_OCMY01000001.1, forward strand.
CACGGCACCGCGCTGCTGTTTATTTCGCACGATCTCGGCGTGATCCAGCATCTGGCGGATCGCGTGCTGGTGATGCAAAACGGACAAGTGGTGGAGAGCGGGGCGCTGCAGCAGGTGTTCGCCGCGCCGCAGCATCCGTGGACGCAAAAACTGTTACAGGCGTTGCCGGCGATTCCCGACTGGCAGCCGGCAAATGCATACTAAGGAGAGCAGAATGAGTCAGACACAACGCCAGCTGCGGCTGGGCGCGATTATTCAGGGCGTATCCGGCAACATGTCGGCCTGGCGCCATCCCGATGCGGTCGCGGATGCCAGCATTAATGTGGATTACGTGCTGGATCTGGCGCGCAAAGCGGAGCAGGCGAAGATCGATTTCTTGTTCGTGGCCGACGGCTTGTACATTACGCCGCAGTCGATTCCGCACTTCCTCAATCGCTTCGAACCCATTACCTTGCTGTCGGCGCTGTCGCTGGTGACGAAACACATCGGCCTGGTCGCCACGCTCTCAACGTCCTACAGCGAACCCTTTACCGTGGCGCGCCAGTTCGCCAGCCTCGATCATCTTAGCAGCGGCCGCGTCGGCTGGAACGTGGTGACCTCGCCGCTGGAAGGCTCGGCGAAAAACTTCTCACGCAGCAGCCATCCGGAACACGATGAGCGCTATCGCGTGGCCAGCGAATATCTGCAGGTGGTGAAAGGACTGTGGGATTCGTGGGAAGGCGATGCCTTTGTGCGTGACAAGCAGAGCGGAGAATTTTTTGCTGCTGATAAGCTGCACACGCTGAACCATAAAGGCCACTACTTCTCGGTACAGGGGCCGCTAAACGTGGGGCGCTCACCGCAGGGACGGCCGATTGTGTTCCAGGCGGGCGCCTCCGAAGCGGGGAAAGCTTTTGCCGCAGAAGCTGCCGATGCTATCTACACGCGACAGGAGACGCTGGAGCAGGCGCGCGAGTTCCGCGAAGATGTGCGCCGTCGGCTAGTGGCGCGCGGCCGTGATGCCGACGAGATTCGCGTGTTTCAGGGCATCAGCGTGATTATCGGGGAAACGGAACAGGACGCCGAACGGCGCTATCAGCAAACCGCCGAACTGGTGACCATCGATAAAGCGCTCGACTACCTTGGCCGCTACTTTGAACATCACGATTTCAGCCAATATGCACTGGATGAACCCTTTCCGGAGATTGGCGAGCTGGGCAGCAACAGCTTCCGCAGCACCACCGATAAGATTAAACAGAACGCGCGTGAACGCGGTTTGACGCTGCGTCAGGCCGCGCTGGAGGAGGCCACGCCGCGCCCGAGTTTCCTTGGCACGGCACAGCAGGTGGCGGACGGGCTGGCAAACTGGTTCCTGGCCGGCGCCACCGACGGCTTTATCGTGCGCGGCGGCACGCCAACGGCGTTTGATGATTTTGTGGCGCAGGTGATTCCGCTGTTGCAGGCGCGCGGTATCTATCGCCATGAGTACGAAGGCGAGACGCTGCGGGAAAATCTCGGGCTGGCCGAGCCAGAGAACCAGTTCGTTGCACAGCGCCAGAGTCAGCAGGTGGCGTGATGTTCGCCAGGTCGCCATAAATGGCGACCCTACTGTAGGGTGCGCATTCATGCGCACCTGGACATTACAAAGCCGTTACGCCCAGCGCCGCAGCAGCATCCTTCCACGCTTTAACTTCGTCATAAAACGCCCTTTCGGTGACGCTGAAGCCGCCAATCAAATTCTCATGCAGCAGATCCTGATAACGCGGATCGCTGGTCAGTTCTTGCAGCGCGCTGCGCAGTATCACCAGCGTTGCCGCATCGGTTTTGGCTGAGGTGATCAGCGGCAGTGCAGCACACAGCGGCGTTTCGCCGATGATCTCCAGCCCTGCCAGCTCGTCAGGGAAGTTGCGGCGCAGCAGCGCCCAGGTGATGCAGTCGATCGCCGCGATATCCGCGTGGCCGGCACGCAGCGCCGCCAGCGATTGGCGATGACTGCCGCTAAAATGCGTCTCGCTAAAGAATTTTCCATCCTGCGCCAGCGGCGCAATCACGTAGCGCAGCGCGTTAAAGCCGGAGTGCGAATCGTTGCTGTTGCACACTGCACGTCGACCACGAAAATCGCTGAGTGTCAGGTGCTCATCTTCGCTGCGCGCCACCAGCCAACTGCGATAGCGCGGGCCGTCGCAGCCCTGTGCACTTGACTGAAAGGTGCCAACCAGCTGCACATCCGGCAGCAGTTCTACCAGCGGATAGCCGCAGGTTTGGCTCAGCAGCAGTGCGTCATCGCGCCAGTGCGGCAGTAAATTCTGCGGCCACGTAACCTCAGCCTGCACGCCGCGTTGCAGCAGCAGCGTCGTTAGCGCTGAGGTCAGGCCGATCGTCGCCTGATGATTGATGTGGTACATCGGTAACGAAATGATGGGCATTCTGTGCATCCTTATGCGTGCCCGGATGGGCGGTAACATCAACTGATTTGCGCCAGAAGCGCGCTAACCATTCGCCATAACCGGCGACGCGAAAACCGTGATTACGCTGGTGGTAGCCATCGCGATACAGCAAATAGACTTTGCGCAGGCCATACCACGGCAAACCGGGCAGATCGTGATGTACAGAATGATAGTTGAGATTGAGGAACAACAGACGCCAGGGCAGGGCAGCTTCATTATTTACCGAGCGCGCCAGCGGCTCTTCTTCAGCACGATGCTCGTAGAAAGAGCGCACCTTCGTTAGCATCAGCGCCGGGTAGCTTACCGCCAGCACGAACCACAGCGGCGAAAAGCCTTGCTGCGTCATCCAGTAAAACAGTCCGCTCAGCAGCGTGAGATGGCTGATCCACATCGCCATGGCCGGTTTATCGCGCTGGATAAATGACGTAATGAGGGTGTTGATGGTCGTCGCCATATCAAACAGCGGACCCAGCAGTAAGCGTCCCGGAAAGGTGTTGCGCAGATGAACGATCTGCTGTTGCCACGGCTTGAGCTGTGCCCAGCGTTGCGGTGAAAGATAATAGGTTTCAGGATCTTCGTCGGGATCGGTCAGCGTGTGATTGCGGTGATGCGCCAAATGCGAATCACGATACAAACCATAGGGATACCACACCGCCAGCGGCAGCGTACCGAAGAGCTGGTTGAGGCGCGGCAAACGCGTCGGATGACCGTGAATCAGCTCGTGCTGCAGCGAAAGATACCAGGTGGTAAAGAGGATCAGCAGCAGCGTGCTGAGGGCTAACCCCAGCGTTTGCCAGTAGATGACGCAGGCAAACCAGCCGCCATAAACGACCACCATTAATAGCCACGTCGGCAGCTCGCTGCGCCACAGCCAGCTGCGTGCCAGTTGATGTACCACCTCGCGCTGTTGCGCATTGAGATAAGCCGCTGTCCCTTTACTCATGAAGAAATTGCACCTGCCAAACGGGAATATGACAGCGAAGATGATTGATCTGCGTGACGATCACAAAGAATCTCTTTTTCTTAGTTATGCAAAAAAGTTGATGATGCGCGCGAAATCTATTGGCTATCAGTCACCTCGTCTGTGGCGTAACCTTGCTGTATCGAAAACGCTCGGGCCAATGCGGCCCACGGGGAGAATTTCAACATGAAAAAAATTGGCTTTTTATCTTTCGGTCACTGGACCCCATCACCACAATCGGCCACCCGCTCCGCGCAGGATGTGCTGCTGCAATCGATTGATCTCGCAGTTGCTGCTGAAGAGTTAGGCGCGGATGGCGCTTATTTCCGCGTGCATCATTTTGCGCGTCAGCTTAGCTCACCGTTTCCGCTGCTGGCGGCGGTGGGGGCGCGGACTAAAAAAATCGAGATTGGTACCGGCGTGATCGATATGCGCTACGAAAATCCGCTCTATATGGCGGAAGATGCCGGTGCGGCGGATCTGATCTCCAACGGTCGTCTGCAGCTGGGGCTGAGCCGTGGTTCACCGGAGCAGGTGATTGAAGGGTATCGCTACTTTGGATTTAATCCGCAGAACGGTGAGAGCGATGCTGATATGGGGCGTCGTCACACTGAAGCGCTGCTGGAAGTGCTGCGCGGTGAAGGTTTTGCCAAGCCCAATCCACAGCCGATGTTCCCGAACCCGCCGGGCCTGCTGCGTCTTGAGCCCTTCTCAGCCGGTTTACGTGAGCGCATCTGGTGGGGATCCGGATCCAATGCCACGTCGATTTGGGCGGCACAGCAGGGCATGAACCTGCAAAGCTCCACCCTAAAAGATGATGAAACCGGCGAACCTTTCCACGTGCAGCAGGCGAAACAGATTCGTGCCTATCGCGCAGCCTGGGAAGCCGCCGGACATCAACGCACGCCGCGCGTTTCGGTAAGCCGCAGTATTTTCGCACTGACCAACGACACCGACCGCGCCTACTTTGGCCGCAGCGGACAGGATCAGGATTCGGTTGGTTTCCTCGATGAGAAAACCCGTGCGATCTTCGGGCGCAGCTACGCCGCCGAGCCGGATAAGCTGATCCAACAGCTGGCGCAGGATGAAGGGATTGCCGAAGCCGATACGCTGCTGCTCACCATCCCGAACCAGCTGGGCGTGGATTACTGTGCGCACGTAATTGAAAGCATCCTCACCCACGTCGCACCCGAGTTGGGCTGGCGTTAAGTCTCCAGGTGCGCAGCAGTGCGCACCTGACCTGAAACTGCGCGGTCTTTAGTAGGGGCGCCATTCATGGCGACCGATTCACGCTTAACTGACGAGCATTACGCCATTCATAGCGATCCATAAAATAACCCCAATAACTCCAAACCTTGCAATGCGGAGTTATTGGGGTTATTTTTATGTTTTCAGGATGCAGTAAGGCAAGTGCATGGATAGCAGATCATTAATGGCTGAGATTAAGGCCGATGGTTGGGAACTGATACGCATTAACGGTAGCCATCACCATTTCGTCCATCCCGTAAAAAAAGGATTGGTGACGATACCGCACCCAAAAAAGGATTTGCCGATAAAAACGGTGAAAAGTATCAGGAAACAAGCCGGACTGATTGTCCATTAAATTGAAAGAGGTAAATATGTTTTATCCTATTGCGATTGAAGCTGGCGATCAATCGACAGCATTTGGCGTTACCGTACCGGATTTGCCGGGCTGTTTCTCGGCCGGTGATACCTTAGAAGAAGCAGTGAAAAACGCCAAAGAGGCGATTATCGGTCATTTAGAGTTGATGGTAGAACTCGAGCAGGATATTCCGGCGGTTTCCGATCTTAAAACGCTGATGAAAGATGCGGAATATGCCGGTTATGTTTGGGTGCTGATTGATGTGGATGTCACGCGGATTCTTGGTGGGTCTGAGAAAATCAACGTTACCTTACCGAAGTTGCTGATTGATCGTATTGACCGTTGCGTAGCGACACACCCCGAATTCAAAACCCGTTCAGGTTTTCTGGCGCAGGTGGCGCTGGAACGTATTGCGAAAACCCGCTGATTAACCGGTGCGCAGCAATGCGCACCTTATTTATCAATCCGCACTCAGCTCCCACCACAGCTTATCCAGCGCGTAATAACGGTCGCGCTCAGCTGCGGGCTGGTTCAAATCGCGCTTCCACGGTTTGGCCAGAATGAAATGCAGGTTCTTCACATCCTCTTCGCGCCACATCGCACTGTGCTGGAACGGTAACGTTTTTAGCGCGTTGTAAATATACGGCAGCGGCAGCCAGCGATTCTCGAACACTTCATTGAGTAAATCCTGCTCGGAGAACGGATAACGGCGCAGATCGCTAATCGCCGCCACTTTCTCTTGTAACCACTTAAACACCGACAAATCAGGTTTTAGCACCAGGAAACCGCCGTTCAAATAGCGATCCAACGTGGCGGGAGCCGCCTCGCCGCGATCCTGCCAGGTGTAATGACAATTCTCCGGCTGCCAGCTGGCCGGATAGCTGGCGATGTTATTTGGATTGCAGCGACAGGCGTGACATGCCGCCAACGCATGTTTGCCGAGATCGAGCGTAAACAGCTCGTCCATATTGCGCAGCACCAGCATATCGGCATCCAGAAACACCACGCGTTCGCAGTCGACCAGCTCCCACGCGCGCAGCTTGCTCCATACTTCACCAAACTGCGCGGAAGCGTAATGCTGCTCTAGCTCGGCATTCGGCATCAGTGGCTTCACCGGATGGATCACGCAGCCCAGCGCCTGCAGCGCTTCGCGCGTTTCCAGATCGATAGCGTCTGTCACCATCACAATCAGCGGCCAGCGCGTTTCGCTGCGTTTCAGCGAACGGTGTAGCGCTTTCACACCAATAAAATAGTCAGGCTGCGTTAACAGCGTTACCCATGCAAACATGGCTTCTCCCCTTCAAACTTAATCAAACAAAGCAGTGACATAGTCATTGCTAAAACGGCGTTGCGGATCGAGCTGGTTACGCACTTCGTGGAAGGCGTCCCATTGCGGATAGATATCGCGCCACTGGTAGCGCTGCGGATCGTAATATTTGCCCCAGTGCGGACGTCCACCTTCTGCCGCTAATAGCTTCTCCACTTCAGTAAGAAAGTGCAGGCCATCTTCCGACAGTGAGCCATCGTCGGCGTAATACACCACAAAGCCGAAGAAGCAGGTCGCGTGCTGATACGCCGGGCTGAGCCAGGCTTCAGACGCGCCAGTACAACGCAGGATAATTGGATAGTGCATATGCGGATGGTTCTCGGCATACCACGCTTTGATCTTGCTGATAATCTGCGGCGTTTTCTCCAGCGGCACGCCGATCTCAACGTTGATTTGCGGCACCGCAATGCCGCGGCAAAATAGCTGATAGATATCGCCGCTGATGTCGGTGAAATCGCGGAAGCGCGTCACGGTGCGGAACTGCTTGCCGCCTTTGCCGTGAATCTGCGTATCGCGATGCATCTGTGCCAGCGTCTGATCGATGGTCTCATTCAGGCTGCTGTCGGTATCATCGCCGTGCTCAATCACTTCACGCTGATTGGCGTACCAGGCTTGTGACTCCGCTTCACTGGCTTCATGCGCGTTCCACACATGCATCAGGTTGTCATCGACAAACCACCAGGCTTTGCTCATCTCATACTGCTGATTCCACGCCACCAAATCCTGCTCCAGCGTATCGGCGGAGACGGCAAACTTGTGGCAGGTAAACAGGCGGAAAGGACGCGTGCGCAGCGTCACCGCGGTCACAATACCCAGCGTGCCGAGCGACACCTGCGCCGCAGCGAAATCGGGCTCGCCGCGTACCAATTCACGCACGCTGCCGTCGGCCAGCACCATGCGAATGCGCAACGCTTCATCGGCCAGCGAGCTTTGTGCCAGGCCCTGGCCGTGCGTGCCGGTTGCCATAGCCCCGGCCAGCGTTTGAACCGCAATTACGCCCGGCGAGGAGGCCAGCATGCGATCCATCTCGGTAAGCTGGCTGTAAACCTGCTCCAGCGGCGTGCCGGCGGCAAAGGTCACGCTATCAGCATCATGCGCAATTACGCCGTTAAAGGCGCTGAGATCCAGTAGCAGATCCTGCTCATGCACCCCCAGCATGCGGCCCGGTGACAGGCGGCTGCCGAGCACGCGTACTTTGCCGTTGGCGGCGCGCAGCAGCTGTTGGAGCTCCGCCTCATTTTGCGGCTGCTGTAACTGATTGCGCTGACCAACCACCGTGTTCTGCGCCCAGTTCCACAGTGCGCTGTCCTGGTCGGTATTGTGCGTATGGCGTAAGGGATAAAGGTGGGGGTCTTTGTTCACTACGGCGTTCCTTAGTCTGAGGTCTGTGACGGTCCCAAGAGTTTAAGCGTAGACCATAACAGCGAAGCCGCAGACTACGGGGCTTTGCGCACATATCGTAGCGTGGCGGTGACCGCTAACTGCCGATTACGGCGGATGCTGTCCTCCTCACTATCGTTCGGGGTGAACAGCGTATGAAAGGTGTAGCGATTGGAGACGTGGTGCACACAAATACTGCTCAGCAGACGATGCACATCAACGGTGTCGAGCTCATCGATAAACAGCCCTTGCCGTTGGCCGCGCGTCAGGATGTCATCAAGCAGATCAAGCGCGCTTTTATTCAACGCTTTGATGCGTTCAGACTGAATGATGTAGCGCCCGCGCAGCAGGTTTTCAGTACATACCAGCCGCATAAAGTCAGGATGTGAGACGTGATAATCAAAGCTAGCCTCCACCAGTTTGGTCATTGCCAGCTCAGGCTCCATTTCGGCAAGATTCAGCCCGGTTTCATGCTGACGTATTGCCTGGTATACCTGTTCAAGTACTTCAATATAGAGCTGCTCTTTGTTGCCGAAGTGATAGACCACCATGCGTTTGGTGGTTTGCGCATGATCTGCAATCTGCTCCAGACGCGCGCCCTGCATGCCGAACTCCGCGAACATTTTCAGGGCACCGGCAAGGATGCGTTTCTTAAGCCCTTCAGGGTCATTTTTCCGTTTCGTTGTAGTGTCCGACATAGCGCTCAATAACAGGTTTTTCAAAAGGGGGATGGTAACACAGCCATTTTCTCGCTTGTGACGAGGTGAGCGGCGTGCAGCTTTATGCTTTTCAGGAATAGCATTCCCGAATAAATCATAATGCAGGAATAAGCAACTGCGTATACTGCGGTCATCTGTCATTACGACAGCTTATTTTGACTCGCGCAATTATAACGATTGGGAAATATTTTATGCACACACGTCTGGCATCCGTTAAAAATAAATTCTTGTTATCCGCTGGCGCGCTGCTGCTGGCCAGCGCGGCGCTATCGCCGTTGTCTCTGGCCCACGCTGCCGACAAAACCTCGATTAAAGTCGGCATTATCAGCGGCGAAGATGAAGATGTTTGGCGCGAAGTGATCAAACAGGCGGCAGCCAAAGGTCTGACGGTGAAAACCGTGATTTTCAACGATTACAACCAGCCGAACGAAGCACTGCAAAATGGCGAAGTGGATGCCAACGCCTTCCAGCATCAGCCGTTCCTCAATAACCAGATCAAGGTGAATCATTACGACATCGTGCGCGTGGGTGATACCGCGGTGTGGCCGATTGGTCTCTACTCGAAGAAAGTAAAAAAGGCGGCAGAGTTGAAAGAGGGCGCGGTGATTGGCGTGCCAAACGATCCCTCTAACGAAGCGCGCGGTCTGGTGCTGCTGGAGCAGCAGGGGCTCATCAAGCTGAAGCCAGGCGTGGGTATTGCGGCCACCACCGCCGATATCACCGCGAACCCGCATCATCTGCAAATCAAAGAGCTGGATTCCGGCATCATTGGCCGTTCCGTTCCTGACCTCGACGCTGCGGTAGTGAACACCGATTGGGCGCTGAAGAGTGGCCTGACAACCGCCGATCGCATTGCCCAGGAGCCGGTAAAAGATAACCCGTACAACAACTTCATCGCGGTGAAGAAAGAGAACGTGAGCGCACCGTGGGTGAAAACGCTGGTGGCTTCCTATCAGAACGACGCCGTGAAGACCGTGTTTGACAAAGTCTACAAGGGTACGGGCGAAACGGCCTGGTAAGGAACGAAAAAGATGACGTTATTCTCTGGAGCCGAAACCCCCTTCAGCACGTTGCAACGCGGCGTGGTCGACAGCGCGCATGACGAAGCGCAGGTAACGTTTCGCGACAGCGGCAGCGTAGTGCGCTTGCAGGGAGTATCACGTCGCTTCGGGCAAACCCGGGCGCTGCACGCTATCTCGCTAACAGTGCAGAAAGGCGAAATTCTTGGCCTGATTGGGCGCAGCGGTGCCGGTAAATCGACGCTGATTCGCTGTCTTAACGGGCTGGAACAACCTGATGAAGGCGTTATTGAAATTGAAGGCCGGAACATCACCGGCCTGTCAGAAAAGCAGCTGCAAACGGTGCGCAGCCGCGTTGGCATGGTGTTTCAGCACTTCAATTTGCTTTCGGCCAAAACCGTGGCGCAGAACGTGGCGCTGCCGCTGAAAATCGCCGGCATGGATAAAGCGCAGCGCCAGCAGCGCGTGACGGAACTGCTGGATCTGGTGGGATTAGCGGACAAAGCGCAAAGCTATCCGGCGGCGTTATCCGGTGGTCAGAAACAGCGCGTCGGCATTGCGCGCGCGCTGGCGGCGAGTCCGGCGCTGCTGCTGTGTGATGAAGCCACTTCCGCGCTCGATCCGGAAACCACGCGCTCGATTCTGGCGCTGCTCAAATCGCTTAATCAAAAACTCGGCATCACCATTTTGCTGATCACCCATGAGATGGAGGTGATCAAATCCGTGGCGCATCGCGTGGCAGTCATCAATGCCGGAGAAATTATCGAACAAGGTCCGGTGTGGCAGGTGTTTGCCCATCAGCAATCGGATCTGACCCGCATGCTGCTGCGGGGATTGCTGCCACAGCTGCCAGAAAACCTGGCCGCACGCATTAGCGATCAGAAGCAGGGCGACGCCATCTACAGCGTGCATTTTGCCGGTGACGATGCGCAGGGCGATCTGTTAACCCGCTTTGCGGCCGCGCTGCCAGGTAAATTCCGCCTGCTGCAGGGCGGTGTTGATCACATCCAGCATTACGCGGTAGTGCGTTTCTTTATTGCGCTCCCGGCGGCAAACGCGGCCGATGAGCAGCAGATTCTCAGCTGGCTGCATGCGCAGCAGGCACACGTGGAGTTGGTGGGTTATGTCGCCAGTCATGATTGATCTTTTGCTGAATGCGCTGGGTGAGACGGTATTAATGACCGCGATCTCTGGCCTGTTTTCACTGGTGGCAGGTTTGCCGCTCGGCTTGATTCTGGTGATGACCAGCCCGGGCGGGATTGCCGAACATCGCGGCGTTAATCGCGTGCTGGGGCTCATCATCAACGGCTTCCGCTCGCTGCCGTTCATTATTCTGCTGGTGGCACTGATTCCCTTCACGCGCTTCCTGGTCGGCACGTCGCTCGGCACCTGGGCGGCGATTGTGCCGCTTTCGATTACCGCGACGCCTTACTTCGCGCGCGTCGCCGAAGTTTCCTTGCGCGATGTCGATCGCGGGCTGATCGATGCGGTGCGCGCCATGGGCGCCAGCAAGCTGCGCATTGTCTGGGACGTGCTGATCCCAGAAGCGCTGCCCGGCATTCTTTCGGGTTTTGTGGTGACGCTGGTGGCACTGATTGGCGCTTCGGCGATGGCCGGTGCGATTGGCGCGGGCGGATTGGGGGATTTGGCAATTCGTTACGGTTATCAGCGTTTTGAAACCTCGGTGATGATTGCGGTGATCGCGGTACTGATTGTGCTGGTCTGCGGCATTCAGTGGGTCGGTGACCGATTGGTGCAGCGTATTGATAAGCGTCATGCCTAATCGGTGGCCATGAATGGCCACCCTACGAAGGCCGGTGCAAATTTTTGTAGGGGCGCCATTTATGGCGACCGCCGCATAGCAAAAGGAGAGTATCTATGTCGCTGAATGCCCTTCAGCTCACCCTGGAAAACAGCCTCGAACAGCACAGCGCCGCCTATCTCAAGGTCTCGCAGGCGATATTCCAAAACCCGGAAACCGGCAACAACGAGTATTTCGCCAGCGAACAGCTGACGCAGCTGCTGACGGCGCAGGGCTTTGACGTCACGCGTAACGTCGCCGGACACGAAACGGCTTTTTATGCGGTAAAGACCAGCAGCAAACCCGGCCCAACTATCGCTTTTCTGGCGGAGTATGACGCGCTGATCGGCATCGGACACGCTTGCGGCCACAATCTGATTGGCACCACCAGCGTGGCTGCGGCCATCACGCTTTCCCAGGCGCTGGAGGAAACCGGCGGCCGCGTGGTGGTGCTGGGTACGCCAGCCGAAGAGGGCGGCTTAGCCGGGCCGGGCGGGCCCAAGGGCAACGTGAAGAAACGTTTTGTCGAAGCCGGATTACTGAAAGATGTCGATGTGGCGCTGATGGTGCATCCCGCCGGTAAAACGCGCTTAACTGAATCGACACTGGCGAATAATCACCTCTACTTCCACTTTTACGGCAAACCGTCACATGCCGCCAGCGCGCCACATGAAGGTATCAATGCGCTGGATGCGCTGGTGTTGCTCTACAACGGCATCAGCGTGCTGCGTCAGCAGCTGCCGGACGGCGTGCGCGTGCACGGTATCATCACCAACGGTGGCCAGGCGCCGAACGTTATCCCGGAATACGCTTCGGCGCACTACTACATCCGTGCCGACAGCCGTGAAGTGGTCGAATCGCTCGAACCACGTCTGCGCGCCATAGCCGAAGGCGTGGCGCTGGCGACCGGTGCGCGCGTTGAAATTGATCATCAAATTGGCCCGCGCGATTTCAAACTCAATCCGGCACTCGATGCGCTGCTGCTGGATGAGTTCATCGCCGCAGGCGAACAGGTCGATTTGTCACCGCAGAAGAACAAAGTCTCTACCGATGCCGGCGACATCAGCCATGCGGTGCCGACAGCGCATCCGTGGCTGAAAATCGGCCCTGACGATCTGATTTTCCACACCGTGCCGTTCCGCGAAGCCGCTAACTCAGCGCGCGGTTATCAGGCGCTGCTGATAGGTGCACGCGTGTTAGCGCGCACCGGATTGCGCCTGCTGACCGACGCGGACGCATTAAACCATGTCAAAGCGGATTTCGCGCGACAACCATAAAGGAGAGTGTTGTGTCGCAAACCTATCGCAGAAAATTGAAAACGCTGGTCGGTGCCAGCAGCGTGATCTCCGCGGCTAACGACAGCCAGCCGGGAGTGGGGATCGCGCGTGCTATCGAACTGGCGAAGATTGCCGAACGCGAAAAAATTACCGGGCTGTTCACCGCTGATTTGCTGCAGGCCGATCCGGCGGGCTTAGCGGGCACCACCGGCACTCAGGATCCGCTGATTGCGCTCGCCGCGCTGAGCCAGGTGACGTCACACATCGGTTTGATCGCCACCGTCAGCACCAGCTGGCTGCATCCGTACAATCTGGCGCGTCAGGTCGCCACGCTCGATCACATTAGCGGCGGGCGTGCGGGCTGGAATGCGGTGACCTCCTCCGTTGGCGAGGAAAACTTTGGCGAAAGCCCGCTGCCGCCACCGCAGGAGCGCTATGCGCGTGCCACCGAATTTATCGAAGTGATGAACGCGCTGTATGACGCCAACGAGCGCGCGGCGGTGCAGCGCACCGCCAGCGGCGGCATTCGTCTCGATCATACTAAACTGCATCCGATCAACTACCGCGGTGACTATTTTCAGGTTGCCGGACCGCTTAACGTGCCGCCACCGCCGCAGCGCCGTCCGGTACAATTCCAGGCGGGACAGTCCGAGGCGGGCGTGACGCTGGGCGCGCGCTATGCCGAAGTGATTTACACCTCGCAGCCGACCTTTGAGGCCGCGCAGACGTTTGTGGCTGAGGTGCAGCAACGCGCACGACGTTTTGGTCGTGAGCATAATCCTCCACTGATCATGAATTCCTTCCACGCCATCATTGGTGAGAGCGACGCTGATGTTGCGCGTCGCCTGCGCGAAAAACATGAACGCATCAACTATGATCAAGGGCGTTTACGCGTGGCGGATATGTTAGGAGGCGAAGTGGATCTCCACGATGTGCCGCTTGACCAGCCGCTACCGGCGGCGTTGATTCCTGAAGTGACGCAGGTGCATCGTCTTCAGGGCCGTGCCGCCATCTTCCGTGGCTATGCGCTGGAAGGATTAACGCTGCGCGAGCTAATCATCAAAGCCGAAGAGACCGGCCACTGGTTTGTCGCCGGCACGCCAGCAACGCTGGCGGATGCCATCGAACAACGTTACCAGGCTGGTGTACTGGATGTGATTTCACTGCATGGCCTCGGGCAGCCGGACCAACAGGATTTGCTGCTCAACGGCCTGCTGCCGGAACTGCGCCGCCGCCAGCTGATTGATACGGATTATGTGGGCAGTGATTTCCGTAGCAGCCTTGAGCTGGCGGCGTTACCTGTGATTAATTAAGCCGATTGCGGACTTACGAGAAGACCAGTTTGTTCCCGGTGCAGCGCTTTGTTCAGGAAGTCCGCAATTTTCTCTTCAATGTGGCTATCTATGGTGCGCAAACGGAGAAGCGGGATATCACATTTATCGAGCACTGACTGCTTCAATTGATCACGTTCCGCTTGTAGCGTTTCGGCGTGCTGACCACCGTCAACTTCAATAACGCCAAGCGGCTGTTTACCCACGCGATAATAAAGTACAAAATCGCAGCTCGCGCCTTGATTCATAAACTGCTCTTCACGCGACGTGAAGAGGCTACTCGGCGCAATAATTAACTGTTTGAGTGGAATCTGGTTATGCAGCTGGATCGAAGAAAATTGCGCGAGTTTTAGCGCATCTTTAATTAAACGTGCGGCAATCTGCTCAGATTTATAATTTGAATCCTCAGGATTAAGTCGTGCTTTTAACGTATCAAGAGACTGGTCATACTCTTCATAAAGTAGGTCGAAAGCAGAAACGACCGGGCTTTGATAAACGTTATCGTTATCTGCATAATATTGCATATAGCGAATCAGTGCGGCGATGTGTTGGTTGTTTTGGGTAAACACATTATCACCCGTCACCAAAGTAAAATGACGTTTAGCGCGCGATACTGCCACATTAATCAGTTGCGGGTCATCAACGAATGCCAGGGATTGTGAGCTGGCTTTTTTATCGAGTACCGTCGAAAATACTATTTCATCACACTCCCGCCCTTGAAACTTATGCACGGTTGCGCTGACAAAATCCTGACCTAAATAGCCTTCAGAGAGATCAACCTGCGCATTATAAGGGGCAATAAAGCCGCGCTGAGATTGTTCCTGCCAGTCCAGAGCATTCATTGACTCGATTTCACGTAGATTACTATTATCGCGATTATGATTACCCTTAGCGGTAATCACTAAAGATAAAGCTTTTTCACCCCGATCGCGTGTCATGGCAATTAATTGATTATCGTAGAACTGTTTATTACAAAATTGAATGATTTTAGGATGACATCGGTAATGCTCTTTCAATAACGTGACAGGGAGGTTCTTGCCGTATACGCTCAAAACTGAATCCAGCAGGCTATTACGTTGGCAGTCGTAAGCTGCCTCGGGCGCTGTAATATCAAACGGTAATTTCGCCGGTACGTGTGGAAGTTGCTTGCGGTCACCGACAATCACAACATTATGCGCACATGCCAATGCAAAGACGCCGGGTAAAATATCCTGCTGCGATGCTTCGTCAATAATCACGTAATCCAGCGGGTTATCAGAGCCAACGGAACTGATAATTGAGTAAGTTGTGCTACCAATAACAGGAAAACGCTGTAAAAACGCGCTGAAGTTTCTACGGTAATTGCCTTCGTTGATCTCTTCCACCGGGCTGAGATGTTGGCTCAGATGCGCCTGTAAACAGTCATGCGAATCCTGCGAAATGGCTTTAATCAACTGCGAAACATCGCGATGAACTAATTGCTTTTCAGCATGGGCAAGCTTCTCTTTTGCCAGCGTGAGGCGCTGGCGATAGTAGTGGCGTTGTAGAGCATAGAAACAGGCCAGACGTTTTTCCGGTGTCTTAAGTGGCCGGGTATCAATAATGCCGAAGCGGAAGAACAGTGTAAAACGCTGCGCTAAGCCTATTTTCTCACGCTTCATAGATTGCAATAATGCCATCAAATCCGTGCTTTTTTGCGGTGTCAGGCGATATTTATCAACCGGCCATCCTGAGGAAATAGAGTGGTTGCTCATCCATTGCGAGAGGTATTTTTCCTCAATTTTTAATTCCTCAATCTCGGCCAGGTAGCGTGCTTTATCACACTGTGCATGCAGATGGGATTTAATCTCAGTAACCGCTTTAGCGATCTCTTCTTTTCGCGGTGCAATATTTTTCCAGCAATTTGGCAAAGTAGGGAGTCGGGCAAAAAAATTCGCCTTATTATCGTTGCTACCGAGTTTCGCCACCACATGCCCTAATCCATACTCTTCGAGTTTCTGATAGACATTCTCTACAGCAGCATTGTTATTGGACACAACGGCAACGCTTTTATTCTCCATAAGAATATTAGCAATAATATTAAGAATGGTTTGGGTTTTTCCGGTGCCTGGAGGACCTTCAATGACGGAAAGTTGCGAACTAAATGCCTGCTCTACGGCCTGTATTTGGCTGTGATTCATGCCAAACGGGTAGATTAGCTGAGGTGAAAAATTGCGCCTGGCATTATTGCCCGCGAGGTAAGCATGTAAAGCAGTATCATTTATCGGAATTATTTTCGATAGCTGATGGGCCAGGTTTTCAGCAATCACCGTTTGATCGGTGGAAGCACTTTTGACGCGAGCCTGTGCCATTTCGACCAGATAGGAAAATAACGCTTTATCTTTATAGTCCGCAGGGTGATAAATTTCCGCCTTATCAGCCATCATGAGGTAGCGATAGCTATTACCGGGGTAGGTGTAAAGTACATATTTATTACCGACCATCACGGCATTTTCAATTTCCTGAAATGTAGTGGTGCCTTTCTTACGCAATAGCGTACCGCTAATAGGGCTAATTGGCTCAATTTGGCATTCAGTGAATGGCCACGAATACGATTTACCGGAGTGAAAAATCCCTTTAAGTTCCAATTGCTTATTATTATTGTATTTCAACTTCCAGTCTTTAAGTTGAGCGGTGCGGTCTTCACCGTTCACTATGATCGTCGTCATTTCCCCATCCATGAGTAGCGTTAATGATTGAAGGACTATAACCGCAGACGTGATGTGGGTGAAGTTTTCTCAGCCATTCTTTCTTATGACTCTTCTGGAACCCGTCTCCACACTTTGCTTCAAGCTTAATGCACCATTTTCTACATCTGTGCACACTCCACTTATCGCTTTACACCTATATAGCATTTGACCTATATTGGCAAGGAGGCATTGTGTGGAAGATAGAGACAACCGACAGATTTTATCGCTGGCTAATGTCGCTTGATGATGTTGACCGGGCTTGTGTACTGGCAGGGCTTATCGTTTTGCGAGAAAAAGGTCCGGCTCTAAGCAGGCCTTATGCCGATACGATTAAAGGTTCACGTTATAGCAACCTGAAAGAACTGCGAGTACAAAGTAAAGGCGATCCCATTCGAGCATTTTTCGCCTTCGATCCATGGCGAATAGGTATTGTACTTTGTGCTGGATGCAAAGTAGGCAATGAAAAGCGCTTTTATGCTGAGATGGTCCCGCTGGCCGAGCGAGAATTTGCCAGGCATTTAGATAACAAGAGATGAAAAGGAGAGAGGCGATGGGCAGAACGCTAGAACAGATCCTCGCTGATGAAAAGCCTGAAGTGGTTGCCTGTGCCAAGGCTCTGGCGGAAGAGACCTTGCTCAACATTCATTTAGCGGAGCTGCGTGAGAAAGTGCAGAAAACCCAAGTGGAAATGGCGCAGGCGCTCAACATCAAACAACCTACCGTTGCGGGCATGGAAAAGCCGGGCCGCGACCTTAAGCTTTCTACGCTGAAGCGCTATATCGAAGCGGCGGGTGGAAAATTGCGGGTGGATATCGAATTACCAGACGGTTCGCATTACGAATTTGTGGTGTAACCATCAGCAAGTTATGTTCTGAAATCCCTTAAGGTGCGCATTTATGCGCACCATGAAGGTGGTCGCCATAAAGTTACGACCTTACTAAGTGCATAAAACACAAAAGCCCGCTCAGGTTTCCCTGAGCGGGCTTTTTAAATTTGGCTCCTCTGACTGGACTCGAACCAGTGACATACGGATTAACAGTCCGCCGTTCTACCGACTGAACTACAGAGGAATCGTGTGAACGAGGCGCATATTAGCGATGCCGATCCCCATTGTCAAAGCCCGACTGCACACTTCTGGTTTAAGTGCGCGTAAAAGCAGCGGAATGACGCTTTTTTGCCTTGAACGATCAGATTCTAAACTGCCAACAGGATCTCACTTTAAACGCAATTCCTTTGAGATGTTAGAGGCGTGTCAAAGTTTTGTTATTTGCCGATTTTAAAACAATCGTTTCAGTGCTTTTATGATGAAAGTTTCAAATGTGGATTGGATGAAATAAATGAACTGCTCATCACCACCTGCGAAACGCGCGCAGGCAGCTAAAACAGAATTGAGAAAATAACACATTGATAATTATTAGGTTGTAATAAACAGATGCAGTAAGCCAATAGCGTTAGACCAGAAGCCTTACCTCTACAACCACAAAAAAAACGCCAGCGATGTTGAGTGAATGTAAAAGATATTTTTCATTCGTCGTCTCAGCCAACCTGAGCATGTTAACGAAAAAGAAGGGTTACCTATGAAATTCAAAAAAGCGTTAGTGACTTCCCTGTTAGCTTGCATGTTGCCTGCCGCAGTGATGGCAAAAGACCTTCAGGTGGGCGTCTCTATGGCGCTGTTTGATGACAACTTCCTCACCATTCTGCGCACCGCAATGCAGAAAGAGATGCAGAAAGACAACATCAAAGGTCAGGTCGAAGACGCGAAAGGCGACGTTTCACAGCAGCTGCAGCAGGTTCAGAACTTCATTGGTCAGGGCGTTGACGCCATCATCGTTAACCCGGTAGACACCAACGCGGTAAAACCACTGGTGGATGCGGCGGCGAAAGCGGGCGTGCCGCTGGTGTTTGTTAACCGCAAACCGGCGGGTGAACTGAAAGACAAAATGGCCTTTGTCGGTTCCGACTCTGAACTGGCCGGTCGTCTGCAAATGGAAGCGTTAGCGAAAAGAATGAACGGCAAAGGCAACGTGGCGATTCTGCTGGGTGACCTCGCCAACGAATCGACCCGCGAGCGCACCAAAGGTGTTGAAGCGGTCGTCGCGAAATATCCTGGCATCAAAGTGGTACAGAAACAGACCGCTAAATTCATGCGTAACGATGCGGTAGACGTGGTGAGCAACTGGTTAACCGCCGGTGATGACATCCAGGCCATTGCGTCTAACAACGATGAAATGGCGATTGGTGCACTGCAGGCGCTGGGTAAAAACCCGAACCACATCCTGGTTGCCGGTGTTGATGGCACCCCCGATGCGCTGCAAATGATCAAGAACGACAAAATGGTCGCCACCGTGTTCCAGGATGCTAAAGGCCAGGGTGAAGGCGCGGTACAAACGGCGGTCAAACTGATTAATGGCGAGAAAGTGCAAAAAGTCGTCGATATCCCGTTCCAGCTGATCACCAAAGACAATTACGAAAAGTTCGTCAGTCAGAATCAAAAATAACCGTTCCCGACTTAGCCGTACGGAGGTGATGTATGACCGCTTTTGCGCTTGAAGCCGAAGGCATCAGCAAGTTCTTCCCCGGAGTGAAGGCACTCGACAATGTCTCACTGCGTATTAAACCGGGGTCGGTACATGCCCTGATGGGTGAAAATGGCGCGGGCAAATCCACTTTAATGAAATGCCTTATCGGGATGTATCGTCCCGATAAGGGCACCATTCGCATTAAAGGGGAGCCGGTGCAGTTTCAGGACACCATGGATGCCTTGCGTTCTGGCATCTCCATGATTCACCAGGAGCTCAATCTGGTGCCTTACATGACCGTGGCCGAAAACATCTGGCTCGGTCGCGAACCGATGAAGTACGGCTTTGTCGATCACGGCAAACTCAATAAGCAAACGCAGGCGTTGCTGAACCGGCTGAATATCCGTCTGAAAGCGGATCGTATGGTCGGTGAGCTTAGTATCGCCTCGCAGCAGATGGTTGAAATTGCCAAAGCGGTATCGTGGAATTCAGACATCGTGATCATGGATGAACCGACCTCGGCACTGACAGAAACCGAAGTGGCGCATCTGTTCACCATCATCCGTGACCTGCGCGAGCAGGGCAAAGCCATCATCTATATCAGCCACAAAATGGATGAAATCTTTGCCATTACCGATGAGATCAGTATCTTCCGCGACGGTTCTTGGGTGGGCAGTAATGACACCAGCCACTATACCCGCCAATCGTTGATTACCCAGATGGTGGGCCGCGAACTGACGCAGCTGTTCCCGAAATTTAATGGGGAAATCGGCGAAGATGTGCTGACGGTGCGTAATTTAACCTGCAAAGACCGTTTTACCGATATCAACTTTACGGTGCGCAAGGGTGAAATTCTTGGCGTTGCCGGCTTGGTAGGTGCAGGGCGCAGCGAAGTGATGGAAAGCCTGTTCGGCATGGAGAGCTTCGACAGCGGTGAAATCCTGATTGATGGCGTCCCGGTGAAGATTGATTCTCCCTCCACGGCGATTGAGAAGGGCATGGCGTTTCTCACCGAAGATCGCAAAAAGTCCGGGTTGTTCCTGGTGCTGTCGGTGATGGAGAACATGAGCATCGTCAACATGCCGGATTACACCCACAAAAGCGGTTTTGTCAGCCATATCAAAATGGCGCAGGACTGCATGGATCAGATTCGCAAACTCAACATCAAAACCCCCACCATGGATCAGATCATCAATAACCTCAGCGGCGGTAACCAGCAGAAGGTGCTGATTGCGCGCTGGCTGCTGGCGCAACCGAAGATCCTGATCCTCGATGAACCGACGCGCGGTATTGATGTTGGGGCCAAAGCAGAAATTTATCGTTTGATCAGTGAACTGGCAAACCGTGGCGTCGCCATCATCATGGTGTCGTCCGAACTGCCAGAAATTCTCGGCATGAGCGACCGCGTGATGGTAATGCACGGCGGACGTATAACCGGCATCCTCGATAAAGAAGAGGCCAATCAGGAAACCATTTTGTCGTTGGCATCCGAGTGAGGCGTGAGACACCTATGAGTAATGTAAAAATTTCGGCCCCGCAGGCCGCAGAACAACCCTCTTTCTTCAGCAACCTGCGTCATAAGCTGCCTAAAGATACGGGTATTTTTGTTGTGATGGTGGGCATTGCCCTGATCTTTGAAATCGCAGGCTGGTACGTGCGTGACCAATCCTTCCTGATGAACACCAACCGCCTGGTTCTGATTGTGTTGCAGGTGGCGATTATCGGGATTATTGCCGTGGGCGTGACGCAAGTTATTATCACCACCGGTATCGATCTATCGTCCGGTTCGGTTATCGCCTTAACTGCCGTCGTCGCGGCGAGCCTGGCGCAGACCTCCGATAGCCTTACGCCAATGTATCCCTCATTGGTCAACCTGCCCGCCGTGATTCCGATTGTCGCCGGCATCGGAGTAGGGCTGTTGTGCGGCGTGATGAACGGTGTACTGATTACCAAAACCGGGATTCCTCCGTTTATCGCGACCCTCGGCATGATGGTTTCCGCGCGCGGTCTGGCGCAGTACTACACGCAGGGTAATCCGATCAGCTTCCTGTCAGATGGCTTTACCTCCATCGGCCAGGGCGCAATGCCGGTGATTATTTTCCTGGTGGTGGCGTTCCTGTTCCACATTGCGCTGAAGCACACCCGCTACGGCAAATATGTCTACGCGATTGGCGGCAACATGACCTCCGCCAAAGTGTCCGGCATCAACGTTAACAAGTACCTGATCATCGTCTATACCATCGCCGGTGCGCTCTCAGGGCTGGCGGGTGTGGTGCTGGCGGCGCGCGTGAGTAGCGGCCAGTCAAGTATGGGCATGGCCTACGAACTGGACGCCATCGCCGCAGCGGTTATCGGCGGTAGCAGCCTGATGGGCGGCGTTGGACGCATCACCGGTACGCTGATTGGCGCGGTGATCCTCGGACTGATTAAGAGCGGCTTTACCTTTATTGGTGTCGATGCGTACGTGCAGGACATTATTAAAGGCATCATCATCGTTGCCGCGGTTTCAATAGATATGCACCGCAACCGCAAAAAACGCTGATACGCTTCATACTTCGCGCTGTAGCGGCGTTGGCTGCGCCCGTTTACCCTGGTCACATAGTTGTCTATGCTCCCAGGGCTAAACGGGCTTGCCGCCTTGCTACAGCGCGAAGTATTTTGCGTATCGACACCGTGCATTTAACACAAAAATTCTCTCGGTCGGTTCCCTCTCCCGCGAGCGGGAGAGGGCTAGGGTGAGGGACAGCGCGCACCCTCCCCACCACATAAGTTTTCCTGCTGGTTAATCCCCTTCTTTCCCGCTCGTTTGGTTTCATTAACGCTATTTCTGCCCTTTATCGGCTATTTCTGCACCATACCCGCTCATCGCGTCATCACTTTTTTGCACGCCTGCCTCGCATTTTCCGCACCATCGCAGTGCAACCTGATGCGTCCTTAATCCTTTTGCGTCATCGCCCGCGCTTATTAACCCGTTCGAGGTAATCACAAACGCTTATTTTCCGTGCCTTTAGGAAAAATCCGGCCATGCTTTTTTACCGCTTGAATAAACCTGGCCTGCATATTGCAACTTCATCTACACAAGCCAGCAGGCTGAGACGCCCAACCTGGGTATTCGGGGATTGACGGAGGCAACATGAATTTAAGACGACTCAAGTACTTTGTAAAAATCGTCGATATCGGCAGCCTGACTCAGGCAGCAGAAGTGCTGCACATCGCGCAGCCTGCGCTTAGCCAGCAGGTCGCTACGCTGGAAAATGAACTCGATCAGCAATTGCTGATCCGCACCAAGCGCGGCGTGACGCCAACCGAGGCCGGTAAAATTCTCTATGCCCACGCCCGTACTATTTTGCGTCAGTGCGAACAAGCGCAGACGGCGGTGATCAATGCCGGGCAGGCATTAAATGGTCAGGTATCGATTGGCTTAGCGCCGGGTACCGCCGCATCGTCACTTACCATGCCGCTGCTGCACACGGTGCGCGAGCAATTCCCCGATGTGCTGGTGTATCTGCATGAAAACAGCGGCACCTCGCTGAATGAAAAAGTGATGAACGGCCAGCTGGATATGGCCGTGCTGTACGATCGCGCGCCGACGGCAGGCATCAACAGCATTCCACTGATGAAAGAGGAGCTTTACCTGGTGGGCGCCACGGCGTGTCCGGGCACCACGGTCGATCTGGCAGACGTCGCGCAGATGAGTCTGTTCCTGCCGCGTGATTACAGTGCGGTGCGCAAACGTGTGGACGAAGCCTTCTCGCTGCGCCGCCTCAGCGCTCGCATTATTGGTGAGATTGAGTCGATCTCGACGTTGACCGCCGCCGTAGCGAGCGGCATGGGCGTTACAGTATTGCCTGAATCCGCCGCGCGGGCGCTGGTCAGTTCAACACATGCCTGGATGGCGCGGATTAACAGCCCGTCGCTGAATTTGCCGCTGTCACTGAATATCTCGGCGCGTTTGCCGCTGTCGCCATCGGCGCAGGCAGTGAAAAACATTCTGCTGTCACTGCTGAATAAGCCGATGGTGGAAGATCGTGAATTGATGTTGGTGGGGTAAAATCGCAGCCAGCCGTTAACGCTTAACCTGGTAACCTATCGTGACCTGGTTACTGAGCACCGTGAGCGGCGGCTGTAAGGGCCCACGACGTATCGAGAAGTATTCGAAGTGGAAGGGCCCAGCCGCCGGAAAACCGGCGGGCAGGGTAATCTCACCCTGTTGTGCGGGCAAAGGTACGCAACGGCTGACGCTGCAAAATTGCAGGCGCAACCCTTGCGGCGCCGGGCCATCCATTTTGATCTGCCATTGCAACGTCTGCGCGCTGGCATGTTGGGGCAGCGCCCCGGTGCTCTGAACGGGACGGCTTTTCAGCCACTGCTTGCCGTGCGTCAGCGTGCCGCCGTAGCTTGCGCTGCTCCACGATCCGCTCGCCGCACCGGCCAGCGGGGATGCCGCCAGTAGCAGCATCCCCATTCCCAGCATCAAACACTTCATGCTTTACTACCAATCATCCACGTCATGCGCACATTACGCTGCGTGTTGATCTCCTGGCTGGAGAGCACCGCCATCTGTGGGAACATGCGGCGCAGATAGCGTGACAGCATCAGACGCAGCGATGGGTTAACCAGCAGCACCGGCGGTGCGCCAAGTCCTTCCTGATGCATCAACGCTTTCTCCGTCTGTTTCATCAGGTTTTCCGCAATACCCGGCTCGATGGCGCTGCCGCTCTGGGTCGCCTGCACCAGCAGTTGCTCCAGAGACATATCCAGCCCAATCACCTGAATATCCTCTTCGCCTGGGAACCACTGCTGCGTGATGGCGCGAGCCAGTCGGGCGCGCACGCGGGCGGTCAGATCGTCGGTATCGCTGTTCGGGCCGGCAAACTCGGCCAGCGTATCGATGATGGTACGCATATCACGAATCGGTACGCGCTCAGACAGCAGGTTTTGCAAGACCTTATGCAACATGGTCAGGCTAATGACCGCTGGAATCAGATCTTCCACCAGTTTTGGCGCATGTTTCGTCAGCTGATCGAGCAGCTGCTGCGCTTCCTGACGGCCAAACAGCTCTTCCGTATGGGTAGAGATTAAGTGATTAAGATGCGTGGCCACCACGGAGCTCGGATCCACCACCGTATATCCCAGCGTCTGCGCCAGTTCGCGATGTACTTCATCAATCCAGCGAGCAGGCAGTCCAAAGGTTGGC
Organism: Candidatus Pantoea floridensis; assembly: GCF_900215435.1. Lineage (NCBI taxonomy): Bacteria > Pseudomonadati > Pseudomonadota > Gammaproteobacteria > Enterobacterales > Erwiniaceae > Pantoea > Candidatus Pantoea floridensis. The sequence continues at coordinate 3,555,350 of NZ_OCMY01000001.1, forward strand.
TCGGTACAGGCGGTGCCGGGAACTTCACCCTCCGCGCAGCCGGGATCGATCGCCATCCAGCGATCGGGCTGAACTTCCCCGTGACCAATCTCCACGCCTTTCAGCAGGATGCGATAACGCGTCGGCGGCAGGTCGAGGTTGTCACGAATATGCACCGCCGGCGGCAGGAAGCCCATTTGCTGAGCAAACTTTTTACGAATGCCGCGTACGCGCGTCAGCAGCTGTCCGTTCTGCTCCTGATCCACCATGGGGATCAGGCGGTAGCCCACTTCCAGCCCCAGCTCATCTTCCATCTGTACGTCCGACCAGGTGGCTTCATTCACCTGCGCCGCTTCAGCTTCCGCCATCATCGGATCGTGTGAGACAGAACCTGATGCGCCAGATTTCTTCTGCTCAGCCTGACGGCCACGCAGCCACCATGCAGTGAGCAGCAGCACGGCAGTAAACAGCAGGAAGACAAAGTTTGGCATGCCCGGAATCAGACCGAGCAGGCCAATTACCGCGGCGGCCAGCAGCAGTACGCGCGGAGAGGTAAACAGCTGGCTCACCATCTGCTCGCCAACATCTTGGTCGTTAACCACGCGTGTCACCACCACACCCGCAGCGGTAGAGATCACCAGACCCGGAATCTGTGCCACCAGACCATCACCGATGGTCAGCAGGGTGTAGGTTTCGCCCGCCATGCCCGCAGACATATCGTGCTGCATCACGCCAATAATCAGTCCACCGATAATGTTGATGGCCATGATCATCAAACCGGCGATGGCGTCGCCGCGCACAAACTTACTGGCACCGTCCATCGACCCGTAGAAGTCGGCTTCCTGCGTTACCTCTTTACGGCGACGCTTGGCTTCATCTTCGCCAATCAGGCCGGCATTCAGATCCGCATCAATCGCCATCTGTTTGCCCGGCATCCCATCAAGGGTAAAGCGCGCACCCACTTCAGCGATACGGCCGGCACCTTTGGTGATGACCATAAAGTTGATGATGATCAGAATCACGAAGACGATAATACCGATGGCAAAGTTGCCGCCCACCAGGAAGTGGCCAAAGGCCTCCACCACTTGGCCAGCCGCGCCGGCACCCGTATGGCCGTGCATCAGGATCACACGCGTTGAGGCCACGTTCAGCGCCAGGCGGAGCAGGGTAGAGAACAGCAGCACCGTCGGGAAGGCCGAGAACTCCAGCGTATTCTGGGTGAACATCGCCACCAGCAGAATCATGATCGACAGCACGATGTTGAAGGTGAACAACAGGTCCAGCACGAAAGTTGGCAGCGGCAGGATCATCATCGCGAGGATGGTCATGATCAGCACTGGCCCCGCCAGCACCTGCCATTGGGTTTCCTTCATGTTGGGCAAACGTAATTTTGTGGCGAGATTAGCCATCACTCTTTACTCTCTTGTGCGAAATCCAGCGCGGCCGGAACCGGAAGGTCTTTCGGCAGCTGCGGGCGTTGACCTAAGCCTTTTCGCCAGCGACGCAGGCTATAAACCCAGGCCAGCACTTCAGCTACGGCGTTATACAATTCAGTGGGAACCGGTTGTCCCGTTTCACAATGGCGATAAAGGGCACGCGCCAGCGGCGGCGCTTCCAGCATGGGTACGCGGTTTTCGTCCGCCAATTCACGGATGCGTAGCGCAATCAGACCGCTACCGCTGGCCACCACAATCGGTGCCCCCATACTGCCTTCTTGATATTTCAGCGCGACCGAATAGTGGGTGGGGTTGTTCACCACCACGTCTGCTGCGGGCACATCGCTCATCATGCGTGATTGCGCCATCTGGCGTTGAAGCTGCCTGACGCGACCTTTCAGCTGCGGATCACCTTCCTGATTTTTGAACTCGTCTTTGATCTCCTGACGACTCATACGCAGCTTTTTAAAGTGGCTCCACAGCTGGTAAATCACATCGAAGGCCACCATCGGGATCAGTGACAGGATGATCACCAGCATGCAGCCGAGCAGCAGGCGGCTAATGTCACCTAATGCCATGCCGAGCGGTTCAAACACTAGCCCAATAAACTTCATCTTGTTGAGCCAGAGAAACAGCCCGCCACCGATCCCCGCCAGCGATACTTTCAGAATCGCTTTAGTCATTTCAGACAGCATCTGCGAGGAGAACAGGCGCTTGATACCGCTGATCGGGTTCAGTTTCTTCGCGCTGAACTTAATCGCTTTCCCGCTCAGATTGAGGCCGCCAATAATGGAAGGCGCCACCAGGGCGGTAATAAACAGGCCGCCGACAAACGGCAGCATCGCCAGAAAGGCGCTGCCGAGTAGCGCACCGGCGTGATGCAGCATATGTTGAGGGTCGCTCACCAATAGCCGGTCAAACACCAAACCGTTATGCAGCATATGCATCAGTTTGCGCGCCAGATGATCGCCGCCGGAAACCATCAATCCCCAGCCAACCAGCAGCATCGCGAGCGTGGTTAACTCACGCGAGCGCGGAATCTGTCCCTCTTCCCTGGCCTTCTGTTTTCGGTGGGGTGTGGGGTCTTCCGTTTTGTCGTTTTCACTCTCTTCGGACATAGGTTTCGCCAGGCCGGGTTAGAAGCCGAGCGACTCCAGCAGGTCATCTACCTGATCCTGAGACGTGGCGATGCCTTCTGCCATGGCATCGATTTGCGGACCGTTTTTCAGATTTTCCATCTCAGGCGGCGCGACGGCTTCACGTTCACCCATGTTTTCAACCAGCACATTAATCAGCTCTTTCTCCACGGTCTCAATCACATGCATCAGGCTTTGTAGCACCTGGCCGGTGAGATCCTGGAAATCCTGCGCCATCATGATTTCGGTCAGCTGGCGATTGGTCAGCTGGGTTAATTCCGGTACCTGTTGCAGATAGCCGCGCGTCTCTTTAACCAGCTCGCGCGCATCGTCCAGCGGCTGTGGATTGGCGAACCAGGCATCCCAGCGTGCGCTCAGCTGCGTTGCATTTTCGCTCAGCGTATCCTGCAGCGGACGGGCCACTTCAACGCTGGTTAACGCACGATCGGCGGCCTGTGAGGTTTTACCCACCACATAGTTAAGGCGATCGCGGGTATTGGGAAAGGCATCGGCCACTTCCATAATCGCCTGCTCTAGCCCGAGATTGGCCATGCTATTACGCAGCAGGCGAGTCAGCTGGCCGATGCGTAAAAAGAGATCTTTCGTGTTATCCGAAGCCATGCTCATTACCCAAGTTTTTCAAAAATTTTGCCGAGCTTCTCTTCCAGCGTGGCAGCGGTAAACGGCTTAACGATGTATCCATTGGCACCGGCCTGGGCGGCGGCAATGATATTTTCGCGTTTGGCTTCAGCGGTAACCATTAGCACCGGCATTTTCGCCATAGCGGGATCGAGGCGAATGGTTTTCAGCAGTTCCAGACCGTCGATATTCGGCATGTTCCAGTCGCTGACCACGAAATCGAATTCGCCAGCACGCAGCTTATTCAGCGCATCCTGTCCGTCTTCGGCTTCTTCAATGTTCTTGTAACCCAGGTCCTGCAGCAGGTTACGTACGATGCGTCGCATGGTGGCGAAGTCATCGACCACCAGAAAACGCAGGCTTTTATCCGTCATGTGAGTTGTCTCCTGAACGTCCGGCAGACGTTCTGTTTCGTTGTTTGTTATGGCTAAAACTGTCCAGCAGGTGCTGGCTGATATCATCGAGATCGACCACCGCTTTCACGCCGCCCCGCGCAATGGCTTCGCGCGGCATGCCAAACACCACGCAGGTGGCTTCGCTTTGCGCCAGGGTGTAAGCGCAAGCGTTGTATAACGCCAGCATGCCGCGCGCGCCGTCGTGGCCCATGCCGGTGAGAATGGCGGCGCTGGCGTGTCGACCGGCATGCAACGCCACCGAGTGAAACAGCACATCCACCGAAGGACGATGGCGATTCACTTCCAGCGCGTTGCTCAGGCGAACGGCATAACCTTTGCCCTGACGCACGATCTCCATGTGCAAATCGCCTGGCGCAATCAACGCGGTGCCCATCTGCACGCGCTCACCATCCTGCGCTTCACGCACGTTGATCGCGCATAGCGAATCGAGGCGCTGTGCAAAGGAGCGGGTAAAGCCCGCGGGCATATGCTGGGCAATCACAATCCCCGGGCAATTGACCGGCATCTGCACCAGCACCCGGCGCAGTGCTTCGGTGCCGCCGGTGGAGGAGCCGATGGCAATGAGACTTTCGTGACCCACGCGCGCGTCAAAAATGGGCTGACGCTGCTGCGGGCTGGTGTGACCCTGGCCCACCCGGGCTTTTGCCGAACTGCGAATCTTCTCCACCACGCGTTCGCCCCACTCTTGCCAGTCGCTGTTGGTGTGCGCATCGGGTTTGGCGATAAAATCCACCGCGCCCTGTTCCAGCGCACGCAGAGTGGTGTGTGAACCCTGCGTGGTCATGGATGAGATCATCACGACCGGCATTGGGCGCAGCCGCATCAGGCGGGAAAGAAACTCCAGCCCATCCATGCGCGGCATATCGATATCCAGCGTCAGCACATCCGGATTGAGTTTCTTGATCAGCTCGCGCGCCACCAGCGGATCCGGTGCGGTGGCCACCATTTCCATATCCGGCTGCTGATTGATGATGGCGCTGAGCATGTTGCGCATCAGTGCGGAATCATCCACGGCCATGACGCGAATCCGCTTCACGCGCGGCTCTCCAGCACTTCATATACCGACTGTCCGCGCAGACGCAGCGGGATATTCGGATAGTTGAAATGCTCGGAATGGCCGACAAACAGCAACCCACCGGGTTTCAGCATGCGGGCAAAGCGTTGCAGCAGACGCTCCTGGGTAGGTGCATCAAAGTAGATCATCACGTTACGGCAAAAAATCGCGTCGACAGACTCAGGCACGCTTGCCCAGTTGGCATCCAGCAGGTTGAGCTGCAGATAGTTGATGCTCGCCAGCAGTTCACGCTTCACCTTCACCATTTCACTGTTCTCACCCGAGCCGCGTAAAAAATAGTGGCGCTTCTGCATCAGCGACAGCGTGTCTAAATCGCTCAGACGGTAGACGCCCGCTTCGGCCCGGGCTAACACGTCGGTATCAATATCCGAGGCCCAGATACGCGGTCCGGAAAGGGAGGCGCCGAGCGTTTCATTTAGCGTCATGGCGATTGAGCAGGGCTCTTCACCGGTAGAGGCGGCGGTGCACCACACGCGGTAGCCGTTCCGGCGTTGATGCGCGTGTTGCGCCAGCACCGGAAAATGGTGTGCCTCACGGAAGAAGGAGGTCAGGTTAGTGGTCAGCGCATTAATGAATGTTTGCCACTCCGGATGTTCCGGATGGGATTCAAGAATCTGCGCGTACTCGCTGAAGTTATTCAGCGCCAGTTCATGCACACGACGCGAAAGACGATTAAAAATCATCTCGCGTTTATGGGCATTAACCACAATGCCGGCGCGGCGGTAAATTAATTTGCCAAAGCGCGCTAATTCGCCATCCGATAAAATCAGCTGATGACGTAATAAGCGCGCAGAGTTGCTAGTAATTAGGCTCATAGAATATTAACAAGCCTTAAACCGGCGTGTTCATTATTTCCTGATAGGCGCTAATCATCTTATTTCTCGCCTGCATGCCGAAGCTAAATGAAATTGATGACTTCTGCATAGAGAGCATAACGTCATTCAGGCCAATATCACTAGAGCCAGACATCCATTGCTGCGTGGTATTCTTCGCATCGAGCTGAGTTTTGTTTATTTCATTGATACTGTTAAATAGCGCATCTGAAAAAGAGAAGCCTTTCTCGGGCGCGTCCAGTCTGGCTTTCGGTGCGCCTGAAAGCTGCTGCGCCTGGGTCTGGATCTGATCAAGCACGCCACGCATGAGTGTTGCTGACATTTTTTACGTCCTGAGTGAGTAAAATAAAACGCTATTTGTTAATACTGAGTTAATTGCACATCTTTTAAACGTCAGCAGCTTAACATGTATATAAAACCTGAAGAAAATCCGATAAGCGAACAGAACTTTGAGCTTATCCGGGATTAAATTTTCCCCTAATGCGTCGATAATGCCTGCCTGAAAATTCTCCCACGAATTTGAATTTGTCGTTATCGGTATACGCTCAGGCGTCAGCCGGCACGCATTATCGATACATGATATTTCTTACAGGATCAGGCATGAGTGCCACATTGAATGATTTAACCAACAACCCGGCTGAGCAATTTAAATCGGCAATATCATGGCTGCGCAGCAGCCCGAAATTGCTATTGGTGATTTGCGCCGCCGCGGCATTGTCAGTGATTATCGCGCTGATGTTCTGGGCGAAAGAGCCGGACTATAAAGTGTTGTTTAGCAACATCAGCGATGAGGATGGCGGTGCCATTGTCGCGCAGCTGTCTCAGCTCAACGTCCCGTATCGCATTGATACACCGGGCGGGGTGATTATGGTGCCGGAAGCCCAGGTGCATGAAGTGCGCATGAAGCTGGCGCAGCAGGGGCTGCCGAAAGGTGGCGAGGTAGGCTTTGAGCTGATGGACCAGGAGAAATTCGGCACCAGCCAGTTCAGCGAGCAGGTGAATTACCAGCGCGCGCTGGAAGGCGAACTGGCTCGCACCATCGAAAACCTCGGCCCTATTCAGCTGGCACGTGTACATCTTGCGGTACCGAAGCCCTCGATGTTTGTGCGCGACCAAAAGCTGCCAACGGCATCGGTGACCGTCAACCTGATTAAAGGCCGGTCGCTGGATGAAGGGCAGGTGGTGGCGATCACCCATCTGATCTCCAGTGCGGTCACGGGTTTGACCGCAGAGAACGTCACCATCGTCGATCAGCGTGGCAATCTGCTGACGCAACGTGGCGTGGGTGGCCTACAAACTTCACAGCTGAAATACACCAGTGAACTGGAAAATGATTATCAGCAGCGCATCCAGCGCATCCTGGCGCCGCTGGTGGGCGACAGTAATGTGCGTGCACAGGTCACCGCGCAGCTTGATTTCACCCAGCAAGAGCAAACGCAGGAACAGTATCAGCCGAACGCCGATCCACAAAAAATGGCGATTCGTAGCCGTCAGGCCAGCCTTGCTGAGCAGGGCAATGGTCGCGCCACCGGCGGCGTGCCTGGTGCGCTGAGCAACTCGCCACCAACGCCGGCGTCGGCACCGATTACCCAACCGCTGAACACGGCGGCAGCGGAGGCGAAGAAAGGCACCAATGCGAATAGCACCACGACGTCAACGTCCACGCCTGCCAGCAGCGGACAGCCTTTTAACAACCGCAGTGACGAAACCACCAACTTCGAGCTGGATCGCACGCTGACGCACATCAAATCCAACATGGGCAGCATTCAACGTCTTTCGGTCGCGGTGGTGATTAATCATCTACCGCAGGGCGAAGAGGGCAAAGTGCAGCCGCTGAGTGAGACGGAGCTGACGCGCATTAGCGCGCTGGTGAAAGAGGCGATCGGCTACAGCGAAAGCCGTGGCGACAGCGTCAATATCATGAACTCGCCGTTCAACGGCATTGTGGAAGAGCCGCTGCCGCCGATCTGGAAGCAAGAGCGATTCCAGTCACTGATGATGACGCTGGCCCGCTATCTGATGATTGCGCTTATTGCCTGGGTGATGTGGCGCAAGCTGGTTCAGCCAGCGTGGCTGCGCCACCACGAGATCACCTTGCGCCGTCTTGAGATTGAAAAAGAGACGCGTCAGGAAGAGATTGCGGCGAAAAAACGTGCCGCCGAGAAGGAAGCCAGCGATCGGGCGCAGCAGCGCGTCGATACCGAAATCAACAGCCAACAGCTGCGTGAACTGGCGGAGCAGGAGCCACGCGTCATTGCTCTGGTTATCCGTCAGTGGATGAATAAGGAACACACTAAATGAAGGCCTCAGATAAAAGCGCCATTGTCATGCTGACGCTGGGCGATGAACTGGCCGCTGAGGTGTTTAAGCATCTCAATGCCCATGAGGTAAAGCAGATCAGTAGCTCTATGGTCAACATGGCGGGATTCACCCATGACCAGATGGCTGCGGTACTGCGTGAGTTCAAGAAAGACTCAACCGAGTACGCTGCGCTCAGCCTCAACACCAACGATTATCTGCGCAGCGTGCTGGTCAAGGCGCTGGGCGAAGAGCGCGCGACCTCGCTGCTGGAAGATCTGCTGGATACCCATCAGGGCACCAACGGTATCGAAACGCTGAACTTTATGGAGCCGCAGTCGGTGTTTGACCTGATCCGCGAAGAGCATCCGCAGATCATCGCCACCATCCTCGTGCACCTTAAGCGTAACCAGGCGGCTGATGTACTGGGCAAATTCGAAGATCGCGAACGTAACGACATTATGTTGCGTATTGCCACCTTCGGCGGCGTTCAGCCAGCTGCGCTGCAGGAGCTGACCGAAGTGCTGAATAACCTGTTGCACGGTCAGAATCTCAAACGCAGCAAAATGGGCGGGGTACGACCTGCCGCAGAGATTCTCAACCTGATGAAATCGCAGCAGGAAGAGCTGGCCATTGAGGCCGTGCGTGAGTTCGATGGCGAACTGGCGCAGAAGATCATCGACGAGATGTTCCTGTTCGAAAATCTGGTCGAAGTGGAAGATCGCAGCATCCAGCGCCTGTTGCAGGAGATCGAGAACGAAACCCTGCTGATTGCGCTGAAAGGGGCCGACGAGCCGCTGCGCGAGAAATTCTTCTTCAATATGTCGCGTCGTCAGGCGGATCTGATGAAAGAAGATTTACTGTCGCGCGGACCGGTACGCCTGTCGCAGGTGGAAGCGGAGCAGAAAACCATCCTCAACGTGGTGCGCCGCCTGGCCGAAACTGGCGAAATCATCATCGGAGGCAGCGACGATGCCTACGTTTGATAAAAAGTTTGAGCAGGCCAGCGGCACGGAGTGGCGCAGCTGGCAGCCTGATAACCTGCTGAGTGATACCAGCGCCGTGGCCGCACCGCTGCCAACGCTGGATAGCCTTCAAAGCGAACAGGACATTCAGGCCGAACTGGCCCGCTTGCGCAAGCAGGCCGAACAGCAGGGATATCAGCAGGGGCTAAGCAGTGGTCAGGAAGAGGGCCGCAAGCAGGGTTTTGACGCGGGCGTACGCGAAGGCCGCGAAGCCGGACTGGCGCAAGGCAAAGCCGATGCCGTCGCTCAGCAGCAACAGCTGCTGCGTCAGGCCGAGGGCTGGGTCAGCAATTTTAAACTGGCGATGGACAGCCTGGAGAGCCTGGTGCCGGGGCGTCTGGTGCAGCTTTCATTAATGGCGGTGCAGCAGCTGTACGGATCGGCCAGCGTGGCGGACAACACGGCGCTGCTGAAGCAGATCCGCAACCTAATGAAACAGGACGCGCTGCTGCACGGCACCATGCAACTCTACGTGCATCCAGACGATCGGCAGAATGTCGCCGCCGCCATGGGTGACACCCTGGCACAGCTGGGATGGGAGCTGCACAGCGATGCGCAGCTGGCCCCCGGCGGCTGCCGCATCATCTCGCCGGAAGTGGAGTTTGATGCCAGCCTGGAAACACGCTGGCAGGCGCTGTGCCAGCTGGCGCGCGAGGAGCTGTCACAATGAGTCAGCAGTTGAAAAACTGGCTGCAGGCGCTGGATCGCGTGGAAGAGAAGCTGGGCGACATGCCCTGTTTCCGCCAGTACGGCAAACTCACGCGCGCCACCGGTCTGGTGATGGAAGCCGTTGGGCTCAAACTGCCGATTGGCGCGCTGTGCGTTGTTGAGCGTCGCACCAGTCAGGGCATTAGCGCGGTAGAGAGCGAAGTGGTGGGCTTTAACGGCTCCACGCTCTACCTGATGCCGCTTGAGCAGGTAGATGGCATTCTGCCCGGCGCACGCGTGTACGCGCCCGAAGCCGATACCAGCCAGGGCAAACAGCTGCCGGTTGGGCCGCACCTGTTAGGCCGCGTGCTGGATGCGCAAGGGCGGCCGCTGGATGGTCGTCCACCGGCCGGTAAACCAGCCGCCAGCCTGTTCACGCCGGTACTCAATCCGCTCCATCGCGATCCTATTAAAACCGTGCTGGACGTGGGCGTACGCGCCATCAACGGCCTGCTGACGGTCGGTCGTGGCCAGCGTATGGGCCTGTTCGCCGGATCGGGCGTGGGTAAGAGTGTGCTGCTAGGCATGATGGCACGCTTCACCACCGCCGATGTGATCGTGGTGGGGCTGATTGGTGAACGTGGCCGTGAAGTGAAAGATTTTATCGAGAACATTCTCGGTGAAGAGGGACGTGAGCGCGCGGTGGTGATTGCCGCGCCTGCCGATGTCTCGCCGATCCTGCGCATGCAGGGTGCCGTTTACGCGACGCGCATCGCCGAAGATTTCCGCGATCGGGGCATGAACGTGCTGCTGATTATGGATTCCCTGACGCGTTACGCCATGGCGCAGCGTGAAGTGGCGCTGGCCATTGGTGAGCCACCGGCGACCAAAGGGTATCCACCGTCGGTCTTTGCCCGTTTGCCCGCGCTGGTTGAGCGCACCGGTAACGGTATGCCTGGCGGCGGTTCCATCACCGCGTTTTACACCGTTCTGACCGAAGGCGACGACCAGCAAGATCCGATTGCCGATTCGGCGCGCGCCATTCTGGATGGCCATATCGTCCTGTCGCGCCGGCTGGCAGAGCAGGGGCATTATCCTGCGATTGATATTGAAGCGTCAATCAGTCGTGCCATGACCGAACTGATCCCGCACGCGCAGTACCGCAAAGTGCAGCGTTTTAAACAGCTGCTCTCTGCCTATCAACGTAACCGCGATTTGGTCAGCGTAGGTGCCTATGTAAAAGGCAGCGATCCCTTGCTCGACCAGGCGATTAGCCAATATCCGGACCTGGAGGCCTTTCTCCATCAGGCCATCCATGAACGCAGCGGCTATGACGACGCGATCGGCGCGCTGAACCACCTGTTTCCCACCCTAACGGAATAAGCTGATGAAGGTAAAAAACCCGATGACCCTGCTGCGGGATATGGCAGAAGAGAAGCTGACGGATACCACTCGCGCGTTGGGTGGCGTGCAGCAGCGCTTGCAGGATGCGGTTCAGCAGCATGAGCAGTTACAGCACTATGAGCGGGAGTATCAGCACTCGCTGCGCCAGGGAATGATGGAGCGCGGCATGTCGATGGCCGATCTGGTGAATCACCAATCCTTTGTTTTATCCCTTAACCAGGTGGTGAAGCAGCACGCTACCCACGTTAACCGCTGTGAAAAGGCGGTGGATCAAGCAAAGGCCAGCTGGGTGCATGACAAACAGCGCTTGAACGCGTTTGAAACCTTGATTGTGCGACGTGAAACCGCGCGTGCTCAGGTGGAAACACGGCAGGAACAGAAGTTGATGGATGAGTTCGCCCAACGGGCCGGACAGAAACGAGAGAGACTATGAATATTGACGTTACTGCACTGCTCAGCGGCGGTGCAGATCTGCTGCCAGCGAAAGGGAAATTTACCGGCGCGGACTTTGCTGTCGCCCTGGACGATAAGCTGCAGAACCTGGGCCTGGTGCACACCGCGTTGCCGACGGGGCCAGCGATGCTATTGCCTGGCGATGTGGCCCTTGCCGATCTGATGCCCGAGCTCGAAGCAGCCGTGTTGCCAGTAGAACTGAGTGACGCGTTGCCCAGCGATCTCGCCGCCGCGCTGGACAGCCTCGTACCGCAACAGGGCGAGACGCTGGTGGAGCAGGCTGAGCGGGAAGCAGACCCGCTGGCGCTGCTCGAAACGCTGGTGCCGGGCAATCCACAATGGCAGCTTCAGCAGCTGGTGAGCCACAACGTTGCCTCGGCAGCGGATAATGGCATCACCGTGAAGGCCGCAAAAGACCCCGCGCCGTTAACCGAAGCGTTTGGCGCATTGGCAAAAGCCGCCGCTACCGAGACGAAGACACCCGGACCGGGCAAAGAGCCTTCTCTGGCTTCTATGATCGCCAGCAGCAGTGCCGCGCCACAGCACAGCGAGACGCTGCCTGGCAATGAAGCCAGCGTGGTAGCCGCAGTGGCGGCTCCCGTATCCGCGCCTGTCCGTAACAACGTTAGCATCAGCGCCGTCGCTACCGTGCCTTATGCGCCGCAAACACCCGAATGGAAGCAGGCAGTTAGCCAGCAGATTGTGATGTTCAGCCGTAACGGCGTGCACAACGCCGAAATTCGTCTTCATCCTGAAGAGCTGGGCTCGTTACAAATCAGCCTGCGTTTGCATCAGGAGCAGGCGCAGATTCATATCGTCAGTGAACATGCGCAGGTACGTCATGCTCTGGAGCAGGCGATGCCGCAGCTGCGTGCCGCCATGGCGGAATCAGGATTGCAGCTTTCGCAGGCGAGCGTCAGCGCTGATAACCCCTATGCCGGCGCAGGTGCGCAGGGCGAATCGTCAGAAAATCAGCATCCGGCACCGCAGCAGGGGGATGAAAACAGCGTAGAAGAAGAAACTTCGCCTGTTGTGATCAACCAAACCGCGGGAAATATCCACGGAATCAATACCTTTGCCTGAAGTGCTGAAATAGCTTCATGTATGAAATTTTATCGCCTGATTATTCAGCGGATAACCTGGACTACAATACCGGCCATGCGAATGACAGGGCTGTGAACCGTCTTTCTTTATTTTAGAGCTAACAATCAATGAGTAAGAAAAAGCAAAATGCCACGCAGGGTGGAAAATCACGCTCGCTGCTGGTTCCCCTGTTGTTGCTAATTTCCGTCGCCGCCTGTAGCGCGGCGGGATATTTATTCTGGCAAATGAAGTCAGCTAAACCGGTGACGGAAGAGGCTGAGCAGGCAGAAGTCGTCCAGCCGGCGGTAGAAATTAATCCGCTTTATTTATCGCTGAATACCTTTACCGTCAGCCTTAAGCCAACCAGCAATGAAGCCGATCGCGTGTTATTTATTGGCATATCGGTGCGCGTGGCCGATCAGCCATCGCTGCTGCTGCTGGAAAAATATTTGCCGGAATATCGCAGTCGTCTGTTTATGTTATTAACCCAGCAGACCTATGAAGCGTTATCCACCGATGAAGGCAAGACGCAGCTGATTGCAAGTTTGAAAGAAGAGATGGCAAAGCCCATCGGTAAAAACCTGGCGGTGAAACCTACCGATATTTTAATTAATGAATTTATTCTGCGGTAAATATTATGGTGGATAGCTTCTTATCACAGGATGAAATTGATCAGCTGCTTAATGCCGATAGCGGTAGCAGTAGCAGCAACGAAAATGCCGGTGGCGAAGTGGACGGGGGCATTAAACCCTACGATCCGCATACGCAACGCCGGGTAATTCGTGAACGACTTCATTCGCTAGAAATAATTAATGAACGCTTTGCCCGACAGTTCCGTATGGGACTGTTTAATTTACTGCGCCGTAGCCCGGATATCACTGCGGGCAATATTCAGATTCAGCCATACCATGAGTTTGCCCGTAACCTGCCGGTGCCAACCAACCTGAATCTGCTGCATCTGAATCCGCTGCGCGGCACCTCGCTGATGGCGTTTTCGCCAGGGCTGGTGTTTATGGCGGTGGACAATCTGTTTGGTGGCGATGGCCGTTTCCCCACCAAGGCCGACGGGCGGGAATTTACCCCGACCGAACAGCGCGTTATTCATCGCATGCTGTCAATGGCGCGTGAAGCTTATGAATTCGCCTGGAGCACCATCTATAAAATTAAAACGGAATACATTCGCTCTGAAATTCAGGTGAAGTTTACCAATATCACCTCGTCACCCAATGATGTGGTGGTGACCACACCGTTCTCGGTGGAAATTGGTTCACATCGTGGCGAATTTAATATCTGTATTCCTTTCAGTTCGATTGAGCCTTTACGTGAATTGCTGAGTAATCCGCCGATGGATAACTCACGTTATGAAGATGCTAACTGGCGCGGATTACTTGCCAGTCAGATGCGTGAAACCCAGCTGGAGCTGGTTGCCAGCTTTGCGGGTGTGGAAACGCGGCTTTCGAATGTGATGCAAATGAAGAAAGGTGATGTCATTGCCTTCGACAAACAAGAGCTTATTGAAGCCAGCGTCGGCAACGTGCCGGTGCTGAAAGCGAAATATGGCTCCGTAAATAATCAATATGCTCTAAAGGTCGAACAGATGGTTCAGCCAGCATTATCATCATTAACTAAGGACTAATTTCCCTATGAGTGATATGAACAACTCGTCAGGCGGTGAAGAGAGTATCGACAACCTTTGGGGTGACGCACTGAGCGAGCAACACTCGGCGGGAATAAGCGAACACATGGCGAGCTCTCCGTTTTCAGATGACATGAATCTGATCCTCGATATTCCGGTAAAAATGACCGTGGAATTGGGCCGTACCAAGATGACCATTAAAGAACTGCTGCGTTTAAGCCAGGGTTCGGTGGTCTCGCTGGATGGTCTGGCCGGTGAGCCGCTGGATATTCTGATTAATGGTTATTTAATTGCGCAGGGCGAAGTGGTAGTGGTCTCCGATAAATTCGGTATCCGTATCACCGATATTATTACGCCTTCTGAACGCATGCATCGTTTGAGCCGCTAATGAATACCGCTGCCCCGCTTGTCCAGGCTGCACCTGCCAGCGACGTATTGGCGACCGACTCTGTACTGATGACGGTGACCGGTGCGCTGGCGCTGATTATTCTCGCCATGGTGATCCTGGCCTGGATTGTGCGGCGAAGCGGTCTTTCCCGTCGCTTACACGACACCCAAAATGTAATGACGCTGGTGGCGACCAAGTCGCTCGGCAACCGTGAACGCCTGGTGCTGGTGGATGTCGGCGATCAGCGTCTGGTGCTGGGCGTCACGGCCACGCAGATCGCCTGCCTGAACACGCAACCGCGCCCGGAAACCGAACCTGCTGCTACGCCACCGGCCGGCAACACCTTTCCGCACATGCTGGAATCTTTCCTGCAGAAATACCGCAAGGAAAACCGCTAATGAAACGTCGTCAATCCGGTCAGCTGCTGTTGCTGGCCACCGGGCTACTATTGCCCGTCGTCAGCGCGCTGGCGGCCAACAGCGATATCACTCTCGCACGTCCAACGGGCGAAGAGGGCTGGTCACTGCCGGTGCAAACGCTGGTGCTGTTGAGTGGCTTTACCTTTATCCCCGGCGTGTTGCTGATGATGACCGGTTTCACCCGCATCGTTATCGTGTTCGGCCTGCTGCGTAATGCGCTCGGCACGCCCACGGCGCCGCCGAATCAGGTGATTGTCGGTCTGGCGCTGTTTCTCACTTTCTTTGTGATGTCGCCGGTGTTCAACCAAATCTATGACAAAGCCTGGCTGCCGCTGCAGAGCAATGCGATTTCCATGGAAGAGGCGCTGACTGAAGGGGTGAAACCGCTGCGCGGATTTATGCTGGATCAGACGCGTGAACGTGACCTGGCGATGTTTGCCACTATCGCCAAAAAAGAGAACATCGCCACGCCTGAAGAGGTGCCGCTCAGTATTCTGGTGCCCGCTTTTGTCACCAGCGAACTGAAAACTGCCTTCCAGATTGGCTTCACCATCTTTATTCCGTTCCTGATCATCGATTTAGTGGTGGCCAGTATCCTGATGGCGCTCGGTATGATGATGGTGCCGCCCACGACAATCGCGCTGCCGTTTAAGTTGATGCTGTTTGTGCTGGTTGACGGCTGGCAGCTGATCATCGGTTCACTGGCGCAAAGCTTCTTTAGCTAAGGACACGGAAATGACTCCCGAAAGCGTAATGGCGATGGGCATGCAGGCGATCAAAGTGGGATTAATGATCTCCGCGCCGCTGCTGCTGGCCGCCCTGGTAACCGGTTTGATTATCAGTATCCTGCAAGCCGCCACGCAGATTAATGAAATGACCATGACCTTCATCCCCAAAATCCTGATGATTGTTGGTATCGCGGTGGTATTAGGACCGTGGATGATGAAGATCTTTATTGAATATGCCCGTACGGTATTTACCAGCATTCCCTTTGTGATTGGCTAATGGCGTTCGGAATCCCGCTCGAGCAGCTCTACGCCTGGATGAGCCACTATTTCCTGATTATGGTGCGCATTGGCGCGGTGCTGCAGGTGGCGCCGGTGTTTGGCGAGCGCAGCGTGAGCGCGCGATTGCGGCTCTGTTTAGCCTTATTGATTGCGCTGCTGCTGGGTTCCAGCATTCCGGATGCCGGCATTGGCATTTACTCGTGGAGCGGCGTTGGCGTGATGGCAAAGCAGCTGCTGATTGGCGCGGCGCTCGGGCTGACCATGCAGCTGCTGTTTGCCGCGGTACGATTGGCAGGGGAGATCATCGGCATGCAGATGGGCCTCTCTTTCGCGACCTTTTTTGACCCCAGCAGCGGCAACAGCCCGGTCATTTCACGCTTCCTCAACGTTCTGGTTACGCTGCTGTTTCTCACCTTTAACGGCCATTTATGGCTGCTGGCCTTCGTGGCGGAAACCTTTCATGCGCTGCCGGTAGATGCAACGCCGCTGCACAGCGGCGGCCTGCTTTACGTGGTGAAAAGCGCCGGGATGGTTTTCAGCCAGGGATTAATGCTCGGCCTGCCGATCATCGCGCTGCTGCTGTGCATTAACTTTATTCTGGCGCTGCTGAATCGCCTGACGCCGCAGCTCTCCATTTTTGTTATCGGCTTCCCGCTCACGCTCAGCATCGGTATGGTGGCGCTGTTCCTGCTGGCGCAAACGCTGGCACCTTTCTTTGAACGTCTGATGGAGCGGGGATTCGATACGCTGGCAGAGTTAGTGCTCGCGCTGTTTTAATCGCCGCGCCAGCCTCAATTCATGCAGGCAATACGCGCCACCGTTTCGACGCCCGTCGCCATCACCTTGCCATCCAATAAATAGAGCGAAGTGGTACCACTTTCACCATTATGCAGCGCCGGGAAGACGTAGGTTGAGACATCGTCATCGCTGCTCTGGTCGCCAATACGGCGGTTATGGCCGGTAATGGTCATCTGCAGCAGGTTGTGGGTGATGCTGCCCTCAAAACGCAATTCACGATTCACCGTCACCGGCTGTCCTACGCGCTGCCCGTCGCTGAAACGCGACAGGCTACCGACAAAGGTGACATGCCCACGGCTAATGCTGTCGCGGTAGCTGCGGTAGCTGCCGCGCAGCAGCGCCACGTCTTTGCCTTGCTTGATGTCATAAAACGACACCGGCATTACGCACTGCGATTTCAGCGGTGAGGTGTACATCGTGTGGATGACAAAACCACCAATCGCCGCCGCGAAGCCGCCAATAAACAGCAGCATCATCGGCAGGTTAATAAATTTTAAAATAGAACGATTCACAGTCATTCTCTGCGTCCTGGAAGGGTTGCTGGCAGGCAATCAGGCCCTGATGATGCGTCGATGGGCTGGCCCCCAGCGTGATATACAGCACTTTCGCCGGTTTTTCTAACGGGCGTTTGCTAATGACATGATTCTCATAAGTGCTAAGGGTTGCCTCAATCAGCGCCTGCTGATCCTGACGATCCTGGGGCACGAATACCTGCGTATCGGCAGGCACGCCGGGACCACTCCAGGGCACGAACTGGATGTGATCCAGCCGGGCCATAAACTGACCGTACAGCGTATAGGCGACGATCAAACCGAGTATCACGCCGCAGCAGCCTGCCGCACTCCATCTGAGCCACCGCCGGTTGCGGGGTTTCGGCTGGACTGCGGCAAGTGGCAACGCTTCTGAAAGCGTGACCTGCGGTGCACGAGTGGGTTGCGGAGGAGCATCGGTAGCGTAAGGAGGCGCGGGTGTTGCCTGGGGTTCATGGATCAGCAGACGGTAACCGCTGCGGGTGACGGCTAACAGAGAAATCTCCTGCTGTGACGCCAGGGTGTGTAGGGCACGCCGTAGCTTGTTGATCATCACCCGCACACTGTTATCAGTGACTTCTACTCCCGAACTGCGCCAGCCGATATCCATCAGCTGCTCCTGAGATAACACTTCACCTTCCGCCTCAACCAGCGCCTGTAAACAGAGGCTGGCGCTGGCCGGTAGATTAACACTTTCCCCGTCGGACAGCCGTGTCAGCGTTCGCGTCTGTACATCCAGCGTCATTGACGATCCGATCGCAATGTGATTCAACATAGATAATTGATTCTTCTGTGTTTTTAGAGGGAACAATCTAATAATTGTTTTTATTAACGTTCACAACTTCGCCAGTTTCAGGGGCGTATGAAAAGGTGCCAGTTTTTTAAGCCCAAAGCCTGTTTTTTTCAACCAGCATGGGGGGTATGAATTGGCACAATTAATATTATTAATCACCTGCTAATCAAACATGACGCCCCTTTCATTAAGCGTCAGGGGCATTTAATAACATTAACGCGGGCGCTGATAGCAGCCAAAGACCACTCAGAATTGGCTGCGATAAAACTCACCCGGCTGCACCTACCTGCTACTAACTATAGACACTGGCTTCGCGCACTGTGGCATGAATATGCGCAAACTTCCCATCCACTACTGACTAACAAATCGGAAAAGTCCGAGTTGATTTGCGGCCGCGATTATATCAGTACTTACGCATTTTTTACCAGAAATGTCATTAATATTAATTAATGGTTTCTCATAACTCCCTTTCCGCTGAGGCCCGCTATTTGCCTGGACATTATCAATGCTAAAAACTCTTTCACCGCTAATGAGTTGGCAAAAATGGTGCGGAATTCTAATGGAGTTTTAACGGGTCCGATTATGATTTACGTTATTATTTATGGACGCTTTAGCGGATTAATACTCTGAAATGCTTGTTTCATCACATTATCCCTTCTGACGCATCAATATTGCGCGCTTATCAACCCTTTGAATCCGCTATTTAGCCGAGGCTTCCGCCACCAGCCGTAATAAAATAGGCCCAGGCTGGCGGCGTCCTGCTGCCGTGGTATTACAGGTATTGATTCCATGATCTTTGCACTTATCCTGGTTGTTATCCTTATTACGTTGCTGGTGTTAGTTCAGGCGGGGATTATTCCGCGCTTTATTAAGTCTGAAGGTGAGCGGCTGCGCTCCCAGGTCGATGAGTTAGCCGAGCAACTGCGCGGCCAACTCGATCGCGTTGAGGCCCAGCAGCGCTCTGTGACCGAGAGCGTGGTGACACTGAGAAGTTACACGCTGGATAAGCCGCTGGCGGGCAATGGCTTGCTGGATGATGTTTCCGGTAGCGAACGCCACTTCTTTAATGCGCTGGTGCGTGAGTTGAGCGATCGTCTCGGCGGTCGTATCTGGATTGTTGAAGATACCGGCCGCATTGTAGGCGATGCCGCAGGCGCCGCAGGTCAGCACTCACTCAGTGAAGGTGATTTGCCGATGGCGATTCCCTTACGTTCGCTGCTGGCGCAAAGCGGTGAGGCGCTGCGCCACACCACTTTTCGCAGTGCCAGTGGTGAGCACACGCTGATTGTGCAGCCGATCGTTGAAACGCCGTGGATGCTAGCCATCGATGTGCCGACGCGTCGCCTTGGCGAGCGGCCCGACATCCCGCTGCACAAGCCGTGGCCGCTGGCGGTGATGGTATTAGTCTCGACCTTAACGCTGCTGCGCAGCCTCAATTTGCATCTGGCGCGTATGAATGATGAGTTGCCGACCCTGCTGCGCCATGAGGTGCCGGCGGTGCGCGATCAAAGCGCCCAGCTGCCACCGCTGATGCAGGAGATTGGCGAGCAGATGGCCGTTATGGCGCGCGCGGCGATCCGCGTTGGCCAGCAGAATGAAAGCCTGCTACAAACACCGGAGGCCAACGCCAATCGAGTGGCGATGCTGGCCGACAGCGTTGCCGGCATTGTGCAGACGCTGCAGGGGTTGCAGGAAGCCGCCTCGGTGATTGCAGACAGTTCCGGCGCGCTGGTGCAACTTGCCAGCCGGGCTTACAGTTACTCACTGCATCAGGAAGAGAGCATTTTTGCCGTGGAAGCACGCAATCTGGCGCAGCGCTGCGCCCGCTCTTCGAAAGAGCTGCGCGCACTGATTACCGATGCCATTATGCAGGCGCAGGGCGATACGCCGCTGCAGAATAACAGTGTGCTGATTGAGGAGGTGTATTCCTCGGCGAATACGCTGCTGCAGCGCACCAACGGCTAAAGACCATGGCCAGCGCTAAATAGGTTTGCGCGCGTGTTGCATTAAAAACCCTCCAGCGGAGGGTTTTTTTATGGGCGCAATTCGTCCAATAGCCGTTTTCCTTTAATCAATGAAAGGTTTCGTGCGGGGGATGGGTGCGCTTATGTCCTGGTCGCACATCAATGGCGTAAAGCCGTGCAGTTAGGCGCCATTTTACATCACCGCACCTTCTGTAGCGGCGCGATTTATCGCGCAATGCATTGCGCCATCAGGTCGTGCTCCTGCAGTCATTATCGTTATCGCCGGTTGCACCGCCGTATCAGGCATGGGCATTTCGTAGGGTGCGCAGTAATATCAGCCACGGTTGTTTCGTAGGGTGCGCATTCATGCGCACCAGGCAGCGCGCAGTAATATCAGTCACGGTTGTTTCGTAGGGTGCGCATTAATGCGCACCAGGCAGCGCGCAGTAATATCAGTCACGGTTGTTTCGTAGGGGCGCATTCATGCGCACCAGCAAAATCCCATAATCAGCGCGCAAAAAAAAGCCCTCCGCGACGGGAGGGCAAAAGATGCATGTAAGTGCAACTTAATGTGAGGTGTACAGCGTTATTTTATTATTAACGCAGCAGGCTCAGTACGTTCTGTGGAACCTGGTTAGCCTGGGACAGTACGGAAACACCGGCCTGCTGCAGGATGTTAGAACGGCTCATTGCTGAAACTTCAACAGAGAAGTCTGCATCCTGAATACGTGAACGTGCTTCAGTGGTGTTGATCACGGTGGTGTTCAGGTTAGCGATGATAGAGCTGAAACGGTTCTGAATCGCACCCAGATCCGCCTGGAAGTTGGTCACTTTAGTCAGTGCGCCGTCCAGGGTTTCCAGCAGAGAATCGTTCGCCGCAACTTGCACTGCCTGAGCATCAGCCGCACGCGCTAAGTTGGTGTCTACAGTCGCTGCACCGGTATCGTCCATGGTGAACTGATGCACGTCACCATCTTTATTAACTGCGTAGTAAGTACCCGGGTTTTTATCATCAGCAACGATTTTAATGCCGCTGGCTTTCGCGTCTGAGCCAAATGCATCATTGGAAATCTGGTTCAGCATCGCCGCATCCAGCTTGAATTTCTTGCCGCCTGCTTCAACCAGGTCGTCACCTTTTTTCACGTTGCTCAGGCTGGTCAGGGTGCTTGGGCCATTGACCAGCACGTCTGAATCCAGTTCATTCAGCTCACTAATTACTGACGCATCTGCTAATTCTACAGGATCGACAAGAGGATCCGTCCCTGGAGTAGTAGTAAGCTTCATCTCATACGCTTTACCGCTATCTTTATCTACCGCAAAGATGCGTGTAGTTGTACCTTCGGTAACCGTTCTGATTTCCCCTTTACCATTAGCAATACCCGCTTTACCAGCGATTGTATCAATATCACCTGCAACAATTTTATAAGGAGTTTTTGCACCGACATCGATTTCAGAGCCATTTGCGTTAAGATCGCCCGCCGCCTTGAACTGTGAACCTTTCACCGCAGAAGACTGCAGCTTAGCGAACTCAGCGTCGAAGTCGTCCAGGTTCAGGGTTTCCAGATCCATTTTGGTCAGGTCGATGTTGATGGTCTGGCCATCTTTGTCGCCGATCTGAATGGTCAGTGCATCTTTAGAACCGTCCAGCACGTTAACGCCGTTGAAGTTGGTGGTTTCAGAGATACGCTTGATTTCGTCCAGACGGGCAGTAATCTCTTTCTGGATTGACGCGCGGTCATCAGAAGAGTTGGTGCCGTTTTTCGCCTGTACGGTCAGTTCACGGATACGCTGCAAGTTTTCGGTCACTTCGTTCAGCGCGCCTTCAGTGGTCTGCGCCAGTGAGATGCCGTCGTTGGCGTTACGACCAGCCTGAGTCAGGCCACGGATAGAAGAGGTGAAGCGGTTAGAGATGGCAAGGCCAGCGGCATCATCTTTCGCGCTGTTGATACGCATACCTGAAGAGAGACGCTCGATAGCAGTACCCAGAGAAGTCTGTGATTTGTTCAGGTTGTTTTGAGCCATCAAGCTCAGTGAGTTGGTATTAATGACCTGGGCCATGATCGAATTCCTTTATAAAGTTAATTTTAAGAACTGCTGCTGAGAAATATGCGTCTGTTGTTGCGCATACTCCATTCATCGGTGGGCAGGAAAATCACATAAATATTTTTTTGAATTTTTTATTAATGCCAATAAATAGCAACAGAAATGCCGCCAATTATACGACTAGCGCCAGCTAATTCGGCAATAAGCGGCAAAGTGTGTATTTTATCGACGATAGCGTTGTTGCCGCGAATGTAAAAAATTAAACTTATTCCCTGAAATTCCGATGGGAAAAGAAGAACACTTCTTATATTGCTTACAGGAACCTTATTATGGCGATTGCACCAATTTCTGGCTTGGGTGGATCCGGACTCGATATTCAACAACTGCTGGGCCAGCTTGAAGCCGCAGAAAGTAAAAAGCTTAACCCCTATTTACAGAAACAAAGCAGTTATAGCGGTCAGCTCTCTGCCTGGAGCAAGATTTCCAGCTCGCTGGACGCATTAAAAACCAACCTGGGTAAACTGCAGGATGAAGGTTTTAACGGCGTCAGCATTGGCGATAACAAAGCCTTTAAAGCCACCGCAGGTAAAGGCGCCATTCCTAACAGCTACTCTGTGGCGGTGGCGCAGTTGGCCAAGTCGCACAAAATTGGTTCAGCCGCGCAGGACACCAACGATGCGCAGTTGGGTGACGGCAGCGACACGCGCACCTTAAAAATCACCGTCGGTGAAGGTCAGCCGATGGAAGTGACGCTCAAAAATGATGAGACATCGCTGGTGCAGATCGCGAAAAAAATCAACGCCCAGAACGGTGATGTCAACGCCACGGTGATGGCGGCGGAAGGCGGCAGCTTCAAACTGGTTGTCACTTCCAAGAAAACCGGTAGCGATGGCGAGATTAAGATGGAAGTCAGCGGAGATGATAAGCTGGCTGGCGTGCTGGACTATGGTCCAGGCAAAACCTCCGGCATGCAAGAAATGACCAAAGCGCTTAACGCCAAGATGTACATTGACGGAGAGCTTGTAGTACGCAGCTCAAACACCATTACCGATGCCATTGAAGGCATTACGTTTGAACTGCGTGAAGTCTCCGAAATTATCAAAGATGAAGGCGACGTTGAAAAGAACGAATATAAGCCTGAAACCCTCGCGGTAACCGCCGACACCTCCAAAGTCAAAAGCATGATTGAGGAGTTCGTCAAGCAGTACAACGCCTTCCTCAGTACCGTCTCCAGCGTGAGCGTTTATAAAGAGCCTATCAAGAACGCCGACGAGCTAGCACAGCAAAACCCCAACAACGGCGCGCTATTTGGTGATGGCACGCTGCGCCGCTTAAGCAGCCAGATAAAATCTACGACAGTGGGGAGCTATAGCGATATCAGCAAAGTTTTCCCTTCGCTGGGTAGCCTGGGCATTAGCGTTAAATTTGATGAATTTAAAGCGGGCCAGGAGAGCACCGGGACGATGGGCACGCTCACCATCGATAGCAAAAAGCTCGAAGAAGCGCTGAAAAACAACCCGAAAGAGGTGGAAGCGCTGTTCCTCGGCAAAGATGGCGCCGAAGGCCTGAAAGGCAAGATGGATGGACTGTTCAAAACCTATCTGGGCGATAACGAAGGTTACCCTAAAGTTGAGGGCGCTATCGCCACGGCGAAAAAAGGCATTGAGGCCCAGGATAAGCGTAATGAAAAGCAGATCAGCCGTATTGAAGATCTGATCAAGCAAAGCCTGGCGCGCAGCCAGAAAGAGTTCATCCGTCTTGATAAAGCGATGACAGAAATGAATAACATGAGTACCCAGCTGCAGTCTGCGCTGCTCGGTATGATGAACAGTTAATCCCCTAATTCCCGGGCAGCGCGTCTGCCCGGCAGGACAAAATGATGTACAGCAAAACCGGCAAGAATGCCTACTCTGATGTTTCCCTCGACAGCCAGGTTTCTGGCGCCACGCCGCACCAGCTCATCACCATGCTGTTGGACGGTGCGATAAATGCCATGCGCCGCGCTGAAATCTATTTTCAAACTGGCAACGTGGCGCGGCGCGGAGAGATGATTTCACGCGCGATCAACATTATCGACAACGGCCTGCGTTCCGGGCTCGACCACGAAATCGGTGGCCAGATTTCCGCCGATCTTGAGCGTTTATATGAATACGTTTCACGCAGCCTGCTGGAAGCCAGCGTCAATAAATCAGGCGAACAGTTGCCGCACCTGATCACGCTGATGGTTGATTTGTCTGAGACGTGGAAAGCCATCGAACCGCAAGCACGTCAGGTGAGCCATGCAAAATAAGATAATGGTGCAGATTATGCAGCTGCAGGAGGTAAACCAGCAGCTGCAAGCGTTGGCCAGTAAAGAAGATTGGGAGGCCTTCAGCGAGCAGATCGGTGCCTATTTAGCGCAGATGCAGGCGTTATGCCAACGCGATTTTACGCAGGAGCCGGAGACGCTCACTGCGCAGCAGCTTTCGGCGCTGCTGGCAGAAGATGCCCAGCTGCGCACTCTTATCAAATCCCGCCTCTCTATTCTCAGCCAGGATATGTCCGCAATGCGCAAATCGCGCAGCTCTTCCCAGGCGTATAACGCCGTTTAATTCTTGTCAGTTACCGGCGTGCGGTCGCCGTTGATGGCGTAATGCCGACCGGTTAGCGCCGTATCAAATCACCGCACCTTCCGTAGCGGCGCGATTTATCGCGCAATGAATTGCGCCACTACGGAAGGTGCTCTCGGTAATTTCATGGCTTATTATCAATGGCGACCCTAAAGTTTCGTAGGGTGCGCATTCATGCGCACCTGCATATACGCAATTTATTGCGCGCGTTGCCTACCGGGATAGTGATTATTCTTTTACGCCGGGCAAAAAAAACTCGCCGTGAAGGCGAGTAAATAAACATCCAGAGGTCAGGAAATCAGATACTAATATTGTATTTGCGTCCGCTCGGCAGATTATTGGATTCTCCTGCAGGGCCATAAAGTGTGCTGGTATTGTGGCCGACTTTCTCTACCACTTTTTGCATTTGCTGATTCTTCTTCATATGGCCTTGCAGCAGATGTTCCACTTGTAGATTAAGTGATTTGGTAATGCGCACGCGTTCGCTTACCAATTGCCAGCAGGCAAATAATTTGCTGTGTTGATGGTAGGGCGCTTCAAGCGCAGACTGCTGCTCCTGCTGGCGACGCAGTTCATCATAATATTGAATGGTCGACAGCAGCTGACTTTTATTATCGGTCAGGATTTGCAGTGAAACCGGGTTTATCTGCGTGCGATTTAGCTGATTGACTTCCTCAATCATAATCGCCTCTAGTTCGTCCAGAGACGTTTTCATCTGTGTCAAAATAGGAAAAAGCTTTTCCATAACTTAAAAAGGCCTGCAATTATTAAAACTGAAAGAGTTCCTGCACCAGCGATTGCGCTATTTTCTCGGGCTCAATCGGCATTTCGCCTGCGGCTAATGCGGCACGGATTTCAGCAACGCGCGCATAATTTACGTCGCG
Source organism: Candidatus Pantoea floridensis (assembly GCF_900215435.1). Taxonomy (NCBI): domain Bacteria; kingdom Pseudomonadati; phylum Pseudomonadota; class Gammaproteobacteria; order Enterobacterales; family Erwiniaceae; genus Pantoea; species Candidatus Pantoea floridensis. Next base: position 3,580,846 of record NZ_OCMY01000001.1, read on the forward strand.
GCTGTCGTTGGTTTGAATCTGTTTGGTCAGCGCACTCAGGGTGACTTCGGTTTTATCCGCTTTTGCGCGGCCAGCAGATGACGGTTCATTATTCTGCGTCTGTGAGCGGGTGCGCATATCCTGCGTGGCGGCGATCGTGTTAATCGCTGCGGTTGCTTTGGTGCTTTCAATACTCATATTCATCCTCGCCAGTTTTAGGTGTGCCACTGCGTATAAACTAGTCATCGGTGATTGGCGAAAAAACTAAAATTATTGTTGTAAAAAAATCGTCACCTGGCCGTCTTCGTTCACTTTGCCATTGATTGTACGACCATTATTGAGCCGAACTTTTAACGTATCGTTGACCGCCGCGTTGTTCATCGCCTTGCCCTGGCTGCGAATACGCAGGCCCGCCGAGGTGGTGACCAGGTCAACGGTTTGTCCTGAGCGCAAGCGCCACTGCTGGCGCAACTGACTCTGTACTAACGGCTTTCCCAGCGCTAACCCCCGGGTCAAACGCTGACCCACAATCTCATTGGCTTCAAACACAAGTCCCAGCGGTTGCCCCTCAAGATTTCCCGTTACGCGCTTAATATCGCCTGGCTGGATGATGTCACCACCGGCCAGATCGTGGGCGGCCACCCACCAGCTGCCCTGGGCGCTGATGCGCACCGGTAGGTAGTGATTGCGCTTGCCGCAGTTGGCGATCACCGTGCGCTTGCCGGTCAGGCGCGTATCGTGTCCCGCCAGTCGCAGCTCCGGGTTTTCACATAACGCCGCCAGCTGCTGTGGCGTGGCCAGCAGCTCCACGGTGCGCACGATGTCAGTGTTCACTTCCACCTGAGGTGAAAGCAGCGCATCCAGGCGCGTTTGCAGCCGCTCAATGGCGGAGGGCGTATCCGGCACGCTGGCGATTAACGGCAGCGAACAGCAGGCCAACGCGGTAGCGAAGATTTTTACAAGAGGGATTTTCATCCGGGGTGCCTTAAATATAAAAAGAAAACGTGTGCTGTATTCAGCGTGATTAAATTATAACCGCTGATGCGTTGCTTTTAATGCGGTAAATGGCAACACCTTTGTCGCCATTTACTCGCTTCATTCCTCTCAACCCGCATTGCTTTATTTTATGAGTCTAAATGCGTTTATTTCTGTCGACTCTTCGCAGTGTGATAATTCACCGCTGCTGTCTACACTATCGCCGGTAAAATAATCTGTAGCAGGAGCCATCTTTAATGGTCAATAAACTGGACGACGCGTTTCGTTTTCAGCAGCAAGCGCTGGGTTTACTCTCGCGCCGCCAGGATATCCTGGCATCAAATATTGCCAATGCCGACACGCCGGGTTATCAGGCGCGTGACATTGATTTTACAAAGCAGTTAAAAAACGCCATGGATAATCAACAAATGGCGAAATCACCGGTCTCACTGGCATTAACGTCAGACCGGCATATTGCAGCCAAAGGAAAATTAATTGACGACGATCAATTAATGTATCGCATTCCGGATCAGCCGAGTGCCGATGGTAATACCGTGGATATGGACCGCGAGCGCGTTAATTTCGCGGATAACGGCGTGAAATATCAATCCGGGCTGACCTTCCTTGGCGCGGATATTAAGAAAATGATGACGGTATTAAACCAGGGGTAATGATCAGTGTCACTTTTCAGCATATTTGATATTTCCGGCTCGGCGATGGCGGCGCAATCACAGCGCCTCAACGTTAGCGCCAGCAACATGGCGAACGCCGACAGCGTCGTCGGTCCAGACGGCCAGCCGTATCGCGCACGTCAGGTGGTGTTCTCGGTGGAGGCACAGGCCGGTCAGGATGTCGGCGGCGTGCGGGTGAGTGACGTTGTGGAGAGCAGCGCGCCGGATCGCATGGTGTATGAGCCGGGTAATCCGCTGGCCGACCAGCAGGGCTATGTGCGCATGCCCAACGTCAACGTGGTGGATGAGATGGTGAACACCATCTCCGCCTCACGCAGCTATCAAGCCAACGTAGAAGTGATGAACTCTGCTAAGAGCCTGATGCTGAAAACCTTAACCCTTGGCCAGTAAGGACTGAGCACATGGTTTCTGCAGTAAATAACAGCGTTAACTCAGCATCATCGGGCAACGGCAGCGCCGCCGCCGATTTATCCGACAGCTTTATGCAGCTGTTGGTGGCACAGATGCAAAATCAGGATCCCACCAATCCCATGGACAACAACCAGCTCACTTCACAGCTGGCACAGTTCAATACCGCAGCGGGCATCGAGAAGCTGAATACCGCAGCGCAAAATATGCAGCAGACGATGATTTCGCTGGGAAGCATGAATGCGGCGTCATGGGTTGGGCGTAGCGTGCTGATGGAAGGGGATCCTAAGGTGACCGTGGGCCGCAATAACGAAATTCTGCCGATCGCCGATACGAACGCGACGCCAGAGTCTCAAGACTTCAACTTCTACCTGAAGAACGATGCTGACACCGTCACCGTGACGCTGACCGATGCGGAAGGCAATGCCTACACCGCAGATCTGAAAAACGTTAAGGCGGGCACCAAGAAATTCAGCCTCGACGATCTGAAAGAATTCAAACCGGCTGAACCCGCACCTGATACCGAGTACACCGTCACTTTCAGCGCCAAAAAAGGTGAGGACACCGTTGATGTCACTGGCCTGACGGCAGAGACGGTCGCGGGTGTGACCTTAACCGACGCAGGCCCGTACCTGCACCTGGTGGGTCGCGACGACATGGTTACGCTGGCCGATATTTTTGTCATCCAATAATAATCCCTCTTACTTTCTGGAATTTCATTATGAGTTTTTCTCAGGGCCTGAGCGGCCTCAATGCAGCATCTAAAGCGTTGGACGTGGTAGGCAACAACATCGCCAACTCCCAGACCGTTGGTTTCAAAGCCGGTTCGGTTTCATTTGCCGACATCTTCGCCGGTACCACCGGTTTGGGTGTGCAGGTCGCGGGCATCAACCAGGACTTCAACAGCGGCAGCCTCGCATCAACCGGACGCGATCTGGATATCGCGATCGATGGCAAAGGCTTTTTCCGTTTTGTGAACGAAGGTGGCAGCGTGTTCTACGGCCGTAATGGCCAGTTCAATACCGATGAAAAGGGCAACGTCATCAACAGTTCCGGCATGTACCTGACCGGCTACCAGGCCACGGGCACACCGCCGAAAATTGAGCCAGGCGCGCCGATTGGCCCGATCCGCATTCCTACCGATGATATGCAGCCAGAAGCCTCAACCGCCGGCACGCTCACGGGCAATCTGAAAGCCGATGACGACAAGGTGATCGCCAGCGCCTTTAATGCGGAAGACCCAAGCACCTATAACTTCGTCAGCCAGATCGAAGCCACCGACAGCCTGGGCAGCAAGCACACCGTCAAAGTCTATTTCGTCCAGACCTCGCCGGGTGAGTGGAAAGCCTATGCGGGTGATGAAACGTCACCCCGGATGGACACGGGTTCACCGCCGAAGCCTATCTATTCAGAGATGCAGCTGAAGTTTGATGCCAGCGGCAACCTGATCCCTGGCACCACCGTCCCCGCTGGCGGCGTCATGAACATTACGGGTGCTGCGCTCAACGGCGCCAACGCACTTAATCTGCAGCTTGATTTAAAAGCGCTGACGAAAAATGCCAGTGACAGCCTGGTGAAACTCGGCGAAATCGATGGTCAGGCACCGGGTAAATACCAGAACTTTAAGATTGGCGATAACGGCGAAGTGGTTGCCACCTACAGCAACGGTAAGCGTCAAACCGTGGCGCAGATCGTGCTGGCCGATTTCCCCAATACCAGCGGTTTGCAGTCGGAAGGTAACAACGTCTGGTCAGAATCATCGAGCTCAGGTCAGCCGTTCCTCGGCGCGTCCGGCACCGGCAGTTTTGGTGACGTCAACGGCAGCATGCTGGAGCAGTCGAATGTCGATATGGGCGCGGAGATGGTCAACATGATCGTTTATCAGCGTAACTACCAGTCGAACTCGCAAACCATTAAAACCCAGTCTGAGCTGTTGCAGACGCTGGTTAACCTGCGTTAAGGACGGCCTGAATGGATCGCGCAATATATACCGCCATGAGCGCCGCCAACGCCTCGCTCAATCGCCAGGCGGTTACCTCCAACAATCTGGCGAACAGCTCAACGGCCGGTTTCCGCGCGCAGCTGGCGGCGTTCCGCGCTGTTCCAGTGGCAGGCGAAAGCCTCAACACCCGTGCGCTGGTGGCGGAATCAACGCCGTTCCACGACGAGAGCATGGGCCCCATCACCCACACCGGACGCAACCTGGACGTGGCGCTGCCACAGAACGGTTGGCTGGCGGTGGAAATGCCGGACGGCAGCGAAGCCTATACCCGCAACGGCACCATTGAGGTGGATAACCAGGGCGCGCTGAGCGTCGGTGGTCGTCCACTGATGGGCGATGGCGCGGCGTTAACCGTGCCGCCGCAGTCGGAAGTGACCATTGGCGCGGACGGCACCATCTCCGCGCTGGGCGGCGGTGACGATGCCACCGCGCTGGTGCAGGTCGGCCGCCTGAAAATGGTCAATGCGGAAATGAGCAGCCTGCTGCACGGCGATGATGGCCTGTTCCGTTCCGCAGCGGCGGGCGCGCTGGCGCAGGATGAGCAGCTGCGCCTCAGCCCCGAAGCACTGGAAGGCAGCAACGTCAGCCCGGTTAAGGCGATGGCAGAGATGATCGCTAACTCGCGTGGCTTCGATATGAACATGAAAGTGATTCGTACCGCCGACGAAAATGCCCAAAAGGCTAACCAGTTACTGAGCGTCGGCTAAGCCGCGCCAAGGAGCATCAACATGATTCGTTCTTTATGGATCGCAAAAACCGGTCTGGAAGCACAGCAGACCAACATGGACGTTATCTCCAACAACCTGGCGAACGTGAATACCAACGGCTTTAAGCGTCAGCGTGCGGTATTTCAGGATCTGCTGTACCAAACCATGCGTCAGCCTGGCGCGCAGGCTTCTGAAGGGAGTTCGCTGCCAAGCGGCCTGCAGCTTGGTACCGGCGTGCGTCCCGTCTCGACCCAGCGTGTTCACACGCAGGGCGGACTGAACCAGACCGGCAATGAGACCGATGTGGCGATCGAGGGTAAAGGTTTCTTCCAGGTGCAGTTGCCGGATGGCAGCACCGCTTACACCCGCGATGGCCATTTCGATAAAAATGAGAACGGCCAGCTGGTGAATGCCGAAGGCCACCCGGTGCAGCCGGGCATCACCGTACCGGCGGATGCCAAGAAACTGGAAATCAGCGCCGACGGTATTGTCAGCGCCACCGTGCCTGGCCAGGCGCAGCCACAGCAAATTGGTCAGCTGACGCTGGCGACCTTCGTCAATGACGCCGGTCTGGAGAGCATTGGCGGCAACCTGTACCGCGAAACCCAGTCGTCCGGTGCGCCAAATGAGCTGAACCCGGGCCTGGAAGATGCCGGTACGTTGAAGCAGAGCTACATCGAAACCTCCAACGTCAACGTGGCCGAAGAGCTGGTGAACATGATTCAGGTTCAGCGCGCTTACGAGATCAACAGTAAAGCGGTATCCGCCTCGGATCAGATGCTGCAGCGTCTTTCTCAGCTGTAATTTCCCTCTCCGGGCGCGGCCTGCAACATCCGCCACGCCCGGACTATTACGACATTGAAATGAAAACTTCTTTCTATACCTTGCCGCCGGTTGCGGTCATCGCCTGTGCACTGCTGCTGAGCGGTTGCGCCCACATCATGCAGAAACCGCTGGTCACCGGCCCCACCTCGGCCGCGCCGACGCCGATGGCGACGACGGTCACCAGCGGTTCGCTGTTCCAGGCGGGCCAGTCGATGAATTATGGCTATCAGCCGATGTTTGAGGATCGCCGCCCGCGTAACGTCGGCGACACGCTGACGGTGCTGCTGCAGGAAAACGTCAGCGCCAGCAAAAGCTCTTCTGCCAGCGCCAATCGTGACGGCTCTGCCGGTGCGGGCCTCACCGCCTTGCCGGGTAAGCTCAAAGGCTGGCTGGGTAATGGCAAAGCAGATTTTGACGCCAGCGGCAGCAACGATTTCTCCGGTAAAGGCGGCGCGGCAGCGCGTAATACCTTCACCGGCACCATTACCGTTACGGTCAACCAGCTGTTGCCGAACGGCAATTTGCAAGTGGTGGGCGAAAAGCAGATCGCCATTAATCAGGGCACCGAGTTCATTCGTTTCTCTGGCGTGATTAACCCGCGCACCATCAGCGGCAATAACACCGTGCCATCGACCCAGGTGGCCGATGCGCGTATCGAATATGTCGGAAACGGCTATATCAACGAAGCGCAGAATATGGGCTGGCTGCAGCGCTTCTTCCTGAACCTTTCTCCATTCTGATACGGCAATGAAAAAAGAATCCCTGTTTGTATTTTTTAGCATCCTGCTCATCGCCTGTACGGTGATGCTGCCGGGTGCGGCGAAGGCAGAACGCGTGCGCGATCTGGCTACGGTGCAGGGCGTGCGTTCTAACGCCCTGATGGGCTACGGCCTGATTGTGGGTCTGGATGGCACGGGCGACCAGACCATGCAGGCGCCCTTTACCGGCCAAAGCCTGAATAACATGCTGTCGCAGCTCGGCATTACCGTGCCGCCGGGTACCAATATGCAGCTGAAAAACATCGCGGCGGTGATGGTGACGGCAGAGCTGCCACCGTTTGCTCGTTCCGGCGATAAGCTGGATATCGTGGTCTCTTCGCTGGGTAATGCGAAAAGTCTGCGCGGCGGAACGCTGCTGATGACGCCGCTGAAAGGCGCGGATAACCAAATCTACGCCATCGCACAGGGCAACGTGCTGATCTCCGGCGCGGGTGCTTCCGCAGGCGGCAGCCGCGTGCAGGTTAACCAGCTCAACGGCGGGCGCATCAGCTCGGGCGCCACGGTTGAGCGCGAAATACCCAATGATTTTGCCAGCCAGAACGTGGTGCGTTTGCAGCTGAATGAATCCGATTTCTCGCTGGCGCAACTGATCAGCGATGAGATCAACCGTCGCTATAACGGCGGCGCGGCCATTCCTGAAGATGCACGTACCATTCGCCTGTTTGCCCCGGCCACCGGCCCAGAGCGCGTACGCTTCCTTGCGGCGGTTCAGGATATTCCGGTACGCGTTAGCGTGCAGGATGCCAAAGTGATCGTAAATTCGCGCACCGGTTCGGTGGTGATGAACCGGCATGTTTCGCTGGATGCCTGCGCCGTGGCGCACGGTGCGCTGACGGTGGAAGTGACGCAAAACAATGTGGTCAGCCAGCCGGACACGCCGTTTGGCGGTGGGCAAACGGTGGTCACGCCGCAAACCGATATCTCGGTGCGTGATAACGGCGGTTCATTGCAAAGCGTACGCAGCAGCACCGATCTCAATACCGTGGTGCGCGCGCTGAACACGCTGGGTGCCACGCCGAATGAGCTGATGTCGATTCTTGAGGCGATGAAAAACGCCGGTTGCCTGCGGGCGAAACTGGAGATCAATTAATGGATGCGATGGATAAGTTTGATCGGCCAGCCTTTGATGTGCGCTCGCTGGATAAGCTGAAACGGGAGGCCGGGCGGCAGTCGCCCGGCGCCTTAAAAGCCGCGGCGCAGCAGATGGAGGGCATTTTCGTGCAGATGATGATGAAAAGTATGCGCGATGCCACCATCAAAGACGATCTGCTGCATAGCCAGTCGTCGGAGATGTTTACCGCCATGCACGATCAACAAGTTGCACAAAACATCGCCGAGGGAGGACAGCTCGGCTTTGCCGATCTTATCGTCCGCCAGCTCGGCGGTGAGAGTGAAAAACATAACCTCAGCGCACCCGGCAGCGATCCGGTGTCACTGGCGGCAGGCAAGCCCACCGCCTTCGCGCGTGCCGCCACCGGACCGGTACGTTTACCGGCACCGGTATCGTTTGGTAACCAGAACATCAGCGGCAACAACTTTATTGCCAAGCTGATGCGTCCGGCGCAGGCGGCCGCGCAGCAGAGTGGCGTGCATCCGCATCTGATTCTGGCGCAGGCCGCGCTGGAATCGGGCTGGGGCCAGCGTGAAATTCCGGCCGCCGATGGCAGCCCAAGCCACAACCTGTTCGGCATTAAGGCGACCGGCGACTGGAAAGGTAAAACGGCTGAGATCACCACCACCGAATATATCAACGGCGTGAAGCAGAAAGTGAAAGCCGCCTTCCGCGTATACGACTCCTACGAACATGCGCTGGCAGATTACGCGAAGTTATTGACCAACAATCCACGCTACAGCCGTGTGGTGAATTCCACCACGGCGGAGCAGGGCGCGAAAGCGCTGCAGGCGGGCGGTTATGCCACCGATCCGGCCTACGCAACCAAACTCATCAATATTATTCAAAAGGTCAAAGGGGATATTCAGCAGGGCGTTTCAGCCTATAAAACTGACCTGGCGCAATTATTTTGAAGAAGGTGTTTTAGAGATTTTTACTATCACCGATGAGTTATATACCGACTGAATATTTTGGCCTGGCGGCAATTAGCAGGTCATCTTGATATCTACAGAGAACTTATGAATAACCTGTTTAATTTAGCGAAAAGTGGCCTGAATGTAGGTCAGTCCGCTTTAAATGTTGTGGGTAGCAACATGATTAATGCTACGTCGCAGAACTATAGTCGTCGTGAAATGATTATTGGGGAATCGGGTGGCCTCGCCACGGCGCAGGGTTTCTACGGCTACGGCGCCAGAGTGAACAATATTAGCCGTGTCTACGATGCGTTTACCAATACTCAGCTGCGGGATTCAGGCTCTAAACTTGGGGCGCTGGACGGACGTTATCAGCAGTTGGCCGATATCGATAACATGCTGGGCGATGTGTCGGACAACGTTTCGGTGTCACTGAACAACCTGTTTAAATCGATGGCAACGCTGAGCGGCGATGCCTCCGATGGCCCGGCACGCGCGGCGGTGTATAGCTCACTCGGCGTGTTAACACAGCGCTTTAACGAAAGCGGCAAACGTCTGGATAATCTGGAAAAAAGCACCAACAGCCAGATCGATCTGAGCGTCAAAGATATTAATGCCTACACCCAACAGCTGGCGGAGATTAACAAGCAGCTGGAGCGCGTGCAGGCACAGAATGGCTCTGCGCCGGCCGATCTACTGGATCAGCGTGATGCGCTGCTGGAATCGTTGGCTTTGCAGGTTGGCATTGATGTCACCGAGAACAAAATCACCGGCCGCGTTGACGTCACGCTGGCAGATGGTCGCCCGCTGGTGTTTGGTGAAGAGCAGTACAAACTCGCCACGTCCCCTTCGCCGAGCGATCCCAATAAAACCATTGTCTCTTACGTGAACAAAGAGGGTAAAAGCGAGGCGATTAACGAATCCAGCTTTACCAAAGGCCGCCTGTCGGGCTTGTTCAAGTTCCGTAATGAAGATCTGGAGCTGGCGCGCAACGAGCTGGATCAAATTGCGTTCCAGATGGCCAGCCGCTTTAACGAACAGCATCGTCAGGGTTATACGCCAGCGGGCGACGCCGGTGGCGACCTGTTCAAGCTGCCCGATATGCAGGTCTTTGCCAATACGAAAAACACCGGCACGGGCAATCTCACCAATGGCAAAGTCACGGATTACACCAAAGTAAATGCTGAGGATTACAGCATCAGCTTTGACGGTAGCCAGTGGACAGTGACGGGTTCGGACGGACGCACCGTGCCAGCCACGCTCTCCGGCGATACCCTGGCCTTTGACGGCGTAGAGATTGATGTGCCGGCGGGTGCCGCTTCGGGCGACAGTTTTACGCTCAACCCGGTCGCCGGTGCCGCAACCGGCATTAGCCGTGCGCTGGCCAGCGCGCAAGACTTTGCCGCGTCCGACAAAGTAGATGGCGGCCCAAGCAATAACAACAACCTGGAAAAAATGCTGAAAATCCAGGACGAGAAACTGATTGGTAAAAGCACGCTGAGCGAAGCCTATTCCAGCCTGGTGGGCACCATCGGTTCCAACGCCCGCGCCGTGCAGTCGAATATGACGTCAGCCCAAATTGATGCCGACACCAAACTTGAAACCAAGCAGGCCTTCTCGGGTGTCGATCTGAATGAAGAAAACGTCAATATGACGATGTTCTTACAATATTACCAGGCGAGCGCGCAGATGTTGCAAACCGCAACGTCGTTACTCGACACCCTGTTAGCCATTAAATAAGGAAAATATAATGCGATTAAGTACGCTTTATATGTTTAAACAAAGCGCTGAAGGTATGTCGAAGCGCGTAAGTGATAATAATGATGTGCTGTTACGCCTTTCTAATATGAAATCATTATTGCGCGCCTCAGACGATCCGAGTGCGGCCACCAGCGCGGTAAAATCGCAGGATGCGCTGGCGAAGCAGGAGCTGTACAAAAATGTCCGTTCATCGACGCGTAATGCATTGCAGCATGAAGATAATATTTTAAGCGGCGTGGGCAATTTAATGACCACCAGCCTGACAGAAAAAATCGTTGCGGCGAAAAGCGATACTTACTCAGCAGAAGATCGCGCTGCGCTGGGGAAAGAGCTGCAGGGTATTCGTGCCAATCTGCTGGATCTGGCGAATAACCGCGACGGCAGCGGCCGCTACATCTTCTCCGGTTTTAAAACCGACAGTCCGGCTTTTGATAGCAGCGGCACCTATATCGGTGGCGGGGAAGCGCGCAAGCTGACGATTGCGGACGGCACCGAAATGACGGTGGGTCATCTAGGCAACGACGTGTTTGGCGATCTGTTCAAAGACCTGGATGGAGCAATCACCGAACTGTTGCGCGATCCCCTCGACCCGGATGCCATGCAGGCGGCGCTTAGTGTTGCGAGCAAGGCAGTCGATTCAGGCATTGATCGCCTGGGTAAGGCGCAGGCTGAGCTGGGGACTAATTTGCAGCAGATCGACGCATTAGATATGAACGGCGATACGATGATCAACGATCTAACCGTGCAGGTGCAGACGGCGATTGGTTCTGATTACGAAACCATGACCAGCCTGTTGATGGATTCCAAAATGTCGGAATTTTCCCTCACGGCTTCGATGATGGTATTCCAGTCAATGCAGAAGATGAATTTATTCAATAAATAATCGCTTCACTCCTTTATTCACTTTCCAGGACGTCTTACCGCCAGCCGTTTCTCTGCTGGCGGTAGAGAACACAAACTATGTTTAATAATTTGAAAATATATACCAGGTTGAGCCTGGTGATTGGCGTTTTCGCCGTGACGCTAATGGGCGTGACGGCGTTCACGACCTATAACACCTATATCAATAACCTTAACTTTAAACGTATTTTAGTGGCTGCAACTAATAGCGACCAGATGCGCGATGCCGCCTATAACATTAGCGCCGCGCAGGCGAATATTGGCGACATGATGATGATGGTGATGCGCGGTGAAACCGTTTCGCCGGAAACCGAAATGCTCACCAAAAATGTGCTGAAAATGTCTCTCGATGCCGTGGACGACTATATGGCTTCCCCGTTCAATAATGACCAGGAACAGCGGGCTGCCGCTGAAGTGAACAGCGCGTTTAACGATCTTTATACGGCGGTGCAGGCGAATCTGGATGCGGTGCATAGCTCGCGTGAATACCGTCATACGCCAGCGAACCTTCAGTCGCTGCGCAGTGCGCTACGTGAAAAAATCAATCAGTTTAGCCTGATCGCTGACCAACACAGTGATGAAGCGGTGGCGACGGCAGAAGCGGACTATAACGCCATGATGGTGTTGGGCTGCACGGTGGTGGTGATTGCGCTGGTGATGTTGTTCATGGTGCGCTACTGGCTGCGCCGCGCGCTGGTGAAGCGCATGGATATGACGATTGATGTGCTGAAACGCGTGGGTTCTGGCGATCTCAGTAACGTCATTGAGCATGGCAATCGCGATGAAATTGGCGCCATGCTGGCCGAACTGGAAGCGATGCGCGCCTCTCTCAGCAGTACGATTTTCAGCATTCGTGAAGGCGTAGTGCGCATGCATACCAATTCACAAGAAATTGCCCAGGGCAATAACGATCTCTCTTCTCGCACCGAGGAGCAGGCCGCCGCGCTGCAGCAAACCGCCGCCAGCATGGAACAGATCAAAACCACGGTACGGCAAAATGCCGACAACGCCTATGCCGCACGCCAGCTGGCGGAAAGCGCCAGCAGCAATGCGCAGCAGGGTGGTGAAGCGATGCAAAACCTTGAGCAGATCATGGTGCAAATTACCGATAGCTCGCGTCAGATCGCCGACATCAACGGCGTCATCGACAGCATTGCCAACCAAACTAATATTCTGGCGCTGAACGCTGCGGTTGAAGCGGCACGCGCGGGTGAGCAGGGGCGTGGATTTGCCGTCGTAGCCGAAGAAGTGCGTAATCTGGCGAAACGCAGTGCCGAAGCGGCCAAAGAGATCAACACGCTGATCAATACCTGCGTAAGCAATATGGATAGCGGCTCACGTCAGGTGAATCAGGCGAGCGTAGTGATGCAGGATATCGTCACGTCCGTGGCGCAGGTGCGCCAGATTATGGGTGAAATTACCTCCGCATCCGATGAGCAGAGCGCCGGAATCAATCAGATTTCCCAGGCCGTCAACGAAATGGATCTGGTGACGCAGCAGAACGCCGCGATGGTGGAAGAAGCGGCGATGGCGGCAGGTGAGCTGGAAGCGCATTCTGACGAGCTGGAAAAACTGGTGGCGCAATTTGCGCTTGGTGAACGCGTTACCAGTCAGCACGATTTGCTGCCGATGAAAATGCACGCGCCACGTTTACACGCGAAGCCAGATAATAACCACGCCCAGTGGGAAACCTTTTAATTTATTCAAAGGCGATAAATAGCCGCACCGATTGGCGCTTTCTCAACGTAATTACGCAAACAGGCTAATTAAGTACCGGAAAGCGCCATGTTATAAAGCCTTATTGCACTATTTGAAAAGGCGTTTTCACCGGATAATTCTCACTGAGAATATGGGGTGGAAAAGTAACGTGAACGGTATTTATACAGCCGAAGGGCTGGAAGATAAAACAGCGCTGTGGTCGAAATACCACTATCTGGTACGGCAGGAAGCTTTACGCTTACAAAAGCGATTGCCGGCCAGTGTCGAGCTGGACGATCTTATTCAGGCTGGTGCCATCGGTTTTTTAGGTGCTGTTGAAACGTTCGACCCAAAGAAAGGCGTCACGCTCAGCGCCTGGATAATACAACGCGTGCGCTGGTCATTAATGGATGAATTACGTGAACGTGATTGGGTGCCGCGTCGCGTCAGAACCCATTCACGTGAAATGGTTGCCATTATTCGTGAAATAGAACAAGAGCAGGGGCGTGAAGCCAGCGAGCTGGATATTGCTGAGCGCATGGGCATTTCTCTCAACGAATTTCATCAAATGCTGGCCGATACCAATACCAGCCAAATGTATTCGATAGAAGAGTTGCAGGAAATGTCTCCGGATGCCTGGGAAACATCAACCGACGAACATGAATCGCTCAATCCGCTATATGAAACCATTCAGAATAAGCTGGTGGAGAGTATTGCTGAGCATATTCGTTTTTTTCCGGAGCGCGAGCAGCGTATCCTGCAGTTCTATTATCAACAAGATCTTAACATGAAAGAGATTGCCTTGATTCTTGGCGTGACGGAAACGCGCGTTAGTCAGTTGCATAGTCTGGCAATTAAACGCTTACGCAGCAGGATGGATGATACCTCGTTCGAGGTATGAAGCCAGGGTGTTAATAATGTTAACAGCGGTTAAAATAGAGGCTTAATATTAACGCATAAGGTTTAAGAACGTTTAACAGCTCAATAATCATAGTTTAATCATAAGGTTAGTGAATAACATCGGATTAGGCCTGTTTTCGACTGATTGCCAGGAATAATCCTAGAAGTTATGCTTTTTCCACTTTCCGATGAGGTGGTTTTCATTAGTCTGGAATATGGGTTATCCACTCTACACATTGGTGTGAAATAAATGTGAACGAGCGGTGTTGCAGAGATGCGAATTTCCAGCTGATAACAATGATCACCTTTTTGATTTTACCTGTTTATGATTAATAAACTTTGAGGTGTTACTCAGTGTCTAATTTCGATGAATATCTTCAACACATCCATGATATCAATTTGTCATATCTACTGCTTGCTCAGCAGATAATCCGTCAGGATAAGTTTGCTGCTGGTTTCCGTCTGGGATTATCCGAGGGAACTATGGATAACTTAAAAGAGTTGTCACTGCCGCAGTTAATGAAGTTGGCGGCAACCAATCAATTTATATGCCGACTTCGTGTTGATGATGAAGTGGTCATCGAAAACCTAACCAAGGATTCACGTATAGAAGCACTGCAGCAAATTCATACTGGCATCATTCTTTCAACCAATTTGCTTAATTCACTCAGTGAAGCACCGGCAGAAGTTGCAGAGCGAGGTGTCTGGAATGTGTGAGAAAAGCCTGCTGCAAGAAGTACACGAAGTAAATATTGCGATGGAGCTGATTACCCTCGGTGCGCGTATGCAGATTCTGGAAACGGAAACCTCATTAAGCCGTCGTCGCCTGTTGCGCTTATATAAAGAGTTACGTGGCTGCCCGCCACCGAAAGGGATGCTGCCGTTCTCAGAAGACTGGTTTATGTCCTGGGAACAAAATATACATTCGTCGATGTTTTATAACATCTACCTCTATTTAAAAAGTACCGAAAAGGCACCGTCCATCCAGACGCTGATGAAAACGTATCGTTTATATCTGGAACAGTGCCCATCACGAGAGGGTGATAAACCGGTACTGGGGCTGACGCGTGCCTGGACATTATTACGCTTTATTGATTGCGGCATTATTTCGCGTAAAGCCTGCAGCGTATGTCAGGGCGGTTTTATTGTGACCACGGAATTTATCAAAAATCCGTTCACGTGCAGTTTGTGTAGTCCGCCATCGCGTGCATTTAAGAAGTCTCAGGTGAATTTTGCTAGCGAGTCGAGCCCGCTGGCTGCCAGCAACTTTATGTTGGTAAACGCCTGATCCCCTGACAGGTGCGGCTAACAAGATGGCAAGTAGCCGGCGTGGTTTTACCGCGCCGGAGATAAAATCAGAAAGGAGAAGTTGTGTTAGTTATCATTGGCTATCTTGTGGTTATCTTCACTGTCTTTGGTGGTTTTGTGCTCTCCGGCGGTGAACTTGCCGCCCTGTTCCAGCCGCTAGAACTGCTGATTATTGGTGGTGCTGGCGTTGGCGCCTTCATTGTTGGTAACAACGTTAAATCCCTCAAATCTACCGGTCGCGCGGTTGCCAGGCTCTTCGTAGGTCGACGTTATAACAAAGCGGTCTACATGGATCTGATGGCGATGCTGTTTTTGCTGCTGACCAAAAGCCGCGTGCATGGCCTGATGACGCTGGAGAAGGATATTGAAGATCCGCAGAACAGCGAGATTCTCAGCGCCTATCCACGTCTGATGAGCGATCCGATGCTCAGCAACTTCGTCATGGACTACTTCCGCCTGATGATTGGCGGCAGCATGAATTCGCATGAGATCGAAGCGTTGATGGACGAAGAGATCGAAACCTGTGAAGAGGAGCTGGAAGTCCCGGCGCAGAGCCTGAATAACGTCGGCGATGCGTTTCCGGCTTTCGGTATTGTCGCGGCGGTAATGGGCGTGGTGAACGCGCTGGCCGCAGCCGATCGTCCTGCTGCTGAGCTGGGCATGCTGATTGCCCACGCGCTGGTGGGGACCTTCCTCGGTATTCTGATTGCTTACGGCTTTGTTCTGCCGCTGGCCACGCTGCTGCGCCAGAAAAGTAGCGATCAGGTGAAGATTTTGCAGTGCATCAAAGTCACGCTGCTCTCCAGCCTGAACGGTTACGCGCCGCAGATTGCGGTGGAATTTGGCCGTAAGACCATTTACACCAGCGAACGTCCCTCTTTTGAAGAGCTGGAAGAGCACGTGCGCGAAGTGAAATCGAACGCCAGCCTGAAATCCAAACCCTCGGATGCAGCTGCCGCATGAAAAAAGATACGCCGATTATTGTCCGCAAGCGCAAGAAGCATAAACACGCGCACCATGGCGGCACCTGGAAGATCGCTTACGCCGACTTTATGACCGCCATGATGGCGTTCTTTTTAGTGATGTGGCTGCTGTCGCAATCCGATCCCACGCAGCGTGAGCAGATAGCCGATTACTTTCGCGTGCCGTTAAAACCCGCCCTGGCGCAAGGCAATAAAACCAGCCTGAGCGACAGCGTGATCCCCGGCGGCGGTGACGATCTGGTAAAAAAAGATGGCGAAGTCTTTAAAAAGCAGATGGATGCGGTGAGCCGCCAGCAGGCGCTGGAAAGTCTGCGGCAGGCGAAGAAAAAGCTGCAGCAGATGATTCAAACCGATCCGCGGCTGAACAACTTCAAATCCAATATTTTGCTCACCCTTACCAACGATGGGCTGCTGATCCAGATTACCGATTCGCAAAATCGACCGATGTTTAAGATTGGTAGCGAAATACCGGAATCCTATATGAACGGCATCCTGCAAGCGCTGGTGCCGTTGCTGAATGAGCTGCCTAACAAGATCAGTCTGACCGGTCACACCGATTCACTGCCGTATTCGGGCGGCGTCGGCGGCTATAGCAATTGGGAGCTCTCCACCGGCCGTGCCAATGCGGTTCGTCGTGTGCTGGTGAGCGCCGGATTGAGTGATGAACGCTTCCTGCGCGTCATCGGCAATGCCAGCCACTTGCCGTTAGAGGATGTGGCACCAGACGATCCGCGCAATCGCCGCATCAGTATTCTGGTGTTGAGCCGCAGTAAAGAGCAGGCGATCCGTAGCGAAACCCGCAGCGTGCAGCCGGTACCCGAGGTGCCGGAAATGGCAGAAATTAACGGCGCTCAGCTGAAAGAGGTTCAGGGTTACACCGATGGACGTGAATGATTTTTCGCAGATTTTCTTCAGTGAGGCGGAAGAGCTGCTGGCGGATATGGAGCAGCATCTGCTCCAGCTGGATCTGGCTTCGCCGGACAAAGAGCAGCTTAACGCGATTTTCCGCGCGGCCCACTCGCTGAAAGGCGGCGCGGGCACGTTTGGCTTCAGTGCGCTGCAGCAAACCACCCATCTGCTGGAAAACCTGCTGGACGAGGCGCGCAGCGGCAAGCTGATGCTCAACCGTAACCACATTAACCTGTTTCTGGAAAGTAAAGACATTATGCAAGCGCAGCTGGAAGCGTATCAGTCTTCGCAGGAGCCCGATGAGGCGAGTTTTCACTATATTTGTCAGGCGCTGCGTGAGATTGCCTTGCTGGAGCAGGGCGAGCCGGTAACGCCACCCGCGGCGGCGGTGGTCGCTGCCAGCCCCGTTCCGGCGCAGAGCGGTGATGAGTCGCTTTTACGCGTTACCCTCAGCGCGGTTGAGCCCCGTGAACAGACACTGCTTCGTGAAGAGCTGCAGCATCTTGGCACAATCATGCAGGTGGAAAGCCTCGGCAACAGCATGACCGTGGATCTGCTCACCAGCGTCACCGCCGAGGAGATCTCTGCGGTGCTCTGCTTTGTGCTGGACGACACGCAGATCCTAATTGAATCGACAGCGGCAGCGGAAGTGAGCGCGCCAGCGCCCGTTATCGCACCGCCTCCGGTGGTGGCAGAAAAACCTGCGCCAGCAGTTGCTGCCGCTGCGCCGCGTGCGGCGAATCAGGAATCAAGCAGCATTCGCGTGGCGGTCAGTAAAGTTGACCAGATCATCAATCAGGTTGGCGAGCTGATCATCACCCAGGCGATGTTGTCACAGCTCACCAATTCGCTCGAGCCCGGCAGCTACGACAGGTTGCAAAACTGCGTGGCGCAGATGGAGCGGAATACGCGTGAGCTGCAGGAATCGGTGATGTCGATCCGCATGATGCCGATGGATTACGTGTTCAGCCGCTTCCCGCGCCTGGTGCACGATTTGGGTTCGCGCCTCAATAAGCAGGTGGAGTTGACGCTAAAGGGCGGATCGGCCGAACTGGATAAGAGCCTGATTGAACGCATTATCGATCCGCTGACGCATCTGGTGCGTAACAGTCTCGATCACGGTATCGAATCCCCCGAAGAACGTCTGGCGAAAGGCAAACCGGCGTGCGGCAATTTAACGCTTTCGGCGGAACATCACGGTGGCAACATCGTGATAAAAGTGACGGACGACGGTGCTGGTCTGAACCGTGAAAAAATCCTCGCTAAGGCGCGCTCGCAAGGGATGAACGTCAGCGAGACGATCAGTGATGACGACGTGTGGATGCTGATTTTTGCTGCCGGTTTCTCTACCGCCGAAAGCGTCACCGATGTCTCAGGACGCGGGGTGGGCATGGACGTGGTGCGGCGAAATATTCTGGCGATGGGCGGCCATGTGGATATTCACTCCCGCACCGGAGAAGGCAGCACGATCAGCATTTTCCTGCCGCTGACGCTGGCGATTCTCGACGGCATGCTGGTGAAAGTGGCCGATGAAATCTATGTGCTGCCGCTGGGCGCCGTCATGGAATCCCTGCAGCCGAAAGAAGAGATGATCTGCCGCTTTGTCGGTGAAGAGCGCCTATTGCAGGTGCGCGGTGAGTATCTGCCGCTGGTGCTGTTGCGTCAGCGCTTCGCGGTCAATGGCGACGCGCACAGCGACGATGGCATTGTGGTGATTGTGCAGAGCGCGGGCGTCCGCTATGCGCTGTGGGTCGATCAACTACTCGGCCAGCAACAGGTGGTGGTGAAAAACCTTGAGCAGAACTACCGCAAAGTGAAAGGCGTATCGGCCGCGACGATTCTTGGTGACGGCAGCGTGGCACTGATTCTGGATGTGGTTGAGCTTTCGACCCTTAACGATTAGCAGCAAACGCTCGCGCGCCAACGCGCGGGTGTGGAAGGAGTTTTAGCATGTCAGTTTCCCTGGCCAACAAAGACGCCGTGGCGCAAGAGTATTTAGTTTTCCGTCTCGGCGACGAAGAGTATGGCATTGATATTCTCAAGGTACAGGAGATACGCGGTTGCGATCGCGCCACGCGTATCCCCAACTCGCCAGATTTTATTACCGGCGTGACCAATCTGCGCGGCGTCATCGTGCCAATCATCGATTTACGTTTGCGTTTTCATTTGCCCGTTACGGAAGATGATAAAGACACGGTGGTGATTGTCCTGAACTTTGGCGATCGCATTGTGGGCATCGTGGTGGATGGCGTGGTGGACGTGCTGTCACTGGAAGCCGATCAGATCAGACCTACACCCGACTTCACCTCGGTGCTTTCCAGTGATTATCTGCTGGGCCTTGGCGTGATCGACACCCGCATGATCATCCTGGTTAACATTGGTAAACTGCTGAGTCGCGAAGAGATGGAATTGATGGATTCCCTCGTCGACGGCCAGCCACGCTAAGTCACACGTTCATTACTTACGCTGTAGCGGCGCAATTTATGGCGCAATGCCGTGCGCCGCTACCCTGCGTAATGCCTGTCAGCTATTCACCTCCCATCGCCTTCCCTTATTACTATTCCGCATAACACACCGTTTTTTATTATTTGTTGCAATCACACCAACTTCATAACATGGACGAAACAGGGGCAGGAATCAGGAGAAAAGGGTGTGAATTTCCAGCAACTTAAAATTATACGTGAAGCGGCCCGTTGCGAGTTCAACCTGACTGAAGTGGCGAATACGCTGTTTACTTCCCAATCCGGGGTAAGCCGCCATATTCGCGATCTGGAAGATGAGCTGGGCGTGGAAATTTTTATTCGTCGTGGCAAGCGACTCCTCGGCATGACCGAGCCGGGCAAAGCGTTGTTGACCATTGCTGAACGCATCCTTGATGAAGCGGGCAAAGTACGCCGCTTAGCGGATGTGTTTACCAATGAAACCAGCGGCGTGCTGACTATCGCTACCACCCATACCCAGGCGCGTTACAGTTTGCCGCGCGTGATTAAAGCGTTTCGACAGCTCTATCCGAACGTGCGTCTCGAGCTGAATCAGGGGTCGCCGCAGGAGATTGTCGCCATGCTGTTGGCCGGTGAAGCCGATATCGGTATTGCCTCCGAGCAGTTGGTGAACAACAGCAGCCTTGCGGCGTTTCCCTGGTTCAGCTGGCATCACTCGCTGCTGGTGCCGCACGATCACGAGCTGCTGCAGCATCAGCCGGTGACGCTTGCCAGCCTTAGCCGCTATCCGCTGATCACCTATCGTCAGGGCATTACCGGCCGTTCGCGCGTCGATCGTGCCTTCCAGGCGGCAGGACTCAGGCCGGATATCGTGCTCAGCGCGCAGGATTCCGACGTGGTGAAAACCTACGTTGAGCTGGGCCTTGGCGTGGGTATTCTCGCCGATCAGGCGTGTGATATTTACGAAGGCGAAGATCTGGTAAAAATCGATACGCACCATCTTTTTGATGCCAATACCGTATGGCTGGGACTGAAGCGCGGACAACTACAGCGCAACTACGTGTGGCAGTTCCTCGAGCTGTGTAACGCTAATCTGTCGCTGGAGGAGATCAAGCGTCAGGCGCTCTCCTACGAAACCGAGAACGAACCGGCCATCGATTTCCAGATCTGATTGTACTTTTCCCTCACCCTCTCCGGCTGGCCGGAGAGGGAACCAAGCCCTGCGGCCTGTTCATGGCGCACGCATCGCTAATCACCCTTGACCGGGTTTGCCATAGTTACTCTCTTTGCCCGGTGAGGTTTCATTGGGCCTATTCACATTGAAGGGGACGTTACTATGGCTTCAACAACTACGCCAGTTTGGTTCATTTCAGGCTGTTCAACCGGTTTTGGTCGCGAGCTGGCGCAGCAGACCATTGCGCGCGGCTTCAACACGGTTGTTACCGCACGTGATGTATCAAAAGTGCAGGATTTAGTGAGCGGACACGATAACGCGCTGGCGCTGGCGCTGGATGTTACCGATCAGGCCAGCATCGAACAGGCCGTGAACGCAGCGCTGGCGAAATTCGGTAGCGTTGATGTGCTGGTTAATAACGCCGGTTACGGGTATCAAAGTTCGGTGGAAGAGGGTGAAGAGAAAGAGATTCGCGCCCAGTTTGATGCCAACGTGTTTGGCCTGTTCGCGCTAACCCGCGCGGTGCTGCCTGCCATGCGCAAAGCGCGCAGCGGCCATATCATCAATATCACCTCGGTCGCTGGTTTTATTGGCTTCGCCAGCTCGGGCTACTATTCGGCGAGCAAACATGCGGTGGAAGGGTGGTCTGACTCGCTGGCGCTAGAAACCGCACCGCTGGGCATTCACGTTACCTGCGTCGAACCTGGCCCGTTCCGCACCGATTGGGCCGGTCGCTCGCTGCATCAAACCCCCAGCAAGCTGCCGGAATATGCTGAAACCGCGGCAGCGCGCATGAAATCCACCTCAGAATACAGCGGCACCCAGGCGGGCGATCCGGCTCGCGCAGCCAGTGCGATGATCGCCATCACCGAACACGCCAATCCACCGCGCCATCTGGTGATGGGCGCATGGGGTTACGACGCGGTGACCAATAAATTGAAAGAGCGCCTGACGCAGATCGAAGCGTGGAAACAAACCTCGATTGAGACGGATTTTCCATCGTAAACAGATCTCTGCGTTGCTTGTAGGGTGCGCATTAATGCGCACCTGGTAATGTGGTCGCCATTCATGGCGACCCTACGGTTTTCCAGATACATACAACCTGTCCAGTTCCCATTTCATGGGATTCTCTTCAATATATCTGCGGATGTTCAGTAATTAGTGTTCATCCCGAATTACGCGATCATAAAAGCTGCGCTGCCATACCTTTATCCCAGTTTCACGCGTTATCTCCGCTTTAAACCAATTAACAATATTCAGCAGGGACCGATGTGTGCTTTCATTTAGCCAAATAATGCCATGCAGGTGATTCGGCATCAGGACAACGGCATCAAGGGTTATCGCGGTATCGCGTTGTGATAAGGCCTGCCAGGCTTTAATGGCATAATCCCCAATCGGCGTGAGGCAGAATTCTGTTGCGATGAATAGGCCAAATAAAGGTGCGCGGCGATGGCAAACCAGGGTGATGAAATAGGCGCCGTTGGTGCGGTAATCATGATTTTTCAAGCGTGGATATTTACGGTTCTTCATCATGGCCTCCTTGCCGACATAATATTATTTTATTTGCGGCGAGAAGGCGATGAAGGTTGTTTAATTTTGAGGGACGTATTCAGAGTTAATTTATTGCGCGTGGAGCGGTTATTCAGGTCGCCATAAATGACGACCCTACACCGAGACCGTAGGGGCGCCATTTATGGCGACCTGGTATTCTGGCGATCACACCATCTTCTCTATCTCTTCGAACGGCACGGCGTGGCTGAACAAATACCCCTGCAGCTGGTTGCAGCCGGCATCAGCCAGCGCATTCTTTTGCCCTTCGGTTTCAACTCCTTCGGCGGTGACCGTTAAGCCCATGGCGTGGCCCAACCGCACCACCGATTCAACAATCGCGGTGGAGTTCTGCGCCACGCCGAGCGACTGCGTAAATGAACGGTCGATTTTGATCTTATCCACCGGGAAGGTGCTGAGGTAATTGAGGCTGGAATAACCGGTACCAAAATCATCCAGCGCAATGCGGAAACCGGCTTCGCGCAGCGCGATAATGCTATTGCGCGCTTCATGTTCATCCTCAATCAGCACACCTTCAGTGATCTCCAGCTCCATTTGTGTGGGATCGGCACCTTCTTCCCGCACAATTTCAACAATGCGCTCAACAAAATTGCTGGCGCGAAACTGTACCGGCGAAACATTCACCGCCACAACGATATCGGGCAGTCTGAGCGCGGTTTTACAGGCTTCACGTAGCACCCACTCGCCAAGCGGAATAATCATGCCGGTCTCTTCGGCAATGGCAATGAAATCACCCGGCGAGACATCGCCTCGTTCGGCGTGATGCCAGCGCAGCAGCGCCTCAAGGCCTACCACGCGCTGGCCGCTGATATCCATCAGCGGCTGATACCACACCGCCAGACCGTCCCATTTCACCAGCGCCTGACGCAAATCCGCCGCCATTTGCTGGCGCGTGCGCAGCGATTCATCCATCACTTTCTCAAACTGACGATACTGGCCGCGTCCGTGATTTTTTGCTTCATACAGCGCGATATCCGCTTTTCGCATCAGCTCAAGCCGATCGATGCCATCCTTCGGTGCCAGCGCCAGACCGACGCTTACGCCGACCCATAATTCACTGCCCACCCATTGATATGGCTCGCTGAGGCGAGCAATGATGCGGTTCGCCAGCGATTGCACCTGGCCAATATTCTCAACATCCGGCATGACAATAATGAACTCGTCGCCGCCAATACGACCGACCGTATCGCTGGCGCGCACGATGTCATTGAGACGGCGCGCCACCTCCATGATCATTTCGTCGCCCGCGTGATGACCGTAGGTATCATTGATGTTTTTAAAACGATCCAGATCCAGCAGCAGCAGCGCCACGCGCTGGTCGTGGCGTCCGGCCAGCGCCAGCGCCTGGGTTAAACGATCTTCCACCAGCGAACGATTCGGTAAACCGGTCAGCACATCATGAAACGCCAGATGCTGTGCCTGCGCTTCACTGGCGCCCAGTTGCAATAACGACTGCGACAGTTTCAGCGACGAGGTCCAGATACGCCGTACCATAAACAGGCACAGCAGCGTGATTAACATCACCGACAGCAGCGTTGAAGGACCGATGGTGCGCAGCATCTGAGCGCCAGGCTTGTCCGGCTGCCAGCTAAGATAGCCGACGGGATTGCCCTGCTGAGAATTGAGCAGGTAGCGCGCTTTGGTTTTTCCCGCCGGTTCAGTGTCGCTAAAGTGCAGCTGCCGCAGCTGGCTGCGATCGGAGAGATTACGCAAATAGCCATCATCAAGGAATTTAATGCTCACCAGGCGATAGCGTCCCGCCTGTTTCGTGCTGCTGATGTCACCCACCGCCAGCGCGGCGGCGCGTTGACCGATGCGCACAAAATCAGCGCGATCGGCAGGACCCGCCGCCACATCGCTGCTGAGCACCAGCGGACTCTGCAGCATCTCGTGCAAATAAGGGCCCACGCGCTTATCGGGCACCGGTTGGCCGTTGCGCCAGACATTAACCAGCTGATTATCGCGATCCAGTAAGATCACCAGCTGGTGGTCAAACATGTCATACAGCCAGCCGCCGACATTTTGCGTCAGCCAGCTTTGGTCGGGATGCGCTAACGCCAGCTGATCGGCCAGCGGTGACCAGCGCGTCAGGCTGCGCAGCTGGCGCAGATGCTCACTGAGACTTTGCGCGAAGGAAGCCTCAATCATACGCTGCTGCTGATCGCGTGCTTCATTGTTGGTGAGCGAGGTCCCCCAGAACAGACCCATCCCCGCGCCGGCAAAGGTCAGGAGTAAAATAGCCATCAGCGGCAAAATAACTTCACGGACAAAGTTACGGCGAAAACCATCCGATAGTTTTAATGCGTTAATCATTTTGAAATTCGCCTGACAAGAAGGGTTCATCTTTTAACTTAGCAGAACTTACCCAGGCTGCACGGAGTAAGGGAAGCGATAAGTCAGTGAAAATGGGCGCAAATTTTTTGAATATGGTCACAAAGGAAACAGTTAAAGATAGTTTATTGAATTAACCCGCTTTGCCCCGCGTTCCTCCTGCCGTAAAGCAAATTCATCTTTGCGTCATTGAGCCGTCACGGCGCTGTCATCTACCGCCCGCAATGTAATCGCCATCCCGCAGCGAGCGTCGCTGCACTCCTCAACCACATGAGGTATTGAGCGTGATGGAGATATCCAGACATCCGACCACTGTGTACCAAGCCGTTGCCGCCCAGCTGGAGCAGGCGCTGCAGGAGCGCTATCGCTGCGGCGATTATTTGCCTTCCGAGCAGCAGTTGGCGGACCACTATGAAGTCAATCGCCACACCTTGCGCCGCGCGGTCGATGAGCTAGTCAATAAAGGCCTGCTGCAACGGCGTCACGGCGTGGGCATTTTGGTGCTGATGCGTCCTTACGATTATCCGCTGCATGCACAGGCGCGCTTTAGCCAAAACCTGATGGAGCAGGGCAGTCATCCCACCAGCGAGCGTTTGCTGGCGGTAATACGTCCGGCCAGCGGCGATGTGGCGAGCGCGCTGGGCATCAGTGAGGGTGACAACGTTATCCATCTGCGCACGCTGCGCCGCGTTAATGGTGTTGCGGTTTGCGTGATTAATCACTTCCTCGCCGATCTCAGCTGGTGGCCCGCGCTGCAGCAGTTTCACAGCGGTTCGCTGCATGACTTTATGCAGCAGCACCTGGGCTTAAGCCTGACGCGCAGCCAAACCCGCATTAGCACTCGCCGCGCGCAGGCGAAAGAGTGCAAACAGCTGGAGATTGCCCTGCAGTCGCCGCTGCTGTGTGTGCGCACCCTGAATAAGCACCGCGACGGCAAGGTGGCGGAATACTCCGTTAGCCTGACGCGCGGCGACATGATTGAACTGACTCTGGAGCACGAATGAAACAGCAAACAGCCCGCCAGCACTGGCTTTCGGTGCTGGCCCACAGCGAAGCTAGCAGCCTGAATGCGCACTGGCAGCCGCTGCACTTAAGCCCGGATTTTGAGCGCGTGCGTCCGGCGGAAACCGGATTAACCCGCCTGCAGGCGCGTATGGGCGGCAGCGGCAAGCGCTTCGTGATGGGCGATGCCACGGTAACGCGCGCGGTGGTGAAACTGCACGACGGCACGCTCGGTTTTAGCTACGTGCTGGGGCGCGATAAATCCCACGCCGAGCGCTGCGCGTTAATCGATGCACTGCTGCAACAGCCGGAAACCCAGGCGCTGTTACAGGAAAAAGTGATTGCCCCGCTGGCGGCGCTGCGTGAAGAGCAGCGTCAGCTGCGCGCGCGGGAAATCGCCAGCTCCAAAGTGGATTTCTTTACGCTGGTTCGCGGAGATAACTCATGACATTACTGGCAAGTTTTAACCATCCGGTTGCCGATGCACAGCGCGCTTTCCGCCGCATCCTCAAAGCGATGAGCGAGCCGGGCGTGCTGGTGTCGCTGCCGCTGCAACAGGGCTGGGGCGATCTGTCGCCGGCGGCCACGGCGGTGCTGTTGACGCTGGTCGATCAGGAGAGCGCACTGTGGCTCGATGGTCGTATCGATAACGAGGTGGTGCGCAGCAACCTGCGCTTTCATACCGGCGTGCCGATTGTCGCTGAGCGCGATGCACCGTTCGCCTTGACGCATGCGGCGGCCAATCCCGATCCGGCTCTGTTTGCGTCTGGCGACAATATGTCGCCAGAGAAGAGCACCACGCTGATTGTTGAGGTGCCATCATTGAGCGGCGGTTTGACGCTGCGCCTCTCGGGCCCAGGTTTACGTGAACCGCGCGCCATTGCACCGCAGCTGCCGGAGGCGATTCTGCACTACCTGCGCGAGCGTCCGCATCCTTTCCCGCAGGGCGTGGATCTGATTTTCACCTGCGGTGAAGCGATGATGGCGCTGCCACGCACCACCGACGTGGAGGTGTGCTGATGTACGTTGCGGTTAAAGGGGGCGAGAAGGCGATTGCCAGCGCCCATGAGCTACAGGCCGATTTGCGGCGGGGCGACCGCGCGCTGCCGGAGTTGCAGTGCGACCAGCTGGCGCAACAGCTCGGTTTAGCGGTCGATCGCGTGATGACCGAAGGCGGCATCTATGATCCGCAGCTGGCGGCCTTAGCCATCAAACAGGCGAGCGGCGATTTAGTGGAAGCGATTTTTCTGCTGCGCGCCTATCGCACCACGCTGCCGCGCCTCGCCGATAGCCTGGCGCTGGCAACCGATGAGATGCGCCTTGAGCGCCGCATCTCCGCCGTCTACAAAGATCTGCCGGGCGGCCAGGTGCTGGGTCCCACCTACGATTACAGCCATCGCCTGCTCGATTTCACCCTGCTGGCCAATGGTGAAACGCCGGCGGCGCAGCGTGACGATCAGGCGCTACCCGAACGTTGCCCGCACGTGTTCAGCATGATGACCCATGAAGGATTGGCGGCGCGCGAAGAGGATGACGGCAGCGAGCCGTGCGACATCACCCGCGAGCCGCCCGGTTATCCCGCCACGCGCGCGGCGCGTCTGCAACAGCTGGTGCGCGGCGACGAAGGCTTCCTGCTGGCACTCGGCTACTCGACGCAGCGTGGCTACGGCCGTAACCATCCGTTCGCCGGCGAAATTCGTACCGGTTATCTCAGCGTCTCGATCTGCCCGGAAGAGCTGGGTTTTGACATCGAGATCGGCGAAATCCTGCTGACCGAATGCGAAATGGTGAACGGCTTTACTACTGAAACCGCCAGCGCGCCGCACTTCACGCGCGGTTACGGCCTGGTGTTTGGTCGCTCCGAGCGCAAAGCGATGGCGATGGCGCTGGTGGATCGTGCGCTGCAGGCACCGGAGTATAACGAACGGATTGCCGGTCCAGCGCAGGACGAAGAGTTTGTGCTGTCGCATGCCGACAACGTGGAAGCGGCGGGCTTTGTCTCGCACTTGAAACTGCCGCACTACGTCGATTTCCAGGCGGAGCTTGAGCTGCTGAAACGGCTGCGCCAACAGCATCAGGAGCAGAATCATGAGTGAGTTAACCGGCTACAACAACGGTTATCTGGATGAACAAACCAAACGCACCATCCGCCGCGCAATATTAAAAGCAGTAGCGATTCCCGGTTATCAGGTGCCGTTTGCCGGACGCGAAATGCCGATGCCGTATGGCTGGGGCACCGGCGGCATTCAGATCACCGCCAGCATCATTGGCGATGCCGATGTGCTGAAGGTGATCGATCAGGGCGCCGATGACACCACCAACGCGGTATCGATTCGTCGCTTCTTTCAGCGCGTCAGCGGCGCGGCAACCACCGAACGTACGGTTGATGCCACGCTGATTCAGACGCGGCACCGCATTCCCGAAACGCCGCTGGAAGAGGATCAGATCCTGATTTTCCAGGTGCCAATCCCGGAACCGCTGCGTTTTATTGAGCCGCGCGAGACCGAAACCCGCACCATGCACGCGCTGGAGGAGTACGGCATCATGCAGGTGAAACTGTATGAAGATATTGCCCGCTACGGTCACATCGCCACCACCTATGCCTATCCGGTGAAGGTCAACGATCGCTACGTGATGGATCCGTCACCGATCCCCAAATTCGACAACCCGAAGATGCACATGATGCCGGCGCTGCAGCTGTTTGGTGCCGGACGTGAAAAACGCATCTATGCGCTGCCGCCGTTTACCAAAGTGGAAAGTCTCGACTTCGACGATCACCCGTTCAGCGTGCAGCAGTGGGATGAACCCTGCGCGCTGTGCGGTTCGCGCCACAGCTACCTCGACGAGGTGGTGATGGATGACGCCGGTACGCGCATGTTTGTCTGCTCCGATACCGATTTTTGCCACCAGCAGCAGGAACAACAGCATGCACAGTGAACAGCCGCTGCTTGCGGTCAACAATCTGACGCACCTTTATGCGCCAGGCAAAGGCTTTGAAGAGGTGAGTTTTGAGCTCTATCCTGGCGAAGTGTTAGGCATTGTCGGGGAATCCGGTTCGGGCAAAACCACGCTGCTGCGCAGCCTGTCGGCACGGTTAGCCCCGCAGCAGGGCAACATTCTTTACCGTGCGCAGGATCTTTATCAGCTGAGCGAGAGCGATCGCCGCCGCCTGCTGCGCACCGAATGGGGCGTGGTGCATCAGCATCCGCTGGATGGTTTGCGTCCGCAGGTGACGGCGGGCGGCAACATCGGTGAACGCCTGATGGCGGTGGGCAATCGCCACTATGGCGATATCCGTAAAGAGGCGATGCGCTGGCTGCAGGATGTCGAAATCCCCGCCAACCGCATCGACGATCTGCCCACCACTTTCTCCGGCGGTATGCAGCAGCGCTTGCAGATTGCGCGCAACCTGGTGACGCAGCCGACGCTGGTGTTTATGGATGAGCCGACCGGTGGTTTGGATGTGTCGGTGCAGGCGCGCCTGCTGGATCTGCTGCGCACGCTGGTGCGTGAGCTGAATCTGGCGGTGGTGATTGTCACCCACGATCTCGGCGTGGCGCGTTTGCTGGCGCATCGTTTGCTGGTGATGAAGCAGGGCCGCGTGGTCGAGAGCGGGCTGACGGATCGCGTGCTGGACGATCCGCATCATCCGTATACCCAACTATTGGTTTCGTCGGTGTTGAGTTAACCACGACGCGGTCATCAATAAGGTCGCCATAAATGGCGACCCTACGACGTGCCATATGTAGGGTCGCCATTTATGGCGAACTCACGATATCCAAATGTAACCGTAACGCCTTGTAGGGTCGCCATTTATGGCGACCAACCAACATCAGGACATCAACATGCAACCTTTATTGCGCGTAGAGCAACTCAGCAAAACTTTTGTGCTGCACAACCAGAGCAGCGCCGCGCTACCGGTATTGCAAGATGCCAATCTGGAAGTCAGCGGCGGCGAATGCGTGGTGCTACATGGCCGTTCGGGCAGCGGAAAATCGACGCTGCTGCGCGCGCTATACGGCAACTATCAGGCCAACAGCGGGCATATCTGGCTGCAACATCAGGGCGAATGGATCGACATGGCTAATGCCCCCGCGCGCCAGATTCTGGCGATTCGCTGCCATACCATCGGCTGGGTCAGCCAGTTTCTGCGCGTCATTCCACGCGTGCCGACGCTGGAGATCGTCATGCAGCCGCTGCTGGAGCGCGGCACCGAGCGTGCCTTCTGCGAAAAGCGCGCCAAAGAGCTGCTGACGCGCCTCAACGTGCCGGAGCGTTTGTGGTCACTGGCGCCGTCCACTTTTTCCGGTGGCGAACAGCAGCGCGTCAATATCGCGCGCGGTTTTATCGCCGACTATCCGGTGCTGCTGCTGGATGAGCCGACCGCCTCGCTGGATAGCGCCAACAGCGCCGCGGTGGTGGAACTGATTGAACAGGCGCGCGCCCGCGGTGCCGCCATTGTCGGTATTTTCCATGACGAAGCGGTGCGTGCACGCGTCGCCGATCGCCTGCACGTCATGCAGCCAGTGAACACAGGAGCAGAAGCATGATTATTAACAACGTCCGGCTGGTGCTGGAGCAGGAAGTGGTGGCCGGATCGCTGGAGATCCGCGACGGGCGCATTGCCAGTTTCAGCGACAGTCGTAGCCAGCTGGCGGGCGCGCTGGATGGCGAAAACGCCTTTCTGCTGCCGGGCCTGGTAGAGTTGCACACGGACAATCTCGATAAATTCTTCACGCCGCGACCGAAAGTCGATTGGCCCGCGCACTCGGCAATGAGCAGCCACGATGCGCTAATGGTCGCCAGCGGCATTACCACGGTGCTGGATGCGATTAGCGTTGGCGACGTGCGCGATGGCGGCCATCGTCTGGATAATCTGACAAAGATGATCGACGCGATTCAGGACAGCAATCGCAAAGGGATTAACCGCGCCGATCACCATTTGCATCTGCGCTGCGAGCTGCCGCACAACACCACGCTGCCGCTGTTTGAGGCGCTGATGAACACGCCGGAGCTGTCGCTGGTGTCGCTGATGGACCACTCGCCGGGCCAGCGTCAGTACGCCTCGCTGGAGATGTATCGCACCTATTATCAGGGCAAATATCAGCTCAGCGACGCGCAGATGGATCAGTTTGAACGCGAACAGCTGGCGCTGGCCGCTGAGTTCTCGACGCCGAACCGCAACGCCATCTCCAGTTTGTGCCGTTCGCGCGGCATTCCGCTGGCCAGCCACGATGATGCCACGGCGGCCCACGTCGCCGAATCGCATGATGTTGGCAGCGCCATCGCCGAATTTCCCACCACGCGGGAAGCAGCGCGCGCCTCGCGTGAATGTGGCATGCAGGTGTTGATGGGCGCACCGAATATCGTGCGCGGCGGATCGCACTCCGGCAATGTAGCGGCGGCGGAACTCGCCAGTCACGGCCTGCTGGATATTCTCTCCTCCGACTACTATCCCGCCAGTTTGCTCGACGCGGTGTTCCGTTTGGTCGCCGATGAACGCAATACCCTGACGCTGCCGCAGGCGGCGGCGCTGGTGACGTGCAATCCGGCGCAGGCGATTGGCCTGCACGATCGCGGGCGCATCGCCGAAGGGCTGCGCGCCGATTTAGTACTGGCGCATACCGATCATGGCCATTCACACATTCGCCACGTCTGGTCGCAAGGCAAGTTGGTGTTCTGATGGCGCGCCTCATCTGGCTGACCGGGCCTTCGGGCGCGGGCAAAGATAGCCTGCTGAACGCGCTGCGTGAGGCGCCGCCGGATAATCTGTTGATCGCCCATCGCTACATCACGCGCGCAGCCGATGCCGGCGGCGAGAATCATGTGGCGCTGAGCGAGGCGGAGTTCCGGCGACGTGAAGCACTGGGGCTGTTTGCCGTGAGCTGGCAGGCGCACGGTCTGCATTATGGGCTGGGCGAGGAGATCGATCTGTGGCTGGCGCGCGGTCTTAACGTGCTGGTCAACGGTTCGCGCCTGCATCTGCCGATAGTGCAGCAGCATTATGGTACGCAGCTGCTGCCGCTGGTGTTGCAGGTGTCGCCGGAAGTGCTGGCGAAGCGGCTGCGGCAGCGCGGGCGGGAGTCAGACGTTGAGATCGCAAAACGTCTGGCGCGTGCGGCCGAACCGCTGCCGGCACACTGCTATGCGCTGAATAACGATGGCGCATTGCGCGATACGCTCGAGCATTTGCGGCAATTGTTGGCTGATTGACCGAAATACACACCGACGCACCAGGTCGCCATAAATGGCGACCCTACGACAACGGGCATGCGATTTTGTAGGGGCGCCATTTATGGCGACCTAATACACACCGACGCGCCAGGTCGCCATGAATGGCGACCCTACGACAACGGGCATGTGATTTTGTAGGGGCGCCATTTATGGCGACCTAATACACACCGACGCGGCAGGTCGCCATGAATGGGGACCCTACGACGGGCCAATGTGCATTTTTCGCGTCCGTACCACGCTGTCACCGTTTAATCACTTTACTGTCATCAAGCTTTCATGCGATTTGCCCGTAATAGCGGGCAATCAACCACTCAGCAGAGATGGAGTGCATCATGGCACAGGCATTACTGAAAACCGTCGTCGACAATCCGTTTCCGCCCATCACCGGGCAGGGCAACAAGGTGCTGTCGGTGCAAGGATTGTGTAAAGCGTACGGCGCTAACAAGGTGCTGGATAACGTCAGCTTCGATCTGCATGCGGGCGAGCTGGTGGCCGTGATTGGTCGCTCAGGCGCAGGCAAATCGACGCTGCTGCATATGTTGAACGGCACCATCAGCGCCTCACAGGGCGCGATTCTCAGCAATCATCAGGGCGAAGTGGATCGCGATGTGGTGACGCTGAACAGCCGCCAGATGCGTGAATGGCGCAGCGAATGCGGCATGATTTTCCAGGATTTCTGTCTGGTGCCGCGCCTTGATGTGATCACCAATGTGCTGCTCGGCCGTTTAAGCCAGACCTCAACGCTGAAATCGTTCTTCAAAGTCTTTTCCGAAACCGACCGCGCTCGCGCCATTGAACTGCTGCAGTGGATGAACATGCTGCCGCAGGCGCTACAGCGTGCAGAAAACCTCTCCGGCGGCCAGATGCAACGCGTGGCGATTTGCCGGGCGCTGATGCAGAACCCGCGCATCCTGCTGGCGGATGAACCGGTAGCGTCACTCGATCCGAAAAATACCAAGCGCATCATGGACGTGCTGCGCCAGGTGAGCGAGCAGGGCATCAGCGTGATGGTCAACCTGCACTCAATCGAACTGGTGCGAAGCTACTGCACCCGCGTCATCGGCATTCAGCGCGGCAGAGTGCTGTTTGATGGACATCCTTCCCAGTTGACCGACGGCCTGATGCATGAGCTGTACGGCGACGAAATTAACCAGCTCCACTAACTTCCACGGCAAGAGAACAACCACCAATGAAACTGACCTCTTTAGCTTTACTGACTATGGCGATGGCTTTTGGCGTTAACGCTGCGGATGCACCAAAAGAACTGAACCTCGGTATTCTCGGCGGCCAGAACGCCACACAGCAGATTGGCGATAACCAGTGTGTGAAAGATTTCTTCGACAAGGAGCTGCAGGTGGATACCAAACTGCGCAACTCCTCAGATTACTCCGGCGTGATTCAGGGCCTGCTGGGCAACAAGATTGATCTGGTGCTGAGCATGTCGCCTGCTTCTTACGCCTCGGTTTACCTGCAGAACCCGAAAGCGGTAGATATAGTTGGCATTGTGGTGGATGACAAAGACGGTTCACAGGGTTATCACTCGGTGGTGATCGTCAAAGCCGACAGCCCGTATAAAAAACTGGAAGACCTGAAGGGCAAATCGTTCGGCATGGCCGATCCGGATTCCACCTCAGGCTTCCTGATGCCAAATCAGGCATTCAAGAAAGAGTTTGGCGGCACGGTTGATGATAAGTACAACAACACCTTCTCCAGCGTCACCTTCTCCGGCGGCCACGAGCAGGACATTCTCGGCGTGCTCAACGGCCAGTTTGATGGCGCGGTAACCTGGACATCGCTGATTGGCGACCGTGAAAGCGGCTATACCTCCGGCGCGTTTGGTCGCCTGATTCGTATGGATCATCCGGACCTGATGAAGCAGATCCGCATTATCTGGCAGTCGCCGCTGATCCCGAACGGCCCCATTCTGGTGAGCAACAACCTGCCCGCTGATTTCAAAGCGAAGGTGGTGGCCACCATCAAGAAACTGGATAAAGACGATCACGGCTGCTTTGTTAAAGCGGTGGGCGGAACCCAGCACATCGGCCCGGCAACCGTGGCGGATTACCAGAACATTATCGATATGAAGCGTGATTTGATGAAGGGTTCGCGCGGGTAAGCGATAAAACGGTGCGCATTAATGCGCACCCTACATTGAAGGGTCGCCATTCATGGCGACCGGGTTACACAGGAATCTCCCTCTTGACCGATTTCGAACACTACTACCAACGCATCCGCCGCCAGCAAAAGCGCGACTCGCTGCTGTGGTCGCTGCTGTTGCTGGCGCTCTATCTGGCCGCGGGCAAGATGGCGGAATTCAATCTGCTCACCGTCTGGCAATCGTTGCCACACTTCTTTGATTACATCGGCGCAACCCTGCCGGTGCTGCACCTGCCGTTGCTGTTTGCCGATGGCAAAACCGAAGGTTCGCTGGCCTATTGGGGCTACCGTCTGCACTTCCAGCTGCCGCTGATCTGGGAAACCTTACAGCTGGCGCTGTCGTCCACCATCGTGGCGGTAGGCATTGCCGCCGTGCTGGCGTTTTTCGCCGCCGATAATACGCAAACGCCGCGCAGCCTGCGCATCGCGATCCGCGCCTTTGTCGCCTTCCTGCGCACCATGCCGGAGCTGGCGTGGGCGGTGATGTTTGTTATGGCATTCGGCATTGGCGCCATTCCCGGCTTCCTCGCGCTGGCGCTG
The DNA here is from genome assembly GCF_900215435.1 of Candidatus Pantoea floridensis. NCBI lineage: Bacteria > Pseudomonadati > Pseudomonadota > Gammaproteobacteria > Enterobacterales > Erwiniaceae > Pantoea > Candidatus Pantoea floridensis. The sequence continues at coordinate 3,615,145 of NZ_OCMY01000001.1, forward strand.
CACACCGTCGGCAGTTTGACCAAACTGTTCTACGAAGCGATTGAGAGCGCCTCGGATAAACCGGTGCGCGGCCTCGCTGCCTGCGGGGCCAGCAAACTGCAGCGCATGCGCTTCGCCTTCTGGCCGCAGGTTAAACCGACGTTCCTCTCCTACAGCTTTATGCGTCTGGAAGTTAACTTCCGCTCCTCGACCATTCTTGGCCTGGTTGGCGCGGGCGGGATCGGCCAGGAGCTGATGACCAATATAAAACTCGATCGTTACGATCAGGTCAGCATCACGCTGCTGCTGATTATTGTGGTGGTTTCGCTGCTGGATACCTTGTCTGGCTGGCTGCGTCGCCGCGTGGTGGAAGGAGAGATGCAATGATTACGCTGGCACCGGATGTCGCCAAAATCAAACAGGAGCATGCCGCCCTGTTTGCCGCTCAGCAGCGCTATTTGCGTCGCGTGGCACTGGTGGCGCTGGCTATCGTGCTTTACTACCTGTTCTTTTTTGCATTTTTTGGCATTGAATGGAGCCGCTTTCTCATCGGCTGCCAGCAGCTTAGCCGCTACTTCCTGCGCATGTTTGTCTGGCAGGATTTCCTCAACTGGCCGTTTGGCTACTACTTCACCCAGGTGGGGATTACGCTGGCGATTGTGTTTTCCGGTACGCTAACCGCCTCACTGATTGCGCTGCCGGTTTCGTTCCTCGCGGCGCGTAACGTGATGCACGATCCCGTGACGCGGCCGATTTCACTGGCGGTGCGTCGCGTGCTTGATGTATTGCGGGGCATCGACATGGCGATCTGGGGGCTGATCTTCGTGCGCGCCGTGGGCATGGGGCCGCTGGCGGGCGTGTTGGCGATTGTGGTTCAGGACGTTGGCCTGCTCGGCAAACTGTATGCCGAAGGGCACGAAGCGGTGGAGCGTTCACCGAGCCGCGGCCTTAGCGCGGTGGGCGCTAACAGCCTGCAAAAACATCGCTACGGCATCTTCACCCAGTCGTTCCCGACCTTTCTCGCGCTCAGCCTGTATCAGATTGAGTCCAACACGCGGTCGGCGGCGGTGCTCGGTTTCGTCGGCGCCGGCGGTGTGGGGCTGGTTTATGCCGAGAACATGCGTCTATGGAACTGGGATGTCGTGATGTTCCTGACCATTATCCTGGTGGCGGTGGTGATGATCATGGACGTGGTGTCCAGCAAGCTGCGCAAACGCTATATCACCGGGAAAGGGGTGCCGCTGTGGCAGCCTGCCGCGCGCGATTAAGCCGTGCACTGCGTTGCCAGGCGCGCTCCAGCACCTGCACCAGCTGCGCCTGCTGCCAGGGTTTCGCCAGCCGCTCACACAGCGGCAGCGTGACCTGCGTCTGACGCAGATCCTGACCGCTGATTAAGATTGTCGCCAGATGCGGCCACTGCGCCTGCGCCTGGCGAATCACGTCCGCACCGTTAAGCCCGCCCGGCAGCATCAAATCACTGATCAGCAGCTCAACATCTGGCGTCTGGCGCAGCAGTGCCAGCGCGCTTTCGCCGTCACCGCACTCCAGCGTCAGGTAACCGAGCTGATGCAGATGTTCACACAGCGTTTGCCGCACCGTGGGTTCATCATCCAGCACCAATACCAGCCGATCGCTGCTGATTTCCGGGGTAAAGGCCGACGGCAGCGCCACCGGCTGCGCGGTATCTGGTGCGCGTGGCAGCAGCAGGCGCACGGTGGTGCCTTGCCCCGGCGCGGTTTCCAGTTCTACCTGCCCGCCGGACTGACGCACAAAGCCATACACCATCGATAACCCCAAACCGCTGCCGCTGCCGATCGCTTTGGTGGTAAAGAATGGCTCAAACACCTGTTCACGCACCTCCGTCGACATGCCACAACCGTGATCGATAACCTCAATCGTGACGCGATCGCGTTTGCCGTCCGCTTCCTGCTTGCGCTGGTTCCAGATGCGCAGACGGATTTCTCCGCTTTGTTGCTCCATGGCATCGCGCGCATTCACCACCAGATTCATCAACGCATTTTCCAGCTGGCCGGCATCGATCCACGCCGGCCAGCCGGGACGCTGTGCATCCACCACCAGCTGCTGTCCCGGTAACAGCGCGTGCTGCAACAGCGAGTGCAGATTGTCTACCAGCTCCACCACCGATACCGCACGCGGGTAGAGCGCCTGTTTGCGCGAGAAGGCCAGCAGGCGCTGCGTTAATTGTGCGGCACGGTCGGCCGCCTGACGGGCACGATCGATGCGGTTGGCGAGTGTGCCGGGCGGCAGCTGATCGACGGTGAGCGCCAGGCTGCCAATGATCACCGCCAGCAGATTATTGAAATCATGCGCCAGTCCGCCGGTTAGCTGTCCAACCGCTTTCATCTTCTGGCTGTGCAGCAGCGCTTCTTCCAGCGCTTTGCGCGTGGTGCGCTCCAGCACGGTGTTCACCATGCCACGACGCGGCACCGGGCTGAAACGCAGCTCCAGCGTGCGGCCATCATCCAGCCGCACTTCCTGGGCATCCGCTAGCCCGTTGAGCTGGATATTGACGCGGGTTAGCAGCTGCTGATAGTGCAGGCCGCGATGCAGTTCGCGCGGCGCGATACCCAGCAGCTCGGCATATTGCGCATTCCACACCACCAGCTGGCCGCTGTTGTCAAACAGCGCAAAGCCGTCGCGCATCGCCAGAAAGGTGGATTCCAGCTGGTTGCTTTTCTCTTTCAGCAGGCGCGAGGTGTGCGCCAGCGAGGCGGTATTACGCGCAAACACGTTAAAGGCGCGCGCCAGATCGCCAAGCTCATCGCGCCGCGCCAGACCGGGTACGTTGACGCTCTTTTCACCCTGTGCCAGCCGCGTCATGGCGTGGGCGATCGCCGTCAGGCTGGAGCCGAGATTGCGGTAAATGTAGTAACCCGCGTAACCGGTGATCAGCAGCGCCAGCAGCATAAACAGGCCAATAAAGCCGATGATGGAATCCAGCTCCTCGTGAGTCACTGCGCTGCGCGCATCGCTCTGCTGCGCCACCAGCTGCACGTAATGGGTGATGTCTTCATTGAGCATCGCCACCAGCGCTTTAATGCGGTAGGTGGCGTAGGCGATAGCGATATCACTCTGCTCAAGCTGCTGCGCCACGGGTAGCAAACTGCTGCTGGTCGCGATCAGCCGTTGTGCCTGGGTATTTAACACGCCGCTCAGTGCTAACGCGTGCCACTGGCGCAGCACCGTTTGCAGCTGCTGCACCGCCGCTTGTGGCCCCGTGGATTGAATCGCCACGCTTAACAGGCTGTGGGTTTGCTGACGCAGCGCGTCAGAAGGGGAATTGGCGTGAGTCAGGAGATCAATACGATTAAGCAGCAGCTGCGCTTGCCACAGGCCGCTTAGCATCACGTTGCGCTGCAAGTGGCGTTGATGACCTTCACGCAGCAGTTGATTAATGCTCAGTTCCAGCATCTGGCTGCGTTCACGAATCCGCGTGAGCAGCTGCGGTTGCTGAGCGGCCAGCGGCGCGTGGGCTAGCAGCGTCAGCGACTGCTGCAACGCCCGTTGGGTTTGCTGCAATCGAGCCGACTCGCTCTGATACTCCAGCGCGCCGACCACCTGCGACAGGCGCACTGAGGCAATCGCCACATTGGCGGTATCGCGCGCCAGCGCCAGGCTGCCATTCATATCGGCCAGAGTTTGTGCCTGTGCCTGTTCCTGAATGTGACCGGCGTGGCGAAATCCAAAAATCGCCACCAGGCCGACTGCCAGCGTGACCGACATCACCAGCAGGTTAAACAGCAGCAGGCGACTACGTGCGCCAGCGTGCCAGTGCAGACCGTGACTCATTTTCGCCACCTCTTACCGCTCAACTCCCGGCGAGTATAGAAGCGCGAGCGGGGCGAAATATGACAAATATGAACGGTCGCTGACATTTTCCATTTATCTGGGCAGGCTTTACTCGCTGCAACCTTTGCCAGCAGGAGCCTCTCAATGGACGGCACACCGATACTCTCGATGCGTGGTATCACCCGGCGCTTTGGCAGTTTCTATGCGCTAAAGGGCGTGGATCTCACGGTCTGGCCCGGTGAAGTGCATGCGCTGATGGGTGAAAATGGCGCAGGCAAAAGTACTTTGATGAAAATTCTGGCCGGTGCTTATACCGCCAGCAGTGGGGAAATTCTTATCGACGGCCAGCCTTATGCGATTAAAGGCCCTAAAGAGGCGCTGGCGGCGGGCATTACGCTGATTTATCAGGAGATCAACCTGGCACCCAATCTCACGGTGGCGGAGAACATCTTCCTCGGCAGCGAAATCACGCGCGGCGGGCTGGTGAAACGTCGCCAGATGGCAGAAGAGGCGCAGCGGGTGATCGATCGGTTGGGCGCACAGTTCAACGCCACCGATCTGGTGAGCCGTCTCAGCATTGCCGAGCAGCAGCAGGTGGAAATCGCCCGCGCGCTGCACCGTAACAGCCGCATCCTGGTGATGGATGAACCTACCGCGGCGCTCTCCAATCGCGAAACCGAACAGCTGTTTGCGCTGATTAAACGTCTGCGCAGCGAAGGCATGGCCATCATCTATATCAGCCACCGCATGGCGGAAGTGTATGAGCTTTCAGACCGGGTGAGCGTCCTGCGCGACGGCGAATATGTGGGCAGCCTGACGCGCGAACAGCTCAACGCCAGCGAGCTGGTGCGCATGATGGTGGGCCGTCCGCTCAGCGACCTGTTCAACAAAGACCGCACTATTCCGCCTGGCGACATCCGCCTGGCCGTCAATCACCTGAGCGACAAACACAAAGTGCATCCCAGCAGTCTGGTGGTGCGCGCCGGCGAGATCGTCGGCCTGGCGGGATTGGTCGGTGCCGGGCGCAGCGAGCTGGCGCAGCTGATTTTTGGTGTGCGTAAACCCAGCAGCGGCGAGATCTGGATCGATGGCGAAAAGGTGCAGATTCACTCCCCGCGCGATGCGATTGCGCGCGGCATCGGTTTTCTCACCGAGAACCGTAAAGAGCAGGGCCTGTTTCTCGAGCTGGCGGCGCAAGACAACATTGTGATGGCGACGCTGGAGCGCGATGCCAGCTACGGCCTGCTGAACCGGCGCAAAGGGCAGAAGATCGCCAGCGAAGCAATCGATTCGCTCAACATTCGCGTGCCGCACGCTCAGGTGCGTGCCGGTGGTTTATCCGGCGGCAATCAACAGAAGCTGCTGATTTCACGCTGGGTGGCGATTGCGCCCCGCATCCTGATTCTTGACGAGCCGACGCGTGGCGTGGATGTCGGCGCTAAGAGCGAAATCTACCGCATGATGCAGCAGATGGCGCAGCAGGGCGTGGCGATATTAATGATCTCCAGCGAGCTGCCGGAAGTGGTGGGCATGAGCGATCGGGTGTATGTGATGCGCGAAGGTTCTATCGCCGGTGAGCTGAGTGGGGCAGAGATTAGCCAGGAAAACATTATGACACTGGCCACCGGCGCACAGCCGGTTCAGGCCTGAGGAGACCGCAATGACCAGTGAAACCGCACGCGTAAAAAGCCCGACGCTCAAGCGCGCGTTAATGAGCGACCTGCTGCAAACCGTCGGCATCCTGCCGATTCTCATCCTGATCGTGGCGGTGTTTGGCTTTGTCACGCCGAACTTCTTCACCGAGGGCAATCTGCTCAACATCACACGTCAGGCTTCGATCAATATCGTGCTGGCGGCGGGCATGACTTTTGTGATCCTCACCGGCGGCATTGATTTGTCGGTGGGATCGATGCTCGGCACCACGGCAGTGGTGGCGATGGTGGTGTCGCTCGATCCGGCATTTGCGTCGCTCACTATTCCGGCGGCCTTGGGTGCCGGGCTGATTATGGGGTTGTTCAACGGCGTTCTGGTGGCGTGGGCAGGGCTACCGCCCTTTATTGTTACGCTGGGTACCTATACCGCGATGCGCGGCGCGGCCTATCTGCTGGCCAACGGCACCACGGTGATTAACTCCGACATCAATTTTGAGTGGATAGGCAACGGCTATCTCGGGCCGGTGCCGTGGCTGATCGTTATCGCCTTTGCGGTGATTGCGCTGTGCTGGTTCATTCTGCGTCGCACCACGTTGGGCGTACACATCTACGCGGTGGGCGGCAACGTGCAGGCGGCGCGCCTCACCGGTATCAAAGTTAGCGTGGTGCTGCTGTTTGTCTACGCCATGAGCGGCTTGCTGTCCGGACTCGGTGGGCTGATGAGCGCCTCGCGCTTGTATAGCGCCAACGGCAACCTCGGCGTCGGTTATGAGCTGGATGCGATTGCAGCGGTGATCCTTGGCGGCACCAGTTTTGTCGGCGGTATCGGCACCATCACCGGTACGCTGATTGGTGCGCTCATCATTGCCACGTTGAATAACGGTATGACGCTGATGGGCGTCTCCTATTTCTGGCAGTTAGTGATAAAGGGCGCGGTGATCATTATCGCGGTGCTGATCGATAAGTATCGGACACGGCATCACGTGGGTTGAGATTGTGCGTGCTGGCCCTCACCCCAGCCCTCTCCCGCAGGCGGGAGAGGGGGCCGCCCGAGCAAGCTGAAATTTCAAAGTCCGCTCCACCTAATCATTCCCTCTCCCGCTGGCGGGAGAGGGCTAGGGTGAGGGTAAAAAACCAAAAAAAGCAGGAGAACATCGACTATGCGTTTTAATCCGATTGTAACCGGGCTGCTGGCGGCGACGCTGTTCAGTGCTGGCGTGGCTCAGGCAAAAGAACTGAAATCTATCGGCGTGACGGTGGGCGATCTTGCCAACCCGTTCTTCGTGCAGATCACCAAAGGCGCAGAGCTCAAGGCGCGGGAGCTGGCGGGCGACAAGGTCAATGTGACGCTGGTGTCCAGCGGCTACGATCTTGGCCAGCAGGTGGGCCAGATTGATAACTTTATCGCCGCCAAAGTGGACATGATCATCCTTAACGCCGCCGATTCCAAAGGCATTGCGCCGGCGGTGAAACGTGCGCGTGACGCCGGCATTGTGGTGGTGGCGGTCGACGTGGCGGCTGACGGCGCCAACGCAACCATTACCTCCGATAACACCGCCGCCGGGGCGATGGCGTGTAAATACATCTCCGATCGCCTGAAAGCCAAAGGCAACGTGGTGATCATCAACGGGCCGCCGGTCTCTGCGGTGCAGAACCGTGTCGAAGGCTGCATGAACGAGCTGAAGACTCATCCTGATATCAAACTGCTCTCTTATAACCAGAACGCTAAAGGCAGCCGTGAAGGTGGCCTGGAAGTGATGACCGGCCTGCTATCTGCTAATCCGAAGATTGATGCGGTATTCGCCATTAACGATCCCACGGCGATTGGGGCTGATTTAGCCGCGAAACAGGCGCAGCGTAACGAGTTCTTTATTGTTGGCGTCGATGGATCGCCAGACGGTGAAGAAGCGCTGAAACGCAAAGGCTCACTGTTCGTCGCAACGCCGGCTCAAGACCCGCAGGTGATGGCAGCGAAAGCGGTCGAGATCGGTTACGACATTCTGCAGGGTAAACCAGCGCCGGATAAGCCGGTGTTGATCCCAGTGACGATGATCGATCGTAATAGCGTAAGCAGCTACAAGGGCTGGACGGTGAAATAATCCCGAGAGATGTAGGGTCGCCATTCATGGCGACCTGAACCCCGAAACGCGAGGAGCTTTCATGCAACGCTCTGAAGTGAATGCGATTTTACAACGTACCCGCGAATTTTTTATACGTCAGGATGTGCATCTGCCGCCGTGGGCCGATTTCGGCCTCGCGCAGTGGCGCGCGCTGGATAAACAGGCCGCCGATGAACTGCTGGCGCTGCACCTCGGCTGGGATGTCACCAGCTTCGGTGCCGACGATTTTACGCAAACCGGTTTAACCCTGTTCACCCTGCGCAACGGCTCACGCGGCGGCCGGCCGTGGGGCAAGCCCTATGCCGAGAAGATCATGCATGTGCGCGAAGGGCAGATCACGCCCATGCATTACCACCCGCAAAAGATGGAAGACATCATCAATCGCGGCGGCGGCAATCTGATCGTCACGCTGCATAACCGGGCGGGCAATCAGCTGGCCGATACGGCGGTGAATGTCACGCTGGATGGCATCCGCCAAACCCATGCCGCCGGTTCGCAGTTACGCTTATCGCCCGGCGAAAGCGTCACCTTGCTGCCGGGCATCTGGCACAGCTTCTGGGGCGAAGAGGGTTACGGCGACGTGCTGGTGGGTGAAGTCTCAATGCCCAACGACGACGAACATGACAATGTTTTTCTCACGCCGCTGGCGCGCTTTAATCCGCTTGATGAAGATGAAGAACCGCGCTGGCTGTTGTGTAACGACTATCACCGCTGGCTGGCATAAAGGAGCCCATCATGGCACTGATTTCCCTGGCGCAGGGGTTAACTCATGCGCAGCAAAACAGTTACGCGCTCGGCGCGTTCAACGTCCTCGACACGCATTTCCTGCGGGCGCTCTTTCAGGCGGCAGAGCAGCAGCGCTCACCGTTTATCATCAGCATCGCCGAGGTGCATTTTAAATATGTCAGCCTTGAACATCTGGTGGCGGCGGTGCGCACCGAAGCGGCGCTGCACGACATTCCGGTGGTGCTGCATCTCGATCACGGCCTGCATTTTGAGGCGGTGATGCAGGCGATTCGTCTCGGCTTTACCTCGGTGATGTTTGATGGATCGACGCTCAGCTACGACGAAAACGTGCGCCAGACGCGCGAAGTGGTGAAGATGTGCCACGCGCTCGGCGTGTCGGTGGAAGCGGAGCTCGGTGCGGTGGGCGGCGATGAAGGCGGTGCGCTGTTTGGCGAAGCTGACAGCGATAAATTCACCGATCCGGCGCAGGCCGCTGACTTTGTCCGCTCAACCGGTATTGATTGCCTGGCGGTGGCGATTGGCAACGCACACGGCAAATACAAAGGCGAACCGAAGCTCGATTTCGACCGGCTGGCGGCGATTCGTACCACGGCGGGCATTCCGCTGGTGCTGCACGGCGGTTCAGGGATCAGCGATGCTGACTTCCGTCGTGCCATCAGCCTTGGCATCAACAAAATTAACTTCTACACCGGCATGTCGCAGGCAGCGCTGGGCGCGATTGAAACGCAGATTAGCCAGCGTGATGCACGCTATGACGCCTTTGCCGAGCTGTTGATGGCGGTGGAACGTGATATCGCCAACGTGGTGGCGCAGCAGATGCAGGTGTTCGGCAGCGCCGGGAGGGCCTGAAAGATGGCGCGTAATGGCATCATCGGGGCGGGCAGCATGCTGGTGGACCACGTACAGCGTATCAGCCACTGGCCGGAGCAGGGCTGGCTGACGGAAATTCATCACAGCGAAAAATGCAGCGGTGGGGCGGCGCTCAATGTGCTGTTTACGCTGGCGCGCATGCAGGTGAATTTGCCGCTGGCGGCCGTGGGTATGGTCGGTGAAGACAGCGATGGCGAGTATATTGTGCAACGGCTGGACGAACATCACATCGATCGTCAGTTTGTGCAGCAAACGCGCCTTAGCAGTACCGCGATGACCCAGGTGATGACCGCGCCGGATGGCCAGCGCACTTTCTTTCACGCGCGCGGCGCGAATGCACAGCTCGACCTGGCACATTTTGCCGCCGTTGTGACGCCTCACCGCATCTTCCATCTGGGATATTTGCTGTTGCTGGATAGTCTCGATGTGCCCGACGACGACTATGGCACGCGCAGCGCACGTTTATTGGCGCAAATGCAGCAGCGCGGCTACCTCACCTCACTCGATCTGGTCTCGCGCGCGGGGGAATATCGTCCGCTGGTGCTGCCCGCGCTGCGTTGGCTCGATTATCTGGTGATCAATGAGCTGGAAGCGCAATCGCTGACCGGCGTGCAATTACGGACAGCGCATGGTCTTGCTGCGCCGGAAGCTTTCGCTGTCGCTGCGGCATGGCTGATGCAGCAGGGCGTGCGTCAGCGTGTGGTGATCCATGCACCGGAAGGCGCGTGGGGACAGCAAACCAATGGGGAAGGGCGCTGGCAGCCAGCGTGGTGCTTAACGCCAGAAGAGATTGTGGGCAGCGTGGGGGCGGGCGATGCGTTCTGCGCTGGCGTGTTGTATGCCAGCCATGAAGGCTGGTCGCTAGCGGAAACGCTGAAGCTGGCGCATACCTGTGCCAGTTTTAATCTGCATGCCGCAAATGCGCTGGACGGCACCCGGCCACTGGCCGAGATGCAGCGCTGGATGGATCAGGCGATCTGCGTTTCGCGCGCCGAAGAGGCTGGTCGCATGACGTCGGCGGAGAAAACGTAGCCGAGTCCGCGGATGGTGCGGATAAGGCTGGGCTGATGCGGATTGGCTTCGATTTTACGCCGCAGCCGCATGATCAGCACATCAATGGTGCGATCGAAAACGTCGAGGCTTTCGCTGTGCGTTAGCTCCAGCAGTTGATCGCGCGTTAACACTTTACGCGCATGTGCCACCAGCGCGCGCAATAGCGTGTACTCGCCCTGGGTAAGCGGCACACTTTCACGTTGCGGATTAAAGAGCTGGCAGCGCGCATCATCCAGACGCCAGCCGTTAAATTGCCAGCCCTCATCCTGCAGAATTTCCGGCTGCGCCAGCCGGCCGCAGCGACGTAATGCGGCCCGCGCACGCGCCACGACCACGCGCGGATTAAACGGCTTGGCGATGTAATCGTCCGCCCCCATCTCCAGGCCTACCACCATATCTGCTTCCGAGCCCATGCCGGTTAACATGATCACCAGCACATCGGGACGCTGCCGCTGCATCTGTTGCAGCACCAGCAAACCATTGGTATCGGGCAGCATCATATCCAGCATCACCAGCGAGATTTCCGGATGCAGTGCCAGCAGCGTGAGCGCATCTTTGCCCTGATGGCAGCTGTAAACAGTAAAAACATGTTCATTTAAGACATCATGCAGCAGTTCGCATATCGCACGATCGTCATCGACCACCAAAATCGCGGGCTTCATGGGGGCGCCTCTTTTGTTACGAAAGGGTTAAAAGCAGTGTAACCCGACGTTTTTTGCTTGCTGAAACCAGCACCAGAAACGTGAGCGCCATCGCCTGTGACAGTACGAAAGCGTGCTGTGCAGCACCATTTTGCCGTCATCATCGCGGGGAGGGAAAACGATTGCGCGGCAGCGGTGCAATGCACCATAATCGCGCCTCGTTATGGTTCAGAATTATCTCAGCCTCACAGGTAATCAGAAACGTAATCGATTGCGTACGAGGCTGGCATAGCTATTGCTATTAGAGACAAGGGTAAGCGGACGATTTACTCAACGCCGCCTGGCCTTCACTACAAAAATAAACATGTAAACCACATTGGCAAGTGAGAACGCGCATTGGTGCCGACTCCGCTCATGAGAGATGATGATGTTAGAAAAACTCTTCAAATTAAAAGCGCATAACACAACGGTCCGCACGGAAATCATTGCGGGTATCACGACCTTTCTGGCGATGGCCTACATTCTGTTTGTTAACCCGAGCATCCTCGGCGCAACCGGCATGGATAAAGGCGCGGTCTTCGTCGCAACCTGTCTGGCGGCGGCGATTGGCTGTGTGCTGATGGGCCTGATCGCTAACTACCCGATTGCCCTTGCACCGGGCATGGGTCTTAACGCCTTCTTCACTTATACCGTGGTTCTGCACATGGGATACACGTGGCAAGTCGCGCTGGGCGCGGTGTTCTTGTCAGCGGTGATTTTCTTTGCCATGTCGCTTTTCAAAATTCGTGAGTGGATTATTAACAGCATTCCGCTGCCGCTGCGTGCGGGCATTGGTGCTGGCATCGGCCTGTTCCTGGCGATTATTGCCCTGGAAGGCGCGAGTATCGTGGTGGACAATCCGGCAACGCTGGTTGGCCTGGGCGATTTGACCAAACCTGGCCCGCTGTTAGCGCTGCTTGGCTTCTTTATCATTGTGGTGCTGGAAGCGCGTCGCGTAACCGGCGCGGTACTGATCGGCATTCTGGTGGTCACCTTCATTTCTATGGGTATTGGCCTGACGCCGTTTGGCGGTGTGTTCTCCGCGCCACCCTCCATTGCGCCGACCTTGATGCAGCTGGATATTGCTGGTGCGTTTAATGTGGGCCTGGTGAGCGTGATTTTCGCTTTCCTGTTTGTGGATGTGTTCGATAACACCGGCACTTTGCTGGGTGTGACCAAACGTGCAGGATTAGCGGATGAGCAGGGCAACGTGCCGAAAATGGGCCGTGCGCTGATTGCCGATAGCGCCGCAGCACTGTTCGGTTCGCTGCTCGGCACCTCAACCACCACCAGCTATGTGGAATCTGCTGCAGGCGTTAGTGCCGGTGGTCGCACCGGTTTGACTGCGATTGTGGTGGCTATCCTCTTCCTGCTCAGCCTGTTCTTCTCGCCGCTGGCGGGCAGCGTACCGGTGTATGCAACGGCACCTGCGCTGCTGTTTGTGGCGGTATTGATGGCCTCGGGTTTAGCGGATATTGACTGGAAAGACATCACCACTGCGGCGCCAGTGACCGTGACGGCGCTAACCATGCCGCTGACTTATTCCATCGCCAACGGTATTGCCTTTGGCTTCATCACCTGGACCGTGGTGAAACTGCTGAGCGGACGCACCAAAGAGGTGAATCCGGCGCTGATTATTCTGTCAATTCTGTTTGTCATCAAACTGGGTTGGCTGAGCGCGTAATGGTTATTTAACGGAAGCCCGATCGGGCTTCCGTGTCTGCTGTTGCAATCCTCTGCTTATTTTCTGCGTGACACCTCGCAATCCCTTTTGATGCTCACTTCTCTTCCCTCTCGGGTCGGCCTAGGCTGTGCGTGTTGTTTAATCCTGCCCTGTAAAATAGTGCTGCGAATGGCGGGATCGTGGAATGTTAACGCTGCGCAAATCTGTTTCACTAACAGAGTGGTGGAAAGATTGTGCGAAAGCGATGGAAGAGGATTCGGTAATGGATTACCCCATAAGCAATACAACTCGCGTGTTCCCACCGCTAATTTTTGATGTTGGTAACAAAGGAGATCATCAAATGGAACAGTTAACCAAGCGGGTTGAACAGCTGGAAAAAAACACGCAGCAGATTCAGACGGATGTGGCTGTGCTAACCGCGCGTTCAGAACATTTTTCTACCAAGGCGGATATCGAAAAGGTTCGAGCCGAGCAGGGGGCAATGCGTGTCGAGATTATGGGCGAGCTAGGGGCGCTTGAACAACGTATCGATAAAAAGTTTGAGCGGATGGAAGAGAAATCCGAACTGAAGTTCGACAAAATAGATGCACGGTTCGCAAGGATTGATGAGAAGTTCGAAAGAGTTGATCAAAGATTCAATCAGCTGGAAGAAAAAATATCTGCCTTTAACAACAGTCTTACCTGGAAAATCATGTTACCGACTTGCCTTCTGGTGTTGGCGTGGTTTGTTCAGAATATTGTTTTGAAAATGTCATGACGCGCTTTACTGCACTGTTCCGGCCCCACAAGGGCCGGAACTCATCATGATTATCTAAACGGCGGCTCGTTGAAGGTTCTGAGCTTCCTTGAGTGCAGCTTATCGCCCTCGGCACGCAGCAGTTCCACCGCGCAGATGCCGATCTGCAGGTGCTCAGAAATCGCCCCTTCATAGAAGCGGTTTGCCTGGCCAGGCAGTTTGATCTCGCCGTGTAGCGGTTTATCGGACACGCACAGTAACGTGCCATACGGCACGCGGAAGCGGTAACCCTGCGCGGCGATGGTGGCGCTCTCCATATCGACCGCCACGGCGCGGCTCAGGTTGAAGCGCAGCGCAGAAGCGGAGTAGCGCAGCTCCCAGTTGCGGTCATCGGTGGTGACGACCGTGCCCGTACGCAGGCGCTGCTTAACCTCTTCGCCCGGCATGCCGCTCACCGCTTTGGTGGCGTCATACAGCGCGCGCTGCACTTCGGCGATGCTTGGGATCGGGATATCCGGCGGCAATACGCTGTCGAGTACGTGATCGTCACGCAGGTAGGCGTGTGCGAGGACATAATCGCCAATGGTCTGGCTTTCACGCAGGCCGCCGCAGTGGCCAATCATCAGCCAGGCGTGAGGGCGAATCACTGCCAGATGATCGCAGATAGTTTTAGCATTGGATGGACCCACGCCGATGTTCACCAGCGTAATGCCGCGACGATTCGGTGACGTCAGGTGCCAGGCGGGCATTTGGTGTTTCTTCCACGCCAGATCGGACATCATCGCCGTTGGGTCTGGTGTCTCGGCGGTGATCACCACCTCACCGGCACAGGCCAGGCTGTCATACGGCGTACTGGGATCCTGCACTTGCTCAATGGCCCAGCGCACAAATTCATCTACGTAGCGTGTGTAGTTAGTAAACAGCACGAACGGCTGAAAATGCTCAACGCTGGTGCCGGTGTAGTGACGCAGACGTGCCAGCGAGAAATCGGTGCGCAGCGCATCGAAGTGCGACAGCGGGAAAATGGCATTGGCGTGGAATAGGCCGTCTGCCGTTTCATCGCCAATCTGCGACAGTTCGGTGGTGGGGAAATGGCGCGCGATGCTGGCGCTCATGGAGCGATCGAGCGACAAACCGTCGATCACATACGGATAAGGAATCTCCTGCTGTGATGGCCCCACTTCAATCTGCACGTCATACTCCTTCTCCAGCATGTGCAACTGCTCGCTAAGGTAGTGACGCAGCAGCGCCGGGCGCGTGATGGTGGTGCTGTAGCTGCCCGTATGGGTGAAGCGTCCCCAGGCGCGGGTGCGATTTTTCTGCGGGCCTTCGCCCAGCCAGGTGATACGCAGCTGCGGATAAACAAACAGGCCTTGTTGGCGTGCGGCTTCATCCGGCACTTGTCCGGTCGCCGTGAAATCGCGAATGGCGTTGCGCAGGGCGTCAACCGCCGCATCATAAAGACGCTCTAATTCGTCCAGCGCTTGCTGGCTGCTTAATCCGTTCCGTTGCGTGTTCATAGGTTCTCCTTCAGGAAACGTGGACCGTTTTCACCAGAGCATAGCGGATAAACCCCTCACGACGATGAAGAATCTGTGATCAACCGCATTCTGCACCATCGCGGTGCTGGTGTGTGGCGTAACCTTGGCTATGTTTATGATCAGCAGGGATGTTACATCGCGTGTCTCCAGTCCTGGCGCGATGCCAATGCAAAAACCGCCCGCGTTATAATAAGTTGGCGAGATTATTGCTTGATTTTCAACCGTAGCCTTAATGAACCTAAGCTGTTGAGCTCAGGGCGCACATTGATGCGTGACTGAAAGCAGATCGCCATGAGTGGCGATCTCAGGGGATTTTATTGGCCGCACGCTGTTCCGCCGAAGTTTCAGAAATTGATTTCTCCCAGGCCGTGGTATGGCTCCGTTCCTGACCCGTTGAGGATTGAAAGCATGTCTTTGAAATTCATAAAACACCCAATGAAGGTGGCGATTGCAGGTTGTTTAAGCGTGGCTTTTTACGCTCAGGCAGAGATTAAAATTGGCGTGGCCGGTCCTTTCTCTGGGCCCAATGCGACCTACGGCGCGCAATACTGGAAAGGCGCCAGCCAGGCAGCGGAGGACATCAATGCCGCCGGCGGCATTAACGGTGAGAAAATCGTGCTGGTGCAGGGGGACGACGCCTGCGAGCCAAAACAGGCGGTCTCTGTCGCTAACCGCTTAGTCGATCAAGACAAAGTGATGGCGGTAGTGGGCCACTTCTGCTCCTCATCCACCATGCCGGCGTCGGAAGTCTATGATGAGGCTGGCGTGCTGGCGATTACGCCTGGATCTACCAACCCGCAAATCACCGAGCGCGGTATGAAAACCATGTTCCGCATGTGTGGTCGTGACGACCAGCAGGGCGCAATTGCCGCCGATTACATCATTGATAAGCTCAAAGCCAAAAAAGTCGCGATTATTCATGACAAGGACACCTACGGTCAGGGCTTAGCGGATGCCACGAAAGCCTCGCTGGAGAAGCGCGGCGTAAAAGAGGTGCTGTATGAAGGGCTTTCGCGGGGTGAGAAAGATTTCAATGCGCTGGTCACGAAAATTGGCGCGCTGAAACCTGACGTGGTCTATTTCGGCGGATGTCATCCGGAAGCCGGTCCGTTGGTACGCCAGATGCGTGAGCAAGGCGTGAATGCTGCCTTCTTCTCCGGTGACTGCATCGTCACCGAGGAGATGGTGACGGCGGCAGGCGGCCCGCAGTACACCAAAGGGGTGTACATGACCTTTGGCAACGATCCGCGCACCATTGCCGATGGCAAAGCGGTGATCGAGAAATTCCGCGCCGGCGGTTTTGAGCCCGAAGGTTACACCTTATATGCCTATGCTTCCGTGCAGACGCTGGCAGCCGCGTACAAAGCGGCCGGTAAAGATAACGCTAAAGCCAGCGACTGGCTGAAAGCTAACAGCGTGGATACCGTGATGGGCAAAAAAGCGTGGGATACAAAAGGTGACCTCAAAGTCTCGGATTACGTCGTTTATCAGTGGGATGACAAAGGCAAATACCACCAGCTGTAATCTGCCACGCGGCCCCGCACGTTGCGGGGCTATTCGCGATTGAGCGTGAGGTGTGCGCTCCCATTGAGTACGAGACGAGATTATGGACGCCTTCTTCTTACAGCAACTGATTAACGGTTTAACGCTGGGTGCGGTTTATGGCTTGATCGCCATCGGCTACACCATGGTTTACGGCATCATCGGCATGATCAACTTCGCCCACGGCGAGGTGTATATGATCTCCGCCTATCTGTGCGCAATTGGCTTATCGCTCCTCAGTTTCTTTGGCATTCACTCCTTTCCGCTGCTGATTTTCGGCACACTGATCTTCACCATCATTGTTACGTCGGCCTACGGCTGGGCGATTGAGCGTATTGCCTATCGGCCGCTGCGTAACTCAACGCGGCTTGCACCGCTGATCTCGGCGATTGGCATGTCGCTGATTTTGCAAAACTATGTACAGCTTAGCCAGGGACCGAATCAGCAGGGGATTCCAACGCTGCTGACGGGCGTGCTGCGTATGGAGATTGATGGCGGCGTGGTGCAAATCACCTGGACTAAAATTTTCATTTTGATCGCGGCCTTGTGCGGCATGGCGCTGCTAACGTGGGTTATCCAATACACCAAGCTGGGACGAATTTGCCGCGCGGTGCAGCAGGACCGGCGCATGGCATCGATTCTCGGGATTAATACCGATCGGGTGATCTCGCTGGTTTTTGTCATTGGCGCGGCGATGGCCGGATTAGCTGGCGTGCTGGTCACTATGAATTATGGCACTTTTGATTTCTACGCCGGATTCATCATTGGTATTAAAGCCTTTACCGCGGCGGTGCTCGGCGGCATCGGTTCGCTGCCGGGCGCAATGCTGGGCGGATTGCTGCTCGGCGTGGCGGAAGCGCAGTTCGCTGGCATGGTGAACTCGGATTACAAAGATGTGTTCTCGTTTTCGCTGCTGGTGGTGATTTTGATCTTCCGCCCGCAAGGATTGCTGGGACGACCGCTGGTTGCGAAAGTGTGAGGACGTTTTGATGAAGGCAATGACGCAAAATCCGCTGCGCCAGGCACTGCTCGACACGCTGCTGGCAGGACTGGTGGCGCTGGTGGTCTTTGGGCCGATCGTTGGCGTAGTGCTTGATGGTTACAGTTTCACACTCTCACCGCAGCGCGTGGGGCTGCTGGTGGCCGTGGTGATGGCGGGACGCTTGCTGTTTAGCGTGTTTATCCTCGCCCCCTTTGGCCAGCGCGTTATGCGTAAGTTTGCCGGCGGGGATGATGGCGTTTACGTGCGCGATCCCGGCTACCGCTCGCGCCTGCGCTGGATTCTGCCGCTGCTGCTGATCGTGGCGCTGGCCTTTCCGTTTCTTTCCAGTAAATACCTGCTGACGGTGGCGATTCTTGGCCTGATCTACGTGCTGCTCGGGCTAGGTTTAAACATTGTGGTGGGGCTCGCTGGGTTGCTCGATTTGGGCTATGTCGCCTTCTACGCCATCGGCGCGTACGGCCTGGCGCTCGGCTATCAATACCTTGGATTGGGCTTCTGGAGCATGCTGCCACTCGCCGCGCTGCTGGCCGCTTTTGCCGGTGCGCTGCTGGGATTTCCGGTGCTGCGCATGCACGGTGATTATCTGGCGATTGTTACGCTCGGCTTCGGTGAAATTATCCGCTTAGTGCTGACTAACTGGCTCTCTTTTACCGGAGGGCCGAACGGCGTTTCTGTACCGTCGCCAACCTTCTTTGGCCTTGAGTTTGGTCGGCGCGCGCGCGAGGGGGGCGTGCCGTATCACGAGTTCTTTCATGTCACCTACAACCCAAATATGAAGTTTATTTTCATTTACGTTGTGTTGGTGCTGGTAGTGCTGCTGGTGCTGTGGATCAAACATCGCCTGACGCGCATGCCGATTGGCCGTGCCTGGGAAGCGCTGCGCGAAGATGAAATTGCCTGCCGCGCCATGGGGCTCAATCACGTATTGGTTAAGCTTTCCGCCTTCATGCTGGGTGCTTCCACCGCGGGCATTGCCGGAGTATTTTTTGCCAGCTATCAGGGCTTCGTTAATCCCACGTCATTCACCTTTTTTGAATCGGCGCTGATCCTCGCCATTGTGGTACTCGGCGGTATGGGCTCGACGCTCGGCGTGGTGTTGGCGGCGTTTGTCCTGACGGTGGCGCCCGAACTGTTGCGCAGCTTTGCCGAGTATCGCGTGCTGCTGTTCGGCATGCTAATGGTGCTAATGATGATCTGGCGGCCGCGCGGCCTGGTGCGCACTGCACGCGTCGGTGTGCCGTTACGCAAAGGAGTGCGCCATGAGTGATGCCATCCTGCAAGTGACCAACCTGATGATGCGCTTCGGCGGCATTAAGGCGTTGAATGATGTTAGCCTGGCGGTGGAGCGCGGATCGGTGACCTCACTGATTGGCCCGAACGGCGCAGGCAAAACCACAGTCTTCAACTGCCTGACCGGTTTTTATCGCGCGACGAGCGGGCGCATTGTGCTCAATGCCAACCAGCGCAGCACCGATGTGATTCAGGTGTTGGGACAAAAAATTCATGCAACAGACTTTATCCATCCGGCACGGCTCGGCTCGCGTCTCTGGTACAAGATGTTTGGCGGCGCGCATCTGGTGAACCGCGCCGGGTTGGCGCGCACCTTCCAAAATATTCGGCTATTTCGTGAGATGTCGGTGATTGAGAATTTGTTGGTGGCGCAGCATATGCAGGTCAATCGCCAGCTGCTGGCGGGAGTACTGAACACGCGCGGCTATCGCCAAGCGGAAAATCGTGCACTCGATCGCGCTTTCTACTGGCTGGAAAATGTTGATTTGGTCTCCACTGCCAACCGGCTGGCGGGCACACTCTCTTATGGTCAGCAGCGCAGGCTGGAGATTGCGCGTGCCATGTGTACACGACCAGAATTGATTTGCCTGGACGAACCGGCGGCGGGGTTAAATCCAGTGGAGACTGAGGCGCTGAGCCAGATTTTGCATCGCCTGCGCGCCGACCATCGCATCAGCGTACTGCTGATTGAGCACGACATGCCGATGGTGATGCGCATTTCTGACCACATCGTGGTGCTGGATCACGGTGACGTGATTGCGCAGGGCACACCGCAGCAAATTCGTCACGATGCCAAAGTGATTGCCGCTTATCTGGGTGCAGAAGAGGAGAGCGACCATGGCTGAACCGATGCTGGCGTTTGAGCAGGTGGATGTGTTTTACGGTCCGCTGCAGGCATTGAAACAGGTTTCATTAACGGTTAATCAGGGCGAAACCGTGGCGCTGATTGGTGCCAACGGGGCGGGTAAATCGACCCTGCTGATGTCGATCTTTGGCCAGCCGCGCATCGCCAGCGGCGAGATCCGCCTACGCGGCGAAGCGATCAGCCAGCGCTCAACCCACTTTATCGCCGCCAGCGGTATTGCGCAGGCGCCGGAGGGGCGCCGCATTTTTCCCGATATGACGGTAGAAGAGAATCTGCTGATGGGCACCATCGCCATTGGCGAACGCTTTGTTAAGGAGGATAAAGATCGCATGTATCAGCTGTTTCCGCGCCTGCTGGAGCGGCGTAAGCAGCGCGCCATGACGCTCTCCGGTGGCGAGCAGCAGATGCTGGCGATTGCCCGCGCGTTGATGAGTCGCCCCAAATTATTGTTGCTGGATGAACCCAGTCTTGGGCTCGCGCCGATTGTGGTAAAGCAGATTTTTGCCATCCTGCGCGAGCTAACGCAGCAGGGAATGACGCTGTTTCTGGTGGAGCAGAATGCCAGGCATGCGCTGCAGCTGGCGGATCGCGGTTATGTGATGGTCAATGGCGAGATTCGTCTCAGCGGAAGCGGGGCCGAGTTGCTCAATAACGACGACGTGCGCAGCGCTTATCTGGGAGGTGCAGCCGATCCTGCGGTGCTGGCGACAAAAAGTTTGTAATAATGATTAAATGGTGATGGGAAACACTTTGCATATTTGTCAGTGGCCTATCATCATTATTACTCTTCTTCCTCTCCAAAGTGATTTGGAAATCCCTTGCAAAATCCTGGCGTAGTAATGATGCGGGCGGTTAGAAATACGGCGTGGTATCCCAAACGTCGCTCTTATCGCACGTTGTTCTGGCGTGAAATTACCCCCTTAGCCGTGCCGATCTTTATCGAAAACCTCTGTGTGATGCTCATGGGTGTCCTCAGTACCTTTTTGGTGAGTTGGTTAGGCAAAGAAGCCATGGCGGGCGTGGGTCTGGCCGACAGCTTCAATATGGTGGTGATCTCCTTCTTCGCGGCAATCGATCTCGGTACCACGGTGGTGGTGGCGTTTAGCCTGGCCAAGCGCAACGGTAAGCGTGCGCGCGCGGCGACGCGTCAGTCGCTAGGACTGATGACCGCGCTGGCTTTTGTGCTGGTTATCGCCATTGAGTTCTGGGGACACCTGATCATTGATGTGATTGCCGGCAGCGCGGATCCCAAAGTGAAAGAGCTGGCGCTGAGCTATCTGCAAACTTCGGCGTGGAGCTATCCAGCGGCGGCGATTGCGCTGATTGGCAGCGGTGCACTGCGTGGTGCAGGCAACACTAAAATCCCGATGCTGATTAACGGCGGCATGAACATTCTCAACATCGTGATCAGTAGCGTACTGATATACGGCTGTATGGGTTGGGAAGGATTGGGCTTTGTCGGCGCTGGATTAGGGTTAACCATTTCACGCTATATTGGTGCGGCGGCGGCGATTTACGTGCTGTATCGCGGCATTGCTCCAGCATTGAAAATCTCCATCGCCAGCTATTTCCGTCGCTGGGATCGCAACATTCTGATGGAAGTGTTGGGCATTGGCGTTCCCGCCAGTATCGAATCGGTGCTGTTTAACGGCGGTAAATTGTTGACGCAAATTTTTGTCGCTGGTATGGGCACCAATGAAATCGCCGGGAACTTTATCGCCTTCTCGATTGCTACGCTGATCAACCTGCCGGGCAATGCCCTCGGATCGGCCTCAACCATCATTACGGGACGAAGGCTGGGGCTTAATCAGGTGATGCAGGCGGAACGGCAAATCAAACATGTGTTCTGGCTGGCGATGATCGGATTGTGTTCGCTGGCATTAATCACCGTGCCGCTCGCCGGAACCCTGGCTCAGTTTTATAGCCGCGATCCGGAAGTCATCTCGGTGACGAAACATCTGATTTGGCTGAATGCCGCCTTTATGCCGATTTGGACGGCTTCGTGGGTGCTGCCCGCCAGCCTGAAGGGCGCACGCGATGCGCGCTACACCATGTATGTGTCGATGTTCAGTATGTGGGGCGCACGCGTGGTGGCCGGGTATTTCCTCGGCATTGTGCTGGGCATGGGCGTGGTGGGCGTGTGGCTCGGCATGTTCCTCGATTGGACGGTGCGCGGCCTGTGCTTCTGGTGGCGTTTGAACAGCGGCAAATGGCTAAACAATTACCGCAAGATGATGGCCAAAAGCAGGGAATAGGGGGATTTCCTCCGGTGGTGATGGATTTGTAGAGTGCGCATTGATGCGCACTTTTTTTATATGCATCAGCTGGCAAAGAAGCGCACAACTAATCGTTTTGGTTATATGGCGGGATGAGGTTTACTGTCAGCGTCAATCATTTACGGAGACGCTGACCATGAAAAATTTCTTGCAGCAGTGGTTTAACCAGCTACTCAACGGCGCGACCAAACTCGCAGAAGAGCGCGAGTTCGATCTCAGTAACCACATCGATCTACTGATTCCGCTTAGCCAACTGTATGGCGTTGAATTCCATCCCTCGGTGTATCGCTACTATGAGAGATGAGCGCTTACATCATGTAATGCGCTACAGCTACTGGAATGAACTGTGCGCTGTTGAATAAAAAACCCGCTGTTAGGCCAGCGGGTTTTTTTATGTGCGGCATTAACTGAACGCGTTTTTTACAGCCTGATAATCCCAACAGTAGGTATCTTCCCTCAGGGAGCGCATAGCAACGTGAGTACCTGTATTCCGTATGGCATCAGGGCATTTATCTTTATTCACTGAGGCCGCGTTGTAAAGCACGATGATTTCAAGATTGTCCTTTATTGCTTTCTCACACTCATACTCGATGTAGCTACGGTGATCTACCGACCGCCCTTTTGAACAAGAGCTTGTCCAACTACGGTAACTCGCGCAATACTGACAACGACCACTGCGGGCCGTTTTAGTATTTTTTCCAACAATAAGCACAAATTTTTTTGATGAATTAAATCTTGTTGCCAGTGAGGATTTGATACTGCAGTTTAAACTGCTGTCGCGGGCTTGTGTTAAGTCATGTGCATCGGTAAAAGAAAGACCCCAATGTTTACTCTTATTCCAGTGATGTAACTGATCGATGGCGTCTTTATCGCCATCCCATTCGCCCGCAATATAGGTTCTGGTACGGTATACCATAAATAATCACTCCTTTGTTATTTTGAATACATCTCGCTTAACCAGAGCGTTAAGCTTTACGCTACAATCCATTTCTTGCTGACTGGAGGTCAAATAAGTTGATTTGGCTGATCTTGTCTTTATGAATCATGATGGTTAATTTTGCGGGGTGTTTAAAGCGCATTTCACTCACTCGGAAAGTCCAGAGCATAATTTTCAGCAGTTCTTCATCATTGATCCGCTTGTGTCCCTTTATTCTTGTGATGCCTGACCCAAAAATAGGCACCGTGACGCTTTTCTGGGCATACACACGATTAACGCTATCCCAAAAATTAATCAGAAACGCCAGGTATTCAGGCATTGATAAATGGGCTTCATTAAATTTATTAAACCGGGCAAAAGCCGTTAACAGATAATCGTCCCAGACGCAGATGGTTCCAAGCTTATAACTTTGATTTTTACCTGATAATCTAGTGGTATTAAGCGCGGCAACATCCTCCCTTGCAAAGGCATAATTATCAATGTGTTCATCCAGTTTTTCTCGCGAACAGGAGAGATGCTCAGTAATAAACTTACCGTTGAGACTTTGACGAGCAATGACGATATCATCTACCTTCGTGTCAAAGTACTCGTTAAAAGCAATCGCCTTGAGACCTTGCTCCGCAAAAACATCACCCGTTTTAATCGTTACCGTGCTGCCTTCAACGGTCAAATTAATTGCTCTAAGCTTATTCGCCCTGCGCCAGATGAAAAGATAAACCAGGATTAATAGGATAATGCATGTCACGCCTGCGATATCTTTATATTCTAGCGGGATATCCTTAAATAAAACTACCGCAGCGATGCAACCAGTAATAGCTGAAGCATAGTTACAAAAATCGCTTCTCACTTTTGCATCAAAAAATCTGACTTTTAACATATCCGACTTTCCTTTGTTATGAGTGGTATCCTTAATCCCTAAGGCTCATTCGCAATTGAAAGTAAACGTGAGACAGCCAAAAATCCACATAAAATATACGTGTTTAATTAAAAGTATGATCCAGCGACAGGTAATTTTGAAAACCTGGGATTTTTTTAAGTTGTTGATAACAGTTTTGTATCTTCACGCTGTCGGAAACCACAATGCAAAAAGCCCGCTTAGTTTCCTAAGCGGGCTTCTCTAAATATGGCTCCTCTGACTGGGATCGCCTTTGCCAGTAACTGGCTAATAAGTAAGCTAATGCTGAAAGCTCTCCCTGTCAAGACCACCAGAATGACCACCAATCGAAGCAGTTTCTACAAACTGATGTGTGCGGCCTCGTGCATTTGGTGATCGCTACTATTGTCACTGACGTCCCAAGTAGTAGATAACAACGTCAGTTTGTAATATCGGGTTGTTGACCCTGCCCCCGAATATGATCCAGGCATAACCGGCTTCATGTCAGCTGCAATCAGTCGGCAGACCCTTGCGGCGTCGCCTGCGTTTTACACCCCAGCCGTTAAGGTTACAAATGCGGTATACCCGCTTGTTGTCTAATCAGTCAATATCAGGGGCAGATGGGGTCTTGCTTACGGCAAAGTTTCAGGGCCGTAACCCCGGGTTCGGCCTCGCGGACAATATTGATGACATTATCGTCGGAAAAGGATTCTTCATGAGGATGTACTCATGTGACGGATGAAGATATTGCTAACCTTGCGGTGTGTTAATCAATGGGAAGCAGGTCAAGAGAGGCTGCCATTACCGATGGCGCGGTTGAGTTGATTTCACAAACGTTTCGAGGCTTATAGAATTCATGTCACACATAGGTTGATCATCATATAATGCATCGTGTATGTAGGTATAATCTTGTCAGCTGCGCTGACAACCTGTGAGTTATTTAGCGTTTATTATCATTTGATTCATCTCTGAACCCTTTGCTTCACCGTACAACCATCTCTGCAGTAATCGACTGTCTTCAGACAGATCCATATTCTGTCGAGTACATAAATAATAGTCCCTGCCATCATCGATTTCGTGGTCGAAAAGCTTCACCAGTTCGCCTGATGCAAGAAAAGGGGCGATCATCGGCTCCCTCAACAGGCCACATCCCAGACCTGCGCGCACCGCAGCCAACGTCAGTAACCCATCTTCAAAGATGGGACCCTCTTTCCTGAAATGCGTGATATCGAGACTGTTGAACCACTGCTGCCATGCATTCCTCTCCTCATCATGCACTTTTTTTGTTTGTGCCAGGATTTCAGGAGTATCGATATAGCCATGTGTGCGTAAAAAATCCTTGCTGGCAACTGGCACCATTTTCCCGGAGATCAGCTTTTCTGCATTGTATCCCGCCCATTGTCCGGTACCGAAGCGAATAGAAAGGTCAGAGGCATCGCTGTGATAATTACGGTGATTGGCATACACCACGTTAATTTCAATTTGCGAATGGATATTCGAGAATTTAGGCAGTCTGGGAATAAACCAACTCATGCCAAAAAGGGGAATCAGGCTGATAGTCACTTTGCGTGAGGGATTTTGCTCCATGATATGCCCTGTCGCTTGTCGGAGTACCGAAAATGCAGAACGAATGGAGCGATAATATTCCCTGCCCGACGAACTAAGAACCAGCCGGCGGCCTTGGCGATCGGTTAGCGGCAGCTGCAAAAAGTTTTCCAACACGCGAAGCTGATGGCTCACCGCGGAAGGCGAGATATTTAGCTCTTGCGCCGCTGCACTCAAGCTACCTAAACGCGCGATGGCTTCGAACACACGTACAGCGCGTAAAGGTGGATCATCCGAAAACGCTGTATGTGATGCGAAATCATCATCGATTGATTGTTCTGTTTTTCTCATATAAACCACTATTTCTCAGCGGTGGGAACTCTCTAGTTGAAAATAAGTTAACTTAAATCATATGGTTATAGGTAATTAATTTTGCCATAAGTAAGAATATATACGTATTTTACAATTTTGCTCAGTTATCGGATGTTAAGCGCGCAACAGCTAATTCCGGATAACTACTGTGGATACATTTATACAACAACTGATTAATGGCCTGATGCTTGGCAGCATTTATGGCCTGATAGCGCTTGGATACACCATGGTGTACGGAATTTTGCGCATCATTAATTTTGCACACGGCGACATTTTGATGACTGGGGCACTGACTACCCTGTCTGGGATGCAGTTGCTTACTCAACATTTCCCACACTTAAATGCACTGGTCGTACTAACGATTGCCACTCTGCTGGCAATGGGTGTTTGCGCGCTACTAGCAATGGGCATTGAGCGCTTTGCTTACCGCCGCTTGCGCAATGCTCCGCGCCTGGCACCGTTGATCAGTGGTATTGGCCTTTCTGTCCTGCTCCAGACCTGCGCGATGATCATCTGGAGCCGCAATCCGCTGATGTTCCCGCAAGTTTTATCGATGGATCCGATAGCGATCACCGCCGGTGATGCACAGCATCCCCCTGCCATTATTACTGTTACCGGTATTGTCACCTTCCTGCTGGCCTTGAGCGCCATGGCAGGGTTGTGGTTGCTGGTGGGGTTTACTCGGCTGGGACGCGGTATGCGTGCCGTTGCTGAAAACCCTCGCGTAGCCAGCCTAATGGGCGTCAACCCAAACCGCATCATCACGTTGACCTTTGCCATCGGGGGTGTTTTCGCCGCTTTAGCAGGAGTCATGATGGCAAGTAACTACGGCAATGCCGGATTCTCGATGGGATTCTTACCGGGAATTAAAGCCTTTACTGCTGCGGTTCTGGGTGGGATTGGCAATATTCGTGGTGCCATGGTGGGCGGAGTGCTGCTGGGTATTATTGAATCGCTGGGCGCGGGCTATCTGGGAGAGCTAACGCATGGCGTCTTTGGCAGTAATTATCAGGATGTTTTTGCTTTCATTATCTTAATTCTGGTGTTGGTGTTCCGACCAGCAGGGTTGTTAGGCGAACGCGTGGCACAGCGTGCCTGAGGATAAGACTATGAGCGCTATTTCATTTGAAAATGTACCCAAACGCCGCCTCAATTCAGGCCTGTTATTACTGATCGCGGGCATGCTCATTGCGCCTTGGCTTGCATCTGCCACGGGTGGTAATTACTGGGTCAGGGTGATTGATTTTACTCTGCTCTACATCATGTTGGCATTAGGGTTGAATATTGTGGTGGGCTTTACGGGCCTGCTGGATATGGGGTTTATTGCCTTTTATGCCGTGGGTGCCTATCTCGCGGCGCTTCTGGCGTCACCGCATCTTATGGATGCCTTTCCCGCCTTGCAGTCCATGTTCTCCCATGGCATGCATACCTCCTATTTGTGGCTGGTGCCGTTAGGCGCTTTTGTTGCGGGTATCTGCGGCATTCTGCTGGGCGCACCCACGCTGGGATTACGTGGTGACTATCTGGCGATCGTCACACTGGGGTTTGGTGAAATCATCCGTATTTTGATGCGTAACCTCGATCGTCCGGTCAATATCACGAATGGTGCAAAAGGCATTTCAGGTATTGATTCCCTGAATCTGTTTGGCCTGAAATTCAGTGGCACTTACCACCTGCTGGGCCAAAAAATTCCGGCACTCTATTTATGGTATTACCTTTTCGCGCTGCTCATCGCGGTCATCATCTTTATCTGTTTACGGTTGCAACATTCGCGCATTGGCCGCGCCTGGCACGCAATTCGTGAAGATGAGGATGTGGCGCGTGCCATGGGTATCAACGTCCGTAACTTCAAGCTGCTGGCATTTGCGCTTGGGGCGTCATTCGGTGGCGTAGCCGGGGTGATGTTCGCGTCTTTCCAGGGGTTTGTCTCACCGGAGTCGTTTACGTTGAACGAGTCAATCGTGGTTCTCGCCATGGTGGTCTTGGGCGGAATTGGGCATGTGCCGGGCGTCATTCTTGGTGCAGTGTTGCTCTCTGCATTGCCCGAAGTACTGAGAAGCCAGGCGATTCCATTGCAGCAGGCACTGTTTGGTAGCGTGATCATTGAACCGGAAATTTTACGTCAGCTGTTTTATGGCCTGGCGCTGGTACTGGTGATGCTGTTCAGGCCGCATGGCCTTTGGCCGGTGCGTCATCCGGGGGTGGCATCATGAATCTGCTGAGCGTGCGTCATTTGCATAAACACTTTGGCGGTATTAAAGCGGTTGATGATGTCAGCCTGAACGTTAAGGCGGGCGACATTTATGGGCTAATTGGGCCGAATGGTGCTGGCAAAACCACCTGTTTTAATCTCATCACCGGGTTATACCGAGCTGACAGTGGCGAATTTGACCTTGCGGGAAAACCCTATACCCCGCAAAGAATAGAAAAAGTCACGCAAGCGGGTATCGCGCGTACTTTTCAGAATCTGCGTTTATTCAACGAGATGAGCGTGCTGGAAAACGTGATGATCGGCAGGCATGTCCGGACACGTAACGGTTTGTGGGCCGCTCTCTCCCGCCATCGCCGCGCGCGTGCTGAAGAGCGTGAGACCGAAACACTGGCATGGCAGTGGCTTGAATACACCGGTATTGCTCAGTTTGCCCACTATCGCGCTTGCGACCTGGCTTACGGCCATCAGCGCCGGTTGGAAATCGCCAGGGCGTTGGCATCGGATCCCAAACTGCTGGCGCTGGATGAACCCGCAGCGGGCATGAATGCGGCAGAAAAAGTCGCGCTAGGTGGTTTGCTGCGCCGCATTCGGGACGATGGTAAAACGCTGCTGATTATTGAGCACGATGTGAAATTGATGATGGGATTGTGCGATCACATCTCGGTACTGGACTACGGCAAAGTGATTGCATCTGGCCATCCAGAGACGGTGCGTCGCCATCCTGCGGTGATCAAAGCTTATCTGGGAGGCCATGCACATGTCTGAGTCTGCGTTACAGATCAAGGATCTTAGCGTGCATTACGGCGGCATACAGGCCGTACGAAGCATCAATATAAGTTTGCAGCCGGGAGAGCAGGGCACGCTTATCGGCGCGAACGGCGCAGGTAAAAGCTCCACTGTACGCGCTATCTGCGGTTTGCAGCCTTACTCCGGCGAAATTTTCTGGCAGGGGCAATCCATCAAAGGTTTGCATCCCAATGAGTTGGTCCAAAAAGGCATTGTGCTGGTACCGGAAGGACGCGGAATTTTTACGCGCATGACAGTGCTGGAGAATCTGCAAATGGGAGCCTGGCACCGCCGTGACCGCACCCATGTTCGCCACCACATTGCGCAGCTAATGGAACAGTTTCCTCGCCTTGCTGAACGAAAACAGCAGTTGGCTGGGCTGCTTTCCGGTGGGGAACAGCAGCTTTTAGCGATTGCCCGAGCACTGCTCAGCAATCCGAAATTACTCATCCTGGACGAACCCTCCATGGGGCTGGCGCCCATCATGGTGGAGCGCATCTTCGAGGTTATCCACTCTCTGCGTACCACTGGCATCACATTACTGCTGATCGAGCAAAACGCGCGGTTGGCCTTGCAAGCCACCGACCACGCTTGGGTGATGGACAGTGGAACCATACCCTATCAGGGGCGCTCGGATGCGTTGCTGAACGACGATCGTATTCAACAAATTTACCTGGGCGAATTGCCCATTTAACTTCACCAACATCAGGGAACACTATGAAAACAATCAAAATGAGTACCATCAGCACTGCACTGCTTCTGGCGGGTATGACTGCTTCGGTGCCTGTACATGCTGACGAAACCATCCTGATCGGTCTGGCGGGCCCACTCACGGGACCTTCAGCGCGTATCGGCAAGGATTTGGAGAACGGTGCTCAACTGGCGATCGATGATGCCAATAAAGCGCACCCGACCGTGGGTGGTAAAGCTGTGACCTTCAAATTGCAGTCGGAAGATGATCAGTCTGATCCACGTGTTGCGGTTGCCGTTGCACAGCGCTTAGTTGACAGCGGTGTGGCCGGGGTGGTGGGACACTGGAATACAGGAACCAGTATCCCTGCCGCGCGGATTTATCATGATGCTGGCATCGCGCAGGTAGCCCCGGTCGCCACAGGGCACGCCTACACGCAGCAAGGCTTTGATACCAGCTTCCGCGTCATGGGTCATGATGATGATGGCGGTAACTATGCAGGTCAGTATGCAATTAAAACGCTAAAAGCGAAGCGTATTGCAGTCATCGACGATCGCACTGCTTTTGGCCAAGGGCTGGCGGATGAGTTCATCAAATCGCTGGAATCGCAGGGCGTCAAAATCGTTGACCGCCAGTATGTGGACGATAAAACTGTAGACTTCAGTGCAGTACTTACGGCTATTCGTAGCAAAAATGCTGACTTGGTGTTTTTCGGAGGCGTTGACAGCCAAGCCGCACCGCTGGCGCGCCGCATTAAACAGCTTGGCATGAACGCAACATTAATGGGTGCGGGTGGGTTTGTTAGTCAGACCTTCCTGACACTGGCGCAAAAAGAAGGGGACGGTGTTGTTGCGCTGGAGCCGGGCTTACCGGTAGATCAAATGCCGGGTGGTAAAGGCTTTGAGCAAGCTTACCAGTCTCGCTATCACACTCACATTGAACTGCATGCGCCATTTGCCTACGACGCTACACGCGTGTTGATTGCTGCGATTGAAAAGGCCAATTCTGTGGATGCAAGCCAATACCTGCCGGTACTGCGTAACATCAATTTTTCCGGCGTGACCGGACAAATCGCCTTTGATGCGCAAGGCAACCTCAAAAATCCATCCTTCACTGTTTACAAAGTCGTGAACGGTAAATGGCAGCCACAGACCGTCGTGGGTGGTGCTGCGAAGTAACGGGAGAACATAATGAGTTGTCATCAAAACGAAGAGCTGGGCATTCTTGCCCGGCGTAAGATTGAAGCCGAAATTATCAAACCGATTTATGACATCCTGGTGCGAGAGCTCGGGAAGGCTCAGGCGCAAGCGCTGATTGGAGAAGCCATTGAAAGCGCGGCTATCCAGGCGGGGCAAGAGTTTGCCAAAAAAGAGCCCAAAAAGGCAGATCTGCGAAGTTTCGTCAATCTGCAATATCTCTGGGAAAAAGACAATGCATTAGACGTTAAAGTGCTCGATGACGACGGGCAACGCTATAACTATGACGTCACCCGCTGTCGCTATGCCGAGATGTATCACGAGATGGGCTTAGGCGAGATTGGGCATCTCCTTTCTTGTGCGCGGGATGACAAGTTTATTGTCGGTTATGCACCTGAAGTTGAGCTAACGCGCACCACCACAGTGATGTCTGGTGCGCCGCGTTGTGACTTTCGCTATCGGGTAAAATCATGAGTATCACAGCCCGTATCAACGCGCAACGACTGTGGCAATCCCTCGAAACCTTTGCCACTTTTGGTGCGACCCCTGCTGGCGGTGTGACGCGTCTTACGCTAAGTGAAGAAGACCGTCAGGGGCGAGATACCCTGAAGCGCTGGGCCGCTGAAGCGGGTTTTTCCTGCGAGATTGATGAGTTGGGTAGTATGTTCATCAGACGACCCGGTAAAAATGCCGGGCTGGCGCCCGTCATGATCTGCTCTCATGCTGATTCACAACCGCAGGGAGGCAATTATGATGGTGTCTATGGCGTACTGGCCGGGTTGGAGGTGTTGCGCACCCTTAATGATCACGAAATCCAAACCGAGCGCGATATTCTGCTGGTTAACTGGACCAATGAAGAGGGCGCGCGATTTGCGCCAGCCATGTTGGCCTCGGGAGTTTGGGCCGGTGTCTTCTCTAAGGCCTTTGCACTGAGCCGCCTGGATAGTGCGGGTATCTCCGTTGCTGAGGCGTTGGAAACGATCGGCTATCAAGGTCGTCACAAAGTACAACCAATTGACCTTCATGCCTGCTATGAATTGCATATTGAACAAGGCCCGATCCTCGAAGAAACTCGCACGGATATTGGTATTGTTCATGCCGCCATGGGGCAGCGATGGTTTGAAGTCACCCTTCAGGGTTTTGCCGCGCATGCGGGCACGACACCAATGGATTTACGTCAGGATGCGATGTGCGGTTTTGCGGAAATTGTGCTGGCTGTCGAGAAGATTGCACAACAAAGCGGCAAGGATGGTCGGGGTACAATTGGCATGTCTCGGGTGGTGCCTAATTCCCGTAACGTTGTACCGGGTGAAGTTTTCTTCACCGTTGAGTTTCGTCATCCTGAATCAAAGAGTCTGGAAGTCATGGAATCAGGTTTGCATGATGCACTGAACACATTATCCCATCGTCATCTGACAGTTCACGTTGAGAAAATTTTTGATTATGCACCGATTAAGTTTGATCAGTGTTGTGTGTCTCGCATTGAAAAGGCGGTGGAACATTTGGAGTTCAGTCAAAGCAATATGGTCTCCGGGGCCGGCCATGATGCTTGTTATATTCAACGTGTAGCACCCACGGCTATTATTTTTATTCCTTGTGTAAAAGGGATTAGCCACAACGAGGCAGAAGCTATTTTGCCAGAATGGTCAGAGAAAGGGGCTAATACACTCTTTCGAACGATTATCATTGCGGCGAATGAAAGCGAGTAAATTCTCGTTAACTTAATATTCGTTAGCAAATTAAAACATATGCTTCGCGCTATTAAGCATTTTGTCTGATTTAATGACCTGTTGATAATCGGCTGCTGACTCTTAATGTATGCCGATAAATCAATGATAAATGTCTCAGGGATAAGTAAATCGTTTCGCGGCTTCCAGGCACTCGACAATATCAGTTTCGATGTGCAGCCACGAGAGGTGGTTTCCATCATTGGCCCGTCAGGTTCGGGAAAGTCCACGCTTTTACGTACGTTGAATCTTCTGGTCCTGCCCGATTCGGGGAAGATTTCAATCGGTAACGCATCTATAGATGCACAGCATGTCCAGCGAAAACAGATCAATACGCTGCGCAGTAAAAGCTCAATGGTCTTCCAGCATTACAATCTTTTTCGAAATAAAACCGCACAGGAAAATATTACTGAGGTCCTGCGTTTCGCTAAAAAACTAGGTCGTAAGGAAGCGGATGAAAAAGCCCTGGAATATCTCCATCGTGTCGGGCTGCATGATAAAGCGTCATCATATCCGGCGATGTTATCGGGAGGGCAACAGCAGCGGGTGGGAATTGCACGTGCGCTCAGTCTGGAACCTGAAGTCATTCTGATGGATGAGCCCACTTCCTCACTTGATCCTGAAATGCGCCGCGGCATATTAAAACTGATTGCCGAAATTGCGACGCAGAATATCACCCTGGCTATCGTGACTCATGAGATGAATTTTGCCCGAGAAATTTCAGATCGGCTCTTTTTTATGGAGCAAGGCAGAATCATCGCTCAGGGTGCACCCGATGAGATCATTCAAGGTGATGTGGGAAGCCGAATAGACGCCTTTGTAAACGACTACGAAATATAAGTCAGGAAACTAGACCATGAATTTTGACCTGATCTATATGTTCAAATTGATTCCCGCCATTCTGGGCTATCTGCCAATCACTTTGCTGATCTCGGGAGCTTCCATCATTGTAGCCACCTTACTGGGTTTGCTACTCGCGCTCATGCTGCGTGGCGGAAAGCTACTGCGTGGTGTCGCTCGGCTGTATATTTCCTTTTTCAGAGGCACTCCAGTACTGGTTCAATTATTGATTATCTATTTTGGTTTGCCACAACTATTTCCAGTATTGAATTCCGTTGGGCCCGTTTACGCGGTTATCGCCGGATTGAGTTTTAACACTGCTGCATATTTGGCTGAGATATTCCGCGCGGGGATTGATTCAGTGGACCGCGGGCAAATTGAAGCTGCACTGGCTAGCGGCTTAAGCCTACCCGTTGCTTGCTGGCGCATTTTGTTTCCGCAAATTTGTCGCAATGCGATCCCGGCAACAGGCAACATGTATATCGGGCTGATTAAAAACTCCTCACTGGCTTTTACACTCGGTGTCACCGAGTTGCTGTCGGCAGGAAAACTTGAAGCCACTGCCTCGCTTAAATTCTTCGAAGCTTATACCGCTGTTGCATTGGTCTATTGGGGAGTGACCTTCCTGCTCTCATTACTGCAGCGGCAACTGGAAACCCATCTGGGCAAACCCTATCAACAATAGTTCAGGAGTCGGTATGAAGTTAGGCGGATTGGTGATGTGCCTGTGTGCAGCAGTGTTGTTGAGCGCATGCGATCAAAGTAAGCAGACGAGCGATGCTCAGGATGTATTGCGTGTGGGTGCGACACCAGATGGTTACCCACACTACTTTAAGGAAGGCGGTGAGCTTAAGGGCTTCAGCGTCGATGTGCTGAACGCGGTCGCGAAGAAAGCGGGACTCAAAGTTGAGTGGGTTACTTCAGATTGGGTCGGTGTGCTGGGGTCTCTCCAGACCGGAAAAGTGGATACCGTGGGTAACTTCGCCGACACACCAGAACGTCGTAAAGCCTATAATTTTTCCACACCTTATTACTATTCAGCGGCACAGCTTGCAGTCAGTAAAAACAATAACTGGGTGCATGGCCTGAGCGATTTGAACGGTAAAACCGTGGCAGCGGAACTGGGTTCTAACTACGCCAACGTATTAAAGGAGTCAGATCCTGAGCATAAAATCAATCTGGTGACCTATGAAGGCAGGGACGTGGTGGTGAATGCGGTCGCGCAAGGTAAAGCCGATGCATTTATTTCAGGCCAGGTCATCCTGCTGGGACAAATCAAACAAAAAGGACTGCCACTTAAAGTCGTAGGCGAGCCTTTTGGCGTGCGTCAGGTGGCATTGCCGTTCCGCAAAGATGCGCAAGGAGACAAGTTACGGAAAAAAGTGGATGCTGCGCTCGTCCAATTGCGTAATGACGGTACGCTAAAATCCATTTCGGAAAAATGGTTTGATCAGGACCTCAGTCACGCGCCAGCAGGAGGGCAGAATTAATCATGTCCTCTTTACACCTCGCCTTGTTTCTCGAAACCACCGGTTGCCATTATGCGGGTTGGCGTATGCCCTCATCTCAACCTGTACCGCATCCCGCTGATTTCAAACAGCTCAAAGCGTTGGCGATGCAAGCCGAGCAGGCAAAGTTTGATCTGGTGTTTATGGCCGATAAATTGTCGGTCGATGATATCTATGGCAATGATTTTGCGGAAGCCGTCACCCATCGTGTCACCGAACGGCCCGATCCTTTTTCGGTGCTCTCTGCATTGAGTGCTGTCACGGAAAAGATCGGCCTCGCGGGAACGATCTCAAGTTCCTTCGCTAGCCCGTTTGCGGCGGCACGCACGCTGGCGACGCTTGACCATCTCTCTCAAGGCCGAGCAGGGTGGAATGTGGTGACTTCAACCAGCGGCGGTGAAGCCAGGAACTTTGGGGTGCCGTTGCTGAGCCATCATCAACGCTACCATAAGGCCGGTTCCTTTATTGAAGCGGTGTTCCGCTTATGGGACAGCTGGGAAGATGGTGCCATAGTGGGCGATCGAGAAAAGGGAATTTATGCCGATGCCCGTAAAATTCATTACGCTGACATCAGCAACAAGTGGTTCAACGTACAGGGACCGTTAAACCTCTCGCGCGCTCCACAGGGCCGCCCGGTAACGATTCAGGCTGGTGGGTCAGGGGCCTTTACCGAGCTGGCGGCCCAGCGCGCGGACGCCATTTTTGCTTCGGAAAAGCCCAGTCTTGCTGCCGCGCAGGCCTACTACGCAGCAATCAAAGCCAAAGTTGTGCAGTATGGACGCTCCGCCAAAAGCCTAAAAGTATTGCCGGGGTTGCAGCCGATTATCGGGGCGACACAAAAGGAAGCAGACGAGTTACTGGCTGAACTCAGCCAGTTGCATCATCCCCTGGCGACGCTGACGCACCTTTCAAACACCATGGATTATGACTGGTCACAACACTCGCTGGATGAAGCCATGCCGGATATTCTCCCCCATCTAAGTCGACGTGAACGTTTTGCTCCGATGCTGGATCACGCAAGAGAGCAGGGCATGACGCTGCGTCAGTTCACGAAATGGATAGCGAGAAGTGGCTTTATTGTGGCAGGCACGGCTGAAAGCCTCGCAGAGCGCATGGCGCTTTGGTACCAGCAGCGTGCAGTGGATGGATTTGTGATCATGCCACCCTGGCCCGGGGCGGCAGATGCCTTTTTTAATCACGTTATTCCACTTTTACAGGAAAGAGGAATTTTCAGGGAAGCCTATGAACACGACACTTTACGCGGCCATTTGGGTCTGCAGTGAACCGTTCTGAAAGCTGGGTACTGCAGGCCAAAATGTGTGCCGCGCTGACCTTAAAATCCTAGCGCTTGCCCATCACGTCGGCTGTCGCTGGCCGCGACATAGCCGTGGTCAGGACTCTCTGAAAGTCGCCAGATAAACTGCCCGGCACCGAAATCCATGTAGGGATCGTAAATGGATTTCAACTGATGTCCGCGATCCTTTAGTTGCTGTGTCACATCAGTGTCAAAACGGTTTTCCAGGTCCAGTGTGAAATCGCGATTCACTTTCCAGCGTGGAGCATCGCAGGCAGCTTGCGGTTGTTGCTGATAATCAAGCATGCGAACCACCGTTTGCACATGCCCCTGTGGCTGCATATCCCCGCCCATTACGCCGAAACTCATCTGTGGCTGACCATTTTGCGTGAGGAACGCCGGAATGATGGTATGGAAAGGGCGTTTACCCGGCGCTAGCACATTGGCTGATTTAGGATCGCTAGAAAAACCTGCCCCCCGGTTTTGTAAGCTGATGCCATATTCCGGCACCACCACGCCTGAACCAAAGCCCATATAGTTAGACTGAATAAAGGACACCATCATGCCGCTCTCATCTGCGGTGGTCAGATAAACGGTACCACCGCTGCGCGGGATCCCCGCCACGGGTAAGCTGGCGCGAGAAATATCAATCTGGGCAGCCCTCTGTTTAAGATAGGTGGGATCCAGCATCTGCTCCGGCGTGACTTCCATTGATGTTGGGTCAGCCACATAACGGTAGACATCTGCAAAGGCCAGCTTCATGGCCTCGATTTGTAAGTGCTGGCTATCAACGCTGTCCAGCCGCAGGCTGGCAAGGTCAAAGTTTTCCAAAATGCCCAGCGCAATCAGTGCGGCAATACCCTGTCCATTGGGTGGGATTTCATGCATCTCATAGCCACGATAAGACTGGCTGACCGGCGTTACCCATTCTGGCTGATAGCGACGTAAATCTTCTAATGTCAGGTTGCCGCCGGTTTTTTGTGCCCACTTCACAATTTTTTCGGCTAATTCTCCCTCATAGAAGGCTCGTGCGCCTTGGTCAGCAAGAATGCCCAACGTTTTCGCCGCCGCAGAAAAACGAAACGCTTCCCCTACTTGGGGCGCACGGCCATTTGGCATAAAAGCGTCTGCAAAACCTGGCTGCTCCGCCAGAATCGGGACGGCTGCCCGCCATTTCTTGGCCACCATGGGTGCGACCGTGACGCCACGCTCGGCGATCTCTAATGCGCTTTGCATTAAACGGGAGAAGGGCAATTTGCCAAATCGGCGATGCAGTGCATCCCAGCCGGCGACGGCCCCCGGTATAGTAACGGAGTCCCAACCGCGTTCGGGTCTATTAGCGTGTCCGCTGGCATTGTCACCATAACGTTGACGGAAATAGTTGAGATCCCACGCGGCAGGGGCAGGGCCGGACGCGTTGAGACCGTGCAATTGCCCGTCTGCCCAGACAAGCGCAAAGGCATCGCTGCCCAATCCATTAGATACAGGCTCGACGATGGTTAAGGTAGCTGCTGTCGCGATAGCAGCATCTACCGCATTACCGCCCTCCAGCAGGACTCGGTTGCCTGCCTGGGCAGCCAGCGGATGCGAAGTCGAAACCACGTTGCGCGCAAAAACAGGCGTGCGTGCGGTCAGATAGGGGTTTTCCCAGTTAAAAGCCATGCTCTTTCCTCTGATGCACACGCTCTTCAGCGGTGAGTTGCAATGCCCGTCGGTCCACTTTATTGGTTCCGGCAAGGGGGAAATCGTCGGTCAGCCAGATATGACGCGGATGCTGATAGGCGGGTCCATGCGCTAAAGCCCATGCTTTAAGCGCTTGGGGATCCAGTTGCTCACCCGCGCGTGGAATGACCCACGCAACCGGTTTTTGCCCTTTGATATCATCTGTCACCGGTACGACACAGGCTTGTTGTACCTGCGGATGGCTTTCGAGCAACTTTTCCACCTCACCAGGCCAGATGTTTTCGCCACCACTGACAAACATGTCATCATGGCGACCGACAAACCAGTAAAACCCCTGCTCATCACGGCGGAAAACATCCCCTGTGATGTACCAACCGTCAGATGTTAAAGGAGGGGAGACATCAGGCCGTTGATGATATCCCAGCATCAGCGCTGGGCTTTTCATCTCTAATACGCCTTCTTGTGCGGGTTTATCCTTTCTGCTCTGCAGTCTCACGCTAACGGCGGGATGAGGATAACCCGGAGACCCCGGCGGCGTTGGCAAACCATCAGGATGCGAACTGAAGACCACCGGTCCAGCCTCGGTGGTGCCATAGGCATTGATAATGCGCGCTTGTGGTAACCACTGACGCAGTGCCTTGTAGAGGCTATCGCTGACGGGTGCTGAACCCATGCGAATCACCCTTACGCAGGAGAGATCGACTGAGGCTAACAATGCTGTTTCCTGCAACATCATCGCCAGCATGGGGGGGACGGCCGTCAGCCAACTGCATCGGTAGCGATCAACCGCTTGTAAATAGGCTCGGGCTTCAAATTGCGGCAGCAGGACGGTGGTGACATGGCTGGCGAGCGTTAATAACGCCAGCGCAAGGGCATTCATATGATAGAAGGGCGCCGCAATCAGCACTTTCTCGCCCGTCAGTTCCTGCGCGGTCAACCGGGTTTGTACTACCCAACGGTGACTGGCGTGGGTTAAACGAACGCCTTTCGGCATGCCGGTAGAACCCGAAGTATAGAGCATTAAAGCCAGATCATCGGCTTTGGGAAGCCAAGCGGTGAATTCACCGTTACGTCCCAGCGTAGTCAGCGCGCTGCCAAAAGCTACCTGTGGCAAATCCGTACTGACGCGTGCAAGTTGATCGCTGTCACCCAGCAGCAGTTCGCTGCCGCTGTCAGTGAGAATGCGTTCAATCGTGCTAACCGGAAAACGAAAATTAATCGGTACCGCCACCAGACCCGCGCGCATGATGCCCAGCAGGCAAGCAATATACTCAATCGAGTTCCGTGCCAGAAGCGCAACGCGGCTCCCTGCTGGCCACCCGTACTGTTGCAAGCCAAGTCCGATGGCATCTGCACGGGTATTTAACGTGCGGAATGTGATGGTATTTTGTCGCTCATCCTGCGGCATCAGAAACGCGATCCGATCGCTTTCACACAGGCTAGCGTGAAACACGCCGAGGTTTTCTGGCCAGTCTAAAAATGTCTTGTTAGTCATCGGTAAACTCCAGCACCATTTGCAGAGCCGGAATCGCAACACGAAGTTGTCCTGTACGCTGCTCATGCGGAAGGCCAATCGCTGCTGCCACTTGTGATACCAGTGTCAGGTCTCGCCCCGAAATCTGTATGGCAGCAAACCAGCTTTCACGTTCAGTCGCCGACGGCAGCAGCACACCGTATTCTTGGTGCCATTCTGCTGGACTGATGACGTGTAAAAGATCGGTTTGCCCAAGACGCGCGTATTGCTGTGCGGTAGCGACAACCTCTTTTGCGACCACAATCAGCGACTTTATTCTGCCCGACTGAAGCCATTCGTCACGCCAGACCCACTCAGGGGTATGGTGCTGACAAAAGTAAACACGACCTGCGCTAAAGCTACCGGCTTGCAGGCGCATCGTGCTGAAGCGTGCTTCGGCACTGGCCTGAGCGCTGCCGACCTCTCGTGAGAAGTGTTGTACCGGTTGTACGGCGAATCCTGACTGACGTAGCGTATTTTCAGTTTGGGCGGCATCTGTCGTGGCAAACACTAATCCATCAATACCGACCGGGCTCTCCAGGAGTTCGCGTCGCAAGGGTTCGCGCTGATCTGGCAGACCAATCAGCTCCAGATAATGATGCTCAAACATGATCAAATGATTAATCGACCCCAGGCTGTGATATCCGCGCGGGGTTAAGTGGAAGCCCAGGTCTGCAAACAGCTTTGCGCTGTCATCCAGCGCAAAATGGCTATTAATCACTAAATGATCCAATGGCAGGATCATGCTACCCCCTGTGTGACCGGCGTGGCGTAAAGACCCCGTCCGCTTGCGACCAGTCGACCTTCCGCATCATGGATCCAGGCTTCCGCACTGGAGGCGAGTTTGCCGTGTTTGATGACTTTGGCGCTTACCGTAAGATCACCGCGTGCAGGGCGATGGTAATCCACGTGCAGATTCAGCGTTGGCACGCCTTTTTGTGTCCAGGCAACCAACGCCCAGTCAGCTGCAAGGTCAATCAGCGTCGCCAGAATTCCACCATGAATGTAGCCACCCGCAGGATTGACCACAAACTCAGCGCGAAACGGAACCTGTAGCGTAATTTCCCCTTCCGCTACGTTGAATACTTTCAATCCAAGCCATTGATGATAGGGGCCTTGCAGCAGTT
Organism: Candidatus Pantoea floridensis; assembly: GCF_900215435.1. NCBI lineage: Bacteria > Pseudomonadati > Pseudomonadota > Gammaproteobacteria > Enterobacterales > Erwiniaceae > Pantoea > Candidatus Pantoea floridensis. The sequence continues at coordinate 3,655,298 of NZ_OCMY01000001.1, forward strand.
TTTGTTCGACTTCATGTGCATTCATGACTGAGCTCCTGATGAGGGATTAACAATGACTTTGCCGAGCACTTCACGATCGCGAATCAGACGTAACCCTTCAGCGGCTTGTTCAAGAGGTAAAACGCGATCGATTAATGGTGTAATCTGGCCGTTGGCAACCATGTGCAGCAGCGCGGTTAAATCTTCCTTATAGAAACTGTTTGAGCCTTTGATATTCAGCTCAAAACTCCAGACATAACGTAAATCTTCTTTTGGGTCGTAACCCGCAGTTGCACCACATACCAGTAGCGTACCGCCGCGTTTCAGGCACTTCAGCGAGGGGCGCCAGGTTTCTCCACCGGTAAAGTTAACCACCACATCAACGCCCCCTTCATGCGTGCGGCGCTGCGGTTTTCCATATTTTTCGATCGCCCAGCGCGAGAAGTCCTGCTCGCGATAATTCACCACATGGTCGGCACCTAAAGCTTTCAGCGCTGTGGCTTTTTCATCACTGCCCGCACAGGCAATCACTTCCGCACCAAGGTGTTTCGCCAGCACTACACAGGCCGTGCCAACACCGCCGCTGGCGCCTAAGATCAGCACCTTGTCACCCGTTTTCACGGTATTGTGGGTTATTAGCATACGGTGCGCCGTGCCATAGGCCACGGGCAGGGCCGCCGCATGTTCGAAGCTCACCTTTTCAGGGATGGCTATCAGCTGGCTGGCCTCAACCAGCGCATACTCGGCCATGCCGCCATCAATCATCTCGCCCATCAAACCGACGCCGGGTTTCAGTGGATTCACCAACACGCGATCGCCGATGGCCCAGTCAGCGACATCATCACCCACGCTGGCGATGGTGCCGGCTAAATCCAGCCCTGGCACAACCGGCAACGGAATCTTGATGCCCGGCATGCCCTGAACGGTGAACACATCGTGATAGTTGAAAGAGGAAGAGTGAACCTGCACCACCACGTGGCCCGCCTGGACAAGTGGCTGGGGCTTGTCAGGATCAATCTGCAATTGGTCAAGGTCGCCGTGTTGGTTTAATACCAGCGCTTTCATGAGTTGTACTCCGGTTTAGTTCAGGGTTTTGGATTGAAGGTAAGGGCGGTTATCAAACAGCTGATTGTTCAATGCACCTTTGACTGCGCCGCTACTGAGCAGTACCGCATGCTCACGCTTCAGCGTGTCAATGTCGGCTGTTTCAAATGACATCTGGTTCATGCGATCCCACAGGCCGACATAGGCACGGGCCTGGTCTTCCGGCAGATTTGCTTGAGTCTGAAGAATTTTCACGACCTGATCGGGATGGGTGCGGCCCCACGCCAGCGTGTCACGCAAGGCGGCAATAACCTGGGCAACGGCTTCAGGGTGCTGTGCGATCAGCTCGCTGCGTGCGGTGCCGACGCCGATATACGGCAGCGCATCGCTATGGGTAAGCTTTTTCCATTCGTCGGCATAGGTCGCGATGACGCGCAATTTCAGCTCTGGAAGTTGCTGAACGGTCAGCGTACGCAGGGCTGCGGCATCAATTTGTTTTTGCGACAAGAACTGCGCGAGGCGGGACTCGTTGCCACCAATCAAGGCAAAGTCATTGGCCGTGATGCCGGCATTTTCCTGTAACAGAGTGGTGCCAATTACCGCCACCGATGAGCCTGCCGGAGACATGCCTATTTTTTTACCTTTCAACTGAGCTAGCGAGGTAATGGGCGAACCTTGCGGCACAACAAAGGCCACGTCGGCGGGCTGGGTAGCGGCAATGATTTTGACCGGCACACCTTCTGATGCCATGCTAAATACGCCAGCAACCGGTGCGCCGAATGCTAAATCAATCGATCCCGAAGCTAATGCCTTTAACGGTGCGTTTACATCCGGGAAATGCACGAACTCTGCATCGATCCCGCGCTTCTTAAGAAAAGCCTGGTTTTCAAGCACTGCGCCGTAACCGAGGCTGACGCCCGAGGTCCAGTATCCGATACGAATTTTTGTGTTGGCAAAGCTAAGCTGCGGTAACAGCGTGGCCAGCAGCGTGAACAAGACAAGCAGCTTTTTCATGACATACCTCTGATGAAAAGAATGAGTTATATGCGTTTTTTCCAGCGGAAAATGTGTCGCTCCAGTGGCTTCAACAGACCACCTTCCAGCAACAACATCAGTGCGACGAGTAGTAGTGTCCAGGCGAAAACCTGGCTGGTTTGCACCAGGTCGCCGGCCTGGCGCAGGCGGTAACCGATCCCATCCGATGAACCGAGCGTTTCAGCCACCAGAGACACGCGCCAGCCGAAACCAAACGCCAGACGCGCACCGGAGAAGAAGTAGGGCAAAATTGAAGGAAAATAAATTTTTGACAGCAGTTGTCTGCGGCTCATGCGGAAACTGCGTGCCAGCTCCACAAACTGGGTTTCCACATTCAGCGCGCCCTGCCAGACGTTGGTTAAAATCAGCGGCATCGCTGTCATAAACACCACGAACACCGTGGTGGCGTCTGATATGCCAAACCAGATGATGGCAAAAATGGCCCAGATGGCTGAAGAGACCGTATTGAGGACTGCCAGCAGCGGTTCACAGAATCGTGCGACACGCGGATTGGCACCGAGCACCAAGCCGCAAAGCGTGCCGATAAATGCGGCCAGCGCAAAACCTGACACCACACGCCCCAGCGTTACGCCAATGTCATGAAATAAGGTGCCGGTATGCCACAACCCAAGCAGAGCCTGCCAGGTCGCACCAGGGCTGGGTAAAATAAACGTCGGCAGGTGCTGCGAACCTTGCCACCATGCCAGCAGAAAAATACCCATCAGGACCAGACGTTGGATGAGCAGACTGAGCGTGCGTGAAAGTAAGGTCATTTCACACCTCCAGCCTGAGCAAACGAATCTGTTCATTGACGTCAGGGAGAGTGGCAATGCGCGGTCGCGGTAAGGACAATGCCGTTTGCGAGTGAATACGACCTGGGTGCGGCTTCAGCACAACGACCCGATCGGCTAATACAACGGCTTCTTCAACATCATGCGTCACGATAATAATGGTCATCGCCGTTAGCGCCTGGATGCGTAAGAGTTCGTTGTGTAATGTACTGCGCGTTTGAGGATCAAGACGTGAAAAAGGCTCATCCATCAGCATGATTTGCGGCTGCACCACCAGGCTGCGCGCCAGCGCAACACGGCTGCGCATGCCGCCAGACAATTGATGAGGCCAGTGCTGGGCATAATCTGCGAGTCCCACCAGCTTTAAAGCATCACTGACGCGTTGCTGCTTCTCAGATTTGCTCAGTGCGCTATTTTCCAGGCCAAAATGCACGTTCTGTTGGACTGAGCGCCAGGGTAGCAGTCTGTCCTCCTGAAACAAGTAGGCTACCTGTTGCCATTGCTGAAAATGCTTCGCTGCTGTTCCCTGAATAAGAATGTCGCCATCATCGGCATCAAGCAGACCGGAAATGAGATTGAGCAACGTGCTTTTTCCACCTCCAGAGGCACCAAGCAGAGCGACAATCTCTCCGTTTTGAATGCTTAATGAGATTTTTTCCAGTACAGGCTGATGGGCGAAGGATTTACTGACATCCTTTAACTTTATGGCCGCGCTCATTCAAATATCTCCCGCGGCAACACAGGTAATAAGGTGCCTTTCTTGCTCAGGGTGGCATATATTTTTTCCAGCGTCATCGCCTGGAAAGTTTCAATATGTCGGCGTGCAATAGTTTCAACGCGTTTTGCATCACCTTCTATAAACGCCTCAATCATGGCGTTATGGTCATGTTTAATTTCGGGTTTAATTCGCTGAACATTAAATCCCAGCGCCACCAGGCGCGACATTTCATCCATCAGCCCTGACAAGGTATTAATCAGGTGTTGATTGCCCGTTGCTTCCACGATGGTGAGGTGAAAGCGTTTATTAGCATTCATAAAAACATCGATGCGCGTAGAGAGCGGAGCAGCCACTTCAACGCGGCACTGCGCCTCCAGCGATTTGAGCAATTCAATATCCACTTTCCCCACAGCAAGGCGTGCTGCAAGGGGTTCGAGCGCGGCGCGCACCGTGAAGACCTCTTCTACGTCTTGCACAGAAACCGGTGCAATGCGATAGCCCTTGCGCGGCCGGGAAATGACGAGTTTTTCATGGCTTAGCCGGGCCAACGCCAGACGTATCGTGCTTTTACCGGTGTGATAGCGCTCCATCAATTCAGATTCAGTCACCAGCGATCCCGGCAGCAAGCGGCAGGTCAATATATCGCGGCGAATCGTATGGTATGCCTTATCACTTAGAGATAAAAAATCAGTCACGCTGGCCTCTCAGTATGCCCTTGTGAGCTGCTCACAGGGCGAGGTTGAAGAGATGAATTAGCGCATTCTTAATTAAACATATTGTCATTTCCTAATAATTAAATCAGTAATCTAATCTATAAAAATGCATAGTGTGGGCTGCTCACACATAGACACTTAGCATTTTACTGAATAAATTCGCTTTAATTATTCTGGGCATCCCACTTCATCCAGGAAATGCACATAAATAGATAAAGTTATTTGTTCTTGATTCAAAATCACTCCTTTACCCTGGTGACCAATACTCATTACCCAGGAAATAAAAGATGCGACTGCAGTGGGTTTTATTTTCGCTTTTATGTGCAGGTGTTGTTCCGGCTAAAGCGGTTGATAATGTAACGGTTGCGCTGGCTATACCCTTAGCCGTACATGATGGCGCACCTTACGCGGCAGCACAGGAATTGGGACTGTTTAAGCAACAGAATCTGGCGGTAAATCTGGTGGTGTTCCAGGGTGCTGGCGCTTTATTACCTCAAGTTGCCAGCAAGCGCGTGACTTTTGGTTTTCCTGTTTCAGAGCCGGTGATATCCAGCTATTTCAGCGGCAAAAATCCTCTTCCGTTACGTTTTTTTTATAACGGCACGCCATCACAAACCATGGAATATGCGGTTTTAGCCGACTCACCCATTAAAACGCTATCTGACCTCAAAGATAAAAATATTGGTGTAGGCGCACTGACGTGGGGCACGATTCCTAACAGCAGAGCCGCGCTTAAGGTGGCAGGATTTCAACCCGGTAAAAATGTCAAGTTCGTCGCCGTAGGAGCGCTGGGATCAGGATTTGTTGCCTTACGGAATAAGCGGGTCGATGCACTGAATTTTAACAGTAGCTGGGACGATATTCTGGAATTGTCGGGAACACCGATTCGACGTATCGCTTACCCTGACGTGTTTCAGGAAAGTGCCGGCAATGGCTTTATCGCCCATGAGGATACCTTTAAAGATAATCCGGATCTCATCCGCCGCTTCGGCCGTGCCTATACCGAAGCGCACTATGTGTGTGAAATCAATCCAACCTATTGCGTGCAGGCGTTTTGGCGGCAGAACCCGGAAAGCAAGCCGGCAAATGCCGATGCCAAAGCACTTGCTGATGCAACCACGCTTCTTTCACGCCGCCTGCATCGCACGCTTTATAGGGAAGACGGCTCGCGCCGGACACCAGGTGAATACGATCTGAAAGTGATCCGTTCTTCTATCACCGCCATGGCCCAGGCCGGTGAGTTCCCCAGCGCTGACGTACCCGTCGATCGCATCTTCTCGAACCAGTTTGTCGCCGCTTTTAATGACTTTGATAAGCAAGCCCTGAAAAAACGCGCCGAGGAGGCCAAATGAGCGCTCAATTATTCATCGACCACCCCGACGATTTGATTGATCGACCACGCCAGATTCATGCAGTGGGTCTGGCTGAAGGCGTCGCCACGCTGACCACTGACTTTGTGCATGCTGATGGCAGCATTTGGCAAAGTGTTGCTCGCTTTGATATCGATGGATCGGGGGTGTTAAATCTCGACACGGCAGCACCGATTGAGGGGGACTGGTCGCTAGCGGAACCGGGAGCATTCATTTGGGCGTTGCGAAAGCAATCTGGACCTACCGATCCCAGTTCAAGTGAAAGTCTGGCGCCGCGCGAATTGAAATTGCAGCTGCATGATGCGAAAGATGAGGTCGCTACGGCAACACTGACGCAGCGTATTCTCGCGGACGGCGTTGTCCGACGCGAAGTCCGCGAGCAAGGATTGTCTGGCACGCTGTTCACACCCCCAGGCACCGGGCCTTTCCCCTTGGTCATTGTGCTTAATGGTTCTGGCGGCGGTATGCCTGAATCCCGTGCGGCGCTGTTTGCGGCGCAGGGTTATCAATCACTGGCACTGGGATATTTCAAAGCGCCAGGCAGACCTGATTACATATCCGAAACGCCGCTTGAGTATTTTGAGCAGGCGCTAATTTGGGCACGGCAAGCATTACAGCCGCGAGCTGACTTTATCGCGGTGGCAGGGCACTCACGAGGCGGTGAGCTGGCGCTGCTGTTAGGTGCAACTTATCCCGATCTGGTTTCAGCGGTGATGGGTTATGTGCCGAGTGCTGTAGTGCACGGCACATTACGTGCTGGACGCCCAGACGAGCCAAGAGATGCCGTCGCCTGGACCTATCAGGGGCAACCTTTACGCAACATCTGGCAGGAAAACCCCGCAGCGGATTGGCATGCTTTTGATCATCCACCGGAGCCCGGTGCACCTATCCGCCAGGCGCCTGCATTCGTGGCCGTTGAGCAACACGCTGCCAGCCTGACAGCTGCACGCATACCTGTTGAGCGTATTGCCGGACCGGTGCTGCTCATCTCTGGCAGCGATGACGGGTTTTGGCCTTCTCGTGATTATTGCCGTCGCATTGAAGAAACGCTGCGGGCTCATCGGCATCGCTGGCCTGTGGAACATGTGGAGAATAACGGTGCGGGCCACGCCATTGGCTTTCCTGGTGTTCCGACGACTGACATCGCGCGTGTGCATCCGGTGGCCGGCGTTGTCATTGATGGCGGTGGCACCGCGCTGGAAAATGCACGAGCCAACCAACGTAGTTGGGAGCGGGTACTGGTATTTTTAGCTGCTGCAACATCGGCTCAGTCATGATTGAGGCACTGCAACTTCGGGATATTGAACTTACATATCCGACACGTCGCGGCACGATCCAAGCATTGTCGAACGTGAATTTATCCGTGCGGGAAGGGGAGTTTGTGGCCATTCTAGGTCCTTCTGGCTGCGGCAAATCGACCTTACTCAAACTTGCGGCGGGATTATTACCCGCCAGTGGTGGGGAGATAACCCTTGGCGGCCATCCCCTGTCAGGTCCAGGCAAACAGACCGGCGTGGTCTTCCAGAAGCCTAATCTGTTGCCATGGAAAACGGTGCTAGAAAATGTACTGCTACCGGCGCGTACACTGGGTCTGGCTATCGCGCCAGCGCGCTTGCGAGCCTACCACATGCTGGAATTGGTGGGCTTGGCGGAATTTGCAGCGAACTATCCTTTTGAGCTCTCCGGTGGAATGCAACAGCGAGTGGGTATTGCACGAATGCTGTTACATGACCCGCAGCTATTGCTGATGGATGAACCCTTTGCGGCACTGGATGCGCTCTCAAGAGAAACGTTAATGCTGGAGTTACAGCGTATCTGGGAACAGCAGCGCAAATCCGTGCTGTTCATCACCCACAGTATTCAGGAAGCGGTGTTTCTTGCCGACCGCGTGCTGGTGATGTCGCCACGGCCTGGCACGCTGGTTGAAGATTTAATCATTCCGTTGCCGCGTCCGCGAACGCTTGAAACGCTTGCCGACCGGGACTTTATGCAGTTATGCCAGCATTTGAGGAGCTATTTTACTCATGCGTAAGATTATGCCATTTCTTTGCCCGACCATCAGTTTGGCGGTGCTGCTACTGCTGTGGGACTTTTCGGTACGGCTTTTTGCTATTCCTGATTATCTTCTGCCCGGCCCAGCTGCGGTGTTCTTAGCCCTTTATCAGGGGTTCGCGGATGCCAGTATCTGGCCGCATATTGCTGCAACATTAAGTGAAATTGCCTTGGGTTATACCTTTGGAAGTCTGTTGGCTATCGCTCTCGGCATCGTTCTGGCTGAATCCACTACCTTTGAACGATTTGTTTATCCGCTGCTGGTCGCCTTGCAGGCGATGCCCAAAGTCGCATTAGGTCCCATTATTCTGGTGTGGTGCGGTTTTGGCATCGCCTCCAAAGTAGTCTTGGTCACTCTCGTGTGTTTTTTCCCGTTGTTCGTTAATACCGTAAATGGCATTCGTCGCACGGATAATGAATTGTTAGATACCTGTCGGGCATTTTCAGCTTCGAAAGTTTACTTATTGATTCATGTGAAACTTCCATCGGCTGCCAGTGAAATATTTTCTGGATTACAGATTGGTGTTTCACTGGCGTTAATTGGAGCCGTTGTTGCCGAGTTTTTGTCAGCTCAACAGGGTTTGGGATATTTAATTGCCTCCAGCTCCGTCAATATGAGCCTTTCAACGATGTTTTCTGGTGTGTTGCTATTGGCGGTAATAGGCATATGTGGTGCTCATTTTGTAAAAATACTGCAGCGTAAGGTTGTTTTTTGGGAGGTATCATCAAAGCGTTAATCTAAATTTGGGGGTGTTTAAAAGATGCATTCAAATGTGTTTAATTACATGGTGAAGATTATGAAAATTCATTTAAAATTTAATTTGGGTTGTCGATTTTCTGAAATAGGTTTTGACCTGAACATCTCATTCTGACCAATGAAAAGCTGTACTACCTGACTTTTGATGCGGCGTTGGTGTATAAAACCAGCCACGAAATCTTGTCATATCATCAGATCCCCGGCATCAAAGAACTGCTGACGCGACGCCTGCCGGGTGACAGCGTGATCAAAGCTGGGGATCGGATATCACTGAGATTAAGTGACCGCCATTGCCATCTCTTTGCGATGTCTGGTGAGGCTTAATCTTAGTTAAACTGAATAAAATGACACGCCACCCGGTGCCCTGGCGACACTTCACGTAATTCCGGCACCGTCGCATGGCACTGCGCTTCTGCCTGCGGGCAGCGTGACGAGAAGCGGCAGCCGGAGGGAGGCCGTGACGGATCCGGAATCTCCCCGTTAATCACCGCGATGGGTTCATGTTGTGGGTCGAGCGTCGGTACGGCGGCCAGTAGCGCCTGTGTGTAGGGATGCAGCGGCTGACTAAACAGGGCGTCGCGGCTGGCGGTCTCCACCAGTTGCCCGAGATACATCACAGCCACGTCATCGCAAAGATGTTCCACCACGCCGAGATCGTGCGAAATAAACAGGAAGGTGACGCCATGGTCATCGCGCAGATCGGAAAACAGGTTGATGATCTGCGCCTGAATGGAGACATCCAGCGCTGAAATTGGCTCATCGGCGATAATAAAGTCCGGGTTGAGAATCAGTGCCCGTGCAATGCCAATGCGCTGGCGTTGTCCCCCCGAGAATTCGTGCGGGAAACGCGGGTAATGCTGTGGAGCCAGCCCACATATCTTCATCACCGCGATCACCCTGTCGTACAACTCCGCTCGGGTGCAGAGTTTATGCGCCAGTAGCGCCTCACCAATGGCATCGCCGATACGCATACGCGGATTGAGGGAGCTGTAGGGATCCTGAAACACCAGCTGGATTCTGGGCCGCAGTGACTGCATTTCCCGCGCCGTCAGCGTCGACAGGTCCTGCCCCCGGTACTTAATCGTGCCAGCGGTTTTATCATGTAACCCCAGCACTGTGCGGCCTACGGTAGTTTTGCCGCTGCCGGATTCGCCGACAAGACCGAAGATGGTACCCGGGCGGATGCGAAAGCTGACACCGTCAACGGCACGAAGCTGCCCGGTTTCCTGACCAAACAGGCCATCGCGTATCGGGAAGTGCTTCTTCAGCGCGTCCACTTCAATTATGTATTCAGAACTCATGCGAAAGATTCCACTTTTTCCCGGTGAAAACAGGCGGCCTGCCGTGTTGTACCCACCAGCGGTGGTATGCCTGCCCGGCAGATTTCACTGGCGCGATCGCAGCGGTCAAAAAAAGCGCAGAATGCGGGCAGCGCGGTAAGGTCCGGCACCTGGCCGGGGATGGAGTAGAGCCGACGTCGCCGCTCGCCGGGAACCGGTCGGGAGGCGATCAGCCCCTGGGTATAGGGATGCAGCGGATTACGCAGTACCTCTGCGGTGGGGCCGTATTCAACAACCCGCCCGGCATACATCACGACTACCTGCTCCGCCATCCGGGCAATGACGCCCAGATCATGGGTGATCAGCATCAGCGCCATCTGGCTGGCACGGGCCTGATCGCGCAGCAGACACAGAATCTGGGCCTGAACGGTGACGTCCAGCGCGGTGGTTGGCTCGTCAGCAATCAGCAGTTTCGGCTGGCAGCTGAGTGCCATCGCAATCATGATGCGTTGCAGCATGCCGCCGGAAAGCTGGTGCGGGTAGCTGGTCATCAGACTCTCCGCGCGCGCCAGCCCGACGCGGCTAATCAGCGCGATCGCCTGCTGCCAGGCGGCTTTAGGCGACTCCCCACGATGGCGAATCAATGGCTCACACAGCTGCTCGCCAATGGTCAGCACCGGATTGAGGGCGCTCATTGGTTCCTGAAAAATCATCGCCAGCTGGTTGCCTCGCAGGTCGGCCATCCTGGCTGGATTGAGTGTAAGCAGATCCTGCCCCTGGAAGCGGATGGCTCCGCCGTCAATACGTGCGGCCTGCGGCGGCAACAGTCCCATCAGCGACATGGCGGTAACGCTTTTGCCACAGCCGGATTCGCCGACAATACCCAAGGTCTGTCCGGCATGAATAGTAAAGGAGACCTCCTGCACGGCCTGCACACGCCCCTGTTCGGCGGCAAAGGAGACGGATAACTGTTCGAAGGTGATCAGTGGCTGGCTCATTTCTGGCTCCGTTTCATGCGGGGATCGAGCGCATCACGCAAGCCGTCGCCCAGTACGTTGATAGCAACCACGGTGATAAAGATGGCGATGCCCGGTGGCATCCACAGCCACGGGCGACGCTGGAAGTCGATCAGGCTATTGGCGGCATCCATCATATTGCCCCAGGAGGGGGTCGGCGGGACGACGCCAAGACCGAGATAGCTCAGCGCCGACTCGCTCAGAATGGCGTTCGCCACAGCCATCGTCGCCATGACCACCAGAATCGGGATGGTATTGGGCAGCAGATGACCAAACAGGCGGCGACGTGATGACAGGCCCAGTACCTGCGTTGCCAGCATAAAATCACGCTCGCGCAGCGAAAGGATTTGCCCGCGCACCAGCCGCGCCAGTTTAGGCCACTCTAGCAGGCTCAGCATGATGACCACCATATAGATGCGCGCATCCGCTGAAAAATCGAGCTCCGACAGCATGGCGCCGGCGACAATCAGCAGCGGCAGACTGGGAATGGTCATGACCAGATCGGCCAGACGCATAATCAGCTTGTCGGTCAGGCCACCCGCGTAGCCCGATACGGCACCGAGCAGATACCCCAGCGCCACCGATAGCAACATCGTCAGCAGGCCAATGGTCAGCGAAATGCGCCCGGCAAGGAGCAAACGGGTGTAGACATCCCGCCCCAGGAAATCGGTTCCCAGCCAGTGCTGTGCCCCTGGCGGTTTGTTGATCATCAGGGCATCCGTGGCGTCATCCTGCCACGGCGACCAGATTGGCCCCAGCACGCACCAGATCGCCATGACAACCAGTAAAACCAGGCACACCATCGCCAGAGGATTACGCCGTAATGCCTGCCATGCCTGACGCCACGGTGAGGACGTGGCCTGGGCCAGTGCCGGGATTACCGCTTTGCGCAGGCGGCGTTGCGTGGAAAAAAGTGAACTGATCATCATGAACTCACCCGAATACGCGGGTCAGCCCACGCGTAAAGCACGTCGGCCAGAAGATTGCCGAGGATAGTTAATACCGCCAGAAACAGCGTGAAACCCATCAGCACCGGATAGTCACGGGCAGCGAGCGAATCGATGTGGATGTGTCCTGCACCCGGCCAGTTGAAGACTTTTTCGGTGATGAGGGCACCCGAGAACAATCCCGGCAGCTCAAAGCCGAGCAGGGTAATGATCGGCAGCAGCGCATTGCGTAACGCATGTTTCATGATCACCGTGCGTTCGCGTAAACCTTTTGCCCGAGCAGTGCGGATGAAATCCATTTTGATGACGTCGAGCATGCTGGCGCGAAAATAGCGCGTCAGGCTGCCCGCCTGCAACATCACCAGTGCCAGCACCGGCAGCATCAGGTGGGCCCCCACCTGCACAATATAGGCCCAGCCGCTGTCATCACTGCCGGTGTTGGTCATGCCGCCGACCGGCAACCAGTGCAGGTCTACCGCGAACCATTTGATTAACAGCAGGCAGAGAAAAAAGGTCGGAAAAGACATTGCGGCAAACACCAGCACGCTGACCAGATGATCGAACCACGAGTTGGGTTTGATTGCCGACGCGATACCGGCGGCAAGGCCAATTCCCCAGTAAAACACCAGTGCGACACTGGCGAGCAGGAAGGAATTCCAGACGTATTGATTGAGCAACTGAGTGACAGGAATCTGGTATTGCAGTGAGAAACCCAAATCACCCCGTAACAGCTGGCCGAGCCAGTGCAGATAGCGGGTGAGCAGCGGCTGATCAAGGCCGTAAATCGCCTTCAGCTCAGCCGCGCGCGCGGCTGTCAGCGTCACGTTGCCATCAATAAAGTCACCGGGTGTCTTTGCAAACAACATAAAGATGATAAAAGAGGCAAACAGCAGCATGGGCAGGGTGTTCAGCAGCCGCCTCAGGATAAAATTTCTCATGGTATTCTCATATCAGCCGTCAGGAAGTCCTGACGGCTGAACAGTGGGCAAGGTTACTTAACGATTCTGACGTCTGGCAGACTGCCGGTCAGGCCGTTATAGATATCCGGTTTAAAGCCGGTCACGCGGGCGCTGCTGGCGGAGAGGATCTGGCGATAACCGAGCAGGATCACCGGCGGGTCATCTGCCAGCACTTTGTACAGCTGGTGGTAAATCGGTTTGCGCTGTGCCACATCCAGCACCGCATTGCCTTCATTGATCAGCTTATCCACCTGAGGATTTTTATAACCGGACTCCTTAGCCTCGGTGCTGTAGTAATCCCATACCCCGTCATGCGGATCGTTTAACGTGCTGGTACTAAAGGACGCCAGGTCGTAATTGCCCGCTTTGCGCTGGGCCATCAGCGCATTGAAGTCCACCACCTGGGGTTTCAGTAGCACGCCAATTTGTTGCCAGTCCTCTTTGGCGATCGGGATGAGCGCGTCGTTCAGCACTTTTTTACTTGCCAGTAAGGTCAGTTCAAGACGTTTGCCGTCCTTTACGCGAATACCATCGGAACCGGGTTTCCAGCCCGCCTCATCAAGCAATTTTTTCGCCTGTGCCGGATCGTATTTGTAGGGATTCACGCCATCCGGGTTATATGCCCAGGAGATGGGCGCGATAGGTTCGATGGCAACCTTGCCATACCCCTGGTACACCACATCGATTAGCTTCTGACGATCCAGCCCATATATCAGCGCCTGACGCACCTTCGCGTCCTGCAACGCCGGGCGGCGAACGTTGAACTCGACTTTACTGTAATCACTGGACCCGTAGAGATTGATATTGGCAAAGCCGAGCAGTTTCAGCTGTTCAATATCATCCGGTCGTGAAGTAAAGGCGTCGTAATCCGTTTCACCGGTCTGGAACAACTGGAAATTGGTTGAGGGGTTAGTGACGCGATAAATAAAACGAGGCGTTGGCGGTGTGCCACGATAAAAGTGGCTATTGGCATGAAAACGAATTTCCTGCCCGGGGATGTATTTGTCATAGACATAGGGGCCATTGCCCAGCGGTTTGCCATGCAGTGTGCGCAGATAGTCAAGATTGCCACGCTGATAGCCTTTGCCGTAATAAGCTTCCGACAGCACCGGCCCGCCAATTTTTGCCAGTGTGGTTGCGCCAGGTTGTGTGGTGGTGATCTGGAGTGTGAGGGGATCGATGACTTTCAGGCCACTGACGCTGTCGGCTTTACCTGCTTTATATTCCGCGCCCCCGGCAATATTCGCGAGGGTGATGTCGGTGTCACCATCATATTTCGGGTCGTAGAGGACGGTAAGGGTAAAGGCAACGTCTTTGGCGGTGAGTGGGGAGCCATCGCTGAACGTCAGATCGGGGCGAAGCTTAATAGTATAGACTTTGTTATCCGGGCTTACCGTCCAGCTTTGCGCCAGACCCGGCACCAGATTGCCGTGGCTGTCCCAGTCAATCAGGCGTGAAAAAATGACGTTGGTGACATTTTCATCCCAGCCGTTGACAAAAAAGTAAGGGTTAAAAATCCCCTGAGGTTCAGAAATGCCCGCCACCACCGTGTCTTTGCGCAATTTCGCCGCTGCCGGAATCTGGCTGGAATCGGTGGCTGGGGTGATACCCTCTTTTAGGGCATCGTCGGCAAACGTCATGGCGCTGAAAGCTGCCAGACTGCTGAAGAGTGCTATTTTAAGTCTGTACTGCATGCTTTGTTTGTTTATTAAACTGACCAAAAGAGATCCCTCAAAAATATTATGGCAATGTTCATTTACAAAAACTGAAAATTAATCTTCCCCTGATCCGGTGTCTAACAATCAAACGCTATAACAAATAACGAAATGTCCTTATGTTATTTATGGATAAGCTTGGGAATACTTTTCTTTATTACAAGAATGCGACTCAGATCAACGTTACGGCACAATAAAAAGATCGGTTACGAATCTGGACGTCCGCGCTATTTTTTACATGTTAAGCCGGAATGCCGCGATAAGGACATTTGCCGCTGACTTTCTTCGGGATTTCATTCGCGCCCAACGTGCGAAACTTGCGGCAGTGCTGTCCAGCCCAGCTCCGGCGCAATCAGCGTCGCAAAATCGCTGATAATCTGGCTGTACTCCGCATAATGCAATTCATAAGGCAGTTCGATTCTCAGCTCATTCACCAGACGTAAGACGGGATCGTTAAACAGCCGTTCGAGAATCTGCTCCGCACTGCCCACGATATCCTGAGAGAACAGGGTGCGTCGGGAGCTCTGGGGTGCCAGAGTGCGTGGGTAGCGGCTGGCGGCAAACTGCTGATAATGTCTGCGGGTGGTGGCATCCGCACTGTCGGTGGGAATGATGACGCGTCCCAGGGCGATGCGCGCCGCACGCCGACCGGAAGCCGCAAGATTTTCACGATACAGCTGGATTTGCGCCCGCTGTGCCTGGTAAAAATCATCCGTTTCTTCACCGGAGGTGAGATTACCCGCGAGCAGATTAAACCCGTGGCTGCCAGCCCAGCGCGCCGAACGAAGTGATCCTCCGCCATACCACAATCTGTCAACCAGACCGGCAGCAAAGGGCTGAACACGCGGGCGTTGCGTATTACCGGGTGAGAGAATGACCGTATTATCATCGCCGAAGAAGCGGCCACTCAGGTTATCGCGCAGAGTCAGGACGCGCTGGTAAGAAAAATCCTGCTGCTGCCAGGCATCACCCCAGACAGAATGACCGATTAACTCAAGATGATTAGGCGCGCCTGCGCTCAGGCCGACATTCAACCGTCCCCTGGCGAGAATATCCACTGTCGCCAGGTCTTCGGCCAGACGAAATGGACTCTCATAACCCATCTGAATCACGGCGCTGCCCAGTTCTATCTGGCGGGTACGTTGTGTGGCGGCGGCGAGAAAGGTGCTGGCTGACGATACGCCATGTTCCAGATGTCGCTGGCGTACCCAGGCACCATTAAAACCCAGCTGTTCACCGCGTTCGAACAGCTGTAACGTCTGTTCAAGACCCTGAAGTGGAGCGTCATCAGGATAATTCCCCGGTGTCAGAAACGAGATATGCGAGATAGCCGGTTGCGTCATTCTGTTTTACTCATAGCGGGGCTTTAAGGCGTCAGCGTGACAACATGCTGGCGAATATCCGGATGGCTGGCGATCAGACCCTGTTGCTGATACCAGTTGGCTATATGCCCGATATGGGTTATCGCGGCGTCATCGACCGGCGTGATGGGAACGGTGTTGACCCTGCCCAGCAGAGCCGCCAGTGTGCTTCCCTGCTGCCCCATTTGTGAAGCCCAGATCTTACCTGCCTCAAGCGGATGGGCTTTGGCCCAGTGGTTCTCTTGCTGCAATACGTCATAAACCCAGTTAAGCACTTGGGGGTTCGCCTGATAAAATGCCTCGCTGACGAAATAACCTGCTGCATTTTCCGAACCAATCTGCTGACCCGTACTCAGCTGGCGGGCGTCATAACTCTGTCTGGCCAGAGAGAGGAAGGGGTCCCATGTCGCCCAGGCATCGACATGTCCCCCCACAAATGCCGTACCGGTGTCGGAAGGGCTGAGATAAACTTTGGTCACCTCCTGCTCCGGAATCCCGGCACGATCCAGCGCGCGTGAGAGCAGATACTCGCCGGTCCCGCCTTTATTCACCGCCACCTTTTTGCCGCGCAGATCCTGCAATGAATGGATATCACTGCTATTGCGTACCACAATCCCTTCACCTTCGGCGGGCATGGCCTGATAAGCAAAAAAACGCAACGGCAAACCCGCAGCGATGGCGGTAACAAACGCTGTGGAGCTGCCGGTGGTCATGTCAATTGAACCGGCATTTAACGCTTCATAAGCAGGGGCGGCAGCCGCAAACGGGCCCGACCAGACGACGTTCACCTGATGCGCGGCCAGCGCTTTTTCCAGCGTTCCTTTTTCTTTAGCCAGCGCTAAGTCCGTGGGGCCACGCAGAAAACCAATGCGCAGCGTGAGCGGTTCAGTCGCCATCGCCATCCCGGCACACAGTATCAGTGCAGCAACAGCGGTACGGGGTATCCAGCGGGTCATATCTGTCTCCTGGCGTTCAGGGATAAAGCCATCGGGATGAAACCCACGGCAAAAAGATCGTCAGCCTGCTGCTGCTGTTCGGCTAACAGAGCGTCACTGGCAGGGGTGAGACCCCAGGGACGCCCGCGTATTGTTTTCAGCCACTCATCAGGCAGGATGGCCGGGTTGAGTTTGTCGGCAAGAATCTGCGCGGCGCCTACCGGATGCTGCTCAATCCAGGCATCATTTACGCGCAACTGTTTCACGATCCAGGCGGCTACTTCGGGGTAGCGTTGCTGCCAGGCTGCACGCGTCCAGAACAGTGAACGGTTAATGATTTCATCGCCGACGGCGGAGCGCGCAACGACATCCTTTATCTGTAACGCACGAGTCAGCCAGGGATCGATTGCCAGCCAGCCGTCAATGTCGCCATTGAGTAACGCAGTCATGGCATCCTGCCCCTGCAGGTCCAGCAGTGTGACATCGGTGCGGCGCAGGTTCTGTTTTTGCAGCAGACGCGCCAGAAAATGATCGGTGAAAGAACCGGGCATGCCCGTCAGTCGCTTAGCACGCAGCGAGGAGATAGCGTTGCTTTGCAATGTCAGCAACGCGCAATTGTTATTACGTGGCGGCGAGCTGGCGAGATAAGCGACGTCCAGCCCGGTGGCCTGCGCACTTATCGGCGGGGTTGATCCGGTGCCAACCACATCGACCTGTTCATCAGCCAGCCACTCGCCGCTGCGTGCGCCCTGGGTATAGTCGAACCATTCCAGCTGCCAGCCTCGGTCTCTGGCGGCAGGTTCGATGACACCACGATGGCGCAAAATAAACAGCGAGAGATTACTGGGATGGCTTCCCAGACGGATTTTCATTGTGCTGGATCTCCACTTCTGACCGGACGATCCCACAGATTTCCCCAGGTAAAGGTATTCTTTGCCGCGTCATCCGGCGTGGTGAGTGACAGTCGTGGCATCACCAGTTCGCTAAAGCGATAGGCTTCCTCCAGCAAGGGGAAACCGGATAGGATAAACACCTCAACCCCCGCCTGCTGATAGGCTCGCAGGGTGCGTTCGACCGTTTCCGGACTGCCGACGATAGCGGTGCCAGGTCCGGGACGCACCAGGCCAATGCCCGCCCACAGTCCGGGGTAGATCTCCAGCTCGCGCGGATCGGCGGGTTTCTGGTCATTGTGCAGGGCACTCATACGGGACTGACCTACGGAGTCTGACCCGCGGGCCAGATGCTGCCGGGCGGCAATGGCGCTGTCGTCCATTGAGGCATAAAGTGCGTCTACTGCCTGCCACGCAAGTTCATCAGTTTCGCGCACGATCACATAAAGACGAATGCCGTAGCGTAACTGGCGAAGGTGTTTATCGGCTCTGGCTCTCACCTGGGCGATTTTCTCTGCGGCCTGCGGCGGTGTTTCGCCCCAGGAGAGATAGGTGTCGATGTGCTTTGCCGCGACTTCCTGTGCCGCTTCAGAAGAGCCACCAAACCACAGCGGTGGCGGAGGATATCCGCCATTGCTCAATGCCAGCCTGGCGTTCTCAATATCTAGGTGTTCCCCTTTGAAGCTGACATTTTCCTGATTGAGCAAGGGACGTAATACCTGCAAAAATTCGTCACTGAGATCATATCGGGCATCGTGATCCAGGTGCATGCCGTAAGCGCCCAGCGTATTTTTATCACCGCTGACCACGTTGAGAAGCACCCGGCCTTTCGAAAACTGGTTAAACGTCACGGCCATTTTGGCTAGCAGGGTGGGTGAGATCAGACCCGGCTGGATAGCAATCAGGAATTTCATGCGTTCGGTATAGGGAATGAGTGACGCCCCCAGAATCCAGGGATCATGTGCACCGGTCGCCAGCAGCGCGCCGGTAAAACCCAGATGATCTACCGCGCGGGCGACCTGCTGGAAATAGGCGTAGTTGACCTGCCGGCTGCCGGAGGCGGCCCAGGGTTGATGACCGTCTGGCGCGGTCAGATACCAATAAATTTCCACGGTGGTTCTCAAAGCAATACAAACAGGAACCAAAGGAATAACAAAGGGTTATTGCGAGGGGAAATACTAATTATGGCAAAGTTTATCCATATCCAGGCTTAAGGTTATTTATCAACCCGGGTTGTGAATGTTGTTAAAATAAACGCGACCCTAAAGGGCGTTGTTTATGCGTTATTAACAGTGATTCGCTTTAACGTCATATTTTGACGCTTTACGGCGTTAAATAAGGCATCAGCAGGTCGATATCATTGGCAGGAGATACTGATTGCGCTTTTTTGTCAGGCAATGTTGTCCGGGGTGGGTATCAGTTACCCGCTTGCCCATTTCAGGCTGGCATCATCACAATCAGAGTTTATTAAAGAGGAAATGTGCTTTGTCTGATAAAAGAATGATGACGCATCGCGGATTGCTTTCCCTGTGAGTTATTCTCTGTGGTGTTGACTGTCATTGAACATTTGTTGTGGAACATTTGAACAGATGTCAGAAAAGAAAAAAGCCCGCTCAGTTTCCTGAGCAGGCTTCTCGAATTTGGCTCCTCTGACTGGACTCGAACCAGTGACATACGGATTAACAGTCCGCCGTTCTACCGACTGAACTACAGAGGAATCGTGTGAACGAGGCGAATATTAATGGCGCCTCAGTCAGGTGTCAACAGCTTAAAACGTATTTATATTCAATTGGCTAGCAATAGTACAAAGCGATCGCGATTTAAGCAGGTTCTGATGTCAATTGCGCCAGGCGTGCCAGCGGGTCCTGACGATAGAATTGCTGGAGATGCTGATACATCACTGGAAAACGGTTGGCCAATAAATCAGGCGCGCTGAAGAAGTATTCCGACAGCACCGCAAAGCATTCTGCGGCATCGCTGGCGGCGTACGGATCGATGGTGGCGGCCTGTTCACCCACCAGCTCCACTTCGGCTTCAATCTCAGCCATGGCGTGTTGCAGATCTTTTTCCCAGCTAGCGACATCGCGCAGTGCCATCACCGGAATGCCGCTGGTGTAGCCGCTGCCGCGCGCATCGAGCTTATGTGCCACTTCGTGAATCACCAGATTAAATCCGGAGAGATCAAAGGAATCCTGAATATCGAGCGCATTCAGCACCACCGGGCCTTGCGTCCAGCTTTGTCCGGCATGCACTGCGGGCGCGTGATGCACCAGACCATTGTCATCTTCCCAGCGATCGTCAACATTAAACGGTTCGGGATAGATCAGCACTTCATGAAAGCCATCGAGCCACTCGACGCCCAGTTTCAATACCGGCAGGCAAAATAACAACGCCAGACGGGTGAGCAGCAGTTCATTGAGCTGCAGGCCTTGCAGTGGAGAGATTTTTTTCTGCTGCAGAAAGCGCTGCGCGAGGGCAACAAGAGCGTGCTGTTCCTGGTGATCGAGCAGGGAGAAGATCGGTTGCGCCAGCGCCTGCTGCCAGGGAAGCGCTACGACTGAAGTCTCTCTTTGCGCATGCCACGGCCATTTGAACATCGCATCACTCACTCTTCAGGGCGAAAACAGTATCCTGACGCGGCGAAGAGAAAATTGCCAGCGCGGAATCAAAGCCGACTATTCAACCAGTTAGTTAG
Organism: Candidatus Pantoea floridensis; assembly: GCF_900215435.1. NCBI lineage: Bacteria > Pseudomonadati > Pseudomonadota > Gammaproteobacteria > Enterobacterales > Erwiniaceae > Pantoea > Candidatus Pantoea floridensis. Next base: position 3,675,555 of record NZ_OCMY01000001.1, read on the forward strand.
CGATGTGTCTGTGATAAAGGTGGCAAACCGGGAAGTAAGATCGGAAGGGGAGAGGTCGCCACGCATGACGACCTTAAATGACGCAGTTGATGGCAAACACTTTACCCTGCGCGTTCAATACGTTCAAAGGCAATGACCCATACCCAAGGATTAACTTCCCAGCTGGTGGCGCCATACTGTTTCTGCCACGCTTTGCGATAGGCTTCTTTCGGTGATTCCGCATTCATGTTCATGGTGAAGAAGTTGTTCAGGAAGTGCGTATCGGTCTGGACGCCCTCCGCCATAATGTCGTCTTCACTGATATCCTGAATTTTCTCGGCCCGCACTGAGGTAATTCGCAAATCGATACGACTGGCCCAGCGCGGCATATGTATTGCTGTTTGCCAGCCAAACTGCTCGGCATTGTGCAAATGCTCATCCAGTTGCCCCAGCTCGTTGCTGTCGGCGCGATACTGGCAAAAGGCGGGATGGCGGAACGGCAGCGGATCGCGCTCGTATTCAGCCAGCTGCTCTTCAGGAACGATGGGGCCACGCCAGGTTTCACGTACCCACAATCCGTCACCCGCCTGGCCATACGGGCAGTGTGAGCTGACATCGGTCATCGACATTAATTTATAGCCGTGCAGGTGGTTAGCGCTGACGTCAAACGCATGTACGCCTTCATGGTGATCCTGGCCTGGACCAAAGGCCTGCGTTTTCATAATGCGTCGGGTCTGTGTCTGCTGGCCAACCAGCAGGGCGCGCACCCGCTGTTCGGAAAAAAGAATCGGCCGTTCTTTCATTGCATACCTCATATTGTTTCACCAACCCGGAAAGTGCGAAGCATCCTCCGCATCCGTAGATGAGAGGAGTAGCATAATGGGTTTGAATCAGTTTGCTTAATAATTTGTCGCCTCAGTATCAGGCAATTCTTGCAATTTTAGGTTTTAAAAATGGTTCATAAGCAAAATGTGTGCTGAAAAAGACTTCGACAGAATCGGAAGCCAGAATTTTTCCAGATACAGTACGTTATAAAGGCCAGAATGGGAACCTTTTCAGATTATGTCGCGTTGAATAACCCGTTTTAACGGCAAAAAGACAGCATATTTAACTGGAATAAAACCCTGTCGCGAAATTTGTTGATGACCTAAATAGATTACCGCCATTAAACAGAGTTAGTTAACTAAAACGACGCTAAGGAAATGCCGAAAGCGTAATGGGCGCTGGGCAAGCGGCGTTAACAGCGCTATAACATGATCGGGATCGCATTTTTTTGCTTAGCACATCCAGGAATGATGTAAAAAAAGTGTCATTACCCAGCCGCTATGATGTCCGCAGGAGCAGCACCCTGTACAGGCAGTGCTAAATAACAGCAATAAAAGGAGAAGCACGATGTCACTTACCCGCTGGCAACAACGCTATGAGAACTGGCTGCAGCTGAACTGGTTGCACGATGACAAAGCCCACGATATCGCGCATCTGCGCCGCGTGTGGATGAGCGCGAAACGCATCATGCAGCACAGCGATGCCGATCCGATGGTGGTCCTCACCGCCTGCTATTTCCACGATGTGGTTAACCTGCCTAAAAACCACCCTGAGCGCCATTTGGCCTCAACCTATGCCGCGCAAGAGACACGCCGAATTCTGCAGCAGGATTTCCCCGATTTCCCGTTTGAGCGTCTGGATGCCGTGGCCCATGCGGTTCAGGCGCACAGCTTCAGCGCCCGCATTGCGCCACAAACGCTGGAAGCGAAAATCGTCCAGGACGCCGATCGTCTGGAGTCTTTAGGTGCTATCGGCCTGGCGCGCGTTTTCTACACGGCAGGAGCGCTTGGACGGCCGCTGTTTGATAGCGAAGACCCGCTGGGAAAAGAGCGTGAGCTGGATGATGTAAAGTGGACGCTGGACCATTTTCAGAAAAAGCTGCTCGGTTTACCGCAAACCATGCAGACGGAAGCAGGGCGTCTTCTGGCGGAGCATAACGCGGAATTTCTGGTGCACTACATGGGGAAACTTTGCGCAGAACTACAAGGCAACCTGACCTCAATTGACGAGTCAGTATTAAGAGATTTAAGCCCCATACACTCTTAATATTAAATTTTTATGACAGTCTGTTAACTTTCACCTGCTTCCGCTACGTTGTTGTAAATCAAAAGGGAGTATGAAAATGACCGAGACCGTTAACTTAACCATTAAAATTGACCCGGCGCTGAAAGATCACATCAAGCAGTTAGCCGCAGATAACCAAATCTCCATGAGTCAGGAGATCGTTAACCGCCTGCAGGCCAGTTTAGATGCGGTTGAGCACCCGGCCATTGACAGCCTGGATACGCAAGAAGCCTGTACCGAACAGCTTTCAGCCGCCGAATTGAAACAGGTTCGGGCGCTGCTGAAGAAAAGCAAGAAGAAGAAATAAGCAGAAAACCCGTCGATTGACGGGTTTTTTATTACGCGGCGTTAAATGTCGTGAATACGGAACTGCTGCGCGCGCTGCGCCAGACGGTCAGATAGCGCACGCAACTGCACGGCAGATTGCACCTGTTGCGCATTCAGGGCTTCGTTTTGCTGCAGCTGGTCGCTCATCTCGACCACTTCTCGGGCTATTTTTTTCACCCGATGGCTCTGTGCCGAACTGTTTTGCTGCAGCTCGTTCAGCTGCGTCACAATGCCGGAAACCGCACCGCCGATCTGTGCAAAAAGCACTTCCAACGCCTTAACCTTATCGAAACCATCATTGACGTGCTGCTGTGTGTGCTGAATCAGTCCATCGATCTGTCGCGTTGATGCGCCGCTTTGCTGAGACAGTAAGCCCATCTCTTTGGCGACCACCGAGAAACTGCGCCCATAAGCACCTGCATGCGCGGACTCAATCGCGGCATTCAGTGATAGCAGGCGTGTTTGCATCGAAAGGCTATCCAGCATGCCGACAATACCGGCGATATCCCCTGACGCGGCGACAATCTGCTGCATCTGATTTTCCATTTTATCGACTTCTACGGCGCAATTGCGCATCAGATCATCCGCCGATTGTGCTTCCTGGGTAGCCTGCAGCGAAAACTGGGTCCCAATCTCCACCTCTTCAGAGACGCGATCTAAACGCTGCGACAGATGATGGAAGCTGGCGTTTTGCTTCTGATGTTGCTGCATCACCTTCTCATTGTGTTGCTGCATCTCTTCGGCACCGGCGGCGACGCTCACCGCCACGGTGTTGATGTCGCTAACAATCTGTTGCAGGCCGCTGCGCATGGTATCAATCGACTGGAACAGTTGGCGCGTCTCGAGCGATTGACGACGCGGCGTGTCATGACAGGCGATCAGGTCGCCAGTGGCAATCTGTGCCAGCTGTCCGTTGGCACGCCGCAGCGGCAGCAGGACCCCGCGCATCAGCAGGCTGGAGGCCAGCATTAACAAGAGCATCAGCACCGCGCTAACGATGAGCGACAGATTACGGCTCTGCTTCAGCGTGCTTAGCGTATTGTGATTCACGCTGCCGAGTTGCTGATTGGCCTGTTCGATCTCATTAAACCAGGCATCATTGAACTGTTGCTGGAATGCCTGCATCGGCACCATAAAGAAGGCATTGATGTCGTTGGCAGCCAGACCTTTCAGCTGCTCCTGTAAACCTGCCGCCAGCATGGCAAACCCTTGTGCCAGCGGGCTGTCAGCCCTGGCATGATAAGCGGTAAATTGCCGCTCGGCCTGGTTAAGCGAATCACTGGCGGCGGCGGCCAGACTTTTCCAGCTATCCACCGAGCCACTTTGCTGATCCTGCATTAAATAAATCCCGGCGCGGTGGCTATTGTCGCTGGCGGTGAGCAGTTCGATGCGGGCTTTATCCAACAGCGCCAGGCGTTCGCGCAGCTGATTAGCCTGCTGCAGCGATGTCTGCGTCTGGTTTACCTGCCCGTTGAGTAGCAGGACGCCGGCAAACTGCAGCAAACAGAACAGCACAATGAACAACAGGAACTGACTTCGCAAACTGGTGAGCCATAGCGGGATGCGCAGAGAGACGCGCGAGCGCAGCCGCAGCGGCAGCGCGATAACGGAAAGGAGTGACATCGAACGCCTCCAAAAAATAAAAAAGGAGTATTGGCAGCGTGCGTGACAGTTTGGTGACAGCGGGCGCGATTCTGCTGAAAACAGCATAAAGCGCGGCCCTAAATGAAATTGTGGTCCTGAAGCGCTAACTGTTTTGGCGCGCGTGTTGTTCAATCAGCGGCAATAGCAGCTGTGCGACCGCAGCAAATACCGGCACCACTACCGAGTTGCCAAACTGCTTGTAGGCCTGAGTGTCTGAGACGGGAATACGAAAATGCGTTTCGCCTGGCGCTTCAAATCCCATCAGACGGGCACATTCGCGCGGCGTCAAGCGGCGTGGGCGACGCGCCATGTTTGCGGGGTGCTGGAAGTCCGCTTCGCCTTGAGCCTGATCCCAGCCACGATCGATGAGGATTTCCGAGCCATCTTTGTAATAACGCGCCGATAGGGTTCGCACGCAAATATTGGCTTTACGCGGATCGTTGAGGCCAAAGCCGAATCCATTGCCTTTGGCTTTATGCTTTTTCGCATACTGGTACAGATAATTCCACAGGGTTGGCGACAAGGTGTATTTTGCCTCCGGCTGTGGCTCCAGCAGGCTCTGTAATGACGGAACCTGTTGCGGATAGAGCGCGGGCAGGGCGCGCAGGGAAAACCCCTTGCTGAGCCCGCTATCACGGCGAATCCCTACCAGCACAATACGTTCACGATGCTGCGGCAGGAAGTGACGCGAATCGACAATTTTCGCATCCGGCAAGCCGCTGTCGTTGGCGTCCGCCACGTCATAGCCCAGCTCATCCAGGGTTGACATGATGATGGCGAAGGTGCGTCCTTTATCGTGGCTTTTAAGGTTTTTGACGTTTTCCAGCACAAAGAACGGCGGCTTCTTGGCCGCAAGAATGCGCGCGACATCGAAAAACAGCGTACCCTGCGCTTCACACTCAAACCCGTGCGCGCGACCGAGCGCATTCTTTTTGCTGACGCCCGCCAGCGAGAAGGGCTGACAAGGAAAGCCCGCCAGCAATACCTGATGATCGGGAATGGCGCGATCGATAGAGTGATAAATCGCCTGCTCATCATCGATGCCAGCCGGTTGCGTCACCAGACGAATATCACTGTTGAACTGGTGCTGAAGCGGATCGCTATATAAATTGGCTTTGTAAGTGCGCACGGCTTCTTTATTCCACTCGCTGGTGAACACGCACTGCCCGCCAATCTGCTCAAAGCCACGGCGAATACCGCCAATACCGGCAAACAGATCGATAAACTGGAATGTAGCGTGATCATAGTGGGCCGGACGTGCCGGGAGCAAGGCTTGCAGGCTGGCCACTTCACGGCTTGAGAGCGCCGGTGCCACACTTTTGCCCGTACGGATGCGATTCAAACGCGGCACGCTCCAGTCGAGGCCACCGGCTTCGCTAAGCGTGGTCACCACATCACGCGCGGCATAGATATCGAGCACCTGCAGTAACAGCGACGTCGCGTCATCCTGAGAAGAGGTGGAAGGGACGGGCGCGGCGGGGTCGAGAGCTAGCATGCGTATTTCCTTAACAGTGAGGCGGCTATGCTAACACTCATCACGCAACGAGGAAATTGGCGCGGTGCTTGCTTTCGCTTTTGAGCTAAACCGCTAAAGTTGAAGGAGCGCCAAAACAAGGAGACGCCATGGCAGACGTCCACTCGCAAGCTATACGCAGCAAAAACATGCGCGCCATTCGTAATAAGGATACGGCGATAGAGCAGCGCATTGCGTTGATTTTGAAAGATCGCGGCTTTACCTATCGCGTGCAGGATAAGGCGCTGCCCGGCAGGCCTGATTTTGTCTTGCCCGCGGAGAGAGCAATTATCTTTGTGCATGGCTGTTTCTGGCATCGCCATCACTGCTATCTCTTCAAAATGCCGGCCACGCGCTCTGAATTCTGGAGTGGCAAAATCAATAGTAACGTCGAACGCGATCGACGTTACATTCAACAACTGCGAGAAGGAGGCTGGAAAGTACTGATTGTTTGGGAGTGCGCGCTGCGTGGCAAACTGCAGCTGGAGGACGGCGCGCTGATAGAACGCCTGGAAGAGTGGCTGTTGGCGGTTGACGACAGCAGCGAAATCGATCATCAGGGTTTGCATCACTATCGCGTTGATTAACGCGTGATTGTTGCTTTTAGCGGTTATAACAGTTTAGATCTCCCTTTTCTCTGGAGCGCGGAATCGAGCCATGAGCAGCATCAAACTTACCGTTAAGCGCCTGTATCAACTCCGCGATGAGCGGATGGTGAATACCCACGCCACAGCGCGCATTTATCTTGGCGACCGGCTGGTAGCCACCGAAGAGATCAGCGGCATGACGGAAAGTCCGGTAAGCAAGTATCTGCATGCCGACGATCTGACCGGGCCGTTACGCGTGGAATGGGACTGTGTGGGCATTGCCGATATGTCGGTCACGGCAGTTGAGCGTTGCCCCTGTTGTCAGGATCACGAACCGGAATAAATAAGGAATACCACTTTGGCAGGATCCAGTTTACTCACGCTTCTGGACGATATTGCGACCTTGCTCGACGATATCTCAGTAATGGGCAAAGTAGCGGCAAAGAAGACCGCCGGCGTATTGGGCGACGATTTATCACTCAATGCGCAACAAGTTAGCGGCGTAAAAGCCAATCGGGAACTGCCCGTTGTATGGGGGGTGGCGAAGGGCTCTTTTCTTAACAAATTGATCCTCGTGCCGCTGGCGCTGCTTATTTCAGCGTTTGCGCCGTGGCTGATTACCCCGCTGTTAATGATTGGCGGTGCCTATCTCTGTTATGAAGGGGTGGAGAAGGTGCTGCACAGCCTCAACCACGATAAGGCGGAACAAAGCCCGGAGGCGCGGCAGCAGCGGCTGGACAAGCTGGCGCAGCAGGACGCGCGGGCCTTTGAAAAGGATAAAGTGAAGGGCGCGGTGCGCACTGACTTTATCCTCTCGGCGGAAATTGTGGCGATAACCCTGGGGATTGTCTCCGAAGCGCCGCTGCTCAATCAGGTGCTGATCCTGGCCGGCGTGGCGATTTTAGTCACTATCGGCGTTTACGGTATCGTGGCGATGATTGTGAAAATTGACGATCTCGGTTTCTGGCTTAAGGAGAAATCCTCCACGGTCGCGCAGGCAATAGGTGGCGTGTTACTGGCGCTGGCACCCTGGCTGATGAAAATCCTGACGCTGGTGGGCACCCTTGCGATGTTTCTGGTCGGTGGCGGCATTGTGGTACACGGCATCACGCCGTTACATCATGCCATCAGCGAATACAGCGCCGGGTTCAACAGTTTTATCTCCGCTCTGCTCAGCAACGGTGCTAATTTGGTGATCGGCTTTATCATTGGGTCGATCGTGCTGCTGGGCGTAAATCTGATTGCTAAGCTGCGCAGCTAGCGGTTATAAAGCGCTGTAAATTTCTAATCACGGTCAGGAGAACGATGATGAACGACGATATGTTTGAATTTGATATCGATGCACAGCTGGAACAGGCTGAGGCCAAAGCAGCAGAAAAAGCCAACGAAGTCCCTGTAGATCTCAGCGATGAAGCGGATTGCGAAGGCTGCAAAATCTAATTTTCCTGTCCAGGACGTGCGCTAAAAGCCGACAATAAAAATTGTCGGCTTTTTTTATTATCAGCATTTTTAACTGCTTATTCTGATTTAGTAGAAGTAATAGATTTATCGTATAGGAAAAAAACGTGCACAGCTGCTATACCTAAAATCGTTCATTCAACGGTTAAAGGAGGGGGCGGTATGATCTTTGCAATCAGTGACGAAGTTCAGCACAAACAGGGCGGACCCACGATGGTGGTGACCGGCTATGCCAGCGGAATGGTCGAGTGTCGTTGGTATGACGGCTATAGCGTGCGCCGTGAAGCATTTCACAGTGACGAACTCAGCCACTCTTCTTCTGGCGCGCAGCAGCTGGCCAGTTAAATACATTCGGGACGGTAACAGCGCCGTCCCGAATGTAGTTCTCCCACACAGGCTACACCTTGCCGTCATTATCCTCTTCTACTGCCTGATAGATGCGTTGCAGGATGTCGGGAAACGCCGACTGCACGCGGCTCCAGCTCGGAATAAAAGGCTTCTCGTTAGGACGTTCAATAAAGGCCTGTCCGGCATCGAGAATCGCCTGAGTAAACATCTCCACCGCCGCTTCTTCGATGTGTTGATCAAACTTGAGGCCGTTCATGGTGGCTTCGTGGTTATAGATCTCCATCATATCCAGCGCATTACGATAGTACGTTGCCTTCAGCACGCGGAACGAATCGCTGGTGAGCGGTACGCCCATGGTCGCCAATTTACGTAATAACGACTGCACAATATCATTGCTCATGCGCTTTAATCCGCCGGTGCCATCATCTTCAGCCAGCGGCTGATGTTTGTGGTCGTAATTATCGGCGATTTCAACCTGGCAGGTTTGGCGGGTGGTGTAATTACGATAAATCTCCGAAAGCACGCCAATTTCCAATCCCCAGTCGCCGGGAATCTTAATGCCGTTAAGCACGTGAGTACGCATGGCAAATTCACCAGACAGCGGATAGCGGAAGCTGGTGAGGTAGTCGAGATACTCCGAATGGCCATAAACCTTTTGCAGCGAGCGCAACAGCGGTCCCACCAGCAAACGCCCCACGCGGCCATTTAGCTTGCCGTCGGCCACGCGTGCATAAAAACCTTTGCAGAACTCATACTGAAAAGCCGGATTGGCGAGCGGATAGAGCAGACGCGCCAGCATACCGCGCTCATAGGTGACGATATCGCAGTCGTGCAGTGCCACGCACTGGGTGCGATCGGAGGCCAACGTGTAGCCGGTACAGAACCACACGTTGCGGCCTTTGCCGGGCTGGCTCGGCGATAATCCCTCTTTATCCAACTCGGCATCCAGCGCTTTCAGCCGCGGTCCATCATTCCACAAAATGCGATGCCGCTGCGGCAGGCGCGAGAAAAATTCACGTGCGAACAGAAACTGGTCGCGATCGGCGCGATCCAGACCAATCACAATCTCGTCGAGATAGGGGACTTTCGCCAGTTCGTTGACGATGTTGTCCAGCGCAGGGCCTTCCAGCTCGGAGAACAGCGACGGTAAAATGAGCCCCATTTTGCGTTTGCGCGCAAAGCGTACCATCTCTTTTTCCAGCGATTCAACGCTGCGGTGGGTGAGATTATGAAAATTAGTAATGACACCATTCTGGTAAAAATCACTCATCGTCTCATCCTGTATGGGTTAGGTCGTTACTCAGTCGGCGCCAGAAAATAATCCAGTCCTTCACGCCAGCCGTGTGGACCGACGTGCGCGGTGTGGTAAACATTTTGCGTATCACTACGTTGCAAATTCACCGGCGTTTTACTGAAGCCTTTTATCACCACGGCATAATCTGCGCGCTCCAGCATCGGTATATCATTCGGGCCATCACCTAAGCCTAAGGTGATACGTGCTTTGCCTTCCTGCTGGGCGACATGCTGCTGAATCTGCTCCAACGCCATCCCTTTACCCGAGCCTGCTGGCATCACATGCCAGAAACGCCCGCCCTGGGTTAGCGCGAGATTATGCTTGGCCAGCGCGCTGCGAAATGCCGCTAAGCGGTGTTCGTCATCACGCCACAACACCACTTCGGAGGCTTCACGCAGCCGGCTTTGGCTGGCCTCGGCCAACGTTAACCCGGTGAAACGCGCGACCTCAGCATCGCTAAATTCATGAAAACCGTTGAAGCGGAAGTGGGATTGCAGAGCCTTGAGCGTTTGGCACAGCGCGCGATAGGCGTCGCTGGGTTCGGTGGGCGCGGTGTGCGCGCCGCTTAGCACCACGCGCGCGCCGTTTTCGGCAATAAAGGGCGCGCCGGTAATGCCCAGTCGCTTCTGCAGCGGTATGATTTCGGCCGCGGTTTTACTGGAACAAATTACCAGCGGAACCTGATGTTGTTTCAGGCGTGTCAGCCATTCACTGGCGGCATCCCAGTTGTAGTCATGATGGTCCAACAACGAACCATCAAGGTCGGTAACGATCATTAGGGAGTCAAGACTCAGCACCATCACACTCCTTACGCCAGTGGCATCCGTAAAGCGAAGAGTAATCAGTATAATAGCGGAATCGCGATCACACTTTTTCCCGGGCTACTGGCCGCGATAACCAGGATAATTCTTAAATGACAGAGGCAGCCGCATCATCTATGCGCACTTCGTGCATGGAAAATAGTGAGCAGTGACGCGGCGTGCAGGGTTTTACCGCTGAAAGGTTATGCAAAAATGTTCGATTTACGTGCAGGGTTAAGACTTGTCTTAAGTAAGCTAAAGCGTAATCTGACAGGGTGTTAAGAATTCCCTGGTGTAACGAATTTACTGAATTATTTTACCCGGCCTTCCCGCCGGGTATTTTTTTGAAATCGATTTCAACGGTTCACTTCGCTGATGGCGAAATCACGAATATCCAGTTCAAAGGCTTCAGCTAGCTCAGTGTAAGAATCATAGGCCTCACCGTTTACCCTGACGCGATGGGCTTGCTCAGCTTCCATGAACTCTTTTACCTCGCCCGAGGTTCTCTTCTGTATCGCGTCAAGTAAAGCATCAACATCAATATTCACTTCGCGCTGCACATTCTCGCTGTACTCTTTTGCCGTAGTCATGGTGGCCTCCCAGAGGCGATCCGCTGTCATTTCAGTATAGACGCTGATGCAAAGAGGGCGGCGGGGGGATTTAAGCAAAAAAAAGCCCGCGCTGCGCGGGCAAAAATCCTTGTTACTTTTAGGTTGACTGCGCCTTTGGGGTTGGTGCAGTGCGAATAAGTGTACGAGCAGCCCGCGTCAAAAGTCTCTCTGCGAAACGTAAAGAAAACGAAAAGCCGCATCTTGACAGAGTTTTACCTCGTTTGAAGTGCATTGTGCGCAGCAGCGTCTATGCTTAGCGCTTATTGATAAGTGATATCAGGGAGTTAGTATGGATTTTCTTCGTATTGTGATTGCGATTTTACTGCCGCCGCTGGGCGTGTTTCTGCAGGTCGGTTTTGGTGGCGCCTTCTGGCTTAATATTCTGCTGACGCTGTGCGGTTACATTCCGGGCATCGTGCATGCGGTGTGGGTTATTGCACGACGCTGATCGCGATCAGGCGCTGTTGATTATCTTCCGTTACACTGTGTCGCAGGACAATTTGTGGAGAGTAATCAATGAAGGTGAATGACCGCGTTACGGTAAAAACCGACGGTGGCCCGCGTCGCGTAGGTACGGTGCTGGCCGTTGAGGCATTTAACGAAGGCATCATGTACCTGGTGGCGCTGGAAGATTATCCGCTGGGCATCTGGTTCTTTAATGAAAGTGAGCATGCGGAAGGGGTGTTTGTTGAGCCGTATGAAGGGGCTTGATGGCTTCCGTGTTCCGGGTGAGCACCAATGCGCATCCGAATAAATGTTGGATCGCCATCCAAGGTGTAATGCTTGTCAGTTTAGCGTTGCACGGTCGCCATGAATGGCGCCCCTACGCTATCTCGCTGGGATTTCGTAGGGTGCGCATTCATGCGCACCTGAAAATATACGCCATTGATTGCTAAGTAGAGAGGGAGCATGCCATTTACGGCGGCCTCCCTCAAAGCAACGCTTAAAACGTCTCCCAATTATCATTTCCCGACGTCGCCAAAGCGGCGCGCGGCGCTAAGTTCGGCGTGCGCAACGTGGGCTGCGCGGCTTTAGCAGCCTGGGCCACCGGGCTATCACTCAAACGGAAGACCGCTACCGCCTGCGTCAAGCGTCCTGCCTGATCTTCCAGTGAAGCCGCCGCGGATGAGGCTTCCTCCACCAGCGAGGCGTTCTGCTGCGTCACGTTATCCATTTCGGTTACCGCCAGGCTCACCTGCTGAATGCCACGGCTCTGCTCGTCCGATGCGGCGGCGATTTCGGCCATAATATCGGTGACGCGGCGTACTGCTTCAACAATTTCACCCATGGTGTTACCGGCTTCACCTACCTGACGTGAACCATTGGTAATTAAACCCACCGATTCAGCGATCAGCGTTTCAATCTCTTTCGCCGCCTGCGCACTACGCTGTGCAAGATTACGCACTTCGCTGGCTACCACTGCAAAGCCACGGCCTTGTTCACCGGCTCGCGCCGCTTCAACCGCGGCATTCAGCGCCAGAATATTGGTCTGGAAAGCGATGCTATTAATGACGTTGGTGATCTCAGCAATTTTCTTCGAACTGCCGGAGATATTGTTCATGGTTTGTACCACGCCATTGACCAGATCGCCGCCGCTGCGTGCTTTGCCTGAGGCATCTGCGGCCAGCTGGCTGGCATGATGGGCATTTTCGGCGTTCTGTTTCACCGTGGCAGTTAGCTGCTCCATGCTGGCTGCGGTTTGCTCAAGCGCCGACGCCTGCTCTTCAGTCCGCGACGATAAATCGGTGTTGCCGGCAGAGATCTCGCTGGAGCCCTGATAGATCGCCACCGCGCCTTCACGCACCGTACCTACCGTGCGCACCAGCGATGCCTGCATCAATTGCAGATTATGCAGCAGGCTGCCAATCTCGCTGCGGCCATAGGCTTGCTCGGGCGCAGTCAAATCGCCCTGAGCGATGCGTTCGATACGGTCGACGGATTGACGCAGCGGCGAGATCACCACGCGACGCAGGAAGACAAAGGTAAGCAGTACCAGCACTAAAGCCGCGGCAAAAGCGGCCGCCATGGCAATAAATCCTACGCGTGATTGATGGGCGGCTTCAGCGTTAATCGTTTCCGCCCGGTCGGTGCGGATTTTAATCGCTTTCAACAGCACATCGTTATACGCATCATCCAGCTTGCGCGTGACGTCCGTTTCCTGCGCCACGATGCCTTCAAAGCTGCCTTGCTTAGCCGATTCAATCATCGGCTTAAGGCCTTTATCGATGTAGGCGTTAAAGCTGGCGGTCAGCGGTTCATCAAGCGCAATGTCAGCCGGAGTTTTCGCCTTGCGATCCATATAAATCTTGAAGCCTTCACGCGCCTGCTTAATCCGCATTTCGGTGCGGGCTAAATCGGCACGATAACCGTCCATTTCACCAATACGCGCGGCCGCACCCGATTGCAGTACATTGAGACGCGCGGTGCGCAGGTGGTTTGAGCTATTAGAGATGCCCATACGGATTTGAATCTCTTCCGTGGCATCGTTCAGGGAGTTGTTACTTTGAATTAAAAAGTAGCTGGCGAGTCCAATGCACAGGGCAAAAAGCAGCAGAATGCCACCAAAGATCATACTGAACAGAGGCATCAGGCGCAGGTTCTGCCAGACGCTGAGCTTATATTGCTCATCAATCGATGCTGTTTTCATATCCTTGCTCTCATGTAGGTAGGTGTTATGAGAGTAAGCATCGGCAGGGCCGGAGAAAGGATTAGACAGGAAAGTGGGATCAAACTCGCAAAACGTAAAAGGGCCAATCACGCGATTAGCCCTTTTACTCTGCATACTTCAAGCTGCAGGCGCGATGGCTGCAGGTGTTTACCCCAGCCACTTACTTGAGTAAGTCCCTGGAATTCATCCCGCTACCGCCTTCCTGCCGCTTGAATTATTTTGGGAAATTAACTTCAGGTAATTATCGCACGTTAACATAAATCCCTGAGGTGACATTATCAGTCAAGCGGACAACATGATAAATAACCTGCTTATTATGAGTTTTAATTTTGCGTTTAATATTACCTTTGTGTGACGAAACGGTTTTAGCTTTAATTTGCATCTTGTCCGAAATTTGAATGGTGTCATGGCCTGACATCCACATTTTCAACATATTAGATTCAGTCTGACTTAATGTCAGCGGATGCACGTCGAGCCCAGCAGAAATACGCGGCGAAGCGTTGAGTTTCTTTTGCAGGTAGGTTCCTAGTAAGGAATCCAACGTCGAGGTTTTTATCGATTTTGATGTAATAATCAGGTTCTTACGAACGTAGAGGTATTCCTCAAAATGGATATTCGAGATCGCCATGAAAATAAAGAATAAGGTATCAGGATGCTGCATAATAATGGCACGAATACGATCGCTAGAATCGGATTCGTGAATAAAGCACTCTTCGTTGATAAACACGACGCCCGGCTTTATTTGTTCACATCTTTGCTGCAATTGTTCAATGTCAGACACAGGAGTAATATTTTTCTTTTTAACTCCCTTGGCAGACATATAGTCAGACAATCCGAGGCGTGTGTAATTACATGAATCCATAATAATCGTTGGCATTATAGCGACCCTCACCAATTTGTTATCCGTTTAAATCAACGATGAATACGCGTTTGCGGTACGAGAGAAATTTCCAAAGACACTTTTTTATTCTGCTCGGCAGATTGGCGATAGTTATCCATGCGCCATCATGACTCTTCCCTGAACCGTGCTGCGAAGTTTTTTTTTTAGTACATCCACGTCACTCTTCACCCAGCCATAGCGGGAATAGCTGAGAATTTGTATTAAGTGTTTAATTCGCTCTGTTTTGAGAGCCCTGTCACTATCGCGCAGATCACAGACAAATCTGATAGGACAATTCTTAAAAACATTTGAATCGCGAAAGTGTGACGCTTTAGCGAGCGTTGACAATGCCGGAAAAAAGGGATTTAGACAAGAAAAATCGCTGTGAATTTTTTTTTGTTTAAAAACAGCCCTTTGAGCATTTCAACACCCAATCCCCAAGGTTTGTCACCTTAAGAATCGTCTGACTAAAATACGCGAAGCGCGGTTTAATAAGAATAATTTTCACCTAAAATGCGCATTTATCAGAATATCCTCAGTTGATTTCTGAGAAATATGGTTTGAAAAATGCACAGACTGATTTTGATTGCTTAACTATTACTTAAGGGCGTCTACAGAATAGTTAATCAACTTGCGCGGGAAAGTTCTGACATAAACTGGGCGAGTAAATCAAAGACTTCGCTAAACAGATGTTCGCAGAAGGGAGCAAGCAGCGGCATCATCATCCCTACGCTGAGTATGCCCACCGTTAAGGTAATCGGGAAGCCAATGGCAAAAATGGAGAGTTGTGGTGAAACACGGTTTAACAAACCTAGTGCCATGTTTAGCGTGAGGAGCAGAACTATTAAGGGCAGCGCTAACATCATGCCATTAAGGAAAATTAATCCGGCGGACTTCACTAACGCCATAAAGGCATTGGCGTTGAGTGGCTGATCGTTAATCGGCAAAGTATGAAAACTGTCCACCAGCAGTGAAATCAGCCAAAGGTGTCCGTTGAAGGTCAGAAACAGCAGCATGGCCAGCATGTCGAGAAAACGCGCTAACACCGGCATGTTTAATCGACTACCGGGGTCAAAAAAGGTGGCGAAGGACAACCCCATCTGCAAGCCAATCACTTCACCCGCCATACGCACCGCGGCAAACGCGAACTGCATGGTCAGCCCAATGCTGATGCCAATTAGCAACTGTTGTAGCAGCAACCAGAATCCAGCTGGGGTAAATAAGGTGACCTCCACCGGCGGCAATACCGGAATGATGATCCAGGTAGTGAGCACCGCCAGGCCAATCTTTACGCGCTTCGGGATCGATTTCTCGCTCAGCATTGGCGCGCTGGCAAACAGCGCCAGTAAACGCACCATCGGCCAGAAAAATTGTGCGACCCAATGGATCAGCTGGCTGCTATCGAGGTTGATCATCAGCCAATGATGTAAGGCAGGTTGCTAAACAGCGTGCGGATATAGTCGAGCATTAGGTTGAGCATCCACGGACCGGCAATTACCGCCGTTGCCGCCACGGCCATGATTTTGGGAATAAAGGAGAGCGTCTGTTCGTTAATCTGCGTGGCGGCCTGCAGCACGCTGATAATCAAACCGCTTACCATGGCCACCAGCAACATCGGTGCCGCCATCAACAGGGCGACGCGCATTGCTTCCTGGCCCATAACCATTACTGATTCAGGTGTCATGCTGCACTCCTCGAGAAAGAAAGGTGAGGGCGAACGCCACTCAAGAGTAGAAACTTTGCGCCAGTGATCCCACCAGCAGCTGCCAGCCATCAACCAGCACGAACAGCATCAGCTTGAACGGCAGGGAAATCGTGGCGGGCGGTACCATCATCATCCCTAAGGCCATCAGTACGCTGGCCACCACCAGATCGATAATCAGGAAAGGGATAAACACGGTGAAGCCAATCTGGAAAGCGGTTTTCAGTTCGCTGGTAACGTAGGCGGGCAGCAAAATCCGCATCGGCACCGCTTCCGGCCCCTGAATCGGCGCGGTATTGGCCAGGCGCGCAAACAGTGCTAAATCCGCTTCACGCGTTTGACGCAGCATAAATTCACGCAGCGGCTGCGCCCCTTTATCAATGGCGTCCGCCATGCTGATTTTGTCCTGGCTGAACGGCACATAGGCGTCGGAGTAAATCTTGTCGAAGGTGGGCGCCATGATAAAGAAGGTCAGAAACAGCGCCAGGCCCAGCAGCACCTGGTTCGGCGGCGCGGAAGGCGTACCGAGGGCGTTACGCAGCAGACCAAACACAATGATGATGCGGGTGAAGCTGGTCATCATCAACAACACCGCTGGTATAAAGGTCAGCGAGGTGATGAACACCAGGGTTTGCACCGGCAGTGACCAGCTCTGGCCACCGTTTGCCAGCGGCTGGCTGATTAAACCCGGCAGCTGCGCATGGGCAACCGGTGCCAGCAACAGCAGCGGCAGAAGAGGAAGTAATCGACGCATCATTAAGGTTTTCCGGGACGTTTAACCAGATTCTGGAATAGCTGACGAAAATCCTGCGGTGCCGCACTGTTCCCGGTCTGTTCTTCCGGGGGCAGCGGCGGTAAAGAGTGCAGATGCGTGATTTGCTGAGCTGTCACGCCCAACACTAAACGCGCATCGGCGGTATCCACAATCACCACACGCTCACGCTGACCCACCTGTACGGTGGCGCTGACTTTCAATGCCTGGCCCGTCACCGTTTTCGGGGCAAAACCCAGGCGCTTTGCCAGCCAGCCGCAGGCCAGAATCAGCAGCACAATTACCGCCAGCACGCTGCTGACTTGTCCAATCACCGAGCCGGTAGAGACCACCGGCTGGCTGTGAACCGGCTGTGCGGTTTGCGTGTTTTTTAACATGCTTAACGGCTCAGGCGACGCATACGTTCAGACGGCGTAATGATGTCGGTGATGCGCACGCCGTACTTATCGTTCACCACCACCACTTCACCTTGCGCAATCAAATAGCCGTTGATGAGAATATCCAGCGGCTCGCCGGCCAGCCCATCCAGCGCTACCACGGAACCCTGCGTCAGACGCAGCAGCTCTTTGATAGTCATCTTGGTGCGGCCCAGTTCCACGGTCAGTTTGACCGGGATATCCATAATCAGATCGATATCCTGCAGCGAACCGCTAATGCCAGGATTCTCGAGGGATTTGAAAACATTCTCGGTGGGATCGGGCGCGCTGGTGGTGGTTTGTTCATTCATAGCTGCAGCCCACAGATCGTCCGCGGAGATGTCGTCGTCGGACGGTTTCTTGCTGTCACTCATCGGGCTGTTCCTCGTTCAGCGAATTCAAAATCGGGTTAATCAAATGTTCTACACGCAGGGCATACTGACCATTGATGGTGCCGTATTGGCTGGTGAGCACCGGTACGCCATCGACGTGGGCAATGATGCGGTCCGGCTTCTCAATGGGCAGGACGTCACCGGGTTTCAGCTGCAAAATGCGCGACAGGCGCAGCGATGTTTCCGCGAAGTGGGCAATCAGCTCCAGCTCCGAGTGCTGCACCTGTTTCACCAGATTGTCGCGCCAGTGATTATCTTCCCGACGCGAGTTTTCCAGCGGTGGATTGACCAGCAGCTCGCGCAGCGGCTCAATCATCGAAAACGGTATACAGATGTTGAATTCACCCACCAGGTTACCAATCTCCACCTGGAACGGCGTGTTAACCACGATGTCGTTTGGTGAGGTGGTGATGTTGGTGAATTTCACCTGCATCTCTGAACGCACGTACTCCACGTCCAGCGGATAAATCGCCTTCCAGGCATCGCTGTAGCCATCCAACGCCAGCTTCAGCATGCGGCGAATCACGCGCTGCTCGGTATGGGTGAACTCACGGCCTTCCACTTTGGTCGGAAAACGACCGTCGCCGCCAAACAGGTTGTCGACAGCAATAAACACCAGGCTCGGTGAAAACACCACCAGCGCCGTACCGCGCAGCGGCTTCAGGTGGATCAGGTTCAGGTTGGTTGGCACCGGCAGGTTGCGGGCAAACTCGTGATACGGCTGAATCTTGATCGCACCCACACTAATATCTGGGCTACGGCGCAGCAGGTTAAACAGCGCCATACGGAAATGACGGGCAAATCGCTCATTGATGATCTCCAGCGCCTGCAGACGCTCACGCACCACGCGACGCTGGGTATTGGGATCATAGGGACGGATATCGCCATCTGCCCCTTTGGAACTGTTCTCTACTTCCGCACTGTCACTGTCGCCATTAAGCAGCGCGTCAATCTCAGCCTGGGAGAGAATGCTATCGCCCATTAAATCACCTCAAAATGAAGGCGGTAAACAGCACGTCACTGACTACCTGAGTCGGTTGATTTTTTACCAGCGGCGGCGCCAGCACCTGTTTGATCTGCTCAACCAGGGCCTGCTTGCCTTGCTCGGTCGCCAGCACGGTTGCGCTTTGACGCGAAAGCAGCAACAGCAAACGGCTGCGCACTTCAGGCAGGTAATCATTCAACCGACGACGGGTGTCCTCATCGGGCAGACGCAGGGTGAAGCCCACGTACAGCACACGGTCGGGATCGTTGTCAGGATTGACCAGGTTTACTGTAAACGTATCCATTGCAAAAAATACTGGAGCAGGCGGTGGCTCGACTTTCGTCGCTTCCGTTTGACTGCCCTCGTGTTTATTCATCATTCGCCAGACTGCATAGCCTGCCACGCTGCAAGCGGCCAGCGTTACAATCAGTAACACCGGAATTAGTAGTGAACGTTTGCGGCCTTTTGCTTTCGCGTTATCAGACATGTTTGCAGTTACTTCCTGTGAATTATGGGCAAGCCTCTCGGCTTACCTGGACAGATTATCCCGCGTCTTAAGTCAAACAATGGGAAGAAAAGACGCGGGTTTTACGCTTACCTTCAGCGTTTAGCGGCTGTCAGGCAAAGATATCGACAGCGCCGTTACCGGCCACGCGCGCTTGAAGGGCTGCCGGGACGGCAATAGGCGTTATCTCGTTGTCATTGTCCTGGGAGAGGGTAAAGCTGCCGTGCTGTCCGTCACGACGTCCTTCCTGCTGGCCTTGATAACTCTGGCCCTGTGCGAAGGCGTCGCTGCTGACGTTACTCTGTCCCAGGTTTATACCGCTCTCCGCCAGCGCTGTACGCAGCTGAGGAAGAGCCGCTTCCAGCGCGGCCCTCACTTGGCTGTGGCTGGAAACCATTGTTAACTGTGCCTGATCCTTATCGAGACTCAGGTTGATCTGGATAGCGCCCAGATCCTGCGGATGTAAGCGCAATTCGGCGTTCTGCTGCCCATTGCGACTGAACATCACAATCTGCTGACTCAGCGCCTGCTGCCACTCGTTACTGCCGAGCTGCGCATTCAGCATCGGCGTCGACGGGGTGGTGCTGGTCGAGGCGGTGCTGGTCATGAGCGAACTGGTGCTGCTTAGCGGTGCGCTGGTTAACGGCGTTACCGGATCATTGCTGCTTTGTGCCGCGCTGCGCTCTTCCGGTTTGCTTAGCGTATTCAGCACCTGTTTGAAACTTTCATCCAGCGTTAGCCCGCCGGTGTTGCTTGCCGTGGTGCTCGCGCTGCTGGTCTGCGTGTTGGCAGCCGTTTGCGTTAAGAGGTTTACAGCATCGCTGGACTTCTTCTGGCCACTCTGCGGCTGCGCCTGTTCTTCTTTTACTGCACCCTGCAGCGAACTGCTTAACAATGCCGAATTAAGCGAAGCGCGCGTATCGGCATGGCCGTCGTTCACGCTGTTACTTACCGTTGACTGACTGGTGCGGTTCTCGAGTGCCACCGGCAACATGGCAAATAATGCCTGCACATTCTGTAAGTCGCTGGCACTTAACGAACTTGCCTCACTCTTGTCTTTATCATCGGCTGAATTCAGCGTGGCTTTAGGGTTAACCGGCTGTAAAAGTGTGTTTAACGCCTCGGGTTTCTCCAGCGCCTGCAATAACGCGCTTAATGACGCTTTTGTGACGTCTTTTTCATCAGCTTTTGCTGTCAGATCAGACGATTGCGTGTTAACACCTTGTTGCTTCGCCAGGGTTAGCAAGCGGTTACCCAGCTCAGTAATAAATCCCTGCGGCAGCGTATCCACGCTTTGCACAAGATCGCTGGAAACTGAACTGTCTGCGTCTCCTAAACCCGAGGTTTGCGTTGCAACTGTTGGCAGCGTAATCATTCGCCTTTCCTCAATGCGGCCCGTTGGGCAAATTCATCCATCCGTTTCTGATCGAGACGGTTTTCCTGTCGTAATGCATTTTCCTCAGCGCGCGTAATCAGCGTTTGATAGGCATTGAGTCGCTTGTGCTTTTCGCGCCAGTTGCTCAGCGCGGTTTCCAGACGCTGATTCCACTGCGAAAGCTGTTGGCGATGCTGATCGATGGCTTTTTCCAGCGTCTGAATAAACTGGTGATAATTGGTCCAGCGGGTGCTGGCGATGCCGCCGGACATATCCTGATTGAGCTTATTGCGGTACTCATCCTGATAATCCAGCAGCATGGTGAGCTGCTCATCGGCTTGCTGTACGCCGCGACGCATATCGCCGAGATGAATCACGGCGCTCTCCAGCTCTTGCTCTGCCAGATCGCGCAGCTTATTGATAGCACTGGCCGTTTTCATGGCTTAACCTCGCTTCTAAGCGCTAACCGAACATCGCCTGCAGATGCAAACAGGCATCGTCGTAGTCGCTGCGTTCGAATATGCCCTGATGCAGGAAGGCTTCCATTTCCGGATAGAGCTTGATGGCTCGGTCCAGCATCGGATCGCTACCTGCGGCATACGCACCCACACTCACCAGATCGCGGTTACGCTGGAAGCTGGAGAGCAACTGTTTGAACTGACGCACGCGTGCATAGTGCGACTCATCAATTAATGAGGTCATGGCACGGCTGATTGACGCTTCAATATCAATCGCCGGATAGTGACCGGCTTCCGCCAGACGACGTGACAGCACAATGTGGCCGTCGAGAATCGCGCGCGCCGAGTCGGCAATCGGGTCTTGCTGATCGTCGCCTTCGGTCAACACGGTATAAAAAGCGGTAATCGACCCGCCGCCGTGGGTACCGTTACCGGCACGCTCTACCAGCGCTGGCAGTTTGGCAAACACCGAAGGTGGATAACCTTTGGTTGCCGGTGGCTCACCGATAGCCAGCGCAATTTCACGTTGCGCCATGGCGTAGCGGGTGAGGGAATCCATAATCAGCAGCACGTGCTGGCCGCGATCGCGAAAATCTTCAGCGATACGCGTGGCGTACGCGGCACCCTGCATACGCAGCAGCGGTGAAACATCCGCTGGCGCGGCGATCACCACCGAACGCGCGCGGCCTTCTGCGCCCAGGATGTTCTCAATGAACTCTTTGACTTCACGGCCACGCTCACCAATCAAGCCCACCACGATGACATCGGCTTTGGTATAACGCGCCATCATGCCCAGCAGCACGCTTTTACCTACGCCAGAACCGGCAAACAGGCCCATACGCTGGCCGCGACCTACGGTAAGCAGCGCATTGATGGCGCGCACGCCGGTATCCAGCACATCTTCAATGGGCGTACGCTGCAGCGGGTTGAATGGCGCAGTGATCAGCGGCGCACGATAGCCGGTTTCCGGCGCGGGCAGACCATCCAGCGGTTTGCCGCTGCCGTCCAGCACGCGGCCCAGCAGCTCCGGACCCAGCAGCATCTGCTTGCCGCTTTGACCGTTATCACCGCTCACGCGCGCATACACGCGGGCGCCGGGTAAAATGCCGTCCACCTCTTCTAACGGCATCATCAGCAGTTTCTGCCCATTAAAGCCGACCACTTCACTCTCAACCTCGGTGATCTTGCTGCCATCGCTACGTTCAATGATGCAGGTGGCACCGAGCGGCAGTTGTAAACCCGTTGCTTCCAGCACCAGGCCGGTCGCGCGCGTCAGGCGGCCGTAACGGCGCACCGTTTGCACCTGTGAAATGCGGTCTTCGAAGGCATCGAGTGCGCCGAGCCAGCGCGAGAGACGCGAGGTCATTACAGTGTCCCCGGAGCGGCCAGGCGGCACAGCTCCTGCCAGCGCGTGGCCACGCTAGCGTCAAGGTCGCCATCCTCGGCGCTGAGTTTGCAGCCGCCGGGATGCAGCGTGCTATCGGCCAGCAAGCGCCAGCCGTGCAGATCCAGCGTTGGACCGAGCGTCTGCTCGATGCGCTGCAAATCATCCGGATGGACGCGCAGCTGCGGTTTGCCGCTGAACATGGGTTCCTGCTGAATCAGCTGTTGAATCTGACGCAGCAGGGCGCTGCCATCCACCTGCGTGGCCTGGCCAATCACGGTGCGCGCTGCTTCCAGCGCCAGCTGCATCAGGCGTGAGGCGATGACGCTGTCCAGCGCTTCAAGCGTGTGATGGAACTCGGTGACCAGCTGCTGCATGCGCGCCTGTAACGGCGCCTGTTGCTGCTGCGCATCGGCTAAGCCCTGCTGAAAACCGGCGTCGTAGCCGTTCTGCTGCGCTTCGGCAAAGCCTTTTTGGTAGCCTTCGCTGTAGCCCTGCGTCTGCGCATCTTTCCGCATCTGCTGCTGCATGCGCTCCAGCTGCTGTTGCTGTTCAGCTTCAGCGCTCAGCTCAACATCCTCTTCCGGCTCCGCGGGCTGCGGCTCCGGTTCGGCGCTGAAGGGGCTGCCTAAATCATCAGGCTGCCAGCGCTGCCAGGCGCGGGCGGAAAAGGCATCAGACATAAGTTTCCTCGCCTCCGCCAATTACCATTTCGCCAGATTCCGCTAAACGACGCACCACCAGCAGGATGGCTTTCTGTTCGTTCTCCACCGCAGACATTCGTACCGGACCACGGTTGGCCAGATCGTCACGCAGAATATCGGCGGCACGCGCCGACATGTTCTTGAGGAACTTCTCGCGCAGCGGCTGTTCGGCGCCTTTCAGGGCGATCAGCAACTGCTCGGATTCCACTTCCTGCAGCAGGCGCTGGATGCTGCGATCGTCCACTTCCACCAGGTTTTCGAACAGGAACATCTCGTCGATGATCTTCTGTGCCAGCTCGCCATCGAAATCGCGTACCGCTTCGATAACCGCTTCTTCCTGCTGAGTTTTCATCAGGTTGATAATTTCTGCTGCGGTCCTTACACCGCCCATCTTCGCGCGCTTGAGGTTGGTACCATCCAGCAGGCCATTGAGCACTTCGGTCAGTTCGGCCAGCGCGGCTGGCTGGACACCACCGAAGGTGGCGATACGCAGCATCACATCGTGGCGCAGACGCTCGTCGAACAGCGCCAGAATATCGGCCGCCTGACCACGTTTGAGGTGGACAAGAATGGTGGCGATAATCTGCGGATGCTCGTCGCGGATAAGGTCGGCCGCTGCCTGAGGCTCCATGAAGTTGAGCGTTTCCATCCCGCTGGTGGTCTCGTTCTTCTCGAGAATATCTTCCAGCAGGCTTGAGGCGCGCTCCTCGCCCAGCGCCTTGATCAGCACCGAACGCAGGTATTCATTCGAGTTGAGGCTCAGCGCGGCAAACTGTTCCGCATCCACTTCAAATTCGCGCAGCACTTCGGTGAGCTGCTTATGCGACACCTGCCGCATGCTGGCCATCGCCGAACTGAGGTGCTGCACTTCACGCTGATTGAGGTGTTTGAACACTTCCGCTGCGCGCTCTTCGCCGATGGTCATCATCAGAATGGCGCTTTTCTCTGTACCGGTCAGACTCATAGTTCTTTACTCATCCATTCACGGATAACCAGCGCCACAACGCGCGGATCGTTTTCAGACATGTCGCGGATGCGCTGGCTCATCACCTCGGCGCTCATGCGATTGGTGGATTTGCGCTCCTGATCCAGCTCGTCTTTGCTGAGCTGCACGCTATAGGCTTCCTCTTCTTCCATCGCCGCGGCGCGGGCTGCTGCGGCTTCGGCCGCCGCTTTCTCTTCTTCTTTCTTACGCATCAGCTGAGGACGTACCAGCTTGCGATAGAGGATGAAGCCCACCAGCGCGACCAGCAGCCAGCGACCTGCGGTCATCAGCTGATCGAAGAACGCTTGTTGCTGCCAGAATGGCAGGTCGCCGCCGCTTGGCTCGGTCATGTTGAACTGCGAGTTCACCACATTGACGCTGTCGCCACGCGTTTGCGAATAGCCCATGGCTTCGCGGGTTAAATCTTCAATTTGTTTGATCTGCTGATCGTTCAGCGCCACCGCTTTGCCTTTACCGTCATCGCGGTAGTTCACCACCACGGCAACGGAGAGGCGCTGCACGTCACCGACGTTCAGCTTGGTATGACGAATGGTGCGATCCAGCTCATAGTTAACCGTGTCGTTACGGGTGGAGCTGCTTGGGCCACTCGCTTGTGCGGTGCTGGTGGTGCTGCCGTTGTTCTGCGCATTGGCGTTGGCGTTTTGCCCATTCGCATTCTGACCGTTGGCATTATTGTTATTGTTGTTCTGCGGATTGGTCACCGGCGCGGTGTTTGCAGGCGCAGGCTGATTGGACAGGGCGCCAGGCACGCCGCCCGGATAGGGGCTGCCATTCTGTTCGGAATTGCTGGTCTGGCGCGAACGCACCGCCGTGCTGTTCGGATTGGCGTTCGGCTGGTATTTTTCGTCGGTCTGTTCGCTGCGGTCAAAGTTGATCTGCGCCGTCACCTGCGCATGTACGTTGCCCTGGCCAACAATCGGATTCAGGATCGCTTCAATGCGCTGCTGGAAGCGCGCTTCAACTTCCGAAGCATATTTGAGCTGGGCATCGTTCAGATCGCGACCTTCGCTGTCGGAACGCGTCAGCAGGCGACCTGACTGATCGACCACCGTCACGTTACCCGGCGGTAAACCTGCCACGCTGCTGGAGACCATATGCTGAATGGCCTGAATCTGGCCTTCATCTAATGCACGTCCCGGCTGCAGGTTCAGCGTTACCGAAGCGGATGGTGCTTTCTGTTCACGCACGAACAGCGTCGGTTTTGGCATCGCCAAGTGTACGCGTACGC
Organism: Candidatus Pantoea floridensis; assembly: GCF_900215435.1. Classification (NCBI taxonomy): domain Bacteria; kingdom Pseudomonadati; phylum Pseudomonadota; class Gammaproteobacteria; order Enterobacterales; family Erwiniaceae; genus Pantoea; species Candidatus Pantoea floridensis. The sequence continues at coordinate 3,700,700 of NZ_OCMY01000001.1, forward strand.
TTTTTACCGGGCCAAGCGTCTCGATAGTGCGTGAAAGTTCACCTTCCAGCGCGCGCTGGTAGTTGATCTGCTCACTGAACTGGCTGATGCCGAACTTCTCTTTATCCATCAGCTCGAAGCCAACATTGCCGCCCTTCGGCAGACCCTGTTGCGCGAGGCGCAGGCGCAGCTCATGCACCTTATCGGCGGGCACCATCAGCGCGCCACCGTTCTCGGCGAATTGGTAAGGGATATTCATTTGCGTTAGCTGGGTGACAATCGCGCCGCCATCCTCATCAGAGAGGTTGTTATATAGGACGCGATAATCAGGCGCTTTAGCCCACAGCACCAACGCAAAAACCACCGCGATAACCGCAGCGGCAGCAACAATTAAGGGAATACGCGGATTGGCGCGCAGGCGGGCGAGAAGGTCACTGAAGCCTTTCTTTGCTGTATCCTGTGTAGCGGCTGCACTCGCATTCATGACCGTTTCCTGCCTGACATAATTGACCGGGTGTGGTGTTGTGGTGACAAAACGTACTCCCTAATATTTCCCCCCTAAAATCGGCAGGGGAAAAGAATAAATTCCACTTCAATGCGGGCATTATTTGATGAATCGTGTCACTTCGATGGTTGGATAAGCCGGGTTTTTTGCGTTCATTTAGCGCCTTTGTCCTATTGACACTGTGTTACCTTTCTCATCGTGAAAATTTAATCCCTTCTTCAATGAGGAACAGGCAATGTCAATTCAGGCGATTGATGGCGTGTTGCAGCAGCTGCAAATGACGTCTTTACAGGCCAGCGGTAAGCAGGCTGAGTCAACCAATCAGGTAGATTTCAGCGCCACCATGAAAGCGGCACTGGACAAAATTAGCGACACCCAAACGGCAGCCCGCACCCAGGCGCAGGATTTCGAAATGGGCAAACCGGGCATTCAGCTCAATGATGTGATGGTCGATCTGCAAAAATCCTCAATATCCATGCAGATGGGCGTGCAGGTGCGTAACAAACTGGTGTCGGCGTATACCGATATCATGAACATGCAGGTGTAGTTTCAGGTATAGTTCCGCGCGGTGATTGTTGTCGTGTCAGGCGGGAAGGGCGGGCTGTTACAGTGTGCAACCGGGGGCCCGGCCTTACGCGCGGCATTATTTAGAGAAGAGGATTCTCACGTGAAGAATGGCCTGCTGTTGTTAATCGCTGTTGTCCTGCTGTCGGGATGCGACAAGGATGAAGCGACGTATTACCCGCAAATGAAAAACTACGCCTATCTCTATCAATTCGAAGCCCTGCCGGGCAAGGTAAAAAATACCCATCAAACGTTGTTCACTGCCGATGGCCAGCAAATCTTTGACGTGAATGTCGATTTCGATCGCGACGGCTGCCTTGCGCATGTTAAATCCGTCGGCAAAGAGGGCGAGGTGATTGAAGTGTCGCGCGAAGGCGATCGGTTAATCGGCAGCGAGAATGGTCAGGACGTTGTGGTGACGCTGGATAAAAACTGCGCCATGGTGAAGAAGGTTACGCCAGCGCTTAGCGTGGATATTGCCTATAACAAACAGGGTTTGGTTGAGCAACTCTCATCGCCAGCCTCCGACGTGGCTTTTCATCTGGCTTATAATAATGCCGGTGAAATGGCGGTGTTAAGTATTACCCAAGCTGGAAAAGAAATGTCGCGTGCCACCGCAGTCCGGGACGCGGATAAGAAAAAAATCTCGGATGTGGTCACCACGGTAAAGCGTAACGATCAAATAAAAACCGTCAGCAACCTGTGCAAATATAAAAATCATGTCCCTTATTACTGCGACATCATTACTGCGGACGCGGCAGGTAAGGTGATGGACAAGCAGTACGGCAATATCGAAGTGGCTTATTATTAGTGCGGTTATTTTGGTGCGCATCAATGCGCACCTTATACAGGAATGCGGCGGTTTTGCTTAGGTCGCCATTCACGGCGACCGCAAGGTTATTTAATTTCCGGCCACGCCACGGACGGGAATCCATTCAACAGCGGATAGGCAAACAGGAAACCCTGGAACTGGCTAATGCCCGCAGCTTCCAGCCACATCCACTCTTCTGCTTGCTCAACGCCTTCGGCAATCACCGCAATCTCCAGTGACGCGCAGCACTTAATGATCGCGTGCATAATGGCCTGTTTGGGGCCGCTTTTATGGACATCACGAATAATTTCCCGATCGATTTTAATCTTGTCCGGCTGGAATTTTGATAACAGCGACAAGCCGGCAAAGCCCGCACCAAAATCATCCAGCGCCAGACTGATACCCGCCGCCTTAAGCTTTCTGACTTCAGCAGCGAATTCATCGGAGCGTGAAATGATCTCGTTTTCGGTCACTTCCACAATAATCTGCTGGGGAATTAATCCACTCGCTTCAATCTCTTCCAGCAGGAAATCCACTGCATTGGGCACCGCCACCAGCGACATCGGCAAGAGATTTACCGACAAACGGTGATCGCCGATACCCAAGTGATAGGCCAGCTTAAACGCCAGGCTTTTGGATTGAATATCCGCATGGTAAATGGCGTCGCCCCCGAAGGCGGAAAAATACTCCTGCGGAGAGCCGCCGGTCGGGGTGCGGATCAGTGCTTCGTAAGAGGTTACGCGCCGGGCAAAGGGATCGATAATTGGTTGAAACGCAAAACGACAATCCTGCAAGGTATCAGCAAAATCGATGAGCTCCGTTGCATCGGCTTCATCGGCAATAAATTCCCAGGTATTGGCCGGGGGAATTTCAAAATAGTTCTCTTTATCACGCGCCACTACGAAGGTTCGCAAGAACTGCAGCGCGCGATCTTTGTAGGTCAGCTGATAACGGGAGGTGCCTTTATCCAGCACCGCTTGCAGCACGGTATCTTTGTCATGTTCGCGCAGATCAAACAACTCCATCCCTACCTTGCCAAAACGGCGCTCTGGGGCGAAGTCATGCATCAACTCGACAAGATTATGATGGCGCGCATCCTGGCAAATACGCTGATAAATGCCCTGCACGGCGTCACGTGGCCCCTCCAGCAGCTGGAAAAAATGCAGGCCATCAAATAACAAAATGCCGGTGACATCGAAGTTTTTGTTTTTACTGTTGGCTTTAGCAACCATATCTTCGAGCGTTTTGATCGGCACGTGATCGTGCAAATGACTGCGATAAATTATCGTGGTAAGCATGGCGATTGTCCGGCTAATTTCTAATTTTGTGGCTACATTAACAGGCAATCGCCCGGGTCTGTCCAGAGCTTGTCGCGCCTGGCGTAAACTTTTTTTAAAATAATAGGTTAACCGAAGCGGTTAACGGCTGCGGTATCGCCGCAATTCCATTAGCGTGCCAATAATTTCCAGCCTGGATGTTGCTGTGTGCAGGTGCGGGAAATCGTCATTAGCCGGGCGCAGCGCGAACGTTTTCTCGTCATGCTGCTGCGTTTGCAGGCGATAAAAACGCACCATTGCCACGCCATCCACTAACGCCAGCACCGCATCTCCAGGCTGTGGCGCAACCTGTGGATCAAAGATTAAGGCGTCCCCGGGCCGGTAGTCGGGCAGCATCGACTGATCTTCCACCGTCACCGCCAGCGCCGCATCGCTCAGCGTTGCTTCCCGATAGAGAAAATGTGTGGCCTGCTGCTGTAACAGCAGGCGCGCTTCACTCAACCATTCCGACGCTTGCGCAAGACTAATTAATGGCACCGCGGTCACCGGCGCGCGCCTGGGCGCAGCGGTAAACACCTCGCCATCGCCATCAATGATCCACGCTGCCGTGCATTGCAGCCATTCCGCCAGGCGCAGCAAATTTTCACCGCGCGGCACGGTTTCCTCCTTTTCCCACTGCGATACCGCGACATGCGACACCCCGATCCCTTTCGCCAGGGTTTGCTGGGTCAGTTGCAGTGCTTTACGTCGTGCCCGGATGCGTTCACCGGATGATTCTTTTTTCATCATCTTGACATCTCCTGAAGAATTAACTTAAGTATACTTAAATTCATAAGTTAAAGTAAACTTAAATTCAGGCGTTGACCGCAAAGCTGGCAAGGGTGGTCAGCGTGCTTTTGGGGCGCAACCCTTGCCAGGGTTGAGAGGTGAAGCATGGAAAGTAGTTTGGTCACCAGCGTAGGTGCGTTGCTTCTCGGCGGCGGCGCTGCAGCTGTGTTCTGGAAACCATTAATGGCGGGTATCGCCGCCATTGTGACCAGCAATCGCGCTGGCGGCGAGATCATCACCAGCTACAAAGAGCAGGTGATGCTGCTCAAAGAGGGCCATGCACTGATGCGCCAGGAAAATGACGAGCTGCGCATTCGACATGACAAAAATCTGCGGCGTATCTCTTCGCTGGAAACCGATCTGCGGCTGATAAAAAACGCGCTGAGTATTTTGCTGGCCACCACAGAAGCCGAACACAGTGAGAAGTTCCGCCATCAGGTCAACCAACTTATCACCACTCTGGAGGAGAGTCGCGATGATGCAGATAAACAGTGAATACGTAGTGAAAAACCATCGGCGCCAACTGTTCCTCGGCGGCTTTCTGCTGATGTTATCGCTGATGTGCGTCGCGATGACGGTGCTGTTTTTGTTCGTTAGCAACAGTGCCAATCAGCGGGTGGAGGAGATTCGCCAACAATATCGGACGATATCAGAACGCCGTGAAGCCCGCGTGGCAGAGCTCACCAACCAGCTGGTGACGCTGCAAAACAAGCTCGACGATTTATCTAACCATCCCGTTAGCACGCGCGCTGATAAGGGTAAACCGGCTGAAGGAGACTCGTCGCCGCCTCAACCCAAGCGTTAAGGAGGGCATTATGCGCATTATCCAGCGGATCGCAGCCAGTCTTGGCCGACTGTGGTCTTTATTAAGTCAGAAGGAGAAAACGATGAGCGATCAAACTGTAATCGATCCAACCAGCACCACTGTAGCCAGCGCCTCTGCGGCAAGCGCGCAAACGTCGTCGCCCGCCGAGGACTTCGCCAATGAAATTGCCACGGCGGCACCGGCGTCAGTTGCTGCGGCGCCAGCGGCCACTGAGGCGGCACCCGCCGCCGAGGCGGCACCTGCCGCTGCACCGGAGGCCGTTCCCGCCGCCCCCACGGAGGTCTCTCCTCCCGCTGCAGCCGAAGCCGTACCGGCCGCCGCCGCGCAGGAGGTCAGTCAGGCGCGGCAGGACGTCTCGGAGGGCGTGAAGGATTTTGCCCAGGCCTTCAGCTTTGTAGAGCAGGGGGTGATCAAATTGGGGGATGCCGCGAAAGATGAGTTGATAGATCTGGCGAGGAAGTATCTGTAATGCACAACTACTCGCCCGGGGGGACAGGGATGTCCCCTGTTTATTAACAGGTTTAGAGAGTTCCGATTATTCCTAAGGCGACTTCGATATTTTGCACTACCTTTAATCATTCAAGCGTTATTTAAACCGGCTTATTAAGCGAGAAGGAAGATAGCATGAGTGATACAGAAACTGTAAAAACCAAAACTGACTACTTACGTGATGTCACCTCCCAGCTTAAAGAGATGCGCCACTACGCGCAGACCAACACGGAGACGCTTTCTGCCCACTGGCTGGCCTTTGATGCGGGTGAGTATAAAGATAGCGAATATGCGGGACGTTTCGATACGTTGCTGAACAAGCAAGGCAAGCTGCTGGATGATATTGATGAGGCGATTCAGGACCTGGAAATCGCCGTTAACCATGCCGAGCAGGAAAGCTAAGTTCGCATCGCTCTGGTGGCCTAATCGGCCACCAGCCACATCTCCGCTTCATCGAACATCTCTTCAACAATCCGCGCAATCGTTGCTTTGTCGTTCTTACTCATATCGGTATCAATCGCATTACGCTCCATTGGTTTGACGCGTACCTCAATATCCGGAAAGACGCGCTGTACACGCTTTTCCAACTCCTGCAAAATCATCTCGCGTGCACCCGGTAAACCGGCCACATTGCGCTTATCGTAAATCAGCTCCACAAACATCAGGGCGTTCCATTCAGCGGATCGGGTGCGTCATAATACTGTAAATAAAAACAGGGGCAAGCGGTGACGCCACGACCATGACATTTTTTGTTGCGTCATGCAGACGGTGGCGAATTTGTACCAGCACATCAGGTTGTTCGTCGATTGAGATTTTTAACGGGGGTTAAGATGCGCCAACTGGTTATCGATATCTTGCTGAAAATGGCAAAAATGGATGTGGAAGCAAAAGAGCTGGTGGCGCAGGTTGAGGCGCAGTCACTGCTGATTGCCGCACTGCTAATTCAGGCAAAAGAGGATAATTCACTCACCATTTCCGAGACAGTGCAGGATGCAATTGTTACGGCATCACGCGCGTCGCAGGAGTTTTTACAGTCGGATGTTGATCTGCTGCTCACGCACGTCAATCGTCTTTTGGCAGTGGCGAGTTATATTGAAGTCAAAGGGATAGAGCGAGAAGGGTAAAAAAATATAACCTCTGGAAGTGGAAATCCAGCAACACTTCCAGAGGCGGTGCAACCGCACCATTCGTTCAAGGACAATCTACGACTGATGTCGTAGGCAGTAACTTATACAAGTTTTAGTGACTTGTACAATTATTTCCTGATCGATTTGTGTGGTTGGAGATATCTACCTAATGCATTTTCATCACGTTGGGGTTAAAGCTCGTTTTTAATGCAGAACGCTTCCCACGTCATGCCTAACGCTTCCGCGTGAGATTTTAGATACTTTTCAATGGCATCCGCCGCCACTGCTTTGTCTGGCTCAGCCAGCTGAATAGAAAAAAGCATGCCGTCCAGCTTCTTCTGACGTAAAAACGCCGCGTAAATTCGTTCAGCATGCCACGCGCGTAAATCGGCTAATGACAGGCTCGCCTGCTGCGCATCACTCTCGGTAAGTTCATCCAGGGCGGCCTGGAAATCGGGATGGGCGGCGAAAAACATGGTGCGTGCCTGAGCGTAATACTCTTCTGGGGTTTTCATTCGCGGTTCCTGCATATCAACTTGCGCGCTAGTGTAACGTGCATGGGCGATGTTGTCAGGCTGGTCGGTGCGCATGAATGCGCACCCTACAACATCCCCACCGGTTGGCCGTAGGGTCGCCATTTATGGCGATCGCACAAAAAACTCACTGGGTCGGCCGTAGGGTCGCCATTTATGGCGACCACAACCCTCTCAATGCCGCTGTTGATAAAGGCGCGTAACGTCCTGCTGATTCTTCTCGAGCGTCTCATCCAGCGTCAACTTGCCGCTCAGCATATCCGCCATGTTCTGCCCAACCGCATTGCCCATCTGGTCAAATCCTGGAATGCTCACGTACTGCACGCCCTGATACGGCACCGGATTGAGCGTGGGTTGCTCCACGGTAGCCGAATCAATGGCTGCACGCACCTGCGCGGCGTAGGGCGCCAAACGCTGATAGCGGTCTTGCTGATAGGTTGAATTGCGACTGCCCGGTGGCACTGCGCCCCAGCCAACGGTATCGGCCACCTGCTGGATGTACTGTTTTGAGGTTGCCCAACTAATAAAGGCGATGGCCGCGTCACGATTCGGGGTATTGGCCGGTACTGCCAGCGCCCACGACCACAACCAGTTCGAGCCGTTACGCGTAATACCGCCAGGCGCAGGCGCAAAGGCCAGCTTATCCGCCACCAGTGAGATCTGAGGATTGACCAGCAAACCTGCGGCCACCGTACTGTCGATCCACATCGCGCACTTACCCTGCGCCGTCAGACGCAGTATCTGACCGAAACTGTTCTTTACCGTGTCTGGCGGCCCATCCTGCTTCACCATTTGCAGATAATCACCCAGCACTTCACGCCACTCCGGGGAATTCAGCGTGGGTTGCCAGTTCTCATCGAACCACTGCGCGCCGTAGGCGTTGGCCATGGTGGTGAGCAGCGCCACGTTGTCTCCCCATCCCGGCTGACCACGCAGACACAGGCCATAAATGCCTTTCTGCGCATCGGTGAGTTTGGCGGCGAAGCGTTTAATATCGGTCCAGTCGGGATTGTCAGGCATGGTTAAGCCTTTCTCCGCAAACAGGTCTTTGCGGTAGTAGGTCATGCTGCTTTCACCGTAAAACGGCAGGGCATACAGCGTCTGCTGCCATGACAGGGCTTTGCGCACCGGGGCAATCAGATCATCGCTGTCATAGTCTGCCGGCAACGTATTCAGCGGCGCCAGCCAGCCTTTTTCACCCCAGAGCGGCGCTTCATAGGTGCCAACGGTGATGACATCAAACTGCGCCTGGCCGCTGTTCATCGCCGACAGCACCGCCTGACGCAGCGCGCCATCGTCCATGACGTGCCACTGCAGTTTGATATCAGGATGTTCCTGTTCGTAACGTGATGATAGCTGCTGCATTATCGTCATATCGCCGTTAGCGATGGTGGCGATGTTCAGCGTGGTGGCCGCGTGGCTCAACAGCGGCAACGCCAGCAGCGTGGCGAGAAGTTTACGCATAGTGCGGCTCCTTAGCGCTGTTGCAGGCGGAAGAACGACATCTTCTCCACCAGTAATCCAGCATGTTCGCTGACGGTTTGGCTGGCGGCACTGGCTTCCTGCACCAGCGAGGCGTTTTGCTGGGTGGCGCCATCCATCTGGATCACGGCGGTATTCACCTGTTCGATACCGCTGGATTGATGGCGGCTGGCGACAGCGATTTCACCGACGATATCCACCACCCGCGCCACGCCGAGATTGATATCATTCAACATCGCGCCAGAGCGCTGTACCAGCGCGCTCCCCGCCTCAACTTTCCCCACGCTGGCATCGATCAGGGCTTTGATCTCATGCGCTGCTCCCGCCGATCGCTGCGCCAGCTGACGCACTTCGGCGGCCACCACGGCAAATCCACGGCCCTGTTCGCCCGCGCGCGCGGCTTCCACGGCGGCATTCAGCGCCAGCAGGTTGGTCTGGAAGGCGATCTCATCGATCACGCGGTTAATATCTGCGATACGCTTGCTGGAGGATTCAATCTCCGCCATTGCGCTCACCGCATCTTGCAGCACGCTGCTGCCGCGTTCCGCCTGATGGCGTACGTCGGCCGCCAGCTCGTTGGCCTGCGCCGCGTTATCGGCGTTATGCTTCACCGTGGCGGTCATCTGCTCCATGCTGGCGGCGGTCTGCTCCAGCGAACTGGCCTGTGAATGGGTACGTTCGGAGAGATCGTCATTGCCGTCGGCCATCTGGCGCGCCGCATCGCTGAGCGCCGTGGCGCTTTCACCCACTTCACGCACAATCTCTGCCAGCCGCACATCCATGCGCAGTAACGATTGCATCAGTTCGCCCATCTCATCGCGCGAAACGGTGCCGATATCATGGTTCAGTTCCCCAGCGGCTATCGATTCGGCCAGCTCACGCGCCTGGCCAATCGAACGGTTGATGGAGCGAATCAGCAGCCAGCCCGCGACCAACGCCACGCTAAGCCCGCCGAGCAGGATAACTATTAGGCTGTTACGCGCCAGTTGGTAATCGCTGTTGCTTTGCTGGTAGGTGAGTTCCGCATGCTGGCGCATCAGCGCATCCAGCCGATCAATATCCTGCTGGAGCAGCTGGCTACCACTGCGCAGGCGGGTTTCAATCACCACTAAGGCCGCCGAAGGGTTACCGCTTTTCAGCAGTTCGCCGGCGTCTTTCAGCGCCGATTGCCAGCCGTCGAGGTGGGTGATGAATTGCTGACTCAGCGGCCTGGTTTGCGCATCAAACGCCAGCTGTTGCCAGGTGTGGCGATCTTTGCCGATCTGCTCGCCGTATTGCGCGATGCGCGCCAGGCGTTTTTCCACTTCGCTGCTGTCGGTCCAGTAGCGCAGCGCATCAAATAGCGTAGAGGATTGCTCCTGCACCATGCGGTACAGGCGCGAGGAGTATTGCAGCGGTAATAATTCGTTCTGGTAGGCGTTTTGCGCCCGTTGGTCGGCGGCGCGCAGGCCAATGATTCCCCAGATGGCGGCCACAATCAGTAAAATGCATAGCAGGCCGACAATGGCGGTTAAGCGCGCACGAAGGGTCAGTCGCATAACGGTATTCTCCGTAATGAAGATAAGTATGTAGTAGGTAATTATTATTTTTTGCAGATCCATTAACTCCAGGAGGAGTTATCGGCGCATTAATAAGCGGCTTGAGTTTTTTGTGTCGGCCTGAGTGGGGAAAAACGCGTGCGGGGCGGTAGATATCTTGCGTAACTCACTGGAAAAATTATAACGTAGCCGCCATTGAAGCGAGTCTGGGGACTGAGAATGAAAAAGTGGACGATACTGGCTGCGCTGGCGCTGAGTGGCTGTGCGCAAATCAGCAACTATGAAGAGGCCGTGAAAACCCCGGCACCGCAGGAACTGCAGGGCAACTGGCAAACCGCAGGCCCGCAGAGCAAGCTGATTAGCAAGCAGGCGATGGGTAGCCTGATTATTGGTGCGCAGGGCGATACGCTGGATTGCCGACAGTGGCAGCGCGTGATTGCCAAGCCGGGTAAATTGACGCGTCTGGACGATGAGTGGGTCAACGTGACGCGTCAGGTGCGCGTGATGCCGCTGGTGCTGGAGAACGGTGAGCTGCGTTACGATGGTTTGCGTCTGCGTAAGGTGGATCGCCCAACCGTTGAGTGCCAGCAGGCGCTGGAAGAAGTGGCAAAGCGGCCGCAAGAAGCGGTGATTCAGGATATCGAGCCAGAGATTATGCGCCCGGTTTCGGTGTCTTCTAAGCCGGCACAATAATCCTCAGGTCACCATTTAGGTTGACCTGGAAATCAGAAAAAAAAGGGTGAGAAGATAACCTTCTCACCCTTTTTTCATGCAGTACATCGCAACCAATCAACCCTGCGGCAAATACACGCTGCCTTGCTTACCATACGCGCTCATCACCGATTTCTGCATCGACGATTGCCCCACTAGCTGTGTCAACTCGTCCATGCGCAGTTGCAGCAGACGTTTAACTTCGCTCTCATTATCAAGGATGTGGCGTAACACCGGACGCAGCTGCTCTTGCAGCTGACGCGACGGTGCGGCGGCTTCGGTTGTTTGCGCCAGTCTTTGCACCGCACTGACATAATCCACTTCCTTGCTAATCAAATCATCCCATTCGCCTTCTGCTGCCAAACGCAGCATTCCATGGCTGAGATCGAGTAACTGTTGGTAAACGGTGATCAGTGGCGGTGCAATATTCATTAAACGGCGTCCTGAAGGTTTTGAGGTTGTACGACTTCTTTCCAGGCATCAGCGATATTCCGCAAAAGGCCTTCAACTTCTTCGAGGGCTTCCACATCGTTACGCAGATTGGCCTGTACCAGACGGCGAACCATATAGGCGTAAAGGCCTAACAGGTTATCGGTCAGGTCATCGCCTGATTGCTCATCGAGGCCCTGTTTCAGTCCGCCTTCGATGATGTTAATGGCCTTGGAAATCGAGTTACCTTTTCCCTGGATATTGTTGTCCTGCATAAACAGGCGCGCGCGCACTAAGGCGCTGATCGCACCGTCGAACAGCAGCGTAATCAGTTGCTGCTGGTTGGCGCTCATCACTGAGCTTTCGACACCAATTTTTGCGTAGGCTTGTGTGCCTGTAGCGCTGTACATGGTCACTCCTTACTATTTAGAACTGCTGCTCGACGTCATGTTGTCGAACTGCTGTGTCAGGTAATCGCTGGTGCTGTTCAGCGAGCTCATGGTGACGTCGAGTTGCGTAAACTGCGTTTTGTAACGCGCAATCAGAGCGTTGATACGCGTGTTCATGTTGTTGTACTGCTCAGTCAGGTTGTTCAGCGTCTTACTGACACCGTCTTTCGCCGACTGAATGCTACCGGTGGACGACAGCCAGCCGGTCAGGTTAGTCGCCAGTTTGGTGGTGATGCCGGTGGTTTTACCGTCACCCACAATCATCTCTTTTACCCCGGCAGGATCTTTAGCCAACTCAGTTTTCAGTTTGTCTGAATCCAGCGTCAGCTCACCGCTAGTGGGATCGCTGGTGATGCCGATTTGCGCCAGGGTTTTGTAGGTGGAAGAACTGGCGGTATTGGTCAGCAGGCTTTTGATCTGCGTTTGAATGGTGCGCAGGGTGCTGTCGCCAACCAGTGCGCCATTACTTGAGTCCTGCGTATCTGAACCGACATCAACGGCGGTGTATTTGGTCAGACTGGTGAACTGGTCCAGCAGATTGTTGTAAGCATCCACAAAGTTGGAGATCGCGGTGGAGGCTTTAGACGTGTCCTGGGTGATGGTGAGCGTTTGGTTGCCGCTGGTGACATCATTCAGGTTCAGGGTAATGCCTTCTAACGCGTCGCTAATGGTGTTGGTGCTGCTGGTGATCGCGACATTGTTGACCGTTAATTCGGCGTCTTGCGCTTTTACGCTAACGGTGAGCGGATTCTCCGCATCGGTTTTTGTGGCATCAAAGCCGACAATGCCTTGCAGCGTATCATCGCCGGTCACGGTAACGGAAGAAACCGCATTGGCTTCACCGGTTTTCGACGCGGTCAGTGACAGACGATAAGCGCCATCACCGGTTTTAATGATACTGGCGCTGACGCCGGCGTTCGCGCTGTTAATGGCATCGCGCATTCCGGTCAGCGAGGTTTGGTCGCTGGTCAGCGTGATGTCTTTGCTGGTGCCATCTGAAAGTTTGATGGATAGCGTACGGCTGGCATCGGAGCTGCCGAGCGCGGTGGTGTTGCTGCTTTGCACGCCGGAAGTGAGGGTTTGGGCCTGCGCCAGCTGCGTCACGCTGATGCTGTATTTGCCGGCGATAGTGCTGCCCGATGTAGTCGCACTGAACGCCGAACTGCTGCTGGTGGCGCTGGTGGCGGTAAATAAGTCTGCGCTGTTTAATGCGGTATTGGCGCTCTGAAAGGTGGTCAGGGCGCTGGATAACGTGCCATAGGCGCTCAGCTTCGCGGTATAAGCGCTCTGCTGATTAGATATAGGAGTAAGAGAGGCTTTTTCTGCCGTACTTAAGTTATCCAGGATGGTACTTAAATCGAGGCCTGAACCGATACCGAGGGTAGAAATTGTGGTCATGTTGTTTCCTTTCTATGTCGACACGGAGAATCAATACCGCGGTTATCGGCTCGTTATGGGCAAAGTTTAGAATTATTTACCAGCGGGTAATAAAGCGAATAGCGTATATAGAGAAGGGTATTTCGGGCGCTAGAAAAATGATCGGGTTAGCCTAAAGAAGTAGTCGGGTAGGGCGATAAAGATAAGCGTGACAGGTTGAAGGGAAAATTTTTCACCTGGTACTAAAAAAAATCTAAAGGTTGTTTAAGGGCAGACGATAACAACTTTGACGGCGCTGAAGCCGGCGGGTTGAAGCCCACACCTTAACCGAAAGACTTGATTAACAGGAATATTTATCATGGCCCAAGTCATTAATACCAACAGCCTCTCGCTGATCACACAGAACAACATCAACAAAAACCAGTCTGCGCTCTCTACCTCTATCGAGCGTCTGTCATCTGGTCTGCGTATTAACAGCGCAAAAGACGATGCAGCAGGTCAGGCGATTGCCAACCGCTTCCAGTCTAACATCACCGGCCTGACTCAGGCGGCGCGTAACGCCAACGACGGTATCTCTGCAGCGCAGACCACTGAAGGCGCACTGTCAGAAATCAACAACAACTTACAGCGTGTTCGTGAACTGACCGTACAGTCTCAGAACGGCACCAACAGCCAGTCTGACCTGGACTCAATTCAGGACGAAATCAAATCACGTCTGGACGAAATTGACCGCGTATCAGGTCAGACTCAGTTCAACGGCGTGAACGTACTGTCTAAAGACGGCACCCTGAAAATTCAGGTTGGCGCAAATGATGGCCAGACCATCAACATCGACCTGAAGCAGATTGACTCTAAGACTCTGGGCCTGAACGGTTTCAACGTGAATGGTACGGGTTCAATTGCTAACAAAGCGGCAACTGTAAGCGACCTGACCGCAGCAAACGGCACCTTGGCTGCTGGTGAATACACCGTTACTACTGATTTCGACAAATTAACTGCTGATTCTGCCTTCGCTAAACTGAAAGACGGCGACACAGTGACTTTGGCTACTGGTGCTAACGCAGGTACTTATACTTACGATGCTGCCAACAAAAACTTCTCTACCACTGTAACTGTTGCTACTGGTGCCGATACCACTGCACTTGGCGCAAGCTTGAAAGCTGACGCAGGTCAAACTAAATCAGGGACTTACACCTCTTCAACCGGCAAAGTTAACTTCGATACTGATGCATCAGGCAATATCACCATCGGCGGCGCAGCAGCATACATCACTACCGATGGCGCACTGACCACCAACAACGTTACTGGTGCAACTGCGGCGACCATGTCTGATTTGTTCTCTAAAGCGGATACAGGTGCTACTGCAGCAACCGTTAGCTTTGATAACAAAACTTACAACTTCGCAAGCGGCGGCAATGGCGTAACTTACAAAGATTCTGTTTCATCTGATGCGCTGCTGGCTGACGTTAAAGCTGATGCAACACCAACCGATGTGACTATCAAGTTTAATTCAGAAGCCTTGAACTACACTGCGACCTTCACTGCAGGTACTTCTACTGATACTTACACAGATAACGACGGTGCATTGACTACCACTGCATCTTTCAATACCAAGTATAAAGTTGATGCAGATACAGGTTCAGTAACTGTTTCTGGCGGTACTGGCACTGGTAAATATGCAGCTAATGTAGGTGCAACTGCATACGTTAGCTCTACCGGCAAACTGACCACTGACACCACCAGCGCAGGTACAGCAACAACCGATCCACTGGCCGCTCTGGACTCAGCTATCAGCAGCATCGATAAGTTCCGTTCAAGCCTGGGTGCGATTCAGAACCGTCTGGATTCAGCGGTAACTAACCTGAACAACACCACCACTAACCTGTCTGAAGCACAGTCTCGTATTCAGGATGCTGACTACGCAACTGAAGTTTCAAACATGTCTAAAGCACAGATCATCCAGCAGGCGGGTAACTCAGTGTTGGCTAAAGCTAACCAGGTTCCACAGCAGGTTCTGTCTCTGCTGCAGGGCTAATCGCGCTAAGCTCCTTGCTTATCAAACCCCGCTTCGGCGGGGTTTTTTTATACCTGCATATTATGAACATGCAGGTAATTGCTCATAATTCGCTGGTAAATACTGCAAGTGATACAAGCCGGTCACCATAAATGGCGCCCCTACAGAACCGCGTAGGGGCGCCATTTATGGCGACCGATACGTCATTGCACAAACTTAACTCTGCCACGCAATCCGCTTGAAGCTTCCCCGGCTTATCGCTAAGGTAAGCGCGTTTTTTCGCCGCCAGGAAACCCCATGACCACCATTGCGCTCATCGACGACCACATGATTGTCCGTTCTGGTTTTGCTCAGTTGCTCGGGCTGGAGCCGGATTTTCAGGTTGTCGCCGAGTGCGGTTCCGGGCGCGAAGCCCTCAATCAGCTGCCGGGGCGCGGCGTGCAGGTGTGCATTTGCGATATCTCGATGCCGGATATCTCAGGGCTGGAGCTGTTAAGCCAGCTGCCAAAAGGCATGGCGACCATCATGCTGTCGGTGCATGACAGTCCGGCGCTGGTGGAGCAAGCGCTCAATGCCGGCGCGCGCGGCTTTCTCTCTAAACGCTGCAGCCCCGATGAGCTGATCGCCGCGGTGCATACCGTGGCTAAAGGGGGCTGCTATTTAACGCCCGATATCGCCCTGAAACTTGCCTCCGCCCGTCAGGATCCGCTCACTAAGCGTGAGCGTCAGGTGGCCGAGAAACTGGCGCAAGGGTTGGCGGTGAAAGAGATCGCCGCCGAACTGGGCCTGTCGCCAAAAACTGTTCACGTTCACCGCGCCAATTTGCTGGAAAAACTTGACGTCAGTAATGATGTTGAGCTGGCGCGCCGCATGTTTGATGGCTGGTAATGCAGCCACTTTTTTCGCGGCTGATTGCCGTCATCGCCAGTTTTTGTATCTTCTCCGCCGCTTGGTTTTGCCTGTGGAGTATCAGCCTGCACCTGGCCGATCGTCCCGAACTGGCGGTATTGTTGTTTCCGTTTGGTTTGCGTCTGGGGTTGATGTTGCAGTGCCCACGCGCCTACTGGCCGGTGCTGCTGGCTGCGGAGTGGTTGCAGCTGTATTGGCTCTCCCGCGAAGTGGCGCTGGCGCATCTTCCACTGCTGATGCTCGGTAGCCTATTGACGCTGCTGCCGGTGGCGTTGATCTCCCGCTATCGCCATCAGCGCGACTGGCACACGCTGCTGTGGCAGGGCGGTGCGATGGTGTGCGCAGCGCTGCTGCAGGCATTGCCGTGGATCGCGCAGCCAGCGGCGCTGAACGTCGTGCTGCTCACGCTGACTGGCGCGCTGACTATTGCGCCGACCTGTTTGGTTATCTGGCACTATCTCACCAGCACGCGCTGGCAGCCGCTCGGCCCTTCGCTGGTCGGACAACCGGTTAACTGGCGCGTGCGTCATCTGTTTGGTTATGTGCTGCTGTTTATCGTCAGCTTGTGGTTGCAGTTGGGGCTTCCCGATGAATTATCACGCTTCACGCCGTTCTGCCTGGCGCTGCCGATTATCGCACTGGCGTGGCATTACGGCTGGCAGGGCGCACTGATCGCCACGTTGATGAATGCGATTGCGCTGATCGCCAGCCAAACCTGGCACGATCACGCGGTTGATCTGCTGCTCTCTCTGCTGGCGCAAAGCCTCACCGGGCTGCTGCTGGGCGCGGGGATCCAGCGGCTGCGTGAACTCAATCAGTCGCTGCAAACCGAGCTGGCACGCAATCGCCGCCTGACGGAACGCTTACTCGAGACCGAAGAGAGCGTACGTCGCGAAGTGGCGCGCGAGCTGCACGATGATATCGGTCAAACCATCACCGCCATTCGCACTCAGGCCGGGATCATGCAGCGTATCAGCCCGGAGAGTGGCGTAAAGCAGAGCGGCATGCTGATCGAACAGCTGTCGCTGGGCATTTATGACTCGGTGCGTCGCCTGCTAGGACGCTTGCGTCCACGCCAGTTGGACGACCTCTCGCTGGAGCAGGCTATCCGCTCGCTGATGCGGGAAATGGAGCTGGACGGGCACGGCATTATTAGTCATCTGGACTGGCACATTGACGAACGGCGACTGAGCGAAGCGCAACGCGTCACGCTGTTTCGTGTCTGCCAGGAAGGGCTCAATAACGTGGTTAAACATGCCAGCGCCCGCGCGGTGACGCTGCAGGGCGCGTTGCTGGACGAAGGGCTCATGCTGGTGATCGAAGACGATGGCTGCGGATTGCCTCAGGGATCGCCGCAGCAAGGCTTTGGCCTCGCCGGGATGCGCGAACGGGTTTCGGCCTTGGGCGGCACGCTGAGGATCTCCTGCACCCACGGTACGCGCGTCAGCGTCACGTTACCGCTGCGCAATGGATGACAACAAAAGATGATATTCAGATTTCTCAACGCGCCGGCCAGCGCTGCACCGCTGCAGGATAAGGCGGCGATTGATGCGCGTTATCGCTACTGGCGTCGCCATATCATGATCACTATCTGGCTCGGCTACGCGCTGTTCTATTTCACCCGTAAGAGTTTTAACGCGGCATCGCCGGAAATTCTGGCAGCAGGTGTGATGACGCGTACCGATATCGGCCTGTTAGCGACGCTGTTTTACATCACCTATGGTCTCTCGAAGTTTTTCTCCGGCATCGTCAGCGACCGCTCCAATGCGCGCTACTTCATGGGGATGGGGCTGATCGCCACCGGCGTGGTGAACATCCTGTTCGGTTTCTCCACTTCGCTGTGGGCGTTCGCGCTGCTATGGGTACTGAATGCCTTTTTTCAGGGGTGGGGATCGCCGGTTTGTGCGCGCCTGCTCACCAGCTGGTTTTCTCGCACCGAGCGCGGCGGCTGGTGGGCGCTGTGGAATACGGCGCAAAACGTCGGTGGGGCGCTAATCCCGATGATTGTCGGTGCCGCCGCACTGCACTATGGCTGGCGTGCGGGCATGATGATTGCCGGCGGATTGGCGATCGTGGCCGGGATTTTTCTCTGCTGGCGTCTGCGTGACCGTCCGCAAACGGTGGGTTTGCCTGCGGTAGGCGACTGGCGCCACGATGCGCTGGAGATCGCGCAGCAACAGGAGGGCGCAGGGCTGAGCCACAAAGCGATCCTCACCAAATATGTATTGCTGAATCCCTACATCTGGCTGCTATCGCTGTGCTACGTGCTGGTTTACGTGGTGCGTGCCGCTATCAACGACTGGGGCAATCTCTACATGTCTGAGACGCTGGGCGTTAATTTGGTGACGGCCAACTCGGCGGTTACCATGTTTGAGCTGGGTGGCTTCGGCGGTGCGTTAGTGGCGGGATGGGGATCGGACAAATTATTTAACGGCAATCGTGGGCCAATGAACCTGATCTTTGCCGCCGGGATTTTATTGTCAGTGGGATCGCTCTGGCTGATGCCGTTTGCCAGCTATGTGATGCAGGCGGCGTGCTTCTTTACCATCGGCTTTTTTGTGTTTGGTCCACAGATGTTAATTGGCATGGCGGCGGCGGAGTGCTCGCACAAAGATGCTGCGGGTGCGGCGACCGGCTTTGTGGGCCTGTTTGCCTATCTGGGCGCGTCGCTCTCCGGGTGGCCGCTGGCGCGCGTGATTGATGTGTGGCACTGGAGCGGTTTCTTCGCGGTTATCGCCTGTGCGGCGGGCATTTCGGCCTTGCTGCTGCTGCCTTTTTTACATGCTCAAACCCCGCGCCATCGCGAAGAAGTGTGATGTATCCCCGCTTTTTACGTTCACATCGCCAAAACTAAGAAATTTTCCCGGTTCTGCCGGGCGGTTGTCGCAGGCCGAAACCGCTGCTGATTTTTACAATGCCTGCCATTACGCAGGTCATTAATCAGGAGCACTCCATGCTGGCTTTCTTAAATCAGGTGCGCAAGCCGACCCTGAATCTGTCGCTCGAAGAGCGGCGCAAGATGTGGTTCAAACCCTTTATGCAGTCCTATCTGGTGGTCTTTATCGGCTACCTGACCATGTATCTGATCCGCAAAAACTTCAACATTGCGCAAAACGACATGATCACCACCTACGGTCTGAGTATGACCCAGCTGGGGATGATTGGGCTGGGTTTCTCCATCACCTACGGCGTGGGTAAAACGCTGGTTTCCTACTACGCCGATGGCAAAAATACCAAGCAGTTCCTGCCATTTATGCTGATCCTTTCGGCAATCTGCATGCTGGGCTTCAGCGCCAGCATGGGCGCGGGTTCGGTCAGCCTTTTCCTGATGATTGCGTTTTATGCCCTTAGCGGCTTTTTCCAAAGTACCGGCGGCTCGTGTAGCTACTCCACCATCACCAAATGGACGCCACGCCGTAAGCGCGGCAGTTATCTGGGAATGTGGAATATTTCGCATAATCTGGGCGGTGCGGGGGCTGCGGGCGTGGCGCTGTTTGGTGCTAACTATCTGTTTGATGGCCACGTTGTCGGCATGTTCGTTTTCCCCTCTATCATCGCTTTGGTGGTGGGCTTTATCGGTCTGCGCTATGGCAGTGATTCACCAGAATCTTATGGGCTCGGTAAAGCCGAAGAGCTGTTTGGTGAAGAGATCAGCGAAGAGGATAAAGAAACCGAAGATCAGGCCATGACCAAATGGCAGATTTTTGTCGAGTACGTGCTGAAGAACAAAGTGATTTGGCTGCTGTGTTTCGCCAACATCTTCCTGTATGTGGTGCGTATTGGTATCGATCAGTGGTCGACGGTATATGCCTATCAGGAGTTAAAACTGTCGAAAGAGGTGGCGATTCAGGGCTTCACGCTGTTTGAAGTCGGCGCGTTAGTCGGCACGCTGCTGTGGGGCTGGTTATCGGATCTGGCGAATGGTCGTCGTGCGCTGGTGGCATGTGTGGCGTTGGCGTTGATTATTGCCACGCTCGGTATTTATCAACATGCCAGCAATCAGTACGTCTATCTGGCTTCGCTGTTTGCCCTTGGTTTCCTGGTGTTTGGTCCGCAGCTGCTTATTGGCGTTGCCGCCGTCGGCTTCGTGCCGAAAAAAGCCATTGGCGCTGCCGATGGCATCAAAGGCACCTTTGCTTACCTGATTGGTGATAGCTTCGCAAAGCTAGGCTTAGGGATGATCGCCGATGGCACGCCAATTTTTGGTTTGACCGGTTGGGCCGGAACCTTTGCCGCGCTTGATGCGGCCGCAATCGGCTGTATCGCCCTGATGGCGCTGGTAGCCGTATTCGAAGAGCGTAAAATTCGCCGTGAAAAGCGCCTGCAACAGTTAAAGGCGGCATAACGAACGACGTGAAAAACAGTGCAAACCGCTGTTCTGTGTGAAACCCCGCTTTGGCGGGGTTTTTTATTGTCAGGATAGCCAATAGCCTTGTCAGCTTTT
The DNA here is from genome assembly GCF_900215435.1 of Candidatus Pantoea floridensis. Classification (NCBI taxonomy): domain Bacteria; kingdom Pseudomonadati; phylum Pseudomonadota; class Gammaproteobacteria; order Enterobacterales; family Erwiniaceae; genus Pantoea; species Candidatus Pantoea floridensis. The sequence continues at coordinate 3,720,992 of NZ_OCMY01000001.1, forward strand.
GACAAAATTGAATACGCCTGAATATTGCTATGCTAGCCGCCATTTTAATTTTCAGATTGTCTGAATTTCAGCAGGATTGGTTATGAAAGAGATTTCCATCGTCGAACCCGTTTTTTTTACGCAGTTTAAATGCTCGGGTGGAGCGTGCCGCGACCACTGCTGCAAAGGATGGAATATCGATCTGGATAAACCTACCGTTAATCGCTATTTGAAAACCCGGGATGCCACGATTCGTGCTATTGCGGCAGAAAATATTATCACCACCAAAAAAAGTTATAAAAAGTGGGGCTTGATTAACGTCAGTGATAATAAGAGCTGCGCGTTTATGGATGAAAATCGCCTGTGTAGCATCCACAGTAGCATGGGGGCTGCAGCATTAAGCCCTACCTGCGCCATCTATCCGCGCGCCGAGAACATCTTCAAATACCATATTCAGAAGAGCCTGACCTTGTCCTGTCCGGAAGCCGTACGTCAGCTGCTTTCGGGACCAGAAGCCATGCTCTTTAATGAAAGCAAAATCGTGAAGCCTCATGGCTATAATACGGATAGCCTGGATCAGGGCGCGCAGCTGATTAATTTGATGTGCTCCACCATCATCAATAGCAGTGGAACAGAGGTTGAAGAGGGATTATATGGCATTGCGCTACTGTTCCTTTATCTGGAAAAACTCGATGATGACGCAGAGAAATATGAAAAATTAGAAGCGTATTATTACGATATCATTGCCTCTCTTCAGCGTGGTGATATTAAAAATAGCATCAATGAAATTGAGCCTGACCATCAGCTACAGTGGTCATTACTGGTGCGCTTACAGGGCTATCTGGGCGCGCGACCCACTTCTCGCGGTTGGGGCGCACTGAATCATTATGCTCATCGGCTGGCTTATATTCAGAGTGAAGGCTTGAAACAAAACGATATGCTGCAGCCAATGCAGAGATTACGTTGCGCGTGGCATGAGAAGGTAATGCCATGGCTCTCCGCGCATCCGCATATCATGAGTAATTATCTAAAGTACCGCATCTACACCGATGGTTTTCCCGCCGATCGCACCATCACGCCGCTGGCGAATCTTTACCTGCTGGTGGCGGAATGGTTCCTGATTAAGTCGCTGATGGCAGCCAGTGCAGATTTGACCGGCAAGATTGATGAAAACGACATGATCAATATCCTCTACAGCTTCCATGCGGTAACCAAGCACGATCAAATCTCAACCGCAGCATTCCTGCAAGAGATCGAACATACCAAAGTGAATGATGATCTTTCGCTGGTTTATTTATTGAAGTAATGCTTGTACCAGGGGCGTTAAACATCACGCTTTTATTCCAGGTGCGCATGAATGCGCACCCTACGAAAACCCGGCGATATCCACGTAGGGTCACCATTCATGGTGACCGATTCACGCTTAACTGACGAGCATTACGCCATTTATGGCAAGCGGCACGATGGAGCCGCTGGTGCTTTAACGCTTGCAACCTTAGAAAAGTAACCATTGTGTTACAGTCCGCCTCACTTCTGCCGATAATCCCCCTCAGAATCATTTCCATTTTTTCGCCACATTTTTTCCGTTTCTGGGGTGTCTATGCGCTTCAATTATGACTTGTTACCGGGTGAGCTACTGACCTTCGAAGAGATTGCCCTGCGCTACACGCAGCAGCATCCAGACGAGAAAGAACTTACCGCGCGCGGCTTGCTGAGCCCGTCGACCAGTTTTCGCAATTTGGTGATCCGCGCGGTGTTCGCGCAGGAAGAGATTAACAGTCCGATGGAGGATCTGCTGTTCGTCTCAGACGATAACGAGCGCAAAAATTATCTGCGTCGCTTCGAACACTATTTGAAAAGTCAGCAGGCGTTTCTCTACTTCCGGCGTAACGAGGAAAGCCGTAAGGAGGGGCGCTGGAAGGTGGTGGGCGAAACCCAGGTGTTTGCCATGCTCGATCCCAACTCCGCAGCGGCGCAAAACCTGCTCAATAGCCGCGGCTATAAGCTGGTGCTGATGCGCCAAACCGAAGAAGAGGAGTATTGGCAGCTGTTTGATGCGCAAGCACACCCGTGTTTTCCGCTGTCGCGCAAAATTCAGTTCGTGGTGGTGCTGAGTACGCCACAGCAGAAAGTGCCGAGTGGCGTGATGCCGGGCACCGAAGTGGGGCGACGCGTGAAGGCTAAAGTGTTCCAGCGCGCCAGCCAGGCGGAGTTCACCTCGGCGGTCAAAGCGCGTTACGGCGCCTGCATCATTACCGGTACGCGCCTGACTGAGCGGCACAGCTGGCCGTGGGTAGAAGCCTGCCATATTGATACGCAAGAGAACGAAGAGGGTTTTCTCGCGGACAACAGCGCCGACAACGGATTGTTCCTGCGCAGTGACCTGCAGCGGCTATTTATCAACAAAATGATAAGCATCAACGCGGAAACCGGGCAGGTGTTGTTTAATCCAGCGCTGGAAACTGAAGCGTTCATTACCCCTTTTTATCAGGCACTTGAGGGCAAGGTTTGCGCATTATGGGACGCGGTGCCGCCGGGCACGCGGCAGCGGCTGCGTAACATGCGCTAAGGCTTGCGCGGATGGCGGAGCGATTCACCGCCATCCATAACAAATTTGAAATAACCTCGCTTTTGCCCGCCTATTCTGCCAATCAAAACCCCTACAGAATTGGATAATCATGCCGATAACTTTATTAACGCAGGGTAGTCAACGTGAACGATCTCTATACCGCCGATGGCGTGATGGATAAGCATTCGCTCTGGCAGCGCTACGTTCCTCTGGTGCGGCATGAAGCGTTGCGCTTGCAGGTACGTTTGCCAGCCAGCGTTGAGCTTGACGATCTGCTGCAGGCCGGTGGCATTGGCTTATTGAATGCCGTGGAGCGCTACGACGCGCTACAGGGCACCGCCTTTACCACCTACGCCGTGCAGCGTATCCGGGGTGCAATGCTGGATGAGCTGCGCAGTCGCGACTGGGCGCCACGCAGCGTGCGCAGAAATGCGCGCGAAGTAGCCGGTGCCATGCATCAGGTAGAACAAGCGTTGGGGCGCTCGGCTACCGAGCAGGAAGTGGCTGAGCGACTGAATGTTTCGCTGGAGGAGTATCGGCAGATTCTGCTCGATACCAACAACAGCCAACTCTTCTCCTACGACGAGTATCGGGAAGAACACGGCGACAGTGCGGAGCTGGTGACGGAGGGGCACGAGGAAGCCAACCCGCTTCATCAGTTAATGGAAGGAAACCTACGTGACCGCGTAATTGAAGCGATTGAGGCGTTGCCTGAACGTGAAAAACTCGTGCTCACACTGTACTACCAGGAAGAACTGAACCTGAAGGAGATTGGCGCGGTGCTGGAAGTGGGAGAATCCCGCGTCAGTCAACTGCACAGTCAGGCGATCAAACGCCTGCGTGCCCGATTATCGGGGGCGCGCTAACAGACTCAGTTCCTGGCGTTCGAAAAAAACAATAAAACCGGGGACTCAGCAATGGGAGCCAAAGTTAAAGCCAGACCTTTAAGTCGCTATCTTAAAGACTATAAGCACAGCCAAAGCAATTGTTCACACTGTGGCAAAGTTTTAGACCGTATGGCGTTAGTCTTTCGCGGCCAGATCATCAATAAAGAGGCCATCGCACGCATGGACCAAATGATTGACGATCAGGTGTGGATGAAACTCCAGCCAGAATTGACCGCCTTGTGTCGTTTCTGTAGCGATATTTTTTGTAACACCCATCCGAATTACTTCGACATTATGGCGTTTAAGCAATACCTGTTCGAGCAGACCGAGATGAGCCACAGTACCATACGTGAGTATGTGGTGCGTTTGCGTCGGCTTGATGACATGCTGAAGGCGAAAAACTTCCCGGCAGATCGTTTGCGCGGTAATAGCTGGCATGAATGTCTGGAGAACGATCTGCCCGATGCGGGTAACAACAATTACCGCATTGCACTGCGTAAATATGACCAGTTTTTAGGCTGGCAGCAGGGCTGATGGCGATCCGCCCCTTGTTGTTGTCGAGCATGACAGCAACAAGGGCACGCACGATGATTTCCGGGTGCGACTTTTCTCATCTTCTGCAACACTGTATGGATAATTGCACATTGCCTGGAGGCTGCATTGTCCTTACATCTTCTGCACCAGTTCCCCCGTCTTGAATTACTCGGTGCGCCTACGCCGCTTGAGCATTTGCCCCGGCTTTCTGATTATCTGGGTCGCGATATCTTCATCAAGCGCGATGACTTTACGCCGGTGGCGCTGGGCGGCAACAAGCTGCGTAAGCTCGAATTCCTGGCGGCCGATGCGCTGCGCGAAGGCGCCGATGTGCTGCTGACGGCGGGGGCCATTCAATCCAATCATGTGCGGCAAACGGCGGCCGTCGCCGCTAAGCTGGGCCTCAAGTGCGTGGCGCTGCTGGAGAATCCAATTGGTACCACTGCCGAAAACTATCTCAGTAACGGCAACCGCCTGCTGCTCGATTTGATGGATGTGGAAATCGTCATGGTCGACGCGCTGCACAATCCTCATCAACAGCTGGCAGAACAGGCCGAACGCCTCGAGGCGCAGGGATTCCGCCCTTATATTGTGCCGGTTGGCGGCTCCAATGCGCTCGGCGCGCTTGGCTATGTGGAATGCGCGCAAGAGATCGCCCATCAGAGCGAAGGCGTGGTGGATTTCGCCGCGGTAATAGTCGCATCCGGCAGCGCCGGAACGCATGCCGGGCTGGCCATTGGTTTGGAGCAGCTGTTACCGGATACCGAACTGGTGGGCGTGACCGTATCGCGCAGCGCTGAGGCGCAGCTGCCGGTGGTTGAGCGCATACGTAGCGCACTGGCCGAGCAGTTAGCCGTGCAGGCGAAAGCGCCGATTACCCTGTGGGATGACTACTTCGCGCCGCGTTACGGCGAGCCGAACGAAGAGGGTATGGCGGCGGTTAAGCTGCTGGCGCGCCTCGAAGGCATCATGCTCGATCCGGTTTACACCGGCAAAGCGATGGCAGGATTAATTGATGGCATTGCACAAAACCGCTTCCGCCGCGAAGGCCCGTTGTTGTTTGTGCATACCGGCGGATCGCCAGCGTTATTTGCTTATCACCCTTCGGTCTGAGAAAGATTTTAAAAACGGTTTATAATCCGGCGGTTATTAAGAAACGGTCGCCATGAATGGCGACCCTACAACGGATTGGCTCGGTTTTCGTAGGGTCGCCATTCATGGCGACCGATTCACCAACAAAGCACACAACACATCACAATAAATGGGGTAAACATGACTTTCTCTCCAATTCGTCGCCAGATGGTGATGGGCATGATGGCGGTCGCGCTGGTGGCGGGCGTTAACGTCAAATCCTTCGCCGCAGAAGATCTGCTGGCAAAAGTAAAGAGTAAAGGCGAGCTGCGCGTCGGTCTGGAAGGCACCTATCCGCCGTTCAGCTTCCAGGATGAAAAAGGCCAGCTGACCGGCTTTGAAGTTGAGTTCGCGCAGGCGCTGGCACAGCACCTCGGCGTGAAAGCCGATCTGCGTCCGACCAAATGGGACGGCATGCTGGCGTCGCTGGACTCTAAGCGCATCGACGTGGTGATCAATCAGGTAACCATTTCTCCAGAGCGCAAGAAGAAGTATGACTTCTCTACGCCGTACACCATTTCTGGCGTGCAGGCGCTGACGCTGAAGCAAAACGCGGCGGGCATCACCAAGCCGGACGATCTGTCAGGCAAGAAAGTCGGTGTCGGTCTGGGCTCTAACTACGAACAGTGGCTGCGTGACAACGTGAAAGGCGTGGATATCCGCACCTATGATGATGACCCAACCAAATATCAGGACCTGCGTTCAAAACGTATTGATGCCATTCTGGTGGATCGCTTAGCGGCGCTGGATCTGGTGAAGAAAACCGGCGATACCATGGCGGTAGCGGGGCCAGCATTCTCCCGTCTGGAATCCGGCGTGGCGCTGCGCAAAGGCAACGACGATCTGCTGAAGGCAATCGACGCGGCCATCGCCGATATGCAGAAAGATGGCTCACTGAGCAAACTGTCTGAAAAATGGTTCGGCGCGGACGTCACTAAATAATGCAGGAAAGCTTACAACTGGTGCTGGATTCAGCACCATTTCTCTTAAAAGGCGCGCTGTTTACGCTGCAGCTGAGTATCGGCGGGATGTTCTTCGGCCTGATACTCGGCTTTGTGCTGGCGCTGATGCGTCTGTCGCACTTCTGGCCGATTAACTGGCTGGCGCGTATTTACGTGTCGATATTCCGTGGCACGCCGCTCATCGCCCAGCTGTTTATGATCTATTACGGTCTGCCGCAATTTGGTATCGAGCTGGACCCAATCCCCTCGGCGATGATTGGTTTGTCGCTGAATACCGCCGCCTATGCTTCTGAATCATTGCGTGGCGCAATTGCTGCGATTGAACGCGGGCAGTGGGAAGCAGCCGCCAGTATTGGTATGACGCCGTGGCAAACGCTGCGCCGCGTGATTCTGCCGCAGGCCGCGCGCACCGCGCTGCCGCCGCTGGGCAACAGCTTCATCAGCCTGGTGAAAGATACCTCGCTGGCCGCCACCATTCAGGTGCCGGAGCTGTTCCGTCAGGCGCAGCTGATCACCTCTCGTACGCTGGAAGTGTTCACCATGTATCTGGCGGCCTCGCTGATTTACTGGGTGATGGCAACCGTGCTGTCGGCATTGCAAAATCGCCTGGAAGCGCATGTGAATCGTCAGGATCGGGAGGGTAAATGAGTGCAATTGAAGTTCGTCAGCTGGTGAAACAGTTTCACGGCCAGACGGTGCTGCACGGTATCGATCTCGATGTGGCACCTGGTGAAGTGGTGGCGATTATTGGCCCGAGCGGTTCGGGTAAAACTACGCTGCTGCGCTGTATCAATCTGCTGGAAGTGCCGGAAAGTGGGCATATTAAAGTGGGTGATATCGCCATTGATGCGGCGCTCGGCCTCAGCAAGCAGAAGCAGCTGGTGCGCCAGTTGCGGCAGCAGGTGGGATTTGTGTTCCAGAACTTCAATCTGTTCCCGCATCGCTCGGTGCTGGAGAACATCATTGAGGGGCCGGTGATCGTCAAAGGTGAGCCGAAAGCCGAAGCCGTTGCACGAGCACGTGGCTTGCTGGAGAAAGTGGGATTGCACGGTAAGGAACAGAGCTTCCCGCGTCGTCTTTCCGGCGGACAGCAGCAGCGTGTGGCAATTGCCCGCGCGCTGGCGATGCGTCCGGAGGTGATTCTGTTTGATGAACCTACTTCGGCGCTCGATCCGGAACTGGTGGGGGAAGTGCTTAGCACCATCCGCGCGCTGGCGCAGGAGAAACGCACCATGGTGATCGTTACCCATGAGATGAGCTTCGCGCGTGACGTGGCGGATCGCGCCATCTTTATGGATCAGGGACGAATTGTAGAGCAGGGCGCAGCTAAAGCGCTGTTCAGCAATCCACAGCAGGCGCGTACCCGGCAATTTCTCGACAAATTTCTTAACCAATAATCTTAAGCGTCGTCAGCAATGGCGGCGCTTATCTGCAATTCGCTCGCCATAATGCCTCTCAGTTTTTTCCTAAAATAGCTGCATGCTAATTTTATAATGTCATGATTTTTATGACGATATGGTTATTGAAGGGTTTTAAGTGTGCCTCTGTTTCCTGATTAGGAAAGTCCCGATTGAGACATCTTTGTAATTATAAATAATTCTTTACAAATTCATGGCGCAATTAGGACAAATTAATGAGTACTGCCAGGAAAGAGGTCCTCTGGATCAACACGCTGAAAGGAGGCTGTATTTTGATGGTGGTGCTGCATCACTCCATCATCACTACCTTCGCTCCCTCACTTCACCACCTGACAGCCGGACTGCTGCCTGCGCATTGGTGGGTGGCGTTCAATACCTATCTCTCACCGCTGCGCATGCCCGCTTTCTTCTTCGTTTCCGGTTTGCTTGCGGCCAGCTCAATTACTAAAAAAAGCTGGAAAGAGGTCTTCACCAAGAAGTTCAGCAACATCGTTTATCTCTATCTGCTGTGGGGCGTGATTCAGTGGCTCAGCATTCATTATATCTCCACCCATTTGGGGGAGCGGCTTTCCAGCACCAAAAACGCCGCCTATGCCGATACGCCGTTTGAGTTCATTAAGCTGCTGATGACCTCGATGACCAGCCTGTGGTATCTCTACGCGCTGGCCGGTTTCTTCCTGTTCACCAAGCTGTTCCACAAGCAGAAGATCGCGCTGCTGGCGTTAGGGGTGGTTGCCACTTATGCGGCGCAGTTCAGCCTGATTCCCGGCTGGGGCCCAGCCAGCGTGGCGCAGAACTACCTCTATTTCCTGATCGGGGTGTTCTTTAGCCAGGCATTAATTGAGATAAGCGAACTGAAGCGCCAGCACTGGCTGCTGCTGGGTGGCATTGCGATGATTGGCATGCTGCATCATGTCGGCGGCATCTACAAAAACCCGTTCTACAGCGTGCTGACCATCGTGTTTGGCATCGTGCTGTGCCGCTTCCTGAACGAACGTTTCAATATGGCGTGGCTCAACTGGATTGGCCGCAACACGCTGCAAATTTACGTGCTGCATCGCATCTTTATTGAGCTATTAGGGCTGAGCGCGATTGCTCTGGCGTTGCACTACGGCTGGTTTGGCAATGCCACCTTCAGCTGGGCATGGGCGCTGCTGATGCCAATTACCGGCGTTGCACTTTGTACCAGCATTTCGCTGCTGGTGTGGACGCTGCTCAACCGTGGTCCGGGCCGCATGCTGTTCCTTTATCCCCGCCTGCTGCGCAAACCGGTATTAGCAACGAAAAGTGAACCGCAGTAAAAATAATCCTGCCGGGCCAGTTCGCTGGTCCTCAATATGTTTTATCCCAGGTCGCCATGAATGGCGACCCTACAAGCACACGGCTAATATTCCTGCTTATCCATTTGCCACATTAAATATTCTTTTTTCCGGAATTTGATAATAATTTGGTATGCGATAGGGCGGATTGTTCTTAATTTCTTCTCATAATGTTTTCTATACCTCTTCTGGTTAATATTCTTTTAGTGACTCTAATTAAGGCAAATTTCCTTAGTGTGTTCAGGGTTCTATTTTTGTCTGGATCTGTAAAGTATTGTTATATCAGGACCACAAAAAAATATTTAAGACTTTCGCTACATCATGCCCGCTCGGCCTGTTGAATAATCGTCTAATAATCATAAATGCTTCATGACTTATTAGAACCTATTTCCCCTTAAGACCTACACAGCAACAGCAGCGGGAGTCAATGATATGAATAACACCCAAAAAGAAGATATTGCATGGATAAATACGCTTAAAGGAGCATGCATATTGCTGGTGGTGTTGTATCACACCGTATTACCTGGCTTCGAAGGTACCGTTAAATTATTGTCAGCTGGCTGGATCCCGGCAGAAATATGGGTGCAGTTTAATACGGTTTTATCGCCGCTACGTATGCCGGCATTTTTCTTTGTTTCCGGCTTACTGGCAACCAACGGTATTTTAAATCGGCAGTGGAAACAAGTGTTTACCAGCCGCATCACTAATCTGTTTTATCTCTATATTTTATGGGGGTTTATTCAGTGGTGGTCGATTGTGGGAATTTCGACGGAAATCACCGGGCAGCGTATTTCGCAGAACCTTAACGCGGCGTATGCCGGTTCGCTGCTGGAGTTCCTCAAGCTGACGTTCATGGCGATGAGCACCTCGTGGTATCTGTACGGCCTGGCACTCTATTTCCTGTGCGCAAAAATATTTAAGCAGCAGAAAGTGGCGCTGCTGGTGGTGGCGATTGCACTTAACTACCTGGCGGTGGAGAAGATTATCCCCTTCTGGGGACCCCAAAGCGTGGCGCAGTACTTCCTGTTCTTCCTGTTGGGCGCTTTCTGGAGTCCAATGATGCTGCGTATGAGCGAATGGCGTCGTGAAAACATCGTGCCGTGGGCTCTGCTGGCGGCATTGTCCGGTATTCACATGATCTTTGGCCTGGATAAGAGCCTGTTCATGTGTATTCTCGCGGTACTGGGTAGCGTAGCGGCGTGCCGCTGGTTGAATGCGCATTTCAAGATGAGCTACTTAAACTGGGTTGGGCGCAACACGCTGCAAATCTACGTGATACACCGCATCTTCATTGAGTTTTTCGGCATGTCAGCGATTCTGTTTGCCCAGCGTCATCACCTGTTCGAGCAGGCATGGTTCTCCATCCTGTGGGCCTGTTTCTATCCGCTGGCGATCGTTGGGATTTGTTCGCTGTGTTCAGTCGCGGTATGGCAGGTCACCAATCGTGGGTTGGGGCAGTCGCTGTTTGTGTTCCCAACGCTGATTGGCTTAAAGCGGAATAAGTCGGCGGCGTAAAAATGGGTCGCCATGAATGGCGACCCTACACGTAGGGTGCGCATTGATGCGCACCTGGCTGTTATCGTCAACCGATGGTCATCAAACTCGCATTACCGCCCGCTGCGGCGGTATTGACGCTCAATGAACGCTCAATCAACAAACGCTCCAGCAGCAGATTGGTTTCACCACGAGCAAAGCCCTGCACCGAAATAATCGCGCCCTCGCGTGCCGCCACCTGCTCACACAGGCTGCGCAGTTGATCGGCATCACCGTGATAAATCACGGCATCAAACTCGGCCGCCAGCACCTCCTTCACCAGCTTGATGTGCGCTTGTACCTCGGTGGGCAATGATTTACGCCACGCACGATGCAGTTCATCATCCTGCCACAGCGCGTGACTGCCAACGCTGGTGACCGCCGCTAACTGCGTCAGCGCATCTTGCTCGTTATCGGCGATGCACAGCACATGTTCGCGCGGCAGCAGAGTGAAGGTATTGCGTTCACCGGTTGGACCCGGCAGCAGACGCACGGTACCCGCTTGCGCCAGTTCGTCGTAACGCTGGCACAGCGCCAGCAGTTCAGGTTTGTCTTTTGCCCACTGTTGCAGCGCCTGATGCGCGCGCATCAGTTGCGCGCGCACCGAACTGTCGACCGGACGTTCAGCATCCTGACGATCAAAGGTGATGCGTAGCGCACCGTCTGGACGGTTGGCCAGTAGACGATAGAGATAGAGCGGGCCGCCGGCTTTCGGACCGGTGCCGGATAACCCTTCGCCGCCGAACGGCTGCACGCCCACGACCGCGCCCACCATATTGCGGTTCACGTAGAGGTTGCCGACCTTCGCGTTGGCCGTGACCTGGGCGATAGTTTCATCGATACGGGTGTGCACGCCGAGCGTCAGGCCGTAACCCGAGGCGTTAATCTGTTCGACCAACTGCGGCAAGGCGTTTCGCGTGAAACGCACCACGTGCAGCACCGGACCAAACACTTCTTTATCCAGGTCGCCTACCTGATCCAGCTCAATCAGCGTGGGCTTAATAAAGGTGCCGCTGTTCCACTCTTTAGTGTCCTGCGGATTTTCCTGCGCCGCCTGATAAACCTTGAAGCCTTTACTGCGCAGCGCCTGAATATGGCGTTCGATATTGGCTTTCGCTTCGGCATCAATGACCGGACCAATATCGGTTGATAAGCGCTCCGGGTTGCCCATGCGGCACTCGGCCATCGCGCCACGCAGCATTTTCAGCGTGTGGTCGGCCACATCATCCTGGATGCACAACAGGCGCAGCGCTGAGCAACGTTGACCGGCGCTATCAAATGCCGAGGCAACGATATCTACCACTACCTGTTCGGTCAGCGCCGACGAATCGACGATCATGGCGTTCATGCCGCCGGTTTCAGCAATCAGCGGGGTTGGACGGCCTTGCGGATCGAGACGGCCTGCCAGATTGCGCTGCAGCAGCGTGGCGACGGCGGTTGAGCCGGTAAACATCACGCCGCGCACGCGCTCGTCGCCGGTGAGTTGCGCGCCAACGGTTTCGCCCTGGCCCGGCAGCAGTTGCAGCACGCCAGCAGGCACGCCGGCATCCAGCAGGATTTGCACCGCCTGTGCGGCAATCAACGGTGTTTGTTCGGCCGGTTTTGCCAGCACGCTGTTACCGGCGGCGAGCGCGGCGGCAATTTGTCCGGTGAAGATGGCCAGCGGGAAGTTCCACGGGCTGATGCACACTACCGGGCCGAGCGGTCGATGGGTTTCATTATCGAAATCGTCACGCACCATGCCGGCGTAGTAGTAGAGGAAATCGACCGCTTCACGCACTTCGGCGATGGCGTTGTTGTAGGTTTTACCGGCTTCACGCACCAGCAAACCAATCAGCTGCTGCATCTGGCCCTCCATCGCTTCGGCGGCACGCTCAAGAATGGCGGCGCGCTCCTGCGGTGGCGTGGCGAACCAGATCGGACCGGCATTCACCGCCGCATCCAGCGCGTCCGACACTTCGGCTTCGCTGGCTTCTCGCACGCTGCCGACCACGTCCGCCGGTGCGGCAGGATTAAGCACCGGACGGCTAACGCCTGCACCTAATTCACCTGCCACCAGCGGCTGCGCGATCCACGGCTGGCTGGCGCTGTTGAGCAGGGCGCTGGACAGCGATGCCAGGCGATGTTCGTTAGCCAGATCGAGACCCGCTGAGTTAACACGCTTCGCGCCATACAGATCGCGCGGCAGCGGAATTTTCGGATGCGGCAGACCGATCGCGCCTTCGGCAACGCCCATCTTCTCTACGGCGGCAACCGGATCGGCCACCAGCTCATCCAGCGGCAAGGTGTTATCGGCGATGCGGTTAACGAATGAGGTATTGGCCCCGTTCTCCAGCAGACGACGCACCAGATAGGCCAGCAGCGTTTCATGCGTACCCACCGGCGCGTAAATGCGGCACGGACGATTCAGTTTGCCGTCCGCCACTTTCCCCACTACCTGCTCATACAGCGGTTCACCCATGCCGTGCAGGCACTGGAATTCGTATTGGCCTGGATAGTAGTTATTACCTGCCAGCTGATAAATCGCCGCCAGCGTATGCGCGTTGTGAGTAGCAAACTGCGGATAGATCAGGTTTGGCACCGCCAGCAGTTTACGTGCGCACGCCAGATAGGAAATATCGGTGTAAACCTTGCGGGTGTAGACCGGATAGCCTTCCAGCCCATCAACCTGCGCGCGTTTAATTTCGCTATCCCAGTACGCGCCCTTCACCAGGCGGATCATCAGGCGGCGACGACTGCGCTGTGCCAGGTCGATCAGCGCATCAATCACAAACGGGCAGCGTTTTTGATACGCCTGAATCACGAAGCCGATACCGTTCCAGCCTTCCAGTTCCGGCTCAAAACAGAGTTTCTCCAGCAGATCGAGCGACAGTTCCAGACGATCCGCCTCTTCGGCATCGATGTTGATACCGATGTCATAGGAGCGCGCCAGCAAGGTTAACGATTTGAGGATCGGATAGAGTTCGTCCATCACGCGCTCATACTGTGCGCGGCTGTAGCGCGGATGCAGTGCCGACAGCTTAATTGAGATGCCTGGACCTTCATAAATACCGCGCCCGTTGGAGGCTTTGCCTATGGCGTGAATCGCCTGCTGGTACGACACCAGATAGGCTTTGGCATCGCTGGCAGTCAGCGCCGCTTCACCCAGCATGTCGTAGGAGTAGCGGAAGCCTTTCTCTTCCAGCTTGCGCGCATTGGCCAGCGCTTCAGCGATGGTTTCGCCGGTCACAAACTGCTCGCCCATCAGGCGCATCGCCATATCCACGCCTTTACGGATCAGCGGCTCGCCGCTCTTGCCGATGATGCGGTTGAGGGAGCGCGACAAGTTGGCTTCGTTATGGGTGGACACCAGACGCCCGGTAAACAGCAGACCCCAGGTTGCCGCGTTGACAAACATCGACGGGCTGCGGCCAAGGTGTGATTGCCAGTTTCCGTTGCTGATTTTGTCGCGGATTAACGCATCGCGCGTCGGCTTGTCAGGGATGCGCAACAGCGCTTCTGCCAGGCACATCAGCGCCACGCCTTCCTGTGAGGAGAGGGAAAACTCCTGCAGCAGGCTTTGTACCATGCCCGCGCGACCGGTTGCCCCTTTCTGATGGCGCAGCTTATCGGCGAGGCTGTAAGCCAGCTGATGCGTTTTCTCCGCCAGCGGCGCAGGGAGGCGCGCCTGTTCCAACAGCATCGGCACCGCATCGGTTTCCGGACGGCGCCATGCGGCGGTGATCGCGGAGCGGCTCACCGACTGCGGTAAAATATGTTCAGCGAAATCGAGGAAAGGCTGCAGCGCCTCTTCTGGCACGCCTTCATCAGCGGCGGCATCGATCAGCAGCTGGGGAATTTCTGGCACCGATTCACCAGCTTCCAACTGCTCCAGATAGTTAAAAATCGCCTGCTTGATCAGCCAGTGTGATGTGCGGTCAAGCTTCTGTGCTGCCAGTTTAATGCGGTCGCGGGTGGCTTCATCCAGCTTCACGCCCATGGTGGTGGTTGCCATGCTTTCCTCGTCCTCGAATAGTGATTCAACGCTTGCATGGCAGCAATATCACTCATGTTGCAACTTTGTGCAACCTATGTTGCCAGCAGGCCGCCATGAATGACGACCCTACATACAATGTCTGGCTTCGTAGGGTCGCCATTCATGGCGACCGGGGTGCAACCATAGTGTGATCCGGTGCAACCTCCCATCAGAAAAAACGCAGCATTAGTGTCATCATTGTGACGGCTGTGTTAAATGCATTGTGCCTACTGGTCCTTTGCGGCAGGATACCGCGCCTTAAGAGAAATCGCTTTCTCTGGATGCGGTGAAATCATGCTGCTGTCCCGTTCCGACAGCGCTGATTAACAAGATTTCTCTTGATGGATCAAATAATAAGTGGAGAGACAGATGAGTGTAAGTACACCGATGTTGGTGACCTTTGTAGTATATATCCTTGGGATGGTGTTAATCGGTTTCATCGCCTGGCGATCAACCAAAAGCTTCGATGATTATATTCTCGGTGGCCGCAGTTTAGGCAGCGTGGTAACCGCACTTTCGGCGGGCGCTTCCGATATGAGCGGCTGGTTATTGATGGGGCTGCCTGGCGCCATTTTCCTTTCCGGCATCTCGGAAAGCTGGATCGCCATCGGCTTGATCATTGGCGCCTGGCTGAACTGGCGCATCGTTGCCGGCCGCCTGCGCGTGCAGACCGAGCATCACGATAACGCCTTAACCTTGCCAGATTTCTTCTCCAGCCGTTTCGAGGATAACAGCAAGCTACTGCGCGTTATCTCGGCGGTGGTTATTCTGATCTTCTTCACGATTTATTGTGCTTCCGGCGTGGTGGCCGGTGCGCGTCTGTTCGAAAGCACCTTTGGGATGGATTACCAAACCGCGCTGTGGGCCGGTGCGGCGGCTACCATTCTGTATACGCTGGTGGGCGGTTTCCTCGCGGTGAGCTGGACCGATACCGTGCAGGCGAGCCTGATGATTTTCGCCCTGATTTTGACGCCGGTGATTGTGATTGTGGCGGTGGGCGGCCTGGATGATTCGCTGGCGGTGATCAGAGCAAAAAGCCTTGAAAACCTCGATATGCTGAAAGGCCTGAACGTTGTGGCGGTGATTTCCCTGCTTGGTTGGGGCCTCGGCTACTTTGGCCAGCCGCATATTCTGGCGCGCTTTATGGCGGCGGATTCACACCATACGATTCGGACGGCACGTCGTATCGGCATGATTTGGATGATTCTGTGCCTTGCCGGAGCCGTTGCCGTTGGCTTCTTCGGCATTGCCTACTTCCAGAACCATCCCGAGCATGCGGCGGGCGTAAGCCAAAACGGCGAGCGCGTATTTATCGAGCTGGCGCGCATTCTGTTTAACCCGTGGATCGCGGGCATTCTGCTGTCGGCGATTCTGGCAGCCGTTATGTCCACGCTGAGCTGCCAGCTGCTGGTGTGCTCCAGCGCCTTGACCGAAGATTTGTATAAAGGCTTCCTGCGCAAAAACGCCAGCCAGAAAGAGCTGGTGTGGGTAGGGCGTTTGATGGTGCTGGTGATTGCGTTGATTGCTATCGCGCTGGCGGCGAATCCAGAAAACCGCGTGCTTGGCCTGGTGAGCTACGCCTGGGCTGGCTTTGGGGCGGCGTTTGGGCCAGTGGTGCTGTTTGGCGTGTGCTGGAAGCGCATGACGCGCAACGGTGCGCTGGCTGGAATGGTGGTGGGGGCGCTGACCGTGCTGCTATGGAAAGATTATGGCTACACCGAGCTGTATGAAATCATCCCGGGCTTTGCCTTCGCCAGTATTGCGATTGTGGTGTTCAGCCTGTTGGGGCGAGCTCCATCTGAGGCCGCTCAGCAGCGCTTCGCCGCCGCAGAAGCGCAGTATCAAAGCAAATGATTTGTTAGGTCGCCATTGATGTCGACCAGGTGCGCATCAATGCGCACCCTACGAACACCGCATCGTTTCGTTGTAGGGTCGCCATTTATGGCGACCAGTCCAAATATTCCCCCCCTGCAAACCGCAAAAGCAAAATTAATTTCACGCGGTGACTTGTATTTTTCCCTTCGATAATGATAATCGATATCGTTCGCACTTTACGTATTTTTACCTAAGGTTTACCCTCCTTAACATTCAAGAGGTTGATGATGTTCGTCCCATTTCTCATCATGCTGCGCGAAGGTCTGGAAGCAGCGCTCATCGTCAGCCTGATTGCCAGCTATCTCAAACGCACCCAGCGCACACAATGGTTCCCGGCGATGTGGGCTGGCGTATTTATTGCTGCCGCGCTGTGTCTGGCACTCGGCATCTTTATCAATGAAACCACCGGCGAGTTTCCGCAGAAGCAGCAGGAGCTGTTCGAAGGCATTGTTGCGGTGGTTGCGGTGGTGATCCTGACATCGATGGTGTTCTGGATGCGCAAAGTGTCGCGCAATATCAAAGCCACGCTGGAAAAATCGGTTGATAACGCGCTGCAAAAACAGGGCGGCAGTGGCTTTCCGCTGGTGCTGATGGTGTTTCTGGCGGTGGCGCGTGAAGGGCTGGAATCCGTGTTCTTCCTGCTGGCCGCGTTCACGCAGGACGTAGGCTATGCGCCACCGATTGGCGCGGTACTCGGCCTCGCTACCGCGGTGGTGCTGGGCATGCTGCTTTACTACGGCGGCATTCGCCTCAATCTGGCGCACTTTTTCCGCTGGACCAGCCTGTTCATTCTGTTTGTTGCCGCAGGGCTTGCTGCGGGCGCTATCCGCGCTTTCCACGAAGCCGGTTTATGGAATCACTTCCAGGATGTGGCGTTTGATCTGAGCAGTACGCTTTCGACGCACTCGGTATTCGGCACGTTATTGGAAGGTATTTTGGGCTATCAGGAAACGCCAAGCGTCAGCGAAGTGGCGGTGTGGCTTATCTATCTGATTCCGGCGCTGCTGCTGTTTGCCTTTCCGGCTCGCCCATCAATCACCACGGCTCGTACTACGCGCTGAATTTAAAATCAGGCGCGATTGCGCGCCTGTTCTTCCATGTAACAGGGATATCACTATGACGATTCGCTTCCGCCGCAAGGCGCTGTTGGTTGCTATGCTGGCGCTTTCCGGCGCCGCTTCTGCTGCTGCCGTCCCGCAAGTCACGGTTACCGTGACCGACAAGCAATGTGAGCCGATGTCGCTCAATGTGCAGGCGGGAAAAACCCAGTTCATCATCAAAAACAACAGCCAGAAAGCGCTGGAGTGGGAGATCCTGAAAGGAGTGATGGTGGTGGAAGAGCGTGAAAATATCGCGCCAGGCTTCAGCCAGAAACTCACCGCCAATCTGGAAGCGGGCGAATATGATATGACCTGCGGCCTACTCAGCAACCCGAAAGGCAAGCTGGTGGTCAGCGGTGATGCGAAGAAAGCAGCGACCGGCAAGCCAGACGTACTGGAGCTGGTGGGGCCTATCGCCGACTACAAAGTTTATGTAATGAATGAAGTGAAAGAGCTGGTGGCGGGCACCAAAGCGTTTACCGACGCGGTGAAAGCCGGCGATATCGAAAAAGCCAAAGCGCTGTTTGCGCCAACGCGCGTGCATTATGAGCGTATTGAACCCATCGCTGAGCTGTTCTCCGACCTGGATAGCAGCATCGATGCACGTGAAGACGACTTCGAGAAGAAAAACGAAGATCCAAAATTCACCGGCTTCCATCGCCTGGAAAAAATCCTCTTCGCGGATAACACCACCAAAGGGGCTGAACCCTTTGCCACTAAGCTGAACCAGGACGTGCTGGATCTGCAAACGCGCATCAGCGAACTGGCGTTCCCACCAGCGAAAGTGGTGGGCGGGGCGGCAGGCCTGATTGAAGAAGTGGCCTCCAGCAAGATCTCAGGCGAAGAAGACCGTTATAGCCGCACCGATCTCTCTGACTTCCAGGCCAACATTGATGGCGCGCAGAAAATTGTTGATCTGCTGCGTCCGCTGCTGCAGAAAAACAACCCGCAGCTGCTGGCAAAAGTGGATGCCAACTTCAAGAAAGTGGACGGCATTCTCAGCAAATACCGCAGCAAAGACGGTTTTGAATCGTACGAGAAACTGACCACCGCCGATCGTAATGCGCTGAAAGGCCCGATTACCACTCTGGCAGAAGATCTCTCCCTGCTGCGCGGAACCTTAGGTCTCGACTAATCATGACGCATAAAAATGACGCGGCGCAGCCGTCGCGTCGTCGCTTATTGCAGGGATTAGGCATGTTGGGCGGCGCGGCCGCCCTCGGCGGCGGCTGTCCGTTTCATACGGCAGCCGCCGACAGCTTTTCTCCCGGCACGGTTGCACCCAACGCGCGTCAGCAGGCGCAACCTTTTTACGGCGCGCATCAGGCGGGAATTGTGACGCCGCAGCAGGCGTCAATGATGCTGGTGGCGTTTGATGTGCTGGCCAGTGATAAGGCCGATCTTGAGCGGCTGTTTCGCTTACTCACCGAGCGCTTTGCGTTCCTGACGCAGGGCGGACCGGCACCGGTGGTGACCAACCCGCAGCTGCCGCCGATGGATTCAGGAATTCTCGGTGCCGATATCGCGCCTGACAATCTCACCATGACCTTGTCGGTTGGCGCGTCGCTGTTTGACGAGCGCTTCGGCTTGAGCGCGCATAAGCCCGCACAGCTGCAAACGATGACGCGCTTCCCTAATGATTCACTGGATGCAGAGCAGTGCCACGGCGATCTGTTGCTGCAAATCTGCGCTAACACGCAGGACACGGTGATCCATGCGCTGCGTGACATCATTAAGCGCACGCCCGATTTGCTGGCGGTGCGCTGGCGACGTGATGGGTTCATCGCCGATCATGCGGCACGCAGCAACGGCAAGGAGACGCCGATCAACCTGCTGGGATTCAAAGACGGCACCGCTAATCCCGATACCCATAATCCGGCGTTGATGAATCAGCTGTTGTGGGTGACTGACGAGCAGCAGGAACCGGCATGGACGCACGGCGGCAGCTATCAGGCGGTGCGCATCATTCGTTTCCACGTCGAGATGTGGGATCGCACGCCGCTTGGCGAGCAGCAAACCATTTTTGGTCGGGAGAAGTTATCCGGCGCGCCGCTTGGCATGAAAAACGAGCATGACGTACCGGATTACAGTAAAGATCCCGATGGCGATTTGATTGCGCTGGATGCGCATATCCGTCTCGCCAATCCGCGTACGCCGCAAACCGACAGCAGTTTAATGCTGCGGCGCGGTTACAGTTATTCCAGCGGCATAACCGGTTCGGGTCAGCTGGATATGGGCCTATTGTTTGTTTGCTATCAGCATGATTTAGCAAAAGGGTTCATTACCGTACAGCAGCGGCTTAATGGCGAAGCGCTGGAAGAATATATTCGCCCAATTGGCGGCGGCTACTTTTTCGCGCTGCCAGGCGTAGCGGATGAAAATCATTATCTGGCACAATCTTTACTGCAAGCCTGATTAATAAATGCACAATGCCTGCACGTCAGAATGCGCTGCAGGCTTTTTGTTACGCATTCCTTAAACTTTCCTCTGGTCGTAGCCGCTTCCGAATGTTCCTAAAAAGTTAGACTTATCCCCAATTAACCATCCCTTTGATAATTTTGAGAAATTTAATTTAAGATAAACGCGCTCAGGCTTCGCTTATCATTTTTTCTTTGCTGGGAAGTAAAATTACTGTTGCAAACTACCGCAAATATGATGCACTTTATTCATAAGCGTTGTCAGTTGTGTGGCTAAGCCACTGGAGTTCGCGCATGATTCGTCTCTCTCTGGGACAGTTAAATAGTTTCAATACACGCAGTACACTGCGGGGGATTTCTTCCCTCAAAAGCAACCTCTCTTCAATTAACACTTCGTTCTCGTTCAATCTCAGTTTTTTTACCGGTGCGCGCCTGCGTTTCGGCGCTGTTGCACACCATTCTCACTGGCTCAAAACGGCTTACAAGGAAGCCAAATAAACCTCTAAAGCGTTCAAGTCATCGCCGCGGGTGATCCGCCGTGATAAATGAAACCAACTGTAAGGTGCCACTATGGGAAGACAGAAAGCAGTGATCAAAGCACGTCGTGAAGCCAGACGCGTTATTCGTAGCGACTCTCGCAGTCACCGTCAGCGTGAAGAAGAATCGGTCACTTCGCTGGTGCAGATGGGTGGGTTGGATTCGATTGGTATGGCACGTGATGCACGTGACCGCGGGCCGATTGAAGCCAGAAATGAAGCTCAGGCACACTATCTCCATGCCATAGAAACGAAACAGCTTATTTTCGCCACCGGTGAAGCCGGCTGCGGAAAAACCTGGATTAGCGCAGCCAAAGCGGCTGAGGCCCTGATCAATAAGGACATCGAAAGGATTATTGTGACGCGCCCGGTTCTGCAGGCGGATGAAGATCTCGGTTTCCTCCCAGGAGATATTTCCGAGAAATTCGCGCCTTATTTCCGACCGGTATATGACGTTCTGGTTAAACGTCTCGGCGCTTCCTTTATGCAATACTGCCTGCGACCCGAAATCGCCAAGGTAGAGATCGCGCCCTTCGCATATATGCGCGGACGTACCTTTGAAAATGCTGTGGTGATCCTTGATGAGGCACAAAACGTCACCGCCGCACAGATGAAGATGTTCCTGACGCGCCTGGGTGAGAACGTGACGGTTATCGTCAACGGCGATATTACCCAGTGCGACCTGCCGTCCCATGCCAAATCTGGCCTCGCCGATGCGCTAGCGCGCTTCGAAGAGGATGAGATGATTGGCGTGGTACGTTTCGGCAAAGAGGATTGCGTCCGTTCAGCGCTGTGTCAACGCACGCTGCACGCTTACAGTTAACCGTTTGATTGAGAATGTAGTAGCAAAGTAAAACCCGGCGAAAGCCGGGTTTTTTTGTTTAACCTTCTGCGCTTTATCCGTTTCTTCAGCCATTGACAATAATTCTACCAACTAGTAGGTTGGTTGTCATTAAGGCAGCCTTTCGCTCCTTTTTTAACAATCCATAATCGTCTGGAGTCACAATGCTTAAAGAACAGGCTGTTAATTCCGCTGTTGGCAATGAGCAATGGCTAAAACGCTATTACTTTATCCGCGCACTGTTTTCAATTATTTGGGTTGCGGCTGCATTTTCGCTGGGTCAGCACTCAGCAAAGGTGGGGGCAGTATTATTGGTTATCTATCCCCTTTGGGACGCCATTGCTAACGTTATCGATGCGCAGCGCAGCGGCGGAATACGTCATAACCCGATCCACATGACAAATATTATTGTCAGCGGGCTGACAACCATTGCGGTTTACCTTGCGTTGTCACACAGCATGAACTGGGTTATTGGCGTATTTGGCATCTGGGCTATTTTGTCAGGATTGCTGCAGCTGGGTGTCGCAGTAGGCCGCTGGAAAAATTATGGCGCACAGTGGACGATGATCCTTAGCGGCGCTCAATCAGCCCTGGCAGGCGGTTTTTTTATTGTGCAGGCACAAATGGTCGTACCGCCATCGATAGTGAATATTGCCGGTTATTCCGCAGTGGGGGCCGCTTATTTTCTGATTTCCGCAGTGTGGTTAACGGTGAGTGATATTCGGCGAAAAAAAGCCTAAGCGATACTTTATTATTTATTGAGCAGCGTGAGAAAAACATGAAAACAGCTCCACTTTCTACTAACCAGAAAATGTTTCGTCTGGCTATCGTTGGTCTTATTCCACTTGTACTGGTACTGCTATTTTTATGGGCGGGCGGATGGCTGGAACCCAATCGACTGAGCGCAGATAAAATTATTGACGTGTTACAGAAATCTGGCGGAGAACATCCTGGATATCGCCGTAATCATGCCAAAGGGATTTGTGTTATTGGTCAATTTACATCTAATGGTAACGCCAGTGCATTTTCGCGCGCCCTGGTATTTACCGCTGGTAGCACGCCAGTTATCGGGCGATTTGCTATCGCAGGGGGCGTTCCTACTGTGCCGGATTATGCTGTTCCGGTGCGGAGTATGGCTTTACAGTTTCGACAGAAGAATGGCGAGGAGTGGCGCACGGGAATGAACGCCATGCCTTTCTTTCCGGTGGGGACCACGGAAGCATTCTATGAATTGCAAACGGCAACGCTGCCTGTTCCTGCCACCGGTAAACCCGATCCGGAAAAATTAAAGGCATTCGTTGGCAAGCACCCGGAAATAACGGCATTTTTCGGTTGGTTGAAGAAATATGTGCCTTCGTCCAGTTGGGCAAGCGATAGTTTTAATAGTCTGAATGCCTTCTTCCTGATTGATAAAGCGGGCAATAAGCATCTGGTTCGCTGGAGCATGGTGCCTGAAACCGCTTTTCAACCGATGAGCGATGATAATAAAAAAGATAAGGATTTCCTGCAAAACGATATTGTTCAGCGACTGAAACAAGGCACGATAAAGTGGAATTTAATGATTACCCTGGCAAACCCTGAAGATAAGGGTAATGACTCAAGTAAAGTATGGCCATCCGATCGAAAAGTGATTAATGCAGGGACGCTGATATTGACGCAAGCCATTCCACAGGCGCAGGGACCCTGTAACGATATTAATTATGATCCGCTTATTTTACCGGACGGAATAGCCGCATCGGATGACCCAATACTGAATGCACGCTCATCCGCGTATGCCAAATCTTATAATTTGCGTACGCGTGAACAGTCACACCAGGCAGGAGCTCAATGATGAAACAAGTCGATTATTTCCATCCCGCTTTACGTGCGCTGCACTGGTTAATGGCTGCGGCGATTCTTGCCATGCTTTTTATTGGTGTTGCAATGGTCTCCACCGTTTCCTCGCTGCACAGCTTTCTGGTATCAATCCATAAACCCCTTGGCGTGATGATATTGTTATTAGTCGTGGTGCGCCTGTGGTTGCGATACGCTACCGCCAAACCAAACTTACCGGATACCTTGCCAGGCTGGCAGCGTCTTATGGCCCATATTTCACATGGGGTGCTCTATGTATTGATGCTGGCTCAACCGCTGATTGGCTGGGCCATGTTGTCCGCTGCGGGATATCCTGTGACTCTCGGTGCTGGAATCGTTTTACCGCCCATCCTGCCGATGAATAATGATGGGTATGCGCTGCTGCGTCCTCTTCATTCGATCGTCGCCTTGCTCTTATTCATTACCGTGATGCTGCACCTGGCCGCGGCGTTATTCCATGCGCTGATATTACGAGACGGTGTCTTCAGCAGCATGACAGGTAGCCGGAAGCGTTGAGGCATTTTGCCCATGAAGTTGAGATAAGGAGGTTATGTGAATATTTATCCATTCGCGAGGGATAGAAAAGTTATTCCCTCAGACTGCAGTGGTGAAATACGGCCAAATATTGAAATTCAGCCTGAAGAGAGAATGAGAATAACACGTGAATTTGCGTTGGCATTTTCGAAGAAACTGCTTGAAGATAACGAGCTCAACGCCATTGCTCCCTTTGTTATCGATAAAATTGTGGTGATGCTGATAAACGAGTCCCGCCGCTTTTAAAATGTAATGCAGTGTATTCGTTATAAAATCGGTAGAAACGCCAGGCGTTGTTCTGCTCTACAAGATCTCATGGAACATCAGCCTGGCGCATTCCTTTACTTATGCAATACCAATGAAGAAGCCAGCAATGGTGGCGCTCATTAAGTTAGAGAGTGTAGCTGCGGCCAATGCTCGCATGCCAAGCTGAGCAATTTCTGCCGTCCGCTGTGGCGCGATGGCCGAGAATGCGCCAACCACAACGCCAATAGAACCAAAGTTGGCAAAGCCACACAGTGCGAAAGAGACAATTGCAATCGTTTTACTGTCTAATGCGCCAGGCGCGTGCAGATAGGGCGAAAAGCTGAGATAAGCCACAAACTCATTAATCGCAAGCTTTTGGCCAATCAGACTGCCAGCAAGCGATGCGTCATGCCAGTCAACTCCCATAACCCAGGCAAGCGGGGCCAGTAAATAGCCAAATATCCCTTCCAGACTTGCGTGCCCCTGGCCAAACAGCCCAGCAATGCCACCAATAATGCCATTGATAAGGGCGATAATCGCAACAAAAGCCATTACAACCGTAGCAACGCCTGCTGCAATCTTTAGTCCGGTTATTGCCCCGGTCGCCGCTGCTTCAATCACACTTTTAGGCGGTGTTTCGCTGAAGGAGAGATTATCAAAAACAACCTGAGTCTCTTCCGTTGCTGGACTCAGAATGCGGGCAAAAAGAATGCCGCCGGGGATGGCCATCAACGATGCCGCAAGTAAATAATCAATTGGTACACCGAGCCCGGCATAGCCAATCATGGTTGATCCTGCAATTGAGGCCATGCCGCTACAAATAGCGGTAAACAGTTCATTGCGGTTCAGACGATTAATGAAGGGTTTAACGATCGCCGGAATCTCATTTTGACCAAGGAAAATGGTGGTAACGGCGACAAAAGACTCAATTTTACTGATATTGAGTGCTTTTTGGAAAATAGCTCCCAGTACCCGGATCAATAACTTCATCACGCCTATGTAATACAGCAAGCTCACTAATGCAGTCATAAAGATAATGGCGGGTAATACATGAAAGGCGAACACAAAACCGGCACCATTAAATATTCTGTCCATATCTGGTCCCGCTAATGCCCCAAATATGAATGTGCTGCCAGCATCACTGTAATTCATTATTTTATGTACGCCGGTGGCGACTTTCTCAGCCAGCCATTTGCCCGGAGGTAAATAAAGAATCGCTCCGCCAATGGCTATTTGTAAAAGGATTGCAGCACCTACCGTTCTTATACTGATTTTTCTTTTATTTACTGACAGCAAGTATGCGATGGCCAGTAATACCACCATACCCAAAAAACTTCTCATTATATTCATAATGATTATCTCGTCATAGTCGATTTCGGTATGTCTGATATCTCTATGGGCGACGGCAAACTGCCCATCGGGATTAATTGGCATGCAATACATTTCCCCTCTTTTGCATGCCATAACGGAAATGGAGTGGGTCGTTACGATCGGGGGTACATCTGTACACACTCTTCCACCAAATCCCAAAACCATTGGGTATCAATAGTGATCCCAACTTTGGCATTGGCGGGTATTCCCATTACACCCAGCTCATCGCATACCGTACGGCCATAGCATGGGCCGCTATTCACATCGACTTCGACATACATGTCCTGAGTTTTAATGCCTTCCGGGTTAATCAAATAGCCAATACAGGTTGCGTCATGAACCGGTCCGCCCGCTAAGCCATAATTCTCAAACTGCGTTTTTAGGGTGAAATTCATGATGTCACTGAACAGTTGCCCAGCTGGACCGCCAACTTTCTCCATACGGGCGATGACCTCTTTTGTGCAGACGGTTTGGTTGGTTAAATCGAGCCCCATCATTACCAGCGGTGCACCTGAAGTGAATACGACGCGTGCCGCCTCCGGATCGGCGTAAATATTGAATTCGGCAGAGGGAGTAAAGTTTCCCGTACCGTAGGCGCCCCCCATTAGTACGATCTCTTTGATTTTTGGAATAATAGCTGGCTGCATGCGCATGGCGACTGCAATATTGGTCAAAGGCGCTACCGGAACGAGCGTGATATCTCCGTCGCTGGCCATCAGCGTGTCAATCAGATACTGAACCGCATGCTTGCTTTCTGCCTGACGCGTTAAGGGGCCAAACACCGGACCATCCAGCCCCGTTTCGCCGTGAATATTATCTGCCACGATCTGCTGGCGCATAATCGGCTGCGGCATTCCAGCATAAACCGGAACATCAATGTTTAAATGTTGGCAAACATTCAATCCATTGATCAGCGTTTTCTCGAGGGTCTGATTACCCGCAACGATAGTAATACCGAGTAAATTAATCGCCGGATGTTTTGCTGCCATCATAATTGCAATAGCATCATCATGACCCGGATCACAATCCAGAATAATTTTTCTCTGCGCCATTTCTCATTTCCTCAATTAGGGTTGGAATAACATGCATTTTTTAACTGTGTGATAAAAATGCTTTGTCAACGCTTTAACCCTAACAGCTAAAATTGTATGTTAAATATGAGAAATCTCACATCGGGAAACGATTATGAAAGAAATCCATAATGAAGATCTGAAGAGGAAATTAATTGAAAATTCAGACTATACAGCGAAATTTTCTGTTGAGGTGATGGCGGAAACCCGACTGCTTCATATCATGGCCGGTGATTATATCGTGAAAGAAGGTGAGCAACCGGCATACCTGTTTTATCTTGCAAGAGGCAGGGCGAAACTGTATGCGACATTAGCCAATGGACGAATATCATTAATTGATTTCTTTGCAGCGCATTGTTTTATCGGGGAGCTTGAACTCATCGATCAGCAGCATGAACCGCGTGCCGTTCAGGCGATAGAGGAGTGCTGGTGTCTGGCGTTACCCGTTAAACCTTTCCGGAAAAGGCTGTTAAGTGATGCTATTTTTTTACGTCATATTTGTATTAGCTTAACGCATAAAAATTATCGGAATATTGTGTCACTCATCAGAAATCAATCCTTCTCGTTGGTTAACCGGCTGGCAGCTTTTATCCTATTGACGCAGAATGATGATGTTTATCACGAAAAGCATACGCAGGTTGCAGAATATATGGGGGTGTCATATCGCCATCTCTTATATGTCATTGCGCAACTGACGCAGGAGGGGTTATTAACTAAAGCCAGGTCTGGTTATATTATCAAAAATAAAAGTGCGCTTATTGAATTAGCGCGTGAGATGGAAGCAGAGGGCGCGCTGCCTTGAGGATTTATTTATTATAATATTATTTTTAGCGGTAAATGATTTAGTGTTTTTCTTAACTAAATTGCATTCAATCTTCAGCCTACCAACTAGTAGGTTTTCCTTGACTTTAAGGCTCTATCTCTTTAGTTTTACGATAAGAGTTATGCGTGTTGAATAAGTACATTGTTTAGGAAATTTATGCTGATAGAACGCTCACCCAAAGCCAGAGAAATCATCCTCCACACCAGGCAGTTGCTGACCTCGGGTGGCTATAACAGCTTTAGCTATGCTGATATTGCTGAATTGGTTCAGATTCAAAAAGCCAGTATTCATCATCATTTCCCCAGTAAAGTTGAACTGGTGCAAGCTGTCGTTGCGGAATATCGCGAGGAGGCCAGAATGGGAATGGCGGCGTTGGAGCAGAACCTCAACGATCCTCTGCTGGAACTGCAGGCTTATATCGATTACTGGTCAGCCTGTATTAGTGAGGGAACGTCTCCTTTCTGTATTTGCGTCATGCTTTCGGTGGAACTGCCTAAGTTGCCGCGAGAAATATCTTCTGAAGTGAGCGGGCATTTCTCCGATCTGGCCGATTGGCTCACAGCGCTACTGCGTAAAGGGGAAATCAGCGGCATTTTTCAGCTTGATGAGGCGCCAGAGATCCAGGCCAAATCTGTGATGGCAACCGTTCATGGGGCGATGTTGGCCGCCAGAGCGCTCGAAAACACAGCGTTATTCCAGGAGATTGTGCATCCAGTTATCAACAGACTTATTCATAAATAGCGATAAATCGCGCTGCTGGAGATAAGATTTATGACTGAAATAACTACCCAAAAATTAGAACAGCGACTGCAAATCATTGAGGATAAATTAGCAATATATGAGCTGATTGCTTCCCATCCGCCCAGCGCAGATACCGGTCTTGCCGAATATACCGCTGCTGTTTATATGGAGGAGGGCACTTTTAATCGTGGTGAGGAACTGGATGGGGCAAAAGGGGTCGATGCGATCGCTGCATTTATTCTCCGACCGGCACACGAGGAAGCGATTAAAAGTGGGCTTGCGCATTTTACTGGATTACCGCTGATTGATTTGCGCGGCAACAAAGCCATAGTGACCTCCTATTTACAGCTGTTGCAGCTGGATAAACAGGGTGAGCCGCGTGAAATGGCCAATCATGGTTACTCAACCGGCTATCGCATTCATCGGGTAGTGGTTAATCGCTGGGAGTTAGAACGTCATGAAGGGCGCTGGAAAATTCATAGCAGAACCCTTCTTCCAGTAGACGGCACAGATGCCCCTCGCGAGTTATTGGCGCGCGGTCTTTCCGATGTGCTTAAGGCGACACGTTAGTCTACTCGGCTGAAATTTCGTCGCTGTGCTGGGTGCAAAAAAAAGTCTGAACGTGAGTTCAGACTCTTCTTCGGAATGTGGCGGTGAGAGGGGGGAATCCTTCATCACATAACGCCATGCTTTCTGGTGAATGACTTTAAAGCCTGTCCATGGTTCCCCTGTTCGCGGATCCTCAAACACATACACGCTTTATGAGGTCAATGCCGCCGTTATTTATATCTCCATTCTCGCGCACGTCAGGGCGATAGGGAAACCTAACGAAATGGTCGTTATGGCTATTGTCTTTTGTGATTGGTTTGCACAAAGATTATCGCAGAGGGGCACCTTCTCCCATCCTGATAGATGATCAGTTCTTATCGATAAGGTGCATTGGTCCACTTTTTGTACGCAAAGAAGTAAAGCGTGAAAAGGTGCAGTGCGGGGAACGAAAGTAGTAGGCCCATTTTCCAACCGAATCCTGCCTTCTGTGCCATGCGCAAGCAGGGAATGAACATGAAGAACCAAATTATGAATGTCATTGCTGCAAGAGGATTTGGGTGTTCCATCTTTTTTTCTCCTTGAAATGTTGCCATATGATATCGGCAGACAGATGCTATTATTTAGGCTGTGTTTTTGCACCACCTTGCGGCCACTCCATGCTAGGATTTATCCCATTGATACCAATGGGGATAGGGATGTGAAGTTAGTTATAGCGGGTATGGGATTGATGGTGTGTTCCGTGGCGCATGCTAATTTACAAAGTGCAGCTGAAAATCTTAGTGGCTGCGTAACCAAATTTGCAGAAAGCCAAGTTAAAACTACCAATTCAGCTAGCAACATCACATATGAAGCTTTTGAGAAATGTAGCGTTGAACTCTCTGAGTATCATGATTCAATTGGTCCAGATAAAGCACAGTGGTCTGGTTTAAGTTCTCAACAAAAAAATGCCATTTCAAAAATCAGAGACCAGACAACTTCAAAAGTTCGCGAGAGCTTATCCTCTCAAATCGTCACTTTCATAACTGAATCGCGCAAGAGCTCTTAACCCGCTTAACTGCGGGTTTCTTGCTTTCTTTTGCGCTCTACGCTGGCTAGGATTTATCCCACAACATGCCTTGTGGATAATGGTATGAAGAAGTTACTTATCGGACCGATTGCAGCCTAATTGCTCTCAGGCTGCGCAAGCGATAAGCCGCTTAACTCATATAGCGATGCTGGACTGTGTACTTTTAAGGGGCAAGCGCTGGGATATGGCAACACTGAGATCATGCCAAAAATTCAGGCTGAGTTTGCTCGCCGCGGTCAGTTGTCTATCAGCCAGGAAGACTGCAACCTCTACACGCAAACCGGCCAACAGGATGCGCATGCATTTCACGTGCACTATTTTGTACTTCTTTTTTAGTTCCGTGGTCTCGCTGTAGTCTTTGGCGTCAGGCTACATGCGGTGTTGTCCACACAACGTCCTACATAATGTGGCGGTGAGAGGGGCTTCTCACCCCCTCTCTCTGCAGAATAGGCAAAAAAAAAGTCTGAACGTGAGTTCAGACTCTTCTTCGGAATGTGGCGGTGAGAGGGGGATTCGAACCCCCGATACGTTGCCGTATACACACTTTCCAGGCGTGCTCCTTCAGCCACTCGGACACCTCACCACATTTTTTTGCCAACCGCGCTGGGTCAACGGGGCGCTACTATAGGGAGATCGCTGAAAAGGGTCAAGCGCTATTTTCTCCTTTTGTTCTATCCGCTTAAGCTCTGAGCGTATTGCCTTCGGCTTGCTCACCCTGCCTGTTCTGTCATCAAATTATCCTCTCTGTGTCACAAAAGCGTCACCGCACTGTCGCAGACTTGTCCGCGGAAACATTTGGTTATATTTACAGCTAAGGATGCTTATAAATGAAATCCATACCTCTCTTTACGGTTACGCTGCTGACTTCTCTGATCGCGACGTTAGCAGTGGCAGATGATGCAAATTATTCACGCGCCGCCAACGGCGATATTACCGAGCACGGCGGCGCGCGTCGTCTCACTGGCGACCAGACCGAGGCGTTAAAAGCCTCATTAATCAATAGCACCGCGAAAAACGTGATTCTGCTGATTGGTGATGGCATGGGCGATTCGGAAATCACCGCCGCCCGCAACCAGGCGCGCGGCGCCGGCGGTTTCTTCCCCGGCCTGGATGCGTTGCCGCTCACCGGTCAATACACCCATTACTCGCTGGACAAGAAAACCCATAAACCCAATTACGTAACGGATTCTGCCGCGTCGGCTACCGCGTGGGCCACCGGCACCAAATCCTACAACGGCGCGATTGGCGTCGATGTTAATGGCAAAGATCAGGTGACGATTCTTGAGCTGGCGAAAGCCGCGGGTAAAGCCACCGGCAACGTGTCGACCGCTGAACTGCAGGATGCCACGCCAGCCGCCTTAATGGCGCACGTCACCTCGCGCAAATGCTACGGCCCGGAGAAAACCAGCGAGCTGTGCCCGGGCAACGCGCTGGAGCAGGGCGGCAAAGGATCGATTACTGAACAGCTGCTGAAAACCCGCCCAGATGTCACGCTGGGCGGCGGTGCGAAGTCCTTTAATGAAACCGCCAAAGCCGGCGAGTATCAGGGCAAAACCCTGCGTGAACAGGCGCAGGCGCTGGGCTATCAGTGGATTGATAATCTGCAGGGCATGAATGCCATTCAGCAGGCCGATCAGAGCAAACCGCTTCTGGGCCTGTTTGCGGATGGCAATATGCCGGTGCGTTGGCAGGGACCGAAAGCCAGCTATCACGGCAACATTGATAAGCCGGTAGTGACCTGTGAAGTCAATAAAGATCGTCCGGCTTCAGCACCGACGCTGGCGCAGATGACTAAAAAGGCCATTACTCTGCTGAGCACCAACGACAAAGGTTTCTTCCTGCAGGTGGAAGGGGCATCGATTGATAAGCAGGATCACGCGGCGAACCCGTGCGGTCAGATTGGTGAAACCGTGGATCTGGATGAAGCGGTACAGGAAGCGCTAGCGTTTGCGCGCGAGCATGGCGATACGCTGGTGGTGGTGACCGCCGATCACGCCCACAGCAGCCAGATCGTTGAAAACGGCACCAAAGCACCGGGCCTGACGCAAGCGGTGAATACCAAAGATGGCGCGGTGATGACCATCAGCTACGGTAATTCAGAAGAGGATTCGCAGGAGCATACCGGCACGCAGGTGCGCATCGCGGCGTACGGTCCGCATGCGGCGAATGTGGTGGGATTAACCGACCAGACCGATCTGTTCTTTACCCTGAAGGACGCGATGGGACTTAAGTAACAGCTCAACGATTCAAAAAACGCACATTCCGTAGCGGCGCGATTCATCGCGCAATAAATTGCGCCGCTACAATGTGTGCTTTCGCTGGCATAGACTGCGCGAAAGACGAACCTAAAATCACAATCCGCGTTTTGCCATTAAGCGTGCCAAATCCACCAGACGATTTGAGAAGCCCCATTCGTTGTCGTACCAGGCAAGAATCTTCACCAGATTGCCGCCAATCACCAGCGTTGAGAGTCCGTCGATAATCGATGAACGGGCATCGCCCTGATAATCGCTTGAGACTAATGGTTCGTCGCTGTAGCCCAAAATACCTTTCAGCGGGCCTTCTGCGGCCGCGGCTTTAAAGGCGGCATTCACCTCTTCAGCGGTGACATCGCGTTGCAGCGTTACGGTTAAATCGACGATCGATACCACCGGCACCGGTA
This sequence comes from Candidatus Pantoea floridensis, assembly GCF_900215435.1. Lineage (NCBI taxonomy): Bacteria > Pseudomonadati > Pseudomonadota > Gammaproteobacteria > Enterobacterales > Erwiniaceae > Pantoea > Candidatus Pantoea floridensis. The sequence goes on from NZ_OCMY01000001.1 coordinate 3,753,024, forward strand.
CGCGCAGTGAATAGCCGGTCAAACGCCCCTCCAGCTCAGGGATCACGCGACCCAGCGCCTTTGCCGCGCCGCTGGAATAAGGCACGATCGACAGCGCTGCCGCACGCGCACCGCGCAGATCTTTCTCGGGCTGATCGTGCAGCACCTGGCTGTTGGTATAAGCATGCGTGGTATTCATTAACCCGTGCTCGATACCAAATGCCTGATGCAATACCGCCGCCGCCGGCGCTAAGCCGTTGGTGGTACAGCTGCCGTTACTCACTACAAAATGCTGTTGCGGATCGTAACGTTGATCGTTAACGCCAAGCACAATGGTCAGGTCATCATTTTTGCCGGGTGCGGAAATAATCACACGTTTGGCACCGCCGCTGGTGATATGCACGGCGGCTTTGTCGCGCTCGGTAAAGAAGCCGGTAGCTTCAATTACGATATCGACGCCGACATCGCGCCAGCGAATATTGGCCGGATCGCGCTCGCTGAATACGCGCACCGCTTTGCCATCGATGCGTAATTCGCCTTCACCGGCTTCCACTTCAGCGGGCAGTCTGCCGAGCAGAGAATCGTGTTTTAGCAGATGCGCGAGGGTCTTACTGTCGGTGAGGTCGTTAATGGCGACGATCTCAATATCATCGCTGCCAAGTGCTGCACGAAAAACGTTGCGTCCGATACGGCCAAAGCCGTTAATGCCGATCTTAGTCATAATTGACTCCTTTTCCGAAGATGCTGGAGTCACTGTAGGCTGATGCGCATCTGGCGTAAACGCCAAAAAAGGATCACTTTACGCCAATTTTCTGCAGTGAAAGCGCTGGCGATATTCTCCGGGTGTGAGATGCAGTTGGCGCTCAAAGCTACGGCGCAGATTAATGCTGCTGCCAAAGCCGGTGGCAAGGGCAATGCGCTCCAGCGTGTCGTGGCTCTGCTCTAAACGCTCGCGCGCAGCGGCGAGTCGCGCTTCGGCGACGTAACGCGCGGGAGGTACGCCGGTTTCACGGGTGAAGACGCGGGTGAAATTGCGCGGACTCATGGCGACACGTTCTGCCAGCTTTTCTACCGCCAGCTCGTCGGCCAGGTTTTCACGGATCCAGCGCTGCAGTTCACCGATTACGCCCAGTCCGCCCGGCGCTTGCAGGTGGAAGCGGCTGAACTGCATCTGCCCGCCAGGACGGCGTAAATACATCACCATATCCTGGGCAATATCGCGCGCCACGCTGAAGCCGAAATCCTCTTCCACCAGCGCCAGCGTCAGGTCAAAGCCCGAACTGACGCCGCCGGAGGTCCACATGCAACCGTCCTGAATATACAGCGGACCGCCTTCAACGTGGACGAGCGGATAGCGAGACTGCAGGGTATCGAGCAGGCGCCAGTGTGTTGTCGCCCGGCGGCCATCAAGCAAACCCGCCTCAGCCAATAACATCGCGCCGCCACATACCGATACCACACGACGCGCCTGCGGTGCCGCCAGCTTGATAAAATCGACCACCATGTTGCCCTCTTCGGCGGTGTCGCCGCGTCCGGTGATCATAATGGTGTCCCAGGCGTTACGTGGATCAACGTCCGCCAGTTTCAGGTCGGCCAGTAAATTGAGGCCAGATTGGCCGTGAATCACCTGATGCGATTGGGTGGTAGCAAGGCTAACGCGATAGCGTTGTTGATCAACGCCCACCGGTAAATGTTGATTGGCGCGCATTAGGATATCGGCGATGCCTGCGGCTTCGAACAACATGCCGCCGTCAGGCACAATAATCAGAAAGGTTTTCATGGCGTAAAAAAGACACTTTAACGAAATAAGCCAAAGTGTCTCATGGGTTAAGCAGCTAGCACAACCTGTAGGGTGCGCATTTATGCGCACCTGGATGTCAGGTCGTCATAAATGGCGCCCCTACGCTTAGGTAGCCGATTTATCCGCCACACCGATCCGCCACTGCTCCGGCGGTAAGGTGCCGTTCACCGCAAAATCACCGACGATACGATCTTTATAGATACGGGGATTGTGTGAGGAGAGGGTGCGCGCATTGCGCCAGAAGCGATCCAGCGCCAGCGGTTTCAGCGTGGCCGATGCACCCAGCGCATCGAAGAGCGTCGAGCTGGCATTAAGCAGCAGATCGCTCACCACATTGAGCGACTGCGATACTTCCAGCTCGGCAATCGCCACCGCCTGGTTTTCCCGTTCCTGATCGCCGCTCAGATGCGCATCAAACGCGCGTTGTATCGCGCTGGCGGCGTGCAGCACTATCGCACCGCTGCTGTAGGCCGCGCCGCGCAGGCGTCCAACCACCTGCAAAATCTGCGCATCCTGGGCGGCACGCGGCGCATTGCCGTTGCTGTAGGTACGCGTACGAGACGCCACCTGCTGTGCCACTTCGCCGCTTTGGGCGCGGCCAATACCCGCCAGCGTCGCCAGATGGATCAGCTGATAGAAAGCCGGTGAATAGCGGAAATGCACCTCTTCTTTGATGTCATCCGCGCCGATGAGCACATTGTCAAAAAGCGCCGTACCGCTGGCGGTGAGAGTTTGGCCAAAGCCATTCCAGTCATCCAGCACCGTCACGCCCGGTGCGGAACGTGCCAGCGTCACCGAAACGCCTTTGCCATTTTCATCAGTGATGCCAACATCAATCCAGTCGGCATAAAGCGAACCGGTGGTGTAAAACTTCCTGCCGTTGAGCCGCCAACCGTCGCCGTGGCGCTCAATGCGCGTGGAGAATTCTGACTGACGCGCATCGCCGGTTTCGCTCCAGGCCGGGCCGACAATTTCACCTTGCCCCAGCCGCGCCAGCCACTTCGCGCGATAACTGCTGCTACCGCTGTTCAGCACGTTCTCGACGAAACCGAGATGTCCGCGAATCGATTGCACAAGGTTGGAATCCGCTTCGCCCAGTTCGATCAGCAAATTGAACAGCTCGGGCAGCGTGGCACCGAGTCCACCGGCGCTTTCCGGAACGCGCAGGGCGGTGAATCCGCTCTGCTTCAACCAGGCAATTTGCTCGATCGGCAGCTGGCGTGTTAACTCTCGCTCAATGGCACCTGCGCGTATTTTCTGAAATACCGGGCGAAAGCGTTCCGCCAGCTGTTCATACCGAGGCGACGGATCGGCACCCCAACCTAATTCGATTTGCGACATAGCGTTCTCTCCGGCAAAGACATTTTCTCATTACTATGTCATCGCCACCGAACACCAAATAATGCTTTTTCTCACTAAGCTATTTCGCTGCATTGATATAAAGATGATATTTCACTATATGGAACAAAAAATCCCATTTCGCATATTCACTGCCGATATTGTTATTTGCCGGGATTTATATCTGTGCTCTATTCAAACGCTATTCCAAAAAATATTCATTAAATTTCCAGATAACACCTTTTCACGTGGAGTAGGTCCGCGCGGAAATAAGTTATTGGCTTGCATTAGGGAAACGGTAGCAAAATGAGAGCAAAGTCCATTCAGCGATTAATCATTCCGATAATGGCGGCGTTGAGCTGTGCGGCGCTGCCAATTAACGTCAGCGCCGCAGCGTCTTCACCCACCTCCAGCGATGGCACGCTGGTCTATTTGCATGAGCAGGAGCCGCCTTGCTTATGGGGCGGTTGGGTGCAGCAAGCGTATTTATCACGTCAGGTGTTTGATTATTTAGTCAGTTACGATAAAGGACAAATCCGTCCCTGGCTGGCATCCAGCTGGAGTGAATCTGCCGATCGTAAAACCATTACGTTTCATTTGCGCCATGACGTGAAATTTACCGATGGCGATATTTTTAATGCCGACGCGGTGATTGCTAATTATCCCGCATGGCAGAAGGGAATTGGTTGGCACGGATTTACCTATATGACCGGATTTACCAAAGTCGATGATTATACCGTGGCGCTGCATTTATCCGAGCCCAATCCGGAAATCTATAACGTATTAGCGAATGGGCATTACGGTTTTCAATCGCCAGATTCGCTGGCGCATAACAGTAGCGAGCAGAAGTGTTTGCGCCCGGTGGGCACCGGACCGTGGAAAGTCGCGCGTTGGGTACGCGGCGATGGCATCAGTTTTGTGCGCAACGACGATTATCGTTGGGCACCGCCGAATGCGCACCATAACGGGCCGGCTTATATCAAACACCTGGAGTGGAAATTCGTGCCCGATGCCACCACGCGCTGGGGCGCGCTGGTCAGCGGCGGCGCGGATGTGATCTACCAGCCGCCGTCGGCGCAGTGGCAGGCGCTGCAACAGCATTATCAAACCTTGTCGTACGTCGCGACCGGTCGTCCACAGGCGTTCTCCTTTAATGTGCAGCGCGGTCCATTCACCGATCGGCGCGTGCGCCAGGCGTTTGCTTATGCGCTGGACCGCAAGCAGATCGTCAAAACGGTGTTCAAAGGCGCAGTGCCGTATGAGGGCAACGGCTCGCTGAGCAAAAGTACGCCGCTCTACCTGAACGTTGACGACCGCTACTCGCTGAATATCGCCAAAGCCAATCAGCTGCTGGATCAAGCGGGCTGGACCGGACGTGATGCCGCCGGTTATCGCACCAAAGACGGCCAAACGCTCGATGCCCGCTTGCCGTTTATCCAGGCGATTATCGACCAGGAAGGCGCGCTGATGCTGCAGGCGGTGCAGGATCAGGTCAAACGCGTTGGTATCAAGCTGGATTTGCTTCCGCTGACGCAAACCGAAGGCTTTGCCGGAGCACGTTCGCGTCCGGCGGATAAGGAAATCAGCTTTGGTTACTGGGTATGGCCCTCGCCCAATATCCTCGACATCGTTTACAACCACGCGCTGAACGGCGCATTCAACGGCAACAACACCAGCTTTTTCAATAATCCCGAAGTGGAAGCGCAAATCCTCGATGCGCAGCGCGAGCCCGATCCCCAGCTGCGCCAGCAGAAGTTTGCGGTGCTGCAAAAGTGGTTTGACGATCAGGCGATTGCCATCGGCGGCTACAACTTCACCTACAACGTCGCCATCGCCCACCACATCCGCGGGCTTTGGCAGGATGAGGGCAACGGATTGCTGAACTTTAACGATGCGTACTTCGTGCAGGAGAAGCCATGAGTGAATTAACTTCCGCGCCGCAGACCAGCGCCACCCGGGTTGAGGAGCGGGCCGTACCACGCCGCCGCAGCGTGGCGCTGTTGCGCACCCTGAGTGTGCGCATTGCCTCGGCGCTATTTGTGCTATGGGGCACCATCACCGTGACCTTTTTAGTGCTATCGGTGCTGCCGGGCGATCGCGCCACCATTTTGCTGAATATCACCTCTGGACAGGTGATTGAGCGCACGCCGGCCGAGCTGGCGCCAATCAATGCGCAATACGGGTTCGATAAGCCGATCGTTGAACAGTATTTGCACTATTTCTGGCAGCTGCTGCACGCCGATTTTGGTTTCTCCTTCGAGTTGCAGCGCCCGGTGGTGCATATCATCGCTGAGCAGCTGCTGCCCACCTTTACGCTGGCGATAGCCGCACTGCTGCTGGCGTGGATGATCGCCATTCCCTGGACGCTGTTAACCGCCGGGCGCAATCGTCGGCTGGCGGCGTTTGGCTCCGCAGTGGAAACCATCATGGCCGGCTTGCCGCAGTACTGGATTGGCATCCTGCTGCTGATTGTCTTTGCCATCGCTCTGCGCTGGTTCCCCGTCGTCGGCGGCACCAGCCTGCTGGGCACGGTGCTTCCGGCGATCACGCTGGCAATTCCGTTGGCGGGCTTTATTGGCCACGCAATACGCGGTGAGTTTGAGCGCAGCATGCAGCAGCCGTTTGTGCTGTCGGCGCGGGCGCGCGGCATGAGCCTGGCGGGCGTGCGATGGCGCCACGTGTTGCGCCACGCGCTGATCCCCGCCATCACCTTAAGCGGCTGGGCGATTGGCAACCTGCTGTCGGGCGCGGTGCTGGTGGAAGCGGTATTTGCCCGCCCGGGACTCGGCAACGTGCTGGTGAATGCGGTCAGCAACAAGGATTTCGCCCTGGTCTCTGGCATCGTGATTCTGATCAGTTTCCTCTACATCGTCATTAACCTGGTGGTTGACCTGATTTACCTGATCGTCGATCCCCGCCTGCGAGGTCGCGTATGACAACTCATCTCACTGATTATGCTGGCCCGCAGACGCAACGCGCCGGCTGGCAGCTGCCGGTTTCGGTACTGCTTTCCGGCATCGTAGCGCTGTTCTTTATTGTCGCAGCGCTAACGCCTGGCGCGTTGGCCACCCACGATCCCTTCGCCACCGATCTCTATCGTGCGCTGCAAGCCCCTTCATGGGCTAACTGGCTCGGCACCGATGACATTGGCCGCGATCTGTATAGCCGCATTATCTGGGGCACGCGCCAGTCGTTGCTGATTGGTATCGGCGCCATGACCATCGCGCTGTTCGGCGCCATTGTGCTGGGCTTCAGCGCCGCGCTCGGTCCGCGCTGGTTGGCCGAACCGGTGAATCGCCTGCTGGAGATTCTGCTGGCGTTTCCCACCTTGCTGCTGGCGCTGCTGTTTGTCGCCTTGCTGGGTCCGTCCGCCAGCAGTTTACTGATCTCGGTGGGCATCGGCACCGCGCCGGGCTACGCGCGACTGGTGCGCGCGCAGGCGCTGCAGGTGAAGCAGTCCGGCTATGTCGAAGCGGCACGTGCGCTTGGCCATCCGTGGCATCGGTTGTTTATCCAGCACATCGCGCCCAACGTGTTCCGACCGCTGTTCTCACTGGTGGCGTTGGGCATCGGACAATCGGTGGTGTGGGCATCCGGCTTGTCGTTTCTGGGTTTAGGGGTGGTACCGCCGTCGCCGGAGTGGGGCGCGCTGCTCGAAGCGGGAAAAATTAACGTCACCGTGGCGTGGTGGCTGGAAGTGTTGCCGGGCATTGCGATTGTGCTGGTGGCGCTGTCGTTTACGCAAATCGGCCGCTACATCCAGCAGCGGGCCGAAGGAGAGAAGCGCTGATGAGCAATAACGTGATAGAAGTCCGTGACCTGAACATTTGGGCCCGCGCTGAGAATGCCGCGCCGCGCCATATTGTGAAGAACGTTAGCTTTGCGCTGCAACGCGGTCAATGTCTGGCGCTGGTCGGTGAATCAGGCTCGGGAAAAAGTGTTACCGCACGCGCGCTGGTGGGATTGGCGGGCGAGCAACTGCAGGTGCAGGCCAACACGCTCAGTCTGCACGGTGAAGCGCTGCTCGGGCGCAGCGAAAGTTGGTGGCGTTGGGTGCGCGGCAGCAAAGTCGGTTTTATTTTGCAGGATGCGCTGGTGTCACTCGATCCGCTGCGGCCGGTAGGCAAAGAGATTGCCGAAGCGCTGGCGCTGCACGGCTGGGGCAATGCCGCCAGCCGCCAGCAGAAAGTGCAGGCGCTGCTGGAAGAGGTGGGCGTGCCGCAGGCAGCCTATCGCGCCAGCCAGCGACCGGGCGAACTCTCTGGTGGTCTGCGCCAGCGCGCGCTGATTGCCTCGGCGATTGCGCTGCATCCGGATGTACTGATCGCCGATGAGCCGACTACCGCGCTGGATGTCACGGTGCAGGCGCAAGTGCTGGAGGTGCTGCGGCAGATGCTGGATCGCGGCACCAGCGTGATTCTAATCAGTCACGATTTGGCCGTGGTGGCCAAAATCGCCGATCAGATTCTGGTGATGCAGGGCGGCGCGATTGTCGAAGCGGGAACGGCGCAGCAGGTGTTGCAGCAGCCGCAACATCCCTATACCCAAGGGTTGATCAACGCCATTCCCAGCGAACACACCAAAGGACAGCGCCTTTCCGGCAGCGCGCCCGGCGCGCCCGCGCCAGCGGGGGTTAAATCAGCGGACGTGCTGCTGGAAGCGCGCCATATCGTGAAGCGTTTTCGGGGGCACAGCGCGGTTGCCGATGTTTCCTTTACGCTGCGACGCGGTGAAACGCTGGGTATTGTGGGTGAATCGGGTTCTGGCAAAACCACCTTGTCACGCATTGCGCTGGCGCTGGAAGCGCCGGACAGCGGCGAGGTGCTGTTTGCCGGCCAGCCGTGGAGCCACGCGTCCGCTGCCGCTCAGCGTGCCATTCGCCGCCAGATTGCCGTGGTGTATCAGGATCCGCTTTCATCTTTCGACCCGCGCTGGCGGGTGGCCGACATCCTGCTGGATGCGATTGCCTTAGATCAGCATCCGGCAACGCACACCCCGCGTGACCGCGCCATCAGCCTGCTGCAATCGGTTGGACTCGGCGCGGAACATCTTAACCAATGGCCGGCGCGCATGTCGGGCGGCCAGCGTCAACGCGTGGCCATTGCCCGTGCCATCGCCACCCATCCGCAGGTGATCGTGCTGGATGAGGCGGTCTCCGCGCTGGACGTCACTATCCAGGCGCAGATTCTCGATCTGCTTAGCGATCTGCAGGCGCAGCTTGGCGTCAGCTATCTGTTTATCTCGCACGACCTCGGCGTTATCCATCACATGAGCGATCGCGTGTTGGTGATGCAAAACGGTGAGGCAGTCGAGCAGGGCGCCGCCGATGAGGTGTTCTATCGTCCGCGCCATCCCTATACCCAGAAGTTACTTGCCTCGCTGCCACGTCTGGCTGCGCTGGAAATCGCCTAACTTTGCTACCGGAGCGAACATGTCACGCGAACTGATTTATAACGGATTTTTGCACCTCACGCCCAACCACCACAGCCACGGCTACTGGCGCACGCCGGAAGGCCAGGTGCAGTATGGCTACAACCAGCTGGATGCCTACGTAAAGACGGTGAAAACCCTGGAGAAAGGGCTGTTTGATACCTTGTTCATTGCCGATGTGGTGGGGGTTTACGACATCGAATATGGCGATGGCAAAACCACCATCAGCGCCGGCACGCAGTTCCCCGAACCCGATCCGATCACCATCCTCTCGGCGCTGGGGCTGGCCACGGAGAATCTGGGATTGGTGGTGACCAGCAACGTGATTCAGGCGCACCCGTTCTCGTTTGCACGCCAGATCTCCTCGCTGGATGAGTTTACCCGCGGTCGCATTGGCTGGAATATCGTCACTTCGTATCTCTCCAACGGCTTCCGTAACTACGGTTATCAGGACATCGTGCCGCACGACGAGCGCTACGAATGGGCGCAAGAGTATCTGGATGTGGCGTACAAACTGTGGGAGCTGTCGTGGGAAGAGGGCGCGGTGCTGCACGATCCCGCCACCAATCGCTTTTTCGATGCCGATAAAATTCACAAAATTAACCATGTGGGCAAGCGCTATCGCGTGGAGGGGCCGCACATTGTTGAGCCGTCGCCGCAGCGTAGCCCGGTGTTCTTCCAGGCCGGCAACTCCGACGCCGGACGTCGCTTTGCCGCCCGTAATGCCGAGGTCACATTCCTGCCATCACAAACGCCGGATACCGCGCGCAAAGATATCGCCATCCTGAATCAGGATGTGGTGGATTACGGTCGTCAGCCTGAGGATTTGAAAAAACTGGTGATGCTTTCTACCGTGATCGGATCCACCGAGGAGGAGGCAAAGCGCAAGCAGCAATATCTGTTCGACAACATTGATATCAACGCGCTGCAGGGGTTCTACAGCGGCGGCTCTGGCATCGATCTGGCGAATATCGATCCTGATACGCCGTTAACCGAGCTCAGCCGCCGCGAGGAGTTTAGCCAGCATATGCGCTCGAAATTTCGCATTGCGGTAGATGCGGATTACGGGCAGGGGCGCGTGCTGACGTGGCGTGAGTACCTGATCCAGCACGCGCTGCTGCCGGGTCGTTTTGCCGGTACGCCAGAGCAGATCGCCGATCGCGTGCAGCAGTTTGCGGATGCGGGTGTGGATGGCTTTAACGTGGTGCCTGTCACCACGCTCGGCTGGTGGGATGAGTGGGTTGAGCATGTGGTGCCGGTATTGCAGAAGCGCGGTCTGGCGCAGAAGGCGTATAAGCCCGGCACGCTGCGCGAGAAGATTTTTGGCAAAGAGAGCAGGCTGCCAGCGTCGCATCCGCAAAGGAAATTAACGTTGGGTTAAATGTTACCCGGTGCGCATTAATGCGCACCCTACAAAATCGTGCGGTCACCAATCAAGGCGTAAGGCCGAGCAGTTAAGCACTGAGCGACTTTCGTTCGCCATCGGCTGGGGCAGTTTCAGTTCAGCCGTGCGGCGACCGAGAAAAGGGCGTCTGGGCCACGCCCTCTTCACTCCCCGGCCCTGCGCCAGCCCATCCCGCCGCTACGCGGTGCCTTCGCTCCCTCACGATTCCTGACGGACCGGCGGCGATTCGCTCCTGCTCAGCGCCGACTCTCGCCGCATCCCTGCGGCTCGCCCTGGAATCCCTCACTCGCTCAGCGGGCTGGGATGTCGCCTCAGCACCCATGCTGCCGCATCAATGCGTATTTCTTAATCATCATCGCTGTAACGCCTGTAGGGTCGCCATTCATGGCGACCGCTAATTAATGAATCCTACTCATAGGCGCAATCCTCTTTCAGGCCATTATCTTCACCATCCCATCCGCTACTATAGGCGAATTCGATCTCTCTGGAATTCAATATGGATCACGCCTCCACGCGTTCTCAATCCTTTATCGTCAAATCGAGCGGTTTGCCCTTTATCCTCATTCTGAGTGCGTTGATGGCGATCACCTCGTTATCCACGGATATCTATCTGCCTGCCATGCCGCTGGTGGCGCAAGAGCTGCACGGCGACGCCGAACTGACCATTACCGGATTTCTTATCGGCTTCTGTATTGCCCAGCTCATCTGGGGGCCGCTCAGCGACCATTTTGGCCGCAAAGTGCCGCTGTTTATCGGATTGGTGCTGTTTGTGATCGGTTCTGTGGGCTGTGCGCTCTCCAGCGATATTACGCAGATTGTGTTCTGGCGCGTGTTTCAGGCGTTAGGGACCTGTACCGGACCAATGCTGGCGCGCGCGATGATCCGCGATCTCTTTGCGCGCACCCGCGCTGCGCAGATGCTCTCCACGCTAATTGTTGTCATGGCGATTGCACCGATTGCCGGGCCGCTGCTGGGCGGGCAGATGATCAAAGTCACCTCGTGGCACACGATTTTTTGGCTGCTGGCGGCCATTGGCTGCGTCATGCTGATACTAATGTGCTGGTTGCCCGAAACCTTACCGGCGGACAAGCGGGTAAAAGCGTCGCTCACCGGAGCGTTTAGCAACTATTTTGCCCTATTGAAAAACCGCCATTTCATGCGCTTTACGCTGTGCGTGGCGTTCTACTACGTGGCGGCTTACGCCTTTATTACCGGCTCGCCGTTTGTTTACATCACCTATTTCGGCATTGATGCGCAGCATTATGGCTGGCTGTTCGCGCTGAATGTGGTGGGGTTAATGGCGGTAAGCATGGTGAACCGGCGTTTAGTGCACCGCTATCCGCTGGAATCCCTGCTCAAAATGGCGGTGACTACCGCCACCCTCGCTGCGTTAATTTTGGCGCTGAGCGCCAAACTGGCCTTCGGCGGCATCCTGATGATTATTCTGCCGGTGTTTGTGTTCTTCTCGATGAACGGCATTATCGCGGCAACCTCCACGGCCGCCGCCATGGATACCGTGCCAACTATGGCGGGTTCCGCCTCGGCGCTCATCGGCTCGCTGCAATACGGCAGCGGCATTATCTCGTCGTTGCTGCTGGCGCTACTCAGCGATGGTACGCCCTGGACCATGGCGTGGATTATCGCGCTGTTTACCGTGGCAAGCGCGGTGATGGCGCTCAGCGCCGCCACGGTCAAATCCGCTTAATGTTTTGATTAAGAGGAGGTTGAGTGGGCATCACCAGAAGGGGCAACTCATGGATGCAGTTAATAAACCCTGGCTGATTACCGTGTCCAATTAAAACAATCCTCAAGCGTTAGACACCATCAAAGTCATGGGTGAACGGTATCCCACAGCGTTGCAGGCGCGTGTTGGCGGCTAATCGCTATAAAGCTTGTGGCACTTAATGAAAATGCCACAAGCGTTTCTATTTATTGAATGTTGATTAAACCTCCTCTTTTTAGCATTTGACGTTTTTTGCTCAATCGGTATGCTCTGCAAAGTCAGGATCCTCCGGCCAGGATTGGTCAAGACGGTTACAGAGAACTCCATGAAAAATAGTGATGATAAAAAGTTGTGCGACATCTTAATCGGCGAAGCTGTTATTGAATTATTTAATGAGGATGCGCCGGTTTCGCGCGCCACGCTCATCGGACAATTAGAGAAAATGCTGCATGCCGCTGACACGCCAGAAAAAAAACGCGTTGCCAGGCTAGCGCTTGAGACGATTAAGACCGGCAGTGAAATGAACAACAATCAGAAATCTGGCGAGGGTGTAATGAGCTTCTTTGCTAAAAACATCGCGGCAGATGATTCCACTAAACACTGACTTCGACAGTGCAGTTCCCCGCTTAATGATTACGTAACTCTCGGTTATATAATGAATTAACAGCAAACAGGTGTACATTCTCTTCTCTATTGCGATAAAGTTAGCGCTGCAAAGAACCAGCCGACCACTTTTGGAAACCAGCCATACGTCATGCGTCAACTATGCCTAAAACGTTAACCACCGAAGCGAAAAGCCGAGAACGGGGCCGCCCGAGAGAGTTTGATATCGACCAGGCCCTGGATAAAGCGATGATCGTTTTTCGGCAAAAAGGTTTTCATGCTGCCTCCATGCATGACCTGGGCGACGCCATGGGATTAACGGCCGGTAGCATTTATAAAGCCTTTAAAGATAAACGCAGTCTGTTTCTTAACGTGTTTGAACGCTACCTTTCGGTGCGCAACGCGGACCTGCGTCAACGGCTGTCGCGGGTTACAACGGGTCGCGAAAAACTCGCTGAGCTGCTGCAGTTTTACCTCGATTCTGCTCGGGCCGTGGAGGGACGAACCGGGTGCCTGGTGGTTGGCAGCGCGATTGAACTGCAGGTGTTAGATGACGACTTGTCGCAGCTGGTGAGTGAGGCGGTGATGCGTAATAAAAACTTTCTCGCTTCTTTACTGCGACTCGGGCAGGAAGATGGATCGGTCTCGCAAAAACTGGATACCGATACCGCGGCAGGATTGATTCTGTGCATCGCCTTCGGTATGCGGGTAGTAGGCAAGATCGCCGATGTAAAAGATGAACCAGAGACCATCAAGTTAGTCATGAAGTTGCTGGATTAACATTTGTCTAATTAGGAGGTGGGCACTTCCTAAATAAGCGAAGCGTGAGGCAGGAGGGCAAGTGAAAGACGAAGATACAGACATTACGGATGATATTCGTGCACTGGTAGGGCGCGTGGTTTCACATATTCTCCGGCCCGATGAGGCGCTTAGCGTACAGGAACTGATTGGTGCCCTGTACCGTTTGAGCTTACGCTCGTCAGACAGCAAGACGAAAAGCGCCTGTGAGAAAGCGATTCGTATTCTGGCCAAAAAACTGCATTAATCCACTCGATGGTGCGGAACATTCTGCTCTCCTGGGCTGAAAGTTGGCACTCCCTCGCCAAACTCAATAAGCGAATTACAGCGGTCGGTGCGCTGTCTCTTTCGCTTTCCACAGCGCAAAAAGCGTAATCAGTAACGCCAGGCTGACATACAGCGACACCCACAGCGTGCTACCCATCTCCTTATACAGAGAGGTAATAATCAGCGGCGCAAAGCCACCTCCGATAATACCCGCTAGCGTATAGGCCAGCGAAGAACCCGCGTAACGCACATGGCTGGGGAACTGCTCGGTCACAAATGCTGCCTGCGGGCCATACATCACCGCATGAATCAATAGGCCAACGATCACCGCCAGCACGATCAGCACCGGTTGCGAGCTGTCGAGCAGGACGAAGAAGACAAATGACCAGACAATCGCTAGCAAAGCACCGACAATGTAGACTGGTCGGCGGCCTAACTTATCTGAAAGCGCGCCAAACATCGGTACGGTAATCGCATTGCCTATCGCGCCCAGCATGGTGGCCATTAGGGCCAGCGGACGCGGCAATTGCAGCACCGTGGTGACGTAGGTCAGCGTAAACACCACTACCAGCGCGTACAACACATCCGAGCCAATGCGCGATCCCCCCGCGATCAGCAACTCGCGCGGATAGCGAAGGAACACCTCTTTCAGCGGCGTATGGGTGGTTTTCTCGGCTTGTTGCATCGCGACAAAGGTTGGCGTCTCTTCAACGCCGCGACGCAGCCACAAGCCAAAGGTTACCAGCAGCAGGCTCAACAGGAAGGGAATACGCCATCCCCACTGCTGGAACTGTTCACCGCTTAACGCCACCGTGACCAGCGTGATAAATCCGGTACCAATTAACGTGCCGCAGGAAGGCCCAACCTGTGCGAACGAAGCATTACGCCCGCGTTTACTGGCATCGCCATGTTCCATGGAAAGTAGCACCGCACCAGCCCATTCACCGCCCAGCGCGATACCCTGAATAAAACGCAATGCCACCAGCAGCAACGGACTCCAGATCCCCCACACCGCATAGCCGGGCAGCAGGCCCATGAGCGCGGTAGTGACGCCCATAATGACCAGCGTGGTGATCAGCACCGCTTTGCGGCCAGCTACGTCACCCAGATGGCCAAAAATCATCCCGCCTACCGGACGTGAGACGTAACCCACCGCATAGGTGGAAAACGCCAGGATGGTGCCGACGAGTGGATCGAAGTCAGGGAAAAATACGTGGTTAAACACCAACGCGGCCATGATGTTATAAACCGTAAAGTCATACCACTCGAGTGCCGTGCCAATCGAGCTGGCCGCCGCAAGGCGACCGGTTTTGGCGTGGCCAGTGCGCTCGCGTGCAGGGTGCTGCAGTGTCGAATCGGTATTAGCCATGTGCCATCTCCTGTTTGGTTAACTGCCAGCTGAGGGAGTAAAGCTGAGCGTCTGCATTCAGCGCCTGAGCGGCGCTGGCGGCGAGGGTTTTACATATCTGCACGTCGCGGCAGGTCACTAGCAGCATGGGATGCATGGGGCGATTTCCCCTATTTTCCCGGGGAAGAGGGGAGCTCAACGTGGTATCTGGCGTTAACAAACGCGAAGCGATATAGCCCGGCGTTTGCTGCACGCTTTTTTGCCAGCCGTCCAGTAATGCAACATCTGTTCCTGACGTAAGCGTCAGCACCGCCAGATGGCTGCCAGTGCCCTGACCATGCTGGTGGGTGATGGCGCACACCCGGCGCATGGGATTGATCATGTTGTTGAGATTTTTCACCGACCATTCCGTCTGACGCATGAAGGCTGCGTGATAATCCGCGCTGGTGAAGGCCTCAAGCGATTCTGTTTCATACAGACCGAGATACTTCCGCTCCGCCTCTAAGGACTGATAGCGTGTGCCAGAAAGGAAACCTGTGATGGCAACGCGCTCCTCCACGTGCTCGTGGTCATACCATTGGTTGAAATCCGCTTCATCTGCAGCATCGATATGGGTGGCGACAAACAGCATGCCATGGGGTTGAGTCATGATCAGATACTCCGTTTCAGGGTGGTTTCAATCGCGGCAGCCCAGCTGAGTAATGCAGCATCGTTGCCATGGGTTGAGGACAGCATCAGGCCAACCGGTGCAGCGCCAGGTTGATGGCAGGGGAGAGAGATCGAACAGCCATCCAGCATGTTGATCACGCTGGTATTGCGCAGCATCAGCATGTTGACCTGCATGTAGCGCGCAGGATCGTTAAGTTCGTCAAGAGTGGGGGCGATAAGCGGCACCGTGGGCATTAACATGCCATCAAAGGGCGCAATCGCGTTCTCAACGCGCTGTTTCCAGTCAGCTCGCTGCTGGTACAGCGCGCTTGCCTCTTCGTGGGTTAGCAAGCTACCGCGTTTAATGCGCGTCAGGACCTGCGGATCGTAGGCATCGGGCTGAGAATGAACGTAATGCTGATGCCATTGCCAGGCTTCCCAGGCCGTGATACCGCCGCGCGAGTTGATCGTTTCAAGCTCTGCCAGTTCGTGCAGGGGCAGTTCAGTCAGCGTTACGCCCTGCGCACGAAGCTGCCCGAGTGCGTGCAGCCATGCCGCACTGACATGTTGATCAAGGCCTTCCAGCACGCGCGTTTGCGGGATAACGAAATGTGCGTCAGAAAGGTGGCGTTCATCAATGGCCAGCGGTTCGTCGGCAATCACGCTATCGAGCAGCCAGCAACTGCGCACATCATGGGCAATCACACCAATGCTGTCGAGCGACACGGCCAGCGGCAAGGTTCCGGTTTGATCAATACGACTGGCGCTGGGTTTGAAACCGGTTAAGCCGCACAGCGCAGCGGGAATACGCACGGAGCCGCCGGTATCGGTACCGACCGCCGCCAGACACATGCCATCGGCCACGGCCACGGCGGCCCCGGAAGAAGAGCCGCCGGGGATTCGCTGTTCAGTGCGCTGCCACGGATTGGCGGGCGTGCCGTAATGCGGGTTAATACCAAGACCGGTAAAAGCGAATTCGGTCATATTGGTTTTGCCGACGATGGCTGCTCCCGCCTGGCGCAGCCGTTCTACCATGCTGGCGTTAGACGTTGCCTTTGCAGCATTGCTGAGTAAACGCGAGCCGGCGAGCGTCACTTCGCCGGCGACATCAAACAGATCTTTGATGCTGATCGGCAGCCCATCGATCGCGCTATTTGGCTGGTGCTGTTGCCAGCGCGCGTTCGCCTGCCGAGCTTGCTGCTGCGCCTCGGCCAGATAGGTTTGGGTAAAGACGCGTTTACCTTCGCCGGACTCCGCCGCGATGGCGTGCAGAGCATCAGACACTAACGTTTCGGGCGTGATGTGCCCGGCGAGCAGTTGCTGGCTCGCTTGCCATAACGTTGTCATAGAGGTTCCTTTTAGGCGATGACCGGCAGCGAGCCAGTAATATAGGTATGTTCCAGCGTGCGGTTGAGCAGCGGGTCGTGCAGCGCCATGCCAAACTCGCTCGAAGGGCGAATGCCACCGATCGCGCTAAGCGTGCCGCATGACATAGCAAAACCTTCTTCAACCTGACGATCAGTAAAATAGCGGTTTAATAAATCCATTGGCGTGAGAAGAGCGGATAGGGCGCCTTGCTGATAGGTAATCCAATCACCGTTTGTTTTGATCCAAGCGCGGAGCTCCAGCCGATCCCAATGCGCTTTCACTTCTGACAGGCGCCAGGCGTGTCCGGCGACAGGTTTAATGCAGGCCTGCTTTGATAGCGCCACGCTAAAGGTTTCCAGATGGCGATCGGTGTGGTCTGAGATCAGTGAAACCCAATACTCGCCGCGATGGAAAAACACAAAGGGCTCGGCTTCGCCGGAGGTTTCCTCGCCCACCACTTCCAGGCGTATTTGCTGGCTGAGCTGATTCGTCGCAACGCGATAAAACAGCGGCACCGCACCAGGAGCGGGCACGCCAAGTGCTTCCAGCTCCCTGATATGGTGCAACACGGCTGCCCGATCGCGGCCCACCCAGCCAGCGATAACCAGCTCTTTGACCTCAACGTCCAGTACTGCTGCGTCTGCGTTATCAGTTGTAAAACGTAATTGCATGGTTTGATCTCCATTTGAGAAATTCGTGTGAAATTTCACAGTGATTTCAATCTAGCCATTTTCATGCCAGGTTTTTGTGTAATATGTCTCAGTTACCTAATAAGGATTTGCGCGATGAGTAATGTGATTGCTGAAAATGTGAGCTCGCCAACCAGCCCAAAGAGTATTTCTCTCAATGAACGAGCCTATCTGGCTTTTAAACACCGCTTAATCACCCTGCGGTACAAGCCCGGGGACTATCTCAATATCGCGCAGGTAATGAATGATCTTGAGATGGGCAGAACACCTATCAATCAGGCCGTGCACAGGCTGGAAACCGAAGGTTTATTGCAGATCATTCCGCGTAAGGGTGTGATGGTGTCGCCGCTGTCAATGGATGATGCGCTGGAGTTAATAGAAGTGCGGCTGGTTAATGAAGCGCTGTGCCTACGTCTGGCGACGCAGCGCGTCAACGCTGCGCAGATTACCTATTTACGGGAAATTAACCAGCGCATTGCCCGCGCCAGTGAATTACACGATCGGGAACAGATGATGCTGCTTGACCGCGAGTTCCATCAGGTGCTGGCGGATATTGCAGCCAATAGCCGTCTGGCCGATATCCTGAGCATCATTCATGCTCAGGCACAACGCTTCTGGGCGACGACACTGTCGAGCGCCGCACATATGAATGAAGTTATTGCTGAACATGAGGCAATTATTGCGGCGCTGGAGAAGGGCGATGCCGAGCAGGCGGAAGACGCGGCACGCATTCATATCTACTCTTTCAAACAGGCTCTGCTGAATAACTGAACGGCCTATTATAATGATGGTGTGCCGGCGGCAGTGCTTAACCGAGGGCTGGGCGGGTGAGTAAAACGCCTACCCAGCCAATAATTAGCAAAATTGTATTATTTCCCTCAGAAAAATCCCCTCTTGTGTCGTATGGATCAAAAAAATAGATTTTTATTTAGGAGAATTCCTAATCGATTTTCTAAAAACCCTCAATGACTTAAGTGAAATTCCAAGAAATTTCCTATAAAAAACAGGAATAAAGCGACAGCGCTGTGCGTTGCTTTACTGATGCGACCTCATATATATTCCCGGCGAAACACACAGGGAAAGTGTGCCTATGCGTGCTTTCCGCGCCATTTTTACAAGGAGTAAATATGAGCAACTCTTATCAGAATGAAATCCCTAAAGCACGTATCAACCTCAAACTTGACCTGCACACCGGCGGCAGTGCGAAAAAAACCGAGCTGCCGCTCAAATTGCTGGTCACCGGTGATTTCAGTAACGCCCAGGAAGATCGCCCGCTGTCTGAGCGCGAAAAAATCAACGTCAATAAGAACAACTTCAACAGCGTGCTGGCCGACATCGCACCTTCCGTTAACCTCATCGTGCCCAACACCCTGGCCGGCGACGGCAGCGAAGAGAACGTGGCGCTGAACTTCCGCGACATGAAGGACTTTGAGCCGGAGCAGGTCGCCCGTCAAATCCCGCAGCTGCGCGCCATGCTGGCAATGCGTAATCTGCTGCGCGACCTCAAATCGAACCTGCTGGATAACGTCACCTTCCGCAAAGAGCTTGAAGCCATCCTGAAAGATCCCGCACTGAGCGACGAACTGCGTAGCGAGCTGTCTGCGCTGGCCACCGATCAAGCCTGATCATCCCCGTAACGGACTATAGAGAGAGAATGCTGATGTCAGTTCAGAATGAAACCCATGCTAATGGCGCAACCACCGTGCTGGATCGCCCGGCGGCAGGTGGCGTATACGCTTCGCTATTTGAAAAAATCAACCTTAATCCGGTCTCCGAGCTGAGCGATCTGAACGTCTGGCAGGACAGCCAGGCGATGTCAGATGCCACCGCTGACGAGCGCGTCACCGCTGCGATGCAGGTGTTTCTGACGCGCTTAAAAATCAGCGGCGCAAAAGTCGAGAAGCTGGATAAAAACCTGCTGGATCATCATATCGCCGAGCTTGATCGCCAGATCAGCCGCCAGCTGGATGCGGTGATGCATCACGACGAATTCCAGAAGGTAGAATCGGCGTGGCGCGGCCTGAAATCGCTGGTGGATAAAACCGACTTCCGGCAGAACGTGAAAATTGAAGTGCTCGACGTGTCGAAAGATGACCTGCGTCAGGACTTTGAAGATGCGCCGGAAATCATCCAGAGCGGCCTTTATCTGCAAACCTATGTGGCTGAATACGACACGCCGGGCGGCGAGCCGATTGGCGCGGTGATTTCTGCCTATGAGTTTGATGCCTCCGCGCAGGACGTGGCGCTGCTGCGTAACCTGTCGAAAGTCGCTGCTTCGGCGCACATGCCGTTTATCGGTTCGGTTGGCCCGCAGTTCTTCCTGAAAGATTCGATGGAAGAGGTGGCGGCCATAAAAGATATCGGCAACTACTTTGACCGCGCCGAATACATCAAATGGAAATCCTTCCGTGACACCGACGACGCGCGCTATATCGGGCTGACCATGCCGCGTGTGCTCGGTCGCCTGCCGTACGGCCCGGACACCGTGCCGGTGCGCAGCTTCAATTATGTGGAAGAGGTGAAAGGTCCGGACCACGACAAATACCTGTGGACCAACGCTTCGTTCGCTTTCGCCGCCAACATGGTGCAGAGCTTCATCAGCAACGGCTGGTGCGTACAAATCCGCGGTCCGCAGGCGGGTGGGGCAGTCCAGGATCTGCCGATCCATCTGTACGATCTCGGCACCGGCAACCAGGTGAAAATCCCGTCTGAAGTCATGATCCCGGAAACGCGCGAGTTTGAGTTCGCCAATCTCGGCTTTATCCCGCTCTCTTACTACAAGAACCGCGACTACGCCTGCTTCTTCTCGGCCAATTCGACGCAGAAACCGGCGATCTACGATACCGCCGATGCCACCGCCAACAGCCGCATCAATGCGCGTTTGCCTTATATCTTCCTGCTGTCGCGCATCGCGCACTATCTGAAGCTGATCCAGCGCGAAAACATCGGCACTACCAAAGATCGCCGCTTGCTAGAACTGGAGCTGAACACTTGGGTGCGCACGCTGGTCACCGAGATGACCGATCCGGGCGACGAGCTACAGTCTTCACATCCGCTGCGCGATGCGAAAGTGCTGGTGGAAGATATCGAAGACAATCCGGGCTTCTTCCGCGTCAAGCTGTTCGCCATCCCGCACTTCCAGGTGGAAGGCATGGACGTGAACCTGTCGCTGGTGTCGCAGATGCCGAAAGCGAAAGCGTAAGGGCGGAGATCAGGGATGAAAACAGAGCAACCACTTTGGGGCCGGGGCACCATGATCTCGCCTCAACACTTTCAGCAGCAGTCTGCCTGGCAGGCGTGGCAGAGCGAATGCATCGCGCGTATGGGCCTTAATCAACCCTGGGGCGTGCTGCAGGCGGAGTTTGAGCCAGAGGCGCTGAAACTCGGGCGTTTGCAGCCGCGCCATCTGCACCTGCGATTCAGCGATGGCACGTTGGTGGATACACAAAACGCCGATCCGCTTCCCCCCACGCTAACGCTTGAGGCGGAGCAGAAGGAAGTGACGGTTGTTCTGGCGCTGCCGCAGTTCTACGCCAGCGGCGGCAATTGTCTGCAGGAAAGCGACGTGGCTGAACGCCCGGTGCGTTTTCGCCAGCGTTGGCGTGATGTTCGCAATCTGTTCGGGGATGACACCCGGCAGGTGGCGGTATTGCAACCCGAGTTGACGCTGCGTTATGCGCATCAGGACAACAGCGACTGGCTGACCTGCCCGGTGGCTCGCCTGCAGCAAGACGCGCAGGGTGGCTGGATGCTGGACGATAAATTCCTACCGCCGCTGCTGATGATGAAGTCGAGTCCATGGCTTATCACCGCGTTGGATCTACTCATAACACAACTAGGTGCACGGCTGGCACGCTTGATGGCGATGCGCCGCGAAAGCAATCAACGTATGGCCGATTTTGCCGTTGCTGATGTGTCATTGTTTTGGCTGTTGAATGCGCTTAACAGCGCTGAACCGGTGCTGGCCGATTTTGTGCGTCATCCGCAAAGTCCGCCGGAGCGGCTCTATCCTGAGCTGGCAAGACTGGCGGGCAGCCTGCTGACATTTTCGCTGGAGCATCAGGTCAGTGCCATTCCTGCTTACCGGCATGACAACCTGAACGACGTTTTTCCGCCGTTGTTCAGCTTGCTAGGTACGCTGCTCGAAGCCAGCCTGCCGTCGCGCATGGTGGCGATTGAAATGACCCACGATCGTCGGCTGCGTCAGTGGCATGCGCGCCTGAACGATCCCCGCCTGCGCGAAGAAGCCGATTTCTATCTTTCCGTACGTTCTCCACTGCCGTTGGTCCAGCTGCAAGAGCAATTCCCGCGCCAGTGTAAAGCGGGTAGCCCTGATGACGTCATCGCGCTGGTCAATAGCTCGCAGCTGGGTATCCCTCTAAAACCGCTCAGCCACGTTCCGGCTGCTATTCCGCTGCGTCTGGAGAATCAGTATTTCTCACTGGATCTGTCTCACCCGGCGGCACGAGCAATGCTGGAGAGCGGTAGCTGCATGTTTTACGTCCCCGGCACGCTGGGTGACCCGGAACTGGAACTCTTTGCGGTGCTGAGATCATGAGTACACCCTCACAAACCATCGACATTGATGCGCTGCTGCAAAATACCTGGCTGCAGGTAATCAGCCTGCGGCACGGGCCAGAATTTACTGAAGACGGAGGACTGACCCTTTGGCAACGCTGCGTCGCAGATGCCGAGCATGTGCAGCGTGTGCTACGGGAAGCGGGTGTGAGTCGCGAGGGTTGTCATGACATTCTTCTGGCTCAGTGCGCGCTGCTGGATGAAGCGGTAAAAGGGCGCGGGGTGCAGGATGATGCTTGCTTACAGTGGTATCACATGCCGCTGCAGGGGCACTTTCTACACACCATGGACGCGGGCGAAACCCTGTGCGACCGCATGCAGCAGGTGCTGGCCCAGCCCGAAGCGGATCCGCTAGTGCTGACCTGCTTTCATCGCGTGATGCTGCTGGGCTTTCTGGGTGGTTATGCCTCTGCAGATGCGCCCGCCCGTCAGCAGTTGATGACAGCGCTGGCTAAACGCGTGCCTCCCTTCACGCGCCCAGCAGATGCGCCTTTGCTGTCGTTGGCACACGGTGGGCTGAGCATGGGCTGGTTAAGCCTTTGGCCGGTGCGAATTGGACTGACAGCACTGCTGCTGGCGGCACTGTGGTGGGGACTAAACCACTGGCTGGATCACCTGATCACAACGCTGTTGCCTGGAGTGAAAGGATGACGCCGTTGCTTCAGCGCTTACTGGCGCTCTGGATATGGCTGCTCGCCGCCGTGTTGTGCCTGCTGTTTCTACCGGTGGCACGCAGCTCCGCCATTCTGCTTTTGCTGACCATTACGCTGATTATCGGCACAGTGATGTTAAAGCTTTCTGGACGCCGCATAAAAGCAACCGGCCAGTTATGGAGTGATTTACCCGCTGCGACTTACCGGCATCCGGTGGTGCTGTGCTGCGGCGATCATGGTCTGTCTGAAGCGGAGCCAGTGCGTCTTTTGCCGCAGGGTTGCTTTATTCGCGTAGTAGATAGCAGCGAACTGCAGCACAACGTGCGTCAATTATTGCAGATGCGTCCCGGCTGGGGCTGCCAGATTTCCATCTGTATGAGCATCATTCCGCAGCAGCAGCATGACAACGCAGTGCTGGAAAATGAACTCTTTGCCCTCCGCTGGCAAATTGCGCTACTGCGCCGTGAAACCTGCCAGGCACTACCGCTGCTGATTAATGTGGCGGTTGCTGGCGCGATGACCTTGTGTACGGCTCCACTCTGGCAGGTGCAGCTGGCGGAAAGGCGTCCACAAATCTGGCTGGATGGTGCCTCACCGCGCGGCTTAGATGAATGGATGCAGGCGGGCGGCGCAACAGCGATGCAGCAGTATATCCTGCTCAACTCACTGGATGCGTGGTTACGCCAGCATGTGCTGCGTGTACTGACAGATTCGCATACCGACGTCGCCTCAGTGAAACCCGGCGCTATCATGATGCAACTGCAACCCGGCACACTGGATGCGGAGCACGATTCGCTGTGGCGTGCATGGCTGCTGCTGCACACCACGATCGCCAGCGCCGGTTCTGCTACTGACGCTGCAACCATTCTTCCGGAGTTTGTCCTTCCGTTGCTGCCGCAAGGCCGTGGCCTGACGCCACGCATGCGTGCACTGCGCATGGCGCTTAATGCATTCGCAGTTTCTACAGCTATCGCCCTGTGTGCGGTTGCCATGAACAATCAATCGTTGATCCAGCGCATCGCGTTTGACCTCGGACATTATTACCGCATCGCCATGACGGACTACGCGCCAAAACTGGCGGCGGTTGAGGTCCTGCGTGATGACGCGAAGCAGCTAGATAAGTATGCACGGCAGGGTGCGCCATTACGGTTTGGGCTAGGCCTTTACCAGGGGAGTTATCTTCACCTGCCCGTATTGCGTGCCATCGGCACCTGGCTGCCAGAACCCAAACCCATACCTGCGCCCAAACCTCAACCCACGCTGGTAAGACTGAATGCCATGTCGCTGTTTGATTCGGGCAAATCCGTCCTGAAAACGGGCTCAACCAAAGTGTTAGTTAACGCACTGGTTAACGTTAAGGCGAAGCCAGGTTGGTTGATTGTGGTAGCGGGCCATACCGACGACACCGGCAATGTGTTGCTGAACCAAAAACTCTCACTGAAGCGTGCTGACGCAGTCCGCGAATGGATACGTGATACCGGTGATGTGGATGAGAGTTGTTTTGCGGTACAGGGGTTTGGCCAGAGTCGCCCGATGGCGAGCAACGCAACCGCCGAGGGGCGCGCAGCAAACCGGCGCGTTGAGATCAGTCTCGTGCCTCAAGCTGACGCTTGTCAGGCACCGGGCGCTTTCCCTCCGTCATCACAGGATGGTGACGGTAATCATGAAGAAAAGGAGTAACACATGGCAATTCCCGTTTATCTGTGGCTGAAGGACGATGGCGGTGCGGACATTAAAGGATCGGTGGATGTACAGGACCGTGAAGGCAGCATCGAAGTGGTGGCGCAGGAACACAACCTGTACATCCCGACCGACAATAACACCGGCAAGCTGACCGGCACGCGTATTCATACGCCGTTCCTGCTTACCAAGGAGATCGACTCGTCCAGCCCGTATCTCTATAAAGCGGTAACCACTGGGCAGACGCTTAAATCGGCCGAGTTCAAATGGTATCGCATTAGTGACGCAGGCCAGGAGGTCGAGTACTTCAACACCAAGTTGGAAAACGTAAAGGTGGTGAAGGTCAATCCGTTGATGCACGACGTTAAAGACCCGTCAAAAGAGAAGCACAACCATCTTGAGCAGATTGAGTTGCGCTACGAAAAAATCACCTGGACCTACAAAGACGGCAACATTATTCATTCCGATTCATGGAATGAGAGAGCGACAGCATAACGGCTGTAGGGGCGGTCCCAGCGGACCGTCCATCTCGTAGGGTCGCCATTCATGGCGACCAAAACGCGTACCGCTCTAGATGCCTGGTGATTCCATCTTCGACGGGTGAAATCACCAGTCATTTCCACATCAGACCTACTGACCTTATGCGCTTTGGTACATAGCGACGGGCGGTAGCGTGCCCCAATCAGGAGAACTTTACTATGGATAGTCAGTCAGCCGCACTGCTGCGTCGCCTTAACCCGTTTTGCGCGCAGGCGCTGGAAGCCGCTGCCTCGCTGTGTCAGACCCGCGCGCATGCGGAAATTCAGCCGGAACACTGGCTGCTCAAGCTGCTGAAACAGGGCGAAGGCGACATCACCGTGATTGCGCGCCGCTATGAGTGGGATATGGATGCCATCTGGCAGGATTTGCTGGCATTTCTCGATCGTCAGCCGCGTGCGGTACGTGGTCGCCCGCAGCTTTCCTCGGCACTGGAAGCTTTATTGAAACAGGCGTGGCTGATGGCCTCGACTTCAGATAACGCCCCACAAATCCGCAGCGTGCATCTGTTGATGGCGCTGGCCGAACAGCCGTCGCTGGTGCGCTGTGAAGGGCTGTGGCCGCTGCTGAGTCTGCGCATAAGCCAGCTGGAGCGCCTACAGCCGATGCTGGACGCGCAGTCCGATGAGCGTGCAGAAGCGGAGCAGCCGGAAATGCCGGTCAGCACGTTCGAACAACCCTCCGCAGCAGGCCCGAACAAAACCCCATCTGCCGAAGCGCTTGCGCGCTTCACCCGCGACGTCACCGCTGATGCGCGTAATGGCAAAATCGACCCCGTATTTGGCCGCGACAACGAAGTTCGCCAGATGATTGATATCCTGTCGCGCCGCCGCAAGAACAACCCGATTCTGGTCGGCGAGCCGGGCGTGGGTAAAACCGCGTTGGTGGAAGGGCTGGCGCTGCGCATCGCTGAAGGCAACGTACCGGACAGCCTCAAACTTGTGAGGGTGCATACATTGGATCTCGGCATGCTGCAGGCGGGTGCGGGCGTGAAGGGCGAGTTTGAGCAGCGCCTGAAAAACATCATCACCGAGGTACAGAATGCGTCGCAGCCGGTGCTGTTATTTATCGACGAAGCGCACACCATTATCGGCGCGGGCAACCAAGCGGGCGGCGCCGATGCGGCCAACCTGCTGAAACCAGCGCTGGCGCGCGGCGAATTGCGCACCATTGCGGCCACCACGTGGAGTGAATACAAGCAGTACTTCGAGAAGGACGCCGCGCTGGAGCGCCGCTTCCAGATGGTCAAGGTTGACGAGCCGGACGACGACACTGCGTGCCTGATGCTGCGCGGCCTTAAGTCACGCTACGCTGAGCACCACGGCGTGCATATCACCGACGCGGCGGTGCGCGCCGCCGTCACGCTGTCGCGCCGCTACCTAACCGGTCGCCAGCTGCCCGACAAGGCGGTTGACCTGCTTGATACTGCCGCTGCGCGCGTGCGCATGAATCAGGACATGGTGTCGGAGGTGATTACTCGTTTGAGAGCGAAGCTTGACGGGCTGAACCTTGAGCAGCGCGCCATTCTTGACGATGAAGCGCTCGGCAGCGCTATCCCGCACGAGCGTCTGGCCGAAATTGAAAGCCAGATAGCAATAATTGATGAAGAACTTGAGACGCTTGAGCAGCGCTATGCAAAGGTGCAGTCGCTGATGCAGCAGCTGCTGGCTGGCCGCAAAGCTGGGACACAGCATGGCAATATCGCCCAACTCCAGACTGAACTTGATGCTTTACAGCCCGGCGAGCCACTGCTTACCGCCGACGTTGATGTGCGCATCGTCGCGAGCGTAATTGCCGACTGGACCGGCGTGCCGCTCTCTTCGCTTATGAAGGATGAGCAGGCCGAACTCCTGGCGCTGGAAAGTCAGCTCGCTACCCGCGTGGTCGGTCAGGATGCCGCGCTAAACGCCATCGCCCAACGCCTGCGCGCTGCTAAAACCGGGCTTAGCTCAGAAAATGGCCCGCAGGGCGTGTTTCTGCTGGTGGGCAGCAGCGGCACCGGCAAAACCGAAACCGCGCTGGCGCTGGCGGATTTGCTGTACGGCGGCGAGAAGTCGTTAATCACCATCAACCTCAGCGAATACCAGGAAGCGCACACTGTTTCCCAGCTCAAAGGCTCACCGCCGGGCTACGTTGGCTACGGCCAGGGGGGCATCCTCACCGAAGCGGTGCGTAAGCGCCCGTACAGCGTTGTGCTGCTCGACGAAGTGGAAAAAGCGCACCGCGACGTGATCAATCTGTTCTATCAGGTATTTGATCGCGGATTTATGCGCGACGGCGAAGGACGTGAGATCGACTTCCGCAATACCGTAATCCTGATGACCTCAAACCTCGGCAGCGACTCGCTAATGCAGCTGCTGGACGAAAACCCGCAAGCCACCGAATCCGAACTTCAGGAGTGCCTGCGCCCACTCCTGCGCGACCACTTCCAGCCCGCGCTGCTGGCCCGCTTCCAGACGGTGATTTATCGCCCGCTGGCACGCGACGCCATGCGCATTATCGTGGAAATGAAGCTGAAGCAGGTGAGCCAGCGTTTGCAACATCATTACGGCATCCGTACCACCATCGGCGAAGATCTGTTCGACATGCTCACCGATGCGTGCCTGTTGCCGGACACCGGCGCGCGCAACATCGACAGCCTGCTCAATCAGCAGATTTTGCCGGTTATGAGCCAGATGATCCTGCAGCATCGCGCCAGCGGCACTTTAAGAGACAGACTGACGCTGGATACCAGTGAAGAAGGCGATGTGACCTTTACGTTCTGAGTGAACGACGGTTTTCTGTACGCGGCAATAAAAGGATTTCACCATGACAGATAAGGCCATTATCACCTTCAGCCACAGTCATCACCTGCTGAAGGTCAACGACGCCTCATTCGCGCTGGACGTGCTCAGCTTCGAAGGCACGGAGACGCTGAGCACGCCGTTCAGCTGGAACATCATCTTCACCAGCACTGACAAGCACATCAGCCGCGAAGCAATGCTGATGAAAACCGCATCGCTGACGTTGCTGCCATCGCCGCAGAGCCTTAGCGAGCTGCTTCACAAAGCCGGGCCTCTGCGCGTGGTGCAGGGCGTGGTCACCGGTTTTGATGCGCTCGGTGTCTCGGCAGACGAAGCGCGCTACGCCATCACGCTGCAGCCGCGCCTGGCGCTGCTGGCGCGTACCCGGCAGAACGCCATCTGGCAGGACATGTCGGTGCCGCAGATTGCCGAAGCCATCCTGCGCGAGCGCCACGGCATGCGCGGGCAGGATTTTGTATTTAACCTCAGCCGCGACTACCCGAAGCGCGAGCAGGTGATGCAGTTTGACGAGGATGACCTGCGCTTCGTCTCGCGCCTGCTGGCGGAGGTCGGCATCTGGTTCCGCTTCACCACCGACACGCGTCTCAACATCGACGTGGTGGAATTCTATGACGGCCCGCAGGGCTACGTGACCGGCCTGACGCTGCCCGCCGTGCCGCCATCCGGTCTGCACGACAGCGGCACGGAGTCGGTGTGGGCGATGGAGAGCCGCTTTCGCGTGGTGGAGAAAACCGTCAGCACCCGCGACTACAACTACCGCGATGCCAGCGCCGACATGAACGCGCAGGCCGACGTCACCGGTGGCGACGATACCACCTACGGCGAAGCCTACCACTGGGCCGATAACTATCTGCAGGCGGGCGAGATTTACAGCCCAACGCCTGCAACCGAAAGCGGCGCGTTCTACGCCCGGCTGCGCCACGAGCGCTACCTCAACCGGCAGACGCAGCTGAGCGCCAAATCCAGTTGTGCCTCGCTGATGCCCGGCGTGGTGGTGCGCGCCAGCGGCAGCAACGCGGCGGAGATGTTTCGCAGCGGCGTGGTTATCACCGCGCTTATCTGCCGCGCGGCGCGCAACAGCAGCATGGAAACCGCGTTTCACGGCATCCCGGCGGAAGGCCGCTACAGCTACCGTCCGGTACCCGCGCCGCGCCCGGTAATGGCCGGTACCTTACCGGCGCGCATCACCAGCACCACCACCAACGACACTTATGGGCACATTGACCGCGACGGGCGCTATCGCGTCAGCATGCTGTTTGACCGGGCTGGCTGGGAAAGCGGTTTCGAAAGTTTATGGGTGCGCCAAGCGCGCCCGTTTGCCGGCGACACCTTTGGCCTGCACCTGCCGCTGCTGGCCGGAACCGAGGTGGCGATTGGCTTCGAGCACGGTAACCCGGACCGCCCGTACATTGCCGGCGTGCTGCATGATTCGTCACGCGCGGACCACGTCACCATCCGCAACTACAAGCGCAACGTGCTGCGCACGCCTGCTAACAACAAGCTGCGCCTCGACGACACGCGTGGCCAGGAGCACATCAAGCTCAGCACCGAGTACGGTGGCAAAAGCCAGCTGAATCTCGGACATCTGGTCGACAGTGAGAAGCAAAAGCGCGGGGAAGGTTTTGAGCTGCGCACTGACAGCTGGGGCGCCATCCGCGCCAACAAAGGGCTGTTTATCAGCGCCGACGGGCAGACGGCGGCGCAGGGAAATGCGCTGGAGATGAAGCAACCTGTCAGCCTGATGAAAGGGGCGGTCAATCAGCTCACTGAGTGGGGAAGTGTTACTCAGACACACCGGAGTTTTTCGCCGGACGTAGAGACACTGAAGTCCCTACATAAAAATGCAGATGAACTGAAAGGATCAGCGATGCTGATCAGCGCGCCGGAAGGAATCGGCGCAGTGACGCCAGAAGGAATGTTGCTTAACAGCGGTAAAGGCCTCTATTTACAGAGTCTTGGCGAAGTGAATCTCGTCAGTGCACAGCGACTATCAGCGAATGCATCGAAGGCAATATCGCTGCTTGCCCAGCAGGAGGGCATGCGTCTGGTCTCTGCAAAAGGCCCGCTTCAGGTGGAGTCACATGCCGACAAACTGTCTTTAACATCCCTTAAAGATGTCACGGTGCAATCCACGCAAGGTCACCTGCAGCTCACGGCAAAAAATGGCATTACGATTGCCAGTGGCGGCGCATATATTCGCCTTTCACCAGCCGGTGAAATTGAAATTCATGGGCCGGGATTAATCAGTCTTAAAGGCCAACATGATTTCAATGGCCCTCAAAGCCAGGAGTTTCCATTACCTGAATTACCTTCATCGGTTTGTAAGGAGTGTTTAAAACGCGCCCAGGAATTGGCACAAGGATTCGTCCCGAGGAAATAAATACCAATATCACTATTTTAAGGCGAAATATATGGTGAATGAATGGATTTCACAATTGGAAAATCAGTGCAAAAAACTTGGAGGGAAACACCTTCACCTGATTATCGACCAATCGGGTCTAAAGTATTCAGTTATTCCTGTCTGTAAGGTTTTGTCCATAGAATGGCAATCACTATTTCAGGGACTTCCTGAAGAGATTGCTGAAAGTGAAGCACCTTTATTGTTGCGTATCGATTTAGATGATTCGCAACAGCGTCAGTGGCTTGATGAAATTTGCATGGAAGATTCAAACCGTAACGTGTTACTGGCACTGTGCTCAATCTGGCCAATAGATTTACTGGCCAAATGGTTGCAGAATTGTGCCGATGGCCGACATGAAGGGCGTCCAGGAATTCTTCGCTTTTACGATCCTCGATTATTTCCTCTTCTAACAGCTGATTTATTAAATGAAGAACAGAAATCACAAATTCATAGACCCGTTGTGTTTTGGAGCTGGATAGACAGAGATGGTGTTGCACAGTTGATAGCGGGTAATGGTGCCGCACCTTTAAGTGGTGAAAAAATGTCACATATTGATCTCAGCGATCGTCAGCTGGATTATCTAATGTGCGTTTGTGATGTAAATATTATGCTGAACTATCAACAAAGCGTCATTCCCGAACATCTGTCACAGGAAACGTTGTTTCAGATTTGTTATAAAGCGATGTGCGAGGCCTCAGATAAAGATTTAATTATGGATGAAGATCGCGAGCGTTGGGTTGAAGGAAAGTTGGCAGAAGTAATCGTCGGCTAACTAATCGCAAGGAAGGAATGAAACAAATGATACTATTTTTCTTTAATTTAATTGCGATAACTATATCAGTCTTCATTTTGCTACCAAACGCTCAAGCTGTAGGTGGCGTGATTAAAGCTATTAATCATACTCATTGGGCAATTAATCATTTCAGTGTTAATGGCCAGTCCGGCATAGACTCTATTGGCCCTTATCAAGGGGGCGGTGGTGGTTGTTGTTTTGGTGTGCCAGCTAAATGGCGGCCGGGAATGACGGTTAAAATTGAATGGGAAAGTGGTGAAGCATCTACTAAAGGATTTCCTGGATTTGCAGATTATGACAAATACATTGCTTGGGAAAATAAAATGAAGGCTAATAATCGTCAGCATAATAAAATAGTTTTGGTCCCTGATTATAGTGGACAGGATGTTTGTGGCATTACCGTGCATTTTCTTCCCTGTGATGAAGTTAAAGTAACCACCAGTTGCTGGTCACCACGCAACGAAAACTATCCGATTAAAGAGCCTTTACGGATGAAGGAGCCAGCCGTATGTCCAAAATAATGAAAAATTTTCGCTTCTGTATATTACTCTCTCTCACTTGTTTATTGTCCGCCTGTGCTCAGGAAAATGCTAATGCGGCCAGCGGTGGTTCCGGGGTGATTAAAGCTATCAACCATACACACTGGGCAATTAATCATTTCAGTGTTAATGACCAGTCAGGAATAGATGCTATCGGTCCATATCAGGGCGGCGGCGGCGGTTGTTGCTTTGGGGTGCCAGCTAAATGGCAACCGGGAATGACAGTTAAAATTGAATGGGAAAGTGGTGAAGCATCTACTAAAGGATTTCCTGGATTTTCTGACCGAGAAAAATACAATGCGTGGCTAAAAAAAATGAAAGCTAATGACCGAGAGCACACGAAAATCGTTCTATTACCAGACTACAACGGGCAGGATACCTGTGGAATTACTGTTCATTTTCTTCCCTGTGATGAAGTTAAAGTAACCACCAGCTGTTGGTCACCACGTAATTCAAACTATCCGATTAAAGAGCCTTTACGGATGAAGGAGCCAGCTGTATGTCCAAAGTGATGAAAAATTTTCGCTTCTGTATATTACTTTCTCTCACTTTTTTATTTTCCGCCTGTGCTCAGGAAAATGCTAATGCGGTTAGCGGTGGTTCCGGGGTGATTAAAGCTATCAACCATACACACAGGGCAATCAATCAATTCAATGTTGATGGCCAGTCAGGAATAGACTCTATCGGCCCTTATCAAGGCGGTGGTGGTGGTTGTTGCTTTGGAGTGCCAGCTAAATGGCAACCGGGAATGAATGTGGAAATTGAATGGGAAACAGGAGTTGGAGAAATGGATGGTTTTCCAGGATATGAAAATGAATTGAAATTTCTCGAATGGACAAGGAAAATAAAATCTCAAATACGCTCTCATAACCAATTGGTTACAGTTCCGGATTACAATGGACAGGATACTTGCGGCATTACTCTTCACTTTCTGCCTTGTGACAAAGTTAAAGTCACTACCAGCTGCTGGTCTCCGCGTAATGCTAATTATCCTATCAAAGAACCTTTAAGGATGAAGGAGCCAGTCGTATGTCCAAAATAATGAAAAATTTTCGATTCTGTATATTACTCTCTCTCACTTGTTTATTGTCTTCCTGTGCTCAGGAAAATGCTAATGCGGCCAGTGGTGGTTCCGGGGTGATTAAAGCTATCAACCATACACACTGGGCAATTAATCAATTCAGTGTTGATGGCAAGTCCGGAATAGACTCAATTGGCCCTTATCAAGGGGGCGGTGGTGGTTGTTGTTTTGGTGTGCCAGCTAAATGGCAACCGGGAATGAAGGTCGAAATTGAATGGGAAACAGGAGTTGGAGAAATGGATGGTTTTCCGGGATTTGAAAATTGGGAAAAATACCAGATTTGGAAAAAGAAAATGCAGGCACTAAATCGCCAGCATAAGAAGACAGTTTCTCTCCAAGATTATAATAATGAGGATACTTGCGGAATTACTGTTCATTTTCTTCCCTGTGATGAAATTAAAGTCACCACCAGCTGTTGGTCACCACGCAATCCCAACTATCCGATTAAAGAGCCTTTGAGGATGAAGGAGCCTGCCGTATGTCCAAAGTAATTGAAAGAGATTTAGTCTGGTATCCGCCATCTTTCCCTCCTCAAGGGCGTTTACCGGATTCCGCGGCGTTAGTTGGATTAAATTGCAAAAAACAAGACAGTGAGGAACTTGAATACCGCCAGGCGCTGTGTGTGGCTGCTGGGCAGCGAGTAGAACCGCCATGCTGCAAAACGTTACATATCAGCATATTTTTTGATGGAACGGGTAATAACCTGAATAACGATTTATATTTGTCTAATCCAAAACACCCAACAAATATTGCACGTTTATTTCGCGCTACCATTGGCAGTGGCTATGCAGGTGGCGTTGGACGGGATAACGGCGAACTATTTGATATTAACGAAACCGGAGCTGATAAGTATTTCAAATTTTATCTACCCGGCGTCGGTACGCCATTTCCGGAAATAAACGATCTTGATTACAGTATTATAGGGCTGGCACTAGCGCATATGGGTGAAGAACGTATCAACTGGGCGCTGTTACGCATTATTGATGTGCTGAAATTTGTTCTTAAAGAACAGTGGATGAGTAATGCTGAAGTCCGCAAGGCGGTTGCGAATATGGGAACAACCTGGGCACGGCTTGGATATGGCGGCAGTCATAATCGTTATGAAGAGTTCACAAGGCAGCTGAGCTCACTCAAGTCTCTGTTGAAACCCGCGCTGGAGCAACCTGAGCCAGGAAAACCAAAACTGCTGGGTATCAAGCTGTATGTTTATGGCTTCTCGCGCGGTGCGGCAACTGCTCGTGCTTTTGTTCGTTGGCTCTGTGAGCTGCTCCCACCGCCAGAAGCGGAAAATACGAAACCGGAGCAATGCTTAGCTATTGATGAACTGAAAATTCCGATCAGTGTTGAATTCCTGGGATTGCTTGATACAGTCGCTTCAGTGGGAGTTGCCCATATTGCTCCATTAGCGGAAGGCCATATGGCGTGGGCCGATGACACCATGGAATTGCCTGACGAAGTCACTTATGGTGGTTTGATTAAACGTTGCACTCATTTGATTTCGTCTCATGAGCAACGTCTCTGCTTCCCTCTGGATTCTATCCGAAGAGGGAATGGAAAATATCCGGTAAACAGTATTGAGGTGATTTATCCAGGTATGCATTCGGACATAGGTGGGGGATATCCACCAGGTGATCAAGGAAAAGCTAATGGTACCGATGACGGCTTAATACTTTCTCAAATTGTACTTCATGATTTGTATGCCGAGGCTTTTAAATCGGGGGCTCCCTTAAAAGTATCTAAACGTGCATTACCTGAGGCATTAAAAAACGACACATGGCGCTCAATGTCCTTTTCCTTAGGGATTCAATTTGAAATTGCGCCTGAACTAATCAATCGTTTTAACGCTTGGCGAGAATTCACCCTCAAGCAAATTACTCCAAAAGAATTCAGCTCACAAGAAGCAGCAGATTACAAACCTGTACGAGCAACAGCGTCGTTAGAAGCGGTGATTGAAGATCAAATGGCATGGATCACCGGCTGGCGTATTGGGCGATATGCGCATGAAACACTGATTAATGCACGTTTTTATGAGGAAGCGACTAATAGTGACAATGATCCTAAACAGTATCAGATTTCAAAGAAAAACAGAGAGGACAAGCAGGGAGAAATAGAATCCAAAAGAGTCGCCGAAAAATGTAAGTATTCAAAAGAAGAGCTGAAAGATATCGTTATGCCCGCCGGCGTTAAGGATTTCGACCCAGATATTGCAAAGCGACAACTGTGGGAAGCCGCACGTGAATTTCGTGAAGACTATCAAGGTAAGTTTCGTTCGCAGAAGGGTGTTGTTCAGGTCGTTATAGATAATCTGGTTGGTCGAACGATTTTTCGCATCAATACCGATGATGAAGTAGCAGAGTTTAAAAAAATGAGAACGGAAGGCGATGTAATGTATAAGTTGCTCTTTCCATTCTCAGATGAATCCCGTAATGCTACTAACCCGTCCGGATTGGTTAGATCGCTATTCGATAATCAGGTACATGATTCTCGCGCCTGGTTTTTGTATTCCGCATTAGGTACACGTGAACCCTGGGGCGGATATTTCCGTTACCGAATGATCTATTTCGGCAATAAAAGTAATAAGTCATTATCACCATTGGTCATTGCCGGTGATGTTGTTGGCGCGGTATCACCTGTGGCGGGTGTTATTATCAGTTTAAAGCAGAAACAAGATTTCAAAAAAGTCTTTGGGCTTGCAGCAACAGCTGGCCTTGAAGCATTCGATATCGAAATGCGCGACGTGCAGACCAATGAGCTTATCCCCATGCTGCCGGATGCTGCACAACAACAGCAATTCACAGATGAACCTGGAGCAGTGGTTGCAAACTATAAAGCTGTCGCTGATGAGCACAACTTAATGATGGCTAAGAATTCGATTCTTTCGGATTGGTCGAATAAAGAGAAAACTCTATCTGCATAATTTATTTTTCGAAAAAATAGCTGGAAATAAAATAAATGGCAGGAGCCCTATTATGACGTTATATGACATCAAACCTAAGTTTCAAAACTTACTCAGACCAATTGTAATTATGCTGCATGCGAAAAGAGTTACCGCAAACCAAATAACATTACTAGCAATGCTGGGGTCAATAATATTGGGCGGGTTGCTAATATTCTTTTCACAACCGTCACTATTCATTTTACTCCCGCTGTTTTTATTCTTTCGTATGGCGCTAAATGCTATTGATGGCATGTTAGCTAGAGAGTTCAATCAGCAATCAACGCTTGGCGCAATTCTCAATGAAGTTGGCGATATTATTTCAGATGCTGCACTCTACCTCTCATTCGCTTTTTTAACCGGCGTATCTGCATGGTTAGTCGTGCTGATGGTGTTGCTTTCATGGCTTACTGAATTCTGTGGCGTTATTGCTCAGACTTTGACGCACATCAGGAATTATCGAGGACCATTAGGAAAAAGCGATCGCGCTTTTCTATTAGGAGCATTAGGTCTGTTTATTGCTTGCTGGCCACAATATATTGACGTCGCCAATAAGGTTTTCACTGCCATGTCGTTGTTACTGGTATGGACCTGCATCAATCGTTGCCGAAGTGCGATGGAGGTGAATAATGCCTGACGCCTCGAAGATACTATATTATTGCTTTGGTGGGATATTTAGTGTTTTATTACTCGCTACCCTGACTCTCTTCATTCTGAAACAAACTCGTCCACAACGTGACTGGCTAGAGTTACAGCAGCGAATTAATAGTTGGTGGGTAATCATCAGCCTGTTTTCTCTGGCAATGTTGTCACCCAAGTGGTTGGCACTGACCTTCTTTGGTTTACTCAGTTTTCTTTCGTTAAAGGAATATCTGACGTTAGCGCCGACACGACGTTCAGACAGCGTGCCTTTGCTGTGGATGTATGCTGCCATTCCGCTGCAATACATCTGGGTGGGAATGTCGTGGTATGGGATGTTCATTATTTTCATCCCCATTTATGTATTTCTATTCTTGCCTGCGCGCATGGTTATTGTCGGTGATACCAAGGGGTTTTTGAACTCTGCATCGATTATACATTGGGGCATGATGACCACGGTATTTTCATTAAGTCATGTTGCTTATTTGATGATGCTGCCGGGCACGTATACTATAGCAGGGGCGTTACTGGTTATTTTCCTTGTCGGCTGCACTGAGCTCAATGATATTTCGCAATATCTTTGGGGTAAGTCGTTAGGGAAAATAAAAGTCATACCTAAGGTTAGCCCAAATAAAACCCTGGCCGGGTTATTGGGTGGTGTATTCACCACAACGCTGCTGGCGGGCATTTTTGGCCCGCTGCTGACACAGATGGATTTGATTCATTCTATTGGCGCTGGTGTGATCATTGGTTTAAGCGGATTTTGCGGTGACGTGGTGATGTCAGCCATTAAACGTGATTTTGGCGTTAAGGACTCTGGAAAACTGCTACCAGGACACGGCGGTATTCTCGATCGTCTCGATTCACTGATTTATACCGCGCCGCTATTCTTCCATTTCTATTATTACTTCTACATGTAGAGGCGCTGATGAATCGGTTTTTACGCTGGATATTTACGCTATGTATCGCTTATCCCGTCGTCTGGATTTGGTTGGGTGTACGTGTTAGCGATCGCAAGAAATTACCGGTAGAGGGGCCGGCGATTATTGTGACAAACCATAATAGCCATCTGGATGTATTGACACTGTTTACCTTGTTCCCACTAAAGACATTGGTAAACGTTCAGCCAGTTGCCGCGGCTGATTATTTTCTAAAGAACAAAGTCATTGGCTGGTTCGCGCTGAAAGTCATTGGCATTATTCCGGTTTATCGCGGCGCCCATTTAGCTAATCCGTTGCAAGCCTGTATTGATGCATTAGCAAAGAATAGAATCGTCATTATTTTCCCAGAAGGCACGCGCGGAGAGCCTGGAAAAATTTCGGAGATTAAATCGGGTATCTGGCATTTAAGTCAGCAGTGCCCCGATGTACCTATTATTCCTGTTTACATGCACGGTCTGGATCGTGCGATGGGTAAAGGTCAGAAAATCCCCGTCCCTTTTTTTATCGACATCTTTATTGATAGTCCAATCGATTATGACGCGGATAAAATCATTTTTAAAACATCACTCTTAAATCGCTTTGTCGCTTTAGAGCAACTAGCCACAAGGAAAGCATCATGAGTAAGGAAGCGCGTTTATTTCAGGAAGGTACATTCTTAGCCAGCGATGAAACATCGTTATTTTTTCGCCACTGGCCAGCCACGGAAGTGAATAGCAATAAAGTCATTGTGCTGTTTCACCGTGGGCATGAACACTCTGGACGCCTGCAACATATTGTGGATGAACTGATGATGCCCGATACGCGATTTTATGCCTGGGACGCACGCGGTCACGGCAAGTCACCCGGCGAACGCGGTTATAGCCCAAGCCTGGCTCGTTCAGTATTAGATGTTGATGAGTTTGTACGTTTTGTCGCACAGGATGCGCAGATTAAGCTTGAGGATATTGTCGTGATTGCACAAAGCGTTGGTGCGGTGCTGGTATCAACCTGGGTTCATGATTACGCGCCAAAAATTCGTGGCATGGTACTGGCATCTCCGGCATTTAAGGTCAAATTATATGTGCCGTTTGCTCGTGTCGGTCTGAGAGTAATGCAGCGTATGCGTGGCTTGTTCTACGTTAACTCTTACGTGAAAGGTAAGTTTCTGACCCACGATCCTGAACGTATCGCGAGTTTTGAGCAGGACAAATTAATCACGCGACAAATAGCCGTTAATATCTTGCTAGATCTCTACAAAACGGCGGAGCGCATTGTTGCTGATTCTTCAGCTATCACTCTGCCTACGCAATTACTTATTTCAGGTGATGATTTTGTGGTGCATGCGAAACCGCAAAAACAGTTTTATGCCGGTATCCGTAGCGCAATAAAAGAGCAGCATATTTTACCCGGTTTTTATCACGATACGTTGGGTGAGAAAAATCGTTCTCTCGCGTTCGATAAAATGAAAAGTTTTATTGACCGACTTTATGAAGCTCCGCCTTATGCATTCGACTACAGCAATGAAGATCGCTGGAGTCCAAGTGCAGATGCATATCGTGAATTGCAGGCGCCACTGAAATCCCGATCGCTGGAAGGGATGTGTTATTCGGCTTTGAGTTTTGGCATGAAAACCATTGGCAGGCAATCTAAAGGCATGCGTCTGGGTTATGAAACCGGCTTCGATTCAGGTAGTACGCTGGATTACGTTTACCGCAATCAGGCTGAAGGTTTTGGCATTCTTGGTCGCATCATTGACCGTAACTATCTCAACAGTGTTGGCTGGCGTGGCATCCGCGTGCGGAAAGTGAACATCCAGCAGATGATTGTGCAGGCTGTTGCGCAACTTCAGGCCAACAATATGCCAGTGCGAGTAGTGGATATCGCTGCCGGACACGGTCGCTACGTGTTGGATGCGCTAGAACAACAGCAGGGCATTGAAAGCATTTTGCTGCGGGATTACAGCGATTTGAATGTGGAAAAAGGCCGATCAATGATTGAGCAGCGTGGGTTGAGCCACATTGCTCAGTTCAAAAAAGGCAACGCATTTGACTATGATTCTCTTGCCTCTATCAATCCAGCGCCAACATTGGGCATTGTTTCTGGCTTGTATGAACTGTTCACAGATAACGACTTAATAAAAACCTCGCTAGCGGGTCTTGCTGCTGCCATACCTCCGGGAGGTGCTTTGGTTTACACCGGGCAACCCTGGCACCCGCAGTTAAAAACCATCGCTTATACCTTAACCAGCCACCAGAATGGCATCCCGTGGATGATGCGTGTACGTAGCCAGAAAGAGATGGATGCGTTGGTGGAGCAGGCCGGTTTCGAGAAATGCCATCAGGTAATTGATGAATTTGGCATCTTTACCGTATCGCTGGCAGTGAGAAAGCAGCATGTCTGAGTTAACTCTCATGCAGAAAAAATATAGCCTCTGGAAACAGGGGCTATGTTGGTTGCTGTTATTAGGACCGTTTTTCTTTCTCAGCTACGGGCAGGTGAATCTGTACACGGCGACGAGGAGTGATATTGGCAGCATTGTGTTCAATTGGGAACGCGCCATTCCCTTTATGCCGTGGACCATAGTGCCTTACTGGAGCATTGACCTGCTGTATGGCATTT
Organism: Candidatus Pantoea floridensis; assembly: GCF_900215435.1. Lineage (NCBI taxonomy): Bacteria > Pseudomonadati > Pseudomonadota > Gammaproteobacteria > Enterobacterales > Erwiniaceae > Pantoea > Candidatus Pantoea floridensis. The sequence continues at coordinate 3,792,600 of NZ_OCMY01000001.1, forward strand.
CGCTCTTCATCTGCACATCAAAACAAGAGCTGACCCGTCACGGCTGTCGGTTGCTTGCTGGATCCTTTATTGCTTGTGTTGGGTTTCTACTTTTCCCACTAAAATTTACCTTTATTCGACCAGACATACAGGGGATGTTTGGTTGGTTATTTTATCAGCTTGAACTGTTTGATTTGCCTTTTAATCAGGCTCCTTCGTTGCATATTATCCTCACCTGGCTGCTGTGGTTACGTTTTCGTCAGCATTTAACACGTAGTGCCAGACTGGTTAATGGCGCATGGTTTTTGCTTATTGCGCTTTCAGTGTTGACAACCTGGCAGCATCATTTTATTGATGTGTTCAGTGGCTTTATTGTGGCAATGGCAATTAGCTATGCAATCCCTATAAAAGATCGATGGCAATGGAAGGTGCCCTCGTCACACGAATTGTGTCTGGCTGCCAAATATTTCCTTAGTAGCTTAATCTGTTTAATAATAGGGATGTTGATTCCATACGGCTATTTTCTATTTTGGCCTGCCGTTGCTTTGTTTATTGTCGCGTCTGGCTACGCAGGGCTTGGCATCAGTGTATTCCAGAAAAGTAGTGGAGGATATTTGTCTCTCTCAGCGCGATTCATACTTTACCCTTATTTAATCGGAGCTTGGTTTTCAAAACAGTGGTTCTCTCATTCACTAGCCAAAACATCATTGATTTATGATGGTATATCTCTGGGTGGTTTTCCTGATAAAACGCCGAAGCAAGAAGCGGTGCTTGATCTTACGGCTGAGTTTCATCGTAGTTATGGTATGCGGCGTGCATGGTGCGCACATCCATTGATGGACTTAACAGTGCCTGATATTGGCAATATCAGCCATGCTGTCGCCAAACTCACTGAGCTAAAGAAAAAACACCACACAGTTCTCGTTTGCTGCGCATTGGGTTTATCGCGGAGTGCAACGGTTATGGCTGCCTGGTTAGTAGCAGAACGACATGTTAGTTCCGTTGCTCAAGCCATCGATCATATAAAAAAACAGCGTCCGCAGGTGGTATTGACATCTGATCATATTCAATTGCTGGAACATTTTCAGGAAATTCAATGCAAAACATCAGGCTAACTAATCGAATTGTGCAAATTCATTTATCTAGTTGGCGTTATTTTGCACTGTTAACTCTCCCTCCACTGGTATTGGCTTTTAACCTATTATATTCGTTGCAAAGTTTATTGTTGTTAATCCTGTTTTTAACAACGCATTACTTTTGCTGGCGTTTATGGCTGGACGAGCGGCTTTTTACATTGCTGGATAGCGAAAGCGATCTTGTTTTATTTGATGCGGGAATGTCGAACTTATGGGCAGGAAAAGATTTAACGACCCGCAGCCTGAATGAGCGTTGGGCAGGGGCGCGAGGATTATTTTATCGGGCGATATACGCGCTTATTGCTCTTTGGTTGGTTTCTCTTTTTTCAGTTATTTATCTTTTTTGGACATTAGCAGAGTAAGTTTATTAATGATGTAGATTACGTCATTCCAACTCTGAATTGCCCTGCTAATTAAATTTGCCTTAATGTTAAGGAAAACATCATGACAAATGTTATTCGTGAAGGCGATACCTTACGCGAGTATGGCGGCAAGGTATTGGCCGGGCATTACAACTGCTTCGGCAAAGGTTTTGCTGTTAAAGGCGATCCGGTGAAGTGCAATAAACACGGTATGACGACCATCGCGGAAGGCAGTTCGTTAACCCGATTCGATGGTCAACCTGCCGCATTACATGGGCATAAATGCGCCTGCGGCTGCACGCTGGTCAGCTCATTTCCTGATTGCGGTATCGCATCGTGAGGATGCCACCCAGTTTTCCGCCATGCTCGCCAGCCAGTTCCCCCAATAATAAGCGCTGGTTAATTGTTGGGGTGGCGTTGATATCGTTCAGCTCTGCCTTTATGGCTTTACTCACACCCGTTGAACAGCGTGGTGTTAATACCCTGGCAGTATCGACGGTGATCGCAGCGTTGCTGTTTCTGACGTGGCTAGCACGCATTTTGTATTACCGCTGTGCCATGCATAACGGCCGTTTTTACCAGCAATTGGTCGAGTATGAGCAACAGCTCTGGTGGCAGCAGCATCGGCAAGTAATTGGGCTACACGACATTGTGTTGCTCGGCCCTTCAGGGACTGAGCCGCAGCATTGGTCCCGGCTGCTGCTGCGTGAGCATCGTTCACCGCAACCAGTCACCGAATCGACTGGTCGAGCACTGCGATTGCCGCAGATCGTTACTAAAGACTCAGGCACACGTGAAGCCCAGTTAGCGAGTTTATTGGTGCTGCAGTGGCGAAAACAGCGGCCTGATGCACTGGCATTACCTCCCAGACTTTTTTACTGGCTGGGATCGCCTGGAGCCTGGCAAGCATTTACGCAGCAAGCATCCGTTACGTTTCCTGAGCTATTACTGCCCGAACAGCCAGAGAATTGGTTGGGGGAAGCCTCGTTAGCAACGGTCATCGAGAAGATAAACAATGCAACGGTGGATCAAACCATTCTTATTGCGGGTTGTGCATCACAACCCGCAATAAGCAAAGATCTGCCCGCCGGAGAAGCGGCTGTGCTGTGGTTGGTGGGGCGGGAGGGCGTGGTGCAGTTAAATCGTGGTGAAATTTGCGATTCATCCACGCTGGCAAATGCCTGTCAACGCGCGCTTGAACAGAGTGAGATAAGCGAGCCACCTGACGCCTGTCTGCTTTTCACGCTTCCTGAGAATGAGCTTCCTTCCCTCAATGGCTGGAATCTGACACATCATGTGCAGGACGCTAACTGGGGAATAACGGGAAATATGGCAGCGTTAATTCTCATGTCACTTGCCGCACTCAATACGCAACAACAAGGAAAGCCCAGCGCCTGGATTGCACGCGATCTGACCGCTGGATATACAACGGGAATTGTTAAAACTTATGGATAAGGATCAAAAGCCTTCAGTCACCTCGCCGTTGGCAACCGCAGCCCTTTTTTTTATTTTCGTCACTTTATTCGACATTGTCGGTAGCGGACTCTGGTGGTGGCTCTCTTTACAACTGACCACCGAGTGGGAACAGCTGCGCCCAATGCTATTGATCAGTTTTCTTGTCTGGATAATCACAGGCAGCCTGGCCGTCATCGTGGTGATGTGCTGGCGGTTATGGATAAAACGATCTGTTACGTTGCAACCCTTTGCATCCCTAAAAAGTACAACCGATAGCAGCACGCAGAGCACGCTGTTGGAACTGTGTCAGCATCTTAAGGCACGTTACGGCTGGTTATGGCGGCGGAAAGTACGCATGTTACTAATCACCGGCGATGAGGCCGCTGTTGAATCCCTCATTCCGGGACTCATTCATCAGCAGTGGCTGGAAGGCGCTGGCGTAGTACTGATTTATGGCGCCAGCCTTGATGCTGAACTGAACACAACCACGGTTCAACTCCTACGCAAGCTGCGCCGCAGTCGCCCATTGGACGGCATTGTTCTGGTGCACGGTTCCGATACTGCTCTCACACCACAAAAAAGCGATGCAGCGATGCGCTCGCTGGAGAAGATTGCCACCACGCTGCGCTGGCGTGCACCGGCGTGGATCTGGCAGCTCGGTCACAGTGACTGGCCGCAGCCAGAGCGTGAAAACAACGCGGTAGGCGCAGTGTTTCCGGCGAAAGCGCAGCCGGAAGATATAGCTCAACAGCTGGAAAGCCTGGTCACTCCCTTACGTGAACGCGGTCTGGCGCAGGTCGCTCACAACATCAGCCACGACTGGCTGCTGCGTCTGTCGCAGCAGCTTGCCAGCGGTGAAAGTCAGGCCTGGCAGCAGCGCTTAGCGCCGTGGCTGGACCCGGCGCGCCGCAGTTTACTGCGTGGCCTGATGTTCAGCCTGCCGGAAGCAAAGCCTGCGCTGGACAGCGTGCATCCTCAGGCATTATCCGACAGTGCGCTCTGGCAGGGAATCGCGTCTGACCGCGCCAGAGGCTGTCGCACCGGGCTGCCGTGGGAACAGACGCTGGCCTGGTCGCTGATGAGCCTGATGTTGCTCGGCGGTGTGGGCATGCTAGCGTCTGCGCTGTTCAACCGCCATGAGATTGTCAGCGCGGCGGATAAAGCTGAGGTACTGGTGAATTCAACCAAGGTTGATGATGCGCAGCTGATTGCGCTGCATGGCCTGCGTAACGATCTCGGGCAGCAGCAGCACTGGCTGGAGCACGGCGCGCCCTGGTATCAGCGCTTCGGCATTAACCATACGCAGCAGCTGCATGATGCGATGTTGCCGTGGTACGGCGTCGCGGCGCAGCGGCTGATCCATGAACCGGCGCGCATCGCGCTTGAACAGAGGCTGACTTATCTGGCCGGCCTGCCTGCCGCCAGCCCGCAGCGCGCCACGCTGGCGCAGCCGGGTTATAAGCAGTTAAAGGCCTGGCTGATGATGGCACGCCCGGAGCGCGCTGAACCGGCATTTTATGCGCAGACCATGGCGACCGTTCAGCCGGTATATCCCGGCATTTCAACGTCGTTGTGGCAGACGCTGGCCCCGGATTTGTGGGCATTCTATGCCGCGTCGTTGCCGTCGCAGCCGGGCTGGCGCATCAAACCCAATGTGTCGCTGCTGAGTCAGGTACGTCAGGTGCTGCTGTTGCAGACCGGCCAGCGCAACGCCGAGATGACGCTATATCAAAACGTCCTGCGCGACGTGCGTCGCAACTACACCGATCTGACGCTGGAAGATATGACGCCGGGCACCGATATGCGCCGGCTGTTCAGCAGTGACGACATAGTTCCGGGCGTGTTTACGCGCCAGGCGTGGGAAGGCGGCGTGCGCCAGGAGATTGAGAAAGCGGCCAACACCCGGCGCGATGAAATCGACTGGGTGCTCAGCGACACCCGCAGCGCCGTGCCGCAGGAGATTTCCCCGGAAGCACTGAAGGCCCGGTTAACCCAACGCTATTTCAGTGACTTTGCCGCCAGCTGGCTCAACTTCCTCAACGGCATCCGGCTTAACCCTGCGCAGAATATTGCCGACGTCACGGACCAGCTGACGCTAATGAGCGACGTGCGTCAGTCACCGCTGATTGCGTTAATGAACACGCTGGCGTGGCAGGGCCAGGCCGGTCAGCAGCGCGAGGCGCTGTCCGACACGCTGATCAATTCAGCCAAAGACCTGCTCGGCCAGAAAGACAAGCCGGTTATCAGCCAGAAAGCCACCGGCCCCGAAGGCCCGCTGGATGTGACCTTCAGCCCGCTGCTGGCGCTGACCGGCAAAAACAGCGGCTCTCAGCTGATGGCCGCCGACAGCAGCCTGACGCTGCAAACCTATCTAACCCGCATCACGCGCGTGCGCCTGCGTCTGCAGCAGGTTGCCGCCGCACCGGATCCGCAGGAGATGCTGCAAACCCTGGCGCAGACGGTTTTCCAAGGCAAGAGCGTTGACCTTACTGATACGCAGCAATACGGCAGCCTGATGGCGGCCAGCCTCGGCGAAGAGTGGAGCGGCTTTGGCCAGACGATGTTCGTCCAGCCGCTGACGCAGGCGTGGGAAACCATCCTGCAGCCGTCGGCGGTGAGCCTGAACGCGCAGTGGCAGCGCTCCATCGTGGAAAACTGGCGCACTGCGTTTGACGGGCGCTATCCGTTTGCCGCCGGGCAAAGCGACGCGTCGCTGCCGATGCTGGCGGAGTTTATCCGCCGCGATGCCGGACGTATCGACAGCTTTCTCAGCAGCCGTCTCGGTGGCGTGTTGCAAAAAGAGGGCAGCAGCTGGGTGTCGGATGCGGCTCACAGCCAGGGATTAACCTTCAATCCTGCCTTCCTCAAGGCGGTTAACCAGCTGCGCGAGCTCTCCGATATTCTGTTTACCGACGGCACGCAGGGCATCAGCTTTGAATTGCAGGGCCGCGCCGCGCCAGAGGTGATTGAAACCCAGCTGATGCTTGATGGTCAGCCACTGCGGTATTTCAACCAGATGGCGACCTGGCAGGCGATGCGCTGGCCGGGCGACAGCCTGAAGCCGGGCACGCTACTGACCTGGAGCGGCGTGAAAAGCAGCGCGCAGATATACGGCGATTATCCCGGCACTTGGGGCTTTATCCGCTGGCTGGAGGAGGGGAAACGTGAGCGCCTCGATCGCAGCCGCTGGTTGCTGAGCTTCACCACGCCGGATAAGCGCACGCTGACGTGGGTGCTGCGCACCCAGATGCGCGACGGTCCGCTGGCACTGCTGCGTTTGCGGGGTTTTACGCTGCCGACGGAAATTTTCAGCGTGGATGCGGCGAGTGCTTCAGAAGCGATGGCCCCGCGTGAAACAAGCACGGATGACTTCATCACCAATATGGACGGAGCAGAATAATGACCGCGATGATAGAACTTGTTCGCGCCTGCAGCGTGGATGAATCCACATTGAGAAGCCAGGCGCGGCAACGCTGCAGCGACTGGGCGCGCTGGCTGGAACCGATCAGTCAAGCGTTGCCCGCCGGAGACGATCCGGCTTACGACGATCAGTTTATGCAGATCCGCGAAGAGGTGAATAAGCTTTCCGGGTTTGATACTGACGCCATCGCCCACCTGTCGGAATCGCTGCTGACAACCGTGAGCAAGGATATTCGGGTGATCACTTTTTACGCATGGGCGCGCCTGCATCAGGACGGCGAGCAGGGGCTGGCGGAAGGACTGGAACTGCTGGCAGCCGCGCTGCATCAGTTTGGTGGAAAGCTGCACCCGCAGCGCAGCCGCAGTCGCCAGGGCGCGCTGGCCTGGCTCGGCAGCGCCAGAGTGCTCGACAGCCTGACGCTGTGGCCGGAAGCCGATATCGCGCGGGTTTGTCGTATCAGCGGCGCACTGCTGCTGATTGAAGATGCGCTCAGTGAAGATGAGCGTAACGGACTTCAGCCGCTGTTGCGTGCGCTGGAGTTGCGTCTGGCGCAGAACGGCGGAGCCAACGCCATGGTGCCACTTAACAGCCCGGCGCATGCGGACGTGGATGATTCAGCCCTTGCCGCACTCGCGCCGGTCAACTCCGGCGAAACGCTCAAGGCGCAGGCAAAAGTGCTGGCGAATTACCTGCGCGAGCAGCCCGGCGGCTGGCTTTCCGCGCACCATCTGATGAAAAGCGTGCGCTGGGATACCATCCTCAATCTTCCCGCGCTCGGACCCGGCGGCAATACGCGTTTACCACCACCGAAACCCGATCACCGTGCACACCTCAAGCGCCTGTATCTGCAGCAAAGCTGGACGGAACTGCTGGAACTGACCGACTCGCTGTTTGCGCAGGCCATCAATCACGTGTGGTTCGATCTGCAGTGGTTCGCCTGTGAAGCGCTGAATCGTCAGGACAAGGGCGCGGCGCTGGCGAACATTGTGCAGCAGGATTTGCATGGGCTTTTATCAAGGCTGCCGGGACTAGAAACGCTCTCGTATTCAGACGGCACGCCGTTCGCCGATGAGGTGACGCGCAGCTGGATCGCGCAGAAGGTGATGGGCGATGTGCGCTTAACGGACAGCGACGCGCCGTTTGTCGGGCCGGATAACGACATTTTGTCGCTGGAAAACGAAGCAGTAGAAAAAGCGGAAGCGGAAAGCGTCGAAGCCGCACTCGCTTGGCTGCAAATGCGCCCGGGCACCAGCAATACGAAAGATCAGTGGCTGCTGCGCCTGCTGATGGCGCGAGTATGCGAGCAGTTTGGTAAGAGCGAAATGGCACTGCATCTGCTGGATGAACTTAACCAGCATGCCGGCACACTGACGCTTGCGCAGTGGGAACCAACCTTATTATTCGAAGTGCGCGCCCGGCGGCTGAAGCTGCTGCGTGCCAGGGCTGCGCGTAGTGAAAGTGAACGCACGCGCATTCAGCCGGAAATGGACGCGCTGTTGTCCGGCCTTATCACGCTTGACCCGCTCAGAGCCGTCATCCTCTGCAGCTGACATACGCCTTTCAACTTTCTGTCGCCTGATTCTCTCCGGCGGCACATCACTTAGTGAATACCATGGACGATTTAACCCTGCGTTATTACGACGCTGAAATGCGCTACCTGCAGGAAGCGGGCGAAGAGTTCGCCCGCGCCCACCCTGAACAGGCGGCGATGCTCAATCTCGACAAAGCCGGTGCCCGCGATCCCTACGTTGAACGATTGTTCGAAGGCTTTGCCTTTATGGTCGGCCGGCTGCGGGAAAAGCTCGACGATGACCTGCCGGAACTCACCGAAGGGCTGGTGAGCCTGCTGTGGCCGCACTATCTGCGCACTATCCCGTCGATGTCGGTGGTGGAGTTCACGCCCGACTGGCGCGAGATGAAGGAGCCGATGCGCCTCGCGCGTGGCTTTGAAGTGATCTCTCGGCCGGTCGGTGAAAAAGGCACGCGCTGCCGTTACACCACCACGCGCGCCGTGCAGGTGCTGCCGCTGGCGCTGGAATCGGCAAAGCTGTCAACCGATGCCGCCGGACGCTCGGTGATCCGCCTCCGCTTTAACGGTGGGGCACTGGCCGACTGGAGTCGCATTGATGTCAGCCACATTCCGCTCTATCTCAATGCTGATGCGCCGCTGGCCTGCGCGCTGCACGAAGCATTAACGCTTAACGCCGCCAGCATTACACTGCGTTTGCCAGGCGAAACCGACAGCCGCCGCTTTGACGGCCACTTCAGCGCGCAGGGTTTCAGCGAGAAAGATCGGCTGTGGCCGGGCGATGAGGGCAGCTTCAGTGGTTATCAGCTGTTGCTGGAATACTTTACCTTCCGCGAAAAATTCATGGCGGTGAATCTGCGCGGGCTGGAGCAGGTGGCGCTGCCCGCGTCGCTGCCGTGGTTTGAACTCGACGTGGTGCTGGCCCAGCGCTGGGAGCATGATTTTCAGTTCAGCGAAAAGCATCTGCGCCTCAACGCCGTGCCGGTCATCAACCTGTTCGCGATGGAGTCCGATCCTTTGATGATCAACGGATTACAGACCGAATATATGCTGCGACCGATGCGCGTGCAGGACGGACATACCGAAATTTACTCGGTAGATTCAGTAATTTCATCGAAAGGTCTGCCGTATGTGCCATTCAGCAGCTTCCGCCACAAAGGCGGGATGCTGCGTCATGAAGCGCCGGAACATTACTATCACACGCGCGTGTGGCGCGGGCCTTCCGGGCTGCACGAAACCTGGATGATCCTCGGCGGCGAAGCCTTTGATAATCACAGCCTGCCGGAGAACGAAAGCCTGTCGGTAAGCGTCACCGGCACCAACGGCCAGCTGCCGCGTCGCGCGCTGCAGAGCACGCTGCTGGATACCGCGGTGAGCAGCACCGACGTGGCGATGCAGGTGCGCAACCTATGCGCGCCGACGCTGCCATGCTATCCGCCCAATCGTGACCGCTTTCACTGGCGTGTGCTGAGCCATCTCGGTTCCAGCTTCCTGTGGATGATGGATAACGCTGAGGTGCTGCGCGGCACGCTGGCGCTGTATGACTGGACGCACAGCGAAATGAACCGCCGTCGTCTGGAGGCGATTCTGCACGTTTGCCACAAAGAGACCGAACGCTTTGAGCAGGGCTATCTGTTGCGCGGCGTGCAGATTGAAATCACCCTCGACAGCAGCGGCTTTGCTGGCCGTGGTGATATCTGTTTGTTTGGCGAAATGCTCAGCCGCTTCTTCGCGCTGTATACCGATATCCACCTGTTTAACCGTCTGATTTTAATCCTGCAGCCAACCGGAGAGCGCCTCGAATGGGAAGAGAAGCACAACCGCCGCATCTCCGGCTGACGCCACGGCTGGAGCAGGAGCTGACGCGGCTGAACTTTTACCGCTTCTGCCAGTTGATAGAGCATCAACACAAAGATAAGCCGCCACTGGGCAGCACTAACAAACCGGAAAACGACGCGGTGCGGCTGCTGCCGCATCCCGGCATGGGGTTTCCGGCTGGCGAGCTGAAAGCGGTTGAGTACAGCGACAGCGATGATGCTGCGCCGCCGGTAGTGCGCACCACTTTTCTCGGATTGTACGGCGTCGATTCACCGCTGCCGGGTGCATATGTCGATGACATCACGCAGCGCGATGAAGGACATGAAGCGCTGCAGGGATTTCTGGATATTTTTAACCATCGTATTCTGACGCAGTTTTATCGTATCTGGCGCAAATACTCGTATCCGGCAACCTTCGAAGCGGGCGGCAGCGATAAAACCTCGCAGTCGCTACTTGGGCTGGTGGGGCTGGGTATTCCGGGAACCGGCAGGCATATCGCCACCCCGGTTTCGCGCTTTCTGGCGCTGCTGGGCGTCATGCGCCAGCCGGGCAGAACGGAAGAGGGCATTCGCGCGCTGGTGCGTTTACTGGCGCCCGGCACTTCGGTTCGCGTGCAGCCGCACTGTCTGCGCCCGGTGCGAGTCAACCATCCGCTGGAATGCGAGTTCGTACTCGACGGCAATGCGCCGCTGGGCGATGAAGCAATGGATGCCAACAGCCAGTTGCTGATTGAACTGCAAACTTCCTGCGCGGATGAAGCACGACGCTGGCTTCCAGACGGCCAGCTTTATCAGGATTTTTTGGCTTTGCTGCGAGTTTATCTTGGCTGGCGTTACCGGGCACGCATCCGGCTACGGCTGGATACGCATTTATTAGCAGCGCCGGCGCTAGGAGAGACACCTTTCTGGCTCGGCATGATTGGCGTGCTGGGTGCTGAAGAAGCGAATTGCCCTCCCGATATCCCCCAAACGTTTACCACTGAGCTAGGCAGTTATTCAGGTTTGAGCTCGGCCGAAATTTACAAGGAAAAACAACGTGTTATTTACTACTTTGATTAAAACTCGTTACGCGATGGTGTGTAGTGCAGTACTACTGATCTCTGGCTGTGGTTTGCAGCAGAAGGTGAGTGACGGAAGCGCGGCAGCATTTGATGCAATTTTTTACAAGCAGATTAAAACGCTGCATCTTGATTTTGCCGCCCGCGAAAGTCTCAACAGCGACAGGCGCGAGCATAATCCGCTGTCCCAGCCGGTAATGGTGCGCGTATTTCAGTTGAGCGAACGTAAAGCTTTTGACGGTGCGGTGTATCAACAGCTAACCGGAGATGTGAAGAACGTACTTAACGGTGAGGTTCTGGCCGATCGTGATGTGGTGATAACCCCCGGTGGGGATGTGGCGCTGAATATGCCGATGGAAAAAGAGAGTCGCTTTATTGCGGTGGTTGCGCTGTTTCAGCAGCCGGATATGGCCAAAAATAACTGGCGGCTGGTGCTGGAACGTAATGATTTAGATCCGGACAGGGCGCGCGTCATTGAATTAAGCAGCAACAGCTTGAGCCTTGTAGAGAAGAAATCATGAGTGCTGGTCACCATCAGCCTTCGCTGTATGAGTTGCTAAAAGGGGGCTTTGCTGGAGGACTAGAGTTGCATCAGGTGAATGAGCGGGATCAGGTGATTATGTCCGTGCTCGACAACATGCAGCGCATCCTCAATACCCGCGCTGGATCGCTATCGCATATTCCTGATTACGGGCTGCCGGACATGACACGTATCCTGCAGGGGATGCCCGGCACCGCACATCAGTTGCTGTTTACACTCTCAGCAGTGCTGCTGAAATACGAACCTCGTCTGAAACGTATTGATGTAGTTTTACTTGAACAAAAGATCCCCGGCGAACTGCGCTATGCTATTGACGCTGAACTGAAAGACGTTGGCCTGGTGCGCTTCGGAACAGAGTTTATGCCCGAAGGCCGGGTGATGATTCGCCATATGAAACAACAGCAGTATCTGGATATTCGCACTCCCCTCTGAAATCATTTTTTCGCCTGCCATTCAGGCGTAACGGAACTCAGCAATGAACACATCTCAATCACGCCAACTGAAGACGGGCGGCGACCCTCGCTGTTTCAAAGAATACGCCGCGCTTCGCCACGAAATGCAGAAGTTATCTCATCCAGCACGACCTGACGTTAACTGGCGGCTTGCCTCTGATTTATGTTTGACACTGTTCGAACAAAACGGCGTGGAGTTGCAGACCGCCACCTGGTATACCGTCTCCCGCGCTCACCTCGCGGGCATTGATGGCATGCGCGAAGGACTGGCGGTGCTGGTGGCATTGCTGACCCGGCAGTGGCCAATACTTTGGCCGCAGCCAGTTCAAACGCGGATTAAATTACTGGCATCGTTGAGTCGGCGCTTGCAGCAATATTTGCGCAGCCAGACGCTAACGCTGAATGATTTAACCGCGCTGAATCAGGTTGCCAGTTTGCTTAATACAGCCGGTGATCATCTGCAGCGTCTGGATCTACGGCAGAGCAGCCAGCTGGATAGGCTATTGGATCGTATCCGCAACGCGGTAGCTGCTCTGGAGCGCGGTGATGTGGTGCAACAGAATGGCGCCGCAGCAAATCAACATGAACATTCGGCGTTGGCTGTGCCAATGGGGGGCTGGGTTTATGTGGCAACGGCCGAGAGCACGGTATCGGAAAGGCGTCGATTGTGGCGTCGGGCTTTTTTCGCCGGTATCGGCTCAGCGCTGCTGGTTGTCGCAATGCTGTCTGCCGCATGTTATTTCGTTCGCGATCCCGCTTTTAAGCGTGAGCTTTTGGCATCAGTGGCGCCACTATCTCCGTTGCTGGATGCTGCATCTGTACAGAAATTGAAGGAACGTGCGCCCGGCTGGCTCAACGACGATGACTGGCTGAATCTTACACAGCAGCAGTTGGATGAGCTTTTAGCAGCATCCCCTGCATGGCAGCTAGAGCGCGGCAGTGCGCTGGTTCTGCAGGCGAACCAACTGCTGCCAAATGGCGTTGATGCGGCGGCCATGAGAACGCGCTGGAATCAGCAACTGCTCGCCGCCTCGTTGCCAGCGGAAAACATGGTTGGCTGGCAGCAGGGTATGGATCAGCTTAAAGCCCTGGCGCAGCGGTTAGATGAGGTGGACGAAAAAGGCGGCAGATATCTGACCGTCAGCGAGCTGAAAACCGCTGTCTTCGGTATCTCGCAGGCACTGAGTCACACCGTGCCAGTAGAGGAGCAGTTACGTCAGCTAAAACAGTTGATTGACCAGAATGATGATGCCGCGCAGGGTAATGTGAAACAGGTGGAGATGCACCTGAATCAGCTGATTGCCTCTTATCATTTACTGACCCTGCCGCAACATCAGTAATGCTTTCTGAACATGCGACATTTACGTCGAGTAATATTTTAGCTTGGATTGAATAACAGTAGCGCGCATGCAACGGTCATGCTGTGCGCAATTTTTGCTTCGCGCTATGAAATAAAAATCCACGCAAGCGCGTGGATTTAATGTTTTCCTGTCATTGCCATGAGATTTAATAAAACCTCATGAGACAACACATTTTATTTAGACGTTAAACAAGAAGTTCATCACGTCGCCATCTTTGACGATGTACTCTTTACCTTCAGAACGCATCTTGCCGGCCTCTTTCGCGCCTTGTTCACCTTTATAAGCCACAAAGTCTTCAAAGGCGATAGTCTGTGCGCGGATAAAGCCTTTCTCAAAATCGGTGTGGATTTTACCGGCCGCTTGTGGTGCTGTAGCGCCTACCGGAATGGTCCATGCACGCACTTCTTTCACGCCAGCGGTGAAATAGGTTTGCAGGTTCAGCAGCGCATAACCGGCGCGGATCACGCGGTTCAGACCCGGTTCTTCCAGCCCCAATTCCGCCATAAACTCGTCACGTTCATCATCTTCCAACTCGGCGATGTCAGACTCAACGGCAGCACACACCGGAACGACGACAGAACCTTCGGCTTCGGCAATGGCACGTACCTGATCGAGGTACGGATTGTTTTCGAAACCGTCTTCGTTGACGTTAGCGATATACATGGTCGGTTTCAGCGTCAGGAAACTGAGGTAGCGGATGGCCGCTTTCTCGTCTGCATCCAGCTTCAGCGCACGCAGCATGCCAGCTTCAGACAGATGCGGCAGGCATTTTTCCAACGCAGCCAGTTCAGCTTTGGCATCTTTGTCGCCGCCTTTGGCTTTCTTCTGGCAACGCTGAATGGCACGTTCGCAGGTGTCGAGATCCGACAGCGCCAGCTCGGTGTTGATCACGTCAATATCTTCCGCCGGGTTAACTTTGCCCGCAACGTGGATAATGTTGTCGTTCTCAAAGCAGCGCACCACGTGGCCAATGGCTTCAGTTTCACGGATATTAGTCAGGAACTGGTTACCCAGGCCTTCACCTTTGGATGCGCCCTTTACCAGACCGGCGATATCAACAAATTCCATGGTGGTTGGCACCACACGCTGTGGTTTAACGATTTCGCTCAGCTGATCGAGGCGCAGATCGGGCATTGGTACTACACCAGTGTTTGGCTCGATGGTGCAGAACGGAAAGTTGGCTGCTTCGATACCCGCTTTGGTCAGCGCGTTGAACAGGGTGGATTTACCGACGTTCGGCAGGCCCACAATACCGCATTTAAATCCCATGGTCTGATTACCTTTATCACTGAGTGCGCAGCGCTGCTCATTAGCGCCGACAGATTCAAAAAATTTCGCGCATTATACACAGAATTGCCCTCTGCGGCGCGGGAATTGGCCTTAGCCAGCCTTGAAGGCATGCAGGCGGTTCATCGCCTTAATCTTGTCTTCTTTTAGCCACAGTTCGGTGCAGCGCACCGCTTCGTCTACCGCATCGTCAATCAACTTTTGTTCGCTGGCGGGCGGCTTGCCTAGCACGAAACCGGTGACTTTATTGCGATCGCCAGGATGGCCGATGCCGACGCGCAAACGGTGAAAATTATTGTTATTGCCTAGTTTGCTGATGATGTCTTTGAGGCCGTTGTGACCGCCGTGGCCGCCGCCTTGTTTGAACTTTGCCACGCCCGGAGGTAAATCCAGTTCATCGTGCGCCACCAGAATCTCTTCCGGCGCTATGCGATAAAAGGTCGCCATCGCTGCCACCGCTTTACCGCTGAGGTTCATAAAGGTGGTCGGCACCAGCAGGCGCACATCTTCACCCGCTAAAGATAAGCGTGCGGTGTAGCCATAGAATTTAGGCTCATCCTTTAATGACTGATTGTTACGACTCGCTAGCAAATCTACATACCAGGCACCCGCATTATGGCGCGTTGCGGCGTATTCAGCGCCGGGATTGGCCAGCCCCACAATCAGTTTAATGCTGCTCACGTTGTTTATCCTGTCTTGCTGCGGAAAGGGCGATAGTTTACTGCCTGTCGGTCCGAATCACAAAGTGCACCAATAACCGGTAATGACGCTCAGTGACTAATCAATTTCTATCGAAATCAAGGTGCTGGCAGTAAAGTTTCGTCAAAGGTTGTGAAGGAACTGTGATCCTGTACGCAACTTAAGCGGCAGCTATTGCCTAAGCTTATGGCTAATTAACCATACGTGCTGTTTTGCTTTTATAAGGATGGAGGTGAATCATGAAACGTCAACAATGCCGCGTAGTAGGTAATAGCTTGATGTGTTTGGGTTTACTGACGATGGTTCTCGGCGTCGGGTATTCCATTATTAACCAGCTTCCTTCACTCAATCTGCCGCAATTTTTGGCACATGGTGCCATGTTTAGCATCTTCGTCGGCGCGTTACTTTGGCTGGTGGGTGCGCGCGTCAGCGGACGTGAAAGAGTAGAAGATCGTTACTTTTGGTTGCGTCATTACGGCGACAAACGCTGCCGTCGCAATCACTCTTCACATTAAGTCATTACTGATTCTCTAAGCGGCCGTTCCTGAACGCGATATCGTTCAATGCAATTACGGCCGCTGGCTTTAGCGCGATATAACGCTTCATCAGCCAGCGCCAGTAAAGCGGGAAAAGGCTGACCAGGCTCAAGAGCGGTAGCAAAACCGATACTCACGGTATAACGGACGTCGTTAGGCTGTGATATCTGTGTCGCTAACCGGATACGCTCACAAATCAGCTGTGCTTGATCTTCATTACCAGGCAATATCGCTGCAAACTCCTCACCGCCCAGACGGGCAAAATGACCCCCCTCCGGCAACACAGACTGCACCACCTGACAAAAATCTATCAGGACTTGGTCACCTTGTTGATGGCCATAGCGGTCATTAATAGTTTTAAAATGGTCCAAATCGAACAGTATTGCGCTGTAAATAAACGGTTGTGATGGGCGTGAGCTGCGCAGCACCACTTTATCCGCTTGTTCAAATAAGGCGCGACGGTTCCACACGCTGGTGAGAGGATCGTGCATTGAAGCCAGTTTGTGTGCCACCTGAGCGCGCTCGTTGACCATCGCCAGAATCGTAAAGGTCAGGCCGATGACAAACAAAATCGATTCCAAAATGACGTAAACCGAGAAACTTGAACCCCCAATGGCACCATGTACCGGCGAAGCCACTGCATCATCAAGGAAGATGCGCGTCACGTGAAATAGTAAATGAACCCACAGTAGAAACTGCGCTGGCCAGAAGGTGACGGTGAGGGATGCGCGTACGCGCCACAGCAAGCGAATCAGCGCGCCAGTAAAGATAATGCACAGCAGGCAAACCACCAAAACACGCTTTGGTTGGCTGTCATAGAATTCGGGGAATAAACATAAAGTGGCCCATAGTAAACCGCCGCCCATCCAACTTATTCCGATAGGTTTTCCGCAGAAAATGCGAAAAGCGTTGAGTAGATTGCCATAGGCAAAGAGCAGCATTACATTGCCGATGACCACCGGTAGAAAATGGAATCCGGCACTGCGCATGCTGCTGAGAAATACCGCCGCTAACGTTAAAACCAAGGCCAGCGTGGTGCAACCCAATACGCGATCATATTGCCCGCCAACCCAGGCAAAGATCAAAATGATACTTAAAAACCCCAGCACATAGAGCTCACAAACAAACAGCGTGTAGATGTCGAGAGGCATAGTGGTCGGAGCTCTTAGTAAAAGAGTCGAGAAAAATACCATTAATCATTGGACCACTAAAGTGCGGCAATAGGTTTGGGATAAAAAGAGTGGATGGCAGCGAGAATAGCGGGTTTTAACGGAATTTATCGCGGAAATATCAGCAGGGAAAGCGGCTTAATCGGTGAGTAACAACATATGGACTGACAAAGAAAAACCGGGCACGAAGCCCGGTTGCATGCGATGAATTAATGTTCAAACATCGCAGAGATAGATTCTTCGTTACTGATGCGACGAATCGCTTCGGCCAACATGCCAGACAACGTTAAAGTACGCACGTTTGGCAGAGATTTCATCTCTTCGGACAACGGAATGGTATCGCAGACAATCACTTGATCAATGACAGACTTACGCAGATTTTCCACCGCATTGCCTGAGAAGATTGGGTGAGTGGCGTAAGCAAACACACGTTTAGCGCCGCGCTCTTTCAATGCTTCAGCCGCTTTGCACAGCGTACCGCCGGTGTCGATCATATCGTCGACCAGTACGCAGTCACGACCTGCAACGTCGCCAATGATGTGCATCACCTGGGAAACGTTCGCACGCGGGCGGCGTTTGTCGATGATAGCCATATCGGTATCGTTGAGCAGTTTGGCGATAGCGCGCGCACGCACTACGCCACCAATGTCTGGGGAAACAACGATTGGGTTTTCCAAACCAATCTGCAGCATATCTTCCAGCAGAATTGGGCTACCAAATACGTTATCGACCGGGACATCAAAGAAGCCCTGAATCTGTTCAGCATGCAGGTCAACGGTGAGAACACGGTCAACGCCCACGCTAGAGAGGAAATCGGCAACCACTTTGGCGGTGATAGGAACACGAGCAGAACGCACACGGCGATCCTGACGCGCATAGCCAAAGTAAGGAATAACAGCAGTAATACGACCAGCAGAAGCCCGACGCAATGCGTCGACCATCACAACCAGCTCCATCAGATTATCGTTGGTGGGGGCACAGGTGGACTGGATGATGAAAATATCACCACCGCGTACATTTTCGTTGATCTGTACACTTACTTCACCATCACTGAAACGGCCAACAGCGGCGTCTCCGAGGCTAGTGTAAAGGCGGTTGGCAATGCGTTGTGCTAGTTCCGGGGTGGCGTTACCAGCAAATAGCTTCATATCAGGCACGAGAAGAACCTCAGGCTTGGCGTCCAGAGAATGAACGGCTCTAGAGTAACCGGCGAATACCAAAGAGCATGTTCATACGGGTGTGTTAATGCGCAACGTGCAGTATCTGGAACGTGTGACACCGTCACGTAAACGCTTATAGCCCAGAAAGTGTGCGCTGCAACGGCGAGATATTAAGCCCGCGCGCCACAAATCCGCAAATCCATTTCGGGGCAAGCTCCAGCACCTGACGTGCGGCGGACTCGGTGTCAAATTCAGCAAACACACAAGCTCCGGTCCCAGTCAGGCGCGACGGCGCGTATTCTAGCAGCCAGGAAAGCAGCTCATCAACCTTACGAAAACGTTTTCTTGCCACAGCCTCACAATCATTGTGAAAAGGCCGCTGTAATAGTTCATCTAATGTGCGGATTGGCGAATCGCGCGTCAAATCGGGATCGCGGAACAGATCGGGAGTAGCGATACTGACGCCAGGATGCGCCACCAGATACCATTTTTCTGCAGGTTCGGCTGGCTGCAACTGTTCGCCGACGCCTTCAGCAAAGGCCGCATGACCGCGCACAAACACCGGCACATCGGCACCCAACTTGATGCCAATCGTTGCAAGTTCATCAACGCTGAGAGCGGTTTGCCATAGATGATTGAGGGCGACGAGCACCGTAGCGGCATCCGATGAGCCGCCGCCAAGACCGCCACCCATCGGCAACACTTTCTTCAGCGCAATCGTTGCACCGGCCAACGCGGGTAATGTGCCCCGCGCGGCGGCACATTGCTTTAACGCCAGCGCGGCCCGCACAATCAGGTTTTCTTCATCTGGCACGCCGTCCAGCGGCGTCAGGAGCGTAATCTTATCGCTGCTATCAGGGATGATCTCCAGCGTGTCGCCGTAATCAAGAAACTGAAACAGGGTTTGCAGATTGTGGTAGCCGTCAGGGCGACGGCCGGTAATGTACAGAAACAGATTCAGTTTTGCTGGCGCCGGCCACGTGGTGATCATTTTGTGGTCCAGCTATCCATGCGCAGTTTGATACGCTGACCGCCTTCGGTTAGCTCCAGATTCGCCGGCAGCGGCGGGTTAATTTTGCTGTCGTAATCGGAGATATTCACTTTCCACTGCTGTCCATTGCGGCTGTAATTCAGGCTTTGCAGCTGATAGTTACTGTTCAGCTGATAATCGCTCGCATCGCCCGGGAGGCCCATCATCCACTGACGCAGATTGGCGAGCGGGATATCCATACCGGTAAGCTGTGAAATCATCTTCTCAGCATCGTTGCTCACGTAGCGCTTGCCTTTGTTATCCACGATCTGTACCACCGATCCTTGCGCATCAAGCTGCAATTCAGTGCTGCCCAGCGGGTTGGTCAGCAACAAGCGATAGCGATCGGCGGCGGTTTGCTGCCAGTTAAAGCGCGCATAAACTTTTTGCTTGTCGGAGAGGTAAGCGAACGCGCCGCGCGTCTGATACTGACTAATTTTTGCGACGGCCTGCTGGTGCTGTTGCCATTGCGGTGACGTGGTGCTTGGGCCCGGACCTTGTGGTTTGTTAATGGTACATGCAGCCAGTAACACGCTGGCAAGGGGTAAAAGGCGCAGTAACTTGCGCGGGGGCAAATGCATCACGTGGTCATCTCCTCAGACACGTTTTTACTTCGTAACCGATAACGCTAACCATCCGCGGGTAAGCCGTCAATGCTGTTGTAGCGATAATTGCGCACGTTCAGTTTAATCTTATTACAGTCATAGGCTTTGTATGGCTTTTCTTGACCTGTGGCATCTTGTAGAATGCGCTGCACAAAACCCTGACAATTATTGGGATATCCCAACCCGAATCACATGACGCTGCTTGCACTCGGAATCAACCACAAAACTGCACCTGTTGCGCTGCGCGAACGCGTTGCGTTTACACCTGACTCGCTGGAACTGGCGCTGAATAGCCTGCTGTCCCAGCCGATGGTGCAGAGCGGTGTGGTCCTTTCGACCTGCAACCGTACCGAACTCTACCTCAGCGTAGAGCAACAAGCGGATCTGCAAGAAAAACTGGTGCAGTGGCTGTGTGATTATCACGATTTGCGCGAAGAGGATGTGCGTAACAGCCTTTACTGGCATCAGGATAACGCGGCGGTCAGCCACCTGATGCGCGTTGCCAGCGGACTGGACTCACTGGTGTTGGGTGAACCACAAATTCTCGGTCAGGTGAAAAAAGCCTTTGTGGATTCATCACGCGACCACGCGCTGAGCAGTGAACTGGAGCGAATGTTCCAGAAAACCTTCTCGGTGGCTAAGCGTGTCCGCACTGAAACCGAAATCGGTGCCAGCGCGGTGTCCGTTGCCTTTGCTGCTTGTTCACTGGCACGGCAAATCTTTGAATCCCTCAGCACCGTCAACGTGCTATTGGTGGGGGCCGGCGAAACAATTGAGCTGGTGGCGCGTCATCTGCGCGAACATAGCGTTAAAAAGCTGATGATTGCCAACCGCACCCGCGAGCGCGCTCAGCTGCTGGCCGATGAAGTCGGCGCGGAAGTGATTGGCCTGGGCGATATCGAAACCCGCCTGGCCGACGCCGACATTATTATCTCTTCCACCTCCAGCCCGCTGCCGATTATTGGTAAAGGGATGGTGGAACGCGCGCTGAAAGCGCGTCGCAATCAGCCGATGCTGCTGGTTGATATCGCCGTCCCGCGCGATGTCGAACCAGAAGTGGGCAAGCTGGCCAATGCCTACTTATATAGCGTTGACGATCTGCAAGCCATCATCGAGCAGAACATGGCGCAGCGCAAAGCGGCCGCCGTGCAGGCTGAAAGCATTGTGGTGCAGGAGAGCGGCGAATTCATGGCCTGGCTGCGCGCACAAAGCGCGGTAGAAACCATCCGCGAATATCGTTCACAGGCCGATGAAGTGCGTGCCGAACTGCATGAGCGCGCCTTGATGGCGTTGCGTCAGGGCGCCGATGCCGAAAAAGTCCTGCAGGAACTGGCCCACAAGTTGACCAACCGTTTAATCCATGCACCAACCAAATCACTGCAGCAGGCCGCGCGCGATGGCGACAGCGAACGCCTGCAGATCTTACGTGACAGCCTCGGTTTAGAGTAATCTGGTCAGTCACGACCTATCACTGGGATACCCGCTATTACATGAAGAGCTCTATTGTTGCCAAGCTGGAAGCGCTCCAGGAACGCCATGAGGAAGTGGAAGCGTTACTGGGCGATGCCGGCGTGATTGCCGATCAGGATCGTTTCCGTGCGTTATCACGCGAATATGCCCAGCTTAGCGACGTCACCCGTTGTTTCCGTGAATGGCAGCAGGTGCAGGAAGATGTTGAAACTGCCGAAATGCTGCTGGAAGACCCGGAAATGCGCGAGATGGCGCAGGAAGAATTGAAATCGTCGCGCGAGAAGCGCGAGGAATTAGAACAACAGCTGCAAGTGCTGCTGCTGCCGAAAGATCCCGACGATGAACGCTCGTGCTTTGTCGAAGTGCGTGCCGGCACCGGCGGTGATGAAGCGGCCATTTTCGCTGGCGATCTATTCCGCATGTACAGCCGTTACGCGGAAGCGCGTCGCTGGCAGGTGGAGATCATCAGTGCCAACGAAGGCGAACACGGCGGTTATAAAGAAGTCATCGCCCGCATCAGCGGCGACGGCGCTTATGGCCGCTTTAAGTTTGAATCGGGCGGCCACCGCGTGCAGCGTGTGCCGGAAACCGAATCGCAGGGCCGCATTCACACCTCGGCGTGTACCGTCGCGGTGATGCCGGAGCTGCCAGAAGCCGAGATGCCGGAAATTAACGCGGGCGATTTAAAAATCGACACCTTCCGTTCTTCCGGTGCGGGTGGTCAGCACGTTAACACCACCGATTCCGCCATCCGTATCACTCACTTGCCAACCGGCATTGTGGTGGAGTGCCAGGATGAGCGCTCACAGCACAAAAATAAAGCCAAAGCGTTGGCGGTGCTGGGCGCCCGTATTCACGCCGCCGAAACCGCCAAGCGTAATGCCGCTGAGGCCTCCACGCGCCGTAACCTGCTCGGCAGCGGCGACCGTTCCGATCGCAACCGCACCTATAATTTCCCGCAGGGGCGTGTCACCGATCACCGCATCAACCTGACTGTTTATCGTCTCGACGAGGTGATGGAAGGCAAACTTGATGCTTTGATCGAGCCGATTGTGCAGGAGTATCAAGCCGATCAGCTCGCTGCCTTGGCTGGACAGGATTGATGAATGTCCGTCGCTGGCTACAGCAAGCGGTGGTGGCGCTCTGCGGCGGTGATAGCCCAAAGCGCGATGCCGAAATTTTGCTGGGCTTCGTGACGGGCAAATCCCGCAGCTGGCTGGTGGCATTTGATGATGCGGAACTTGATGAACGGCAGCAGCAACAGCTCAAGGCGTTGCTGGCAAGGCGCGTTAACGGTGAACCGATTGCGCATCTGGTGGGCGAGCGTGAGTTCTGGTCGCTGCCGTTACGCGTCAGTGATGCCACGCTGATTCCACGTCCGGATACCGAAGTGTTGGTGGAGCAGGCGCTGGCGCATCTGCCAGTAACGGCGAAGTCACTGCTGGATTTGGGCACCGGAACCGGAGCCATCGCGCTGGCCTTAGCCAGCGAGCGACCACAGTGCCAGGTTATCGGCTGCGATCGTATTCCTGCCGCGGTGGAACTGGCGCAAGACAACGCGCAGCGTCTGCATATCAACAACGCGCACTTCATGCTTAGCCACTGGTTTAGCGATCTTCCTGCCCAACGCTTTGACCTGATTGTCAGCAATCCTCCGTATATTGATGCCGCCGATGAACATCTGCAGCAGGGCGATGTGCGCTTTGAGCCGCTCAGCGCGTTGGTGGCGGACGATCAGGGCCTGGCCGATTTACGCTTCATTATTCACACCGCGCCGCAATGGTTGCAGCCTGGTGGCTGGCTGTTGTTGGAACACGGTTGGCAGCAGGGCGCGGCCGTACGCGCGATGATGATGCAGCACAATTACCAGATGGTAAGCACCGTTGACGATTACGGCGGGAATCCGCGCGTCACTTTGGGACAATTTTTCAATTAAGGAACGACGATGGCGAGCTGGTATCCCCTGATCAAACATTTCCATTTACTGACTGTAGCCTTAACGATCAGCCTGTTTCTGCTCCGTTTCTATTGGCAGTGCACCGGTTCAGGCATGCTGCAGCGCCGCTGGGTGCGCATTGCGCCGCATATTAACGACACCTTTTTACTGATAAGCGGCGCGCTGTTAGTGATGATTACTCACTTTTATCCGTTCACACCGCAAGGAAGCTGGCTGACGGAGAAGCTGTTAGCGGTTATTATCTACATCGCCTTAGGTTCCGTGGCATTGAGCCGTCGCCCACGTAAAATGGGGACACGTTGGATCGCCTGTCTGGTTGCAATCGTTGCCTTGTTGATTGTGATTAAGCTGGCGATGACCAAAATGCCGTTATTGGGGATTGTATGACCTCGCCAGAGCAACTTGATTACAGTAAAACGCCGTTAAGTGAAGCGGTGATTGGTGCCACATGCGCCATACGCAATGATTTTTCCGCGCCATCCGTGCAGCAGCAGCTGGCCGCGCTGGTCGAGGAAGCCCGAGCGTTTATCAGCAGTGAAAAAGATGCCGATCTGCAGCTCGAGAAGCTGTTAGAACTGTTTTATCGTCAGTGGGGATTTGGTGGTGCCAGCGGCGTCTACAACCTTTCGGATGCGCTGTGGATCGACAAAGTGCTTTCGAGCCGCCAGGGTACTGCGGTTTCGCTCGGCGTGATTCTGCTGCATATCGCCGATGAGCTAGAGTTACCGCTCATGCCGGTCATTTTCCCTACGCAGCTGATTTTGCGTGCGGACTGGTTAGACGGCGAGATGTGGCTAATTAATCCGTTCAATGGCGAAACGCTGGATACGCATACGTTAGAAGTATGGCTTAAGGGCAATATTAGCCCAACCGCTAAGCTGTACAATGATGATCTCGACGAAGCGAAAACGATCAACGTCATGCGCAAAATGCTTGATACGTTGAAATCGGCGCTGATGGAAGAGAAGCAGATGGAACTGGCGTTGAACGTAAGCCAGGTGCTGCTGCAGATCGATCCCGACGATCCCTATGAGATCCGCGATCGCGGCTTGATATACGCGCAGTTAGAGTGTGAACACATCGCGCTGACCGATTTGACCTATTTTGTTGAACAGTGTCCTGAAGACCCGGTTAGCGAAATGATTAAAGTGCAGATTCACGCCATCGAACAGAAGCAGGTGACGCTGCACTAAGCCTCAGAAGATATAAGGAAAGGTCATGACACAGAAAGTAGTGAGTATTGGCGATATCAAGGTCGCAAACGATCTGCCATTCGTTCTCTTCGGCGGCATGAACGTGCTGGAATCGCGCGATCTCGCCATGCGCATCTGCGAACATTACGTTAAGGTCACCGACAAACTCGGCATCCCTTACGTATTCAAAGCCTCTTTTGATAAAGCTAACCGTTCATCCATCAAATCCTATCGCGGTCCGGGTTTGGAAGAGGGGATGAAAATTTTTCAGGAGCTGAAGCAGGCTTTCGGCGTGAAAATTATCACCGACGTACATGAAGCTTCCCAGGCGCAGCCTGTAGCGGACGTGGTTGATGTGATTCAACTGCCCGCCTTCCTCGCCCGTCAGACCGATCTGGTGGAAGCCATGGCGAAAACGGGCGCCGTGATTAACGTGAAGAAGCCGCAGTTTGTCAGCCCAGGCCAGATGGGTAATATCTATGACAAGTTTGTGGAAGGCGGCAACGATCAGGTCATTCTTTGCGATCGCGGCAGCAACTTCGGTTACGACAATCTGGTGGTCGACATGCTCGGCTTCAACGTAATGAAGAATGTCACCAAAAATAGCCCGGTGATCTTCGACGTTACCCACGCGCTGCAAACGCGCGATCCGTTCGGTGCTGCATCTGGCGGTCGTCGTGCGCAGGTGGCTGAACTGGCGCGTGCCGGTATGGCGGTTGGCATTGCTGGCCTGTTTATCGAAGCGCACCCGGAACCGAACAGCGCCAAGTGTGATGGTCCTTCCGCGCTGCCGCTGGACAAGCTGGAGCCTTTCCTGGTGCAGATGAAAGCGATCGACGATCTGGTGAAGGGTTTCCCAGAGCTAGACACCAGCAACTGATTGTTTCAGATGTAAAAAAGGCGCCAATGGCGCCTTTTTCATTATTTTGTCATTCACCATTCACAGGTGTCGTAGCGGCGCAATTTATTGCGCGATAAATCGCGCCGCTACAGAATGTGTGTTCATAGCAACCCTACGGTTTACAGCATAATCGTCAACAAATAGCCGGCAAACAGCGCCAGATGTGCAGCACCATTCAGTACGTTGGTACGGCCAGTTGAGAACGAAATATGGCACAGAATCAGCACGGCACTCATGATCACCATCTGCGGCGGCTCAAGGCCAAACACCAATTGCTGATCGGTCAAGGTTGCGATGATGGTGACGGCGGGCACGGTTAATGAAATCGTTGCCAGCACTGAACCAAAGAACAGATTCATCGCGCGCTGTACCTGATTCATCAACACCGCTTTAATTGCACCTAATCCTTCTGGCGACAGAATCAACAGCGCCACCAGGAAACCGGTGAACTGCTTCGGCGCGTTCAGCTCTGTCAGCAGGCTTTCCAGTGGATTGGCATTCATCTTGGTGACGCTAATTACCGCGATCAGATGCACGATTAGCCACGCGGTATGCCATAGCGAACTGTGCGCGGAGGGTTTGCCGTGATGCGGATCGTCGCCATCATCTTCATGCTCATAAACGAAGAGACTCTGATGCGTTTTGGTCTGAATCAACAGGAACACGCCATACATGGCGGCCGATATTGCGGCAATAATCAGCGCTTGTGCGGTGGAGAAGTTGCCACCCGGTAATGCATTGGGAAATACCAGCACCAGAATCGCCAGCGGGAAAATGGCGATCATGTACTGCTTAACCCCCGCCAGATTGACGTACTGGGTGGCAAATTTACGGCCACCCAGCAGCAGGGCAAAACCAACTAAACCGGCGGTAACGATCATGATGATGGAGTAGAGCGTATCGCGCATCAACGCGGGGGCGGCATCGCCTGTCGCCATCAGCGCGGAGATAAGGCTAACCTCCAGAATGACCACGGAAAGGCTGAGAATCAGCGAGCCATAAGGTTCACCTAAACGGTGGGCCAATACATCCGCATGACGTACAACGCTAAAGGCGCTGCTCAGAATGGCGACTAACGCCAGTAAGTTGATGCCGATAACCGGCAGTAGCGCTGTCTGGTTGCCAAAAAAACTCAGCACAGCCAGCGCAGCAACGGGGAAAATCAGTGAGTACTCGGTGTGGCGGGTTTTCTCATGTCCAGGCATTTACCATCCTCTCCGGGAAAAAGTACAAAGCAGGCAATCATTGCCTGATAAATATAATGAGTTTTCTGACGCAACGCAGTGTAACTTTTCATCAGCCAGGCTGCTGCGATTTTACGCGACTTTACCAAAGGCGTTTCTTATACATAACAGGGAGAAAGGTCAGGTTATCACCGGATTAATGCATATATTCATTATGTTGAAATAGTATTTTGCTAAGTTTCAACGGTGATTAATGCCATTAATGAGTACTTATGATGTACTTTATAGCGGTTTAAATCTTTTTTTACGCTCCTGCCGGCTAAAGTAACGATTTGCGTTTTATCGCAGATGTTCCAGGCTTAAGTTTTAGTGTGAAACAGGAGGAAATATGCCTTATTCATCTAACCGTGAGTTGCCCGACAGTGTGCGCCATGTGTTGCCGAGTCACGCACAAACCATCTATCAGAAAGCCTTCAACAGCGCCTGGGATCAATATAAAGATCCTGACGACAGACGTGGCGACGAATCTCGCGAAGAGGTTGCCCACAAAGTTGCCTGGTCAGCCGTTAAACAAGAGTATGCCAAAGGTGATGATGATAAGTGGCACCCTAAAAACTAGTCTGTGAAGCGGGTCATTTTGGCCCGCATTCCTGCTTTTCCCCGCGCTATTCAAGTTTCTCGCCAGGCAGCCGATGCTATTTACAGAGAATTTCCCCTTTGTGATCGGGGTCAATGTTGAATTTTTTGTTAAAAATGAATTAATGTCTTCTCTTAAGCCGACGTAACAGGCGTCGACGTTAAGACATCAGTTTTAAGATGCTGCACCGGCGAGATGTTTGCATAGTAGAGGAGACCGTAGTGTTAACCCGGGAATTTTTATTAAAAGCAGATTGCAAAACATCATTTGGTGATATTGACGAGGCGCTACTGTGGAGCTGTGAACAGCGTGCGGCATCGCTGGCGGCAACGCTTGCTTGTCGTCCTGACCAGAGTCCAGTGTGGATCTTTGGCTATGGCTCGCTGATGTGGAACCCCATTTTTGAAGCGGAAGAAGTGGCGTCTGGCCGGCTGGAAGGTTGGCACCGCGCCTTTTGTCTGCGTCTGATTGCGGGTCGCGGTACGGTCACGGCGCCGGGACGCATGCTGGCACTGAAAGAGGGCGGGATGACCAGCGGTCTGGCGTTTCGTTTGCCAGAATCGCGATTGCATGATGAGCTCGAACTGCTGTGGAAGCGTGAAATGATTACCGGCTGCTATCTGCCAACCTGGTGCGAACTGGCGCTGGAGGATGGACGTAACGTCACCGCGCTGGTCTTCATTATGGATCCCCGCCATCCACTGTACGAGACCGATTCATGTCGTCGCACTATTGCGCCACTGATCGCGCAGGCCAGCGGCCCGTTGGGCACCAACGCACAGTATCTCTATGCATTGGAGCAGGAGCTGGGCAAGCGTGGCATGCAAGAAGAGGCACTGACGCGGCTGGCGGCTGAAGTTAGGGCGCTGCAGAACCAGAATACAGCAGCGCGCTAACCTCGTTACTGCGCAGGATTGATCAGCCAGGTTCCCGGCTTGTCGATGGTCAAGGATTGACTGTGCACCTGGCTACCATTATGCACTTCAATGCGATAACTCCCAGCGGCCAGATTCAGCGAGGCAAAACCGCTACTGGAAGGTTTCACATCCTTCGCCTCACCATTCAGCATCACGTTTTCACCCGCCTGCAAACGCAGATAAACCGTCGCCATGGTTGGCGCACTGCTCGCCACCGCTTTATTATCGGCGACAGCAGGCGTGGCAGGTGAAGTTGTGGCAGCCACTGGCGGCGTTTCGCTGTGATGATTGGTTTTCCACACCACGCCGATAACGGCTAACACGGCAATGACCGCGGCAGCGACTAAACCTGGGGACAAACGGCGTACGTTGCGCGGCGTTAAGGGTTC
The DNA here is from genome assembly GCF_900215435.1 of Candidatus Pantoea floridensis. NCBI lineage: Bacteria > Pseudomonadati > Pseudomonadota > Gammaproteobacteria > Enterobacterales > Erwiniaceae > Pantoea > Candidatus Pantoea floridensis. The sequence continues at coordinate 3,820,844 of NZ_OCMY01000001.1, forward strand.
AACGGCGGCAGCACCGTGATTCACCGCCAGCACCTGAGGCTCTGGTGGGGCGGCTAATGGCTCAACGGGCGGGATCGGCTCAGCAGCGACCGGAAGCGTTGTCGACAGAGACTCAACATCGCTGACCGGTAAATCAATCAGGTTGGCAAACGCATCAATGCTTTGTGGACGATCTTTCGGCTTCATCGCCAATGCGCAGTCAATCGCGTGCAGCAGCGGCAGAGAATAGCCTTCCGGTTTGCGTTCAACCAGGGGCTGATAGTTGTCCTCAATGCAGCGCACCACGCTAACCGGCGGCGCATGACCGGTGATCAGGTTGTGCAATACCGCACCCAGCGCATAAATATCCGTCCAGGGACCTTGCTCGATTTCACCCTCTTCGCTGTACTGCTCAATCGGGGCAAAGCCTGGCTTCAGCATGATCTCGGTTTCGTCAGAAAGGTTACCAATCTCTTTGCGCGCTGATCCGAAATCAAGCAATACCGGCAGCTGGTTCTCCTGAATCTGGATGTTATCCAGTGAGATATCGCGATGCAGATAACCGCCAGCATGAATGGTGTCAATAGCGCCAAATAGCGGCGGCAACAGGCGACGGATCCAGCCTTCATCAATGCTGTCCGGGCTGGTGATTTGCCACTCTTTTAACGTCATCCCGCTGTAATACAGCGTCCCCATATAGGCGGTGCCGTTCTGTTCCCAGAAACGGAGTACGTGAAGCAAACCGGGATGATTGAAGCGCGCCAGCAGCCGCGCCTCCTGAATAAAGCTGTTACGCCCGGCCGTAAATAATTTGTGGAATCGCTCCCCGCGAAGTTCCAGCGACATGTCTGCCGCGCGCACCGCCAGTGATACCGGCATGTACTCTTTAATGGCGATGGTGCGCTCCAGCTGATGATCCCAGGCACGGTAAACAATGCCAAAGCCGCCGCCGCCAATCACTTCCTTGATTTCAAATTCATTAAACCGGTAGCCCGCAGGAAGGGCGTTGGGTGTATGGTTTTCGTTTGCCGACATAGTGAACTCTCTGAACACGTCCTGTAGCGCCCCGTCAGGTGACTGACGGCAGGCAACGACCGCTAATTAATTAATGTTACGCCAGGCACCAATCGCCGGATCGGCGAGATCCGCATGCAGGGTGTCAATCAGTAACACAGTCACTTTTTGCTGTGGCATAAATTGCGGCAACCAAACGCCGCGTAACGTTTCAACCCGCTTTTTCAGCACATCGCTATCCTGATCGGCGGTTTTATCCATTTTCACTAACAGCGTGCCGGTGAAGCGCCATACGTGTTGTTGCGCATCAAAGGGCAGCACGAGCCAGCTATCATCGGCATCCGGACGCGTAACAATCATGCGTTGGTTATTTACCGAAACAACTTCCAGCGGCGGGCCGCTTAATTTCAGGTCAGCAATCGGATAGCCTTGAGTGAAGTTCAACGCCACCGTGCGCGTTTTACCTCCGCTCATTAAGGTCATTTCACTCGGACCTTCCAGCCACCCTTCCGTCGAGCAGTGTTGTTGTGGATTATCGGGAATAAAGAGCGACTCGCCTTTGTCATCCCACCAGGTGCGGAAGTGGCAACCGCCTGGCAACGCAAAGTGCTGCAGCGGCGTGCTATCGGCCGGACGCGACAGATCGAGCGGTGCAGCGTTGCTGCTGGTTGCGCTGGCTGTGGCATCGTTTATTACAATTGGACGCCAGTTCTGTAATTTGGCCGCGCTGCCATTCGCTAGTACGCTGCCGTCTTTATTGGTCATTTGCCAGGGAAGCTCATCCAGCAGGCCGCATTGATTTGCCAGCAGCGTACCGACGCGCGGCAAGAAGCTGGTCAGAATGCTGGAGTCGGTGCTTTTGCCCGAGACAATTCGCAGCGGCAGCGTCTCTTTACACCAGTCGTTCGGTGCCTTACTTGCCACGTCATCAATGTAGACTTCCAATGACAGGCTTGGTGAATACACCACGCGATAATCTTCTGCCTGCACATTAAAGGCCAGCAACAGCGTTGCGAAGCCCGTCAACCACACTTTCATAAGAATCCTTGCATCAATAACGTGACGGCAGAAAACGTGCCGCATCAGCCTGGGAGTAAAGCAGCGTCGCTTCCTGCGGTTCGCCAATCCAGACTGCCAAAGCACTGAGATTGTCGCTTTTTACACTGCGGTTAACGGCTTGTTCCATCAAAGTCAGCCACTCTTCGCAAGCATTTACCATGCGCAGTGCAAGTTCCATTTCGTGGGTGGTGAGATTGAGCCAGAATCCGTCGCTGCAGACGAGAAACGCGTCGCCATCGGTGAGCGAAATCACTTCGCTAAATGTGGCCGGACGCGCCGGTTCAACACCGAGCGCATTATAGAGTAAATTACTGTTAATGCCGGTATTTTCATAGCCTGCTTCACGTAACTGCTGGGCCAGGCTGTGGTCACGCGTCACCTGATTTAGCACCCCATGACGGAAGTGATAAACCCGGCTATCACCCGCGTGCGCCCACCATGCGAGCTGTTTTTCGCGGTCGATAAACAGGGCGGCGAGGGTGGTGCTCATGCGTGAAAAATTCGGATTGTTTCCCTGTGCCTCAATCAACACCTGCTGGCAGTGTTCTATCGCCGCGCGCGTGCTGTCTGGCGTGAAGCTCGCGCTGCGCTGCAGCTGCTTCAGCAGGGTATCGCGCACCAGCTGCGCCGCCATATCACCGCCGGGCAAGCCGGCAACACCGTCACACACCAGAAAACAGGCTCTGCTATCGTCCAGCTCGACGCCGGTACGATCCTGATTCTCGTCGCGCATACCTTGCTGGCAACGACTGGCAAACATCATCTTCATGCGTCTTCGGTCCGCGTTTGGGAATCTTTATATTGATTCACTTCCATATCGTAGGCATGCAAGAAGGCCTCCCCGAATAGCGTGTGGAAGTCATCTTCGATCTCGCCTGCGGTACGCTGGTAGTGGCGTGAGAAATAGTCCCACAATGCTGCTTTACGCCCGCCGCTTAACGCCAGCTTCGGCAACACACCATCTTTGCGCGCTTCTTCTTCCAGACGCTGAGGATTAAACGATTGCAGCATCGCGGCGATAATGGCCCTGATACCGGCAATCATGCCGAGCTGATGCGCCTGTAAATCCACCAACGCATCGCGCACCGCCGGTTCTGGCGGCATAAAGCCAGGCATCTGGCTCTGATACATCTGCATCAGCACTGTTTTGCCCGAAGGCAGGATTTTGAAAGGATTATTGGCTTCGTTAAGGATCATCGTCATATCTGCTTTCACCCCGCGCTTCAGAATCGAGCGCGAGGAGAGCAGGGCAACGGTACCTTGCGAAAACAGGCTCAGCATGCGGCCGGTAACCCGCATTTGCTCCTCGGTAATCGTGGTCTGGTGACCGTTGTTCAGCCCCATACCTTCAAGCAGCGCAGCAATCAGCTTGTCCTGGCTGGCACCGGGCAACACATTGGGTAACGTGGGGGCATCGCTTTGCGGATCGATAGCCAGGCGGGGATCGTTACGGCGCTCGCTACGTGCGGCCGGTTCGGGAATGACTTCCGGCTGCTGCAACATGCCGAGCGGGTCGTCAGCGTTATCGGTAAAGAAAGCCAGCGGATCGTCCTGCTTACTCGCACTAAGCGTGTTGGGGTCGCGAACTTCAAGCTGGTACTCACCAATTTGCAGCGTATCACCGTCCTGCAACGCGACCTGCGTACCGCGTTGCAGCGCGACGCCATTCAGCACCACCGACGTGACGCTTCCCTGGTTGGTTAAACGGCATTCCCCCTCAGGAGAAAGGTGCACCAGTGCCTGCAGACGTGATATCGCCCGCGATTCGTCTGGCAGCACCAGGTCGTTATCCTGGCTACGGCCGATGGTGCCGCCGGGCGGTTTGAACGCAACCGTCTTTGCCGGCACATCCGTATTGCACTGCACAATGGTAAATTGCATGAGTCATCCCGTTAATAAGGCAAACGCGGCGGCCTATTCAAACATGGGTGGATAGAGGCCGTTGCGGCCCGGCTGTGCACCAGACGCCGGGTTAAACAATAACGAAAACAGTTGCGCAGTCAGCGGACCACTATGCTTGTGTGTGGCATGACTAAAACCGTCACTGCGATTACTCCACCAGTAGCTCATGTGCTGCTGCGGATCAAATTTGTCGGCCACTTCACGCCAGCTTAACGTGCAGGGCAGATCGGCAAAACCAATCACATCCATGATGTCGCTGCGCTGCGTATCCGGCACCATCAGCGGCGACAGCTGCTGCATTTTCTGCTCTAAAGCATCGGGATTGAGCCGATCGCGCACTGCGCTCATCAGCAGCGCTCCCAGTTCCTGAAACCAGTCGCCGGACATCGCCAGCTGCGAGCTGTGCCAGTGACTGAGAGGGAAGCTGCGCAGAGCTAACAGCGGCCATGCGCGTCCTACACGATCGCTGGAGGGCAGCAAACAGCCCATCTGTACCTGCTGACGCAGAGGGGAAAGCGGCAGAACAAAGTTCCACACCGGCGCGCGTAGAAATTGTGCCGTGCTGGGCTCAGGTTGTTGATGCCAGTGCACCAAACCCTGCTGAAACCAGTGGCTCCAGGGCGTCACGGTATTTTCACTGAGACGTTGGCGCAAAAAATCGCCGGTTGCCGGTAGTTTGCCATACCAGCCTGGCGCAGTGTGTTTCGGCATCGTTACCTCACCATTACTCACTGTGTCTGGTCAATCGCTGCGAAACGACGCGCGGCGTGATCGCCAGCGTATTGCTGCTTTCACCGGCATTTTTCAGATTCTCCGCAAGCTTGCGCATCATTAGAGCGTTATCACGCGCATAAGGCGAAGACTGTATTTGCTGATCCAGCAGCTGACTGAGATGCCAGTCGAGCTGCTGCAGATCGCGCGCGCTCACCTCGTTAGGCAATGACCGCTGCAGATTTTGCATCAGCCAGCCACGCAGAAATTCACCGTCATAATTACGTGGCTGATACAACATCTGATAGGCACGCAGCGCATTACGACTGTATTCGTTATCGTTACCCGGATCGTCACGCAGCAGATTGGTGATTTGCTGTGCTACGCGGGGCAACAGTAAAGACTTAAGTGCATTTTGATAAAGCACCCAGGCCGCATCGCTCACCTGGGTGCCGCGATAAAGGCCAACGCGCATGGTAAGCGGTGGATTGTCGAGGGAAAAGCGCTCAGACAACGGCAGTTTTACCAGGTTATTTAAGAAGGGTAGCAGATCAAAAATATTATCGGCGGGCTGGTGAATCACCTGCTGGCTTTGAACCGTAATCGGACCGATGCGCTCAGCCACCTGATCTAAATAATGCTGATTCTGAATGTAACTGGTCAGCCACAAACAGGAGAGCAATAGCAGAGCGCCCGTCAGCACACCATAGCCAATCCAGTGGAACAGGCGATTACGATATTCCCAACGGCGATTGCTGCCAGCAAGGCCACTTTCACGAAATACCAGATCGCTGAGTAAATCGCGAATAAAGAAACTTTGTCCTTTATTACCGGGAATCGGGCTGCTGCGATTGACGCTATCCCAGGCTGCCAGGCTGCTCTCACCGGTATGGGGCAGCTGTAACTTGCGATTCAGCTCACCCATGATGCGATCAAAGGGTAAACCCTCCTGCGTCCCGCTGGTAAAGAAGAGGCCGCGCGGTGACCAGGCTATCGGCTCCTGATGGCTGGAAAATACCACGTCGAGATACTCATTCAGCAGGGGACGCAGCGAACTGAACTCTTGCGGGAACAGGAAGCTGTCGGCACGCTGCGTGAGATCGCGTTCACTGGCCATCACGTCTGCCAGCTGGTGCTGCAAACGCTGCTCTAAATGCTGATATTGCTGGCCGAAGCTGCGATGCCAATCCTCTTTATGCGGCTTACCGGGTTCCCAGGGAAAGGTAAAACCCCAGATAGCATCACGCTGTGGCTTGCTCTGATTACCATAGAAACTCATAAACCCTTTCAGCAGATCGGTTTTGGTCACCATCACGTAAACGGGAAAATGAATACCGGTATGCTGATGTAACTCCGCCATGCGCTCACGCAGTGCGCTAGCCTGGGCATGACGTGCTTCAGCTGAGTCGGTGAGCAGGTCAGAGACGCTGATGGTCATGATCACGCCGTTGATCGGCTGACGGGTACGATAGCGCTTCAGTAGATTGATAAAGCTCTGCCACTCAGCGCCATCGCGGGCACGCTGGCTCTCCTGTAAGGCGTAACGCCCTGCGGTATCGATCAGCACTGCGCTATCGGTAAACCACCAGTCACAATGGCGCGTGCCGCCAACGCCGCGAATGGCGGCCTTGCCGAGACTGTCGGTGAGCGGGAATTCAAGCCCGGCGTTCAGTAAAGCAGTGGTTTTACCGGCACCCGGTGCGCCAATCATGACGTACCAGGGGAGCTGATACAGGTAATGGCTTTGAAAGCGTGCCAGCCAGCTCTGCTGATGACGGCGACCAAACTGGGTGCGTTTCAAACGCAGTGCAGCTTCACTAAAGCGCTGGGCTAGCAGCGTGTCCGTCGCCTGACGATCGGACAACTCTTCATGGCTCATCTGCTGCAGGCGATTAAGCAATTTGCTATTGAACCAGCCGCGCCACAGTGCAGGAATAAACTGGAAGAGCAGCCAGAGCAAGAACAGCATTCCTACCGCCAGCTGGCGCGGAAGTACCGGCTCAAGCGGGCGCGTATCGCCCCAGCTCCACAGCGGTCCAAGCATCCACAGCACGCAACTCAGCGCCGTGACGCCAATCAGGCTCCACAGCAGGCGATGGGTTAACAGATGTTGCAGTGACGCGCGCATCATTGGCCTCCCTGATGATTGCCGAGTGTTTCCGGAGTGGCAAACAGGGTAATTTCAACCCGACGATTACGGGCACGATTTTCATTACTGTCGTTGGGCAGCAGCGGATTGCTGTCACCACGTCCTTCCGCTTTCACGCTGTGACCTTCGGCTAATTGTGGATTAAGCAGCTGTGTGATCGCGCGCGCGCGGGCAAAAGAGAATTCATAGCTTGAGGCGAAGCGGCCATCCACCGGACTATTATCGGTGTACACCGACACCAGCACCGTGCCCTTGACGGTTTTCATGGCGCTGGCAACGTGTGCTAGCAGGGCACGACCGACCTGATTCACGACGGTGCCATCGCTGGCGAACAGCTTGTCAGCGGGGATGATCACTTTGCTGCCAAAAGCACCGTCGCTGACTTCCAGTTGGCCCGCGGCAATGACATCATTCAGACGTTGATGCAAATCGAGCAGGGCTTGGGGTGAGGTGGGACGTCGTCCCGGCGTGATTTGCGGCAGTGGCGTTTGATAAATGTTACGTAGCAAGGGTTCAGCCGCATTACCCAGCCGCCAGTTAAGCCCGCTATAAATCAGGCTGGCAATCAGCGCGGCTAAGGTAATGCAGGCCCAGAGCGGCACCATCGGGCGGGTTAATGTACTCACCAGTGGATGCACTTCCACTAAGGGCACGGCGGGCTCGGCACTGGATGGGCGATTTTCAGCAATTAATTGCGCCAACCGTTTGCGGATGGCTTCACACTGTGCCCGGCCACTTTCACTGCCGCGATAACGGCCTTCATAACCGAGTAGCAGGCAATAGTGGATCACTTCCAGCAGCCACACATGCTGCTGCGGACTTTGTGACACGCGCGATAGCAGCTGGAACACCTTTTCACCGCCCCAGCTTTCATTATGGAAGGTCACTAACATGCCATTGCCAGACCATACGCCGCGCGTGCCCCAGGGCGTTTGCGCTGCTGCTTCGTCCAGCACGCTGCACAAACAGTAACGCGCGCCAATAATCATCTCAAACGGCAAGCCTGCTTGCTTACAGCGTTGTTCAAATTGACGGATCTCTTCAATCAGCAACTGACGCAGACCAGCAGGATCGTCATGCGTGGCAGCCTGCCGTATACGGACGACGGCATTCAGGATCGGTGCTGCGGCATTAAGCAAAAGGTTATCATTGCCCGCGACAATGCCATCGCGAGCAAAAGAATCCTGAGTCATTAAATCTCGGTTATCCAGGCAAGGGCGAAAATCACAGCCCGCAGAATGTAAACATCTGCGGGCATTGTGCGCCGGATTGCATTATCAGTCTAAAATCCAGGTCGCAGTATCGTTAGTGCGACAAGCTTTGCTCGCGCCTCCAACGGCCACACAGACCTGTTTACTATTACGGCGAGGACGCGGGCGGTCGCTACGGATGGTCGCGTCATAACGGCTGCTTTCCACGCCTGCTTTCGGTGGAATATAGCCAATCAACTGGCCGTTTGGCTCATCGGCCACGGCCAGCCAGCTGTGTTCAACACGGCCAAGCACTTCAAACGGTTTAGCGTTATCGAGATAGCGCACCACCTTGCCGCTAAAATCAGGCGTGGTCATCACCGATGCGGCATACAGCGCGCGATAACTCTCATTAACCGGCGTGAATTCGCCAGGTGCTGCCACCGCATGACGATGAACCAGTTTGACACCATTTACTTCACTGGTTACCAGCGTGTCATCAGTAACGGGTGGCGGCGGCGCTTTACATGCAGCCAAACTTAACACCGCCAGCAACACAAGCACGAGACTCTTATTCACCATGATCCTCAAATTTCATCAGATTAGCTGCAGAGTAATCTGCGGCACGGGCCTTTAAGGCAGGCAGATTAGGCAGCGAGAAAGCCATCAAAAAAACAGACAGATTACAGAAAGATAGTGCTGAACTAAGTCTACCTAAGACTTTTGAGAATTCAAACCATTGCACCAAGAGAAATCCCGTGCTACCGGGCGAAAAAGCAGCGCAGGCCGATGATATAAAACACTTAGTCCTGGCGAAAGATAAGCTGAGTTAATTTATTTGTTGGGGTTAGCAAAAGGCGGTGCTGATGTTGCTTTTACCTGGTGTTAGTACCAATTAAAAATGGTAAATAAGATTAATCTATTTATCGGGGTTAAAAAAGATTGCCCGGCGAAACAATTTTCAAAATTTCGGAATTTCCGGGCGTTTTCTGCACGCCATTCAGCGTAGCACGGCATGGCTTTTGCTTAAGGATAGTGGACGCAGATCGCCGTGCTGCACAAAGCCTGTGCAGCTGGCGCGCCCAGATAGTGCAGATTTCTGTCAATCAATTCAATTCTTCCTGCTTGAGCGGCCTGCATCACGCATTTAGCCTTTGGCACACACTTTGCAATACCTTTACTGACATTGTGCATTTGTTTCTCGTTAAGCGTGAATCGAGTGCTTTGGATAAAGGCGTCCTGCCCATGTTGCGCGCATGTGGCTGGACGCCTTTTTTTATTCCGCTTAGCGGTTATAACCGTCCGCAATTTCACTTATGGCTAAATAAACTCACATTTCTCCCCTTTAATCCGCGCTTTAGCCGCGTGGGCTTTTGGCATTCTATGCTCAGAATTCCTGCCCGCTGAGGTGCGTTGTGGCTGAAGAGAGTAACGAGGACAAAACAGAATCGCCCACCCCCCACCGACTTGAGAAGGCGCGTGAGGAAGGGCAGATTCCGCGTTCGCGCGAGCTGACTTCAGTGATGATGCTGTTGATTGGACTGCTGATTTTATGGGTAGGCGGCAACAGCATGGCAGAGCGGCTGGCGAGCATGGTCGCCACGGGTTTCCGTTTCGATCACGGCATGGTGAGCGATGACAAGGTCATTATCGGGCACATTGGCAGCCTGATTAAGCAGGCCATGATTGCGCTACTGCCGCTGATGGGCGGCCTTGTGGTGGTGGCGATTGCCGGACCGATGGCGCTGGGCGGCCTCAACATTAGCGGTAAATCCATCAAGCTCGACCTCAAGAAGCTCAATCCGTTGAGCGGTATTGGCCGCATGTTCTCCGGCCAAACCGCTGCGGAGTTAGTAAAGTCGATTATGAAAGCGGTGCTGGTTGGGCTGGTTGCCGGTTGGTACATTTGGAGCCATTGGGAAGAGATGCTGCGGCTGATGAGTGAACCGCCGATTAACGCCCTGCATCACGGCTTATCAATGATGGCCGCCAGCTGCGGGTTGGTCATGCTGGGATTATTCCCGATGGTTGGCTTTGACGTGTTCTGGCAGCTGTATAGCTACTTCAAAAAGCTGCGCATGACGCGTCAGGAAATTCGCGACGAGCATAAACAAAACGAAGGCGATCCGCACGTTAAAGGGCGTATTCGTCAGGCGATGCGCGCTGCCGCAAGGCGCCGCATGATGGCCGACGTGCCAAAAGCGGACGTTATCGTCACCAACCCCACTCACTATTCGGTGGCCCTAAAATATCAAGAAGGGAAGATGAGTGCTCCTAAAGTGGTTGCCAAAGGGGCGGGTGATATTGCGCTGAAAATCCGCGAATTAGCCAAAGAGCATCGTATTCCCATTCTTGAGGCGCCGCCGCTTGCGCGCGCGCTGTATCGACACACGGAAATCGGCCAGTTTATTCCCGGCGCACTCTATGCCGCCGTGGCAGAAGTGCTGGCCTGGGTCTGGCAGCTGCGACGCTGGAAGCGCGAAGGCGGCCTGATTCCAAATAAACCTAAAAACCTGCCGGTGCCGGCAGACATGGACTTTGCAGGAGAGAACAGAAACGATGGCTAACTTAGCCGAGAAGCTGCGTTTACCGAGCAACTTTAAAGACACGCAGTGGCAGGTACTGGCTGGTCCGGTACTGATCATGCTGATCCTCTCGATGATGGTGCTGCCGTTGCCTGCATTCATTCTCGACCTGCTGTTCACCTTTAACATCGCGCTGTCGATCATGGTGCTGCTGGTGGCGATGTTCACCCAGCGCACGCTGGAGTTCGCAGCATTCCCAACCATTCTGCTTTTCTCCACCTTGCTGCGCCTGGCGCTAAACGTTGCCTCTACCCGAATCATTTTGCTGGACGGTCATACCGGCGCCGATGCGGCCGGACGCGTGGTAGAAGCCTTTGGCCACTTCCTGGTTGGCGGTAACTTTGCCATCGGTATTGTGGTGTTTATCATCCTGGTCATCATCAACTTTATGGTGATCACCAAGGGTGCGGGGCGTATCGCCGAAGTGGGCGCGCGTTTTGTGCTTGATGGTATGCCTGGTAAGCAGATGGCCATTGATGCTGACTTAAACGCCGGTTTAATTGGTGAAGATGAAGCCAAGCGCCGCCGTAGTGAGGTAACACAGGAAGCGGATTTCTACGGCTCGATGGACGGTGCGAGTAAATTCGTGCGCGGTGATGCCATCGCCGGCATTCTGATTATGGTGATCAACGTTATCGGCGGTTTGTTGGTCGGCGTGGTGCAGCACGGCATGGATCTCGGTCACGCCGGTGAAACCTATACGCTGTTGACCATCGGTGACGGCCTGGTGGCGCAGATCCCCGCGCTGGTGATCTCAACGGCTGCGGGTGTAATTGTGACGCGCGTCAGCACCGATCAGGATGTTGGCGAACAGATGGTGAGCCAGCTGTTTAGAAATCCACGCGTACTGATGTTAAGCGGCGGCGTTATCGGTTTACTCGGTCTGGTTCCGGGCATGCCGAACTTTGTCTTTCTGCTGTTTACCGCTGGCTTACTGGGCCTGGCCTGGTGGCTGCGCGGGCGCGAAATGCAGCCGAAGAAACCGGCGGAATCTGCCAGTCTGGTAAAAACCCAGGAGACGCCAGCCACCGTCGAGGCCTCCTGGACCGACGTACAGCTGGAAGATTCGCTGGGGATGGAAGTGGGCTATCGTCTGATTCCGATGGTCGATCACCTGCAAAATGGCGAACTGCTGGGGCGTATCCGCAGTATTCGTAAGAAGGTGGCACAGGAGGTCGGTTTCCTGCCGCCGGTGGTGCATATCCGTGACAACATGGAGCTGCCGCCTGCGCGCTACCGCATTCTGATGAAAGGTGTGGAAATTGGCAGCGGCGATGCCTACCCGGGCCGCTGGATGGCGATCAACCCGGGCACCGCCGCGGGGTCGTTGCCGGGTGAGCCGACTGTCGATCCAGCCTTTGGTCTGGCGGCGATTTGGATTGATAGCGCGTTGAAAGAGCAGGCGCAAATTCAAGGCTTTACCGTGGTAGAAGCCAGCACCGTGGTGGCGACTCATCTTAATCATCTGATTGGCCAGTACGCCAGCGAGCTGTTTGGCCGTCAGGAAGCGCAGCAGCTGTTGGATCGCGTCACGCAGGAGATGCCGAAACTGACGGAAGATCTGGTGCCGGGTGTCATCACCTTAACCACGCTGCATAAAGTGCTGCAAAATCTGTTGACCGAGCGCGTGTCGATTCGTGATATGCGCACCATTATCGAAACGCTGGCGGAACATGCGCCGGTACAGAACGATCCTCAGGAGCTAACCAGCGTGGTGCGCGTGGCGTTGGGACGCGCGATTACCCAGCAGTGGTTCCCAGGAAATGGCGAGGTGCAGGTGATTGGCCTTGATGCCACGCTGGAACGCTTGCTGCTGCAGGCGCTGCAGGGCGGCGGTGGACTGGAACCGGGCCTGGCGGATCGCTTACTGGTGCAGACGCAAGGTGCGCTGCAGCAGCAAGAGATGGTCGGCGGTCCGCCGGTGCTGCTGGTGAACCATCCGCTGCGTGCGCTGCTGGCGCGCTTCCTGCGTCGCAATCTGCCACAGCTGATCGTGCTGTCGAACATGGAGTTGACCGACAACCGGCAGATCCGCATGACAGCCACCATTGGAGGCAAGTAATGCGCCGTTGGTGCTGGGCATTAATGATGTTACCGATAATAGCGTTGCCGCTCGCTGCCAATGCGGCCACCGGTGCCTGGACCGCCAACGCCAGCGGCCCGAGCCTCGGCGTGCGCGGTAACTGGATGAAATCGCCGGCGCTGCGTGCGCCGTCATCCGCACCGGGCACTATTTCCGTAGTGAACTGGCGCTATCAGCTTAGCCGTCCTGCGCCGTCGGGTTTGGTGGTGCGCTTATGTGCCGCCGATCGCTGTGTCGAAATCGAAGGGGCCAGCGGCAGTACGCGTGGTTTAGCCAACGTTGCCGCGGAAGAGACGCTGCATCTGGCCTTTGGTTTTCAGGGCCAGGGCGCATTGCCGCCGGGCTTGCGCGTGGTGAGCAGTGAAGTGACGGTAAATTATCATTAGCCCTTAAACTATCGGCGACGCTTATCGCGCCGCTGATAGCCGCGATTAAGGTTTATCCCCCTGACTAAAGATGGGGGGCGAAGCCAGCTTTGCATCCTGCCTCAATGCCTTAACCTGCTTTGCACTCACCTTAGCCGCGGCCGGATTGCCAAACTGTTGGCTGACAAAGTTACTGACGTCAGCCACCTGCTGATCGCTCAGCTCCGGCGCAAAGGCGGGCATAAACACTTCACCTGCGCGCATATGGCGGCGCACGCCGTTGAGGATGACGGATACCACATTGCGCCCATCAGCCGCGCCGGTGCTGGTGTGATGGAACAGCGATGGATAAGCATGGAAGCCCGTGCCCGATCCCGCACCTTCCGCGCCGTGACAGCTGGCGCAGTTACCGGCAAACAGCACCACGCCGGGCTGCGCGTTGCGCGTGCCGTCGTCTGCGCCGCGCAGAGCAATCAGCGCCGTTGAGGGCTGTCCCCAACTGTCGCGCGGCTGGCTTTGCTGCTTATCCGGCTGTGGCTTAACGGTGCGCAAATAGGTAGCGATATCCTGCAGGTCACTGTCCGGCAGATATTGCAGACTGTGCTCAATCGCTTCTGCCATCGGGCCAGAGGCGCTGGCTTTGTTGGCAACAAAGCCGGTTTTTAGGTAGGTCACCAGCTGCTGCTGGCTCCAGCTGCCAATGCCTGCCTGTTTGTCCGGGGTAATGTTGTACGCCATCCAGCCGCCGAGATCGCCACCGGCCAGCGCTTTATCGCTGTCCATGCCCATGGTCAGATTACGCGGCGTATGACAGGTGCCGCAGTGCGCCAATGCCTCGACCAGATAGCGACCGTTATTCCACTGCGCGCTCTGCTGCGCATCGTTCTGTAATTCGCCCTTATCGAAATTAAACCACTTCCAGAAGCGCATGCCCCAACGCTGGTTGAACGGGAACGGCAGGTCGGTTTGCGGTGACGCCTGATGAACCGGTGGCATCGACAGCAGATACGCTTTGATCGCCAACACATCATCGCGCTTCATTTTGGTGAAAGAGTCATACGGCATCGCTGGATAGAGCTGTTCGCCGTTTTTGCCAATGCCATCGCGCACCGCAGCAACGAACTGATCGTCACTCCAGCTACCAATACCGAACTGCTTATCGGATGAGATATTGCTGCCCCAAATCTGACCGAAAGGGGTGCTAACGGCAAAGCCACCGCCAAACAGTGGACCGTTGGTGGCGGTATGGCAGGCGGTACAGTCGCTGGCGCGTGCCAGATATTCACCGCGTTTAATCTGCGCGTCGTTGTCTGCCGCCTGCGCTACTGCACACTGCATCAGGAGCAGCGCGATAGCGGCCTGAAGAACTACAGGTTTCATCGGATGCTCCTTACAAGCTTGCCAGCACGCTATCGGCCATGCGCAGCGCCAGCGCGGTACCGGTCAGGGTGGAATTGACCGTCGACGCGGAGGGCATAATGCCGGTGCCGGCGATAAACAGGTTCGGGTGGTCGTGAGTTCGGCAGTGGCCATCTACCACCGAATCCTGTGGATTACTGCCCATAATCATGGTGCCGGTAATATGCTGGTTGTTATCGTAAACGCCGCGCGGACTGTAAATCGCCTCCGTTCCGCCCATCTGTTTAACCATACGTTGGAAGTCGACCATCGACTGGTCATAACCGCGATGCACGTACTCCGGGAAGCGGTAATGAACCTCCAGGCGTGGAATGCCCCAGGCATCCTTTTCCGTTTTGCTCAGCGTGACGCGGTTTTGCGGTTCCGGCAGCATCTCCAGCAGGCACTTCAGCTGGACAAAACGCTCGGCCTGGAAGGCCAGCTTGTCGTTGAGCGCCTGGCCGTAGTAACCCTGACGCACCAGACGTTCGGTGAGATAGCGCACCGGTGAGGTGTTGGACAGATCGATGCGCAGCGCCGAGCGTTCAGCACGGAAATCGCCATCCCGTAGGTTGTTAATGCTGCCTGGCCGCATCGGCCCACGACCAAACCACACCGGTTCATCAGCGTAAAACTCCACCGACGATCCCGGATGATCCATCAGATTACGGCCCACCATACCGGAACGGTTGGCGATGCCGTGCGGATAGCGTTCGCTGGTGGAAAGCAGCAGGATTTTCGGGCTCTCGATGCCGTTCGCCGTCAGGACAAACTGTTTGCCGGTGACGCGATGACGCGCTTTGTTTTGATCGAGGTAATGTACCGCCTGAATCGTCCCTTTATCGTCAGCTTCAATGCGAAACACCACCGCGTTGGTGACAATTTTCACGCCGGCATCCAGCGCCTTACGGGCGGCAATACCACCGTGATATTGCGCATCAATCGGACACACCGGCATGCAATTATTGTTGCCACAGCAGGCCGGGCGACCATCATAAGCGATGCTGTTGCGCGCCTGTGGACCAATGCCAACCTCATAACCCAGCGGACCGAGACGCTGCTTCAGGCGATCAAAACCGTACGGCAGCGGAATGCCTGGTAGCGGGTAAGGACGTGAGCGCGGCGAAGCCAAATCGCTGTCGCCAGAAACGCCCATCTGATACTCGGCGTCGCAGTAGTAGGGTTCCAGCTCGGCATAGCTGATCGGCCAGTCGCGGCCAATGCCGTACAGTGATTGAATACGCATATCGTTAGGCAGCAGACGGAAAGCCTGTCCCGCCCAGTGCCAGGTGGTGCCGCCGGTGCCGCGCAGATATTGGGCGCGATAGGGATCCGGGCCTTTCTGGATCAGGTAATTGTTATCGCTGGGGATGAACTTCGGCTGCGGCGCCCACGGTTGCGGCGGGTAAGGTTCAGTGAAATCGCCTTTAAACGGCGAGTTGCGGAAATATTCCACCGCGCGGTCGCGTTTGATCTCCGGCCCGGACTCCAGTATCAGCACCGACGCGCCGGCGTTGGCCATCTTCAGTGCCGCCAGTGAACCGGCAATACCGGCACCAATCACCACCACATCGGCGCTTAATGAATCAGACATGTGCTCTCCTTGCTGGCGGCTGCGTCCAGAAGTTAGGTTGTCCCGGCGCATAGCTCGGGGGTAACAGCGAATCGCGTACCAGTTGATAGCTGACAATATTTTCAAAGGCGATGCACTGCGGCCTTGGCAGCGGGCCGACGACGCCCAGATACCAACCGGAAACCAGCGCCTGATAAAGATCGTTCAGGGCTTTGGGTTGGGTACTCAACAGCGTCAGAAGCGTGCCGCCGTTGGCGACCGGTTGCTGTTGCAGTAGCGTGCTGAGCGTATCAAGTTGGCTATCCAACTGCGGGACATGGTCGTGCAGCCAGCTGTACAGGCGCTGTGCCAGTAGCGTATCCGGCTGTTCCAGCCCGGTGAGGGTGACGGAAATTGCGCGAAAACTGGCGGAGGGTGCAACCGCGGCGGCCAGCGGGGGTGCCGCGAAAGCGAGGTTGCCGGGCAGCACCTGCCTCAGGACGCCAGCCACCAGCAGGCCCGCCGTGCCGGTCAATAGCCGGCGGCGTGAAAGAGTCATCATGGAAATCCCCGAAAGTTATTTCAGCGCCTGAGCGGCAGCCTCTGAAGCCTGATTATCCAGTTCCTGTTTGGGGGTGCTGACGCCAACGGCACCGACCACTTCACTCTGCAGCTGGAGCGGGAACCCCCCGCCGAGTGCGACGGCATGCGGGATGGCGAGAACGGTGGTTTCGCCACTCTGTAAGCGCTGCATAAATTTCAGCGAGGGGGTGTGATACAACGCCGAGGTGCGGGCTTTACCTATCGCGGCATCGACACAACCCGGCGAGGCGCCGTCAAGGCGCTGGAAGGCCAGCAGCGTGCCGCTGGCATCAACCACGGCCACGCAGCCGGTGCTGTGCTGCGCGCTGATGCTATTTTTTACACGGGTCATAACCTGATTGGTGAGGCTGGCGTCCAGCGCGGCGGCGCTGGCCTGGCCAGCGCCCGCTGCCAGCAGCAGGGAAAGGGCGACAGATGCTCTACTCTTCATTTTTTGCTTCCGATATTTATTGTTTTAAACGTGCTCTCGTCTCGCTTACGCTACGCTGTTGCAAAAATGTAAACAATTGCCGATAAACAAAACGCATACCGCTATCCGTATAACTCATTGAGGTGGATAGATCTTATCCAGCGTCTCTTGCCAGATGAACGGTGTCAGTTGTTGATAGCGCAGGGAGCGGGCGTTTAACGCATCTATCAGCCCTTGCTGTGTGGCAACAATTGCTGCGCTCATCGCGGCCGGCACCTTGACGTCTTGCAGTGTTTTCACCACTTCCTGCATCTCTTCCGCACGTCGCTGGCCGTGCTCCGCCACGCGGCTAATCAGGTAGTGCGGCAGCCGATCGTTCCAGCCCAGCGAAGGAAAACTGGCGTGCAGCGAGTCAAGTACCGCTTGCTCGACGCCGTACTGTCGTGCTGCGCTCAGGCATTCAGTGGTCAGCGCTTCCAATCCTTTAATCATCACGCTACGGCACATCTTGATCGCCGAAGCTTCACCCACTTCGCTACCCAGCATGCGGCTGTTGCAACCGAGCTGTTGTAGCAGCAGCTGTACTTGAGCTGCCTGAACGCCGCCGATCAGCAGCGGCGTGTCCAGCCGCTTGGGCGGTACCGGCGCCATTACCGCCACGTCAATATAGCTGGCACCGGCGGCGTTAATCGCTTCAGCCGCGGCACGTTTGGTATGCGGTGCCACTGAGTTAAGATCGAGAAAATGCTGCCCGGTCCGCAATAGCGGTGCGGCCTGCTGCGCCACGTTTAGCGCCTGCGATGCGGTCACCGTGGAGAGCACCAGCGCGGCATCCTGCAACGCTTCAGCCAGCGAGTCGGCCAGCCGCACGCCGCTGTGCTGCGCTTTTTGCCGTAGCGCGGGCAGGTTCTCGGCCTCAAGGGCTTTACGATCCCATACCGTTATCGCATTGCCCTGCGCCTGTAAGTCATGGGCCAGAATGCCGCCCGCTTCGCCAAAACCAATAAACGTGATGTTCATCAACTACTCCTTGCTGAAAGGCCAGATCGCCGCTGGAATCAACACTTCACCGGCAAAAATCGCGCGTGCGGTGCGCAGCAAACCGCAGCCCGCCAGCGGGTTATCACCGCTGCGCTGTAGCAGTACGCTGAACTCACCGCTCGGGTGTTCCACGCTTAGGCGCTGCTGAGGCGCATCGCTGGTGCGCGCCAGGCCGTCGGCGACGCTACCCGGGATCAGACAGGCGCTGGCGACGCTCACCGCGCCGAGCACGCCAATCGAGGCGTGGCAGCGGTGGGGAATAAAGGTGCGTGAGCTGATCGCGCCGCCGTGGCGTGCCTCAGCCAGTAGAGTCACTTTCGGCACCGTGCGCTGGCTGACATCACCCAGATTCATGCGCGGCCCGGCCTGCAGCCGAATCGACTCCAGCCGCTGTTTCAGCTCGCTGTCGTTATCCAACGCTTCGCGACTTTCATAGCCGCTGCGATTGATATCCGCAGCACGCACCAGGATTACCGGCATACCGTTGTCGATGCAGGTGACGTCGATGCCGTCAAAGCGATCGCGCGGTTGACCGGTCGGCAGTAGGGCGCCACAGCTCGATCCCGCAATATCGTTAAAGGTGAGGGCGATCTCGCCCGCCGTGCCTGGTACGCCGTCGATGCGCAGTTCGCCGTCATAGTCGACTTCCCCGCCGAGCGTGGCGAACGCTGCCTCAGCAATTTGCCCGGTGTTCTGCATAAAGATGCGCACCGTGGTGCGTTCACGGCCCGGCGCAACCAGCCCGCGTTCGACCGCGAAGGGCCCAACGGCAGCGAGAATATTGCCGCAGTTTTGCCCGTAATCGACGCGGGGTTGATCGACGTTGACCTGGGCAAACAGGTAGTCGACATCGGCATCGTCGCGGCTGGACGCGCTGACGATCGCCACTTTGCTGGTCAGCGGATCGGCGCCCCCCAGGCCATCTATCTGGCGAATATCAGGCGATCCCATTACCGCCAGCAGCACCCGGTCACGCGCTGCGGGATCGGCTGGCAGATCCTGGGCCAGAAAGCAGGCGGCTTTTGAGGTGCCGCCGCGCATCAACAAGCAGGGAATGCGACGCTGGCGCATGGCTTACTCCTCCAGTTGATCAAGCGTGTCGAGATAGCGCAGTCCTTTTTCCGCCAGGCGCGGGCGCATCTGGTAAATATCCAGCCCCAGCTCACCGTCTGCCAGGCGGGCACGTTTACTCTCCTCTAGCGCTTCACGCTGACGCGCTTTTTCCGCCACGCTGGCGGCGTTACTGCGTGGCACCACTACCACGCCGTCGTCGTCGGCCACGATCACGTCACCGGGCCAGACCAGCTGTCCGGCGCACACTAGCGGGACATTGACCGAACCGAGCGTCTCTTTCACGGTGCCTTGCGCATACACCGCACGCGACCAGACCGCGAAACCCATTGCGCGCAGCGTGCGGCTATCGCGCACCCCCACATCTGCCACCAGTCCGCGTACGCCGCGTGACTGAAGCGAGGTTGCCAGCAGATCGCCAAAAAAGCCGTCACTGCACGGTGAAGTGGGCGCTACCACCAGCACATCGCCCGGCTGACACAATTCCACCGCCACGTGGAACATCCAGTTATCGCCTGGTGCCACCAGCACGGTGATTGCACTGCCAGCAATGCCACAATCCTGCTGAATGGGGCGAATGGCGGGATTGAGCAAGCCTGTGCGCCCCTGCGCTTCGTGTACGGTGGCGACACCTGAGCGGGCCAGGGCGTCGATATCTGCAGCAGCAGCACGTTGAATAGTGCGCACCGCCACGCCTTTTTTACCGATGAGGCTCATGCCAAATCCTCCGTTACGCGTGGGAAGATGCTTTGATAGCCTTCGCCATAAACGATATCGCGCTGGCTGGTGATCCCGACGTTGCGCTTGGCCTGCACGCCGCGCTGCTGTGCGACGCGCGTGTAGTATTCCCACAGATGTTCCTGCCCGGCCATGCACTGAATTGCCTGATATTTCTTATCCCACACCGAGGTGATATCCAGCAGCACATCCGGTTTCCAGTTGCACTGCTCTGGCTGATGCGGTTCGAAGCAGTAAACCGGCGGTGCACCAACGATTTTTTCGCCCGGACGATAACCTTCAGCCTGGGCGATAATGCGCGCTTCCTGCGCAAGGTGCGTGGCCATTGGGTGATCGTAGTTGTAGGGATCCTGCAATGAGTGGGTCAGGACAAAGTGCGGCTGCACCCGACGATAAACATCGGCCAGGCGGAACAGGGTTTCTTTGTCGGCACGCAGCGGGTAATCGCCAAGGTCAAAAAACTCGATGCTGGCCCCCAGAATGTCGGCCGCCGCCTGCGCCTCGCTGCGCCGGGCAGTTTTCACTTTCTCTTCGCTCATCTCCCCTTTACGCCACAGCTTGGCCGATTCACCGCGTTCGCCAAATGAGAGACAGACAACGTGCACCGCGTAGCCCTGTGCATGATGAAGCGCGATGGCGCCACCCGCGCGCCAGACGAAATCTGCTGAGTGCGCGCTGACCACCAGCGCGGTTTTTTTAGCTGTATTTTCGGTCATGTTTAGTCCTCCGCTGTTTTTTCCATGCTGTCACTGCGGGCGCGGTGCGGATAATTCATTTGATTGCAGCGGGTATGCGTTTTATTTATATTGCGACATCGATCGGTGGAGAAAGTGGGCAGGGAAAGATGGCGAAAAATGCGAGTCAGGAACTGACAAACTTGATGCAAATCAGAGCCTTTTGTCAGGTGGTAGCACAGGGAAGTGTCTCTCGTGCGGCAGATGAATTATTTCGCACCCAGTCGGCGATTACGCGCGCCATTCGCGACCTTGAAGTCACGTTAGGCGTCACGCTGTTTGAGCGCCACGCTGGCGGCATGATGCTGACTGACTTCGGCAAATGTGTACTGCCGCGCGCCTTACGCGCGATTGAGGAGTTGCATCAGGTACCGCAGCGCCTGGCTAAACTGCAGGGGCGTGGCGCACAGCGTAGCGATGCCGAACCGCTGTGGTTGTTCAACGTGCGGCGCCTGCAAATTTTTATCACCTTATGTCAGACACGACATATGCAGACGGTGGCGACGCGTCTCGAACTCAGCCAACCTGCAGTGAGTGCCGCACTGCGCGTGCTGGAAAATGGAGCAGGTATCGCGCTGCTGGAACGCACGCCACAAGGCATGATGCCTTCACTCGCTGGACGGGAAATCGAGCCTAACGTGCGACGTGCGCTGAATGAACTGCGCCATATTCCGGCTGATATTGCCGCGCGTAGTGGGATTCTGGAGGGGACAGTGCGCGTCGGTGCCTTGCCGCTGGGTCGCACGCGGATATTGCCGCAGGCGATCGTGATGCTGACGGCGCGTTATCCGGGGGTTCGCGTGGTGACCAGTGAAAGCGCCTTTGGCGTGCTGGCCGCGGAAATGCGCTCCGGCGATGTTGATTTTATCTTTGGTGCGCTGCGTCGCGATGAAGAGGCGTTAGACGTTACGCGAGAAACACTGTTCTCAGAGCGTATGGTGTTGTTGGCGCGCCACGATCATCCGCTGGTGGGACGTGAGATTGCTACCGACGATCTGCGCGCTGCGCGTTGGGTGTTGCCGCGTTCGGCAACGCCAGCGCGCTATCTGCTGAATAACAGTTTCCAGGCGATGAGCATTCCGGCGCCGGATCCGGTGGTGGAAACCGGCGATCTGGCACTGGTGCGTGGCTTGCTGCTGCAGTCCGACATGCTGGCGGCCGTCTCCGCCCATCAGCTGGAAGTTGAGCTGGCCTCCGGCGCGCTGGTGGCGTTGCCGGTGCCGTTGCCGGATACCGAACGCGCCATCGGGCTGACGGTGCGTGCAGGCTGCCTGCACTCTCCGGCAGCGGATGCGTTGATCCGCTGCCTGCGTGAAGTGTGCGGGCAGGGTGAATAGTCAGCTTACGCGCGCCGCTTCCATCAACGCATAGCGGTAGCCGCGTATACCGTAGCCGCAGATCACACCCTGCGCCACGTCCGAAAGATAGGAGTGGTGACGAAAGGGTTCACGTTTGTGCACGTTGGTAATGTGCACTTCCCATAGCGGCAGCGCCACGCCGGTAACGGCATCGCGGATCGCTACCGAGGTGTGCGTCCATGCCGCCGGATTGATCACCAGCGCCTGCGCCTGTAGGCGCGCCTGCTGTATCCACTCGATCATTTCACCTTCGTGGTTGGTCTGACGAAACTCAATCGCCACGCCGAGCTCTTCCGCCGTTGCGCGGCATAGCGCTTCCACGCTTTGCAGCGTGTCGGAGCCGTAGGTTTCCGGCTCGCGGGTGCCCAGTAAATTGAGGTTCGGGCCGTTCAAAACATAGATGGTTCTCATCGTGACTCCTGTAATTCAGTAAAACCAAACAGCCGCTGCGGCGTGTGCCACAGCACCTGACGGCGGCTCTTTTCATCGGGGATCAGCTGTTCGATGAGCAGCAGTTGCGTGCCCATATCCATGCGTTCAGTAGCGCGCAGGAAGGGCCAGTCCGAGCCCCACATGCAGTGTTCCGCGCCGAAAGCGTCCAGCAAAGCCAGCAAATAAGGATGACCATCGCTAAAGGGATACGGCTGGCGGGTGAATTTCGCCAGCCCGGAGAGCTTGACGCTGGTGCGTTGCTGACCGGCCAGCGACAGCAGCGCCTGAAACGCCGGTTGTGCTAAGCCTGCGCCCACATCCGGCCGACCCGAATGGTCAATCAGCAGGCGCGTGCGGGTGCGTGACAGTAGCGGCATCAGTGCCAGTAGCTGGTCGTTTTGCACCTGGATTTGAGCAAACAGATCCAGCTCCGCTAGCCTGCCCATCAGGCCATCCAGCTGAATAAACGGTTCGGTGCCCAACATCGCCACGTTAAGCGCTACACCGACAATGCCCTGTGATTTCAGGCAGGCGAGCGTATCGCTATCCACATCACGCGGCGTAACCGCAATGCCCTTAAAACGGCCTTCACCGCGTTTGATGGTATCCAACAGGCAGCGGTTGTCGGTGTTGTAACCCGAGGTTGGACCGACAATCAGCGAGTGGCGGATGTTGTAGGCCTGCATCACGGCGCGATAGTAATCCGGCGTTGCCAGCTCGTGCCCGTCTGGGTTATAGGCGCTTTCGGGCGCCCAGGGAAAGTTTTTAGGGTCAAAAACGTGGTGATGGCAGTCGATGACCGGTTGCGTAAACATCAGTCTGCTTTCCCCGCCACCGAATAGAGCACTTGTTGATTGCGCGTCTGCTGGAACTGCTCCAGCGTTTCGCCACGCATCGCCGAGTAGATATGCAGGTTAGAGACGCCAACCACCGCGCCGAGTTTTTCCAGCAGGAAGAAACTGACGCCATAATGGATCATGCCGCGCCAGTCGAGCTGGGTGATGAGTGCTTGCTCTTCAGCGGTTAAACCCGCTTCCTGATACAGCGCCTGCGGGGCTTCGCGGAACCGCTTACGCCATTCAGGTTGAATCATGCGGTGCAGGAAGCGGTTGATTCGCAGCGCTTTCAGGCTGCGCGCCTGGGTAAAGGGATAGGTGCCTGGCAGTTTTTCCACACCGCTCAGCTGCAGATTAATCTTGTCGCGCTGGCGCTGATGTACATCTACCGGTGCCTCACGCGACTGGTTTTCGAGGATTAGCGTGGCGATGCCGGTCATCGAAGGCAGATAATAGTCCTGATGCAACTTCTCGACGTTAGCCGACAGCGCACCGCGCATGATCAGCCACATAATCACTTCCGCACCTTCCAGACCGCCGAGCGTGGCGTATTCCGCCAGAGTGATTTCGGTCAGGCGTTCAGGATCGTTGATCAGCAGATCGATAAACTGCGCATCCCATTCTGGATTATTGAAGCCGCAGCGCTCGCCGTGCACCTGATGAGAAACGCCACCGGTCGCCACCACCGCAACCTTCAGATCCTCCGGGAAACTCTCCACTGCGCGTTTCAGCGCCTGACCCAATTTATAGCAACGGCGCGCCGTTGGAATCGGGAACTGTAAAACGCCCACCGCCAGCGGAACCACCTGCATTGGCCAGCCGCCTTGCCACGGTGCCAGCGCCGAAAGCGGAGAAAATAGCCCGTGATCCAGTGCTTTGTCCTGGAAGAATGACATATCGAACTCATCGGCCATCAGGCTGGCACCAATATGCTGCGACAGCGCCGCATGGCCTTTTACCGGCGGCAAATCGCGCGGTCCGCCACCTTCATCTGCGACGGCATATTCATCATCAATGCCCAGTACAAAGGCCGAGTAGTGATCGAAAAAGAACGAGGTAACGTGATCGTTAAACACATACAGCAGCACATCCGGTTTCTTCTCTTCCAGCCAGCGCTGCATCGGCGCAAAGCCATCGAATATTGGCGCCCATGCGCCTTCCTGCTGTTTGTTGTGATCGACCGCGAAGCCAATGGTGGGGGTATGAGAAACTGCCAGACCGCCTATGATTTTAGCCATGAGTTGTGACCTCTATTTCATCGATTATTCAGGGTACGCGACAGGGACGGCAGGTCATTAAGGTCGATGCCTTTGACCTGACGCGTCACCTGCGCAGGGTGATGTCGGGTGATGGAGAGTGCCGCCAAAACTGCCGGGAGCGACAAAACGATAAAAATAGCGGTTTGCCCAGGAAAAACGCCGAGCAGCACGCCGCCCAGAGAAGAGCTGATAATGGCACCGCTACGGCCAATACCGTGCATCCAGCACACGCCAGTGGCACGCATTTCGGTGGGGTAGAATGCGGGAGAAAATGCCTGCAATCCGGTTTGCGCCCCGTTGATGCAAATACCCGCCATGAATACCAGCAGTGCCAGCACCGTAGGACCAAAGCCCCAGATTCCCTGCGATACCAGGCAGAAACTGCCCAGCAGATAGAACAGAGCAATCACGTATTTAGCTTTAAAACGATCCATCAACCCGCCTACCAGCAGGCCGCCAACCGTTCCGCCCAGCTGGAATAAGCCGGCAACAATCGCTGCGCGCTCCAGCGTCACGCCGCCGGACCGCATAATGGTCGGCAACCAGCCGTTGAGCAGGTAGATGACAAACAGTCCCATAAAATAGGTCAGCCACAACACCAGCGTACCGCCGGCATAACCACGGCTGAACAGTTGTAGCACCTGGGCTTTCTTCGGGATCACCGGGGCATTAAGAACGAAGGCGGTCCCTACCGCGAACTCACCACCGAGGCGTTTAAGCACGGCGGCAATTTTGTCCCGACTGACTTTGCGTACCACCATATACATGGCCGATTCAGGTAACAGCCACAGCAGGAGGGGCAACATCAGCAGTGGCAGCAGGCCGCCAAAGCCCAATACCGCTTGCCAGCCATAGTGCGGCAACATGCCGGCAGCAATAAAACCACCCAGGCCGGAACCAATATTAAAGCCGCTGTACATTACGGTGATCATCAGGCTGCGGCGGCGTTCCGGCATGTATTCCGACACGAGGGTGACGCAGTTTGGCATGACCGCCCCGAGACCGAGGCCGGTGAGAAAACGTAACGCGCCCATTTCCAGCGGCGTACGAGCGAAAGCGCTCATCAGGCTAAAGCAGGCAAAGACAGCGATTGACAGCAGCAGCACCCTTTTACGGCCGAATTTGTCGGACCACGGGCCGGCGATCAGCGCACCGATTGCCACGCCAAACATGGCGGCGCCAAGAATCGGCCCCATTTCCGCATGACTAATGCCCCAATCCTCAATCAGGGCTGGTGCAATGAACCCCATTGCTGCCGCGTCATAGCCATCAAACATGATGATGATGAAACACAGGGCAAGGGTCAGCCACTGGTATCCGGTGATCGGGCGGGCGTCGATCCAGCCTTTTACATCGATAATGTCGTGATTGCTCATAGGATACGCTCTGATTTTTTTATTAATAACATCGCTGGGTTAAACCTTTTATCTGCGCTAATTGACATTAACGGCATCACTTTAACCCGACGGCAGGGAGAGTTATTATTATTTTTTGCTGTTAAAACAGCTTGTTAAATGTATTTTTGTTTCGGGTTCGATTACCAAATTAGGGGGGCTGAGTAGGTTTGTCTGCCATAAAATGGTTATCAAGGTATGAGTTTTGTTTATTTGGTGAGCTGCGTCGTAAATTTTCAAATCCGCGGATTCAGGAAAAAAAGCCGTAAGAGGATGGAGAGAACGCAGACGAAAAAGCGTGGTGAGATCGGTGGACTATGGGTGAAAAAGGGCGGGCATCAGCGTAGGAAATAGGCGACGAGAATGAAAACGAAAGGGGATGGATAGACGTGTAAGTAAGCGGAGAATGCCCGAGGCATGCTCCGCCTGAAGATATTACATACGTTCGACGGTTTTAATGCCCAGCGTATCGAGGCCTTGTTTCAGCGTCTTTGCAGTTAACGCGGCGAGCTGCAATCGGCTGTGACGGATATTCTCATCCTCAGCCGAAAGAATCGGGCAGTGTTCATAGAAGCCGGAGAATTGACCCGCCAGTTCATACAGGTAAGCACACATCACGTGTGGTGTACCGTCGCGCGCCACCTGAGTAATCACTTCTTCGAACTGCAGCAGACGCGTTGCCAGCTGCGCTTCACGCTCTTCGGTCAGCACGATGTCGCCGCTCAGGCTATCGGCATCAATACCCGCTTTGCGGAATACTGACAGCACGCGCGTATAGGCATACTGCATATAGGGCGCGGTATTACCCTCAAAGGCCAGCATGTTGTCCCAATCGAAGATGTAATCGGTGGTGCGGCTTTTCGACAAATCGGCATATTTTACTGCGCCGATACCGACCACTTCTGACAGATCTTTCAGCTCTTGCGCTGACATCTCTGGATTCTTCTCACTCACCAGCGCATGCGCACGTTCCACTGCTTCGTCCAGCAGATCGGCCAGGCGAATGGTGCCACCGCTGCGGGTTTTGAACGGACGGCCATCTTTGCCCAGCATCATGCCAAACGCATGGTGTTCAAGCGGGACGGATTCCGGCACGTAGCCAGCTTTGCGCACGATGGTCCAAGCTTGCTGCAAATGCTGATGCTGGCGCGAATCAATGTAGTAAAGCACGCGATCGGCATGCAGCGTTTCGTAACGGTATTTAGCACAGGCGATATCGGTGGTGGTATAGAGATAGCCGCCATCTTTCTTCTGGATGATCACGCCCATCGGTTCACCTTCCTTGTTTTTGAACTCATCAAGGAAAACCACGGTGGCGCCTTCGCTGGTCACTGCCAGACCTTTTTCACGCAGGTCGGCGACAATACCCGGCAACATATCGTTGTACAGGCTTTCACCCATCACATCATTACGTGACAGGGTCACATTAAGGCGGTCATAAACCAATTGATTCTGGCTCATAGTGATATCAACCAGTTTCTTCCACATACTGCGGCAATATTCATCACCGCCTTGCAGTTTCACTACGTAGTTGCGTGCGCGCTCGGCAAAGGCTTCGTCCGCGTCGTAAGTCACTTTAGCTTCGCGATAAAAGGCTTCTAAATCGGCCAGCGCGATCGCTTCATGATTCTCGTTCTGCTGCTTTTCCAGATAGGCGATCAGCATGCCAAACTGCGTGCCCCAATCACCTACGTGGTTGGCACGGATAACGTGATGTCCGAGAAACTCCAGCGTGCGCACGGCTGCATCACCAATGATGGTGGAGCGCACGTGGCCCACGTGCATCTGTTTCGCCACATTGGGCGCGGAGTAGTCAATCACGATAGTTTGTGGTTTAACGGTGCTCACACCCAAACGTGGCAACTGCAACGCCTGGGCGGTTTGCCCGGCTAACCACTGACGATCAAGGAAGATATTGATAAAACCGGGGCCGGCAATTTCAACTTTGCTGGCGATACCGGTGAGATCCAGATGCTGAATCACCTGCTCAGCCAGTTGTCGCGGTGCCTGACCAAGCTTTTTCGCCACGGCCATGATACCGTTTGCCTGATAATCACCGAACTGCACCTTCGCAGACTGACGAACCTGAGGTTCGCAATCGGCAGGCGCACCCGCCGCTACCATTGCCTGACTGACTTTGTCGGAAAGAAGAGCCTGAATATTCACCGCGTTACCTTCATATGCTGAAAAGGCCCGCCAGCAGGCGGCGAGCCGATGTCGTCATCCCACAACTGTACGGCGGGACGGAAAAATAAGAGGGGAAGTATACGTGAAATGTTAAGTTGCGTCAGCTTTTCGGTATGCTATGAGTGGCCACGTCGGACCTCCAGCGCCGATTAACGGCGCCGTGAGTGACGACGAGGATTTTTAACAGTTTTGTCTTCACGGGCCTTCCAGTGGCGGGAAATTGCAAATCCCATTAGTGCAATCAGGACCGCGACAACAATGAGCATAGACATAAGGCCGTTCCTTGTAGTGGTGAAACACAAATTTATAAGAAAGGGTAGCAAGCTGCAATTGTTTGGAACTTAAATAAGACTTATCTCATTGTATTAACTATTATTAAGAATAACAGTGGGTTAGGTCACTTTCATAAAGTAACTACTGGACCTGTTTTAACGATAAATCTGAAATGAATGGGCTATTTATGCTGTTTTAGGGCATTTCTTCACTGAAATCGGATGAATCCGACAATTTTGTCAAGTGGAATCAACACTTATCAAATTTCATATTGATTAATAAACGTGAACTGATATTGAGGTAATGGCGTGATGCAGACCCACTTTCCGCAGGAACTGGATGACTTAGAACAAGACCTGATGCGTTTTGCACAATCTCTTGAACATTTTGCTGAACGTTTAGGCATTAATCTGGCGGAACATGAAGCCGATCATGTGGCGGTGCGCTGCCACCAATTTGCGACAGCGGAACGCTGGAAAGCCGGATTTTTGCAAATGGGGCACCAGTTTTCACAGGCAATTATTAATGGGCGTCCAATCTGCCTGTTTAAACTGCATCAGCCGCTAAACCTGGCCGGCTGGCAAGTCGATGTGATTGAACTGCCGTGGCCGGGCGAGAAACTCTATCGCCATGAAGGGTGGGAGCATGTGGAGATTGTGCTGCGCGGCGATCCGGAATCGCTGGGTAAGCGTGCGATGGCCTTGCTTTCCGATGAGGCTTTGACGCAGCCTGGCATCTCCTTCAAGACCAGTGCGCCAAAAGGGGAAAACGAGCGCTTGCCCAACCCGACGCTGGCCGTTACGGACGGGCAAACCACCATTAAGTTTCATCCCTGGCGATTAGAGGAGATCGTTGCCAGCGAACAGGATTAACCGCGCGCAGCGACCGCATGCTGCAAACGTGTTACCGCCTGCTCAAGCGTGACGCGGGTGCAGCCAAAGTTAAAACGCACAAAGCGATCATCACCAAAATCGCCGCCAGGTGAAAAGCCCAGCCCATGCTGTTCAAAGTAAAGCGCGGGAGTGTCGACAGCGAGTCGACTGGCGTCGATCCAGCCGAGATAGGTTGCTTCCGGCGCAGTCATGCGCAGTGCTGGCAGGGCATTGACCTGTGCCACCAACCGATCGCGATTAGCGCGTAAATAATCGAGCTGGGCAGTCAGCCACGCCTCGCCATCCCGCCACGCAGCCTCTGCCGCCACGAGCGCCAGGATATCAACGCCTGGCACAATCCCTTCACGGACCTGCTTAAAGCGTTGTCTTAATTCGCGGTTGGGAATGATCGCCAGTGATGCGCCTAATCCTGCGATATTGAAGCTTTTTGACGGGGAAATCAGGGTAATACTGCGCTGTGCCGCATCCTCACTCAGCGTCGCGAATGGAATATGGTGCACGTCCGGTGATAACAATAAATCGCAATGAATTTCATCGGAGCAAACAATCAAATCATGCTGCTGAGCAAACGCCAGCTGCGCCTCAAGCTCATCCCGACGATAAACCGTGCCACATGGATTATGTGGATTGCATAACATCAGCAGGCGTTCATTTCCCTGCATGGTGCTGGTGTTGAGATCCATGACCCATCGATCGCCCTGCAGATGCATGGGTAGGTTCACCTGCGTGCGCTCGGCCAATTGTGCAGCGGTACGAAAAGGGGGATAAATCGGCGTGGGAGCAACGGTAGACTGGCCAGACTCTGTGAACGCGCGGACCGAAAGATTTAAACCGCATACGACGCCCGGCAGCAACACCAGCCAGTCGGGCTGAATATGCCAGTTGTAGCGCTGCGCTAAGCGGGAAATAGTGATATCAATCAATCCGTCTGGCGCTGCGCCGTAGCCAAATACGCCATGATCCGCACGCTTTTTAATCGCCTCAATCACGGCAGGTGGAGACCTGAAATCCGTGTCAGCCACCCATAACGGCAACACATCGCGATCGCCATATTTGTGCCATTTCAAACTATCGCTGTGACGACGGTCTATCCATTGATCAAAATCGAATGCCATTGTGCGAGTTCCACGTAAACTATCCAATTAAGCAGATTAACTGAAGCATTCCTCCCGAGCCAGAAGTCATGAAAGGAGCATGGTATGACGAAACTGGAAATTTGTTGCTACGGCATCGATTGTGCAATGACTGCGCAGCAATCCGGTGCCGATCGCGTGGAGCTGTGTAGTGCGCCGCGCGAAGGTGGGTTGACGCCTTCAGCTGGCGTGTTGGAAGCGGCACGCCGTGAAATTTCGATCCCGGTTCATCCTATTGTCCGTCCGCGCGGTGGCGATTTTTGTTACACCCCGCGAGAGTTTGAGACGATGAAATCTGATGTCTCACTAATGCGTGAATTGGGTTTTCCGGGATTGGTTATAGGCATGCTGGATGAAGATGCGCATGTCGATATTGCCCGTATGCAGCAGATTATGGCGCTGTGTGATGGCATGGCGGTGACGTTTCATCGCGCCTTTGATTTATGCCACAGCCCTAAACGTTCGCTAGAAGTGCTGGCTGATTTAGGCATCGCGCGTATTCTGACTTCCGGCCAGCAACAGAGTGCCGAAGCAGGAATTGCATTATTACGGGAACTAAATGAGCACAGCACAGGTCCGATTATTATGGCCGGTGCGGGCGTACGCTTGAGCAATATTCAGAAGTTTATCGACAGTGGATTGCAGGAAGTCCACAGCTCCGCCAGCCGCTTAGTCGCTTCGCCGATGCGCTACCGTAAAGCCGGTGTTTCAATGTGCTCCGAAGCGGAAACCGATGAATTCAGCCGCTACTGCGTTGATGGTGATGTCGTTGAAGCCATGAAAAGCATGACGCAGTTAACCACCGTCCGGGTAGCCTGAATCCGCACCAGTTTTGCCGCGCAGCACGCCAGTTCACATGACGTGATGTTTGCAAGTACCAACCCCAGCATTTTTGCTGGGGTTCTTTTTGTCTATCCCCTTCATACTTCAGGCTACAGATGGGTTGGCGGCGTGCGTTCCTGTCGTTCGAATTTTTTGGGAAAGATTTCAAGTCGTAATAGCGTGTTCCAGCAAATGATGCTTTGATTACTTATGGCTTCGTACGGATAACCTTCATGAAATCCTTCCCTTGTGCCGTTTTAGTGCTGCTTATTCCTTACTGTGGTATCGCGCTGGCGGCAAGTTCCGCGTGTCCGCCGCTGAGTAAAAATATCACCAGCAGTAACAATTGGATTATGCTGGGTGGCGATGCCAAAGGTGCGGTGCGTCAAGTGGTGGCCGGCGAGTTTGGCAAAGATGTTAATTCGCAAAAGCGCGTGCTCGGTCAGTTTAATCAGTGCGGCGATTTGATGGTGGCCGATATCTCCTATGACAAAAATGAAGGCAACGTTTTACTGACCATGGAACAGCATATCGCCCGCGTGCAGCGAGGCTGGGTGGCGGAATATGCTTATCTGGTCAAAGTCATCAAGGCTGGTCAGGAAGAAGTTGTAGATAACCGGCAGGGCACCATTAGCTGGCAAATCGGACAGCACGGCAACATTGTCAGCTCCTCCGATAAATTTACCAGCATGGGCAAAGAGGGCTTTACCGACACGACATATCGCTATGACAAACAGCTCCGCGTTGAAAAAAGCGTGGCGCGCGGTAGCGACAGCATGAGCAACGGCGAAAACAGCTGGCGCTGGAATCCGCAGGGATTGGTCATTTCATCCACCAGCGCACGCAGCAAAGATACCTACAGTTATGACAACCAGTGGCGGGAACTGCGCCTGAATGGCACCTCGACAACGCCGGTTAGCACGCTGCGCTCGGTGGACGAATGCCAGCTGTGGGATGAGGTGGGCAACTGTACATTGAGCTATCTGCATGAAACCGAAGTGTTTGCCAAAGGCACCATTGAACGCCATCTTAGCTCAGCCTATAAATATCAATACTGGAACTCGCCAGGCGAATCAGCTGCCCAAGATTAACGCCAAACACACCAATTTAACATTAAGGCAATGAACAAGGGCCGCGTAGTAAAGCTTCCAGCGCATGGACAAAAACGCCGGGAGCGTTTTTGAACAATGCGAAGCGTTGGCCCACGAAGTGGGCGAGCCTCATGGATGAGGCGAGTAACCGCTGGCAGAGTCCACAGGGATGTGTCCACGACGTCTTTACGCAGCGGCCCTTGTTCTTTGCCTGAAACGCACCGGACAAACCTATGACCCTGATCCTTTCATTCCTCTTTGCCATCACCATTCTGACGCTCACACCCGGCTTTGATACTGCGCTGGTACTGCGTTCCGCCGCCGCGCAAGGCTGGAAACGCGCCTCGGTAACGGCGCTGGGCGTCACGCTCGGCTGTTTGGTGTGGGGCGTTGCGGTGGGACTGGGTTTGGGTGCGCTGCTGCTGGCCTCGGAAATGGCTTATAACCTGCTGAAATGGATCGGTGCGGCGTATCTGCTTTATCTTGGCGTCAAACTGTTGATCAATCCGCGCACGCAGGCGGAAGTAGGGCAGCGCGCGCAGAGTAAAGAACAACGTTATTTCGCCTGCTTCACGCGCGGATTATTCGGCAACCTGCTTAACCCCAAGGTCGGCGTATTCTATGTCACCTTCCTGCCGCAGTTCATTCCGGCAGGCGCATCGGTGCCGCTGTGGTGCACGCTAATGGCGTTGACGCACATGATGATTGGTCTGGTGTGGAATGCCGTGCTGATTGGTGGCAGCCAGTACTTCGCGGCGCATCTGCGTCGTCCTGCGGTACTGAAAGTGATGGATCGCCTGACTGGCTGCGTATTTATTGGCTTTGCCGCGAAGCTGGCGCTGTCGCGGCGTTAAGCTTTACGGTTTGCGGGCCACTAGTACGGCGCGCAGCGGCGCGGGATAACCTTCGACCGTTTTGCTGCTGTCGTTAGGATCAAGGAATTCGGCCAGCGATTCGCTGGTCATCCAGCTGGTGCGTCGCTGCTCTTCCACCGAGGTCACCGCATAATCGGCAATGCGCACATCCACAAATCCGCATTTTTCCAGCCAGCTCTTCAGCGCGGCGGCAGAAGGAATAAAGTAAACATTACGCATCTGCGCATAACGTTCACCCGGCACCAGCACCGCGTTCTCGTCGCCTTCAATCACCAGCGTTTCCAGCACCAGCTCGCCGTCATTGACCAACTGATTTTTCAACTGCATAAGGTGATCGAGTGGCGAACGACGATGATAAAGTACGCCCATCGAAAATACGGTATCAAACGCCTGTAACGCTGGCAGTTGTTCAATGCCCAGCGGCAGCAAATGCGCACGACGATCGTCGCCCAGCAGCTTACGTACCGCTTCGAACTGACACAAAAACAGCTGCATAGGGTCGATACCCACCACCAGTTTCGCCCCAGCACCGATCATGCGCCACATGTGATAGCCGCTGCCACACCCGACATCGAGTATCGTGCGATGCTGCAAAGGAGAAATGTGCGGCAACACGCGATCCCATTTCCAGTCAGAACGCCATTCGGTATCGATCGCGGTACCGTACAGCGAATAAGGACCTTTGCGCCACGGCATCAAATTGCGCAGCAAATTTTCAATACCCAGACGTTGACGATCGGTCAGATCGTTGGCATCCGCGCTCACGCTGTGCAGTAAATCCAGCTTGTGCGGTGCAAGCAGGGGGAGATAATCAACCGATTTCTCCCAATCGCGGAATTTACCGTGCAGGTTTTCACGCTGCCATGCGGCAACTTGCGCAGGTAAGACTTCCAGCCAGCTGGCGAGCGGGCCGGTGGCAATTTGCTGATAAAAACGGCCAAACTCAATCATTTCAACGCCACCAACGAACCAAAATTAAAACACTGGAACCATAACTCTGCATGTTTGAAACCGGCGGTTTTCAGGCGCGCTTTATGCGCCTCCACGCTGTCGGTCAGCATCACGTTTTCCAGCATGCTGCGTTTCTGGCTGATCTCCAGCTCGCTGTAGCCGTTCGCGCGCTTAAAATCGTGATGCATGTTGAACAGCAGTTCACCTACGTCAGCATCTTCAAAACTGAACTTCTCAGACAGCACCAGGGCGCCACCCGGATTCAGACCGTTAACGATTTTCTTTAATAATTCGAGACGGGCGGGCGGCTCAAGAAACTGCAGGGTAAAATTCAGCACCACCAGCGAAGCATTCTCGATATGAATATCCTGAATATCCGCTTCGATCACCTGAACCGGCGTGTCGGCTCGGAAGGCGTCGATATGACGGCGGCAGCGTTCCACCATCGCCGGAGAATTATCCACGGCAATAATTTGGCAGCCTGGCACATGAATATTGCGGCGCACCGACAGCGTGGCTGCGCCCAGCGAACAGCCGAGATCGTAAACCTGGCTATTCGGCTGTACAAAGCGTTCTGCCAGCATGCCAATCATCGAAATGATGTTGGAATAACCCGGCACCGAGCGCTGAATCATATCGGGAAAAACTTCAGCTACGCGCTCGTCAAAGGTCCAGTCGCCCAGCTTATCAATGGGCGCGGAAAATAGCGTATCGCGATCAGACATAATGAAAAGTCCGGAGAGAAATCGGAAAGGGCGCTATTTTGGCAGAAACTGCCGCACGCTGCACGTTGTAGTGTTGAGTTTAGAATAGCGTCGATTGTTGCGGCCAGTCAGGTAGATTGCGCAGTGTCGGCTCCAGCTGCTGCAATTGCGGCCACAGCGCCTGAACCAGCGGAAACACGTCGCCCATGTCTGGTGTATGAATAAACAGCATGGGATCGCTCTCTTTTTGCCATGCTTGCAGCTTACTGCGCCACGGCTGAAACAGGGGCACGCTCTCCGCCACGCTATCACTGCCAATGAAGCGCACCATAGGTTGCGATCCGGTACGCACAGCATGTGGCGGCACGCGCGGTTTTTGCGATCGCGCCTGCACCGCTGCGACAGACTGCGAGTTTGAGGCATGCACCGGGCGACTATCGAGCATCACCCGATTAATCCTACGATCCAGCAAACCGCGATTCAGCGCGCGTTCGGCCTCACCTTTGGCAAAAAACGCCTGATGACGCACTTCCACGCCATAGTGAAAACTGCGCGGCAAGCTATCCAAAAAGAACCATAAATCACCTAGCTGCGCGGGAGAGAATGCCGCGGGCAGTTGCAACCAATATTGACCGATACGGTTACTCAGCGGATCGAGCAGGCGGAAAAACGCCGTCAGCAATTCATCACAGTTACGCAGGCCAGATTGGTGACTGATGCTCTCGGGAAATTTGAAGCAGAAGCGGAAGTCATCGTGGGTCATATCCCGCCAGCGCATCACCACTTCCGGCTTCGGCAAAGCATAAAGTGTGGTATTGCCTTCCACGCAGCCAAACAGCTGTGCGTAATCGGCCAGCGTCTCTAAACCGAACTGTTTCCAGCGCGCGTGCTGCCATTGTGGTAAGCCAATGCGAAGTGTCAAACGCGAACTCCTTAATCCTTTAGGGGCGGGAAAGGGCGGCATAATGTACCCTGTTTTGATGTCGGCAGGAAAAACAGCGCGATAAAGCCTATTGTTTTGTCCGCTTTGATCTGGCTCCACTTATCCTGCCTGGGTTTTTCCATTATAATAGCCGCCTTTTTTGCGACAGCATCTCATAAGGTTACGCGGCCTGGTGTTGTCTGGCAGCAGCGGCGAAGTTAAAAGGATACGTTATGCGTACAGAATATTGCGGACAGCTCAATCTGTCTCATGTGGGTCAGCAAGTCACTCTCTGCGGCTGGGTAAATCGCCGTCGCGATCTGGGTAGCCTGATTTTTATCGATATGCGCGACCGTGAAGGTATCGCACAGGTGTTCTTCGATTCCGATCGTCAGGACGCTTTCCAGCTGGCATCTGAACTGCGTAACGAATTCTGTATCCAGATCACCGGCACCGTGCGTGCACGTGACGAAAAAAACAAAAACAGCGACATGGCCACCGGTGAAGTGGAGGTGTTTGCGCATGAACTGAACATCATCAACCGTGCTGAACCTCTGCCACTGGATTCGAACCAGATCAATAGCGAAGAAGCGCGTCTGACTTATCGCTATCTGGATCTGCGTCGTCCGGAAATGGCTCAGCGTTTAAAAACCCGCGCTAAAATTACCAGCTTCGTGCGTCGCTTTATGGATGACCAGGGCTTCCTCGATATCGAAACGCCAATGCTGACCAAAGCAACACCGGAAGGCGCGCGTGACTATCTGGTGCCGAGCCGCGTACACAAAGGCAAGTTTTACGCGCTGCCGCAGTCACCTCAGCTGTTCAAACAGCTGCTGATGATGTCGGGTTTTGACCGCTATTATCAAATCGTTAAGTGCTTCCGCGACGAAGATCTGCGTGCCGACCGTCAGCCTGAATTCACCCAGATCGACGTTGAAACCTCGTTCATGACGGCTGAGCAGGTTCGTGAAAAGATGGAGCGTCTGATTCGTGAGCTGTGGATCGACATCAAGGGCGTCGATCTCGGTGACTTCCCGCAGATGACCTTTGCGGAA
The DNA here is from genome assembly GCF_900215435.1 of Candidatus Pantoea floridensis. Taxonomy (NCBI): domain Bacteria; kingdom Pseudomonadati; phylum Pseudomonadota; class Gammaproteobacteria; order Enterobacterales; family Erwiniaceae; genus Pantoea; species Candidatus Pantoea floridensis. Next base: position 3,857,612 of record NZ_OCMY01000001.1, read on the forward strand.
GCGATGCACCGTTACGGTTCCGACAAGCCAGACCTGCGTAACCCCATGGAGCTGGTGGACGTTGGCGATCTGCTGAAAAATGTCGAGTTCCAGGTGTTCGCGGGCCCTGCTAATGATGCCAAAGGCCGTGTAGCGGCGCTGCGCGTTCCAGGCGGTGCTGCATTAACGCGTAAGCAAATTGATGAATACGGCAAGTTTGTTGAAATCTATGGCGCCAAAGGCCTGGCGTGGATGAAGATTAACGAACGTGCTAAAGGCTTCGAGGGCGTACAGAGCCCGGTAGCGAAATTCCTCACGGCAGAGATCGTCGAAGCGATCCTGAATCGCACATCAGCACAAGATGGTGACCTGATCTTCTTCGGTGCCGGCCGCGCTAAAGTGGTGGCGGATGCGCTGGGTGCGTTGCGTCTGAAGGTGGGCCGCGATCTGCAGATCACCGATGAAAAAGCCTGGGCGCCGCTGTGGGTTATCGACTTCCCAATGTTTGAGGAAGATGAAGAGGGCGGCCTGGCAGCGATGCACCATCCGTTCACCTCGCCGAAAGCGATGAGCGCCGAAGCGTTGGCGACCGATCCGGTACAGGCAGTAGCCAATGCCTACGATATGGTAATTAACGGCTACGAAGTGGGCGGCGGTTCGGTACGTATCCACAGCGGCAAAATGCAGCAGACGGTGTTCAGCATCCTGGGAATCACCGAAGAAGAGCAGCGCGAGAAGTTTGGCTTCCTGCTCGACGCCCTGAAATACGGCACACCGCCACACGCGGGCTTGGCCTTTGGTCTGGATCGACTGACCATGCTGTTAACGGGTACCGATAACATCCGTGATGTGATCGCGTTCCCGAAAACTACCGCAGCAGCATGTCTGATGACTGAAGCGCCAAGCGAAGCCAATCCAGCCGCCTTGTTGGATCTGGGTATTTTAGTGGCACCGAAGAAAGAAAAGTCAGAGAACAAGTAATGGGCTATAAACATCCGGTATCGGTGCTGGTAGTGATTTTTGCGCGAGATACCGGCCGGGTGTTAATGCTGCAGCGACGTGATGACGACAGCTTTTGGCAATCGGTTACTGGCAGCCTGGAAGCGGGTGAAAGCCCACATCAGGCGGCTCAGCGCGAAGTGTTAGAAGAGCTCGCCATCGACATAGCGGATGAAAAGTTAGTGCTGGACGATTGTCACAAAGAGATCGAGTTTGAAATCTTCCCGCACTATCGCCATCGTTACGCGCCGGGCACCACGCACAATCGCGAACACTGGTTCAGGTTGGCGTTACCCGCAGAGCGTGAGCTACTGCTCACCGAGCATCTCGCCGCGCGCTGGCTCGACCCCGCCGCTGCCGCAGCCCTCACCAAGTCCTGGAGTAACCGCCAGGCAATTGAAGAATTTATCTGAATGCTCGCCGCCGCGCGTTATTCCGGTGGCGAATGCATTAAGTTTTATGAATCTGGTGAGTTTTCAATGAACGCACCGAACAATATCGAACAGTCAGGCGTAATCGGCGCCGCGAGGTTGTTCACCGCCAGCGCACAGCAACCGGAGCGTACTTATGTACGTGAGGATTGCGAGCACTGCCGGGGGACAAGATCGCAAGTAAGATAGCCTGCACCCAGTAAAAGATCGGAGAATATGCAAGATGGCTGGACACAGTAAATGGGCGAATACTAAGCACCGTAAAGCTGCTCAGGACGCTAAACGCGGTAAAATCTTCACCAAAATCATTCGCGAGCTGGTTACCGCTGCGAAGCTCGGTGGCGGCGATGCCGGTTCCAACCCGCGCCTGCGCGCAGCGATGGACAAAGCCCTGTCCAATAACATGACCCGCGATACCATGAACCGCGCAATTGCACGCGGCGTGGGCGGCGAAGATGATTCCAACATGGAAACCATCATCTATGAAGGTTACGGTCCGGGCGGCTCTGCTGTGATGATCGAGTGCCTGAGCGACAACCGCAACCGTACCGTTGGCGAAGTGCGTCATGCCTTCACCAAAACTGGCGGTAACCTCGGAACTGACGGTTCAGTTTCTTACCTGTTTAGCAAGAAGGGTGTTATCTCCTTCGCGCCAGGCCAGGACGAAGATGCGGTAATGGAAGCGGCGCTGGAAGCCGGTGCCGAAGACGTCGTCGCCTATGATGATGGCGCAATTGACGTGTTCACCGCGTGGGAAGAGCTGGGTGCGGTGCGTGATGCGCTGGAAGCTGGCGGCTTGAAAGCGGACACCGCTGAAGTCTCAATGATCCCTTCAACCAAAGCCGAAATGGATGCCGAAACTGCGCCGAAACTGCTGCGCCTGATCGACATGCTGGAAGACTGCGATGATGTGCAGGAAGTGTACCATAACGGTGAAATCTCTGATGAGATCGCAGAAACGCTGTAATGGCGTTGCTTAAAACCCCACTTACCGGAGACGCGCTGTGGCGATAATTCTCGGGATCGATCCCGGCTCGCGCGTCACCGGTTACGGTGTTATCCGCCAAACCGGCCGCCAGCTCACCTACCTGGGCAGCGGCTGTATCCGCACCAGCGTCACCGATTTGCCGTCGCGCCTCAAACTGATTTACGCCGGCGTCTGCGAAATCATCACGCAGTTTTCACCTGATTACTTCGCCATTGAGCAGGTGTTTATGGCGAAGAATGCTGACTCAGCGCTCAAGCTGGGCCAGGCGCGCGGTGCGGCGATTGTGGCTGCGGTGAATCACGATTTGCCGGTATTTGAATATGCAGCGCGGCAGGTGAAGCAAACGGTAACCGGCACCGGTGGTGCAGAGAAAAGTCAGGTACAGCACATGGTGCGGACCTTGCTGAAACTGCCGGCGAACCCGCAAGCTGACGCCGCCGATGCGCTGGCGATTGCCATCACCCACTGCCATATGAGTCAAAATGCTGGACGTATAAGTAACACAAAACTGGTGATGACGCGCGGTCGTATGCGATCGGGTTAGCGGAAACGAAACGCTATACGAGGCTGGATATTCATCCAGCTTTTTTTATGCTATAAACGCAGGCTTACTTACAGATTAAGGAATCGCTCAGGTGATTGGTCGTTTACGAGGCAACATTCTGGAAAAACAGCCGCCGCTGGTGTTAATTGAAGCGCACGGCGTCGGTTATGAAGTGCACATGCCAATGACCTGCTTTTACGAGCTGCCGGAAATTAATCAGGAAGCGATCATCTTTACCCAGTTCGTGGTGCGTGAAGATGCGCAGCTGCTGTTCGGTTTCAATAACAAGCAGGAGCGCACGCTGTTCCGCGAGCTGGTGAAAGTGAATGGCGTGGGGCCAAAGCTGGCGCTAGCGATCTTGTCGGGCATGTCAGCGCAGCAGTTCGTTACTGCGGTTGAGCGACAAGAGATTGCGTCTTTGATTAAACTGCCAGGCGTAGGCAAAAAAACCGCCGAGCGCTTGATCGTGGAAATGAAAGACCGCTTCATTGGTATGCACGGCGATCTGTTTGGCGGTGACTCAACCTTTACATTGACGACGCCATCAGCCGCGCAGGATAACAACGATGCTGAAGCAGAAGCCGTATCGGCACTGGTTGCCCTCGGTTATAAACCACAGGAAGCCAGCCGCATGATCAGCAAAGTGGGAAAACCGGACGCGGATTGCGAAACCCTGATTCGCGAAGCGCTGCGCGCAGCTATTTGAGGTAAAGCATGATTGAAGCCGATCGCCTGGTCTCGGGCAGTTCCTTTAACGAAGAAGAAACGCTCGATCGTGCCATTCGACCTAAGCTGCTGACGGAATATGTGGGTCAGCCGCAGGTGCGCGAGCAAATGGAGATTTTCATCCAGGCTGCGAAACTGCGCGGCGACGCACTCGATCACCTGCTGATCTTTGGTCCGCCGGGATTGGGTAAAACCACGCTGGCCAACATCGTAGCCAATGAAATGGGCGTTAATCTGCGCACGACGTCGGGGCCGGTGCTGGAAAAAGCGGGCGATCTCGCAGCGATGTTGACCAACCTCGAACCGCATGACGTGCTGTTCATCGATGAAATCCATCGCCTTTCACCGGTAGTGGAAGAGGTGCTGTATCCGGCAATGGAAGATTATCAGCTGGATATTATGATTGGTGAGGGTCCGGCGGCGCGTTCCATTAAGCTCGACCTGCCACCGTTTACCCTGATTGGCGCCACCACACGTGCGGGTTCATTAACTTCGCCGTTGCGCGATCGCTTTGGCATCGTCCAGCGTCTTGAATTCTATAATGTCCCTGACTTACAGCACATCGTTGGGCGAAGCGCAGCCTGTCTTGGCTTGGCGTTGAGCGAAGAGGGTGCGTTAGAAATCGCGCGTCGTGCGCGCGGTACGCCACGCATCGCCAACCGGTTGCTGCGTCGTGTACGGGACTTTGCGGAAGTGCGCGCCAACGGTAATTTGAGCGGCGAAGTATCGGCTAGCGCGCTGGATATGCTTAACGTCGACAGTCAGGGGTTTGATTATATGGACCGCAAACTGCTGCTGGCGATCATCGACAAATTCTCGGGTGGTCCGGTTGGGTTAGATAATCTGGCTGCGGCGATTGGCGAGGAGCGGGAAACGATCGAGGATGTGATTGAACCCTTCCTGATTCAACAGGGATTCATTCAGCGCACGCCGCGTGGCCGTATGGCAACGCAGCATGCCTATAAACATTTTGGTATCAGTCGCGAAGAGTAAACCGGCGTTAAGCCGCCGGTTTTTTTGCCATGCTGATAATGAACAGCACCGCGGCACATAATACAACTGAAGGACCGGCTGGCGTATCGTAAGTGGCGGAGAAGGTTAGCCCGCCGGTTACCGCAACAATACCGACAATCACGGCAAAACCCGCCATCTGCTCTGGCGAGCGCGAGAAACGACGCGCCGTCGCCGCCGGGATAATCAGCAGCGATGTAATGATCAACGCGCCGACAAATTTCATTGCCACACCGATGGTTAAAGCGGTCACCAGCATCAGCATCAAACGCGTACGCTGAATGTTCACGCCATCCACCTGTGCCAGCTCAGGGCTGATGGTCATCGACAGCAGAGCGTTCCACTGCCACGCCATCACGGCTAACACAATCGCTACGCCTCCGCCCATCATCCACAGGTCATCTGGCGTGACCGCCAGCAGGTCACCAAACAGATACGCCATCAGATCGACACGCACACCTTGCATCAGGCTCACCACCACTAAACCCAGCGACAGCGCACTGTGCGCCATAATGCCGAGCAGCGTGTCGATAGCGAGATGTGGGCGACGCTCCAGCCATACCAATCCCAGTGCCAGACAGACGGTAACCAGAATCACTGCATAGTAAGGATTAACGTTGAGTAGTAAACCAAACGCCACACCTAGCAGCGATGCATGGGCAAGGGTGTCACCAAAGTAGGACATACGGCGCCAAACCACAAACGAGCCAAGCGGACCGGCGGCCAGCGCCAGCAAGACGCCACCCAGCCAGCCAGGTAATAACAGTTCAATCATGACGGGCCATTTCCTTTGCGCAGAACAATGCGTCCCTGTAAATCGTGACGGTGATTATGATGATGACGATAGATTGCCAGCTGCTGCGCACCGCGCGGCCCAAACATGGCGATAAATTCAGGATGCTGCGAAACGGCTTCGGGTGTCCCGGAACAGCAGATGTGATGATTAAGACACAGCACTTCATCGGTTTTCGCCATCACCAAATGTAAATCATGCGAGACCATTAGCACGCCACAGTTTAGCTCGCGACGCAGCTGATCGATCAAATCATACAGCGCAACCTGGCCGTTCACGTCAACACCCTGGGTTGGCTCATCCAGCACCAGCAGTTGAGGATCATTCAGCAGCGCTCGCGCCAGTAAAACACGCTGGGTTTCCCCGCCAGAGAGTTTTTGCAGCGGCGCATTAAGCAGATGTCCACCCTGTACGCGTTTTAACGCGGGCAAAATCGCATCACGTCGGGTACCGCGCGAAAGACGCATGAAGCGCTCAACGGTGATTGGCAATGTGGGATCAATGTGCAGTTTCTGCGGCACGTAGCCGATGCGCAAATCAGCGGCGCGCTTGACGGTGCCGCCGGTTGGTTTAAGCAGCCCGAGCACCGTGCGAACCAACGTCGATTTGCCAGCGCCATTCGGGCCCAGCAGAGTGAGAATTTTCCCGCGCTCGAGCGTAAGGCTAATGCCTGCTAGCACCGGGCGCTGGGAGAACTTCACTGAAATGTTTTCAAGAGTAACAAGTGGCGGCATGATATTTACGGGTTGCATAGAATTTCGAATGTTATAATATCACATTCCATCACCTGGTCACGATGGAATGTCGTATTATGTTACACAATAAAAAACGTCTTATTTTCACCCTCACTGCTGCGGCAATCGCTACCTCCTCCGCACTGCCTGCGCGCTCAGCGGTGGTGGCTTCAATTAAACCCATCGGATTTATCGCAGCCGCAATCGCCGATGGCATTACACCGGTTGAAGTGTTGCTGCCTGACGGTGCTTCTGAACATGATTATGCTCTGCGTCCTTCCGATGTAAAACGTATAAAAAACGCAGACTTAGTGGTGTGGACCGGCCCGGAAATGGAAGCCTTCCTGACCAAGTCAGCGGCAGAATTACCTGCCAATAAAAACCTCGAGATCGCCGCTTTGCCGGAAGTAAAACCGTTATTGATTAGCGGCGATGATGATGATGAGGAACATGAGCACGATCACGATCATGACCTTGCCTCAGAAAAGTCTGAGCAACAAGACCTGTCTCATGCTCACCACCACCATGGGCAATTTAATATGCATCTGTGGATGTCCCCTGAGATCGCAAGGCAATCTGCGGTTGCAATCCATGGGAAATTATTGGAACTTATGCCGCAAAGCAAAGCCAAACTTGACGCTAACCTGCAGCAGTTTGAGGCAGAATTAGCCAACGCGGATACACACATTGGCGCGCAACTTGCGCCTGTGCGGAATAAGGGTTATTTCGTTTTTCACGATGCGTATAGCTACTTTGAAAAACATTACGGTTTGTCACCATTAGGGCATTTTACCGTCAATCCTGAAATCCAACCGGGCGCCCAGCGTTTACATCAAATACGAACACAGTTGGTTGAGCAGAAAGCCGTATGCGTTTTTGCTGAACCACAATTCAGGCCGGCCGTCATCGATGCCGTGTCTCGTGGAACTGAGGTGCGTAAAGGCACGCTCGATCCATTGGGCATGGGGATCAGCTTAACAAAAGATAGCTACGTGAAATTCCTTTCACAGCTGTCGAGCCAGTATGCGAGCTGCCTGAATGGAGCATGAGGAATAAGTAAAAGTGCAGCAGATAGCCCGCTCTGTCGCCCTCGCATTTAATAATTTGCCGCGCCCCCACCGCGTTATGCTGGGTTCATTAACCGTAGTGACTTTGGCCGTCGCCGTTTGGCGGCCATACGTTTATCATCCCCATGATGTTGCACCCATCGTGAAAACTATCGCGCTGGACAAAGACGAACTGCGGACCTTGCTGCCCGAAGCCAGCGAGCCGATCGACCAAACCACCGAAGAGCCGGAAGAAGATATTCCTGCCGACGACATTGATAAAGACGTCCCGGACAATTCAAACGTCCATGATTACACCGTCTCTTCAGGCGATACGCTGAGCAGTGCGCTGAATCAGTACGGTATTGAGCTGGGCGATATCAATGCGCTGGTTAGCAGTGATAAAGACCTGCGCAATATGCGCGTCGGCCAGCAACTTAGCTGGACGCTGGACGCGGATGGGCAACTACAAACCTTCAGTTGGGAAATCGATCGCCGTGAAACCCGTACTTATCAGCGCGCCGATAACGGTAGCTTTACGATGCAGCAGGCGCTGCAAAAGGGTGAATGGCAGAACAACGTGCTGAAAGGCGAAGTGCGAGGCAGTTTTGCTGCCAGTGCTCAGCGGGCGGGATTGACCAGCGCAGAAACCAGTAACGTCATCAAAGCAATGCAGTGGCAGATGGATTTCCGCAAGCTGCGCGCAGGCGATGATTTTAGCGTACTGATGTCGCGTGAAATGCTCGATGGCAAAAGTGCACAAAGCCAACTGCTTGGCGTACGTCTGCGCACCGGGGGCAAAGATTACTACGCCTTCCGCGCGGAAGATGGCAAGTTCTACGACCGTAACGCATCCGGCCTGGCACGTGGTTTCATGCGTTTCCCAACGGTTAAGCAGTATCGCGTCTCCTCTAACTTCAATCCTCGCCGTCTTAATCCGGTGACTGGGCGTATCGCACCGCATAAAGGTGTCGATTTCGCCCTGCCTATCGGCACGCCGGTATTGGCGGTGGGTGATGGGGAAGTGGTGATGGCGAAGAACGGCGGCGCGGCGGGCAATTACGTGGCCATTCGCCACGGCCGTCAGTATATGACGCGTTACATGCATTTGAGCAAGGCGCTGGTGAAGCCTGGACAAAAAGTGAAACGAGGCGATCGCATTGCGCTCTCGGGTAACACTGGACGCTCTACTGGCCCACATCTGCACTATGAAGTGTGGATCAATAACCAGGCTGTCAATCCATTAACGGCGAAACTACCACGCATGGAAGGGCTGACCGGCAAAGATCGCAGCACTTATATGGCGCAAGTGAAAACCTGGCTGCCGCAATTAACGCTGAAATAGCGCACATTTTCGCGTAACACCGGAAAAACCGACGGATTCTTCGTCGGTTTTTTGCTATCTGGCGCATGAAGATTGCAAAATAAACCATCGTCACTATTATTGACCGGTCATTGTCAGAGGCGAGTGCATGGAAACCCGAAAGAAAAATAACAGTGAGTTTATTCCCGTTTTTCAACGTTCTTTTTTGAAGCCGAAATACTGGGGCAGTTGGTTGGCGGTTGGCGCGCTGGCTGGCATGGCGTTGCTTCCCGCCAAAGTGCGCGATCCTATTCTGGGCGGATTGGGCAAGTTCGCTGGCAAGCTGGCGAAGAGTGCGCGTCGTCGTGCGCTGATCAATCTCTATTATTGCCTGCCAGAATTGAGTGAGGCGCAGCGCGAAGAGATTGCTGATCGTATGTTTGCTACTGCACCGCAGGCGATGGCAATGATGGCGGAGCTCGGCTTACGCAATCCTGCACACGTGCGAAAGCGTGTCGAGTGGCACGGCCGGGAAATCATTGAGCAGCTGCAGGCGAATAAAGAAAATGTCATTTTCCTGGTGCCGCACGGTTGGGCGGTCGATATTCCCGCCATGCTGTTGGCGTCTGAAGGCCAGATGATGGCGGCGATGTTCCACAATCAGAGCGATCCGTTAATGGATTATCTGTGGAATACCGTGCGTCGCCGTTTCGGCGGGCGTATGCATGCGCGTAACGATGGCATCAAACCGTTTATCGCTTCGGTGCGTCAGGGCTACTACGGCTATTATCTGCCCGATCAGGATCATGGCGCAGAACACAGTGAGTTTGTGGATTTCTTTGCCACTTACAAAGCCACGCTACCGGCCGTGGGTCGTCTGATGAAAGTGTGTCGCGCCCGCGTGGTACCGCTTTTTCCGGTATATAACAGCGAAACGCACCGGCTGGAAATCTATGTGCGTCCGCCAATGGACGATTTGCTGGAAGCGGATGACAACACGCTGGCACGTCGCATGAATGAAGAAGTGGAAGTATTCGTGCGTCCGCATCCTGAGCAGTACACCTGGATTTTGAAGCTGCTAAAGACGCGCAAAGAAGGAGATATCGAACCTTATGCGCGCAAAGAACTTTATCCGCGCAAGAAATAATTCGTTGAGTCGCCATTGATGGCGACCAGGTGCGCATCAATGCGCACCTTCCAACATGCCGGGCCCTAATCTGTCAATCACGCTGCTTTTACATGACTGCGACGTTTCCGTTCACGCAGGAAGAGCGTCACCAGACCAAACCACAATACGCCAGCCGCAAAGTTGATGCCGCTAAACCACGGCGTACCGCCGCTGAAATAGCCACTCTTTGCCAGCTCAATACCTACGGCTAAGGTCAGAATACTGATCATGCCGAGCATTGCCGCGACGCTGCCTTTGCCTTCGTCACTGGAGTAGAGCGTTAAGCGATAAAGTCCAGCGTTCACCATGCCTGCGCCAAATGCGTACAAGCTCAAACCTGCTGTCAGCAGCAGATAGGTGTGGCTATTAAGCAAATTCGCCAACAGCGCAATACTCAACCCAATCAGGATTGGCCATGCGGCAAATTTTACCGGCTGCTCAATCGGAACGCGGCCCGCCAATTTGCCCAACGTGATATTCCCGGCAATCATTGCTAAAAATACCGGCAGTTGCAGTAGAGCATATTGCATCCGCGACAGCCCTTCATCGTGCATCAGAATCACCGGCGACAGGGCTACCCATGTAAGGATGGGAATAAACACTAAACCAATCGCAAATGATCCATACATGACCTGGCGATCGCGCGCTAAACGCGCATAGCCACGTGCCAGCGTGGGCAAGGCGATGGAGTGGCTGCGATCGCCAGCGGTTTCTGGCATTACGCGCCACAGCAGGGCAAAAGCGATGACGCTGCAGATGGCAAACAGCCAGAACATGCTGCGCCACTCGCCAACCGTGAGCCACGCGGCGCCGGCCAAGGGTCCCGCTAACGGCGCAAGCAGCGCAACGTTGGCCATCAGCGCCATCATGCGCACTGCCAGTGCTTCAGCAAAGGCTTCCTGCACCGCCGCATAGCTGACTGCGCCAATGAAACACAGGCTGATGCCCTGAATGAACCGCAGCGCGACAAACTCTTCAATGCTGCTGACCCAGGTGGTGAGAATACAAGCGGCAGCAAAGAACAGAATGCCAAACAGCAATACGGGGCGACGGCCATATTTATCGGAAAGCGGGCCAAGCAGCCACTGCAATACAACGCCGCCCATCAAATAAGCGGTCAGCGATGTTGATACCCATTCAGGACCCACGCCGAATTCTGAGGTTACCAGCAACATGCCGGGCTGAATCATGTCGTGCGCGATATAGGTCGCAAATTCGAATAACACCAACGCGAGCGGAAACAGCAGTACGCGCCCGGTAAGTTGGGTAATAGGTTGATAGCGGGCCATCTGGCCTCCTTGTCAAAAAAATAAAAACGCGACTGCCAGGCAGTCGCGTTTGTCCATGTTGTTACAGCCGCTGTCGGTAGTGCGTATTAATCTACGCGCAGCACACGGCTGGTATTGGTGGTACCGGTGGTCGCCATCACGTCGCCCTGGGTGACAATCACCAGGTCGCCTGACACGAGGAAACCTTTGTCGCGCAACAGATTCACTGCATCGTGCGCGGCGGCAACACCGTCATTATTACTGTCGAAAAATACTGGCGTAACGCCACGATAGAGCGCCGTGAGATTCAGCGTACGTTCGTGACGTGACATGGCGAAGATCGGCAAACCAGAGGTAATACGTGACGTCATCAGCGCAGTACGGCCTGATTCAGTCATGGTGATGATGGCTGAAACCCCTTGCAGATGGTTGGCAGCATACATCGCAGACATTGCAATGGCTTCCTCAACGTTATCGAATTGCACCTCAAGGCGGTGCTTGGAGACGTTAACGCTAGGGATTTTTTCTGCGCCGAGGCACACCTTAGCCATTGCGGATACGGTCTCTGCCGGATATTGGCCCGCCGCGGTTTCGGCCGAGAGCATAACGGCATCGGTACCATCGAGCACGGCATTCGCCACGTCCATCACTTCCGCACGCGTTGGCATCGGATTGGTGATCATTGATTCCATCATCTGCGTAGCGGTGATGATGGTGCGGTTTAGCTGACGTGCGCGACGAATCAGCGCCTTCTGAATACCGACCAGTTCCGGATCTCCAATCTCAACACCCAGATCACCACGCGCCACCATTACCACATCTGATGCCAGAATGATGTCATCCATCGCTTCCTGTGAAGCAACGGCTTCAGCACGTTCAACTTTCGCCACGAGCTTAGCGTCGCAACCGGCATCGCGCGCCAGGCGGCGAGCATAGTTCATATCTTCGCCGTTACGCGGGAAAGAAACAGCGAGATAATCCACGCCGATTTTGGCGGCGGTGATGATATCGACTTTGTCTTTCTCTGTCAGCGCGTCAGCAGATAAGCCACCACCCAGTTTGTTGATACCTTTGTTGTTGGAAAGCGGGCCGCCGACGGTTACTTCGGTGAATACTTTGGCGCCCTGGACTTCCAGCACTTTCAACTGCACGCGACCATCATCCAGCAGCAGAATATCGCCCGGCACCACATCTTCTGGCAGGCCTTTATAGTCAATACCGACTTTCTCTTTATCGCCTTCGCCTTTGCTCAAATCGGCATCCAGCAGGAAGCGGTCGCCAACATTAAGGAAAACTTTGCCTTCTTTGAAGGTTGATACGCGAATTTTCGGCCCCTGCAGGTCGCCAAGAATCGCCACGTGGCGACCCAATTTCGCGGCAATCTCACGCACCTTGTTGGCGCGCTGCTGATGATCTTCTGGTGTGCCGTGGGAGAAGTTGAGTCGTACAACGTTAGCACCTGCCGCGATGATTTTTTCGAGGTTATTGTCGCGATCGGTGGCTGGACCGAGGGTTGTAACGATCTTGGTTCTTCTGAGACGTCTGGACATGAAGGACTCCGTTAGCAAAGTAGCGTGTCGCTCTCAAGTGACACGTAGTGTTCATCTATTCTATATGATTGATGGGCTGTGATTCGACTCACATTGTGAATGTGATGTTAATTATTTTCCTGCGGCTGTTTCTCCAGGCGCGAATCTTTTAGCGCTTCTTTCACCCGTTTCAGATTCTCACGGAAAGAGGCGCCGCGCTCAAGGGTAAACCCCGTCGCCAGTACATCAACCACGGTTAATTGTGCCAGGCGGGAAACCATCGGCAGGTAGATATCGGTATCTTCAGGTACATCCAGCGTCAATGCCAGCGTCGCTTCTGCTGCCAGCGGTGAACCCGGAGAAGTGATAGCCAGCACAGTGGAAGCGTTTACACGCGCCAGGCGAGCCAGTTCTATCATATTTTTGGTGCGGCCAGTATGTGAGATGAGAACAAATACATCATTTGGTCCACTATTTATGCAACTCATGCGCTGGATCACAATATCCTCTGACCAGATGACCGGCAGATTAAAACGCAGAAATTTGTTGGTGGCATCGTGTGCGACCACGGCGGAGGCGCCGAGACCGAAAAAGGCAATTTTATGCGCTTTTGTAAGGGCCAAAACTGCCTGATGAATCACCTCAACATCGAGCTGCTGACGCACGCGACTCAAACCGGCTAGTGCAGAATCAAAAATCTTATGGCTAAAGCTTTCGACGCTGTCATTTTCTTCCACATCACGGCTGACCCAGGTTGGGCCTTTTGCCAGACTCTGCGCGAGCTGCAACTTGAAATCAGGAAAGCCGCGTGTGCCCATGCGATGACAAAAGCGATTCACCGTGGGTTCGCTGACGTCAGCAGCACGTGCAAGCGTGGCGATGCTGGAGTGCATCGCCTGTTGAGGAGCAGCAAGAATCTGTTCTGCTACTTTACGTTCCGATTTGCTCAGCGCCGCTAATTGCGCCTGAATCTGTTCCAGCATGGTTTAACCTAATGACCGTCAATCACTTTTCCGCGTTCACCGATGGATGAAATCGCTGCCAATTCTCAAGAATATACCGTGTAATAGAGGCACGCACGCAGCGAAGGACAAATGTAAGCGCGAATTTTTTGCGATACTTTGATCGCTGACGTGTTTTGCCGCGACAAACATCGAAACAGAAAAAGTGCTCAAATGGCACGCTACAACACACTTAACACCTTTAATTCGTTCACAGTTAACGCCAGCAAAGGCTGCGTTCGGGTTGTCCTGAACCGGCGAAAAACGTACATTGTGCTGTAAGAAAATTACAATAAGGACCTGGCGTGATGAGAACGCTCAAGCCGGGTATATCCTGCAACGAGGAGAGGAAAATGGCGGTTACACAAACAGCCCAGGCATGCGATCTGGTGATTTTCGGTGCCAAAGGCGATCTTGCTCGCCGTAAACTGTTGCCATCACTGTATCAGCTGGAAAAAGCCGGTCAGATTCATGAAACCACTCGCATTATTGGCGTAGGCCGCGCGGATTGGGACAAGGATGCGTACACCAAAGTGGTTCGTGAAGCGCTGGAAACCTTCATGAAAGAGAAAATCGACGAAGCGCTGTGGGACACACTCAGCAGCCGTCTCGATTTTTGTAACCTCGACGTTAATGACACCTCGCATTTCACCAAACTGGGCAAAATGCTTGACCAGAAAAATCGTGTCACCATCAACTATTTCGCCATGCCGCCAAGCACCTTCGGCGCAATTTGTGACGGTTTGGGCGCCGCGAAGCTGAACGCCAAACCGGCACGCGTGGTGATGGAAAAGCCGCTTGGCACCTCACTGGAAACCTCGCAAGAGATCAATGACAGCGTCGGCAAATACTTTGAAGAGAGCCAGGTCTTCCGTATTGACCACTATCTCGGTAAAGAGACGGTGCTTAATCTGCTGGCGCTGCGTTTCGCCAACTCGATTTTCGTTAACAACTGGGACAATCGCACTATCGATCATGTGCAGATTACCGTGGCAGAAGAAGTGGGCATTGAAGGCCGCTGGGGTTATTTCGACAAAGCCGGCCAGATGCGCGACATGATCCAGAACCACCTGTTGCAGATCCTGACGATGATCGCCATGTCGCCGCCGTCCGATCTCAGCGCGGATGCCATCCGTGATGAGAAAGTGAAAGTGCTGCGTTCCCTGCGTCGTATTGATCAGACTAACGTGCGCGAGAAAACCGTGCGTGGCCAATACACCGCGGGCTTCGTGCAGGGTAAAAAAGTGCCGGGCTACCTGGAAGAAGAGGGCGCCAATAAGCAGAGCGCCACGGAAAGCTTTGTCGCCATCCGCGTCGATATCGATAACTGGCGTTGGGCTGGCGTGCCGTTCTATCTGCGTACCGGCAAGCGTTTGCCGACCAAATGCTCTGAAGTGGTGGTCTACTTCAAGAACCCAGAGATGAACCTGTTCAAAGACTCTTATGCCGAACTGCCACAGAACAAATTAACCATTCGTCTGCAGCCGGACGAAGGTGTGGATATCGAAATCCTGAATAAAGTGCCGGGACTCGATCACAAACATAAGCTGCAAACCACCAAGCTGGATCTGAGCTATTCAGAAACTTTCAACCAGTCGCATCTGGCCGATGCTTACGAGCGTCTGCTGCTGGAAACCATGCGCGGCATTCAGGCGCTGTTTGTGCGTCGTGACGAAGTAGAGGCCGCCTGGGGCTGGGTGGATTCCATCATTGATGCCTGGAACGCCGATGCCGAAGCGCCGAAGCCGTATCAGGCTGGCACCTGGGGGCCGGTGGCTTCTGTCGCGATGATTACGCGCGATGGCCGTTCCTGGAACGAGTTCGAATAATCACGCGTTGCTAAGCCCGCCGAATGTGCGGGCTTTTTTTTGCCGAAAATTCCTTTATCTGAAAAGTGAACCCGGGTTTCAAAAAAAATTGATATCCGATAGACGCCGCTCCAGCCAATCTTGTATGGTAGGTTCCAATTATTGACAGCGTGGCTGCGCGCCGGGCTGATGCAACTAAGGAAACGTGATGAAGAACTGGAAAACAAGTGCAGAACAGATCCTGAAAACTGGCCCGGTTGTGCCGGTCATTGTGGTGAACAAACTGGAACATGCAGTGCCGATGGCTAAAGCGCTGGTTGCGGGCGGTGTGCGCGTGCTGGAAGTGACGCTGCGTACGCCGGTAGCAATGGATGCACTGCGCGCCATGATTAAAGAAGTGCCGGAAGCGATTGTTGGGGCAGGCACGGTGATTAATACACAGCAGTTGAAAGAAGTCACAGATGCCGGTGCACAATTTGTTATCAGCCCAGGATTAACAGAGTCCCTGCTGAAAGCGGCAGTTGAAGGTCCGGTACCTTTGATTCCGGGGATCAGTACCGTATCTGAACTGATGATCGGTATGGATTATGGTCTGCGCGAGTTCAAATTTTTCCCGGCTGAAGCCAACGGCGGCGTAAAAGCGCTGTCGGCGATTGGTGGACCCTTCCCACAGGTGCGTTTCTGCCCGACGGGCGGCATCTCTCCGTCAAATTATCGTGAATACCTGGCCCTCAAAAGCGTGCTGTGCATTGGGGGTTCATGGCTGGTACCCAATGATGCGCTGGAAACCGGCGACTGGGATCGCATTACGCGTCTGGCGCGTGAAGCGGTTGAAGGGGCGCGCGCGTAACATCTAATATAGGGTCGCCATTCCTGGCGACCTCTTGAACTCACTTACCCTTCAACTTTCACCGCAGCTGCACTGGCTACAGCACGCGCAATCGCGTCATCGATGGTTTCACCGGTTGCTAACGCAACGCCCAAACGACGCTGACCAGCAATTTCCGGCTTACCAAACAGACGCAGCTGCAAGCCCGCACCCAGCGCGGCTTCGATATTGACGAACTGCACGTCGTGGCTGTTGAGCTCAGGCAAGATCACCGCCGAAGCGGCTGGGCCATATTGACGAATACCGCCAATCGGCAAGCCAAGGAAGGCGCGGACATGCAGTGCGAACTCCGACAGATCTTGTGAAATCAGCGTCACCATGCCGGTGTCATGCGGACGCGGTGATACTTCGCTGAACACCACTTCATCACCACACACAAACAGCTCTACGCCAAACAGACCATAGCCACCGAGCGCTTTCACCACATTAGCAGCAATATCCTGCGCGCGTTGAAGCGCCAGCTCGCTCATCTGCTGCGGCTGCCAGGATTCACGGTAATCGCCATCTTCCTGGCGGTGACCAATCGGGGCGCAGAAATGGATGCCGTCAACCGCGCTAATGGTAAGCAGGGTGATTTCAAAATCAAACTTCACCACACCTTCAACGATTACGCGACCGGCACCGGCACGTCCGCCTTGCTGCGCATAATCCCAGGCTTTGTCCAGCTGACTGGCTTCACGGATGAAGCTCTGGCCTTTACCGGAGGAGCTCATCACCGGTTTTACGATGCACGGGAATCCAATCGCGTGGGCGGCGGCGACAAAGTTCTCTTTACTGTCGGCAAACTGATACGACGAGGTTGGCAGAGACAGCTCTTCCGCTGCCAAACGGCGAATACCTTCGCGATTCATGGTCAGGCGTGCGGCGCGGGCCGTCGGCACCACTTTCTGGCCCTGCGCTTCCAGTTCCAGCAATTTTTCGGTAGCGATCGCCTCAATTTCAGGCACCACAAAATGCGGCTTTTCCTGGGCGATTAACGCGGCAAGCGCCTCGCCATCCAGCATATTGATCACGTGGCTACGATGCGCAACGTGCATGGCGGGCGCATCGGCATAACGATCCACTGCGATCACTTCTACACCGAGACGTTGGCACTCCAGCGCCACCTCTTTGCCTAATTCACCTGAACCTAACAGCATGACACGCGTGGCGGCAGGGCGCAGCGCGGTTCCGAGAGTTGTCATAATTTCACCTTAGCAGTCAAAATGCGCGCGCAGTATAAACGAAAACGTTTGCGTACTCACGCTTTCGCCATCATCAGGTTTGCCATACTTTTCCCGCTCTGACGTTATCTGACACAAGCTGCGGCAGCATGGAGAGCGAAAACTTAAACAGGAGTTAAACGATGAGCAATTGGCTGCAGCAAATTCAATCGGTGTTGGCGAAAAAGGGTGGAGACGGAAAATCCGGCGGCTTAAGCGATATGCTGGCACCCGGCGCTTTGGGCGGATTGGCGGGATTGCTGGTCGGCAGCAAATCGACGCGCAAGCTACTGACTAAATATGGTGGCAAAGCGTTACTGGTGGGCGGCGGCGCGGCGGCCGGGGCTCTGCTGTGGAACAAATATAAGCAGCGCGTGCGTGAAACGCATCAGGACGACGCGGGATTTGGCCAGCTACAAACGCCAATGGATCAGCGTGCAGAGCGCTTAGTGACGGCGCTGGTCTTCGCGGCGAAGAGTGATGGGCACATCGACGATCGTGAACGCGCGGCGATTGAGCAGAACATTCATCAAGCGGGGTATGGCACACAGGCTGAGGCGCTGATTCAGCAGGCGATGAATCGTCCACTCGATCCCAATTGGTTGGCGGCAGATGTGAAAAATGAAGAAGAAGCGCTGGAACTCTATTTCCTTAGCTGTGCGGCAATAGATGTTGACCACTTTATGGAGCGCAGCTATCTCTCCGCGCTGGGCGATGCGTTAAAAATCCCTCAGGATGTCCGCGATGGCATTCAACGCGATATTGAGGCTGAAAAAGCGGCATAATTCTGCGCGAAGGCTGCATGCGCGGCTTTCGCTTCTTCCTGGGTGGCAAAATCTGCAAGCAGCTTGGCATCGTGCGTGATTAGTGCCACGCTTGCTGGATATTGTCCTTCAGGGAGAAGAGTTTTATGAAGCAGCCATACGCGAAAAAAATCCCTCACGTAATGAATCTGCATGGCGACACGCGTACCGATAATTATCATTGGTTGCGCGATGACGAACGCGAAAATCCGGACGTGCTGGCTCACCTGCATGCTGAAAATGATTACGGACGGGCGATGATGGCGTCGCAGAGTCCATTACAAGATCGGGTATTGAAAGAGATCGTTGATCGCATTCCGCCGCAGGATCACTCAGTACCCTATGTGAAAAATGGTTATCGCTATCAAAGCCGTTATGAAGTCGGCAACGAATATCCGGCCTATTTCCGTCAGCCGATTGAGGCGCCCGCTGATGAGCCGTGGCAGCTGCTGCTTGATGGCAACCAGCGTGCCGCCCACAGCGATTTCTACACCATGGGCGCGCTGGCCATCACGCCGGACAATCAAGTGATGGCATTGGCAGAAGATTTCCTTTCACGACGCCAATACGGCATTCGTTTTCGCAATCTTGCCAGCGGTAGCTGGTATCCGGAAGTGCTGAACAACGCGTCATCCAGCGTTGCCTGGGCCAATGATTCCCGCACGCTCTATTACGTGCGCAAACATCCTAAAACGCTGCTGGCCTATCAGGTATGGCGCCACGAGCTGGGACACCCGCAGTCTGACGATCAACTGGTGTATGAGGAGAAGGACGATACCTTCCATCTCAGCGTGCACAAAACCACCTCGGAACATTTCATCCTGATTGCTCTGTACAGCACCACAACCAGTGAGATTCTGCTGATCGACGCGGAATATCCAGATGCGCAGCCGCAGACGTTCTGTCCGCGTCGACGCGACCACGAATACAGCATCGATCACTACAACCACCAGTTTTATATCCGTTCAAATCGCGACGGCAAAAACTTCGGTCTTTATCGCAGCGCCTGGCTGGCGGAAGCACGCTGGCAATCGTTAATTCCCGCGCGGGACCACGTGGTGTTGGAAGATTTCCAGTTATTCCGCCATTGGCTGGTCGTGGAAGAGCGGCAGCACGGCGTTAACACCTTGCGCCAGATCAACTGGGAAAGCGGGGAGAGCTTTGGGATCGCTTTTGACGATCCAGCCTATGTTACCTGGCTTGCCTATAACCCTTCCCCGGAAAGTGACACGCTGCGCTACGGCTATTCCTCGATGACGATGCCGACCACACTTTTTGAGCTCAATATGGAAACGGGCGATCGCCGCGTGCTGAAGAGGACGCCGGTGCCGGGCTTCAAATCTGAGGATTATAAAAGCGAACATTTGTGGATTACGGTACGCGATGGTACGGAAGTTCCGGTTTCACTGGTCTATCACCGTAAATATTTTCAGCGTGGCAACAATCCGCTGCTGGTTTACGGTTACGGTGCCTATGGCAGCAGTATGGATGCCAGTTTTGGCACCAGCCGTATTAGCCTGCTGGAGCGCGGCTTCGTTTACGCCATCATTCATGTGCGCGGCGGCGGTGAACTCGGTCAACAGTGGTATGACGGCGGCCGGCTGAAGAACAAGCTGAACAGCTTCACCGATTTCATTGATGTTACCGAAGCGCTGGTGGCGAAAGGCTATGGTAATCCACAGCGGCTCTATGCGATGGGCGGCAGCGCAGGTGGATTATTGATGGGCGGGGTAGTGAACATGGCACCCGATCTGTTCCATGGCGTGGTCGCGCAGGTGCCGTTTGTGGATGTGGTCACCACAATGCTTGATCCTTCGATTCCCCTCACCACCGGTGAATACGACGAGTGGGGCAATCCCGAGCAGGCAGAATTTTACCATTACATCCTTCAATACAGCCCGTATGACAATATTGAGGCTAAAGCCTATCCGCATCTGCTGGTTACCACCGGCCTGCACGATTCGCAGGTACAGTATTGGGAACCCGCCAAGTGGGTAGCGAAGATGCGTGAGCTTAAAACCAATGACTCACTGCTGCTGCTGTGTACCGAGATGGATTCGGGTCACGGCGGGAAATCGGGCCGTTTCAAAGCTTATGAGGGTGTGGCGCAGGAATTTACTTTCCTGATTGGCCTGGCACAGGGTAGCTTGCCAGACCGCGCCGATTACTGATCGCTTTTCACGTACTTGCGCAGCGCCTGCCGTAATGGTGGGCGCAAATCGCGTACATTTTCCAGCACCCAGCGCAGATAGCCCGGATCTTTGCGCGCGATGCTGCCGATACTCTGCCCGCGATATTTCCCGAACGGGAACACATCACCACTTACGGCTGCCGGCTGGCACAAGTTCGCCATCTGCTCGGCATTCCAGCCAGACGTTTCCATAATGCGGATCAGTAGCGCGGCGGTGACGTAGCAGTCATACAACGCGCGGTGCGCATGCAGATCGGCGGGTGGCGTCACGTCAAGCTTCAGGCTATGACGCAATGCCTGATTACCGTATTTTATCCCCGGCCACAGCTGACGTGCCAGCGTCATGGTGCAGATCCATTCGCCTGGCATGGTTGGCAGCATGCGGCGATCAAAACTGGCATTGTGCGCCACGTAATGTGCAGCGCCGTGATAGCGGCCAATCGCTTCTTCAATGGTAGGCTTGCCAACCACCATCGCTTCAGTGATGCGATGCACCGCCATGGCCTGGCGACCGATCGGGCGATCCGGACAGATCAAATCACTCATTGGATTAACGATTTGGCCGTTAATGACATCAACCGATGCCACTTCAACCACGCCACCCTGTAAGCCACAGGTTTCGGTATCAATAACACGTAACATAGATTACTTCTGCTTAGGTTCGTAGGGCAGGCGTGACAAGCTGAGCGAGGCCTGGCGATAGTGCATTAGACGTTGACGAAACCATTCACGCAGCGCTTCGGGTTGTTCGCGCTCCACCATTTCGGCAACCACCGGCATATTGTAGCGCTCTTTAAAGGCGACGCCTGCGGCAGCCAGATCGACATTCACTTTATCTTTGTCTTCCTGCGAGAGCAGGGCAAGGTTTTGGCTCATGTATTTCTCCTGATAAACAGGGGCAAAAGTAATGGTTTCGCCGCGCTGGATCAAGGAGATTGGATCGCACCGCAAGTCTCGACACCTGCAGATCGGCGGCGTATCCTGCTGCCACGTTTGCGGTGTGTTGCCGCATTTAAAAGGGAAGAAGTGATGAAGAAAACCGCGTTAAGCCGTGTTATGGCGCTGTTGCTGGCGTCATCAACGCTCACCATTAGTCAGTTTGCGCTGGCTCATGCTCATCTTAAAACCCCGGTCCCGGCGGATAAAGCCGTGGTTAATAGCTCCCCACAGAATCTGACGCTGACCTTTACCGAAGATGTTGAAGTGGCCTTTAGCGGCGTGGAAGTGCTTAACGCGCAGCATCAGCCGGTTGCAGTGGAAAAAGCCAAACTCAATGGTAAGCAGCATGATCAGCTGATTGTACCGATCGCCCAACCGCTGCCATCAGGTAGCTATCAGGTTAACTGGCATGTGCTGTCTGTCGATGGCCATAAAACCAAAGGCAGCTATAGCTTCAGCGTGAAGTAATTGATGAGTTTGACCACGCTGTGGATAAGCTTGCGGGCGCTGCATTTTATGGCGCTCTTGTTGCTTGCCGGCAGCGCGTTTTATACCGCTCTGCTGGCACCGCTACGCTATCGCTCTTTGCTGGCGCAGCATTTAGGGTTGATATTAGCGAGCAGTGCGGTACTGAGTTTGCTTAGCAGCGTGCTGATGCTGGCGACGCAAACCGGCTTGATGAGCGGTGATTGGCGTAACATCAGCGATCCTGACACATGGCAAGCAGTGCTACAAACGCGCTTTGGCGTGGTTTGGCGTTGGGAAATTGGCTTCGCACTGCTCAGCGCACTGTCATTACTGCTAAAAGGCACGCTTCGCCAGAAGATGCTATTGCTCAGTAGCCTATTGCAGCTTATCGCTTTAGCCGGTGTGGGCCATGCGGCAATGCGCGATAGTTGGACTGGTGTGCTACAGCAGGCTAACCACGCGCTGCATCTGATTGCCGCCGCATTCTGGGCTGGGGGTTTAGTGCCTTTGTTGCTGCTGATGCGAGACGCTCGGCACACTGCATTTCGCCGCGATGCAATCCGCTGCATGATGCGTTTTTCGCGCTACGGGCACCTTGCGGTGGCGCTGGCGCTGCTCACCGGCATTATGAATAGTTTGTTGATTGCAGGTTCACCGCTGAATTGGCAAGCCACGCTATGGAGCAAGCTATTGATAGTGAAAGTCTTGCTGGTGATGCTGATGGTTTTGATCGCGCTGGTTAACCGTTATCTTTTGGTTCCGCGTTTTCGCCTCGCAACCAGTGATGCATCACCGCTGTTTATCCGCCTGACGCAGCTTGAACTGCTGCTGGCAATGGGCGTTATCGGGTTAGTGAGCGTGTTCGCCACGCTGTCACCGGCCTGAATGTGTAATTAAAGAAGATGAAACGAGGTTGATATTTTGCTGAAGAAATTGATTCCAGCTGGCGTATTGATGGCGCTGTGTGGCCAGGCGATGGCTGCACAGATTATTACCGTCAGCCGCTTTGAGATTGGTAAAGATAAATGGCCGTTTACCCGCGAAGAAGTGATGCTCACGTGTGAAAAAGATGGTGCACTATTCGCTATTAACCCCAGCACGCTACTGCAGTATCCGCTTAACGATATTGCCTATGCGCGCAAAACTGCTGGACAAGGTACGCTGCAATCCATTGATACCATTGTTGCTGACGATAAAGCGCACCCGGGGCAGAAAATGAGCCTGCAGCCGATTGTCGATCGTGCTCAGCAGCTGTGCGGTAAGTAATCCTTTCTTTATCAGGCGTAGCGCACAGTTTTGTCGCTGCGCTTGTTCTCCCGTTCTGTCAGCACGATCACAGAGTTGACAGCTTTCCTTACCAATCGTGACGATTGGCTGGAAATTAATCACTCGTGGTCTACCTTTAAATGGCAAGGCGTCCTCGCCTGCAAAAATGCCAACTTTTAGCGCACGGCTCTCAAAGAGCCATTTCCCTGGACCGAATATAGGAATCGTATTCGGTCTTTTTTTGTTTAGTACTTGGCATCAATGACTTATCGTAAAATCAATGAGTTAAATCCCATCCTGTTGCCTTCTGTTCTACTCTGCTGGAACTTCTGCCGCCACTTTACCGCCATTATTCTTAGCCATTAACGCCAATGGATTACAACGAATTGCATCTTCCAAATGATCCGGTGCGAAGTGGGCATAACGCATGGTTACCCTGATATCTGAGTGTCCCAGGATGCGCTGCAGCACGATGATGTTTCCCCCGGCCATCATAAAGTGACTGGCGAAGCTGTGTCGTAGGACGTGACTCATTTGCCCCTCAGGCAATTCGATCCCTGCCAGACGAATGACGAGGTAAAACTGGCGATAGCACTCTTTAAAATAACGGTCTTTCCTTTCCTTCAATTCTTTATACAGTTCATCGCTGATCGGCACAGAGCGATTCTTTTTCCCTTTGGTATTGATGAAGGTGAGTTTATTTGGGGAAAGTTGGGTCGCCTTTAATGATGCAGCTTCACTCCAGCGGCATCCAGTTGATAGGCAGATTTTAATTATGAGTGTCAGGTCATCATTACCGTGAATTTTACAGGCGGCAAAAAGTTTTTGTATTTGCTCGCCGGTCAGCCAAGCCATTTCTTTTTCTGGCTGGTCAAATTCACGAATGTTTTTGAGCGGGTTGGGGTAAGAGATTTCACCGAGCCGCTCCAGTTCGTTAAACAATGCGCGCAGGAATGCATGCTCACAGTTAACAGTGCCAGGAGAAACTTTTAATGATTTCAAGCTAGTCTTATAACCGTTCTGAATTTTGCCTTCCAACCGGTCATCACGATAGTGTGCCCAATCCTTTGCTGTTATCTCGGATGCAACAGGATTTCCCATTCCATTGCTGATGATATAGAGCTTTGCCAGGCGGCCTTTGTTATCGCTTAGGGCGCGTCCATGCAATTTGTACCACAGCTCAACCAGCTCGTTTAATCTGCGCTTATCCTCTTTTTCTGCCAGCCACGGCTTTGCTTTCATCTCATCGAGGGTGTATTGCTCGAAGGCGATCGCTTCGGCGCGGGTTTTGAATTGGCGCCTGACGCGCTTGCCTTCTCGCCCGTTAAGATAGCACTCGCACAACCATTTTCCGGTACTCAACTTTCTGATTGCCATGACCAAGCTCCATTACAAAAAATGGCGCTAAATTACTGTATATAAAAACAGTATTCAATGTTTGTTTATCAGAAAGTAAACATGAAAAAGCCCGCGTAAGCGGGCTAAATTAGTGGAGTAGCGACGGTTGATGTTGTTGATTAGAGTAGAGCGGAACTTTGTTTACCTGGCCGGGCGAAACAATGATTCCTGCAACTGACTCAAGGGTTTTGAAGGTGCAGCTGCAATTAATATTCTGGCACTGGTGATAGCGTTCTTTCGTCTCTTTAGAGATGTAACGGCTGCTCTTGGCGTGAGCCGCCGTTTGGCATAACGGGCAATGCATCATGTTGAAATCCTTAGCAAGTAAAGCAGGGCGGTTGAGGCTAATTTTGAATAAGCAAATCCCGGTTTGCAAATTACAGCCTGATTAGCCGCTTTCCGTTTCACCCTCTGACTCTGACTGATATTCAATGTCGGTGAGCAGCACCTCAAAATCGAGTTGAGTGGTATATCCGTTATTGCTCAGGCTATGTGTCACTTTACTAATGAGCCACGGCTGTGCATCGATCACCGATTTAAAGCCGCTCACTTTGACCGGTGTCTCGGGATAGAGATCAGCTCGCCCCATTGCCAGCGTAAGCGAAAATTCAGCGACGCCACGTTGTAGTTTTTCCCACTTAGCTTTAGCGGCGCGCATCGCCGTTGCTTTGCTGGAATAGACTGTCGTCAGCGTAAACACGTTGTCTTCGCTGCCTGCCAGATAATCACCTTCTTTCGCTTCCGGTGGCTTAACAACTTTTGTTTTCGATTTCTTTGCTGCGGGATGTTCAAGCGCGCGAAGCTGGCGCAGTTTCATTTTGCGCTGCAGCTTCACTTTCTTTGGCTTTGGGTCTTTGGTGTGAAGCCAGCTTGCCGATACGCCGCTATAAGCGCCACGGTCAGCGATGCTGAAAGTATGCCGATCACCATCGTTACGTGTGATGGTCATCTGTGGGATGGGTTTGCCGCTAATGGTGACGCCATTACCCGGTCGGATAAATAACAGGCGACCGGCTTTTACTGCGGCCACCGCTCCATAGAGCGTGGCAAGGCGCGTCAGGAATTTGGCGTCGGTCTCTTGTGTCTGGTCAATATGCGCCACCGCAATCCCGGCAAAGCCATCGGCCAGCATGGGGTTAAGTTTATTGCGACCGGCAATCTGCGTGACAATATCGCCTAGGGTTGTTTCGTGGTAGGACACTTCACGGCGGGAATTCAGTGAGCCGCGAAAATCAGCACTGCGGGCGCGAATCGTCATTGTGTCTGGCGCGCCGTGGTGCTCAACCTCATCAATGGTAAAACTCCCTTTACCGATCAGCGCCTGTCCTTTCCAGCCAAGAAACAGCGTTACCACAGCACCGCGTACCGGCATTGCCAGTTGACCGTCTGCGTCGTTCAATTCGATGTCGAGCTGGTCAGCCTCAAAGCCGCGGTTATCTGTCAGTGTGAGCGATATCAGGCGATCCCGGATGTTCGTCGTTACATCCTTCGAATTAACCTTGAGCATGAAGTCTGGGGTTAAATTCGCGCCCATCTGCACCGGCAGACCACTGATACCCGTCATCCGACTAGCCCTCCAGCCTGTGAAATCAGACTGCCGGCCGCTGACTTAACGCTTCCGATAGCCGATGTTATCTGCCCTGGCAGATTGCCCACCCCGCTAATCAGTTCGTCAGCCTGCATTTTCAGATCACCAAACATTGAGGTGAGGGATTCATCCACGCGCAGAAGGCTAAGGGTGAACATGATTTTACTGGCGGCACCGTTGGGGAAAAATTCGCTATGCGTATTGGAAATGCTCTCAATCACATACATGCCGTAAATCATGCCGCTGCCACCAATCAACGGCCACGCCATTCCCTGATCGGCAAGTACTCGGACGGTCATCAGCGATACAGCGCCGCCGGTGATTTCCGGGCGAAGCTCGCCCGAAAGCGTGATTTTCTCATCGCCCGGCCCAATGAACTGCGCCGCCGGTCGCTGACCAAATCGGCTGTTAGTCGGCCAGCGATAATCGATGTTCTGCTGCAACTCGCCATAAGGCAGCGTCTGTCGCATAAACGGCATCATGCCGTAGATCATCATCATCGCTTAATCCTCCCAACTCATTTTGCTGCGATTCTGCGCCTGTCGGTTACGCTGCTCACGCGCCTGATGCTGCGCCATAAGCGCCAACGCATCGTCTTTGCTCATGCCTTCATGCATGTTGATTTCATACTGGTAACTGTTCTGGCTGCGGTCGGTAAATCCGCCGCCTGCAGACGGTGCCGACACTGGTCTATAAGGCGCGCCACCAGTTGCCAGGCTGTATTGCAAGCCGACCGTATTTACGCCAGCGCCGCCGGTAGCCATTGGATCGGGTGAAGGCACCTTGTCTTTAAGGCCATCAGATTTCGTATCGATGATGCCGAGCTTTTCCAGCACCCAATCAATGCCGCTTCGTAGCTGGTCGAGTGCGTGGCTGGGAATTTTCAAAGCCTCAGCCAGCATGTTGCCGAACTTCTTACCCATCTCACCGGCTGAGGCCAGCTCTGCTTGCGTGGATTTAACCGGCTCCAGCAGCTTGCCAAACCAGCCCCAAAGCTCTTTCACCTTACCGCCAAGCCATTCAAATGGTGGTTTTAGTGAGCCAAAGGATTCGCTGATTGGCCCCATTGCGGCGGTAAATCCTTTGGCTACGCCCGCCATAAATGCGCTGATAGGCTCCCAGTATTTACGAATCATCAACGCACCGGCCACGATCGCCGCCACGACAGCCACGACCGGCAGCGTGATTAAACCAAGCGCCGCTGTTATTGCACCGCCAGCGATGCTGAATGCTGTGCCAAGTAAAGCCGCGCCTGCAATCAATGCGTTGATCCCCGCCACGACCGGCCATGCAACCAGACCAATCAATCCCAGCCCCGCGACAAGCGCTGTAGCTGCGCCCGTCAGCATGACAATTTTGGTTGTCAGTTCAGGGTTGGCTTTCACCCAATTGCCAGCGGTGACAAGCCATTTGTTGGCGGTGGTCGTAAGCTTGCGAAGGGATTTGTCCTGCTGCTCAAACATCTCAATTCGCACGTCCTCCCATGCTGATGAGAGGTTGAGCAGATCGCCATCGAGGTTATCAACCTGAACATTTGCCACCTGTTTAGCGGCTCCACCTGCGTTCATCAAGTAGCTGCGCTTTTCATCAAGCTTACCGTTTCCGGCGGCGTCGATAAGGTTGATGGCACCTTTCATCGCTTCTTCACCAAAGATGGTTTTGATGTACTCCGCCTGCTGCGCTGTGCCGAGCCGGTTCTTTTTGAATGAGGCATCAATACTTTTGAGAATGCCAAACACCGGCAACATATTGCCTTTGCTGTCGCGGGTTTTGATTCCCAACTCTTTGAGCGCTGCAGGGGCTTGCCCAACCGGAGCCTGTAACCTGCTGAACACTGCGCTTCCACCGGTTCCCGCCATCGAACCTTTGATGCCATTATCCGCCATCACGCCAAGCATGGCGGTGGTGTCTTCAATGCTGGCACCAGCCGCACGCGCAACCGGCGCGACGTATTTCATTGCCTCGCCCAGCTCAAGCAGGTTGGTATTGGACTTGGTGAAACCCTTCGTCATTACGTCGGAAACACGCTGGATCTCCGCCATCGGGATTTTGAAAGCGGTCTGCATGTTGGTAACGATGTCAGCCGCCTCGGCAATATCGACCTTAGAGGCCAGCGACAGGTTTACCGTCGATTCCGTTGACGCCAGTATGGCGTCGGCATCGTAGCCGGAACGGGCCAGCGTGCTCTGCGTACGCGCCACATCCGTTGGAGAAAATGCCGTACTGCCGCCAATGTCTCGCGCCTGTTTGCGGATAGCTGCCAGCTTAGGATCGTTTTTACCGGTATCGAGCAGCGCCTGCGTTTCTGACATCTGCTTGTCGAATTCCATAACGGATGCGGCGAAGTTCGCCAGATAGGTGTCAGTGATGCGCTGGCGTAACGTCAGGTCTTCCAGCGGCGGCACCGGCGTGTAGTCGTAATCGATAAAGAGCTTGCCCGCTTTCAGCGTGTCTTTATCGTTGGCGCTTTCGTCGTACCAGGCGGACGCGCCCAGCAGATAACCGGCGTTGACCAGCTCGCGGAATTTTGCGTTGATGCCCGCGATAATTTCGCGCACCAGTACCGGCGTCAGCGGCTTATCGACCGCCCACATGTGCGCCTCGGCCATCGTATCGGCCAGCACCTGCGCGGTGCGGGTGTAGCTCTCAAACTGGAACAGCGGGTCGTCGCTGCAGGTACGGTTGCCCCAGAAGCGGAAACCGTCTTTACGGATAAGCGTGGTGACGTCCGCCTCGTTGAGCAGGTCGGCATCGGTGCCGGTCTGTTGCAGATCCCAGAACACCGACGCGGAGATACCTGTCACGCCGTTTACGCCAACGTTCGACAGGGTTTTATGCCAGCCGGTGTCGTTGTCGATTTTGGCGCGCAGGCCCAGCGCTCGGGCGGTGGCGTAAGCAACGTCGGATTTATTTGCGGTGGTATTCCATGCGAGGAAATCCGGCCAGATCACCATCAGCTCGCGCTGGCTGAAGTTGTCGCGATACAGGCGGGCTTCGGAAATGGTTTTGCACTCCCACGCTGACACGTAGGCGAAGGCGCGCAGCTGCTGTGCGATGCTGGCAAGCGCGGTTGCGACTTCCAGCGAGTCGAGGCCCGGCACGCCGAGAATGCGCGGCTTAATGTCGAGCTGCGTCTGCGCGGCAAGCAGCGCTTTCATGCCGGTGTACTGGCCGTTTTCGTCGGTGCCGCCGATGATGTTGGAAATAGTTTCGGCTTCGTCTGCGCCTTCTGCCACGCGCACCACGACGGTAACGGGTTTAGACTGATCAGCGATTGCCTGCAGTGAGGTGGCGAGCGTGCCTTTTACACCGGCTTTGCCAACTGCGCCCTGCACGTTGGTAATAAGCACCGGTGTATTCAGCGGAAACGTTGCCGCATCCGCATCCTGCGCGGTGCAGACCATGCCGACAATCGCGGTTGATACGGTGGAGATGGTGCGTGTGCCGTCGTTGATTTCGACGACGCGGACACCGTGATGATAATCTGCCATCTGATGCACTCCTGGTTAAAGGTGTGCTCAGGGTGTCAGTTCAGGCGGGGTACTGCATGCAGTTGCGGTTTGCTCATGGATCAGCGGACAAAAGAAAAGCCCCGAGGGGCTTCTCAGTTATTCAGGCTTTTCAGGCCAGTTAATATCAGGCGCGCCTGATTCATCTGTTGCCTGCACTTCCTGAATATACTGCATCCACCGTGTCAGTGATGCCCTGTCAACATCGGTGATGATGCTCAACAGCAGCTGCGTCTGCCACGCCTGCGTAACGCTGTTGGCCTCAATGATGAGGGCTGACTTCTTAGCCACAGCGTCGCTTACTGCCGCCGCCTGCTGCGCCTTTACGTCTGTTTTCCATGCCTTTCCGCTCCACACATCAAACGCCGTCGCGGGCTTGAGCGGGGTGGTTCCTTCCGGATATTCGCCCGGCAGCGTGATTTCAACCGGTTTAAGGGTTGCCGTGCTGTAGACCGTTTCACCGCGATGATCGTCAACCTGTACCCACTCGCCGTCGTTAAACACGCACACTTTGCCGGACTTGCACGCAGCCGGGACATTCGTGGTCGAGTTCGCAGGAATGCCGACGCCCTGCGCCAGATATTCATCCGATGCGCCCGTACAGAGGCCGGTTTCAGGATCATAGCTGTAAACCGTCATGACGCCCGATTCTGCTGCCAGACCATCACTGCCCAACTCTACTTTTTTTACTGAAGCCATTATGCAGCCCTCACAAGGTAGTTGAATGCCACGTTACGCGGGCGGGTTTCTGTTGCCGAGCGGGTGACGTTTGCTGAGTCAAAACTGACTGCAAAACCGTCCTTCTGCTGCGTCGCTGGCGTTTGAACACGCGACGGCCCTTCACCAAATGCGCCATTTGTCGAGGCGTGGGGGCTAGTCATCAGGCCGATGCCGTTGCCCATTTCCAGCGTGCCTGTAATTCGCTGCAAAGCATCAGTTTGTAACGTAAGCAACGCACGCCCACTGTCGATGCCTCGCCCGTCATCCCAGCCGCGAATAAATTCGCCACGCAGGTCAGGCAGCTTTAACCCTGGATAAGGCAGCGCAAGTTTTGGATAAAGCGTTCCGCTAAAACTTGCACCGTTAGTTTTCAGAAAAACCATATCTGACATTGAGGCAAACAATTCGTTAGGCATCTGCGCGTGCGGCCACGGGAACGGCGAGCCAATGAGCGGTGCACCTTCACCTATGCCGAGGCTTTTAAGGGCTTCAACCACCTTGCCCGCATCCTTAATCTCTGCCAGTGACTTAGCTATTTGCAGATACTGAGCGTGAGGATTGCTGGCCTTCAGGTGCAGAGCCAGTTGGTCATCAGCGTATTTCTTTGCCTGCTCCAGCAGCGTGTCGGCGTACTGCTTCGCCACAATTACTCCGTCGTCCACGTACTTACGGGTCGCCAGCACCACGGACGGATCAATTTTCAACGTCACGGCGCTGGTACTGTTGACGATTAAAATCATGCGCACCGTCTGCGTGCGCCCGCTGCCCTCGGCAAGCTGCGGCTTGTAGGTCTCCGCGCAGTTCGCCACGGCAATCAGCACGCCGTCGGCGTCATACAGGCCAATTTCACGAATCCAGAAACCGCCGTCACCCTCCGGGATTATCTGCTCGGCGATAATCTGGCTGCTGTTGGCCGCATCAATCGACAGCGAGTTGAGCTGTGCGCGGCGCTTTTCCCCGACAAGCTTAGTCTGCGCCGGGTCTGGCGTGGGCAGCGTGCCGCCACCGTCGCCGACGGCCATTTCCTTAAGGTCTACTTTTGTGCCGAGCGCGGCGGCGTTCGCCAGCTTGGCCGCGCCCTGATTGGTCAGCAGGGCAAAATATTTTTGTGTCATGCGCTCACTTCCGTCAGGTCGATAAGATGCACCGCCGCACCGGAATAGACCGGCCCGCCGACGCTGATAAGTTCAGGGGTGTAGGGGTAAATGGTCAGCTCGTCGCCGCTGTAGCTGGCGACGGCAACCGGGATAGCGCCGCTGGCATCGAGGTTGATGGAAAGCCCAATCAGATGGCGGCTGCACGGTTTGGCATCCGCTATCAGGCGTTCCAGCTCGTTATACATTTCCTCGGTGATGCCGGTATCAAGCACGCCCACATCAAGCCGGAACGTGCCTGGCGTCTCGTTAGTCTTCCACCATTCGATAACACGGATCAGATAACCCAGCGGCTCAACCACGCGGCGAATAGCGCCGATGGTGCCTTTGTGCCGGTGCACATAGCGCGCTGCTGCCACTACGGCGCGCTTGGTTGATTCACTCCAGCCGGAATCCCAGCGGTCAACCGACCATGCCCACGCCAGATAAGGCAACAATGGCACCGGGCAGGTCTGCGGGTTCCAGAGCTGGCGCAGCGGCACGTTCATAGTGCTTAGGCTCGCCAGCGCCTCAGCGGCGGCAACCTCCAGCGAAGACGAACCGGTAGGTAGCAGGCGATCACTCATCCGAGCCTCCCACGGTCAGCGTGTAGCCGGTGCAGTATGCCGCCTGCGTTTTATCCAGCACCACATCTGCCGCTGGCTGGATCAGGTTCACGCGCTGCACGCCCTCAACGTGAATGGCCGCATACAGCGCCGACAGGCGAATGTCGCGCCCGAGCCGCTTCTGCGCCGACACGTAGGCCGCGAGTTTTGCCTCAGATGCCGCGCGGATGGGTTCAGCCTCCGGCCCCGGATAGAGATAAAGCTCGGCCTCAATGACGTAATCGACGATTTCCGCCGACTGCACGCCTACACGGTCAGCCACCGGGCGCACGTTCTCATTGTTAAGCGCGGCATCCACCACGGCCAGCAGGTCGGCGGCGGCCGTGCCGTTGCCATCACGCGCCAGCACCGTGACGGTGACAACGGCGGGTGACGGGCTGATAGCGGACGCATCCGCCACCCTGCCGTCGGCGCTTCGGGCGTGATACTCATATGCGCCGGTTGGCCCGGCCACGCTCAGCCCCTCAAACGCGGCTGCAATACGAGCGCGGAAATCATCGTTACTTTCCATCACCGCCGACGTGGGCGGGATGGCAGTGTCATCGGCCGGTGTAATGGTCAGGCGCTCAACACCGTTATTTGCGCCGAGCTGGTCGAGATCGTCATCAAGCGCGTAAGCCACCATCACGGCCTTTGCCGCCTCGTTGATGCGTTGGCGCAGAATCACCTCACGATACGCATTTTCCTGCAGCAGCTTCACGATGGGTTCAGATTCAAGCGACAGCGTGCGAGCGATAGCGGCCTGCTGTTCTTCCGGGTAGAGCGAAATCAGCGTGGCTTTGCGTTCGGCTAGCAGGGTTTCATAGTCCAGCGTCTCCACCACGTCTGGCGCGGGTAGCTGGCTCAGGTCGATAGTTGCCATGTTCTCAGCTTACAGGAACGGTTAAGGAAAAGGGTTGCGCGGTGTCGGTGCGGTTGCCGGTCAGCTCGACCAACATGCCGCCGTTGAAATCAGAGTCGAAATTGATGGCGGTGAGTTTTATGCGCGGCTCCCACTGTAGGATCGCCATATAGCAGGCCGACATGATCTGCAGGCGCAGCGACTCGTTCTGCGGTTGGTCAATCAGCGCCGACAGCAGCGAGCCGTACTTGCGCCGCATCACCCTGGAGCCGAGCGGGGTTAAAAGAATGTCGCGCACTGACTGACGGATGTGATCGAGGTCGGTTAGCGCCTCGCCGGTTTCCCGGCTCATGCCGATATATTTCGCTGTCGTCATTCGGGGCCGTCCGTTCTGCTTCCGCCGCGCTGCACGCCGCCGTGATCGTGGTCATCCACAACAACGCCATTCGAATCGAACTTTCCGCCGCTGTGCTCGACGTTGCCGGTCATCTTGCCGCCCTCTGAAAATTCAAACGTTTTGGCTTTCAGATGGGCTGAGCATTCAACCTCTGGTGTACTCAGCAGGATTTTGACCGCCGCCTCGATGGTGGCGGTTTGTATGCCGGTTGCTTTTAGCGCACCGGTTTCCGGTTCGTACTCAATTACGGCGCCGTCAGGGAATGACCAGTGCAACGCATCAGCAGATGCGGATGGGGCGGGGTTGTCATCAGAGAAGATCCCCGGCAGCACAAACCCGGTATCGAGTTCACCGCCGAGGCATAAAACGAGCACCTGCTCACCCACCGACGGTGCATTCCATGAACGGGTTTTCCCCGCACGCGCAGAGAGCCAGTGAAGCCAGCCAGTTGTGTTATTCCCTGTATCCACACGGCATAACCCGCCGTCCAGTTTTACGGCGGACACGGTGCCAATGCGGATCAGGTTGCGCAGCAGGCGCAGGATTTCGGAGATTGATTCATGATTTTGCATGGCTAGAAGAATGCATGTGAAAAAATTATTCTTCTAGGCAAGGAAGTTTGTTGGGATATGAGCAGACGGAAAAAATATTAGTTTGCACTATTCTTTTAGGTGGACATTTTCCAATGAGCTTAACTCTTTAAAAAACTTCCTATTAAGTTTTGTATAAAAGTGCTCATCTATACTTTTTGCAAAAGCGATGTAACCCGAAAGTTTGTTAAGTTCATCAATATTTAACTTTCCCTTAGAATAAAGACTTAGCTTAAGTCTTATTGAGTCCTTCATTTTTTTGTGCAAGGTTAAATGATGGTCATTACATATTTTTAATCCAGTGGCGATTATGCTGCCACCCGAAGCACTACAGATTTTTATTTTTTGTTCATTTAGTGAGAAGTTACAGGTGCAATTTTTTATGGCTTTTTTAACAGCTTTGATTATTTCCTTGCTTAAACCTTTCTCCGCAACTGAAATTACTAAATCATCAGCATAGCGAGTATAAATTGGATTGTATTTTTCATACGATGCAAGTTCGCCAAGTATAAGTTCATCCAATTCTCTCGCAACAAAGTTAGCAATGGCTGGGGAGCTAGGAAACCCAACTGGTAAATTTTTTTGCGGCTTAAGGAAACACGTTTCTTTTATTAAGAAAAGTAAGCTCTCATCCCAAGTCGTAGGTATTGAAATTAGTTCGCGATACCGAAGAAAGCATTTTTCGAAATCTGAAAATTCGATGGAAGGAAAAAAGTCCTTAATGTCCAGCTTTACGTAGTAATTGTTTTTTTCTTTTGCGTGGCGAAGAGCATTGTCTTTAATTGAACGATTTTTCACAAAAGCATAAGAAGCATCGTGCTGAGGTAATTTGTCAAAGACTTTAGTTAGTAGCCAATATTGCAGAAGTTTATTTTTGGATGAGGGATGATGGATAGACCTATAACCACCATTTTTTTTAGGTATTGACCATTTTTTTGGTGGCTCACTAGAGTCGATTACAGATTGGGTAAACCCATCACGCATCATTACTTCTTTATCGATTAAAGTGTAAAGGCTCATTTAAGATAGATCCTTTCAGGAGCGTTTTTTAAAAAGAACAATTTAAAAGTTGATGATATACTCTCGATATCGAAACCATACTTAAAGTAATATTTTCTTTGTAATGAATAGTAAAAGCCATTTGATGTATTTATTATATTTATAGCCTTTAAGACACCTAAATGTTTTTGTGCGTGTTTTTTAAATGAGAAAGTATTGCCAAAAATCTCTACAAGAATTTCAATTAATTCGCTTTGTGTAATTGAGCCACAAGTAAAAATAATATCATGTATGAACCGTATAGAATCTTTGTTAAAATTAGTGGCTGGATTAAGATCATCTTTCTTTAATGTTCTTGCTTGTTTTCTATCACTACGGGCTAAGAGGTCATGAAGTGGTGCAAAGACAGCGCCAATACCATCTGCACGATCAATAGCATCAGAGGACTCGTTCATTTTATAATGAAGAAAATGCCCCTTGTCATTAACTTCTGTAATTGCTTTGATTGGCCCCATGTTAATGAATGATTTTTGATTAATATATTTTGAGTTGTTTATTACGATTAATTTACCTCTTAATTCTTTACTATAGGAAAATGCACCTAGCTCAGTAAAGGATGAATAGCTCTCCAATATTATTAATATATGGTCAGCTAGGGCAGATAATTCACTTTCAATATCTAATAGGTTATCAAGTTGAGCATCATCGTCTTCTGATAATTCTTTGAAGATAAGTTCAGCAAGAAAAAAATGACAATTACTAAGTTGCTTTTCTGAAAACTTTATAAGCTCTGTTCTACGTGCTGATGGCTCGCCATTATTTTTGTTGGCTCCACAAAGGAAAACAAACTTTTTTACGTCGCCCGGACATTTTACTCTATCTTTTTCAATGAAAAAGTTCAGGAGCTTCAGTGCTCGATTAAGTTCAGTGCCACTTTTTTTAAACTGAACAATCATTGATCTTCCTGAGAGTTAGGTTTTATTAGAGCCAAACCTACTAGAGCACGTCGTTCAGTTCTCTGATCGGCGGCCACCAGACGCCGCTCAGAGAACTGAACGACGGGCATAGTCCAAATACAATGCGGAACCATGACTCATGGCCCGATGGGAATTCCACCCATAATGCTAGGTTTGGCCCAAATAAATTTACACATCATATAAATTAATGCAATAGCTTTCGATTAAGAACGAGCTAGGAGCTGAGGGAATCAATTACTATATCCCCTATCAGATTTAAATTTGATTGATTTATACCCATTAATGGGCGAGGTTCGTATTGAATCTCACTCCTATTACGTGATGGCCTATCACGCAGGCCATAGTGGTGCACTCGCACCATGCGTTGCACGCGCCCGGTAAACTCAACTACCGCCTCATCTGAGGTAGCCTGCACTTTCATGTATTTAACCGTGCGGAGTTTGGCGAACATCTCGCGCTTTACCCGCCCCTTTTTGCTGCGTATCGGTTGTGCCTTGCGCGGCTTGAAGGGCGTGCCATCCGATGCCTGCTGGCGTTTAATATTCTGTTGCTGGCTGGCGCGGAGTTTCTTCGCGATAGTGCGCGCCATCTCCTTGCGTGCCGGAGCAGACAGATTGTTTATCAGCGCATTCAGGCGATCGTTGACCAGTTGCAGGTCGCTCACGGTTTCCACTCGCTGATAAGCGCGCCGTGCGCATAGAGCTGCACCGGCCGCGCATCTTTCTCAGCTAAAGGATTTTCCCCGACGTGCTCGACGTGCAGTTCATCACCCACGCGCTTGACGATCACCCGCTCGCTCAGCTGTAGATCAATACTGATATCGCTGGCCGTATCGCTGATAACGTCAGCCTTGAACGTGAAGCCGGTCTGCTGCTTTTCTTTGGTCGCCATGATGTCGGGTTCATTCACGCGCAACCATTCCAGCATCGGCACAATCAGCAGATCGATATCGCCTGTGTAGTCGGTGATCACCATGTTCAGCCGGTACTGATATTCAAACGACAGCGAGGCGGCGAGCGTTGAGACGATACGCCCGCTGTCAATGAACGCATTCAGGCTGTCAGGGTTTCGCTGCAGCAGCGGCACGCTGTCGGTCAGTGCCTTGCGCAGTTGTTGAGGTTTCAGCATCGTGTTGTTCCTGGCAGTCTTTAATGATTTCTATCTGCAGCCCGCATGAGGCGAGCGCCGCCTCAAGCTGCCGGTTATCCGCCGCCAGATCGCCGGCCGTTTTCAGGCTATTTCCCGGCACCGGGCAGCTTGTCACGCGCGGACAGCCAATCCAGATAATCTCTGGCGCTGGCGAAGGACGGTCGGGTGTGCAGCCTGATAACATCGTCAGGCAAAGCAGCAGCAGACCAGTCGCGGAGTATCGGGTTTGCATCGGTTTCCCTCTGTATTTGTGCCTCGCGGGTCAGCGCTCCGGCGCTGGCCCGCCCCTGCATCAGCCGCAGCGCGGCCTCGCGCTTTTGCCCCTGCAGGTTTTCACTGTTGAGGCGGCTGATCGCTTTGTCGCGGCTCTCGATGCCCGCTGACAGCGTGCCAATTACCCGCTGTGCACTCGCCAGTTCATCGCTGGCAACCGACCAGCGCCAGACGGTTAACGCCAGCGCCAGCAGTGCCACGGTTAAAAGCGTTCCTGTAATGCGGATCACAACGCCCCCTTAAGGCACCATGCAAGCTCGCGCACGCGGCGGTTATCCGGTGACGGCGGGCGGGACTCAGCATGCGTTACTCTCCCGCTTCCGGGGTTGCGGTGGTGGCTGCCGCCGGTTCGCTGAAATCACCGAGTTCGATGTTTTCAATCACGCAGCCCGCCGCATAGTCCTCCACCACGTAATCCTCGTTAGCGGATTCGTAGTTTTCGATGCGGTCACGCTTCGGCACCTCTTCGATGTGGCGGCGTTGCGTGCCTTCCTGCCAGTAAATCGACAGGTTGGCCTTACCGGCATGAACATGACACCCGGCACCATCATCAGCGATCCGCGCCGTCAGGCTGCGCTGCTTTACTGGCAGGGATTTTCCGTGCGCCAGATTGCGGAGACGCTCGGACAGAAAACGCCGACCGTGCAGAGCTGGAAGCTGCGCGACGAATGGGACAGCATCGCGCCCATCAGTCGCGTGGAAGCCAGCATGGAAGCGCGGTTGATTCAGCTCATCATGAAAGAGGTAAAGGGGAACGGTGATTACAAGGAGATAGACGCGCTCGGACGTCAGATTGAACGGCTGGCGCGCGTTGAGCGCTACCGCAGCAGCGGCAACGAGGCGGATCTCAATCCCAACGTGCGCAACCGCAACAGGGGCGAGCGCCAGCCGGTAATCAAGAACGTATTCAGCGACGAGCAGACAGACAAGCTCACCGGCCTGTTTATGGATGGGTGCTTTGCGTACCAGCTCGGCTGGCATCAGGCCGGACTCGCGCACCGCATCCGCAATATCCTCAAATCCCGTCAGATTGGCGCAACGTTTTACTTTGCCCGCGAGGCACTGATCGATGCGCTGACCACCGGGCGCAACCAGATTTTCCTGTCAGCCAGTAAAGCCCAGGCGCACGTTTTCAAAAACTACATCCTCGACTTTGCCCGTCAGGCTGACGTTGACCTGAAAGGCGACCCGATTGTGCTGCCTAACGGCGCGCGCCTGATTTTTCTCGGCACCAACGTGCGCACCGCGCAGAGCTACACCGGCAATCTGTACCTGGATGAATATTTCTGGATACCGAAGTTTCAGGAGCTGCGCAAAGTTGCCAGCGGCATGTCGCTGCACAAAAAGTGGCGCACAACCTACTTTTCCACGCCGTCGAGCCTGTCACACAGCGCTTATCCGTTCTGGTCAGGCGAGCTGTTCAACAAAGGTCGCCGTAACAAAGATGACCGTATTGAGCTGGATCTCTCGCATTCCCACCTCGCTAAAGGCGCGCTGTGCGGCGACGGCCAGTGGCGGCAGATTGTTACGGTTGAGGATGCGCTGACCGGCGGCTGTAACCTGTTCGATATCGATCAGCTGCAGCTTGAGTACAGCCCGTCGGAGTATCAGAACCTGCTGATGTGTGAATTTGTCGACGACGAGGCCAGCGTGTTTCCATTCGCCGAGCTGCAGACCTGCATGGTCGACAGCCTGGAGGAATGGACGGACTTCAACCCGTACGCGCTGCGCCCGTTCGACTATCGCCCGGTGTGGATTGGTTACGATCCTTCGCATACTGGCGACAGCGCCGGATGTGCGGTTATTGCGCCGCCGCTGGTGAAGGGCGGCAAATTCCGCGTGCTGGAGCGCCACCAGTGGCGCGGCATGGACTTCGCCGCGCAGGCACAGTCGATTAAGCAGCTTACAGAAAAATACACCGTGGAATACATCGGCGTGGATGCGACCGGCATTGGTCAGGGCGTGTTCCAGCTTGTGCGCCAGTTCTTCCCGGCAGCGCGCGAAATCAAGTATTCGCCCGAGGTGAAAACCGCCATGGTGCTGAAAGCGAAAGACACCATCAGCAGCGGCCGGCTCGAGTACGACGCGGGCCAGACCGACATCACGCAGTCGTTTATGGCGATCCGCAAAACCATGACCGCCAGCGGCAACCGCTCAACCTACGAGGCCAGCCGCAGTGAAGAAGCCAGCCACGCCGACGTTGCCTGGGCAATCATGCACGCACTGCTTAACGAACCGCTTACCGCTGCCAGCGGCGGCGATAACCCTTCATTTATGGAATTTTACTGATGAGCAAACGCAAAGGCCGTAAAGCATTCACCGCCACAACTCAGCACGCACAGAACGCGCCGACAACACAGCAGCCTTTCGAGACGTTCAGCTTCGGCGAGCCGACGGCGGTACTCGATAAGCGCGACATCATGGATTATGCCGAGTGCATCCATAACGGCCGCTGGTATGAGCCGCCGGTCAGCTTTCACGGGCTGGCGAAAAGTCTGCGCGCAGCGGTGCATCACAGTTCGCCGCTCTACGTGAAGCGCAACATTCTGGCTTCAACCTTTATCCCGCACCCGCTGCTAAGTCAGCAGGAGTTCAGCAAGTTTGCACTGGATTATCTGGTGTTTGGCAATGCCTTTGCCGAGCTGCGCCGTAACTCACTCGGCCAGCCTCTCAGGCTGGAAACATCACCAGCTAAATACACGCGGCGCGGCGTGGAAGAGGGCGTGTACTGGTTTGTGGATGAATGGAAGCAGGCGCACCAGTTTGAAGCGGATCAGGTGTTCCACCTTATCGAGCCGGATATCAATCAGGAGCTATACGGCCTGCCGGAATATCTCAGCGCGCTTAACTCCGCCTGGCTGAATGAGGCGGCTACGCTGTTCCGCCGCAAATATTATCAGAACGGGGCGCACGCCGGGTACATTCTCTATATGACCGACGCGGCACAGAGCAGCAGCGACATAGAGCGCATGCGACAGGCCATGCGCGACACGAAAGGGATTGGCAACTTCCGTAATCTGTTTATGTATGCGCCCAACGGCAAACCAGACGGCATCAAGATTCTGCCGCTCAGTGAAGTGGCAACACGGGATGATTTTTTCAATATCAAGAAGGCGAGTCGTGACGATCTGCTAAGCGCCCACCGCGTGCCGCCGCAGATGATGGGGATTATTCCAGATAATACAGGCGGGTTTGGTGATGCGGTGAAGGCGGCGCAGGTGTTTGTGCGGAACGAACTGACCCCGCTGCAGGAGAGGATGAAAGAACTTAACAGCTGGATAGGTCAAAAGGTTATAAATTTTCGTACTTACAACCTTTTGGAAACTGAAATCTAATATTCACGCAGGGCCACTACTTCAGTTGCCCTGTATTGAGAGGTTAAGCAGGAATACCCTTTTTATTATTATTCTTAACCCACGTACTAATGGTTGCAATAAAATTCCATACATCACCGTTGGCAGGTTTAACATAACTATTAGCAGTAGGATCTTCACCCATCGCTACGAATATTTCCTTTAACCAAACATGTTTACTTCTTGGAACATCTAAACTTGTTAGCCAAGCCTCCAACTCCCCTCGGGGAACAATAAATGCACCATATTCAGCCAGAGTAGAAATAAAAGCAGCACAAGCATCCTTTTCGTCTGCCTTCAATAGATCTATTCCGCCTTCAGTTTTAAAGTTTTTACCATCATTCTCTTTTATTTTTCTGAAAGCTTCAAGTAATGATGCTTTGTGTATTCGAAGCGATGAATACATTATTGGGGGGATGTGGCAGTTTTCTAAAAGCTTATTGAACTCCCCACCGGTGTAATTAAAGGCATCAAGATCAACAATACCACAAGCTGGTATTCCTAACTTTCTCAAGGGACCGACAATGTCCCAAACAGTTTGTTTATTTTGAGCGTTGAGAAATAAACAACCTTCAATGCCGCGCCTATCTTTAGCCTCGAGTAATCTTTCATTTATTTCCTGGTAAAAGGCTCTATCGGCATCAGCTTCTGTAACTATTACTGCACTATAAAATAAAGCGTTCAATACACCCACCGACCTTAATAACGGATTCCTCATTAATGGTGTCAGTTGTTCACGCTTTAAAACCCTTGCAGTTGCATTTTCATAATCATATGTTAGCCTAACAATGTTTATATTTGCACCACCTTGAATGCATCCCATTATAAAATTTGCACTGTGTGTTGAAACTATTACTTGCTTCTTTAACCCATCTTTATTGTCGTTTACTATTCTTGCAATATCTTTTCCTAATTTCATTGCAAGAGAAGGATGTAAAAATGCTTCGGGTTCATCAATCAACGTTAGAACCGGATCTCCAGCTATTAAAGTAGATAGTGTGCCGATGAAAGCTTTTACTCCATCACTTGCTTCGGTTACCTGATGTGCATTCCTATGAAATTCTATAGACTCCCTAGTTAAACCTTTTTCTAACGCATCATTTTCTGGTGCTGTTGCAGATAAGCGATATCTAAAGTTACCAGTAAGAGTAGGGTCAACAACTAAGTATTTTCCGAAAGCTTCAAAAACAATCTCACGAAGAATTTTTCTTTTTTCATCATTAGAAAACAAATAGCTAATACTGTTCCTAGGAGGCTCTAATAAATCCCCGGCGGGCTGCTGATTTATCAAGTTTAGTCTACTTTGACCATCAAGTTTCAAGCAAAACAATGAAAGATAAACAGCTAAGTCAGAGTTCTGTCTTTTATTAAGGACCCTAAAATATTCGGGTTTATTCTGATCATATAAAGTAATGTTTATGTTTTCGTATTCGACAATTTTTTCTATTAATTTCATGCCTTCATTAATATACTCGCCAGGTCTAACACTACGTAAATATCTATTGCTATTGTATAAATCTTCGGCAACATTTTCGTCAATTGATATATTTTTTACGACTAAAGGCGTATGCATGGGCTCTCTAATCAGTTGAAATATCTCTGATAGAGATTTTGACTTTCCACTATTGTTCGGGCCAACAAAAACGGTAAGCGGTGTCATTTCAATCTTTAATGACTCAGCACCTTGAATTGGTCCCGCTTGAAACTCGATTTCGTTTAACATCACTGTGGGTTCCTATAAAAAATCAAGCATAATACGTTGCGATTAAGTGAAAAATATTCTGCCAGAATTATTCTATGTTCCCAGCAGATATAATTTTGATGTTACAATCTCAGTTTGTTTCACAAAAAATTCAAGTGAGAATTTAAAAAATCAATGCGTACTCAGCTCTGTGTTTATGATGTCAATTAATTTTCATGTGAGTTAATGTCAAGTGTTTTATGCAGCATTTTATGAATTTTAAGTTGGTGAACTCGGTCAGCCTCACCTGTAGTTATTGAGCTTTTATTTCTATAAGACCAAACAAATCCATTGTTAGTTTCAAGCTTTATTCCAACAGCACCGACTTTATACAAACACGAAAGCATTAAGTTTATTATTTCAGACTCAGTAATGTTTGATGTCTCAAGATATTTTCTTGCAATAACACTACAAGGATCGCTTGTGGTTCTTGCGGAAAGAGTTGTAACTACGGTTTCATAAGGCTTATTACTGAAGTCAGCATAGTTAAAAGTTGCAGTTCTACCCCTCAAAACTTCGACTGTATCTTCAAATGAAGGATAAGTTTCCCCCCATTCCTCCTTTAAAGATCGGAGTCTTTTCTCAGAGTAATTAGATTCTGCTTCATAAATAAGCCCCCAAGTTATCTTGTCTCTATCAAAAGCTGCGCGAAATGTTTCATTAATGAATTGCAATATATCTCGTGGTCTTAATAAAGTACGCTCTAATATATATTCCATCGGAGATATTCCTGATGGGCCTTTTCTGGCCTCAGGGAATATGTCAGCGATTGTTACTAGATCATTAGTATAAGTTTTTCTGAAAGTCTCGCGAACTCTTTTTTCTACAAGCTCAATAAGTTCTTTTTTTGTCCATTGAATTTGAAGAACATATGATTCATATTTTTCTTCTTGAAAACCAGCGCCCCTTGTTTTGTCGAAAACTAAATCAATGAGGTCTTTGCGAAGAGCAACAAGGATTTTAACATTGTTTATTTTACGAAATCCTTTAACTTCCTCAATTAAAGCTCTAATGAATTTGCAGCGAGTATCAGTGTCAGCCCAATCTTCGTCAAGTTGGTCTATTAATAAATAGTAGTGCTTTTGCGGATCTCTAAAAGAATAGTCTGCAAGCATTGAAAGCATTTCGTTGAGTTGTTTTATTTGCAAGCCGCTGACAACCTGACTTGCTCTTTTAGTTATTTCTACTTTTTGCTCGTCACTCAGTTTTTGTGCGCCATTCAATGAGACTTCTAACCCCGAGTACTTTGCGCCAAGATTAGCTTTAGTTTCATTCTCAAGTTTTTGTGTTATTTCTTTAAGGTGTTCATCTGTATCAAGCCAAAACTTATCACCCCATTCTCTAAAATAGTTGATGGCTTTTTTCTTAGTGTCATCACGTTTGAACCAATCAAATAACCCTCTAAAAAAACTATCGTTATCTTCCTCATTTTTTATGCTATAACGAAGTTTAACTAATTCAATTATTAATATGTGGCGCCAGAGCATTTTATAGAATAAGTCGAGATTTACGCCCAGATTATCCATGAATTGAATTATATCTGAATGTTCCAGAAATTTTACTGATATATCGTTTGGGTCGATTTTTTTAAAGTTATCTACTGAAGAACTTACTTTGTATAAAAGAGAGCTTTTTCCTGCTCCTGTACGACCTACTATGATTGAACATGGATTATTAACATTTAATAAGTCATCTAAATAGCCTTTATCCAAAAAACAGCTATCAAGAAAGTCATTGTCTGTTTCAGCATCCAAATCGCCAATGCTTAAGTTTCTTTTGATTTTAACAGGATTGAAAGCCATGTGATGATCCAAAGGGAAGAATTTAAAGTCATGTTATATCGTAAGTTATTGCATTTGACTAGTTTTGCCACGCAAAATCCTGATGGGAAGGCAGTAGAAATGATAATGTTTATAAAATTTCATATGCATTTGCCATTAAAAGAGTTTATGGAATACTAGACATATAAGATGAATATCAATA
Source organism: Candidatus Pantoea floridensis (assembly GCF_900215435.1). Lineage (NCBI taxonomy): Bacteria > Pseudomonadati > Pseudomonadota > Gammaproteobacteria > Enterobacterales > Erwiniaceae > Pantoea > Candidatus Pantoea floridensis. Next base: position 3,901,975 of record NZ_OCMY01000001.1, read on the forward strand.
TTTTATTGATCCATTTATGATACGAAAGCTTTTTTTATCGGCGCGCAATGCTTTCCCCGCCACGCCTGCCCGCTTCATGCATCGTTTTTAATGCATCTGCATGCCACACCTCATACCGCGCCAGCCGTGGGCAGAAGGGCGATTAGCGATCCAGTTTGGATCATGCAAAATCACGCATGCACATGCGTTCTGCTGCAGCATCAAAAAAGCCACCGAAACGGTGGCTAAGTCGCAGTGCTGAAACTACTGGCGATCATTCTGCCTGGCAGTAGATAGCGTCCTGGTAAAATGAGGTGTCAATCGAACCGGCCATGTCACTGATCATCGACAGTGCCATTTTCAATTCATCTTCCTTGCAGTGTGCGATGAGTGATACGTCGGCTACAAATTGGATTCTGGCAACGGTCTCGCTCAGATTATCGATGTCCATCAGCTAATTAACTCCTTATCAATAAAATACACTGTATGTATAAACAGTATCATGGCGTTAAGGAATCGTAAACAATCGTATGGCTCGGATTTGTCCGACCGATGCATTATTGAACATTACTGCTTTTTCGATGCCGAGCGGCCAATGCCTTAAACCGCTGCAGGGCTGTGGAAGGCTTTCTATGTTCCACGAACAGATAGCCGCTTGTTCCACTCCAGAATATTTGCGCGCCAACTTTGAGCTTGTGCCCCATCATCATGCGCGTAACTTCGCCTTCGGAAAGGGTAAGACGTGAGACATCATAAAAGCTGTCTTTGAGCTGCTTACGTTGATCGCGATATTTATCAGAAACCGGCGCCTGTCGTTTTTTTCGCGGTTTTGCAGGCGTGCTTTCATGCAATCTCTTCAAAATACGTCTTCTCTCGGCACGGGTCGGCGAGCGCGTGAAGTCGATAGGGGAATCATCATCCGGCGGGGCCGTACAGTTATTGACAGAACTCCAAGAGGGCGCAGACGCGCCCTTGACGTCAACGGCCAAATCAACGGCACGCTTCGGCACAATCTTCCATTGCGCCAATCTGGTTAGTATCGGCGTATCTGCGCCAGCGTCTTTTGCATACACGCCTTTGATGCGTATGGTTTCCTCGCCATAGGCATTGAGATCTTCGCTCGGTTGATACCATGTGCGCACTGCCAATTCATCACGACGTACAAATGCACCGCCTTGTGCGTTAACGTAGCCTGCCCAATCGCCAGCATCTGCTGCGTCATGCGCAGCAGCGAACTCGATGCTAAGTCCGTGAGCGGTTTCGCTGTCTGCCATGCGACGTAACTCGCGGTAGACCGTGACCGGCGCGCCGCCGATAAACTGGAACTGGCGAATATGCCAACGCGCTGCCCATGCTGAAACGGCTGAAGCAGTTTCTTTCAGCTCTTTACCGCTCTCGTCGTCTAGCTCGCCGTCGAGCGCGTAGCCATCGATATTTTTTGAGATGTATTTCGCCACGTAGCCGGTGGCGCTGCCTTTATCGGGATCGATGGTTTCGGCATGAAAGCGCGCTCTGCGGGCCTTTTCGGTGGTTAGCTCACTGCCATCTTCGCGCCATGCATAGTCGCTGATAACCTCACGTACGCGATCAACATTTTCAGGCAGCATAAACATCAGCATGTGCCAATGTGGAGTTGCATCGTGATGGGGTTCGGCAACACGAATACCGAATATGCGAATTTCTTCGCGATGCAGCTTGGCGCGAATTTTCTGCCACACGTTGCACAGATAACGCTGCGTGTCTGCCGGGCTGGTACCATTCCACTTGCGGTTACGATGACCGGTCTTGATAGTGGCATGGTAGCGAGAAGGGGCAGTGACCGTGTAAAACTCGCCGACAAAACCCATCTCGTTGCAGATATTTTCAAAGCCGCGAATGCGATTCATCAACTCGCAGCGTTTAATGGCGGGATTCGACACGCTGGAATCAAACTTGTCGATTAAGCTGATCCTCTCGCCGGTTTCCTCATTCTCCAGCTCAAGCCCTTTAAGAAACTCACGCGTGCGGCGTTTTTGCTCGCGCCATTCCGATACCGTCATATTGCTGGCATAGGGCGTATGTTTTTTGCTGACGTTGGCGAGGGCGATTTGCAGATGTTCACGCCATGATGCCGCGATACGACGCAGGCGGCCTTTCCACCATTTCTCGGTTTGCATGCGCATGATCGCGGGGGTGACTTCTTCCGGATCGAATAGGCGTGATGTGACTTTTTCCCACAATGGCGGTGTCTGATTAAACTCGCGAGTGATGGTGGCGGCGGTCATGTAAATGCGGTGCGCGTATTTGTAATCGGATTCGTTGTCAGATTGAGCATGCGCCTGCACCAGTTCAGCTAAGGCAAAGTTGGCAATGTCGCCAGCCAGCAAATCAACATCGGCGCGAGCCATATCCGGCAAGCGGTTAAAACGACGCATTAACTCCCATAGCGCGCCACTTGCTCTGGCTGCACCATTTGCTTTGTCTGAATTATTAGTGAGTAGAGTTTGCGTACCGGCCTTCATTTCGCTGAGGCGATATTTGATGTTCACACATTCAACACGTGGCAATGTGCGCTCAACAAAAGTCTTCGTTAAGTACGCATTGGCACGAATTTCACCCTGTGACTTTTCAAGTTCGGCCATACGCCGTTTGATATCAAACTGAACAATCTGAGGTTGTTTTTCTAGCAGGTGATGAGCTTGAACCAGCTTGGCTATTTGCTCAGCTTTTTGAGCATTCAGATGATTGCGATGGTGAATTTCATCATACGTGGGATAGGGGCTGGCAATGGCTTCCCGTGGAGCATTCCACGGGTAAGCATAATTCTCTGTCATCAGGCTTTGGCCTGCAGATGTTTTCCGCGCTGCTCTTCAATCTCCTGACAAGAAACGCAGCGAGTAACGCCCAGATAGGCGCGACGACGCAATTCCGAAATTGGGGCGTCACAGTCTTCGCAGAAAGAAGCGCTAATCGCAGGGGGGCGATTAACGATGAGCGCGATATTACGTTCGAGCATTTCCTCGGTGCGCTGCTGCACAATATCCATTGAGTCGGCCATTAGTGCGCCTCCGCGATTTGCGTTTGGATCTTTTCGATTTCCTGATGAAGCAATTCGGCGGCTTCAACCGGCGATAATTCGTCGTGGCGAATCTTTGCGGCCAGCATGTTCAGTCGATTAACCATCAGGTCAGCACGATCACGACGCTCTTCTTTACGCGCGTCATTGAGCATCATGTCGAGATCGATGTATGAAGCCGTATGTTTAAGTTGGGATGAATTATTCAGCATGTAGTCTCCTGTTTTTGGGCAAAGTGAATCCCGGCGGGTTTACGCCAGTTAATTGCTTTGGGTTATTTAGTTAGAAAGCGTCATTCGCTTGGGGAATAAACTCACGACGGCTTTTAATTGGTTCATTGCACGTATGACGGCGGTTTTTTCATCGGTGCTTAATTCGCTAAAATCGGCGCTGTGTCGGTCTTTGCCAATATTTGCCAGGAAAAAGATGGCGCTCAATGCGCGCTTGTTGTCCTGATAATTGCTGTCTCTAACATCACGCATTGAGTCGAAGAATCGCGATAAATCCTGTTCACTGTTGCCGCTCTTAAATTGCGAGCGCAACAACGCAACGTGATTGAGTGCCGCGACACGTTGACCGGCGCTCAGTTCGACAAGCATTGAATCGCCTTCGATAGCCATGATTTGCCTCTCTTGGGTGTGGCTTGAGATCGTGGTGCGCTTGAAACCTCTTTAACCGGATGCCAGCGCTTACCGTTGTCACCTAAAATCCAGCCATGCCCGTAGGACATTGACGGGCTTTGTCTTTTGAGCTGTGCAGCGAATGAAATCATGACTGCACCTCAAACCACGCCAAACGACGCGCCAAGACCGCTGATCGCATCGACTGTTGAAGACAAAGCCGGATTAGCCTGTATGCGCGCTTGAACGGCCAGTGCGGCGAGGGTTAAACAACGAATACCGCTGTTAACGTTTTGCAGCAGGCTACGTTTGCAGCTAGCGCTTAATTGCTCAGTCGAGATCGCGCCTGCCGCTAACTGACCAACCTCAGCGGTGGCTTTCATCACATACAGCGGCAGTTTGTCGTTGGCAACTTCGTTGACCGGGACGCATGGCAAGCATTGGATTTGCGCAAGTAAGCCATCAATGAGCGTCGCGTCTTCGGTGGCATCGGTAAGCGTCAGAACTTCATGTACTGTCAGCTGATGTGGCTGATCCGGGTTGAGCTTGTTACGTAGTGTTTGGGCGCGCATTCCAGATTGCTTAGCGACGTCTTCCATGTTGTGTGATAAAGCGAATTTACGGCAGGCATCGTCATAATGCGCATGGGTAGAAACCTTGAAATCAAACATGTGCAAATAGCCCTCAGCTTGCAAAATCAAGTTATGGTTTGATGTAGCGACATTTGATTGCCTGTTGACGATTCTTTTCGCGCCAGGCAGCAACATTGATAAGCGGATTGCCATGTTTGGTCATGGTGGTTTCTACCACTTCGCCTGTCTTACGATTGGTGCGGTTCTGCGTATAGGTGAAAGATGGGGTAGGGGCGAGCAGCACAACTCCGTTAGCAATCCATTTCTCCAGCACAGACAGGCTGATGCGGTTAGCAGATGCGAAGTCTTGCTTAGACATAGTTGGTGAAGTCGCGAGCGTAACAGCCTTGTTCACGGCGTCGTTAACCGCTTCGCTGATGGCAGGCATTAAAATCGCAGCGACATTGGCAATAAAATCTTGAGATTGCACTAAGTCAAATGCGTTCTGGCTGTTTGCATTTTCAGTATGCATAACGCAATATCTCCTCGTAATCGTTTTGTTCTACGGTGTTTCATGTGGTGTGAATGCACTTTAGATCGTAAAAACGATTTGGTAAATGATTATTTATCACTAATCGGTGTTTTTTATGATTGAAGAGAAGGGCGGAAGTGCTCAGATTCTCGAAAGATTGATGTCATCTTACGGCGTCAACACTCAGAAAGACTTAGCAGCAGCACTGGATATTCCAGCAAACAACATCAGTGGCTGGACACAAAGAGACAGCGTTCCGGGCAACGCCATCATAAAGTGCGCGATTGATACTGGTGCTGATTTGCAGTGGTTGGTGTACGGGAAACTTGCAAATGCAAACTATGGAACATCAACTGAACGGCCATCGGGGCAGGTGCTCTATTCTGAGGTTATGGCTAATGGCGGTAGGCCTGTATTGCGCCGTATTCTTGATGCTTATGGCTTCAGCATGCAAAAGCAGCTTTGCGAGCTTTTAGATATTTCATCAGGTACGGTCAGCACTTGGGTGCGTCGGAATTATTTTCCTGGTGATGTAGTTGTAACTTGTGCGCTTGATACGGGTGTTTCGTTAGAGTGGTTGGCTACGGGCAAAAGTAAGCCGTTCCGTAATGACTCAAACATTTTGTCTGAACATTCTCTTATTAGAAAAATTCCTAAAAGAAAGTTGTCTGCCGGAAAACTTACAGATGATGGATTCTATTATTTCGATAAATATTTCCTTTCGAATGAGATAATAGATCCGGTTTTCATCGAGTCAGCTTCTAAATCTTGGTTTGTAGATTTGGGGCGTAAAAATATTAGTAACGGAAGGTGGGTTATTGATATTGACGGTGATTTAGATGTTTACGATATCGCTAGAGTTCCGGGGAATAAAATTAACATTGTTGGCAAATCATCGAATTTTGAATGCAATGTTAGTGAAGTAACTCCTCTTGGGGTAGTTGTACAAACATTAGAAAATAATATTTAGATATAAGGATATAGTAATGAAGAAGGTATTGAAGTGGATACTTTACATTTTTGTTGGGTTGATGGTAATTGGATACTTCGCGGGTAAGAATGAAGACGGCAACACTTCATCAAGTTCTACGCAATCTAGTCAATCAGCATCGGTTGCAGAGGCGACGCCAGTTAAGGCAAGCCCTCCGCAAAAACCTGTATATCAGACTACAGCTCGTAAATTATTTAATGACTACGAAGAAAATGAAGTGGCAGTTGATGAACAGTTGAAAGGTAAAATTGTTGCCATGACCGGTGTTGTACAATCGATCGACAAAGATTTTACAGATTCAATTATTATTAGTTTGAAGACTGATAATGAATTTATGCCCGCGCGGCTTGAAATGAAGGACTCGCAAAAGGCTGCTGCAATAGCTTTGAAAAAAGGCAAGCAGGTTGTGATTGTGTGTGAAAAAATGTCTCGCATCATTGGAGCACCATCAGGTCGCAACTGTACATTCAACTAATTGAAAAGGTGCTAATTATTCTTGAGTTTAATTAGCACCTTTTTTACTTTTTATTTTTGATGCGTAATATAAATGACATGGAGCAGTCATGCCCAATAATAGCGGATTTAAAAGAGCCTTGACTAAGATTATTGAACTTTATAAAAGGCTCGATATTCGACAAAAGCTATATCTTAACTTCATTATAATTATAATGTCCTTTGCAATTGGCTGCATTTTCTTTAGTGCTGAAAAAAGGAAGGTGTATTTTATTCTTGTTGTTATTTATTGGAGTGTGGTTGTAGTATTCGAATCCGTAAGTATATATAAAAAAATATATGCGTACACGGTTGGCAAGGTGTTGTTATTAATTGGATTTACTCTGTGCACAAATGTTTCTTTGTCTATTGCCGGCGTCATAATAAACGATATAACAACAGTGGCTCCCTCAAATTTTCCTCATTCATTGATATTAATATCGATAGCGATCATACCATTAATGACTGCAGCTATAATGCTGGTCATATATACTGCGATATTTATAACGTTACCTATATGGGGTTTCATACTTTTTGTTTATGATAATAATTTGAAGAAGATACTTTTCCCCGGTTATGAACCTCAAGATGGAAGTTTTTTATATAAAACGACTAAATTTATTCAGGTATTGTCACTTGGCATCTATTGCGTCTTTTTTTATTCATTCTTTCATAGCATACTTGACGATTATACTAAATTTTTGTACGCGAAGTCACAGTCATTTATTTACACTTTCGAGATGTATGGAAAATCACCATGTGTTGGTCTACCTCCCGGTAAAGTAGCATTTATAAATGATGAACATGTTTTGATTGCGCAAAACGAAAATGAAAGAATTAATTTCATCACTCGCGAATGTGTGTATAAACACAATTAGTGCTTTTTTGTAAAAGCTACGGCGCATCATTGATAGACGCTGTAGCCACTTCGTCGCCAACATCACCGTTAAACTATTGATAAATAAGTCATTGTATAGTATTCGGTCTTTTTTTGTGCATTTGATTTATAACGATAAAAACAAAATGTCCGAATATCTGATATCCGGTCTAAACCCTCACGTAACCTAGGCCACATGAGGGTTTCCACACTCACTTCTTCGCTAATTTTTTATTTCATCGCCCCACAAGATCCGACAGATGATCAGTGCTTATGGTTTTGACTTTTGTTAACCATTTGCCTGATGCGCTAGGCTTACCTTCAAACAGCCTTCTACACTTAAATCTCAGAGCAACATAAGGAGGGGATATGTCTGACCGACCGATTGAAGCTGATGAGCTTGACGATGATTCTAAGGCTAAACAAGATGAGCACGACAAGGACGACGAGAGCTTAGCCCCTGAGTCAGGAGATAAGCAGCCTGATTGACAATAAAACCCACCTCTCGGTGGGTTTTATCACTTGAAGGTGCCGTCAATCCACGCAGAGTAAGCCGTAACCGGTATCCGTTTTAGTAAACTTATTTAATATCTTGGATAGCTAGCGGGCTCAATGAACGAATATTTCGCTAGATGTATTCGCCTGTTGAGCGGGGAAGCATTTGAATTCATTTTTCCGCACAAAATTTGCATGCAAAACGTAGCCGCTTTTTTGCTTTAAGCAGAAAAATAAAAAATATTTTCGCTTGCTTGTGCTGAGGATACATGCGTTAATGCTTCGTCGGTCTGAATAGCAGACAGTTAGAAGGTTAGTTCCCATTGTATTTCTCATCCCAGTTAGTGCCGCTTCAAGCCCTTTCTCTTGAGTCTTATCCTAAGTTCTGATTCGTATCTGCAACTCGGCCCTTAACGCCAATAGGCTCATTTAAAAGGTAAAAATTATGTCTAATAAAATTCTTGGAACGGTAAAATGGTTCAACTCTGAAAAAGGCTTCGGCTTTATTTCTCCTGAAAATGGCAGCAAGGACGTTTTCGTCCACTTCTCAGCCATCCAGGGTACTGATTATCGCTCACTTGATGAAGGTCAGCGTGTTGAGTTTTCAGTTGAAGATGGTCCAAAAGGCCCGTCAGCAACAAACGTATTAGGTCTGTAATTATTCGCATTTATCATCGTTTAAGATGTCCGCATTGCCAGGGTTCACAATATCGCACCTCAGCGTTCGATATTACTAAAATGAATCCCCATGGTGCTAAATGCATTTTCTGCAAATCATCAATGATTGTGTTGAAAGCTGCATAATAACGGATATTCTCCCCTGACTTTTAGTAGGGGTTATCAGGTGATTGCCTGATACCAGCATCACTAGCACTGCTTAGGCAGTGCTTTTTTTATGTAAAAAATCCCCGTTTATGAACCAATCCCCGCGTCGTCTTTGGCATAATTGCGCACTGTTTAGCCTGACCATTACGGTTAGCAGCGAAAGTTGGATGCTAGCGCATGGTCACACAATTATCGACATTAGTGATATTGGCAGCATGAACAGTGCGGGCAAATAGCTGCAGTCAACAGGTGTGAAAAATGGTATAACGTTGGCGCATCCGTTTTATGGTCGGCTAATAAGGATCTTTCATGGCAAACACACAATATCTTCTCTGGGTAATGATTGGCACATTAACTTTGCTTTGCATCTTTATTGGTGTCGTTGTTGGTCGGGCAAAAACGCCGCGTATCGGCGTAATGACATTCTCAGGTTTATTAGCCTTCTTCCTGCTGGCTATTTTCTTTATCACCCGTTAACGCGGTAGCCGCTATTTGCCACACTTAGCGTGTGGCAATTGACCTCAGTTATGAGGTGGAAGAGTGCAGAGTGGCGCGGTGTTGCGCAATAAGTTGGTCTGCCAGATAACGGTCAGATTCATGCTGCGATATATAATATTCATACGGATCCTTTACACCTAAACTTTCGATATAATCAAGGTGCGCTTGTTTTATTTCCCGATTGATATATTGAACAACTTCCAGACCTAACTCATCGGCGTAAACAGGGGCTTTACTTTTTATCGTACGGATCAAATCCGCGTTATTTTGCATAAAGGCTTCCAGGTCGATCTTATAATAATCTTTCATTGGCTCACTCCTTAAGAAATTACCGTCCCGAAAGTCTAGCAAAGGCCATAAAAATGATGTGGCTGAAGATGCCTGTTAGTGCATCTAACAAAACACAAAGATGATAATGATAGTTGATATCATTTAACTTGTTTGAATGCGTTTGAACACCTAAAGTAGCTGCCGTCCCTCACAGAGCTAACGCCTTTAATGAGCGCCGGAGATAAGCGCCGGAAGGGATTTCAACGGGGCTGCAGGATGCAGCCACGGTTGAAGTTTAGCGAGGTTTTCGTGCTGCCAGTAAAAACATCATGGGACGATCGCGCTCTTCTGCCAGTGCGGGATTCTGTTGTAACTGCTCGTCGCTCGGCCCCCATTCATCAAGGTGAACGATTTCAAATCCTGCGCCAATCAGCGCATTAACCCAGGTCGCCAGTTTGCGGTGCTGTTTTTTTACGCCATCGGCAAACCAGTTGCTAATGCGTTCTCCTTCCTGCTGATAGTGGTTTACCGGCCAGCTGCGCTGCTGCTTGTCATCCAAAATCCATTGCTGTTGCGTTGGCGCGGTATAAATCGGGTGCTCACATGAAAACACCAACATTCCGTCCGGCGCTAATGCATTAAAAAGCGTGGCGAAAAGCGCATCAATGTTGATGAGGTAATGCAGGGCAAGTGAGCTATAGGCGAGATCGAAGGTTTCACTGAGCTGCAGCGTTTCCAGATCGGCGCGCTGATAGCGAATGCCGTCTCCCTGCGTCATCTTCGCGGCTTTTTCCAGCATTTTCTCTGAAACATCCAGCCCCAGCACGTCACGCGCGCCTTGCTGTTGTGCATAGCGGCAAAACCAACCATAGCCGCAGCCTAAATCAAGAATGTGCTTATCAAGCAAATCGGGAAGTAAAGCGCGTAAGGCTGGCCATTCTGGCGCGCCGTCTAATCCGTGAACGGAACGGGGCAGAGTGGCATAACCGGCAAAAAAATCAGGATCGTCGTAAATATTCTGGCTCATAAAAGCTCCTTTATATGATGCGCAAAGGAGTTTAGGCGTTTGGGGACGAATGTAAAGTCAGGTAACTATCCCACCAGTAACAAATGCACCAAACGAGCGAGTGACTCCAGCAGCAGCAGGCTACCGATAAAGATGACAACTAATACACCAATGAATTGTTTACGGCCGCTCATGCTGTTCCCTCCGCTGGCAAACCTCATCGGACTATACTTTATTCTGGGTTCACTAAACTTCCATTCAACCGGGGAAGATTACATGCTTTATCAAACGATACGTGCCCAAATGTGGCGAAAAATTTGGGTGGTAGGCGATTTACACGGTTGCCGCGCCCAACTTGATGCACAGCTTCTGCAGCGCGATTTTGATAAGCAGCAGGATCTCTTACTTTCGGTTGGCGATTTGATCGATCGCGGGCCAGATAGCCCGGGCTGTTTACAGCTGCTGCAGGAGCCGTGGTTTCGCTGCGTGCGGGGTAACCATGAGCAGATGGCGCTCGCGGCCCTGGAAGGAAAAGATCAGACGTTATGGATGATGAACGGCGGTGACTGGTTTTGGCAGTTGAAGGGAGCCAGCTTAATTGCGGCGAGACATGCATTGAAGCGCTGCGCCGAATTACCCCTCATTCTGCATTTGGATTTGGGGCATCGCGTTGTGGTGATTGCGCATGCTGATTATCCTGCCAGTCACTATGTGCTAGGGCAGGATGTTGATTGGCAACAGGTGGTATGGAGCCGTGAACGGCTGGGGCACCATCAGCGCGGACGTTCTGCCAACATTGATGGTGCCAGCGACTTTTATTTCGGCCACACGCCACTGGAACAGCCGCTAAACATCGCAAATCAGCACTATATCGATACCGGCGCGGTATTTGGTAATCACCTTACGCTAGTACAGCTGCAATAACGCTTAGCGGAAAAGACGCCCGTCACGCACCAGCTCACGCGGATAGCTATTTTTAATCCGATTGCCGACCTTTTTCGCCAATCCCAACGGTTGCTGCTGATAGGTGACGATCACTTCATCGCGATTTGGCAACGTATCGGGATGGATATCCTGACCGCGATACCAGGTCTCCGCTTCTGCATCTGTGAGTGCAAATTCCAGTTCACTACCGGGCTGTGATAACGCGACGACAGCTTCATGTTGCCACCGATAACCTTTCGGGAAGGTCTCCGCCAGCTTGAGGCCGATGCGCGAGAAGCGTACTTTACCCAGCCAGCTTTCCAGAGCCGAGGGGAACAGCCACAGCTCTTTGTCACGTTGCCACAACGTGTGGTTCTCATCCCAATGCAAGCCCACTTTTGCTGCAGCCTGTTGCACTTCCGCGCTTAGCTTACGGCTACAGGGCGAGAAAGGCAGTTTGCCAACCTTATAAGTGGGGGCAGGCAACGCGGGAAGGCGGGCGGTTTTACGCAGGCGCGCAACAAAGAAACCTTCGCTATCGAAGATCTGCGGGAAAACGTGCAGGAATCCTTCCGGTGTCGATGCCTGTTCCGCGCCGGCAAACAGACCATTAAGTGGGACGATTTCTACTGCGTCGGGATAACGCTGTTGCAACCAGTGAATGACCTGTTGGTTTTCGATCTGATTCAGCGTGCAGGTGGAGTAGATCAGCGTACCGCCTGGCTGCAACGCGTGGAAAGCGCTATCGATGAGATCGCGCTGGGTATCAGCGATCGCTTCGGTACTGGCCAGCGACCAGTTGCGCAAGGCGTCAGCATCTTTGCGCACCACGCCTTCGCCGGAGCAGGGCGCATCCAGCAGAATGGCATCGAAGCGTTCCGGTAGCGCCGCACCAAATACGCGCCCATCGAAATGGGTAAGCGCCACGTTGCTCACGCCGCAGCGGCTAATGTTGGCGTGCAATACCTTAACGCGACTGGCGGAATATTCATTAGCCAGAATGGCACCCTCATTGCGCATCAGCGCGGCCATCTGCGTGGTTTTGGAGCCTGGCGCCGCAGCCACATCCATCACCTGACGCGCGTCCGGCGCGGCATCAAACAGCGCGGTGACCGGCAGCATCGAACTGGCTTCCTGAATGTAGAAAAGTCCGCTGAGGTGTTCCGCGACACTACCCAGCGGCAGCGATTCATCGTCACGCTCAATCCAGAAGCCTTCGGCACACCATGGAATGGGCGATAAGCGCCAGCCATAATCGGCAGTGCGTGCCAGAAAATCGGCGACGCTAATTTTTAAGGTATTAACACGTAAGCTGCGGCGCAGCGGTTGCTGGCTGATGGCGAGAAAACGTTGCAGTTCGGCTTCGTCAGCAAGGCTTACACGCATAAGCGTGAGAAAATCTTCAGGAAAGCGATCGGACACGAGCATCTACCGGAAAACAAAATGAGCGCGAAGTGTAACACGCTAAAAAGAATCGGGCAGCCAGGCTGCCCGATTTGCTTAAGGTTGATTAGGATCCGGAATTGCCGTGCCCCAATTGCGCCACTCTTTTGGCGCTTCATCCTGCAGCAGGAAGTGCTTGTTGGCGCCGGCCTGTGGTGCTAACGGCACCGTTGGCGGCGTCGCAAACTGCACGCCGCCACGAATGAACTGCTGGAAAGTACCGGTTTTCAGTACGCCGCCAATCAGGCCGAAATCAAAGTTATAACCGGACGCCAGCCAGAACACCGAGTTGTTACGCACCAGATGTTGGTATTTCTTGCTGATGCGCAGGGCGATTTGCACACGATCCGCCATGTTACCCAGCGAGGTACCGGTAACGGTGCCAACCTCGACGCCACGGAACAGCACAGGTGTACCTACCGATAGCGAGCCGGCTTCGGCGGCATCAACGTAAATGGTCAGGCCGTTGAGGTAGCGTGAATCGGTGATGGTGCTTTCCTGCAGTTCAAACGTACGTGCGGGTGCACCTTTGCCCGGGTCGACGTTAACGTAAGGCTGCAGCAGCGTTTCCAGATGATTAACACCCGCCGGAGAAATCTCAGGTGACACCACCGAGAAACGACTGCCGATACGCGCGAAATCCTGCACGTACTCCGGATAAAGTACCGCTTTTGCCACCACCTGATTGTTATCCGCACTCAGCGCCAGCGATTCAACCTGACCGATGTTAATGCCGAGATAACGAATCGGCATCCCGGCCGCCAGTTTGCTGGCATCAAAAGTATGTAAGGTGATCTGGCTGCCGACGGCACGCGCCGCGGTTTCTGATGGATAAAGCACACGTTTCACGCCTTTCGCTGCCTGCGCGCCGGTGAGATTATCGAAGCTGATGGCCCCTTTCAGCGCCCGGTTGAGCGGCGAAGCCTGCACGGTTAAGCCGCTACCGTTGAGTTGGACTTTTGCACCGCCTTCGGCCCAGAACACGCTCTCACTGGTCAGTAACTTGCGATACTGCGGTTGGATGTGAATTGAGATTTCAAAGGCATCTGTGCGCGGTACGACATCAACCACTTCACCGACCTGGAATTTACGATAAAGCAGCACCGATCCCGCCTGCACGTCCGGCAAACTGTTAGCAGTGAGTTTCAGCGTAGTCGGTGGCTGCTCTCCGACAATGCCTTCTTCCGCACGTTCTGCGTCGGCATATAAAGGGTAACGGTTTGATGGGTTACCTTTCGCGCCCGGGATCAGGCGAATTCCGCCATCGACCCATTCGCGCGCGCTCGCGCCCAGCACCTGCATCCCATCGAGGCCAAACTTCACGTCGAGGCGGCTATTCACCACAAATTTACTGTCAGCGTGGACCAGCTGACGGTGTTCCGGATTGATAGCCGCCACAAAACTGATGCCGTCTTCGTCCAGAGAGCGTGAGATGACCTGGCCAATCTTCATGCCGTACAGCATGACTGGCTGACCAGCATCAATACCATAGGTTTCCGGTGCACTCAGTTTAACCGTGAGCACATCCGGTTTCTGCAGCAGGGTTTCGCTGGCGGGCAGCACGGTGAAATGATCCTGTGGCTCACCTTCGCCGGGCACCAGTTCAAAGGTGTTGCCCGTCAACAGACTACTCAAATTGGTGTCAGTCAGGCTGATTTTAGGGGTGCGCATCTCGATACGCGTCCCGCTGCGCATCAGGCCGGTTACCGAAGGATCCACCGTCAGTTCGCCCGTGACTTTGCCGCCATCCAGCAGATTAAGTTTGGTTAAGGTGCCGACTTCCAATCCCTGATACATCAGCGGCGTACTGTCTGCTTTAAGGTTGTTGCCGCTCGGCAGATCCAGCTGGACCTGCACGCCTCGCTGGCTTCGAGCCAGATCGGGATAGAGTTGATAGGTTTCATCAACCTTGGCCTGCTGGCCGTCATTCGGCGAATCGAAGGCAATCGCGCCATTGACTAACGCGGCTAAACTCTCCAGCTTCACTTTGGCACCGCTCAGGCTGACGTCCGCATCTACGCCCGAGACATTCCAGAAGCGGCTCTGCTTCTTCACCAGATTGATAAAGCGACGCTCAATCAGCACATCGATAGTTACCCCATCGGTGCTGTTATTCAGGCTGTAATCATAAACACGGCCTACCGGAATTTTGCGGTAATAGACCAAAGAACCGGTGTTGAGCGAACCCAGATCCGGCGCGCGCAAGTGGATCAGGAGTTCACCGGTATTGACGCGATATTTCGGTTGGGTATCAAGCGCAGTGAAGTGATCGCTCTCTTTACCTTTGCCCGGCATCATACCGATGTAGTTACCGCCTACCAGAGCATCAAGCCCGGACACGCCTGCCAGCGATGCCTTTGGCGTGACGAGCCAGAACTGGGTGTCTTCACGCAGCGCATCACGCATATCGCTTTTGATACTGGCCTTAATCTGGATGCTGCGATAATCATCGCTCAGCACGATGCCTTGCACCGTGCCCACTTCCACACCTTGATAACGGATCGGCGTACGACCCGGCACAATCCCATCGGCGGTCTGGAAGTTTATGGTGATCGTCGTACCGCGCTCCTGATAATTGGTCCATAGCAGCCAGCCAGCAATCAGCAGGGCGATAATAGGCAATAACCAGAACGGCGAAATCTTGCGCTTATTGCGCAGATTGGCGCTAGTCGGTGTAGTCGGCGTTTCCTGTTGCATGTGCATCCCAGATCAGGCGGCTATCAAGCCACTCTACAGCCATAATGGTCAGGATCACGGCGGAGCCAAAATAGAAGGCGGCCGGTCCCATGGTAAAAGCCAGAAGCTGATCGCGATTGACCAGCGACATGGTTAACGCAATGACAAACAGATCCAGCATCGACCAGCGGCCCACCCAGGTTACGGCGCGCAGCAGACGAATGCGGGTTTTTATGCCCTGTTCGCATTTGAAATGGATGCTGAGTAGCAAGGTCAACATCACTAACACTTTGGTAAACGGCACCAGAATACTGGCGATAAACACCACTGCAGCAACGGGCACATTTCCGGATGCCAAACCAAGAATACCGGAGAAGATGGTATCTTCGCGACGCGCCCCGTTAACGTAAACCACTGAGATCGGTAACAGGTTGGCAGGGATCAGCAGCACAATCGAGGCAATCAACGCGGCCCAGGATTTCTGCAGACTGTGGCGGCGGCGATAATCAAGTGGCGTGTGACAACGTGTGCAGCGGCCACGCTCATCGGGTGTGCCAGTTTGATGGCAATTAAGGCATACCTGCCACTCTTCCGGCGGCGAGGTCGGCATGGATTGGGGATAATAGTGTTCCCATAGCTGCTCAACGTTAAGATGAATCAGCGTCAGCAGACTCAGCACCGTCAGTGCGATATAAGCCACTAAACCATAACCGACTTCCAGCGCGGCATAATCCTGCACCTTTATCGACGCCACCGCCACGCCGACCAGATAGATATCCAGCATCACCCACTCTTTCAGCTTATCCAGCATCAAGAGCACCGGGCGAAGATTCATGCCGAGGGCGTTGCCGATCCACAAATAAATAATGCCAGCTACCAGCGTGACCGGCGCGCCAATGGTACAAAACGCCACCATTGAGGCGGTGAGGGTATTGCCCTGCTGCGCCATCTGAATCACGCCTTCCAGCAGGCTGGCATTAATTCGCATGCCGAGCAGGCGGATATCCACCAACGGCAAGCTGAAGGCGAAAGGCATTAACACGATCATCACCACCGCCATGGCGGTGAGGCGCGTCATTGACCAATCACGACCACTTTGGATTTGAGCATGACAGCGGGGGCAGTAGGCTGTCTGATGCGATTTCACATCCGGTAAGGAAAAAAGGGTATCGCATTGCGGACAACGCTGATAACGTGCGTGGGGCAACGTCTGGCTGATAGCGTGAATTTTCATAGGTGACGCAAGTGCCCATCGTTCGTTACGGTTACCGGCATGCTGAGCAGAGCAAATCTGCCTGCAACATTCAGTGGTACAAGAATAGTCTTATCCACCGAATGCTAAGGGTATAGTAACTAACAGAATGATTCACCTGATGCGCCTGGATTATTAGTGCTTATTTTAACAACTGAGTGACAGTAAGGTCACCCCAGTGATGAGTTATGGTTAAACAATGAACAAAAAAGCTTTTTACGAGGAATTGAATCGCGATGTCCGCGCCTTGTTGGCGGGTGAAACCTCGTTCCTGGCCGCGCTCGGCAACTGCAGTGCGCTGCTATTTGAACGCCTCGAGGGCGTGAATTGGGCAGGATTCTATTTGCTTACTGAGCCGAATACGCTGGTACTGGGGCCATTTCAGGGCAAAATTGCCTGTGTGCGTATTCCGGTGGGCAAAGGCGTGTGCGGTACGGCGGTGGCCGAAGACAAAGTGCAGCTTGTTGAAGACGTGCATGCATTTCCTGGACACATTGCCTGTGACGCAGCCAGCAATGCAGAAATCGTGATTCCTCTGAAAGTAAATGGCACCCTCGTAGGTGTTTTAGACATTGATAGTACGGTTTATTCTCGCTTCGATAGCGAGGATGAAGCGGGGCTGGTGGCCCTTACCGACGGGCTTTGTGAAGTGCTGGCGGGCAGCGACATCGTAAAATTTATTCAGCTGACGCACAGCTAATCGACTGGATCACATAGCATTTGGCGATGTTGTCATTATAATGTCGCCTGTTCATGCCTGCTCTGGTCGGCAAATCCGTTGTAATCAGGAAATTTCATGGAAAATCAACCTAAGTTGAATAGCAGTAAAGAAGTCATCGCCTTTTTGGCGGAGCGTTTTCCGCAATGCTTTAGCGCCGAAGGCGAGGCGCGTCCGCTCAAAATCGGCATTTTTCAAGATCTGGTCGAGCGTGTTCAAGGCGAACTGAGCCTGAGCAAGACGCAACTGCGTTCTGCCTTACGTCTATATACCTCTAGCTGGCGTTATCTTTATGGCATCAAAGCCGGTGCCATTCGTGTTGATCTCGACGGTAACGCCTGTGGCGTGCTGGATGAGCAACATGTAGAACATGCGCGCAAGCAACTGGAAGAAGCCAAAGCTCGCGTGCAGGCGCAGCGCGATCAGCAGAAAGCGAAAAAGCGTGAAGCCGGTGAAGAGACCGCTGAACGTCGTCCGCGTAAACCTGCTCCGCGTAAAGCTGCCGCAGGCGATGCGCCGCGTCAGCCACGTCCTCAGGCGCCGCGTGCGGCCACTGCCGAACGTAAGCCTGCGCAGCAGCCACGTGCTAAACCTGTCACTGATACCTCAACATTGCAACCCGGCCAGAATATCAAGGTGACTGCAGGCAAAGGTGCAATGGACGCTACCATTCTTGAAATCACCAAAGATGGCGTTCGGGTTCAGCTCGCTTCCGGCATGGCAATGATTGTGCGCGCAGAACATTTGCAGTTCTGAAACGGAGGCTGACCCTGGCATGAACAATATTTTCAAGATCGGTATGATCGCGGGCCTGCTATTGGCAGGCCCCACCTTTGGCGCAGATAACATTACGCGTGCCGACCAGATTCCACAGCTACATGAAGACCCGCAGCATCCAACCGTCAGTGAACGCGTTACCTCGCGCTTTACCCGTTCCCACTATCGCCAATTCGATTTGAATCAGGACTTTTCAGCGAAAATTTTTGATCGCTACCTGAATCTGCTCGATTACAGCCATAACGTGCTGCTGGCATCGGATATCGCGCAATACGCTGATAAAAAAAACACCGTGGGCGATGAGTTCCGCAGCGGTAAGCTGGATGTGTTTTACGATCTCTACAATCTGGCGCAGAAACGTCGCTTCGAGCGCTATCAATATGCGCTGAGTGTTCTGAATCGCCCTATGAATTTCACCGGCAATGACACCATTGACATTGACCGAGCAAAATCGCCCTGGCCGAAAAGCGTTGATGAGCTGAATGCGCTGTGGGATGCCAAAGTAAAATACGATGAACTGAGCCTGAAATTGGCCGGTAAAGATGAAAAAGATATCCGTGAAACGCTGACCAAGCGTTACAACTTTGCCATCCGTCGTTTGGCGCAAAGCAATAGTGAAGATGTGTTCCAGCTGGCGATGACCGCGTTTGCGCATGAAATCGATCCGCACACGAACTATCTTTCACCGCGCAATACCGAGCAATTCAATACTGAGATGAGCCTGTCTCTGGAGGGGATTGGTGCGGTGCTGCAGATGGATGACGATTACACCGTAATCAACTCGATGGTGGCGGGTGGACCTGCTGCGAAGAGTAAATCGATCACCGTTGGCGATCGTATCGTTGGCGTTGGTCAGCCGGGCAAACCGATGGAAGATGTTATCGGCTGGCGTTTGGACGATGTGGTTTCCAAAATTAAAGGACCGAAGGGCAGTAAAGTGCGTCTTGAAGTCCTGCCTGCGGGTAAAGGGACCAAAACCCGAACGGTCACGCTGACGCGTGAGAAAATCCGTCTGGAAGATCGTGCCGTAAAAGGGACCGTGCATAACGTCGGTAAAGAGAAAGTCGGCGTACTGGATATTCCAGGCTTCTACGTTGGTCTGACTGACGACGTAAAAGTACAGCTGCAGAAACTGCAAAAGCAGAACGTCGACAGCATCGTGATTGATCTCCGTACTAACGGTGGCGGCGCGTTGACCGAAGCGGTTTCCCTGTCGGGTCTGTTTATTCCGAGTGGTCCGGTGGTACAGGTGCGTGATAACAATGGCCGTGTGCGTCAGGACAGCGATAACGACGGGATTGTGTATTACAAAGGTCCGCTGGTCGTACTGGTGGACCGCTTCAGCGCCTCCGCATCTGAAATCTTTGCCGCGGCGATGCAGGATTATGGCCGAGCACTGATTGTCGGCGAACCGACTTTCGGTAAAGGTACCGTGCAGCAATACCGTTCACTGAACCGAATTTACGATCAGATGTTGCGTCCAGAGTGGCCAGCGTTAGGTTCCGTGCAGTACACCATTCAGAAGTTCTATCGCATCAACGGTGGCAGTACACAGCGCAAGGGCGTTACGCCTGATCTGCTGATGCCCACCGGCGTAGAGGCTGCAGAAACGGGTGAGAAGTTTGAGGACAATGCACTTCCATGGGACAGCGTAAATGCGGCCAGTTATACCAAAACCGGCGATATCGCGCCGCTGGTACCGCAGCTGACCAAAGAGCATGCAGACCGCATCGCGAAAGATCGTGAATTCCAATACATCATGAAAGATATTGCACGCTTTGATGCCATGAAGGACAAGCGTAATATCGTGTCGCTCAATCTTGCCCAGCGTGAGAAAGAGAACCACGAAGATGATGCATTACGTCTGGAGCGTATTAACGCGCGTTATCAGGCGGAAGGCAAAGCACCGCTTAAGAGCATTGAAGATCTGCCGAAAGACTACAAAGAACCCGATCCGTATTTAGATGAAACGGTGAAAATCGCTAACGATATGGCGCAGCTGGAAAAAAATCAGCCGGCAGCCGAAGCAGCGAAATAATCCTTTGGCTTGAAATCAGCACCGCTCCGGCGGTGCTTTTTTTTGCGTGAGAATTATTTTCTACTGGATGGCACGCACTGAATTGCGCAGGCTGCCATCTAATGTAAAGTTATGTCTTTTTAGGCACTTAAAGATTAAGGTTGCTTGAAATGCGTGGCAATGACCATAGGATAGGTATCCGCGCATGAGCGCGTGAACAACTGAGGAAGAATAACGTTTATGATGCGTATTGCTCTTTTCCTGCTCACCAACCTGGCGGTGATGTTGGTATTCGGACTGATATTAAGTCTGACAGGAATCCAGTCAAGCAGTGTTCAGGGCCTGATGATTATGGCAGGTCTGTTTGGCTTTGGCGGTGCGTTTGTTTCACTGCTGATGTCCAAATGGATGGCGTTACGATCCGTTGGCGGTGAAGTCATTGAACAACCCCGTAATGAGACGGAACGCTGGCTGATGAATACCGTTGGCCGCCAGGCTCAGCAGGCCGGCATTGCGATGCCGCAGGTGGCAATTTATCACGCGCCGGATATCAATGCTTTTGCTACTGGTGCGCGCCGCGATGCTTCGCTGGTTGCCGTTTCTACCGGACTGCTGCAAAACATGAGTCGTGATGAAGCGGAAGCGGTCTTGGCGCATGAAATTGCCCATATCGCCAACGGTGACATGATTACCATGACACTAATTCAGGGTGTGGTGAACACCTTTGTTATCTTCATCTCGCGCATTCTTGCGCAAATCGCTTCGGGCTTCCTGTCCGGTAATCGCGATGGTGAAGAGAGCGGGAACGGTAATCCAATGGTTTATTTCGCCGTCTCGATGGTGCTAGAGCTGCTGTTCGGTTTCCTCGCCAGCCTGATTACCATGTGGTTCTCACGTCACCGTGAATTCCACGCTGATGCAGGTTCTGCGAAGCTCGTGGGGCGTGAGAAGATGATTGCGGCGCTGCAGCGTCTGAAAACCAGCTACGAGCCGCAGGAACCGAGTAGCATGATGGCGTTTTGCATTAACGGCAAAAACAAATCGTTGAGTGAGTTATTCATGTCACATCCGCCGCTTGATAAGCGTATCGAAGCGTTGCGTACGGGTGAATACCTCAAGTAATTGCGATTTATTGCAGAACAAGGGCGCTTAACGGCGCCCTTGTTATTTCTATGATTCGACGGTCGCGCGTGATTGCGTCATACGTGCCAAACTCACTACCGCAGCGACGGTGGCAAAGCTGCCAGCCAGCACCAGCGACGCATGAGTACCGCTATCATTGAAGAGATTAAACATCAGTGCCACCAGCGCTGCGCCGCTACTTTGTCCCACTAAACGTGCGGTGCCCAGCATTCCACTGGCACCACCGCTACGATTACGCGGTGCAGCTGAGATGATGGTGTGGTTGTTCGGTGACTGGAACAAACCAAAGCCGGCACCGCACAGCATCATACGCCAGATAATATCCGCATCGGTTGGCTGCGTGGGCAGCAGCGCCAGCAGGAAAAGCCCAGCGGCGAACATCGCTAATCCCAATCCGCCTAATAATCCCGCATGGAATTTCTCAATCAGCCGACCCGCAATCGGCGCCATTACCATCGTCGCGAGCGGCCACGGCGTTAATAGCAGGCCCGTTGCGACTTCATTGCGCCCCAGCACGTTTTGCAGGAAAAACGGCAGCGCCACCATCGCCAGCATCTGTGCGCAGAACGAGCAAATTGAGGTGCCAATCGATAGTGAAAAAATGGGGATACGCAGTAAGTCCACAGGTAGCAGCGGAACGGGCATGGCCAGTTGCCGACGAACAAATATCACACCCACCAGCACCAACGCCACCAGTTCGGCCACAATCAGCCAGCCGTTCTGTCCCTGAGAAAAGCCGCTGAGCGCGGAAATCAGCAGGCCAAAGAACAGTGCATTCATAATGGCACTTGGCACATCAAATTTTTGTTGTTTTGCTTTCTGAGTGTTATCAGGCAGGAAACGCAACGCTAGCCACAGCGCGATAATCCCTAAAGGAACATTAATCAGGAATAACCACTTCCAACTGGCGACTGAAAGAATGGCCGCTGCAACGGTGGGTCCTGCTGCGCTGGATACGGCAACAATCAGCGAGTTAATCGCCATCCCACGCCCAAGAAAGCGCTGCGGGTAGATGATGCGAATCAGTGCCGTATTCACGCTCATCAGCGCTGCACCGCCAAAGCCTTGCAGCACACGAGCAACCGTCAGCATATTCAGCGAGGAGGAGAGGGCGCAAAACAGCGACGTGGCGATGAACAGGGCCAGCCCGACCTGATAAATGCGCCGATAACCGAGCATATCTCCGAGAAACGACAGCGACAGCAGCGAGATAACGATCGCGATTTGATAGGCGTTAACAATCCAGATTGACTCTGCTGGGCTAGCATTGAGTTCGCGTGCAATGGTGGGCAAGGCTACATTAGCGATGGCGCCATCAAGTACCGCCATCATGATGCCAAGCGCAATGGTGATTATCGCGCCATAGCGCTGGGGAACGGGTAAACCATCCTGAGAAACGGTTAAAGACATAAGTTAGATAAATGAAGGGGGTGAATATCATCATGCTAATCAATTCGCTGGCGAAAAGCACCGCATTCATTGACATAAAATTACGTGTGAATGTGTCACTGAGTCTGGGTCGTTGCCGCCAGCGATGGGAAACGCATATACTGACGATTCTGTTCCGTTTTTTTTGAAACACTTTCAAAAAAGGATACGCGCCATGGCGAGTAGCGAAAATGACAAACAGCCGGACTCCGTTTCATCAGTAATGAAGGTGTTTGGCATTTTACAGGCGCTGGGGGAAGAGCGCGATCACGGTATTACTGAATTATCCCAACGCGTTATGATGTCGAAGAGCACCGTTTATCGCTTTCTGCAGACCATGAAGTCGCTCGGCTACGTGGCGCAGGAAGGGGAGAGTGAGAAATATTCGCTGACTCTCAAACTGTTTGAACTCGGTGCCAAAGCCCTACAGAACGTTGATCTGATTCGTAGTGCAGATATTGAGATGCGCGAACTCTCGCGCTTAACGAAAGAAACCATTCATCTTGGTGCGCTGGAAGAAGACAGCATCGTCTACATCCACAAAATCGATTCGCTGTATAATTTGCGAATGTATTCCCGCATAGGTCGCCGTAATCCATTGCATACCACGGCAATTGGGAAAGTGCTGCTTGCCTGGCGTGAGCGCGCTGAAGTGCAGGAAATTCTAAACGAAGTAGAGTTTCGTCGCAGCACAGCGAAAACCATTGTCACGGCCGAGGCGCTATTGGCCGTTTTGGATCAGGTCAAAGATCAAGGTTTTGGCGAAGATAATGAAGAGCAGGAAGAGGGCTTACGCTGCATCGCGGTACCGGTATTTGACCGTTTTGGTGTGGTGATCGCCGGGCTCAGTATCTCATTTCCGACTATCCGCTTCTCCGAAGAGGCGAAAAATGAATATGTTGCGATGCTGCATCGTGCAGCACGAAATTTGTCCGAACAGATGGGCTACCACACTTATCCTTTTTAACGATTAAAAACGGGCTGTTGCCAGCCCGTTTCATCATTAGTTATCGACGACTTCGCCACTTTTCTTCAGCAGTGGACAATCCGTTACGCCAACGATTCCGCTATCTGTGTGCAGGTACTGTGCCGTGATCATGCCGCGCGCCGTTAAGTAGCTACACTGCAGTCCTAATCCTGCCGCATTCTTATTGCTACCGGTGAGGACACCATAGCCCGTAAGCAGCATGGCCAGCCAAATCAGCGCTACTAACCCAATCGTGCGAATAAGTAATTTCATGCTTTCTGTTCTCCTTGTGATACATAACGCAGCTGTCCTGACGTTGCTGCCAAACCTACTGTAGTAGCATGCCTCGCTTTAGCCAACGGATCGATCAGAGATAACTGAAAGACGTAACGCTGCGGGATAATCTGCTTTCAGCCGCTACCCATTATCTTTTCTGCCGCCAGCGAGTAGAATCAGCGGCGGAGTAGAGATTTGATTTTTGACTATAGAGGCAGTTATGAATGAATTAGCCGCAAATACCAGTCCGCTGTTAACCTATGGCGTCCTGTCCCTGATCATTATTGTGGCCTTTATCGCCTGGTTCTTCGTCAATCGGGCCAGCGTGCGAGCAAGTGAGCAAATTCAGCTGCTGGAAGCGCTAATAGAAGAGCAAAAGAAACAGAATGTACTGCTGCGTCGTCTGGTCGATGCACAGCCCACCACAGCAAAACCAGTTGTCGATGAAGACGCGAATGAACAACGCGATTTTATTCGGATGATCCCTGAGCGCTAAGCATGTCATAAACCATTGTTAGCGATGTGATAAAGCCTCTGCTGCGCACTATAATGGTGCGCAGCAGTTTTTCTACCGGATGTTCATTGTATGAGAAGTACCACTATGAATAGCCATGAAAGATGGCCGGGTGAATATCATCTAAGATTAATCCTAAGGCACTTTCGTTAAATCAGGCCTTGTGCTGTTTTTTATAACATTTAATTGTTAAGTGCTTAGAAAAAAATGAGATAAATGCCACATCATTATGAATGCTTTTATATGGGGCGCATATTATTTGCTTCTCCTGCTTTTGGTGCAGAACAATTACTAACTTATACCGAATAAAGCTATTTGTACAAGATTTGTACTGCGCACAATTGTTGCGTGGCAGGCTAACTTTTTGGTGGAATATTTTATTCGTGCCATATTAATGCAATATTTTTCCCGTATTGTTAATGGCTTAAAATGTGTCGTTGAATGCTTCACCGCTACGCTTGACTAATAGGGGTATTAACGCTAACTATACTGAGTGATAACCTTTTTTTGCCCAGTTTATTCTTCCGCTGTCAATACACAGTAGGATGAAGAAAGAGGCGTTAGCAGGTGAATTAGCTAATTATGTGCGTCACGTCGATCACCGTTTAAAAATGGCTTGCCATTAATTTGCGAATATGTGATAACAAATCGTGGGTCAAACGAGGTACAGTTCTGTTTATGTATGGCATCTTCAGTAAAGAAGTTACGAGTAAAGACGTTGACGTTGAATACCGCTTCCTTGCCGAACCTTAAATTAGTGCCTCATTCAGTAATGTCTCTGGTTTATCTGTAAGTCTGCCCTTAGGGCAATATAAACATCGAAAGGAAATTTGCGAAATGGCAAAGATTAAAGGTCAGGTTAAGTGGTTCAACGAGTCTAAAGGTTTTGGTTTTATTACTCCTGCTGACGGTAGCAAAGATGTGTTCGTACACTTCTCTGCAATCCAGGGCAATGGTTTTAAAACTCTGGCTGAAGGCCAAAGCGTTGAGTTCGAAATCCAGGACGGCCAGAAAGGTCCAGCTGCGGTCAACGTTACCCCAATCTGATTTCGATCTCAGGCTCGGTGCCATGCACCACTGATAAGAATCTTAAAGCCCTGCTCTCTGAGCAGGGCTTTTTCTTTATTCTTTCTGTTACCAATTGACCAGGGTAAACTGCGCCGCGAAACGCTAACCCGGAGTTATCTATGTCGTTGATTTGCCCACTTTGTCATCAGCCTCTTCTCCAGCAGTCCAACAGCTTCCGCTGCGATGCGGGACATCAGTTTGATCAGGCTAAAGAGGGGTACGTCAATCTTCTGCCGGTGCAATATAAGGGCTCGCGAGAACCCGGTGACAGTGTTGAAATGCTGCAGGCGCGTCGAGCGTTTCTTGATGCCGGACACTATCAACCTTTACGTCAGAGCGTTGCAGGGCTCCTTGCGCAACAGCTGGGGTCGCACTCATCGCAGGTATTGGATATCGGCTGTGGCGAAGGTTATTACACGGCGGCGATGGCTGAAGCACTGCCTCAGGCACAACTGTTTGGTCTTGATGTGGCTAAGGCAGCGATACGCATGGCGGCTAAACGCTATCGCAAGGTGAAATTTTGTGTGGCATCAAGCCAGCGTTTACCGTTTGCGGATGCAGCGCTGGATGGGGTCGTGCGTATTTATGCGCCCTGCAGCGAAGATGAGTTGGCGCGCGTCATTAAGCCGGGCGGCATCGTATTGACGGTGACGCCAGGGCCACACCATTTGCGGCAGTTTAAAGCGCTTATCTATCGCGAAGTGCAGCTTCATGCGGCTGAGGAGAAAGCGTATGCAGGTTTTAAGTTGGCCGATCGGCAGAACCTGCATTACAACATGAAATTAAGTGGGGCTGACGCTGTTAGCTTATTACAAATGACGCCATTTGCCTGGCGCGCACGTGAAGAAGTCTGGCAAAACCTCGCAGCGTCCAGCGAGTTTAGCTGTGATGCCGATTTCACGCTCACACTGTGGCGGCGCGATTAACGCGCTTCCACGAGCGTAGTGTAAATCCGCTCCAGATCGTCAAGCTGCTTAACGGCAATCAGCAGGCGACGTTGTTCCAGCTGCATCACCAGAATGCCGTCTTCAGACAGATTCATGCTTTGGATGCGCCGATAATCAATCCATACAACACCATAAAACAGGCCACTCTCCTTCATCAGCAGTTTTGGACTGCGAATCCAGAATAACCACACCGACATGAAACACAGCACCATCAGCAAATTGGTGGTGAGCTGGGTTCCATGATTATCGATGTTGTTCCATAACAGAATCAGCAGTAACACGATGAAAATAGCGCTATCTATCTTGTGGCGGCGGCGCAGCGCGACACGCAGTTTAGTCGGTCCATTACGGCGCGGTAGGATCGCTTCGTCATAGATAGCATACAGCGCGAAACCTGCAATAAGCAGGGCGATTAGGGCGTCAGTCAGTGACATTAGGTGTTCTTCCTCAACCGAATTTACCTCAACGTGGGCGCTCAGGTAATGCCGTTCGAAAATAGCCGGGAGCCGAGCTCCCGGCCAGATTGTTACAGACCGAGCAGGCCAATCCAATAGCCGAAGATACCAATGGCGAAGAAGCCAACGATAATCCACAGCGCATTGACTTTACGACGCAGCAGCCACATACAACCAAAGGTCAGCAGCAGCGGAATCAGGCCAGGCATCAGCTGATCGAGGATCGACTGAACCGTCGTAACGGTGGTTTTCCCTGTCTGGTCGGTGATGCGTGACACCACCAGCGGCACATTCACATGCGTCCACTTATTGACCAGCGCCCCCATGACAAAGAGGCCGAGAATCGACGCGCCCTCCGTCAGTTTCTGCAGGAAACCGCCGCCCATATCGCTGACGATATCGACACCTTTCCGATAGCCGTAAGCCACACCGTAATAACGGGTCAACATACGCACCACGTTGAACAGGATGAAGAACAGCAGCGGGCCTAACAGGCTACCGCTCATCGCGATACCGGCGCCCAACGCCGCAAACACCGGGCGAACGGTACCCCAGAAGATCGGGTCGCCAACACCCGCGAGCGGGCCCATTAAACCAACTTTGATACCGTTGATTGCGGCATCATCAATAGCCGCACCGTTAGCGCGTTGCTCTTCCATCGCCATTGTTACGCCGAGCACAGGTGCAGCAACGTATGGATGGGTGTTGAAGAACTCCAGGTGACGTTTAATCGCCTGTTTACGGTCGTCGTTGTTTTCCGGGTAAAGGCGACGGATCACCGGCACCATTGAGTAGCAAAAACCCAGCGCCTGCATACGTTCAAAGTTCCACGAACCCTGAAACAGGTTGGAGCGCAGGAACACACCGCGGACATCGCCAGGGGTGAGTTTCTTTGGAGTGTTAGTTGTATCAACCATGATTTCACCTGTTCCTAGTCGAGTTCGTTATCGAGGTCATTGTTTGCAGGACCGGCCGTTGCAGCACCTGCTACGCGGTTATATTTCGGTGCCAGCTGGATATACAGCACCGCCATCACCACGCCAATCACGCCCAGCGCAACCAGGTTGAAGTTGGTGAAGGCTGCAGTGACGAAGCCAAGGTAGAAGAACGGCATCAGGTAGCCCGCACGCATCATGTTAATGACCATGGCGTAACCAACTACCACGATCATACCACCGGCGATGTTCAGGCCATTGGTAACAACTTCAGGAATGGAGTTCAGCAACTCCTGAACGATGCTGGTACCCACAGAAATCGCCACGATCAGCGCAGGAATCGCAATACGCATTGCCTGCAAGACCAGAGCGGAAACGTGAATCCAGCTGATTGCGCTCAGGTTGCCTTTCTCCGCTGCCTTATCGGCGGCATGTTGGAAGGCGACGGTGATGGTGCGCACAATGATGGTCAGAACCTGGCCAGCCGCGGCCAGTGGAATAGCCAGCGCGATACCCGCACCCACGCTTTGTCCACCCGCGATAACCAGAATGGTTGAGATGATGGAAGCCAGCGCAGCATCAGGTGCAACCGCAGCACCGATGTTCATCCAGCCCAGCGCGATCATCTCCAGCGTACCGCCGATGATGATACCGGTTTTCATATCGCCAAGAACCGCACCAATTAAGGTACAAGCCACCAGCGGGCGGTGGAATTGAAACTCATCAAGAATCGATCCCATCCCGGCGATACAGGCCACAATAAATATCAAAATGATTTGTAGCGTGGTTATCTCCATTGCATTTCTCCTCTGCAAGGTCTCTAAAATTCGCCCGCATACGCAGGCAAAGGGCGAACTACGGATTGACCTTGGTGATCAGGTCCATCATTTTCAGTCGCTGATCGCTGGAAACTTTACGCACTTCCAGTTCGATACCGCGCTCGTTAAGTTTGCGGAACGCGGCGATATCTTTCTCATCGACAGATACCGCATTGTTCACCTGCGTTTTGCCCTGACGGAATGCCATGCCGCCGATATTGACGGATTTGATATCCACGCCTTGCTCAACAATCCTTAAGACATCCGTTGGATTGGTAAACAACAGCATCACCTTGTCCTGACCATATTTTGGGTTATTCCAAACGCGGACCATTTTGTCGACATCCACTACGTGCGCGGTTACGCCCGGCGGTGCAACTTGAGTCAGCAAGGTCTTGCGCACATGATCGTTAGCCACTTCATCACTGACGACGATAATGCGCGTGACGTTGGTTTCTTTCGTCCAGCGCGTTGCCACTTGCCCGTGAATCAAGCGGTCATCAATACGCGCAAGGCCAATTTTCATATGATCGCCCGGACCCATCGGTTTTTGCGGCTGGGCAGGGGCTTTTGCCACCACCGGTGCCGCAGCCGCTGGAGCAGGCGTTTCGGTTTTGAGCGCTTTAACGCCTTCACGACCGGCCTCAACTGCGATATGAATCAGTTCCTGCAACGATGGATTGTCATCACGTCCCATCAGCGTTTCCACCAACATCGGAATGTTGACGCCGGCGATGACATCATAGTCAGGTTTGTCTACCACAATACGGCTGGCCGCGTTAAACGGACTGCCACCCCAAGTATCGACCAGGAACAACACGCCCTTTGACGTGTCGAGATCGGCTAGTCGTGCCTGATACTTTTCGATTAGCGTTTCTGCATTTTCGCCGGGAACGAAATCAATCCATCCGACATTTTCCTGCTCACCCAACAGCATTTCTGCTGTTTTAAGCAACTGTTCTGCCGCCCAGCCATGTGTACCAATTACAATAGCAATGGTCACTTGCTACCTCCGTTCGCGTGAGAGATTCTCGGGCAGTGCCGGGAATCATTGAAAATTACCGTTAGTGTTTCAGGTGGATCGTTAGGTCTAAGATGAAGAAAGGCATCAATAAAAAAAACGAAACTATCCGCTGCACAGCGATAAGGTCGCGATTTATTTTAGTGATCGAAAAAATAAATTATGTGATGTTTGTCAGCTATTCAGAGCGTAACGGCGCTAATGTACGCTTTTGTGCGTTATTCAGGCGTTTGCGTAGATATTTGTAAATGTAATAAATTTTTTTGACGCCGTTGATGTAACTGATACATTACTCCTCTGTTTATTACTCAGGAGTACCGGGCTTCAGCTCACCTTTATGGACCGTCACCGACGTCGCTCAACATCTTCTCTGCGCGTTACCGCGCACGCCTTTACGCACTTTAGCGTTATCACCGCCTTTAACGATCCCGCGTCTCACCTTCCGGTGCAGGCTCAAATACGTGCATCTTCACGTTCAGTAAGGAGTCATTGATGGAATTTCTCTTTGATCCCTCAATCTGGGCCGGATTGCTCACGCTCATCGTGCTCGAAATCGTTCTTGGCATTGATAACCTGGTCTTTATCGCCATCCTCGCGGACAAGTTGCCGCCGAAGCAGCGTGATAAAGCCCGTCTGATCGGCCTGTCGCTTGCTCTGGTCATGCGTTTGGGCCTGCTGTCACTGATCTCCTGGATAGTGACACTGACGCGACCCCTATTCAGCGTAGGCGATTTCAGCTTTTCCGGACGAGATTTAATTCTGTTGTTCGGAGGTTTGTTCCTGTTATTCAAGGGAACCATGGAGCTGCATGAGCGACTCGAGAACCGCGGGCTGGAACATCAGGGCAATAAAGGCTACGCCAGCTTCTGGGCGATGGTGATTCAAATTGTTGTGCTGGATGCCGTATTTTCACTTGATGCAGTGATCACTGCGGTGGGTATGGTAAACCATCTGCCTATTATGATGACGGCAGTTGTTATCGCCATGGGCGTGATGTTGCTGGCTTCAAAACCGCTGACTAACTTCGTCAACGCTCACCCAACTGTGGTGGTGCTGTGTCTGAGCTTCCTGCTCATGATTGGTTTGTCCCTGGTGGCGGAAGGCTTTGGGTTCCACATTCCTAAAGGTTATCTGTACGCCGCGATTGGCTTCTCAATTATCATCGAGTTGTTCAACCAAATTGCGCGCCGTAACTTTATTCGTCATCAGGAACATCGGCCGATGCGCGAACGTACCGCAGAAGCGATTCTGCGTTTGATGGGCGGACGCCAGCGCAAACAGGC
This sequence comes from Candidatus Pantoea floridensis, assembly GCF_900215435.1. Lineage (NCBI taxonomy): Bacteria > Pseudomonadati > Pseudomonadota > Gammaproteobacteria > Enterobacterales > Erwiniaceae > Pantoea > Candidatus Pantoea floridensis. The sequence continues at coordinate 3,932,849 of NZ_OCMY01000001.1, forward strand.
AACCACCGCGGAAGAAACCTCATTGACTGAAGCGATGCCGCAGGAAGCCTTTAAGGACGAAGAGCGCTACATGATCAACGGCGTGTTAACGCTCTCTCAGCGCTCTATCCGCAGCATTATGACAACGCGCGGTAATATCTCCTGGGTTGATGTTTCGCGTCCGCTGGATGAAATCCGTATTCAGCTGCTGGATACGCCGCACAGTTTGTTCCCGGTATGTCGCGGTGAACTGGATGAAATCATTGGCGTGGTGCGGGCTAAAGAGCTGCTGGTGGCGCTGGAACATGGAATGGATGTGGCCACCTTCGCCGCCAATACGCCGGCGATTGTGGTACCCGAAACCCTGGATCCGATAAACCTGCTGGGCGTACTGCGTCGCGCGAAAGGCAGCTTTGTTATCGTTACCAACGAATTTGGTGTGGTACAGGGTTTAATCACGCCGCTCGATGTACTGGAAGCGATTGCCGGTGAGTTCCCGGATGAAGATGAAACGCCGGATATCATTGCGGATGGTGACGGTTGGTTAGTGAAGGGCGGCACCGATCTGCACTCGCTGCAACAGCTGCTGGATCATCACGAATTGGTGAAGGCCGATGAAGATCACGCCTCGTTAGCCGGTTTGCTGATTGCGCAAAAAGGCCAGCTGCCGCTCCCGGGAGAAGTGATTGATCTGCCACCGCTGCATTTCCAGGTCATTGAGGCGACGGAGTACCGCATCGACCTGGTTCGAGTAACGAAAGATAAGCCCTATGACCACGAAGAACATGAAGAGTAAATCATTGTGCGGGGATAAATAAAAAACGGCCACTCCGTAACGAGTGGCCGTTTTTTTATGCGCTTAACTCGCCCTGATGCCGTTCCAGCCAAAGCGGGAAGTCTTCAATCGGCATTGGGCGCGCGTAGAAATAGCCTTGTAGATGATCAACACCCCGTTCACGCAGATAGTGCGCCTGCTCCGCAGTCTCAACGCCTTCTGCCACCAGAGAAATATTAAGGCGCTGCGCCAGCGAAATCACCATGTCCGTGACGGTAGCATTAATCGCATCAGTACCAATCGCCGCGGTAAAAATCTTGTCGATTTTCAACACGTCGGGTTTGAGATCCTTTAGGTAAGCCAGCGAACTGTGGCCGGTACCAAAATCATCAATCGCCAGGCGAACACCAATCTCATGTAATTGCGCTACCACTGATTGATCAATCACCGGCAGGGCATCTCGTTCAGTCAACTCTACCACCAGCTTCGGAAGCGGGTTGGCCGGCCACCAGATAGTTTGAAGATCATCGACGATTGCACGGTCACGGAAATGGCTGGCGGCCACGTTGATGGCAATATGGAATGAGGGACACTGCGGCAGATTCGGCAATTCATGCACGACTTTAGCCAGGACAAAGCGCGTCAAAGGCGCAATCAAATTTTGTCGCTCGGCAAGCGGAATAAACACGTCCGGCGCAATCCACCCCTGGCGCTGGTTATGCCAGCGCAGCAGCAGCTCCATGCCGTCACACTCTCCGTTTTGGGCATTGATCAGCGGTTGGCAATAGACCATGAATTCGTTGGCGGCGATGCCATAACTGATTTGCCAGCTAAGGCTCATCCGGTTTGCCGTCGCCAGCCAGACCATATACCCCATCAACAGGCTCAGCATCAACGCCAGCGGCAGTTGCGAAGGCAGCGTATTCAGTGCCAGACGCGCGGGTGAGGGGCCATACAAGGTGATACTAAACGGATAGCGCAACGACGCTTGATCGTAAGCGACTTCATCATCAGAGGGCACGGTATGTTCAATCAGCGGGTTGCCGTACTCAAGGCTTTGGCCGCCCACATTGAAAATGGCACGCTCTACCCACGGCAGTTGGGGTTCTAGCAAATAATTGGTCATCAATTCAATATTAATGACTTGCAGCAGGCCTTCATGATTATTGAGTGATTTAGGTGTCCAGAGCAGCAGCACCGGCGAACCTTTCAACAAGTCATTATCGGTAACCAGCATCATGCGCTGATTGTTAAGTGCCAGCTCAGGATAAGTTTGACTAAAGGAGAGGTTTAACGGGCCAAAAATACTGGAGCAGTAAAGCGTATCATCCTGCACCAGTAGCACGGTACGCACGGTTTGCAGTGAGGCGATTTTTTCTATCAGCGGGTAGCGTACCTGAGCGCAAGGCACGCCCACTAACCCGAGCGTGTTGTTGGCGGAAACGTCCAGCGGCGAGAACATACGATCAAATCGTTCGATCGCGCGGGTAGCGAAATTCAGTGACTGCTGCTCAATGCGCGACTTCTCTTCGACATAGCGAAAAGTCAGCGTCAGAACCAGAACCAGCGAGGCGATCGCTAACGCAATAAGCAGACGCTTACGGCGAAATTGACCCACAAATTGCTGGGGAACGAGCATCAGTAACCACCTTGCAAAATCAAAGATTGAAGCCAAATTAACGTGTAGGTTATCGGCATTGAGGCGGCCAGGTTTAGCGCCGCTGAATAAAAAAAACGGCACTAAAAAAAGCGCGGCCACTTAGGGCCGCGCGCGAAATTAATGTATCTGGTTTACTCACAGGGAGGTAGCAACAGATGCAGAAAAACAATCAACTGTTGCTTTAATCATCACCAACGCGGTGAGTTCAGGTTAGTCACACTGAACTTTAATCGCCAGACCACCGCGCGAGGTTTCACGGTATTTTGCGTTCATATCTTTGCCGGTTTCGTACATCGTCTCAATGACTTTATCTAACGAAACACGCGGTTCCGTGGTGCGGCGCAGCGCCATGCGCGCAGAGTTGATGGCTTTTACTGAGGCAATGGCATTACGTTCAATACACGGCACCTGAACCTGGCCGGCGACGGGATCGCAGGTCAGACCAAGATTGTGCTCCATGCCGATTTCGGCGGCGACACAAACCTGTTCCGGGCTGCCACCCAAAAGTTCCGCCAGCCCGGCGGCGGCCATCGAGCAGGCCACGCCCACTTCGCCTTGGCAACCGACTTCAGCACCGGAAATAGAAGCGTTCATTTTATACAGCACGCCAATCGCCCCGGAGGCGAGGAAGTAACGAATGAAAATGTCAGGGGTGACGGTTTCAATAAAATGATCGTAGTAGGCCAGCACCGCCGGAACGATACCGCAGGCGCCGTTAGTTGGCGCAGTAACTACACGTCCACCGGCAGCGTTCTCTTCATTCACCGCCAACGCAAACATATTCACCCAGTCGATGACGTCCATAGGATCGTTTGAGTGTTTATTGGAGGAAACCAATAAACGGCGCAGGGAAGCTGCCCGGCGTGGCACACGCAGTGGACCCGGCAGTACGCCTTCGGTATTGAGACCGCGATCAATACATGCCTGCATGGTTTGCCACACGTGACCAAAATAGGCGTGAATCTCATCGCGACTATGCAGTGCCAGCTCGTTTTTCATCACCAAACCCGACAGCGACAAACCGCTTTCACGGCAGTGGCTCAGCAACTCTTTGGCGGAATTAAACGGCCAGGGAACAGAAACCTCATCCAGCACTGGCTGACCAAAGTGCTCTTCATCGACGATGAAACCGCCGCCGATGGAGTAGTACGTTTTGCTCAGGATCAGTAGATCACCCGCGAAGGCGTACACCGTCATACCGTTTTCATGCAGCGATAAATTCTCGCTGCGGAACACCATACCGCCTTCGCGAGGGAAATCCACTTCGCGCGCGCCGTTGGCTAACAGCAAACGTTCGCGCTGCTCAACGTCTTTGATGAAGGCGGGAATGCCATCGATATCAACGGTGGCCGGTTCGAAACCCGCCAGCCCCATGATAATTGCGATATCGGTGTGGTGTCCTTTGCCCGTCAGCGACAGCGAACCGTAGACATCAACCGATATGCGCGTGACGTCTTGCAATTTGCCTTGTTCGGTCAGCAGGTCAACAAACTGTTTGCCCGCTTTCATTGGGCCAACGGTATGCGAACTGGATGGACCGATGCCAACTTTAAACATGTCAAAAACACTAATCACAGGTGACACTCCTCACAAATCTTATTCTGCACGGCACCAGCCGTTTATGCGGCTAATAGTAATCGCCCATGCCGCACAACGAGCAGCTTTTCGCATGAAATAAACTAATTATAAACCACAGAAATAGTTATCCATTTGCACAGTTGTGAAGCGGATCGATTATTTTGCGGGAAGGTTGGTGAAATCGAGGGATCAGGGCAGCGCGATCTGCTGACTCAGCGCGCGAATGATGCCCGCCGTCATTCCCCAAATAAAGTAATCCTCATACCATGATAACCACACCTGATGCTGGCGATGGCCACGGCGAAGCGTCAGTCCACTATAACGGCTGAGGCGCAGCGCTTCGGAGAGCGGCATGGCAAAGGCGCTTTCAACTTCGTCGGGATTGAGGCGCAAAGCGAGATCGGCAGGAATAATGCCCACCACTGGCGTAACGGCAAAACCGGTACTGCTGGTGACGGGTGGCAGCACGCCAATAATCTGCACCTGCTGTGGCAAAATACCCACTTCCTCCTGCGCTTCACGCAGCGCCGTGTGGATAAGTGAAGAGTCCGTGGCATCCTGCATACCGCCAGGAAAGGCGACCTGGCCCGCATGTTTCCGCAAATGAGAGGATCGACGCGTGAGCAACAACCCAGGCTCCGCGCCATCAATCACCGGCACCAGCACCGCCGCGCGTCGACCACTAATGACACTTTTTGGAGTATGCAGCGGTGGCTGCAATACAAAGCGGCTGACGAACTGTTCCAGCGTCAAATTCATCTCATTCCTCATGTCGCAAGCTGGGCAAGATACGGTTCACCTTATGGAAGGTTTCCTGATATTCAGCGTCGAGGTTACTGTCCGCCACTAATCCGCCACCGGCTGAGCAGTAAAGCTGTTGATTTTCTGCAATGAGTGTACGAATGGTGATGCTGGTGTCCATACGACCGCACAGGCTGATATACCCAATACTGCCACACCAAGCGTTACGGCGATGCGGTTCTAACTCTTCGATAATCTCCATCGCGCGGATTTTTGGTGCGCCAGTAATTGAACCGCCGGGGAAGCAGGCGCGAAGCAGATCGGTAGCTGTCAGCGTTTCCGGTAAGTGCGCCCGAATGGTGCTGACAAGATGATGCACTGCTGGAAAAGGTTCAACCACAAAGAGTTCGGGAACGCTGACGCTGCCGGGTGTGGCAACGCGACCAATATCATTGCGTAACAGATCGACGATCATGAGGTTCTCGGCGCGATCCTTCTCGGAGTGAGCCAGTTTTTCCGCCTGCAGGCGGTCGGCTGCTGCGTCATCGAGGCGCGGTAATGTCCCTTTAATTGGGCGTGTTTCTATCTCCTGCCGTTGCAGAGAGAGGAAGCGCTCCGGTGATAGGCTGAGCAACGCACTGTGTGGCAAACGCAGAAATGCGCTAAACGGCGCGCGATTCGCCTGGTTAAGGCGTAAAAAGGCCTGCCATTCATCGCCGCGATAGCTAGCCCTGAAACGCTGCGCGAGATTAACCTGATAGCAATCACCGGCCTGAATGTAGGCCTGCACCGCCTGAAAGCGTTGTGCATAATCGTCAAAACTGAGGTTTGATTGCCACTCGCTGGTCAACGTAAAGGGATCCGTTTCCACAGCCGTTTGCGCTTGTAGCCATTGCCAGCGTTTTTCTGCGCTATTCAGGGAAACTAGCGTCAGTTTCTGTTGATGATGGTCGGCGATCAGCGCCCAATCATAAATGCCTATCGCCATGTCTGGCGTTGAGAGATCTTGCTGCGCATGGTGCGGCAGCGTTTCGAAGCGCCGCCCCAGATCATAGCCAAAGAGCCCCATGGCGCCGCCCTGGAAGGGAAGATCAGGATTGAAATCGGGCGTGGTACCTAAAGCCACGCAGTGCTGTTGCACCAGCGTAAGCGGATCGGCTGTAGAGTGAGTCACCACATCTCCGCAGATAATTTCGGTGCTTTCGCCGCGCGTAGTCAGCGTCGCAAGCGGATCGGCGGTGAGGATATCAAAGCGGTTATCCGCGTGATTGGCCTGGCCAGAACTCAGTAACATCGCCCAGGGTTGATGGGCAAGGGGAGAGAAAAGGTGTACCAGCGTTTCAGGCGTATACTTCAGTACGAGACTATTTACCATTGTGGGACAAATCACTTCAGCAAGCAGGTCGCTAGCCTGACATATTTTTTTGTTGCTGGCACCCGTTTGTTCCTCGTGGTAATAATGCGTCCCCCTTGTACCAGGAGAGAATTATGTTTACAGGTCTTCCAGCGTTATCTCACGAGCAGCAGCAGCAGGCGGTTGAACGTATTCAGGAGTTAATGGCGGGTGGTATGTCGAGCGGGCAGGCGATTGCACAAGTTGCGCAAGAAATTCGCCAAACCTATAAAGGCGAAGCTATTCGGGCGATGTTCGAAGACGATGAGGATGAAGAAGACGACTACGAATAACGCCCAAACAGCTTTACAGCGCGGCGATGATTTTAATTTCGACTTTATACTTCGGATTCATCAAGCCTGCTTGCACGGTGCAGCGCACCGGGGCATTGCCAGGCGAGACCCACGCATCCCAGGCACGGTTCATTGCCGGGAAATCAGCCTTGTCGACCAGAAAAATGGTGGCATCAAGGATCTTACTTTTATCCGATCCCACGCGTGTAAGAATGGCGTCAATCACGGCTAACGCATTGGCCGTTTGCGCTTCTGCATCTTCATCCAGATTTTCCGGTACGCTGGTGTAATACACGGTTTGGTTATGCACTACGGCTTCGGACATCCGGTGTTCCGGATCAATACGCGTAATAGTCATGTGGTTCTCCTTTAGTTTTGCCGCGCTAGCCTGCCATATCCCAGGGGCGAATGTCATCTGTTGTGGTCGCCCAGGCGGAATCCTGACATAATTACAGTGGTTTTTAACGATGATGTGAGGAAGTGTGGCAGACGATTTTGCAGCTGATGGCGCGCTGGCGCAGGCGATTCCGGGGTTTAAACCGCGTGAAGCGCAGCGGGAAATGGCGAAAGCGGTAACCGAAGCGGTCAAAACAGGCGGCGAGCTGGTGGTTGAAGCGGGTACCGGTACCGGTAAAACCTATGCTTATCTGGCACCGGCGCTGCGTGCGAAAAAAAAGGTCATTGTCTCCACCGGTTCCAAAGCGTTGCAGGATCAACTGTACAACCGCGATCTGCCCACCATCGCGCGCGCCTTGAAGTTCAGCGGAAAAACGGCGCTGCTTAAAGGGCGATCCAACTATTTATGCCTCGAACGTCTTGAGCAGCAAAATCAAACCGGTGGCGATCTTAGCGTGCAGGCGCTGGGTGATTTGATCAGCGTGCGCGGCTGGTCGTCAGAAACCACAGATGGCGATGTCAGCAACTGCAGCGGCGTGGCAGAAGACAGCCCAATCTGGCCGTTTGTCACCAGCACCAACGATAACTGCCTCGGTAGCGATTGCCCGCTGTATAAAGATTGCTTTGTAGTGAAAGCACGCAAAAAAGCCATGGATGCCGACGTGGTGGTGGTGAATCACCATCTGTTTCTCGCCGATTTGGTGGTGAAAGAGGGCGGCTTTGGTGAACTCATTCCCGAAGCCGATGTGATGATCTTTGATGAAGCGCACCAATTACCGGATATCGCTAGCCAGTATTTCGGCCAGCAATTATCGAGTCGGCAGCTACAGGATCTCGCCAAAGACATCATCATTGCCTATCGCACCGAAGTGCGCGATGTGCAGCAACTGCAAAAATCCGCCGACCGGCTGGCACAGTGCGCGCAAGACTTTCGTTTGACGCTGGGAGAGCCCGGCTTCCGCGGCAATTTGCGCGATTTGCTTAGCGATAACAACATCATGCGCATGTTTACGTTATTGGATGATGCGCTAGAGCTCTGCTACGACGTCATCAAACTTTCGCTAGGACGTTCAGCCCTGTTGGATGCTGCATTTGAACGTGCCGCGTTGTATCGCACGCGCCTGAAGCGTTTGCGAGCGATTGAGGAGCCGGGCTTCAGCTATTGGTATGAGTGTAACAGCCGTCATTTTACGCTGGCGCTGACGCCGCTTTCCGTGGCGGAACGTTTTCGCGAGGTGATGGATAACCGCAAAGCGGCGTGGATATTCACCTCTGCGACGCTGGCCGTGAATGAGCAAATGAGCCATTTCTCCAGCCGCCTCGGTGTCGATAATGCGATTACCATGATTCTCGACAGCCCATTCGACTACACCCAACAAGCGCTACTCTGCGTTCCGCGTAATATGCCCGAGCCAAATCATCCCGGCGGTGCGCGGCAGCTGGCACGCATGATGAAACCGCTTATCGATGCCAATAAGGGCCGCTGTTTCTTCCTTTGTACCTCGCACAAGATGATGCGCGAGTTAGCGATAGAGTTTCGCGCCTCAATGACCTTGCCGGTGCTGCTGCAGGGCGAAACCAGTAAAGGACAGTTGCTGAAACAATTTCTTGAAGCCGGTAACGCCTTGCTGGTGGCGACCAGCAGCTTCTGGGAAGGCGTTGATGTGCGCGGTGAAGCGCTGTCACTGGTGATCATCGACAAGCTACCGTTTACGTCGCCGGAAGATCCGCTGCTGAAAGCACGCATGGAAGATTGTCGTCTGCGCGGCGGCGATCCTTTCAATGATGTGCAACTGCCCGATGCGGTGATCACCTTGAAACAGGGCGTGGGTCGATTGATCCGTGATACTGACGATCGTGGCGTGTTGGTGATTTGCGATCAACGTCTGGTTTCGCGTCCTTACGGTGGCCTGTTTCTTAACAGCCTGCCGCCCACACCGCGCACCCGCGATATCGCTCGCGCCATTGAATTTGTTCGTCAGCCGCTGGATCGGTAATTTCTGCCAGGCTGTGATAAGATGCGCGCCATTTTGACTCTCTGAGGTTGTTATGTCCGTCCGAATTTTAGCCCTGGACACGGCGACAGAAGCCTGTTCTGCCGCGCTGCAAAACCTGCAGCAGATTGATGCCCGCTTTGAAATCGCCCCGCGCGATCACACCCAACGTATTCTCCCGCTGGTTCAGGAGCTGTTGCAGGCGCAGCAGCTGGATCTGACCGCGCTCGACGTGCTGGCATTCGGCCGCGGTCCGGGCAGCTTCACAGGTGTACGCATTGGCATCGGTATTGCGCAAGGGCTGGCGCTGGGCGCGAATTTGCCAATGATTGGTGTTTCCTCGTTAGCCACGATGGCGCAGGGCGCGTGGCGTCTGACGGGTGCAACACGTGTGCTGGCAGCAATTGATGCGCGTATGGGTGAACTCTATTGGGCTGAATATCAACGCGATGAATACGGCGAATGGCAAGGTGCGGAAACAGAAGCGGTGCTGAAACCCGAAGCCGCTCAGGAACGCATCGCCACGTTAGCGGGTGAATGGACCACAGTGGGAACCGGCTGGCAGGCATATCCACATCTGCTGTCATCGCCTGGTGCCGCCCTTAAGGCTTCTGCAGTGTTATTGCCCGCTGCTGAAGATATGCTGCCGCTGGCGCTCAGCGCCTGGCAACGTCATGAAGCGGTGGCGGTTGAGAACGCCGAACCGGTTTATCTACGTAATGAAGTGGCATGGAAAAAGTTGCCGGGACGCTAAACGGCGCGCAACTAATTTCTACGCGCCCAGTCTAAACAGAGAAATACAGGAGAAGTACTATGCCAATGAGTCGTAAAGGGATGTCTGGCGCTCTGTTAGCCTGCGCACTGCTGATAAGCGGCTGTGTTTCGGTGCCAGATTCAATTAAAGGAAGCTCGCAACTTCCACAGCAAGATTTGTTACGCGTGATGAATGCGCCGGAACTGTATGTCGGTCAGGAATCTCGTTTTGGCGGTAAAGTGGTTAAAGTGACGAATCTGAACGGGTCAACGCGTCTGGAAATTGCCACTCAACCACTGGATGAAAGTGCGCGACCGCGTTTAGGATCGGCATCCGTTGGCCGTATTTATGCGGATATACGCGGGTTTGTTGACCCGATTGATTTGAATAACCAATACATTACCGTGCTGGGCAACATTAAAGGGACGGAAAAAGGGGAAATCGGTAAGGCGAGCTACAACTTTGTCGTTGTTGATGTGCGCGGTTATCAGCGCTGGCATTTGACGCAGCAGGTGATGACGCCGCCACAACCTATCGATCCTTACATTTGGTACGGACCCACGCGTCATCATCCGGGCTACTGGGGACCCAATCCTTATTGGGGGATGAATCTCGGCGGACCGGCTCAGGTGCAAACTATCCTCACCGAATAACGTTGTCTGTATTTTTATGGCCCGGTCGCGGTGCTTGCGACCGGGCCTTTTTATTGGGCGCGCAACCGATGCGCGAAATTTAGTGATGCGCTTCGCAACCTGAAAATGCCGAAACAGGCAAACTGGTACAATCAGTTAAAATATTGTTAACAACACTGATTGTCGAGGCGGCGATGGCTATACAACAAGAATATCGGGGTGATTCTTTGAATAAGGTTTGGCTCAAACGCTATCCGCCAGATGTCCCAGCGGAAATTAGTGCCGATCGCTACACTTCGCTGGTCGATCTTTTCGAGCACGCAACACAGCACTATGCCGATCAGGTGGCATTTATCAATATGGGGCAGCCGATGACCTATCGGCAGCTGGAGAAGCAGAGCCGCGCGTTTGCTGCCTGGCTGCAGCAGGGGCTGGGGCTCAAGCAGGGCGATCGTGTGGCGTTAATGATGCCAAATCTGCTGCAGTATCCTGTCGCGCTATTTGGCGTGCTGCGTGCTGGTATGGTGGTGGTGAATGTCAATCCGCTCTATACGCCGCGCGAACTTAAGCATCAGCTAATTGATAGCGGTGCCAGCGCTATCGTGATTGTCTCTAACTTTGCCCATACTCTGGAAAAAGTGGTCGCTGAGACGCCCATCAAGCATGTGATGCTTACCCGCATGGGCGATCAGCTGGCACCGGTAAAGGCGACGCTGGTGAACTTCGTCGTTAAATACGTGAAAAAGCTGGTACCGAAATATCATCTTCCCGGTGCAGTTCCGTTCCGCAGTGCTCTACAGCAGGGCGAACAGATGACCTATCAGCGTCCGGCCATCACCAACGACGATCTGGCATTCCTGCAATATACCGGCGGTACCACCGGCGTTGCCAAAGGCGCGATGCTAACGCACCGTAATATGCAGGCCAATCTGGAACAGACCAAAGCCACTTACGGCAAACTATTGCGTCCGGGTAAAGAGCAGGTGGTTACCGCGCTCCCGCTGTATCATATTTTTGCGCTGACGGTGAATGGGTTGCTCTTCCTCGATCTCGGCGGGACTAACCTGCTGATTACCAATCCGCGCGATATTCCAGGCTTTGTCAAAGAGCTCAGCAAATTCCCGTTTACCGCCATTACCGGCGTGAATACGTTATTCAATGCGCTGCTGAATGATGCCAATTTCAACAAACTGGATTTCTCCACGCTGCGGCTGTCCGCAGGCGGCGGTATGGCGGTGCAAAAAGCGGTGGCCGAACGTTGGGAAAAACTCACGGGCCACTATTTGCTGGAAGGCTATGGCCTCACTGAATGTTCGCCGTTGGTGTCTGTCAATCCCTATGACATTACCTGTCATACCGGCAGTATTGGTTTGCCGGTGCCTTCAACAGATGTGCGCATCGTGGACGATGAAGATAAAGATGTTCCGCCTGGTGAACCGGGTGAACTGTGCATTCGTGGTCCGCAGGTGATGACAGGCTACTGGCAGCGCGCCGATGCCACCGATGAAGTGCTGAAAAATGGCTGGCTGCATACCGGCGATGTTGTTACCGTTGATAGCGAAGGCTTTATTCGCATCGTCGATCGTAAGAAAGACATGATTCTGGTGTCGGGCTTTAACGTGTATCCTAACGAGATTGAAGATGTGCTTATGCAGCACGAGAAAGTGCGTGAAGCGGCGGCGATTGGCGTACCGAGCGATCTTTCGGGTGAAGCCGTCAAAGTGTGTATTGTGAAGAAAGATCCTTCCTTAACGAAAGAAGAGGTGCTGGATCATTGCCGTCGTCAGCTCACCGGCTACAAAGTGCCGAAGATTATTGAGTTTCGTGACGAGCTGCCGAAGACCAATGTGGGCAAAATTTTGCGCCGTGAATTGCGTGATGAGGCGAAGCGAGAAGGGCAGTAACGCACCCTTCTCCCCAGGTTAACGCCGGCACAGTCCGGCGTTTTTATTGCTTTTAACATGGAGCGCTGCGCGTAGTTTGCCGCAGCGAGAAAGACAACGTGAATTACACCCTGATCGACCAAAATGACCAACTGGCCGCCGTTTGCGAGAAAGCTCGCCAGCATACAGCCGTGGCGCTGGATACTGAATTTGTGCGTACGCGCACTTACTATCCGCAGCTCGGCCTGATTCAGCTGTTTGATGGTGATCAGCTGATCCTGATCGATCCGCTTAACATTAGTGACTGGACGCCGTTTGTCGCTCTGCTGCAGGATAAGCAGATCACTAAATTCCTGCACGCCGGTGGCGAAGATCTTGAAGTTTTCCTGCACCGTTTTAAATGCCTGCCCAATCCGATGGTTGATACACAAATCCTGGCGGCATTTATCGGCCAGCCGCTATCGTGGGGCTTTGCTTCAATGGTGATGCATTTCAATCAAATCGAATTGGATAAAAGCGAATCGCGTACCGACTGGCTCGCGCGTCCGCTGACCGAGCGTCAGTGTGAATATGCAGCGGCCGATGTGGCCTATCTGCTTCCTATCGCCCATCAGCTGGTGGCGCAAACCGAAGCTGCGGGCAATATGGCGGCGGCGCTAAGCGAATGCGATACGTTGTGCCAGCGCCGTCTTGATGTGCTGCAACCGGAAGAAGCCTGGCGTGATATCACTAACGCATGGCAGTTACGTCCGCGTCAGCTGGCCGCCTTACAGCGTCTCGCAGCATGGCGTTTAAACATCGCACGTCAGAAAGATATGGCGGTGAACTTCGTGGTGCGTGAAGAGAATTTGTGGAAAGTGGCGCGCTTTATGCCGGGCAGTCTTGGCGAGTTGGACCATTTAGGTCTTAATGGCCATGAGATCCGCTTCCACGGTAAAGCGATGGTGGCATTAGTCGCCGAAGCGCTGGCACAGGATGAAGCTACCTTGCCGCAGCCGCTGCCAAATCTGATCGATCATCCGCACTACAAGCAGGCGTTCAAAGCCATTAAGGCGCTGGTACAGCAGGTGAGTGAAGAGAGCGGATTTAGTCAGGAGTTGCTGGCATCACGTCGCCAGATCAATCAGGTGCTGAGTGTTCATTGGGGATTGAAGAGCGCTTCGCGTACACCGGAACTGCTTTCTGGTTGGCGCGGCGATCTGCTTAAAGCTGGTATCGACGAGATTCTGCAGGCGCTTTAAGACAGCATTTTCCCCTGCGCAACAACGCAGGGGAAAATCAGGAAACCGCTTTAATCATTTAGGAACGTCTTCCGGCTCCGGCAGTGTTACGTTGAGCTCAAGGATAGAGATATCATCCCCTTTCTGATCCAGCTGAACGGTCACCATATCCGGGTCAATTTTTACGTATTTACAGATCACTTCCAAAATATCGCGCTTCAGCTGCGGCAGGTAATGGGGCTCACTGTCACCCCTTCTGCGTTCGGCTACGATAATCTGTAGCCTTTCCTTGGCTATATTGGCTGTGTTCTTCTTACGGGATAAAAAGAAATCAAGTAATGCCATTGGTTATCCCCCGAACAGGCGTTTAAGGAAACCCTTCTTCTCTTCTTCAATAAAGCGGAAGGGGCGTTCTTCGCCAAGCAGGCGATCTACGGTATCAGCATAGGCTTTACCGGCGTCAGCATTTGCGTCGAGGATCACCGGCTCACCCTGGTTAGAAGCACGCAGCACAGATTGATCTTCCGGAATCACACCAACCAGCGGAATGCGCAGAATTTCCAGCACATCTTCCATACTCAGCATATCGCCACGCGTCACGCGGCCAGGATTATAACGGGTCAACAGCAGATGCTCTTTTACCGGATCCTGGCTGTTCTCTGCACGACGTGATTTAGAGGAGATAATGCCAAGAATACGGTCGGAGTCACGTACTGAAGAGACTTCTGGGTTGGTGGTGATGATCGCTTCATCCGCGAAGTACAACGCCATCAGTGCGCCAGTTTCAATACCCGCCGGTGAGTCGCACACGATAAAGTCGAACTCCATCGCCGCCAAATCGTTTAGTACCTTCTCAACGCCTTCACGGGTCAGCGCATCTTTATCACGCGTTTGCGAGGCGGGCAGAATGTAGAGCTGCTCGGTGCGCTTGTCGCGGATCAGCGCCTGATTCAGGGTGGCATCGCCCTGGATGACGTTTACAAAGTCATAAACCACGCGGCGTTCACAGCCCATGATTAAATCCAGGTTACGCAGGCCGATATCGAAATCGATAACGACGGTTTTTTTGCCTTTCTGCGCTAACCCGGTAGCGATGGCCGCGCTTGACGTGGTCTTGCCAACGCCCCCTTTACCCGATGTAACTACAATAATGCGTGCCATAAATGTTGATTTCCTTAACGAAAGAAAAGGGGCTTAATTAAGTGTCTGAATGGTGAGTGCGCCTTCCTGGAGGCTCAGGCGCGCAGCTTTACCAAAAAATTCCGCCGGAATCTGATCAATCATCCAATATTCCCCGGCAATTGAGACCAACTCTGCGGCGAGGTTGGTGCAAAAAATCTGGCTATCACTTTGGCCGCCCACGCCGGCGAGTGCACGTCCACGCATCATGCCGTAAATATGGATATTGCCGTCTGCGACCAATTCAGCGCCGGCGCTGACGCTACTGGTGACAATGAGATCGGCATTGCGCGCATAAATTTGTTGTCCCGAACGCACCGGTGTATTGATGATGCGCGTTTTACTGGTGCCTTCCATTACCGCAGGGGCAACCGGCGCGGCCTCAGTAACAGCGGCACTTGTCTGTTTGCGATTCTCTTTACCTTCAGAAAGAACCGGCAAACCTGCGCGGGCAATCATTTTTTTCAGGGCTTCATCTTTGCAACCGCTAACGCCAACAATACGCAGCCCGGTAGCCATTACCGCTTGTTGCATCTGCTTCCAGTTAATGTCGCCGGTTAACGCTGACACATTGAGCACCACAGGTGCATTCTGCAAAAAGGCGGGAGCCTGATCGATTTTGTCCTGTAGCGCCTGACGAATCACCTCGGGTTGCGAATGGTGCAGATGAACGACTGATAGGGTAAAACTGCTTCCCTTAAATTCGATTGGCGTTTGCGACATCTGTGCTGACTCAGTCCTGTTTTACGACCCTTAAATGTACGTCGATAAAATCGGCAATAACATCAAACGGTCAATATTCGAAGTTCTGCAAGCATGTTATAGTTACTGCTATATTCAGGCAAGTGACGCCACCGGTTAATTCGAGTAAAAAATATGTTTTGTGTGATCTACAGAAGCCCGCAACGTGAACAGACTTATCTGTATGTTGAAAAAAAAGACGATTTCTCACGTGTCCCTGAAGAACTGCTGCGTGGCTTCGGCAAACCCCAGCTGGCAATGGTGCTGTCACTGGATAAGCGCGACAAGCTAGCCAACGCTGATATCAATAAAGTTAAGCAAGGATTAAGCGATAACGGCTATTATTTGCAAATTCCGCCGCCGGTTGAAAGTCTGCTCAACATTCATCTCGATCAGGGTAAAAAAGATTAATTCAGATTCATCTGTAAATATATCCTGTAGAAATAATCAGTGCTATTTGCGTTAATTAACTGCCCGTGTAAAACTTTTATTGCGGGCAATTATCAAAACGCTTAGTCGATTTTGTCGCAAAGAATTAACGACTTTTGACAATTTCCGCCACGCCAGCCGTGATAAACCCGCTAATATATTCCTCCTCAGCCTGCCGCGTTCCGGCGCTGAAACAGACAGCGTCGCCAGCATCACTGGCGGCATACACAACCAAAGCAGGGGAATAGCATGTATCAGCATCGTAACTGGCAAGGCGCTCTGTTGGATTATCCCGTCAGCAAAGTGGTTTGCGTTGGCAGCAACTATGCGAAGCACATCAAGGAGATGGGCAGCGCCACGCCCACTGAACCGGTGGTGTTTATCAAACCAGAAACCGCGGTATGCGATCTGCGCCAGCCGCTGTCGATTCCGACAAATTTTGGTGAAGTGCATCATGAAGTTGAGCTGGCGGTACTGATTGGCTCGACGCTGAAGCAGGCGAACGAAGAACACGTGGCGAAGGCCATTGCCGGCTATGGCGTCGCGCTGGATTTGACCTTACGTGATGTGCAGGCCGGTTTGAAGAAAGCGGGCCAACCCTGGGAAAAATCCAAAGGTTTCGATAACTCGTGTCCATTGTCGGGTTTTATTCCCGTTGCTGAGTTTAGCGGCGATCCACAGAACACCGAACTGAAGCTGGTTGTTAACGGCGAAGTGCGCCAGCATGGCACTACTGCGGATATGATCCACAAAATCCTGCCGCTGATTGCCTACATGAGCCAATATTTCACCCTGCGCGCGGGCGATGTGGTGCTGACCGGTACACCTGAAGGCGTTGGCCCAATGCGCTCTGGTGATAAGCTGGAAGTCTCGCTTGCCGGCCATGGTATCGCGACTCGCGTACTGTAAAACTTGCATCACCGCACCTGAACCTTTATAAGGTGCGGTCTTATTATTAACCCGGACCGCCATCATGACTGAACAACCTTTCTGGCAGACAAAACGCCTTGACCAAATGAACGACGCAGAGTGGGAATCTCTATGCGACGGCTGTGGCCAATGTTGCCTGAATAAGTTGCAGGATGCGGACACGGATGAAATCTACTTTACCAACGTGGCCTGCAATCAGCTGAACATCAAGACCTGCCAGTGTCGCAGCTACGAGCGTCGTTTTGAGTTAGAAGAGAATTGCATAAAGCTGACGCGTGAAAATCTCACCAGTTTTGAATGGTTGCCACGTACCTGCGCGTATCGCGTGTTAGGAGAAGGGAAAACCTTGCCAGCCTGGCATCCGCTGATTGCCGGTTCGAAAAAGGCGATGCATGCCCAGCGCATTTCAGTGCGTTTTATTGCGGTGCGCGAGAGTGAAGTGCGCGATTGGGAAGAGCATATCATTGATCGACCCGATCGCAACGGGTAAGCGCGAAACAGGCAGCCTTGGCTGCCTGTTTTGTTACTGCTTAACGCCCGAACAGATCGCGGCGTTTTGGTTTGAACGGTTGCGCAATCAGTACCAGCAGCGCGACTAACAGATATGCCGCGAAAATGACGATCATCCACTGCGGCATGCTCCAGGTGAGGAACGTCCAGCCACGCTCGGCGCAGTCGCCACTCGCCACAAACACCGCTGGCAGCCATTTATCCAGCGGTAACCAGGTAGGGAAGCGGGCGGCAAAGTCGCAGGTCACAAACGGATTAGGATGCAGCTGAATCATGGTGTGTTCGTAAGAGAGACGAGCCCCTTCATAGGCGCTATAGATCCAGATGAGGATCGCCGCCCAGCGCAGTGGCGTTTTTGGTGCAATCGCTCCGACGATACCCGCACCCATCACGCCGAATAGCGCGCAGCGTTCATAAATACACATCACACAAGGCTGTAATCCCATAACGTGCTGGAAATACAACGCAGTCAACTCAAAGGCCAGTGCTGTTAGGGCCAGCAGTAGCCAGGCACCTCTTCCATACGAGCATTGATTCAAATATCGCAACATAGTGCTTTTCCTGTAACCGTTAATGTGTCGCAGTGTAAACCAAAAGCGTAACCGTGCCAGCCAGGCAATAGGAAAAAATCTTAAACAAAAATGACTTAAGTCGAGTTCCGTTGAAAAAAGAGGGCATGGAGTGAAAGAGGATAAGCCGGCATAGCGCAACCCTGTGCTTCTGCTTGAAGGGGGCCTGAGATCGCGACTGAATTTTGCGCCAGCGCGCGCTTTTAATCGGTTGGCAGGCTATTTCCGCTATAGCCGCTCTGGTATGATGAGTCGCATTACGATAAAGAAAGTAACGAGAAATAAATGCTATGGTGATTAAGGCGCAGAGCCCTGCGGGATTTGCTGAAGAGTATATTATTGAGAGCATCTGGAATAGTCGTTTTCCACCGGGATCTATTCTGCCTGCCGAACGTGAGCTTTCTGAACTGATTGGCGTAACTCGCACCACATTGCGCGAAGTGCTGCAGCGACTAGCTCGCGATGGCTGGTTGACCATTCAGCACGGCAAACCGACGCGCGTTAACGATTTCTGGGAAACCTCCGGTTTAAACATTCTCGAAACTCTGGCTCGTCTCGACCACGATAGCGTGCCGCAGCTGATTGATAATCTGCTGTCGGTGCGCACGAATATTGCTTCCATTTTTATCAGCCGTGCGCTGCGTCATCATCCAGATAAAGCGCGTGAAGTACTGGAAAATGCGTTGAGTGAGGAAGACAAAGCAGAGGCTTATACCGAGCTAGATTACCGTGTGTTCCGCGGATTGGCTTTTGCTTCTGGAAATCCTATTTATGGTCTGATTTTAAATGGCCTTAAAGGACTTTATACCCGCGTTGGTCGTCACTATTTCTCCAACCTCGAAGCGCGTGAGCTGGCGCGTAACTTCTATCGTCAGCTGGCGGATTTGTGCGTTGCCAACCCTTCACAAGAGCAGATCGTTGATAGCGTGCGCGACTATGGTCGTCGCAGCGGCGAGATTTGGCACAAAATGCAGAAAAGCATGCCGGATGATTTAGCCAGCAAACGATAAAGAAAAACCGGACTTCACAGTCCGGTTTTTTTGTTATAGCGATGGACCGCGCGCGGGCGATCGATCCAGCAACTCTACGCTGCCATCCTCATTCTGCTGCTCTAGAATGACATCAAAGCCCCATAAGCGATGTACATGCTTCAGAACTTCTTTACGGCTCTTATCAAGCGGTGCCCGCTGTTGCGGCACGTAACGCAACGTTAAAGAACGATCGCCGCGTAAGTCGACGTTATAAACCTGAATGTTAGGTTCCAGATTGCTCAGATTATATTGCGCCGACAGCTGCTGCCGAATAGCGCGATAACCCGCTTCGTCATGAATAGCCGCAATTTCGAGGAAATTGTTGCGATCATCGTCCATCACCGTAAACAACCGGAAATCACGCATTACTTTTGGCGACAGGAACTGGCTGATGAAGCTTTCATCCTTAAACTCGCGCATCGCAAAATGCAGGGTCTTCAGCCAATCTGAACCGGCAATATCAGGGAACCAGTAGCGATCTTCTTCGGTAGGTGTCTGACAGATGCGCTTGATATCCTGGAACATTGCGAAGCCCAGTGCATACGGGTTGATGCCGTTATACCACTGGCTGTTATACGGCGGCTGATACACAACATTGGTGTGGCTGTGCAGGAACTCCATCATAAAGCGTTCCGACACTTTGCCCTCGTC
Source organism: Candidatus Pantoea floridensis (assembly GCF_900215435.1). Classification (NCBI taxonomy): domain Bacteria; kingdom Pseudomonadati; phylum Pseudomonadota; class Gammaproteobacteria; order Enterobacterales; family Erwiniaceae; genus Pantoea; species Candidatus Pantoea floridensis. The sequence goes on from NZ_OCMY01000001.1 coordinate 3,952,187, forward strand.
ATACAGATGATTCAGGATGGTGTAGTGCCAGAAGGTGGCCCAACCTTCATTCATCACCTGCGTCTGTTTCTGCGGATAAAAGTATTGACTGACTTTGCGGACAATACGCAGCACCTCACGTTGCCAGGATTCCAGCAGCGGTGCATTTTTCTCCATGAAGTAGAGCAGATTTTCCTGCGGCTCAGAAGGGTAGCGTGAAGCCTCAACGTGTACCGACTCCTTCTCTTTGCGCGGTAGCGTGCGCCACAGCGTATTCACCTGGCTCTGCAAATACTCTTCACGACTCTGCTGCCGTGCTTTCTCTTCCTGCAGTGAAATCTTTTGCGGGCGCTTGTAACGATCAACACCGTAATTCATCAGCGCATGGCAGGAATCCAGCAGACGTTCCACTTCTTCCACACCGTAACGCTCTTCGCAATCGGTAATGTAATTTCGCGCAAACAGCAGGTAATCGACGATTGAACTGGCATCGGTCCAGCTACGGAACAGATAGTTATTTTTGAAGAAAGAGTTGTGACCATAACAGGCGTGCGCCATCACCAGCGCCTGCATGGTCATGGTGTTCTCTTCCATCAAATAGGCGATACACGGATTGGAATTAATGACGATCTCATAAGCCAGGCCTTGCTGACCGTGCTTATAGCGTTGTTCGGTTTCGATGAATTTCTTGCCAAACGACCAGTGTGCATAGTTGATCGGCATACCCACGCTGGAGTACGCATCCATCATCTGTTCGGAGGTGATCACTTCAATTTGGTGCGGATAGGTTTCCAGCCCGTAGCTTTTCGCTACCCGGTCAATTTCCGCCAGATAATCATCCAGCAGTTCGAAGGTCCAGTCTGGGCCGTCACTGAGTCGTTTACTGCTGCGGGTTGGCTCGTCAAAGATTGTCGTCATAGCGCACCTCTGTTTTGCAAGCGGCAGGGATTACCTGTCACGATCGTTTAAGGCCTCATCCTGAGTAAAGATGGCCCAATAAAACTGAGCGAACACTTCAATGATAGTCCACTGTCGCTTATCCGAAACTGGATCTCAATCGAATTCTTTTGGCAGAAAATCATTCAAAAAGCGCCAGTTAAGACGCCGCATGTGATAAATATTGGTTTTATTATGGATTGCAGAGTAATGCTCTGTTTATAAGTTAAATGTATGACTGCGGCGCTTTCTCCTGAAAAAAGAGTAAACCACTCCCTGACGCATAATAAATGGCTGAATAACGGTTTTAAGGCATAAAAAATCCTGATTTTTGATGTGCTGCATGATTTCAGTGTGCAGGCAGGTGAAAAACATGTGAAATATGTCGATCGAATGTAAGATTTGATTGGCGGTGAAATTATGCTGCCTTGGGCTTGGTTAGTAGTTAATTGTTCTTTTGCTGCGACGAGGGGCTTATGCGCGTAGTGATTCTTGGTAGTGGTGTGGTTGGGGTTGCAAGCGCCTGGTATTTGGCTCAGGCCGGACATGACGTCACGGTGATCGATCGTCAGCCCGCAGCGGCGTTAGAAACTAGCGCCGGTAACGCCGGACAGATATCGCCAGGCTATGCCGCGCCCTGGGCGGCGCCGGGCGTGCCGCTCAAAGCGGTAAAATGGATGTTCCAGCGTCACGCCCCGTTGGCGGTTCGTCTCGATGGCAGCAAGTTCCAGCTGGAATGGATGTGGAATATGTTGCGTAACTGCGACATGCAGCACTATCAAGAGAACAAAAGCCGTATGGTGCGCATCGCGGAATACAGCCGCGACTGCCTGAAAACGCTGCGTGCCAGCACCGGTATCGCTTACGAAGGTCGCCAGGGCGGGACGCTGCAACTTTTCCGTACTCAGCAGCAGTTTGAAAGCGCCAGTAAAGATATTGCTGTGCTGCGCGATGCCGGCGTGCCGTATGAGTTGCTGGAAGCGCATCAACTGAAAAATGTCGAACCGGCGCTAGCGGCCACGGCACACAAACTTACCGGCGGCCTGCGTTTACCTAACGATGAAACCGGCGATTGCCAATTGTTTACCCAGCGTCTGGCTGAGATGGCCGCAGCGGCGGGCGTCACCTTCCGCTATAACACGTCGGTGGATCAACTGCTGCGCGAAGGTAACCGCATTTATGGCGTGAAGTGTGGCGATGAAGTGATTAAAGCCGATGCGTATGTGGTGGCGTTTGGTTCCTATTCGACGGCGCTGTTGAAAGATATCCTTTCAATCCCGGTGTATCCGCTGAAAGGGTATTCGCTGACGATTCCAATTAAAGATGCCGATGCTGCGCCGGTTTCCACCATCCTTGATGAGACCTACAAAGTGGCGGTGACGCGCTTCGACGATCGCATCCGCGTGGGCGGCATGGCGGAAATTGTTGGTTTTAACACCAAACTGTTGCCAGCACGACGTGAAACGCTGGAGATGGTGGTCCGCGATCTCTATCCTGAGGGCGGATATGTTGAACAGGCCACGTTCTGGACCGGATTGCGTCCTATGACCCCGGACGGAACGCCCATTGTTGGACGCACGCCGCTCTCCAATCTCTATCTCAATACCGGCCACGGCACGTTGGGATGGACGATGGCGTGTGGTTCCGGTCAGCTTCTGGCTGATTTAATTTCCGGTCAGAAACCGGCGATCGCCGCAGATGATTTGTCCGTGCTGCGCTACCTGCCGGGTTTTGAGCCCCATTCGTCGCCACTGCGTAACGCCAGCGCGACGCGTTAAAACCTCAGGGAGAGTTAAAGCATGTCACGTCCAACCGGTGCCACCATCAATCAACAGGCGCTGCGTCACAATCTTGCTACTGTGCGTCAGGCTGCTCCACACTCGCACGTCTGGTCGGTAGTAAAGGCTAATGCGTATGGTCACGGTGTGGCACGCGTGTGGCAAAGTCTCGCCGAAACTGATGGGTTTGCCCTGTTAAATATGGAAGAGGCCATCCTGCTGCGTGAGCAGGGATGGAAAAAACCGATTCTCCTGCTGGAGGGTTTTTTCCATGCGGAAGATTTAACGCTGATCGATCGTTATCGCCTTACAACCAGCGTGCACAGTAACTGGCAAATTCAGGCGCTGGCGAAAGCGCGGCTGTCGGCGCCGGTTGATGTTTATCTGAAAATTAACAGCGGCATGAATCGGCTGGGTTTCCGACCGGAACTGGCGCAGGCGGCATGGCAAAAACTGCGGGCTTTGCCGACTGTAGGTGAGATGACGCTGATGGCGCACTTTGCCGATGCGGAAAATCCGGATGGCTTAATTGAGCCAATGAAGCGTGTGGAGCTGGCGGCAGAAGGGTTGCATTGTCCTCGTTCCTTGTCGAACTCTGCGGCCACGTTGTGGCACCCGGAAGCACATTTCGATTGGGTACGTCCCGGCATTATTCTCTATGGCGCGTCACCCAGCGGCGACTGGCAGGATATCGCCAGCACCGGATTGCAGCCGGTGATGACGCTTAACAGCGAGATCATTGGCGTACAGCAATTAAATGCCGGTGATGGTGTTGGTTATGGGTATCGCTATCATGCTGGTGCCGCACAACGTATTGGTATTGTCGCCTGCGGTTACGCCGATGGTTATCCACGCCACGCACCAACGGGCACACCCGTTTGCGTTGATGGCGTGCGCACGCAAACCCTGGGCGCGATCTCCATGGACATGATGATGGTCGATTTGGAACCTTGCCCGCAGGCCGGAATTGGCTCGAAGGTTGAGCTGTGGGGTCATCAGGTTAAGATCGATGAGGTTGCAAAAGCCGCCGGAACGGTGGGCTACGAGCTGATGTGTGCGCTCGCGCCACGCGTTCCGGTTGAGGTTATTTAAGCGCGGTCACGCTGCCGCGCATATTTTTGCTGCAGCGCCAGGCGATGAGGGCCAGCGCTGCACCCGTCAGCATCATCAATGCCAGAGACGATTTCTCCGCCACCGGTAGGGCCACGATGGCCATACTTCCACCGGCACCGCACGCCATCTGTATAAATCCTTGTAAGGCTGCAGCGACACCGGCCTGCTGTTGATACGGCTCCAGCGCATAGCTGGTGGCCGGTCCGACGGTAAACGCTAATCCTGCCACAGAAACGGCCACCGGGATCATGTATAGCGCCCAATGGTTTTGCCATGCGGCCGGAAACAGTGCTGTGCCCATCATCAGCAGAATGGCGCCAATCAACATCGTCGCAAAACCCATCGCCAGACAGAACGGGCGTCCCGCTTTGCGAATGGTTTTATTCACGAAGGCGCTTACCAGCATGATCCAAAAACCATTGGCGCCAAAGGCAAAGGAGAATTGGAGTGGCGTGAGGCCGCCTTCGGTCATCAACACATGCGGCGCCAGTGAAACATACGTTAGCACCATGCCCAACGCACCGGCATTAGCAAATGCGAAGGCAAGGAAGCGTGGTTCACGCGCAATTGCGCCATACTGCGCCAGCGGCAACCCTTTTACCCGCAGCGTGTCTGCAGGGCGCGTTTCTGGCAGCCAGATGACGACAATCAATCCGATAACTACCGCATAACCGCACAGGAACCAGAATGGTGCGCGCCAGCCATAGGCTTCCGCCAGAATACCGCCCAGCAGCGGAGCCAGAGCCGGAACAATATTCAATGCGCCATTGAGAAAACCGTAAGCGCGAGCCGCATCTTCACCACTCAGGCGATCGCGCACGCCACTAAAGGCCACTACTGCGCTGCAGCACACGCCGCAACCCTGGATGATACGCGCCAGGAAGAACACCGGCCATTGCGTGGCGGTGGCCGCAACGATGCTGCCAATGATGTACAAGCCCAGGCCAATCAGCGCGATTGGCTTACGGCCAAAATTATCAACCAGTGGTCCGGTTACCAGCTGACCGATACCCATCACCAGCAAAAACAGGGGAATGGTGAGCTGGATGAGGCTCACCGGGCTGTTCAGGCCATCGGCGATTTGCGGCAGAGTGGGGAGGTAAAGATCAATGCCAAGCGGTGCCAGCAGCACGAGGCTTAGAAGTATCAGGGTGAATTTTTGCATTACGTACCGAAACGACCTGTTAAACAAGCGGGAAGGGTAATGACTCTGTGAGGAAAAAGAAAGGGATAAAAAGAAAAGGCGATGCCTGCCAAACTGCGCAGGCATCGCGTCGAGGGTATTAGTAAGCGCCGTCGCGACGCACCACGACACCCGCGGTTTTAAACAGAATGGCGATGTCCGTCCATAGCGCCCAGTTTTTAACATACCAGGAATCGAAGTAAACGCGCGTATCGTAATCGATATCGTTACGGCCGCTGACCTGCCACAAACCTGTCATGCCGGGTTTGGCCATCAGGTAATAATCCACATCACCCGCATAGCGTTCCAGCTCTGCCTCGATGACGGGGCGTGGGCCCACCAGGCTCATTTCACCACGAATCACATTCCACAATTGCGGCAGCTCATCAAGGCTGGTTTTACGCAGGAAGTTACCAATTTTGGTCACGCGCGGATCGTTTTTCAGTTTAAAGTCACGATCCCATTCCGCACGCGCCTCTTCGCTGGTTGCCAGCAGGTTCTGCAGCACTTCTTGCGAGTTGGTCACCATTGAGCGGAACTTAAGGCATTTGAATTTCACGCCATCCTGACCTACGCGCTCATGACCATAAATCGCATTACCGCCGTCACGCTTCACCATTGCACATAGCAATCCAAATACCGGACCAAGGAACACCAGCAGCATAGAAGCGACAACAATATCGAAGGTACGCTTCAGGAAACGAGAAGAGCGTTTCGCCAGGTTGTTGCTCACGCGCAAAATCATCACTTCATGGCTGAAGATGAATGACATATCGGTACCATACAGCGGTACACCGCGCAGCGTTGGGATCACGGAGATCGACCGACACTTCATTTTAGACAGGAACTTCAGCCATTTATCGCGCACCACTTGCTGTTCATATTCTGTGGCGACGATAAATTGCGTGTTGTCGCGGTCCATGGTTTGCCAGTTGATATCTTTCCAGGTGATAACCGGTACGCCGTTAACTTTTTCATGCTGCTGGTCATCATCGAGGGAGATAAAGGCCTGCACGTTGTAGCCCAGGATCTCCTCGCTTTGTAACGCGGCATAGGCTTCCATGGCGTTTTTACCAGAACCAATGATGATGGTTTCCTTCTGCCATTGACCTGCGCGGTTAATGGCCCGCTTAACCACGGCTCGCATCAGCGGCAGCAGCAGCAGGGCATAGGTCCAGCTGAACACCCATACCATGCGGGAGAAGTCCCATTTTGAAAAGGCAATCAGCGCCAGATCAAGCAGAGAGAAAACAAACAGCGTTTTAATCACCTCTTTTAATTCAAACCAAAACGGTTTGCGGTAGGTGTAATGGCGCATCCGTACCCAGAACCAGGCGGTACAAAGTACGGATAAACCTAACTGCGCAATAAAACGATATTCAATCTGTTGCGGCGGAATAAACGTATCCAGTTCACCCCAAATACCTTGCACGGTGGCGGCAGATAAAAACAATGCCAAATTTAATGCTATTAAATCGGAGACACTCAGTGCGACTTTTGCGATGAGGTTTTTGCGCAGTCCGCTCCACGAGCGGGTTGCATTGTTCATTATTAAAGTACTTGCCATAAAACCTGCTCTCTTTTCTTAAGTAAAAGATGGCCTGACCAGAATCAAGTACGCGCTCAGGAGTGGTCCGCTGAAAATCAGGAAAAATAATATTTTCAGCGAGATATAAGTCAGTGCTGCCATAAGCGCTGCATGGAAAGGACCGTTTGAGACGTGATACACGTCACGAAAAGCTGCAGCAACGGTTAAGAGTATGCAGGAGTTATTTGACAGAGTTAATATGGAAATAGTCTGAAAAGGAAATAAATGACTAAAGAAATAATGGGGTAATCTGATGAAAAATAAGGCTAAAATCTCAATGTTCGACAATATAATGCTTGTTTTTAAGACTGCTTTTCGGAATCACCGCCATTTTAATAAATGGCGGTAACGGCAATCAGGCAGGTTTTTTTAGTACCCACAGGTCCTGCTCCTTGTCATAGTGCCCAATTTGCAAATCGACAGCCTTACCATCAATTGACGCTGGCACACTGGTTTCACTGTCCCAGCCGTCGAGTTGGTCCACCAGGCCGGGATTGGTTTTGCCAGGAATACTCACAGTCTCCATATTGTCATTATTGAACGTTGCATCAACAATTTCATAGCGACCGATTTTTACCACGTGTTCCATTATATTCTCCCGTGTTTGCTGGGTTGAATAGTGAGCATAGTCGTTAACACGCAGTTTACGAGCGTTAAGAGCTCGGATTATTCCTTCTCTTCCATTACGCGCACGCCAATTTTGACGATCTGATTATCTTCTTTTTCGGCCACGGTCCAGGTGAGTTGGTTCCACTCGACCTGATCGCCAACCACCGGTGTGCTGCCCAGCAGGCTCATCACCAGCTGACCCAGCGACTGTTGATCGTTCGTCTGCTCATCCAACTCGAGCCCGTATATTTGCGCCACATCGCGCAGGCGAGCGTCTGCATCCAGAATAAAATCACCAAAGAAGCGCTGATCCAGCGCCACCGGCGGCGATTGGCTGAACATTTTGCCAAGGGCAGGTAAATCACGTTCACGACCAATAACGCAGAGTACATCACCCTCTTTTAGCCGCGTATTACCATTCGGGTGCATCAGTGCGTTATCGCGGAACAGGGCAGCAATTCGTGTTTCTCGCGGCATCTGCAAATCACGCAGCGCTGCTCCCACACACCATTTGTCCGCGCTCAATTGATAAATGAATTGCTCCCAGGGATTCTCAGGATGGATATCCAGCCCAACCCGGCTGATTGGCGATGCGGTTGGCGGTACCACAACTTTTGCACGTTTAGCGGCATAGCCCAGTGACGTACCTTGCAGCATCAGCGACACCAGCACGACAAAGAAGGCGATGTTGAAGTAGAGTTTGGCATTTTCTAATCCAGCCATCATCGGGAATACCGCGAGGATAATCGGTACGGCGCCGCGTAGGCCAACCCAACTGATAAAGATGCGTTCGCGTCCGGTGAAGCCTTTGAAGGGCAGAAGACCAACCAGAATGGAAAGGGGCCGCGCGACTAAAATTAGCCACAAGGAGAGAATCATCGCCGGCACAGCGATGTGCCATAAGTCGGACGGCGTCACCAGCAAGCCCAGCACAATGAACATGCCAATTTGGCTCAGCCAGGCCATGCCATCAAAGGTTTGCAAAATACCGTGGCGGTTGCGAATGGGGCTGTTACCCAGCAGGAAACCGCACAAATAAACCGCCAGAATGCCGCTGCCTTCCATGACGGTGGTTAGCGCAAAGACGATGATGCCACCGCTTACCGCCAGCAGTGGATACAAACCTTGCGCGAGATTAATACGATTAATTAACTGCTGCAGCGCCCAGCCGCCACCAAGGCCTAATACGATGCCTAAACCGAATTGCTGTACCAGATGCACCACGAACATCCAGCTCAGACCGGATTGGCCCTGCTGAATCATGTCGATCAGCGTGATGGTAAGAAACACCGCCATCGGGTCGTTGCTGCCGGATTCGATTTCCAGCGTAGAGCTCACGCGCTCGTTGAGACCTTTATCGCCTAAAAGCGAAAACACCGCGGCGGCATCAGTGGAACCGATAATCGCCCCAATCAGGAAGCCCTGCATTAAATCAAGTTTGAATAACCACGCGGCAGCGACGCCGGTTAAACCGGCGGTGATCATCACGCCGACGGTCGCCAGCGATAGCGCCGGTCCAAGAGCCACCTTCAACGAGGAGGCTTTGGTACGCATACCGCCGTCCAGCAGGATGATAGCTAACGCAAGGTTAGAAACCAGATAGGCAACCGGGTAGTTGTCGAAGGCAATACCACCAATGCCATCAATTCCGGCCAGCATGCCGAGCGCAAGGAAGATGACCAGAATGGGAATGCCAAGGCGTGAAGAGAATGAACTCAGCAAAATACTTGCTGCAACCAGCACGGAACCAATAATGAACAAACTGTAAATCATGCTGGTATTCAACGGCGTTCTCCTGCGGCGGGACCAAAAAAACAAACTGCGGGGGGATTCACACAGACAAGCTGAAAAGATAATGCCTTATCAATAGCTTGTCAGCGCTTAATTGCACTTTTTTTCATTCTGCGGGTCGGCATCCCATATAAGGTTAAATTCGTATGAAAAAAGCACAGTTTTTCAGGGGGAGTGAGCGTAGCCGCGGAAAAGAAAAAGCCGGTCGGTGACCGGCTTATAAACTTAGGCTTCAGCAGCCTGTTTGTGGAAAAGTTCTCTAAATACAGGGTAGATGTCTTCTGGCTCACGAATATGTTGTATCGCAAAGTTATCGAACATCGCCTGCAGGTGCTCGTACTCGCGCCATAAGGTCTGATGAGCTCGGCGCGTAATCTCGATGTAGCTGTAATAACGTACTACTGGCAGAATATGTTTAGCTAAAATCTCGTGACAGAGTGGAGAATCATCAGCCCAGTTATCGCCATCCGAAGCTTGCGCCGCGTAGATGTTCCATTGTGCCGGGTCATAACGCTCTTTCACCACCTCATCCATCAGTTTAAGTGCGCTTGAAACGATGGTGCCGCCGGTTTCCTGCGAGTAGAAGAACTCCTGTTCATCCACTTCTTTCGCTTGCGTGTGGTGGCGAATGTATACCACGTCAACGTTCTTATAGGTTCGGCTCAGGAACAGATACAGCAGGATATAAAAGCGCTTCGCCATATCTTTAGTCGCTTGATCCATCGAACCTGACACGTCCATCAAGCAGAACATGACTGCCTGGCTGGAGGGTTCCGGCCGCTTTTCAAAGTTTTTGTAACGCAGATCAAAGGTATCAATAAACGGCACCCGCTCGATGCGCGCACGCAATTCAGCGATCTCTTTGCGTAACCGCTCTTCTTCCAGCAATTGAGCCGGCTCGCTGTTCTCCACCTCTTTCAGTGTGTCTTCCAGCTCATGCAGCATGCGACGTTTACCCGCAGTCATCGCCGTCCGACGAGCGAGCGAATTCTGCAGCGAACGCACCACGCTGATGTTGGCAGGCACACCGTTTGAGGTGAATCCAGCACGGTGCGTTTTGTACTCATTTAGCTGACGATGCTGATTCTTGCGCAGATTCGGCAGCGCAAGATCCTCAAATAACAGATCGAGATATTCGTCTTTAGAAATCTGGAAAACGAATTCATCCTGGCCTTCACCATCCTGACTGGCGTTGCCCTGGCCGCTTCCACCGCCACCGCCGCCTTGTGGACGCTCGATACGGTCGTTCTGCACGAAGTGATCGTTCCCTGGGTGGACGCGATGGCGACTGCCGCCGCGACCCTGATGGAAACTCGGTTCATTAATATCGTCAATTGGAATCGAGACCGATTCGCCGCTCTCGACATCGGTCACCGAACGCTTATTGATGGCCTCGGAGATCGATTGCTTGATTTGCGACTTATAACGGCGCAGAAAGCGCTGCCGATTGACGGCGCTTTTATTCTTACCGTTCAGACGCCGATCGATAAAATAGGCCATAAAACTCCCCCAAACTGCATTGCAAGCTCAGGCCGGGATACCCGGCCTCATGTTACGGCACCATGATGCCGTATCGCTTACAGGTAACGATTATGACGATTTACGCACGCGCAGATACCACTCGCACAGCAGGCGTACTTGCTTGCGGGTATAGCCTTTTTCCATCATGCGATCGACAAAATCATCGTGTTTTTTCTGTTCGTCCGTCGAGGTCTTGGTATTAAACGAAATCACCGGCAGCAACTCTTCGGTATTCGAGAACATTTTCTTCTCGATTACCGTGCGCAGTTTTTCATAGCTGGTCCAGTTTGGATTGCGGCCGCTGTTCTGCGCGCGGGCACGCAAAACAAAGTTAACAATCTCATTACGGAAATCTTTCGGGTTGCTGATCCCTGCAGGTTTCTCGATCTTTTCCAGCTCGGCGTTAAGTGACTCGCGGTCGAAGAGCTGCCCGGTATCAGGGTCGCGATATTCCTGGTCCTGAATCCAGAAGTCAGCGTACGTTACGTAGCGGTCAAAAATGTTCTGGCCGTATTCAGAGTAGGATTCCAGATAGGCGGTTTGAATCTCTTTGCCAATAAACTCGGCATATTTCGGAATCAGGTAGCCTTTCAGATGCTCAAGGTATTTCTCCGCCAGATCCTGCGGGAACTGTTCGCGCTCAATTTGCTGTTCCAGCACATAAAACAGGTGCACCGGGTTAGCCGCCACTTCGGCATGGTCAAAGTTGAACACCCGTGACAGAATTTTAAACGCGAAGCGCGTAGAGAGCCCGTTCATGCCTTCATCTACGCCCGCGTAATCATGATACTCCTGCCAGGATTTCGCTTTTGGATCGGTATCTTTCAGGCTTTCACCATCATATACGCGCATTTTTGAGTAGATGCTGGAGTTTTCCGGCTCTTTCAAGCGCGACAGAATTGAGAAGCGGGCCAACGTTTCCAGCGTTCCCGGTGCGCAAGGAGCAGTGGTTAACTCACTGTGATCCAACAGCTTATTGTAAATCTTAATCTCTTCAGAAACGCGTAAGCAGTAAGGCACTTTGACAATGTAAACACGGTCAAGGAACGCCTCATTGTTTTTGTTATTACGGAAAGTGACCCATTCTGATTCATTGGAGTGCGCCAGAATGATGCCATTAAACGGCAGAGCAGAGATGCCCTCAGTCCCGTTATAGTTACCTTCCTGCGTGGCGGTCAGCAGCGGATGTAGCACTTTGATTGGCGCTTTAAACATCTCAACGAATTCCATCACACCCTGGTTCGCGCGGCACAATGCACCTGAGTAGCCGTAGGCATCAGGATCGTTCTGCGCGTGATTTTCCAGTTTGCGGATATCCACTTTACCGACCAGCGCAGAGATGTCCTGATTGTTCTCGTCACCCGGCTCGGTTTTAGCTATAGCAATCTGTTCCAAAATTGACGGCCAGACTTTTACCACTTTAAAGCGAGTGATATCACCGCCGTATTCATGCAGACGCTTCGCTGCCCAAGGCGACATGATGGTGCCGAGATAACGCCGCGGTACGCCATACTCTTTTTCCAGAATATTGGCATCTTCCTGCGGGTTGAACAGGCACAGCGGATGATCATTTACCGGGCTGCGTTCGCCATCCGCGCTTAACACGTAAATCGGCACTCGCTGCATCAACGCTTTCAGTCGTTCAGCCAGCGACGATTTACCGCCGCCCACTGGGCCCAATAAGTAGAGAATCTGTTTCTTCTCTTCCAGACCCTGCGCAGCGTGTTTCAGGTAGGAGACGATTTGCTCAATCGCTTCTTCCATACCGTAAAACTCTTCAAAGGCAGGGTAGCGTCCCATGACGCGGTTGGAGAAGATTCTGGAAAGGCGTGGCTCTTGCGCAGTGTCAACCATCACCGGCTCACCGATGGCCATTAAGAGTCGTTCGGCAGCGTTGGCGTATGCACTACGATCCTGTTTACAGATGGCGAGGAATTCCTGTAGTGAGAATTCTTCATCCTTGGCAGCTTCATAACGCTGACGATAGTGATCGAATATATTCATAGCGATGCCCGTCCTTTCGTTTTTAGCACAGGTAAAGGAGCGTAATTAAAGGTTATAGCAGCTCCCGGAAGATATTCTTTAATGAGTACAGCAACCCTTATGCCAACCTGACGTTTTTTTATCGGGATACACAATTATTTCGGTTACTCTGCTCGTACAAAAAGTCTCGTCTTACATTTAACTGTAGAAGGCAATCAGAAAACCTGCTGCCACTTTTAACCTTAATCAGCGATATATCAATAACAAAGTCTCATAAGCACTGAGACAATCAACCTAAGCATGGATAGCAAGGAGGCGGCTCAGATAATTCCTCCGCGCCGCCTCCAGAGCATCATTAAACGTTAACCGATAGCAAAAATTTGGTTAGACTCTACGTGTGATTGTTATATTAATGGACTGAATAAATTGTGAACCAATTCAAACTTAAAGCGCTTGCTCTTGTTGTTCCTTGTTATTTTGTGGCGTTCGCCACTCATGCAGAAACCTTAACTCTTGGGGCTTCGGTCATTTATGCCCAGTCTCCTTATAAGGGGGGACAAGACCGCTATCTGCCGATTCCTGTGATTAATTATGAAGGTGAAAACTTCTGGTTCCATAGTCTGCAAGGCGGCTATTACTTGTGGAAAGACCCACAGAATCAGCTCTCGCTAACCGTACTGGGTTCGCCTCAGGAGTATGATCCTAAAGATAACGATTTAGGCGATATGAAAGCGCTCGATAAGCGTCGCATGACGCTGATGGCAGGTGCTACTTATCGTCACGTCGCCGATTGGGGGATTGTGCGTACTGCGCTGCTCGGCGATGTACTCAATAACAGCAATGGTATGCTGTGGGATCTTACCTATCTTTATCGTTTCGATTTTGGTGCATTAAGTCTGACGCCGGGTATCGGTGCGATATGGAACAGTGCCAATCAGAACCGCTATTACTATGGTGTTTCATCACACGAAAGTACCCGTACTGGCATCGCTGAATATCACCCAGATGACAGTTGGTCGCCTTATGTGGAAATGAACGCCAGCTATCAAATTACTGATAGCTGGAATGCCAGCTTATCCGGTCGCTATACGCGCTTTGACAGCGAAATTAAAGACAGTCCAATGGTCAATAAAGAGGGGCAGTTCACCCTCTGGACCGGCATTAGTTATACCTTCTGATAAGCAAAGTGGACGCCTCATAATGAGGCGTTTTTCTTACATTGCACCAATAATGAGCCCCGTAATGGAGCGGAGGAGGAGTGATGAAAACCATAACGTTTCCCGGCGAAGCCGCCATTCCTGCAATTGGGCAGGGAACGTGGTACATGGGCGAGAATGTTGCTCAGCGCCGTCAGGAAATTGCCGCGCTACAGGCGGGGCTGGAACTCGGATTAAAGGTTATTGATACCGCCGAGATGTATGCCGAAGGGGGTGCGGAGGAGGTAGTTGGTGAAGCGCTGCGCGGGCGTCGCAATCAAGCCTGGCTGGTGTCAAAAGTTTATCCATGGAATGCCGGGGAAGTTGATGCCATTGAGGCTTGCGAGCGCAGTCTTCGCCGTCTGCAAACCGATTACCTCGATCTCTACCTATTACACTGGCGCGGTAATGTGCCTTTAGAAGAAACCCTGCGTGCGATGGAATCATTGCAGCAGCAAGGTAAGATTCGTCATTGGGGCGTATCCAATTTCGACAGTGCCGACATGCTGGAACTGTGGAATGAGCCAGGCGGCAAAGCCTGCTTAACTAATCAGGTGCTTTATCATTTAGCCTCCCGGGGCATTGAGTATGATTTGCTGCCTGAATGCCAACGCCGTGGCATGCCAATCATGGCGTATTGTCCGTTAGCGCAGGCGGGACGCTTAAGAGAGGCGCTGTTCGAGAATGCGCATCTGCAGCAAATTGCACAACAGAAGAGCATTAGCGTGGCACAATTAATGCTGGCGTGGATCATTCGCATGGAGGGTATTTTAGCGATCCCTAAAGCCAGCAGTGAAGATCATGTGCGACAGAATGCTGCCGCGCTAAGTATTCATCTCAGTCAGGAAGAACTCACGATTATTGATGGGGTGTTTCCAGCGCCGCAGAGTAAAACAGCGCTGGATATCGTATAGCCCTGCAGAAGTTTATTTGTTGACGACCCGAAGGGTGGCGCTCAGGCGAGCAGGAGATTCACCTGCACTTTTTAATGGCTTACTAATCCGTGCCGTTTCAACACATACCATGGTTTTATATCCCTCATTGGCCATGTCGCCCATGCTGCAGGATAGTTCAGGACCGGGATTCCACGTGACAACGTCACTTTGATAATGGTGATAAACTTCAATCTGACGTTTACCCGCTCTATCATGGATTACACTACAATCATCTGCGGCAGTATGGACACGATCCACTCGATTGGGATAGGTCTGTTTGCCATCGGATTCCCCAATCGAATTATCGTTAACTTTATCGATAAAGCTCTTTCCTAAGCCACTGACTTCCACTTGCGCAATATCGGCAACCTGAAAATAGCTGTGCAGCGCGGCTGTCGCTTCATAGTCACCATATGCTTCCAGCTCAATTTCACAGTGCTCTGCGATGCGGAAGCGAGCGAGCAGAGTAAAGTCATGCGGCCACAGTTTTTTGGTCTGTGCGTTGCTTTCCAGCGTAAAAGTCAGCATGACGGCATCATCGTTTTCGTCATGCGCAGTCAACGTCCACGGCATATTGCGCGCGAAGCCATGCGCCGGTTCGCCTGCTGGACCAAACCATGGCCAGCAGATCGGCACGCCACCACGAATCGCTTTACCGGCAGTAAATGGTGTCTTTTCACTGAGCCAAATTACCGGTTGTTGTCCACTCGGCTGCCATGAAAGGAGATGTGCGCCCTGCAGCGCAATGGCCGCGCGGACTTTTGGATGGCTTACCACCAGAATCGGTAAATCACCTTGCTGACGCTGTGACAGATAGGGGGTGATTTGATTCACTACCGGAAGGGTATATAGCGTATCTTGCATTGTCAGACCTTCTCTTCATCCAGTCGAAAAAAAGGGGTGACCGAAGTCACCCCTTGTCTGTTTCACCGCTTTGCTTACTTAGAAGCAACCAGTGCAATCAGGTCCAGAACTTTGTGTGAGTAACCTGTTTCGTTATCGTACCAGGAAACCAGTTTCACAAAGTTATCGTTCAGAGCGATACCCGCTTTAGCATCGAATACTGAAGTCAGAGTTTCGCCGTTGAAATCGGTAGAAACGACGTCATCTTCGATGTAGCCCAACACGCCTTTCATTTTGCCTTCTGACTCAGCTTTGATCACTGCACAAATTTCTTTGTAGGTCGCTGGTTTTTCCAGGCGAACAGTCAGGTCAACAACAGACACGTTTGGCGTTGGAACGCGGAATGCCATACCGGTCAGTTTGCCGTTCAGTTCTGGCAGAACTACGCCTACTGCTTTAGCCGCACCGGTAGAAGATGGGATGATGTTCTGTGCTGCGCCGCGGCCGCCGCGCCAGTCTTTATGAGACGGGCCATCAACAGTTTTCTGCGTTGCGGTGGTTGCATGAACGGTGGTCATCAGACCTTCAACGATGCCGAAGTTATCGTTGATAACTTTAGCCAGCGGCGCCAGGCAGTTGGTGGTGCAAGATGCGTTAGAAACGATGTCCTGGCCGGCATATTTGTCAAAGTTAGCGCCACGCACGAACATTGGGGTGCTGTCTTTAGATGGACCCGTCAGAACCACTTTCTTCGCACCAGCGGTGATGTGTTTACGTGCAGTTTCGTCGGTCAGGAAGATACCGGTCGCTTCAGCAACAACGTCAACACCCACTTCGTCCCACTTCAGGTTAGCCGGGTCTTTCTCAGCAGTAACACGGATTTTCTTACCGTTAACAATCAGCGCACCGTCTTTAACTTCTACAGTGCCGTCAAAACGACCGTGAGTAGAGTCGTACTTCAGCATATAAGCCATGTAATCGGCGTCGAGCAGATCGTTGATCGCGACGATTTCGATGTCAGAACGCTGCTGTGCAGCACGGAAAACGATGCGACCGATACGGCCAAAACCGTTGATACCTACTTTGATAGTCATATATTCCACCAGCTATTTGTTAGTGAATAAAAGGTTGGCTGTAAAATTACAAAAACCTTACCAGGCGTCAAGCGGAATCGTGTCAATTGTTGCGACAGGTCAATTCCGACACCAGGAATAATTCGTTGCGCAATCGCTTACGCAGCACCCTTATTGCGCGCCTATGTTACGCCGAATGCAGGCTGAAAAGGGATGAGTTTTGCAAAGGGTGATCCCCATCACAAAATCGTGCTCTTGCCGAGATGTCAGAAGCGTTAGCACGAAAAAAGACCCGATAGATGTTGTACGTTTGTTAGAATACTAGTCGATTTTTTCAGAATGACACTCCGGAAGATAAAATGGCTAAAGACACCGCACCCGAGGCAAAAATCGCGCAGCTATCCGAAATGCAGCGCTATGTTACTCAGCATCGTGGAACGGAGCCCCCTTTTTCGGGCGCGTTGCTGCACAACAAGCAGGAAGGAATTTACCACTGCTTAGTTTGTAATTCGCCGCTGTTCCTCTCCGAAACGAAGTACGATTCAGGCTGTGGCTGGCCAAGCTTCTATCAACCTTATAGTGATGAAGCTATTCGCTATCTGGAAGACGATACGCATGGTATGCACCGCGTCGAAATTCGCTGTGGTAATTGCGATGCTCATCTTGGGCATGTATTCCCGGACGGCCCTCAACCAAGCGGCGAGCGCTATTGCGTAAACTCCGCCTCGTTGAATTTCACTGATGAGCAGGGCAATCAGCAAGAGGGTTAAGCATGAAACAGGAACTGGAAGCGATGCTGGCGGCAATGACGCCGGAAGTGTATGCGCGTTTATCTACGGCAGTTGAAACGGGCAAATGGCCGGACGGCGTCGCGCTGACGCAAGAGCAGAAAGATAACTGCCTGCAGCTGGTCATGCTGTGGCAGGCACGCCACAATGACGATCCACAACATATGACCATCAGTAAAGGTGGGGATATGGTGATGAAGTCGAAGAAACAGCTTAAAGAAGATTTCGGTATCGAGCCCGATGTCACGCGCATCAACCTGCACTAAAAATAAAAAAGGGCTGGTTGCTCCAGCCCACATTTTCAGATTAATACCGCACCTTGCGCTTCCATCTGCGCGAACGCAATATCGCTATCATCCGGATTCAGGTTCACACCGCGGCAGCCTTCTTTAACGACCTCGACGTTGTAGCCCAGTTCTAACGCATCCAGCACGCTGTACTTGACGCAGTAATCGGTAGCAAGACCTAACATCACTAAATCGCTGATGCCTCGCTCACGCAGCCAGTTGTCGAGTTCTGTTTTGCGTCGATGTCCGTTATCGAAAAAAGCGCTGTAGCTATCGACTTCGACATCACCACCTTTGTGGAATACCGCATCAATCAATGCGCGATCAAGTTGAGGATGGAAATCCGCGCCAGGAGTGTTTTCAATGCCGTGATCCGGCCACCAGATTTGCGCTAATCCGTTTAACTCACCTAGCGTGTAAACGGGTTCACCTGAAATGGAGGCGAAACTGCCATGATTGGCAGGATGCCAATCCTGCAATGCCACGACGCACTCGCCCCGGTCATGAAACTCTCGCGCAAAGCGATTCGCTACCGCCACGGTTTGATCACCATCACGAACCGCCATTGGGCCGCCGGGGCAAAAATCGTTTTGAATATCGATAATTATCAATGCCCGTTTCATCAGTTTCGCTCCGTATTAATCTTCGGTCAGTTCGCCACGTAAATTCTGCTGCATTTTGGCACGAATTTCCGAACTGGTAAGATTCTGGCTCAACAAAAAATGCAGTTTGGTTAATGTCGCTTCAACCGTGAGATCAAAACCACTGATGACGCCGGCATGCTCTAACGCATTACCCGTAGCATAACCACCCATATTCACTTTGCCAGACATACATTGCGTGAGGTTCACGACGACAATGCCACGATCGCTGGCCTGCTGCAGTTCTGCGAGGAATTCAGCGTTCTGTGGTGCGTTACCCACGCCATAAGAACGCAAAATCAGCGCTTTCACCGGTTGACGCAGGAAATTACGTACCACATCCGCAGAAATGCCGGGATAGATCGTGACAACACCAATCGGCTGCGGCGTGATCGGGTGCACCATCAATTCACCATGGCCTTGCGGTGCTGCGGGCGTATTCAGGCGTTTTATATGAATCCCTGCTTCCAGTAAGGGGGGCAGATTCGGTGAAGCAAAGGCATTGAAGCCATCGGCGTGCGCTTTGGTGGTTCGGTTGCCACGAAACAGCGTGTTATTAAAGAACAGGGCCACTTCGTTGATAGGATAATTTGCTGCAACGTAGAGTGAATTGAGCAAATTTTGTTGCCCGTCAGAACGCAATTCGGCCAATGGAATTTGTGAACCTGTCACAATGACCGGTTTGGCGAGGTTCTCCAGCATGAATGAGAGGGCTGACGCTGTGAAGGCCATTGTGTCAGTACCATGCAGGATGACAAAACCATCATAGCGATCGTAGTTTTGCTTAATATCATTAGCAATCGATTGCCAATCCTGCGGCGTCATATCCGAGGAGTCCATCAGCGGCTGATATTCGTGGATGGTAAAATCGGGCATTTCAGGTCGATGGAACTCCGGCATCGTAGTTAGCTGCTGCTGGAGATGACCGGATACCGGAATATAGCCCTGCGCCGAACGCTGCATCCCGATGGTGCCGCCCGTGTAGGCCACATAGATATTTTTCTTTTGCATGAAGAAGCTCAGACTTGCCGTAAAACGCGCAGTATAAGGGGATTGCCAACGAAAAGCAGCCCGACCAGCGGCCGGGCTGTAAAGATTAGCGTACGTTGCCGCAGTTTAGGCAGAAAGCGTAGCGGTTTTGCGGATCGTTAAGGTTATTAAGCAATCCCGGTTGTTCTTTAACAGCGCTCATCACATCGAGCATTGGAGCAGGGAGCCAAACCTTAAGGGCGGCGGGTAAAACGGCTTGTACCGAGGCGTTCATCTGATTTAACAGCAGATCAATCATACCCGGATCATCCTGATACCAGCTCAGCTGTGGTTTGCCGACCTTAGCCAACTCAGCGGCTTTTGCCACGGCATCATCAAAGTCGCCCAACGCATCAACCAGCCCATTGGCTTTGGCATCACTTCCGGTCCATACGTGGCCCTGTGCAATGGCGTTAATTTGCTCGGGTGTTTTATGGCGTGATGCCGCCACTAATCCAACGAAATTACGATAGCCATTCTCAATCGTCAGCTGCATCAACTGTTGTACTTCAGTCGGCAGCGCTTTAGTCGTGGCCATATCTGCCAGCGGTGAGGTGGCAACACCATCTGTATGCACGCCAATGGCGCTAAGGCTGTTTTCAACGGTGTTAATCACCCCGAAGATACCGATGGAACCGGTCAGGGTGCTCGGTGCCGCCACAATGTAATCCGCCGGTGTTGAAATCCAGTAGCCGCCAGATGCCGCCATACCGCCCATCGAAACAACCACCGGTTTACCGGCGTCGTGCGCCGCAGCCAGCTCTTCACGTATTGCCTCGGAGGCGGTAACGCTGCCGCCAGGACTATTGACGCGCAGTACGATGGCTTTGATTTTTGGATCGAGTCGCGCATCACGAATTTGAGACGCAGTGGTATCACCACCGACATTTCCGGCACTCTCTTCACCGTCCATAATGGCGCCGCTGGCGAGGATAACAGCAATGTTGCCATCCTGATTCTGAGGCGGTTGTTTAACGGTATAGTCGTAGATGCTCACGCTGCGATAATCGTTATTCGCTTTATCCCAGCCAAAGGTTTTGACCAGCTCCTGATCGGCGGCTGCGCGCGTATCAAGTACATCCACTAACTTATTGTTCAGCGCATATTTCGCTGAATCGCCCTGAACGGCTTGCAGGCCGCTAATAATGCCCGCTGCGCCTGGGAACAATTGGTCGGTTGTGATCTGGCGATTAGCCGCCACCGTATTCAGGTAGTTCTGCCAAAGCTGACCAACCCAGCGACCGTCGGCATCGCGCGCTTCGGGTGACATATCGTCGCGCAGGAATGGCTCAACGGCAGATTTATAGGTTCCGACGCGGAAAACATGTGAACTGACTTTTAATTTATCCAGCAGCGTTTTGTAATAAAGGCCATTGGTGGCAAAACCGTGCAGATCCACCGTACCTTGCGGCGAGAGATAAACTTTGTTGGCGTAGCTGGCAATATAATATTGTGCCTGGCTATAGCTATCGCCCACAGCATAAATCGGTTTGCCAGCATCGCGGAATTCACGCAGCGCTTTACCAACATATTGCAGGGAAGGCTGATCGCCGCCGGCAAAGTCACGCAGTTCAAGCACGATGCCAGTGATGTTTTTATCCGTCTTCGCCTGGCGGATCGCATCAACCACATCAAACAGAGAGTTTTCCTGCAAACGATCGCTATTCGCGCCCAACAGCTGGCGGCTGATGCGGCTTAGACGATTACTGACGGAAGGTTTGTCGACCAGAACACCGCTCAGATCGATTTTCAGTGCACCTTGCTGGACCGGTTCATTACTGCTTGAACTGGAAACTTGCATCCAAATCCCGACGCCTGCCAGAATCAATACAATAAGAAATAAATTAAGAATAAATTCCCGAATAAAATTCAGTACCCGCCAGCTCCAGCGGAACAGACCGGAAATAATTCGCCACAGTGTGCGCATAAACTCTCCATATTCACGTAACAGGGCAGCCAGCACGCGGTCAGCCCCGATGTCGCGTTCATCCTAAAGAGCGGCGTGCGAAAAGTCAGCAGGAAATAGCGCCAGACTGTTACAAAAGATCGTGCTGTGCCAGGATTAGGCCACGCTTTTTATTCATGGGAGAAGAATAATGGATGCATTGGATTTATTAGTGAATCGTCGCTCGGCCTCACGCCTGGCAGAACCGGCTCCAACGGGTGAAGCCCTGCAAAATATTCTGCACGCCGCCATGCGCGCGCCGGATCACGGCACGCTGCAGCCATGGCGCTTCATTATTGTTGAAAATGAAGGGCGCGATCGCTTTAGCAACGTGCTGGAACAAGCCGCACGCGATAGCAACTTAGAGCAAAAAGCCATCGACAAAGCGGCTTCGGCGCCATTCCGCGCGCCGATGATCATCACTGTAGTGGCGCATTGTGAAGAGAATGCCAAAGTACCGCATTGGGAACAGTTGGCCTCTGCCAGTTGCGCGGTAATGGCGATGCAGATGGCTGCTGTCGCGCAAGGCTTTAACGGCATCTGGCGTAGCGGGCCATGGACCGATCATCCACTCGTTCGTGAAGCGTTTAGCTGCCGTGAGCAGGATGCGATTGTTGGTTTTCTCTATCTGGGTACGCCGCAGTTGAAAGCCAACACCACGGTTGTGGCGCCTGACACTGCACGGTTTGTCAGTTATTTCTGACAGACAGCGGCGAGTTTATGCGGCACGTTATGCGCTGTTACAGAGATTGCACACAGCCTGTGCGAAAGATCGAGGTTAGGCCGCGCAGCACTTACCACCAGCTTGCAGCCAGGCTAACATAGCGCCTTCTGTTTAGCGCATAAGGACCTCGCCATGAGTGAATCACTCCGTTTAACGCAGTACAGCCATGGTGCTGGATGCGGCTGCAAAATTTCGCCGCAGGTATTGGAAACCATTCTCCACAGTGAGCTGAGCCCATTTCACGATCCGCAACTGCTGGTCGGTAATGAAACGCGTGATGATGCCGCAGTGTACGATCTTGGCAATGGTACAGCGGTGGTCAGCACCACGGATTTCTTTATGCCGATCGTCGACGATCCCTTTACCTTTGGCCGTATCGCCGCCACCAATGCCATCAGCGATATCTATGCCATGGGCGGGAAACCGATCATGGCGATCGCCATTCTAGGCTGGCCCGTGAATGTGCTGAGTCCGGAGGTGGCGCAACAGGTGGTCGAAGGTGGCCGCGCCGCTTGTCAGGCCGCGGGAATCGCGCTGGCTGGTGGTCATTCGATTGATGCGCCAGAACCTATCTTTGGTCTGGCCGTTACCGGCATTGTTGATGTGGCAAGAGTGAAAAAGAACAGTGCGGCACAGGCAGGATGTCAGCTATTCCTTACCAAGCCGTTAGGGATTGGCATTCTGACTACCGCTGAGAAAAAAGGCCTGTTGCGTTCAGAGCATCAATCCTTAGCGGCTGAGGTGATGTGCCAGCTCAACAACGCCGGCGCAGACTTTGCCAAACTTGATGGCGTCAGTGCCATGACCGATGTGACGGGTTTTGGCTTGCTGGGGCATTTGAGTGAAATCTGCCAGGGTTCAGGGCTGCGTGCTGAGCTGATAGCAAAGAATGTGCCGCGACTGGCGGGCGTAGATGACTACATCGCTGCGGGTGCGGTACCGGGTGGCACCAGCCGTAATTTTGCCAGCTACGGTGCATCTATTTCTCCTCTTGATGATGCAACACGCGCACTGCTTTGCGATCCGCAAACTTCCGGCGGTCTGTTAGTCGCGGTTCAACATGACGCCGTAGAAGAGTTTCAGCGCTGCGCGACAGAAGCAGGTGTCACTGCCGCGCTAATAGGCGAGTTGTTTGCCGCCAACGCAGATCATCCTCTGATTACCGTAATTACCTGATGTTAAGGAACGACGCCATCCATGCGTTTGTTTATTGCTGAAAAACCTAGCTTAGCGCGTGCGATTGCCGACGTGTTGCCGAAACCGCATCGTCGTGGTGATGGTTATATTGCCTGCGGGAATGGCCAGGTTGTGACCTGGTGTGTTGGGCACCTGTTGGAGCAGGCGCAGCCCGATAGTTACGACAGCCGCTATGCGCGCTGGAATCTGGCCGATCTGCCGATCATTCCTGATAAGTGGCGCTTACAGCCGCGTCCTTCGGTAGCGAAGCAGCTGAAAGTGATCGAAGGATTGCTGCAGCAAGCCAGCGTTGTGGTGCATGCGGGAGACCCCGACCGTGAAGGCCAACTGCTGGTGGATGAGGTGCTGGATTACCTGCAACTCGCGCCAGAAAAACGCCAAACGGTACAGCGTTGCCTGATTAACGACCTCAATCCTTCGGCAGTAGAACGTGCCGTCGGGCGCTTGCGTGAGAACCGTGAATTTATTCCGTTGTGCGTGTCGGCATTGGCGCGCGCACGTGCCGACTGGTTGTATGGCATCAATATGACCCGCGCATGGACCTTGCTGGGGCGTAATGCCGGTTACGATGGCGTGCTGTCAGTCGGGCGTGTACAAACGCCGGTGCTGGGCCTGGTGGTGCGTCGCGATGAAGAGATTGAGAACTTTATCCCGAAGGATTACTTCGAAGTCAAAGCACACATCGTCACGCCAAAAGACGAACGCTTTGTTGCCAGCTGGGTGCCGAGTGATGCCTGTGAGCCCTGGCAGGATGAAGAGGGGCGATTGTTACATCGACCGCTGGCGGATCACGTGCTGGAGCGTATTAACGGCAAACCTGCGCTGGTCACCGGCTATAACGATAAGCGCGAATCGGATACTGCGCCGCTGCCGTTTTCACTTTCAGGCCTGCAAATTGAAGCAGGTAAGCGTTTCGGGCTCAGCGCGCAGACCGTATTAGATTGCTGCCAGCGGCTGTATGAGACTCACAAGCTGATCACTTATCCGCGATCTGACAGCCGCTATCTGCCTGATGAGCACTTTGCCGGGCGTCATGCGGTATTGAACGCCATACAGGCACATCAGCCCAATTTAACGCCACCCGCTGATTTTAATCCTGACCAGAAGAATCGCTGCTGGGACGATAAAAAAGTGGATGCTCACCACGCGATTATCCCCACCGCTCGCGCCAGCAAAGTGAATCTTACGGAAAATGAAGCCAGCATTTATGGGTTAATCGCGCGTCAGTATCTTATGCAGTTTTGTCCGGATGCGATCTTTCGCAAATGCGTTATCGATCTCGACATCGGCGGAGGAAAATTCATTGCCAAAGCACGCTTTCTGGCTGAGGCAGGTTGGCGTGCACTGTTGGGCAGCAAAGAACGTGATGAAGAGAACGATGGCACGCCGCTGCCGGTAGTCAGCAAAGGCGATGAACTGCTGTGTGAGCGTGGTGAAGTGCTGGCAAAGCAAACGCAGCCACCGCGTCCGTTCACCGATGCGACCTTGTTATCGGCAATGACAGGCATAGCGCGTTTTGTTCAGGATAAAGAATTAAAGAAAGTTCTGCGTGCGACCGATGGTTTAGGTACGGAAGCTACGCGTGCAGGCATTATAGAATTACTGTTCCGCCGCACTTTCCTGGTAAAAAAGGGACGCTATATTCATTCAACGGAGGCTGGTAGGGCGCTGATTCATGCGTTGCCTGAAATGGCTGCCCGTCCGGATATGACGGCGCAATGGGAGTCCACACTGACACGCATCAGTGAAAAAGCCTGCCGATATGATGAGTTTATGCAGCCGCTGGTCAGCACCTTGATTGGGCTGATTGGTGAAGCGCGCCAGCGTCCCTCGTTACAGGCCTTTCGCGGATTGACAGCGCCTGGCCCAAAAAAGAAAGCCAAACCGAAAACGGCTCGTCGCAAAACCAAGGAGACAGAGTGATGCGGAATGTAATGATATTGCTCAGTGGACTGCTGTTATGCAGCACTGCCGCGCTGGCTAATCGCCAGCCGGAAAATAATCGAATGGGAAATACCGATGTCGTGGTAGATATGCCGCCAGAAGTCTGGACACAGGGACAAAATAATCGGCAAAGCAACTGCATGCAATGCTGTACCTATGAGAACCGCAGCTATTCAGAAGGGGCGGTAGTAAAGGCGGAAGGTGTATTACTGCAGTGCGGACGTGATGAGAAAGCGATAGGCACCAATCCGCTTATCTGGAAGATCATCAAATAAAAGCGCGTGGCGTAAAAACGCCACGCTGCTGTATCACAGCTTGAATGTTGACCAAACCGGTGCGTGATCCGACGGCTTTTCCATACTGCGAATGTCGTAATCAATGCCACTATCAACACAGCGCGAGGCCAACGGTTGGCTCGCTAACAGCAAGTCAATGCGCAGTCCACGGTTATCATCGAAGCCTTTTGAACGGTAATCAAACCATGAGAAACGGTCGTTGGTTGCTGGGAATTTATCGCGCCAGGTATCAACCAGCCCCCACTGCAGTAAGCGATCCATCCATTCCCGCTCTTCTGGCAGGAACGAACACTTCCCGGTACGCAGCCAACGTTTGCGATTATCCTCACCAATGCCGATGTCAAAATCAGTGCTGCTGATATTCATGTCACCCATGATTAACACCGGTTTATCAACGGCCAGCTGCTGCTCAAGATAGTTTTGCAAATCGCGGTAGAACTTCTCTTTGGCCGGGAATTTGGTCGGATGGTCGCGACTTTCACCCTGAGGGAAATAACCATTGATTACGGTAATATTACCGATAGAACTCGGTATTTCCGCCATGATCAAACGACGCTGTGCTTCTTCGTCATCACCTGGGAAACCACGACTCACGGTAATTGGTTGAGCTTTAGTCAGCAGCGCGACACCATAATGTCCTTTTTGCCCATGATAGAACACGTGATAGCCCAGTTTGCTAACGTCTTCGAGCGGGAACATATCGTCATGCACTTTGGTTTCCTGCAAGCCGATGACATCTGGCTGATGCTGTTCAACTAATGCTTCTAATTGGTGCGGGCGTGCGCGCAAACCGTTGATGTTGAAGGAGACAAATTTCATTTCGCTGCCATTTCTATCCGCAAAAGAGTGTCGGGATGGTAACGAGTTTTTCGGCAAAAGTCATGGTGCGTAGCGGGAGAAATCAACAAGTAAAGCGAAAGGGAGGGAAGACATTGGATGGTGGTGGGAGAAGGATTCGAACCTTCGAAGTCTGTGACGGCAGATTTACAGTCTGCTCCCTTTGGCCGCTCGGGAATCCCACCAGGGATGTGCATATTGTGGCTTCAGGGAGACGATTCAGATGGTGGTGGGAGAAGGATTCGAACCTTCGAAGTCTGTGACGGCAGATTTACAGTCTGCTCCCTTTGGCCGCTCGGGAATCCCACCACTGGCCTGAATCATTGCCTCTTAAAGCGGGGCGCATCATACCAAATGCGCTCAGCCTGTAAAGCACCGTCACTGAAAATAAAAATCGTTTGCCCACTTTTTATGCGTGGCGCTGAAGAGTTGTGCAGTTCAGCGCCAAAGCGGTTAAAGAATGATCGTGCGGTTACCGTAAACGAACACGCGCTGACCCAGCACTTTATACAGTGCACGACTCAATACATTCTTCTCTACATCACGTCCAGCACGCATCATCTCTTCTGCGGTATAGCTGTGATCGACGTTGATAACGTCCTGCATGATGATTGGACCTTCATCAAGGTTATCGTTCACATAGTGCGCGGTTGCGCCGATGATTTTCACGCCGCGCTCATACGCCTGATGATACGGACGTGCGCCGATGAAAGCCGGCAAGAAGGAGTGGTGAATATTGATGATCTGATTAGGGTAGCGCTGCACGAAGGCCGGTGTTAATACGCGCATGTATTTGGCCAGCACCACGTAATCCGGCTGATAGCGGTCAATTTCGTCTGCCATACGGTTATCGTGTTCTTCGCGCGTGTGGCCTTCATGACTCACCATCACAAACGGAATGTCGAAGCGTTCGACCAACGAGCGCAGCGTTTCATGGTTACCAATGACCGCCGCAATCTCCATATCAAGACCGCCAAAAGCGCTTTTCATCAGCAAATCGCCCAGGCAATGTGCCTCTTTGGTGACCAGAATGACAACACGACGACGGCCTGCGCTCTGTAATTCACGCACTGATCCTGCTGGCAGTGCGCCATCAAGATCGGCCAGCAAGGTGTTGTCGTTGAAAATACCTTCCAGCTCAGTGCGCATGAAAAAGCGCCCGGTACGATGATCGACGAACTCATTATTTTGCACAATATTGAGCTCGTGCTTGTAGCAAATATTAGTAATTTTGGCGATTAGACCTTTCGCATCTGGGCAAATGGTACGTAATACTTTTCGTTGGATGGTTTGCGCTTGCATCTCGATCAGAGTCCTGTCAAAGCGATGAATGGTAAAGCCGTTGTGTATCTGTCCAGATTAGCCACAACATTTTTTGTATTTTTTATCGGAGCCACAAGGACAGCGATCGTTACGTCCCAACTCAGGTGTTGTTCCGTCTACATAGTACCAGCGTTGATCCTCGCGAAGAAAGCGTGAACATTCATAGATCGCCGAAGTACGGCCTTTTTCGAGGTATCGCGCAAAAAACGTTACGAAGGCTTCATTCTCATGGCTTCCTTGATTACAACAAGTTACATTCAAGCCCAGCCATTCAGTACCGGAAAAACTTTCGGATAATAACGTCTCGAGATCCGCCACCCGTTTACTGGAGTGCCAGGTTGCAGCCAGCCAGGCAGCATTTTTAACAACATAGGCGGTGTAGCGTGAGCGCATTAATTGCTCAGCACTTAATGGGTTCGCTTGTCCAATCAGAAAGGGCTGACAACATAAGCTATACTCCTTTCCGCTGCAGCAAGGGCACTTTTCAGACACGTCATCTCCTGGAAGTGATTAAAGTAAATTAAAGCGTGCGCTATGGTAGCCGACTGTCAGGCGTGATGCTACGCAACAAGCCAATCACGAGGTGAGATGAGAAAAGTAAGGATCGGGCTGGCACTGGGTTCAGGTGCCGCTAAAGGTTGGGCACACATTGGTGTTATTAATGCGTTAGAACGAGCAGGCATTGAAATCGATGTTGTGGCGGGTTGTTCCGTCGGCGCGTTGGTTGGCTCAGCCTATGTGAATGGCCGGCTGGGTGTGATGGAAAAATGGGTGAGCGCATTCCGCTATTGGGATGTCATCCGTCTAATGGATCTCTCGTGGCAGCGCGGTGGGTTGCTGCGGGGGGATCGGGTTTTTAGCCATATCCGGCAACTCATCCCAAACGAGTTAATTGATGGATGCGATAAACCTTTTGGCGTTGTGGCAACCAATCTCAGTACGGGAAGAGAGGTGTGGTTAACGGAGGGAGATTTACATCAAGCTGTGCGTGCGTCCTGTAGTATGCCAGGCTTACTACCACCTATCGCTTACAATGGATATTGGTTGGTGGATGGTGCAGTAGTGAATCCCGTACCCATCTCATTAACCCGCGCGCTGGGTGCCGACATCGTTATTGCTGTGGATCTCCAGCATGACGCACACCTGATGCAGCAAGATTTACTTTCAGTGACACCGCAAAGCGGTGAAGAAGCGGCGGCAGTTGAAGCGCTGAGTTGGGGAAAAAAATTGCGTCAGCGCATTGTGGGTTTGACGCAACGCCGAGCTACTCAAACGCCGGGTGCGATGGAGATTATGTCTACGTCCATCCAGGTACTGGAAAATCGCCTGAAACGTAACCGCATGGCGGGCGACCCGCCGGATGTGCTGATTCAGCCGTTTTGTCCTCAAATTTCCACATTGGACTTTCATCGTGCAGAAGAAGCCATCGCGGCTGGCAAGGCCGCCGTTGAGAAAAAAATGGATGAACTATTACCGCTGGTCCGTAGCAGATAGTCAGGTTGTTCATTCACAGGTGTTGCTACTTCAGCCAATTCTGAAAGGCGCAACTGCATTTTATGAACCACTATTGAATTATCTGGTACGCAGGGGGAGAGAATGGAGAAACCGCTAATCGGCAAAAAGATTCTCATTGTCGAAGATGAGGTCGTTTTCCGTTCATTAATTGACAACTTATTGACCAACTTGGGCGCCAGCACATTAGCAGCAGGTGATGGTCTCGATGGCTTAACACTATTATCCGCGCAGTCGGTGGATTTGGTTGTCTGCGATCTTGAAATGCCGCGTATGGGCGGCATTCCGTTTGTTGAGCGTATTCGCAGCCGCGGCAATAACGTCCCCATACTGATTATCTCGGCAACGCAAAATATGGCCGACATTGCCCATGTGCTGCGACTGGGGGTACAAGATGTGCTCCTTAAGCCGCTAAAAAACCTTGAACGCTTCAGAGAGGCGGTTTTTGAGTGCCTTTATCCCTCGATGTTCACGTCGAAAGTCGAGGAGGACGAGCAGCTTTTCCAGGATTGGGATGCGTTAGTCAGCGATCCTCTTGCCGCCTCCAAGCTGCTAAAACAGTTGCAACCACCCGTGCAGCAAACGATCGCCAATTGCCGCATTAACTACCGTCAGTTGACGATGGCAGAACAGCCGGGTTTAGTGCTGGATATTGCGGCACTGTCTGATAACGATCTTGCTTTCTACTGTCTTGATGTTACCAGGGCAGGTGACAACGGGGTTCTGGCCGCACTTTTATTGCGGGCGTTATTTAATGGCTTGCTACAGGAACAATTATCCGGTCAGAAACAGCGATTGCCAGAGCTTAATGGATTATTACGTCAGGTTAACATGTTGCTGCGGCAGGCCAATTTGAGCGGACAATTCCCGCTATTAGTTGGCTATTATCATCGTCAGCTCAAGAATCTGATTCTGGTTTCAGCTGGGCTTAATGCGACGTTGCATATTAATACTCATCAAATTCAACTCAGTAATGGTGTGCCGCTTGGTACTATGGGTAGCACACATCTCAACCAAATCAGCCAACGTGCCGATGCCTGGCAGTGTCATATCTGGGGCGCCGGTGGGAGGCTTCGCCTGATGCTATCAGCGGAAGAATAACCCATCGGATTAAAATTTTTCGCGGGTTGAAGACAGGACCAGGGGCAGGCTTTACACTTGGGTAATAGTCTTAAATTCCGCGGATTAACTCCATCCAGGATAAATCCGTCTGATAGTAACTGGTATACTCATTTCGTTTTTAAACCGACATATCAAGTATTAACTTGAACGGCCTATTAAGAGAGGTATTTAGATGTCTGCCTATAAGACTAAAGTAAAAAAAGCGGTAATCCCTGTTGCAGGTCTTGGTACGCGTATGCTGCCTGCGACGAAAGCTATTCCAAAAGAGATGTTACCGCTTGTCGATAAGCCGTTGATCCAGTATGTCGTGAATGAGTGCATTGCAGCAGGCATTAATGAGATTGTGCTGGTTACACACTCTTCTAAAAACGCCATTGAAAACCACTTTGATACCAGTTTTGAATTGGAATCAATGCTGGAAAAACGTGTTAAGCGCCAACTGTTGGATGAGATCCAATCTATCTGCCCACCGCATGTCACCATCATGCAGGTTCGTCAGGGCATTGCTAAAGGTTTGGGCCACGCGGTGATGTGTGCACATCCACTGATTGGTGATGAACCTTTCGCCGTTATCCTGCCCGACGTAATCATTGATGAATACGAATCTGATCCAACCAAAGACAACCTGGCAGAGATGCTGACTCGTTATGAAGAGAGTGGTCGTAGCCAGATCATGGTTGAGCCGGTTGCGGATGTCACCGCTTATGGTGTGGTTGACTGCCAGGGTGCCGATCTTGCCCCAGGCCAGAGCGCACCAATGGTTGGCGTCGTTGAGAAGCCAAAAGCTTCTGAAGCCCCGTCAAACCTGGCTGTGGTTGGACGCTATGTGTTATCTGCTGATATCTGGCCGCTGCTGGCTAAAACACCTCCAGGTGCGGGTGGCGAAGTTCAGTTGACCGACTCCATTGCTATGCTGATGGAAAAAGAGACGGTAGAAGCCTATCACCTGAACGGTGTAAGCCATGACTGCGGTAACAAACTGGGTTACATGCAGGCTTTTGTTGAGTACGGCGTTCGTCATCCAGTGTTGGGTAAAGATTTCACCCAATGGCTTGAAGGCGCAGTAGGCAATAAAAAGTAACTCAATAAACACAGGATAATTCAATGAAAGTCACTGTATTTGGTATCGGCTATGTCGGTCTGGTTCAGGCTGCGGTGTTAGCCGAAGTCGGACATGACGTTCTCTGTATTGATGTCGACGAAAAGAAAGTCGAAAACTTGAAGAAAGGTCATATTCCGATCTTTGAACCGGGCCTGACGCCGCTCGTAATGTCAAACTATGAGTCTGGTCGCCTGAAGTTCAGCACCAATGCGGAAGAGGGCGTAAATCATGGTGTAATGCAATTCATCGCTGTGGGTACGCCTCCCGATGAAGATGGCTCTGCCGATCTGAAATATGTGACCGCAGTTGCGCGCACCATTGCACAGCACATGAACGATCATAAAGTCGTTATCGACAAATCCACTGTGCCCGTCGGTACTGCGGATCGGGTTCGTGCGGTAATGACTGAAACCCTGCAGAAACGCGATGTAAATATTGCTTTTGACGTGGTTTCTAACCCGGAATTCCTCAAAGAAGGTGCTGCAGTTAATGACTGTATGCGTCCGGAGCGCATCGTGGTTGGTACTGACAACGATGAAGTTGTTGAATTGCTGCGTGAACTTTACGAGCCGTTCAATCGTAACCACGATCGTATGATCTTGATGGATATCCGCAGTGCAGAGCTGACGAAGTACGCGGCGAACTGTATGTTGGCCACCAAAATCAGCTTTATGAATGAGATCTCAAACCTGGCTGAGCGTCTGGGAGCCGACGTTGAGAAAGTGCGTCAGGGGATTGGTTCTGATTCACGTATCGGCTATCACTTCATCTATCCTGGCTGTGGCTATGGCGGTTCGTGTTTCCCGAAAGACGTTCAGGCGCTGATTCGCACTGCTGAATCAATCGGTTACACTCCACGCCTGCTGCAGGCCGTTGAGGACGTTAACGACTCGCAGAAGAACAAACTGCCGACTTTCATTAAGCGCCATTTTGGCGACGATCTGCGCGGCAAAACGTTTGCTCTGTGGGGACTGGCGTTCAAACCTAACACGGATGACATGCGTGAAGCATCCAGCCGTGTGCTGATGGAAACGTTATGGGAAGCTGGCGCAACAGTTCAGGCATTTGACCCGGAAGCGATGGATGAAGCTCAGCGCGTTTACGGCCATCGTGATGACCTGAAATTGATGGGCACCAAGGAAGCTGCGCTACAGGGAGCAGATGGCTTAGTGATTTGCACCGAATGGCAAAACTTCCGTGCACCAGATTTCGATGTCATCAAAACCGCGTTAAAACAACCCGTGATTTTTGATGGTCGTAACCTGTATGATCCAGAGCGTATCAACAAGCGCGGCTTTACGTACTATGCAATCGGCCGCGGAGCGTCTATTCAAATCGTAGAATAAATAATGAGGGATGTATGAAGTTTCTGGTCACCGGCGCGGCAGGTTTTATTGGATTTCACGTCAGCCAGCGCTTGCTGGCAGTGGGTCACCAGGTTGTCGGTATCGATAACCTGAATGACTACTATGATGTCAGCCTTAAGCAGGCCCGTTTAGATCAGAATGCTACACATCCCAATTTTATATTCGTAAAAATGGACCTGGCGGATCGCCAGGCCATTTCTTCTTTGTTCGCAGAACACAAATTTGAGCGTGTAATTCACTTAGGCGCGCAGGCTGGCGTACGTTATTCAATTGAAAATCCCCACGCTTATGCCGATGCTAATTTAATCGGTCACCTCAATATTCTTGAGGGCTGTCGCCATCATAAAATTGGCCACTTGCTATATGCCTCATCCAGTTCAGTTTATGGTCTGAACCGCAAAATGCCTTTTTCAACGGATGACTCCGTTGACCATCCTGTTTCACTGTATGCGGCCACAAAAAAAGCTAACGAGTTGATGTCGCATACTTATTCGCATCTCTATCAATTGCCAACCACTGGATTACGTTTTTTCACTGTTTATGGTCCATGGGGACGCCCAGATATGGCACTTTTCAAATTTACGCGTGCGATGTTAGCAGGTGAGAAAATTGATGTTTATAACAATGGGCAAATGACCCGCGACTTTACCTATATTGATGATATAGCCGAAGCGATTGTTAGATTGCAGGATGTTATCCCGCAGCCAGATGAAGCCTGGACTGTAGAAGCAGGCTCACCGGCAAGCAGTTCTGCGCCTTATCGTGTTTACAACATTGGTAATAGCCAGCCAGTCAGTTTAATGACATATATTGAATCGCTGGAAAAAGCGCTGGGAATTGAGGCAAAGAAAAATATGCTGCCAATGCAGCCTGGCGATGTGTTGAGTACCAGTGCTGATACGCAACCGCTTTATGAGGCGATTAATTTCCGTCCGCAAACCGGCGTAGAGCAGGGTGTCAAAAATTTTGTTGATTGGTACCGAAGCTTCTATCAACAATAAATCTCTATGAAAAAAGGAAGCCTTTGGCTTCCTTTTTCTTATCTGGTGTAAAGTGAACGCGCTCTTCACTAATCACAATTCGAAGCACTGGAGAGATTACAGCAGGAAATCGTCCAGTTTTTTACCTTGTTCTTCAATAGCTTTTTTAATCACAGCAGGCGTACGTCCCTGACCGGTCCACGTGCGGTTGTCACCGTTCTCATCAACATAGGAATATTTAGCTGGACGAGCAGCACGCTTGGTTTTACCCGGTGCTTTCGTTTCAGATAAAGCCTGCAATAGCTCATTTGGATCGATGCCATCCGCAATCAACATCTCACGATATTGTTCCAGTTTGCGATTACGTTCTGCATTTTCCGCTTGTGCATGGGAATCTTCTTCACGACGCTCGTTGACCACAACTTCGAGCTTTTCCAGCATCTCTTCTAATGTTTCCAGAGAGCATTCACGAGCTTGTGCGCGCAATGTACGGATATTATTAAGAATTTTAAGTGCTTCGCTCATTGTCCTAATCTCAAAATATAATAAATGGGAGTGGTTCTGCCAACTCATAATAGTGGTGCAAAAAAATAACTGCAATAGCCAGATTTAAAAGCAAAACGTAAATTAAAAAATAGAGGTGGGTTTTGAACGCTGCGCAAAATATATTTACGCGTTTTGTAACTTTCTTTGGTAGTGATTTTGTACGGTATGCTTGGCATTCCGTGAATTCCTTCACGTCAGTGGTAATAGTAATGAATCAAATATTAGCGCATGAACTACTTTATCAAATTGTGCTATGTTCGTAATGTAGACATCTAAAGAGTGTGTTGCTGTTGTTAAATTGAGCAGATGATAAAAATAATGCATCGCTACAGCTTTACAACTTTATGGTAAACTGCGGCGCAACGAATATAGGTTGCGATGAGATCCTTCTAATGGCCCAACTTTATTTTTATTACTCTGCGATGAATGCAGGTAAATCAACGGCTCTACTACAATCTTCCTATAATTACCATGAGCGCGGTATGCGTTCACTGGTTTATACCGCAGAAATTGATGATCGCTTTGGTGCCGGCAAGGTCAGTTCACGCATCGGACTATCGTCTCCGGCTTTTTTATATAACGCTAACACGCAACTGGATCAGGAAATAGCCAACGAGCATGCTAAGCAACCCGTGCATTGCGTGCTGGTCGATGAAAGCCAGTTCCTCACGCGAGAACAGGTTAGGGCATTGTCTAATGTAGTAGATAATCTGGATATTCCCGTATTGTGCTACGGCTTACGCACGGACTTCCGCGGTGAGCTATTTATTGGCAGCCAATATTTACTGGCTTGGGCTGATAAACTTGTCGAGCTAAAAACCATCTGTCACTGTGGCCGTAAAGCTAGCATGGTGTTACGCCTCGATGCCAACGGAAAGCCTTTCAGTGAGGGGGAGCAGGTCGTAATTGGTGGCAATGAACGTTATATCTCTGTGTGCCGCAAACATTATAAACAAGCTATTGATGAAGGCTCATTAAGAGCGATATATGGGACACAACAACCGTAGGCTTAGTTTTTAGGCAGATGAAAAAACCCGCCGAAGCGGGTTTTTTAAGTTAAAACTATTTAGGCTTTCTTGGTTTTCTTCTCGATTTTCACTTCTGCTTTTGTCTCAGCAGCTTTTTCACTGTAAGACTCAGAGAATTCACGACCGTAGAAGGTATCCAGCATAATTTGTTTCAGTTCAGCAATCAGCGGATAGCGTGGGTTGGCGCCAGTACATTGGTCATCGAATGCATCTTCTGCCAGTTTGTCTACTTTCGCGAGGAAATCAGCTTCCTGTACACCCGCTTCGCGGATAGAGGTTGGAATTCCCAGCTGTGTTTTCATCTCTTCCAGCCAGGCCAGCAGTTTTTCAATTTTCTGCGCGGTACGGTCGCCTACAGCTGAAAGTCCCAGATGATCGGCCACTTCAGCATAACGACGGCGTGCTTGAGGGCGGTCATACTGGCTGAAAGCCGTCTGCTTAGTTGGATTGTCATTCGCGTTATAACGAATCACGTTTGAGATAAGCAGCGCATTAGCAAGGCCATGCGGGATGTGGAACTCAGAACCCAGTTTATGCGCCATAGAGTGACATACCCCAAGGAATGCGTTAGCAAACGCAATACCCGCGATAGTCGCTGCATTGTGAACACGCTCACGTGCAACCGGATTTTTAGCGCCGTCACGATAGCTGGCAGGCAGGTTCTCTTTCAGCAATTTCAGCGCCTGAAGTGCCTGACCATCTGAATACTCATTGGCTAATACTGACACATAAGCTTCAAGTGAGTGTGTCACCGCATCAAGGCCGCCAAATGCGCAGAGAGAACGCGGCATATCCATCACCAGATTAGCATCAACAATTGCCATGTCTGGAGTTAGTGCATAGTCCGCAAGCGGGTATTTCTGGCCTGTTGCATCATCAGTAACTACCGCAAATGGAGTCACTTCAGAACCTGTACCAGAGGTGGTGGTGATGGCAACCATACGTGCTTTCACCCCCATTTTTGGGAACTTATAGATACGTTTACGGATGTCCATAAAGCGCAGCGCCAGCTCTTCAAAATGCGTTTCAGGGTGTTCGTACATGACCCACATGATTTTTGCAGCGTCCATCGGTGAACCACCGCCGAGGGCAATGATCACGTCAGGTTTGAAACTGTTCATCTGTTCCGCGCCTTTACGCACAATGCTCAGCGTTGGATCTGCCTCAACTTCAAAGAACACTTCGGTTTCAATGCCGTGTGATTTCAGTACGCGAGTAACTTGATCGGCATAACCGTTATTGAACAGGAAGCGGTCAGTAACGATGAAGGCGCGTTTAGCTCCGTCAGTTGCCACTTCTTCAAGGGCAATCGGCAGTGAGCCGCGACGGAAGTAGATAGACTTCGGAAGTTTATGCCACAACATATTTTCAGCTCGCTTGGCGACGGTTTTCTTGTTGATGAGATGTTTAGGTCCCACGTTTTCAGAAATGGAGTTACCCCCCCATGAACCGCAGCCCAGTGTCAGTGACGGAGCCAGCTTGAAGTTATACAGGTCACCGATACCGCCTTGTGACGCTGGGGTATTGATAAGAATACGAGCGGTTTTCATTTTATCGCCGAAGTAGTGTACGCGCTCAATCTGATTATCCTGGTCGGTATACAGACATGAGGTATGTCCAATACCACCCATAGTTACCAGTTTTTCCGCTTTATCAACGGCGTCGTGGTAATCCTTAGCGCGATACATGGCTAATGTCGGTGATAATTTTTCATGCGCAAACGGTTCAGACTCGTCCACCAGCTTCACTTCACCAATAAGAATTTTGGTGTTTGCCGGTACGGTAATCCCCGCCAGTTCGGCAATTTTCGCTGCCGGCTGTCCTACAATGGCGGCATTCAATGCACCATTTTTCAGGATAATGTCCTGAACGGCCTTCAGCTCCTGGCCCTGCAACAGGTAACCACCGTGGCTCTCAAAGCGTTCACGTACAGCGTCATATGCTGAATCAACCACAATGACAGATTGTTCAGAAGCACAAATCACGCCGTTATCAAAGGTTTTCGACATCAGAATTGATGCAACTGCACGTTTAATGTCGGCTGTTTCATCAATCACGACTGGGGTATTGCCCGCGCCAACGCCAATGGCAGGTTTGCCAGAGCTATACGCCGCCTTCACCATGCCTGGACCACCGGTGGCAAGGATTAAATTGATATCTGGGTGATGCATTAATTGATTCGACAGTTCAACCGATGGGGCATCAATCCAGCCAATGATGTCTTTCGGTGCACCTGCAGCGATTGCAGCTTGCAGAACAATATCAGCCGCTTTATTCGTGGCATCTTTTGCGCGCGGATGTGGGGAAAAGATGATGCCATTACGGGTTTTCAGGCTAATCAACGCCTTGAAAATAGCAGTAGAAGTTGGGTTAGTGGTGGGTACAATACCGCAGATTAAGCCAATGGGTTCGGCAATGGTGATGGTGCCAAAGGTATCGTCGGTTGCAAGGATACCGCAGGTCTTTTCATCTTTATAGGCATTGTAAATGTACTCTGAAGCGAAGTGGTTTTTGATCACTTTATCTTCAACAATACCCATGCCAGATTCGGCGACGGCCATTTTGGCCAGTGGA
This sequence comes from Candidatus Pantoea floridensis, assembly GCF_900215435.1. Classification (NCBI taxonomy): domain Bacteria; kingdom Pseudomonadati; phylum Pseudomonadota; class Gammaproteobacteria; order Enterobacterales; family Erwiniaceae; genus Pantoea; species Candidatus Pantoea floridensis. The sequence continues at coordinate 3,989,957 of NZ_OCMY01000001.1, forward strand.
ATACGGGCATCTGCAGCGGCGAGGGCGGCAGCGCGGAAAATTGCATCCACTTGTTCCTGACTAAAATTAGCGAATTCACGCTGTGCCTTTTTAACACGCTCTACCAGTGCATTAAGTTCGGCAACATTAGTAACGGCCATAGTGCTCTCCTGAAGGAAGTTAAACTCTTTTAGTAAACAAGCCTGATCCAGAAGTATAGTCACGTTAAGCTTATAAATTGCTCAAGTTAACGACTGTATTGTCTTTGCTTACTAAAAGGGTTTCCTGGTCAAGATGCCTAAGCGCTCCGGAAGTGGTTTCGATGGGGTAAGATTACCCCTGTTGAGGTAGGTAAATAATGATTTGGATCAATTCGAACCCAAGCTGACACCTTTCAGCACTAACTTTCGCAAGTAAAGTTAGTGTGCTTTGCCACATTCTCTGAACGCTGAAGCTGCATCGTTATAACTTTTGAGTAACAGCAGTCAGATAAACTGGTTATGACCGCGACAGGTAGCATAATTTTCTGCCTTTACCTCTGGTTTTACGCCCGGCTTTTGCACTACATTAAGCGCGATTTTTAATTCAGACCTTACCGGAGCCCACTTTGAATCCCGTACTACTCGATCTTTCCGGCTACATTAAGTTTTTTGTCGGGTTGTTTGCCTTAGTGAATCCGGTGGGCATCATCCCGGTTTTTATCAGTATGACCAGCTACCAGGGTGTAGCGGAGCGCAACAAAACCAATCTTACGGCAAATTTGGCCGTCGCCATCATTCTCTGGACTTCCCTTTTTCTCGGGGATGGCATTTTACATGTCTTTGGTATCTCAATTGATTCGTTCCGTATTGCGGGGGGAATCTTGGTTGTCACCATAGCGATGTCGATGATCAGCGGGAAGCTCGGGGAAGATAAGCAAAATAAGCAGGAGAAGTCTGAGAGCGCCATTCGTGAAAGTATTGGCGTGGTGCCACTGGCCTTACCATTAATGGCGGGGCCCGGTGCGATAAGTTCAACCATCGTCTGGAGCACGCGCTATAACAGTTGGCAAAATTTACTTGGCTTAAGTATTGCGATTGCCATTTTTGCTTTTAGCTGTTGGCTTCTTTTTCGTGCTGCACCTTTAATGGTTCGGTTACTTGGTCAAACGGGGATTAACGTCATTACGCGTATCATGGGCTTATTATTAATGGCTTTAGGTATCGAGTTTATCGTAACTGGCATGAAATCGATTTTTCCTGGACTCCTTAACTGACCCCACAGTTATTTTTTTGTAACGCCGCATGCTTGACCCAAAATGGTGCGCGCAAGTGATTAATTGCACCATTTTGGTTATTTTATTCTTGTTGCTAAAGTCATCGCAGCCATCATCACTTTTACTACTAACTTTTGTAGCCCGCATCTAAAAGCGCTTCAATATTGTGATAATTATCACAGATAAATCTTCTGCCTAATTCGTACTAATTAGCATGTCTAAAAGGTTATTCGCCAATTCAATAACGAATAGTAGGGATGATGAGGAGTTATATGGTTATATTGGAATAACTTATTAAAAAATAGCTAAGATGGATAGATTACATGCAAAATCATCAAAAATTATTTTAAAATCAAAAAATTAGATGATAATTCTGGATAAAAATTAACTCTTTCACTGCATGTCCGATCGTGATAAAAGAGAATCTGCTAACATTTTTGCAGTTTAGCTTTGGCGCGCGGGTAACGGTTCTGATAATTTCGGCTCATCCACAAATTTTTTATCTGATAGCGACAAATGTGTACGCTTTTTGCTTACATCCTATCAGGCTTATGAGTAAGGTTGATATTTGTTGATGAAATGCATGGTAGCGAAAATGGCTGCACCTTCGGTGCTAGCCTTATGCCTTGCGGGAATAGTGGCACAGAGCCAGGCAGCACAAATCCCGGCTGGTACCCCATTATCAGATGTGCAACGGATTGTTATTAATAATGGCAGTGAAGTAGCAACATTAGATCCGCAAAAGGCAGAAGGCGTGCCTGAATCGAATGTCATGCGTAATTTACTGGAAGGGCTCGTTGAAACCGACAATAACGGACAACTGGTGCCAGGCGTCGCCAGTTCGTGGCAAAGTGACAACGGCCGTATTTGGACTTTTACGCTGCGCAACGATGCGCGATGGAGTAATGGCGAACCGGTAACCGCGCATGACTTCGTTTATAGCTGGCAGCGTCTGGCCGATCCTAAAACCGCGTCGCCCTATGCCAGCTATTTGCAAACAGCACACCTTGAAAATATTGACGCTGTTCTATCTGGCAAAGCTGCGCCTGGTGAACTCGGCGTTAAAGCTCTCGACGACCATCACCTTCAGGTTACCCTTTCTGAACCCGTTCCCTATTTTGTTGCCATGCTGGCGCACAGTGCCATGAAACCGGTTTATCGTCCGGCCATTGAGCAGTGGGGTGAGCAGTGGACACAGCCGAATCACTATATAGGCAATGGCGCTTTTACATTAAGTGAATGGGTGGTGAATGAAAAAATCGTGGTTAAACGCAATCCTGACTATTGGGATAATGCACATACCGTAATCGAGGAGGGTGTGTTTTTACCGCTCTCCTCGGAAAATAGTGATATTAATCGCTATCGCAGCGGGGGGACCGATATGACTAACAGCGCGGTCCCGCCAGAGATGTTTAAAAAACTGCAGCAGGATCTCGGCGACGAGGTCAAAGTCAGCCCTCTTTTATGCACGTTTTACTATGAAATTAATAATAAAAAAGCGCCTTTCAATGATGGGCGCGTGCGTGCCGCTTTGAAGTTAACACTTGACCGCGACATAATTGCGCAAAAAATTATGGGGCAAGGACAAATTCCTGCCTATGGCTTAACACCGCCGTTCACCCACGGCATTACACTCTCTCCTCCTGCCTGGGCACAACAAACCCAGGCAGAGCGAAATGCCACGGCGAAAGAATTATTAGCGCAGGCGGGTTTTAACCCACAAAATCCGCTGCGTTTTACGCTGTTGTATAACACATCTGAGCAGAATAAGAGGCAGGCGATTGCTGCAGCATCAATGTGGCAAAAGAATCTCGGTGCTGTGATCACATTACAGAATCAGGAGTGGAAAACACTACTTGAAACGCGGCATCAGGCGCAGTACGACGTGGTCCGTGCAACCTGGTGCGCCGATTATAACGAACCGTCAACTTTCCTGAATATGTTATTAAGCGGTTCGTCGATTAATACGGCCTTTTATAACAGCCCAGAATTTGATCAATTAATGAAGCAAACACTCACGCATTCGGATGAAGCAGGCCGTGCCTCGCTTTATCAGCAGGCGGAAGCGCAACTCGATAAAGACTCGCCCATTGTGCCAGTCTATTACCGCGTTAGCGTGAGACTGGTTAAGCCTTGGGTTGGCGGCTTCACCGGTAAAGACCCGCAGGATATGCTGGCGTTGAAATACTATTACATAAAGAAACATTGAGTAATGTATCGATCCGACGCTACAGTCGGACGGCACTTTACCGTGGTAAACCCTAAAGGGTGATTCGGGTCTTCGTTCAGACAGGCGAAGACCACCCGAAAAGGGGACGCCAGGCGATGAATCGACCTGGTAAAGATAATAAAACTGGAGCGTAATAATGAACAACATCACGAAAAAAAGCCTGATTGCTGCAGGCGTATTAGCAGCAATCGGCGCGCTGGCAGGGAATGCCGCGCTGGCAGCAACAGTGCCAGCAGGCGTTGAATTGGCAGCAAAACAGGAGTTGGTCCGCGGTAACGGCGATGAGGTACAGTCGCTGGATCCACACAAAATTGAAGGTGTGCCTGAAGACAACATCGCGCGTGACCTATATGAAGGCCTGATCACCAGCGATAGCGATGGCAAGCCGGTACCGGGCGTGGCTGAAAGCTGGGAAAATAAAGATTATAAAGTCTGGACCTTCCATCTGCGCAAGAACGCTAAGTGGTCTAATGGTGAGCCGGTAACCGCACAAGATTTCGTTTACAGCTGGCAGCGTCTGGTCGATCCAAAAACCGCATCCCCGTACGCTAGCTATCCACAATATGGCCACATCGTGAATGTTGATGACATCATCGCTGGCAAAAAGCCAACCTCCGATCTTGGTGTCAAAGCAATTGATGATCATACGTTGGAAGTGACGCTGAGCGAGCCGGTGCCGTACTTCTACAAGTTGCTGATTAACTCCGTCATGTCTCCGGTATATAAACCCGCCATCGAAAAATTTGGCGATCAGTGGACCCAACCGCAAAACTGGGTGGGCAATGGCGCCTTTAAACTTGAATCACACGTAATTAACGAGCGTGTGACGCTGGTGCGTAATCCGCAATATTGGGATAACGAGCACACCGTATTGAACAAAGTGACGTTCCTGCCTATCAACTCCGAAGTCAGTGATGTTAACCGTTACTTCTCTGAAAACGGCAGCGATATCACTTATAACAACATGCCCATCGAGCTGTTCAAAAAGCTGCAGCGTGATAATGGCAAAGAGTTGATGGTGAAGCCGTATCTCTGCACCTACTACTACGAAATTAACAACCAGAAAGCCCCGTTCACCGATCCACGCGTACGTACCGCACTGAAGCTTGGTCTGGATCGTGACATCATGGTGAACAAAGTGTTGGCTCAAGGCCAGCAGCCGGCTTACAGCTTTACTCCGCCAGCCACCGATGGTATGGAACTGTTGCCACCAGATTGGTTCAAGTGGGATCAGAACAAGCGTAATGAAGAAGCGAAAAAACTGCTGGCTGAAGCGGGTTATACCGCAGATAAACCGCTGACCTTCAATCTGCTGTACAACACCTCCGATCTGCATAAAAAACTAGCGATCGCCGCTTCTTCTATCTGGAAGAAAAATATCGGTGTGAACATCAAGCTTGAGAACCAGGAGTGGAAAACCTTCCTGGATACGCGCCATCAGGGCAACTTTGATGTTTCCCGTGCCGCATGGTGTGCCGATTACAACGAACCCACATCGTTCCTGAACATCATGCTGTCTGACAGCAGCAGTAACACCTCACATTATAAGAGCGCTGACTTCGATAAAGTTATCCACGATGCCGTTAAAGCCACAGACGATAAGGCGCGTGTAGCGGATTATCAGAAGGCAGAGCAGATTCTGGATAAAGACAGCACCATCGTGCCAGTTTACTACTATGTCAACGCACGTCTGGTGAAGCCTTACGTGGGTGGTTATACCGGTAACGATCCGCTGGATAAAACCGTCGATAAAAACCTGTATATCATTAAACATTAATAGCACTCAGGCTATCGACAGTGGCGGTGCTGCGGCACCGCCTTTTTAATTTGTGAAGCAACAGCCTGGTAGGTACGGCAATGTTAAAATTCATCCTGCGTCGGCTCCTCGAAGCCATCCCGACGCTATTTATTCTCATCACCATCTCTTTCTTCATGATGCGACTGGCACCCGGCAGTCCATTTACCGGCGAGCGTGTGCTTTCGCCAGAGGTGATGGCAAATATCGAAGCGAAATACCATCTCAACGATCCGATAGGCAAACAATACCTGAGCTATCTGGTGCAGTTAGCACACGGTGATTTTGGGCCATCGTTCAAATACAAAGATTACTCGGTGAATTATCTGGTAGGCCATGCCTTCCCGGTTTCAGCCAAACTCGGCCTGGCGGCATTTTTCCTCGCCGTGGTGCTGGGCGTGACGGCCGGCGTCATCGCGGCCTTAAAGCAAAACAGTCTGTGGGATTATGCCGTGATGGGGGTCGCGATGACCGGCGTGGTGATCCCCAGCTTTGTCGTGGCACCATTACTGGTGCTGGTCTTTGCGATAACCCTACGCTGGCTGCCTGGCGGCGGCTGGAACGGCGGCCAATGGAATTACATGCTGCTGCCGATGGTGGCGCTCTCATTGGCCTATATTGCCAGCATCGCGCGTATTACCCGCGGTTCGATGATTGAAGTGATGCACTCAAACTTCATCCGTACAGCACGCGCTAAAGGCTTGCCGCTGCGTCGTATCGTGCTGCGCCATGCGCTGAAGCCCGCTATGCTGCCAGTCTTATCCTACATGGGGCCAGCATTTGTCGGCATTATCACCGGTTCAATGGTGATTGAATCTATCTATGGTTTGCCTGGCATCGGTCAGCTGTTCGTTAACGGGGCACTGAACCGAGACTATTCGCTGGTGATGAGTCTAACCATTCTGGTTGGCGTTCTGACCATTCTGTTTAACGCGATCGTTGATGTGCTCTATGCCGTTATCGATCCAAAAATCCGTTACTGATTGTGGAGCTCGCCCATGATGTTAAGTAAGAAAAACAGCGAAGCTCTGGATGCCTTCAGTGAAAAACTGGAAGTCGAAGGGCGCAGCCTCTGGCAGGATGCGCGTCGCCGCTTTATTCACAACCGTGCTGCGTTCATCAGTCTGTTGGTGTTACTAGTAATCACGCTGTTCGTAGTGTTTGCACCTATGTTGTCGCAGTTCAAATATGACGATACCGACTGGGCGATGATGTCTGCTGCGCCGGATACGGTTTCTGGCCACTGGTTTGGTACCGACTCATCGGGACGCGATCTGCTGGTGCGCGTCGCGATTGGTGGCCGTATCTCGCTGATGGTCGGCATCGCTTCCGCCTTGATCGCGGTACTGGTGGGCACGCTCTATGGCTCATTAGCCGGTTATCTGGGCGGTAAAATTGACTCAGTCATGATGCGTATCCTCGAGATCCTCAACTCCTTCCCGTTTATGTTCTTCGTCATCCTGCTCGTAACCTTCTTTGGACGTAACATTCTGCTGATCTTTGTGGCGATTGGCATGGTGTCGTGGCTGGATATGGCGCGTATCGTGCGCGGTCAGACGCTGGGCCTGAAACGTAAAGAGTTTATCGAAGCGGCGCAGGTAGGGGGCGTGAGTACTTTCAATATCGTACTGCGTCACATCGTGCCTAATGTGCTGGGTGTGGTGGTGGTGTACGCCTCGCTGCTGGTTCCGAGCATGATTCTGTTTGAATCTTTCCTCAGTTTCCTCGGACTCGGTACGCAAGAGCCCCTGAGTAGTTGGGGCGCGCTGCTTAGCGACGGTGCTAACTCAATGGAAGTGTCGCCGTGGTTACTAATGTTCCCTGCAGGCTTCCTTGTGGTCACGCTGTTCTGTTTTAACTTTATCGGCGATGGCTTGCGTGATGCCCTCGACCCGAAAGATCGTTAAGGAGTTTCCCGATGACTATCCATGAATTTCAGCCAGCAATAGCTGCGCGTGCGGGAAACGGTAACCTGCTACTGGATGTAAAAGATTTGCGTGTCACCTTTAGTACTCATGATGGCGATGTAACAGCTGTGAACGATCTCAACTTTTCACTGCATGCGGGTGAAACGCTTGGAATTGTGGGGGAATCTGGCTCAGGTAAATCGCAAACTGCGTTTGCCCTGATGGGGCTGCTGGCGAAAAATGGTCGTATAGGCGGTTCGGCGAAGTTTAACGGCGAAGAGATCCTTAATCTGCCGGAAAACAAGCTCAACAAGCTGCGTGCTGAGCAGATTTCGATGATCTTCCAGGATCCGATGACCTCGCTCAATCCCTATATGCGCGTGGGTGAGCAGTTAATGGAAGTGCTGAAGTTACATAAGGGCATGAACAGCGCACAGGCGTTTGAAGAGTCAGTGCGTATGCTGGACGCAGTGAAAATGCCGGAAGCACGTAAACGCATGAAGATGTTCCCGCACGAGTTCTCTGGTGGTATGCGCCAGCGTGTAATGATTGCGATGGCGCTACTGTGTCGGCCAAAACTGCTGATTGCTGATGAGCCCACCACCGCGCTCGACGTGACTGTTCAGGCGCAAATCATGACGTTGCTGAATGAGCTCAAGCGCGAATTCAACACCGCGATCGTGATGATTACCCACGATCTCGGTGTCGTAGCGGGAATCTGTGACAAAGTGCTGGTGATGTACGCCGGTCGAACGATGGAATATGGTCGCGCGCGCGATGTGTTCTATCAGCCTGCGCATCCGTATTCAATTGGCCTGCTGAGTGCAGTGCCACGTCTGGATGCCGAAGAAGGTGAGTCGCTGACCACTATTCCTGGCAACCCGCCAAACCTGCTGCGCTTACCACAAGGCTGTCCATTCCAGCCTCGTTGCGCCTACGCCATGGACATTTGCGCCAAGGCACCGCCGCTGGAACCTTTTGCTGAAGGTCGTCTGCGTGCCTGCTTCAAGCCGGTGGAGGAGTTAGTATGAGTGCCGTAGTTGAAGAGAAAAAAGTCCTCCTCGAGATCGCCGATCTTAAGGTGCACTTCGAAATTAAGGATGGCAAACAGTGGTTCTGGCAGTCGCCTCACACGCTAAAAGCAGTTGATGGTGTCAGCTTGCGTCTCTACGAAGGAGAAACGCTCGGCGTTGTGGGTGAGTCGGGCTGCGGAAAATCGACGCTGGCTCGCGCAATTATCGGGCTGGTAAAAGCCACGGAGGGACGCGTAGCGTGGCTCGGTCGCGATCTGCTGGGGCAAAGCCAGGAAGAGTGGCGCCAGGCACGCAGCGATATCCAGATGATCTTCCAGGATCCGCTGGCGTCGCTCAATCCGCGTATGACCATCGGCGATATCATTGCTGAACCGCTACGCACCTATTACCCGAAAATGCCGCGCCAGGAAGTAAAGGATAAGGTAAAAAGCATGATGATGAAGGTCGGTTTACTGCCGAACCTTATCAACCGCTATCCGCATGAGTTCTCTGGCGGTCAGTGTCAGCGTATTGGAATAGCGCGCGCTTTAATCCTTGAGCCGAAACTGATCATCTGCGATGAACCCGTGTCGGCGCTGGACGTGTCAATCCAGGCGCAGGTCGTTAACTTGTTGCAAAAGTTGCAGCGCGAAATGGGGCTGTCGCTGATCTTTATCGCGCACGATCTGGCGGTGGTCAAACACATCTCCGACCGCGTACTGGTGATGTATCTTGGCCATGCCGTGGAGCTGGGCACCTACGATGCGGTGTATAACAATCCGCAGCATCCTTATACGCGTGCGCTGATGTCGGCGGTGCCGATTCCTGACCCTGATCTGGAGAAGAATAAGCAGATCCAGCTGCTGGAAGGGGAACTACCGTCGCCAATTAATCCGCCATCAGGTTGCGTATTCCGTACGCGTTGCCCGATTGCTGGCCCAGAGTGTGCAAAAACGCGGCCGCTGCTGGAAGGCAGCTTCCGCCATGCGGTTTCGTGTTTAAAAGTCGATCCGCTATAAATAAAAACGCCGGGTGGATGCCCGGCGTTTTTTTAAAGGATACTTACTCGCGCCACAGAATGTGGCAGAGCTTGTGATCTTTTTCACGGCACAGCAGTACGCGCGCGAACACATCTGTAATCGGCTCGCCATCGGCTTCGCCCAATCCAATCACCACTTCAGCGAAGAAGTCGGGGTTCAGATCGAAATCCACATGTTCCTGCCAATCTTCAGAAGGATCGAAAAGCTCTGCGCCCCCGCGCTCTTCAAACTGCAGATTGAAAAGAATGATGTCTGCGGGATCAAGGTTGTCGCCTGCCAGCTCAAGAAAAATATCGTAAGCCTGCTCCAGCGTTTCATCTTCAGTAAGGCGATTATTTAAATCCATGGTCATTCCTGCTTGCCGTGAGGCGGTAATATTTTCGCTCGTTTTACAGTAAAGGACTAAAGAAGTAAAACAGTCGTTCAACGATGCGCTGCCACCAGGCACGTTTCGCCCAGCGCGCACCATCCAGTAAGCGTGAGCGGGCGATATAATCATCTTGTACCGTGGCGAGATCGCTGCCGAAGCCGTCATCATCTACCACCAATGTGATCTCAAAATTAAGCCAAAGGCTGCGCATATCCAGGTTAACGGTGCCCACTAAACTCAGTTGCCCATCCACCAGAACGCTTTTGGTATGCAATAAGCCATCTTCGAACTGATAAATTTTCACGCCTGCTTCGAGCAGTTCGGTGAAGAAGGCGCGGCTAGCCCAACCAACCAGCAACGAATCATTGTGGCGCGGTACAATAATGCTGACTTCAACCCCACGTAATGCAGCGGTGCAGATGGCGTGCAGCAAGTCATCGCTGGGTACGAAGTAGGGCGTTGTCATGATCAACTGCTCACGTGCTGAGTAAACCGCGGTGAGCAGTGCCTGATGAATCATATCTTCCGGAAAGCCGGGACCGGAGGCGATCACCTGAATGGTATGGCCACTTTCCTGCTCGAATGGCATGACATTCGCATCAGGTGCCGGCGGCAGAATACGTTTACCCGTTTCAATTTCCCAGTCGCAGGCATACACAATGCCCATAGTGGTGGCCACGGGACCTTCCATGCGTGCCATCAGATCGATCCACTGTCCGACACCGGCATCCTGCTTAAAGAAGCGTGGATCGACCAGATTCATGCTGCCGGTGTAGGCGATGTAGTTATCGATTAGCACCACTTTCCGATGCTGGCGTAAATCCATACGACGCAGGAACACACGTAGCAGGCTTACCTGAAGCGCTTCAACCACATCGATGCCCGCATTGCGCATCATATTGACCCACGGGCTGCGGAAGAAGGTGACGCTACCGGCTGAATCCAGCATTAAGCGGCAATGTACGCCGCGCCGCGATGCAGCCATCAGTGATTCTGCTACTTCATCGGCTAACCCGCCGGGATGCCAGATATAGAACACCATCTCGATATTATGGCGCGCCAGCTGGATGTCGCGAATCAGCGCATGCATGACATCATCGGAGCTGGTCAGCAACTGCAACTGATTGCCTTTAACGCCGGCAATCCCCTGGCGATGACGACACAGCTCAAACAACGAGCGCGCGACTTCGCTATGTTCTGTGGCGAAAATGTGGCGGCACTGTGTAAGATCGTTAAGCCATTTAGCGGTTGAAGGCCACATGGTGCGGGCACGTTCAGCACGCCGTTTGCCCAAATGCAGTTCACCAAATGAGAGATAAGCGATTATACCCACCAGCGGCAATATATAGATGATCAGCAGCCAGGCCATTGCCGAGGTCACCGCGCGCCGTTTCATCAGAATGCGTAGCGTGACACCCGCAATCAGCAACCAGTAGCCAAAGAGCAGCAACCAACTGATAAGGGTATAAAATGTGGTCATTAAGTGGACATCCTGTTCGCGCTTTGAAGTGCAAAGTTTACGTGCTGATCACAGGTAGTGAAACCTTTAATCGTGAATGACACTTCGATGAAGGTTTCGATTTGGCATTTTGGAGCAGATCTTTATAATCCCTGCCGAGTTTAGCCTGTCTGAGAGGATGTGATGAGACGCAGCAAAAATGAAGTGGCGCGCTGGAGAATGTTACGTCAGGTACATCGTCGCCGTGCTCGCTGGCTGGAAGGGCAATCGCGTCGATACAAACGTATCCACACCATTCGTCATCAGGTAGCGCAACAACATCGCCGCTCTATTCTATTTATTTCACAAATGGTCTGATTGGCATACGCGGCTTTATGCGCCGCGTAGCACCACGATCACGTTGACCATCTGTAATGCTGCTGCTAGCACAATCAGCATGACGATGTGCTGTCGTGCGTTGCGCCAGCCTTGCTGACGCCATACCAGAAGTGCTCTGCCAATGAGTACAAACACCGCCAAAAGCAGTAAAACAGGCTGCCACATAAATCAGAAAACGCGTTTAAACGGCTTAACCGCGACTTTCTCATAGACGCCTGCTGCGATATAGGGATCATCTTTGGCCCAGGATTCCGCGACTTCCAGTGAGGAGAATTCAGCGATAATCACGGAGCCGGTGAAACCCGCCGGACCTGGATCATTACTATCAACCGCTGGTAGCGGGCCTGCAGCAATCAGACGGCCTTCATCCTGCAGCAGCTTCAAACGAGCAAGATGCGCGGGACGTACCGAATTGCGTTTTTCCAGTGAATCAGCGGTATCTTCCGCATAAATGACGTAAAGCACGATGGGATACTCCCGTTAGACTTGCCGAAATTGCGTGACACGTTAAGTGATCGTTAATCAGAGTGCAAACGAAAGATATTTACACTGTCATTCAGCGCAAAGAGGGTTAAAAAAAGCCTTAAAATGGGTGCCTTACACATCGCTTATTGAAACTGATTGCTATTTGCATTTAAAATCTGCGCTTCACTCAATGAACATGAATGATATGACCACGTTGACTACGCCTTTTCCTACACGTACTCCTGTTGCTGTAATTTTATCCGTGGTACTTCACGGTTCGTTGATTGCTGGCATTCTCTATGCATCCTTTCATCAGGTCATTGAAGTTCCAAAAGCGTCACAGCCAATTAGCGTGTCCCTTGTGGCACCGGAAGTGCAGCCAGAGCCTGCACCCGCAGAGGTGACACCGCCGCCGCCAGAGCCCGAACCAGAGCCAGAAGTGGCGCCTGAACCGCCTAAGGTTGAGCCAGTGCCCATTCCTAAACCTGAACCTAAGCCGAAGCCTAAACCCAAACCGAAGCCTAAGGTTGAGAAAAAGCCTGAGCCGAAACCACGGCAGGAAGTGAAGCCACAGGAAAATCCGGTCAAACAAGAGGCGCCTACTACGCAGACACGCCCAACGACAGCACCTAAAGCAAATCCGACTGCGACCCCAAGCGTTTCAGATGGCCCGAAAGCGATGAATGTGAGTAAGCCCGCTTATCCCGCGCGTGCATTTGCGCTACGCGTAGAAGGACGCGTACGCGTGCAGTTTGATGTGGATAGTGATGGTCGCGTAGACAACGTGGAGATTTTATCTGCTGAACCGCGCAATATGTTTGAGCGAGAAGTGAAACAGGCTATGAAGAAATGGCGCTATCAACCCGGTCGTCCAGGCAAAAATCTGACCATGAATATCGTGTTCCGTATTAATGGCGGCGCGAATATTGAGTAAAACCATGTGATTGATGAGCAAAAAGAAAGCGGTCAGATGACCGCTTTTTGCGTTTTAAACATCGCTTAGATGACTTCTGCCGGGCGGCAGGGGGCGAGATTGCCCGGTGTTATCAACGGCCACGTAGACAAATACCGCTTCAGTGGCACAGTAAGTCTGACCGATAGGTTCAGACGAAACTTTCTTAATCCACACTTCGACATTGATGGTCATCGAGCTATTGCCGGTGCGGATGCAGCGAGCATAGCAACTCACCACATCGCCCACCGCTACCGGTTTGAGGAATGTCATCCCATCAACGCGCACGGTGACAACGCGACCTTCGGCGATCTCTTTCGCCTTAATGGCGCCGCCCATGTCCATCTGCGACATCAACCAGCCACCAAAAATATCGCCATTGGCATTGGTATCTGCGGGCATTGCCAGAGTGCGCAATACCATTTCGCCTTGCGGCGACTTATGTTTTTCTTCCATTGCTCAGTTCTTCTGCAGGTGAAGAGAAGCCCGACAATATCGGGCGGAGTCGCTTTATTTTTGTTCTTGTTGCGGCATCTGTCGCCAGATATATACGCCGCTTAGCAGGGTGAAGAGTAGGGTCAGGCCGGTCAGACCGAACACTTTAAAGTTAACCCAAAACTCCTGCGATAACCAAAACGCAACATAAATATTTGCCAGACCGCAAGCGAGGAAAAAAATCGCCCAGGCAATATTAAGATGACGCCAAACGCCTGAAGGCAGCTGTAGCTCTTTACCTAGCATGCTTTGGATCAACGGTTGTTTCATGAACCACTGGCTATAAAGCAGCGCCAGTGCGAACAAGGAGTAGATCACGGTGACTTTCCATTTGATGAACTCATCGTTATGGAACACCAGCGTTAGCGTGCCAAAAACGGCTACCAGCACGAAGGTAAAAATGGTCATCTTTTCCAGCTTACGATACAGCACCCAGCTGACGACCAGCGCCAGGCCAGTCGCAACAATGAGTGCGCCAGATGCCACAAAAATGTCGTACAGCTTGTAAAAGATGAAGAAAACTACCAGGGGAAGAAAATCGAGTAACTGCTTCATAGCGTTTCCAATTAGGGCAGGAGCGTTCAGTTAAGGGCGCCCAATTGAGCGCCTTAACGATTAACGTAACAGCATATAGAGCCGGTACAGATAGATAATTAATACAGCGGAGACCAGATTGCCCAGCGCGTTTAACACCACGGAAGCGATGTTCGCAGGAAGTACGGTCAGCGATGAAAAGAAGAACATTAAAACGATCTTTGCCAGCAGCCACAGCACGATCGCTGGCGCAATGACCTTAATGTTTTTCCACGCGAGACGCATACTGGCACGCATGGCAGCGAAGACCCCTTGCTTTTCACTGGCCAGAATCACTGGCGCCAGCGAAAACAGTATCGCCAGAATCACGCCCGGTACCATCAGTACCATAAAGCCCAATTGCACCAGCAGCGTGATCAGGAAAGTTTGCAACAGTAGCTTTGGCAGCATGGGTGCAGAAGCGCCAATCGCACGTAGCGCACTGACGCGTTGTCCACCAGAAACCATGGGGATCAGGCATAGCATGCCACCCAGCAGCAGCGTGTTGCCAATCAGGGCCGCGAAGGTTCCCGCCGCAGATGCACGCAGGAGAATTCGTTGCTGATCGGGTGACATATTCTGCACGAGCTCAAACAGCGACGATGCACTGTCATCTGACTGACTTAACAACGATAGCTGCTCTTCACCAGGCGTTAACGCATGGCCGACAATCACAGTAATGAACGAGGTCAGCAGTGCCATCAGTAAAATAGTAACCAACTGATGGCGCAAAAAATTTCCTGTGTCACGGTATAACGAGCTTGCCGTGATAGACATGTAAACTCCTTGAAAGAACCGGATTAATTAACCCGGCGATTGTACATGTTCTATTGGCGTGCTGGCACCCGCATTGCGATAACTTTATGTCATCTCAGGTAAAGAAGGGTGAAAAAGGGCGGGAAGACCATAGCGCGCACGGGCGCGATCGCAGGCTTCGTTCACCTCCCCGTTCTCTCCAGACATCGAAAATTCACGGCAAGGCGACGGACGTTGCTGATAAATACCGCAGGATACGCAGCCGCCAACGTCCCCTTGCAGCGCAATACAGTGCGGCTGACGATCGTTGGTGCCGCGCATATTGCGCATCAGTAGGCCTAACGGTTCGGTTAACTCAACGGGGACGGCACCGGCGCCATCATCGGCTTCGGCCCAGTAAAAGGAGACACGGAAGTACGCGCAACATGCGCCACACGTCATACAGGGGTTAAGTAAATCGCTCATCTGATCGCCCGCCACTCCTCATGCATCGAACCAAAATCACTCAGGAAAAAGTAAAATAATCACCCCAAAAAATTTTCGCAAGCAGACAATTATTGCGCCGTGTAAAGCCAAAATTGATCTGAATCAATTCATTGTTTTTTAAGTGATTAATTTATATTGAGGAAGATGATCTTTTACCAAAAAAGGGGTAAATGTTGTGCCGCGAACACGATTAAGACCCTACTTTATTTGGCAAAGGAGTGATTATGAAACTGGCAAAATGCGCGCTGCTAATGGCACTGGCCATCCCGCAACTGGCACTGGCTCATGAAGCAGGTGATTTCTTTATGCGCGCAGGTAGCGCGACCGTACGTCCGACCGAAGGCTCTGACAATGTGCTGGGAATGGGCGGCTTCAATGTAAGTAACGATACCCAACTTGGTTTAACCTTTACCTATATGGCGACGGACAACATTGGCGTTGAATTGTTAGCAGCAACCCCCTTCCGTCATAAAGTTGGCCTCGGCGCCACCGGCAACCTTGCCACCGTGCGCCAGCTGCCACCGACATTAATGGCGCAATACTATTTCTTTGATAGCAATAGCAAAGTGCGTCCTTATGTCGGCGCGGGTATCAACTACACCACTTTTTATGATGCAAAATTTAATCAGACAGGCAAAGACGCCGGTTTAAGCGATCTCAGTGTGAAAGATTCGTGGGGGCTGGCGGGTCAGGTTGGTTTGGATTATCAAATCAACCGCGACTGGATGCTTAATGCATCGCTGTGGTACATGGACATTGATACAGAGGTGAAATTCAAAGCCAACGGTGAGCAGCAAAATATTAATACTCGCATCGATCCCTGGGTATTCTTCTTCGGCGTGGGTTACCGTTTCTAACGGGGATGCCGTAAAGGAAACGGGCGACCAGATGGTCGCCCGTTGTGTTATTTAATCTGCATATTGTTAACCACAGATTTTACACCCGCTACGCTGCGCGTTACTGCAACGGCACGGTTAGCCATCTGTGGTGAGCTAACAAAACCACTCAGCTGAACTTTGCCCTTGAAGGTTTCAACGTTGATCTCAGTAGATTTCAGCGATTCATCATTTAACAACTGTGCCTTAACTTTGGTGGTGACAACCGTATCGTCGATGTATCCACCCGTGCCTTCTTTTGTTGCTGTTGGTGCACAAGCGCTCAGCGTCAGTGCCACTACTGCAGCCATCAAAAATCCTGCCACGACTTTGAAAAAATTCATTGGTTATCTCCCTGTCTTAGATGATGTTTCGCCGCAATGGGGCGGCGCAGTTAATTGTGGTCTGAGCTTGCGCAATCGGCAAACCTCTCGATGCGAAAAAGTTAGAAATGCGTGATTTTTGCCACTTATTGATCCAATAACACGTTTATCGACCAGGTTAGGCTGGTGGTGCAGGTTAAAAGTGATGTTGATTGATTAAAACGAGCAGATCTGAGCGGCAACACAGACGTTGCAGGGAAACAAAATGTAGAAACGAGACCTTATCCGCGTGCGCGAATAAGGCCTCGTGATTTTAGAGGGTGGCTGCTTTAAGGTTGCTAACGAAGGTTTTCAGTTCGCTGAGCAGGCTGGCGGGATCGTTTTGGTTACGTTCAATGATTTTCACAATCGCTGAGCCGGAAATTGCACCTGCAGCGCCTGCCGCAATGGCGTCCTTTACCTGACCTGGCTCGGAAATACCAAACCCCTGCAGCGGCGGAGCCGCATTGAATTCACGCAGCTTCTCAACCAGATGATGCAGCGGCTGGCTTGCACGATTCTCTGAGCCGGTAACACCAGCACGGGACAGCAAATAGGTGTAACCGCGGCCGTGCTGAGCAATTTCGTGCAGTAGCGCATCGTCCGCATTCGGCGGACAGATAAAGATCGGTGCCACGTTGTGGCGCATTGCTGCCTGACGGAATGGCGCCGACTCCTCCACCGGAACATCCGCTACCAGCACCGAATCCACACCCACGGCGGCGCACTGCGCATAAAAATTATCGATACCTTTACTGAACACCAGATTAGCGTACATCAGCAGACCAATCGGCAGGTCAGGATATTTCTGACGTACGGTCGCCAGAATTTCAAAACACTGAGCCACCGTGGTACCGGAAGCAAAGGCACGGAGCGTAGCGCCCTGGATGGTTGGACCATCTGCCAGCGGATCGGAAAACGGAATACCGAGTTCTAAAGCATCTGCGCCGCCAGCGACTAACGTATCAATGATCTTCAGCGACAGTTCAGGCGAGGGATCGCCGAGGGTGACGAAGGGCACAAAAGCGCCTTCTTTTTTCGCCGACAGACGTTGAAACAGCTGATTATAACGTTCCATCAGATCTCTCCCTTGGCTTTCAAAATATCGTGAACGGTGAAGATGTCTTTGTCGCCGCGGCCGGAGAGGTTAACCACCAGCAGCTGCTCTTTATCCGGATTCTCGTGAATCATTTTCAACGCGTGAGCCAGCGCATGCGATGACTCTAACGCAGGGATAATCCCTTCTGAGCGACATAGTTCTTTAAAGGCGCTGAGCGCTTCGTCATCAGTAATCGAGACATATTCCGCACGGCCAATACTGTTCAAATGTGCATGTTGCGGGCCAACTGACGGGAAGTCTAGACCGGCGGAAATCGAGTAGGACTCTTCAATCTGGCCTTCTTCTGTCTGCATCATGGGTGCTTTCATGCCGAAATAGATCCCTACGCGACCATGTTTTAGCGGTGCGCCGTGTTCCCCGGTTTCGATACCGTGACCAGCAGGCTCAACGCCGATCAGACCCACGCTGGTTTCGTCGATAAAGTCAGCAAACATGCCGATCGCGTTCGAACCGCCGCCAACACAGGCTAACACCGCATCTGGCAGGCGGCCTTCGCGTTCCAGAATCTGGGCTTTTGTCTCTTCACCAATCATGCGCTGGAATTCACGAACGATGGTCGGGAACGGGTGCGGACCCGCCGCGGTGCCGAGCATATAGTGCGCGGTTTCGTAGCTGCCAGACCAGTCACGCAATGCCTCATTACAGGCATCTTTCAATGTTGCGCTGCCGCTGTGCACCGGAATGACCTCCGCACCCATCAAACGCATACGAAATACGTTTGGCGACTGGCGTTCAACATCTTTAGCACCCATATAAATGCGGCACTTCATGCCGAGCAGGGCGCAGGCTAACGCCGAGGCCACGCCGTGTTGACCCGCGCCGGTTTCAGCGATGATCTCATTTTTACCCATGCGCTTCGCCAGCAATGCCTGACCCAGCACCTGGTTGGTTTTGTGTGCGCCGCCGTGCAGCAGGTCTTCACGTTTCAAATAAAGGCGCGTTTTTGTGCCTTTGGTGAGATTACTACACAGCGTCAAAGCCGTTGGACGCCCGGCATAGTTTTTCAGCAGGTCAGTAAACTCGGCCTGAAACTCCGGATCGCGCTGTGCTTCGACGAAGGCATTTTCCAGCTGGCGCAGCGCTGGCATCAGGATTTGCGGCACATATTGGCCGCCAAACTCGCCAAAATAGGGATTCAATAACGTGGTCATTTTTTCATCTTCCTTATTCGGCCCGCACGATGGCGGGCAAGCGAAATTAATAGGCGCGCAGCGTGCGGAATACCGCTGCGACTTTACCGGCATCTTTAATGCCCGGGGCAGACTCTACGCCAGAGTTGAAGTCGAGGCCGGCACAGCCGAGTTGAGCGGCTTCGACGCAGTTATCAGCGCTTAAGCCACCGGCCAGCAGTACATTGCCGAGATCCTGACCTTGCAGCAGTGACCAATCGAAACGCTGACCGCTACCGCCCTGGCCGTTATCGAACACGTAGCGATCAACATGTTGCCAATCACGTGCTGGCAAATGCTCCTTGATGCTGAGCGCTTTCCAAATCTGCGTCTCAGCGGGGATGGCGGCACGCAGCTCTGCGACAAATGCTCGGTCTTCATCACCGTGCAGCTGTACGGCTGCAAGCTTCAAGGTTAACGCTGAGGTGACAATGTCACTTATTGCGTTATTGCGGAATACGCCTACGTATTTCAATGGAGCAGCAGACTGAACCACTTGCGCTTGTTCAATACTGATTTGACGCGGCGAACCTTCAGCGAAAATCAGTCCACCGTAGATGGCTCCGGCTTCTTGTGCCACTCGTGCATCTTCGGCGCGAGTCAGGCCGCAAACTTTGTTATCGCCGAGTAACACGCGACGCACGCCAGCGGTGAGATTGGCTTCTTCCATCAGCGCGGAACCAATCAGGAAGCCATTCGCGAAATGGCTTAACTCACGCACTTGCGCATAGTTATGAATACCCGATTCGCTAATGACTGTTACACCATGCCCAAGGCGCGGCGCCAGCTGACGCGTGCGGTTGAGGTCGATGGATAAATCACGCAGGTCGCGGTTATTAATCCCAACCACTTTGGCTTCCAGCGCAATTGCGCGCTCCAGCTCTGCTTCATTGCTCACTTCCGTCAGCACGCCCATTTTCAGGCTGTGCGCTACGGCGGCGAGTTGGCGATATTGTTCATCATCCAACACCGAGAGCATCAGCAGAATGGCGTCGGCTTGATAGTGGCGGGCCAGATAGATCTGATAAGGATCGATGATGAAGTCTTTACACAACACCGGTTGCGTAATGGCCGCGCTGACAATAGGCAGGAACGAAAAATCGCCCTGGAAGTATTTTTCATCGGTTAACACCGATACCGCAGAAGCGTAGTGACGATAAACGCCAGCAATAGCCGCAGGATCGAAATCCTCGCGGATCAGCCCTTTAGAAGGCGATGCTTTTTTGCATTCCAGGATGAATACCGTGCGCGAACCACGCAGCGCATCGTAAAAATGACGTGCGGCAGGCTGTAAATCGTTCTGGAACGTGGCGAGCGGCTGCTGTGCCTGGCGCGCCTCAACCCACACGGCTTTGTCTTGTACGATTTTCTCTAAAACAGTGCCCTTAATACTCATCTCATCCTCTCGCTGCCAGAGCGACAACGCGCTCATAAGCCTGTCCGCTGCGAATGGCAGCGATGGCGCGCTGTGCGTTGTCGCGCAAATCTTCATTTCCGAATACTTTCAGTAACATTGCGACGTTCACCGCAACGGCCTGCTCATGGGCCGGCTGGCCTTTACCCTGGAGTAAACGGGTAAGAATGTCACGGTTTTCTTCCGGCGTCCCGCCAGCCAGCGCGTCTTTATCATGGAAGCCAAAACCGAAGTCCTCTGGCGTCAGCTGATAACCGGTAATCTCACCATCGCGCAGCTCAGCCACTTGCGTTGGGCTATGCAGCGCGACTTCATCCATGCCGCCACCGTGTACCACCGCTGCACGCTGATAACCCAATACTTTTAACGTTTGCGCAATCGGCAACACCAGTTCTGGGCTATACACGCCAATCACCGCGAGTGGAGGGCGCGCCGGATTAATCAACGGGCCCAGCACATTGAAGATGGTACGTGTTTTCAGCTGTTGACGTACCGGCATCGCGTGACGGAAACCGCTGTGGTACTGCGGCGCAAACAGGAAGCAGACGTTCAGGTCATCCAGCGCCTTGCGGGCTTTTTCCGCCGGCATGTCGAGATTAATGCCAAATGCCGCCAGTAGATCGGATGAGCCTGATTTACTGGAGACGCTGCGGTTACCATGCTTGGCAACTTTCAAACCGCAGGTAGCCGCCACAAAGGCGCTAGCGGTGGAAATGTTGATGCTGTTGCTGCCATCACCGCCGGTACCGACGATATCGGCAAAGGTGTAATCCGGACGCGGAAACGGTTTGGCATCTTCCAGCAGCGCTGAGGCCGCGCCGGCGATCTCCTCCGGACGTTCACCACGGACTTTCATGGCAACCAGCGCGGCGGCCAACTGCGTTGGTTCCAGCTGGCCAGTAATAATGGCGCTAAATAGCTGATGACTTTCGCCCTGGCTCAGCGTTTCAGACTGATAAAGTTTTTCCAGAATAGTTTGCATCATAATCTCCCTATTACTTCGCCAGCGCCCAGGCCAACGTCTGTTCTAACAAGCGTGCGCCCTGAGTGGTGAGAATGGATTCGGGGTGGAACTGGAAGCCGCATACACGGTCAGCATCGTGGCGCACAGCCATCACCATGCCGTTGTAGCTGGCGTTTACAGTCAACTCCGCAGGCGTATTGCTGCCCACCAGGGAGTGATAACGCGCTACCGGCAGCGGGTTACTCAGGCCGGCAAACATGCCTTCTCCGTCATGGGTAATAGAAGAGGCTTTACCATGCAGTATCTCGCCAGCCTGGCCGACATGGCCGCCGTAAGCTTCGACAATCGCCTGATGGCCGAGACAAATACCGATAATTGGCAGACGGCCGCGCAGGGCTTGCAACAGATGCGGCATACAGCCGGCATCCTTTGGTGCGCCGGGACCCGGTGACAGCATCAGAATCGGATTCTCCATGTGCTGCAGGCGTTCAATCAGCACGTCAGCCGGTACGTTGTTGCGATAAATCACCACGTTGTGGCCGAAGGTGCGCAGCTGATCAACGAGGTTGTAAGTAAAGGAGTCGATATTATCGAGCAGCAGGATATCGGCCATCAGAAAATCTCCTTGCAGTGATGGGCAGTTGCGATGGCACGTAATACCGCACGCGCTTTATTGCGGCTCTCGTCCGCTTCTGCTTGCGGTTGAGAATCCAGTACCACGCCGGCGCCAGCTTGCACGGTGGCAACGCCGTCTTCTACCCAGGCCGAACGGATGACAATACACGTATCGAGGTCACCGTTAGCGGTGAAATAACCCACGGCGCCGCCGTAGCTGCCGCGACGGGTGCCTTCTTTTTCAGCAATCAGCTGCATGGCGCGAACTTTCGGCGCACCGCTCAGCGTGCCCATATTCATGCAGGCGCGATAGGCATGCAGCACGTCGAGGTCTTCACGTAGCGTGCCAACCACGCGTGACACCAGATGCATCACAAACGAGTAGCGGTCTACTTTGGTTAAATCAGCAACGTAGCGGCTGCCCGGTACGCAGATGCGTGCCAGATCGTTGCGCGCTAAATCAACCAGCATCAGGTGTTCCGCCATCTCTTTATGGTCGGTGCGCATTTCCAGTTCGATACGGCTATCAAGATCGCGATCCAGCGAGCCATCAGCGTGACGACCGCGCGGGCGCGTACCGGCAATCGGGTAGATCTCAATCTGCCGTGATGTGGCGTCATACTTCAGCGAGCTTTCCGGAGAGGCACCAAACAGCGCGAAGTCCTGATCCTGCATAAAGAACATGTAAGGACTTGGATTGCTGTTTTTCAGCGTGTCGTAAGCGGCGAGTGGTGAAGGGCACGGCAGCGAGAAGCGACGAGAAGGGACCACCTGGAAGATTTCGCCGATACGAATCGCTTCCTGCATCTCACGTACTACGCTGCAATACTCTTCATCGCTTTGGCTGGTGCTTAACGTCATCTGCTCAACGCGTTGCACGGGTAAGGCAGGTGCGGCTTGCGTCATCTGACCGCGTAGTTGCTCAATGCGGCCTTGCAGACGCTGAAACTCGCTGGTGGACGGGCTAAACAAGCTGGCCTGAAGGCGCGCACTGCGCTGTTGGTGGTCGATCACCAGCAGGGTTTCAGCCAGATAGAAGCAGTAATCCGGGCAGCGCTGTTCGTTGCGCAGTTGCGGTAAATCTTCAAAGCCTGCGACTAAGTCATAGGCGAAAAGCCCCCCTAGCAACATCGCTTCGCGCTCCTCTTCCGGGCTGTTAACCAGCTGGGGGATCAGGCGCAGGGCATCGAACACCGAAAGCGCTTTCAGGCGGGAATCTTCATCCTGTAAACCCTGCGGCTGGGAAAAATGGAGTTCACGACCGTCGGGACGCACTTCAATACGCACGTCAGAGGGCAGCGCCTCATCCAGCAGTGGCAAGATAGCGCGACCATTTTCAGACAGTGCTTTAATCGTAACGATATTGCCAAGTGCACTGACGCGCAGCGCACTATCAACAATCAGCAGGCTTTTCAGGTTCTGTTTGCTGTCGATATCCGCGGATTCAAGTAGCAAAGTTGCTGGACGTGCGCCGCATAGCTGATGGAACACTGCGGCCGGATCTTCGCGGTAGGGCGCGGTACCGGTTATCAACTTCAATGTAGGTTTCGCAATAGCCATAATGGATTCTCTGAATTTCGCTCAAAAAAAAGCCCGCTCGGTGGCGGGCTTAGGTATCTGCACAGCGGTTACGCAAGTTGTGCACGACGACGTCGCCCGTTCAAGGGATCATCGTGCCACCAACCATTTAAATGCGTACCCAAAATAGCCATGATTAAATACCCGTTACGTGTGAACTTGTGTACTAGTTAACTGGTTCGGGCGAAAAAAGTCAATACCCTTTTTCAGCCAGGGGCAAAATCGTTATCATGCCTGCCGGTTTACGCTGTTGCTGGAGTTATCTTGTCGGACATTGCTCGCTTTCCCCTTTACGATTTACATAGCCATACGCTGGCTTCTGACGGACTGTTGTCGCCTACCGCACTGGTACAGCGCGCGGTTGAAATGAAAGTTGGCGTGTTAGCGATCACCGATCACGATACCGTTGCGGGCGTCGCGGAGGCGAGGGCTGCCGTGCAGCAGCAGGACCTTCCGATCCGCGTGCTGGCCGGTTTAGAAGCCTCAACGTTATGGGAAAATCATGAAATCCATATTGTGGGGCTGAATGTGGATTGCCAGCATCCCGCGCTGACAGAATTCCTTGCGCATCAGCATCAGTGTCGCCTCGACCGTGCACAGCAGATGGCTGAACGGCTTGAGCGTGCACGTATTCCCGATGCGTTAGCCGGCGCTCAGCGTCTGGCGCAAGGCGGTATGATCACGCGTGGTCATTTTGCGCGCTATCTGGTGGAAATTGGCAAAGCCGATAATATGGCGCAGGTATTCAAAAATTATCTGGCGCGAGGGAAAACCGGCTACGTGCCTCCGCAATGGTGTACAATTAAACAAGCCATTGATGCTATTCATCATTCTGGCGGCTATGCCGTTTTAGCGCATCCGGGGCGTTACGGCCTTTCCGCAAAATGGCTTAAGCGATTGATTGCGCATTTTGCCGACGTGGGCGGGGACGCGATGGAAGTCGCGCAGTGTCAGCAGGCACCAAACGAGCGTACGCAGTTGGCAACTTATGCGCGTGATAATCAGCTAGCAGGGTCGCAAGGATCAGATTTTCACCAACCTTGTCCGTGGATAGAACTGGGCCGCAAATTATGGCTTCCTGGTGGCGTCGAGCCCATTTGGGAGCGCTTCCCCGATTTGGCACCCAGCATTGCTGTTGCAGACAGGTGATATGAGGTTTCTATGAGTCAATATTTTCACATTCATCCCGACAATCCGCAGCCACGCCTGGTGAATCAGGCCGTCGACTATCTGAACAAAGGCAGCGTGATTGTCTATCCTACCGATTCGGGTTATGCGCTGGGCTGCAGGCTGGAAGAGAAGAATGCCATGGAGCGGATATGCCGTATCCGTCAACTGGATGGCAACCATAACTTTACGCTGATGTGTCGCGACTTGTCGGAACTGTCGACATATGCGCAGGTCGATAACTCGGCGTTCCGTATTCTGAAAAATAATACGCCGGGGAATTACACCTTCATCTTGAAGGCGACTAAAGAAGTGCCGCGCCGTTTGATGAATGATAAACGTAAAACTATAGGTTTACGCGTGCCATCAAATCCCGTCGCGCTGGCGTTGCTGGAACGTCTTAACGAGCCAATGATGTCGACCTCGCTGATGTTGCCCGGCAACGATTTTACCGAATCTGATCCTGAAGAGATTCAATACAGCATTGGCAAGCTGGTGGATCTGATCATCGACGGTGGCACGCTGGGACAGCAGCCCACTACGGTTATCGATCTCACCAGCGATGCGCCAGTGGTGGTGCGGGAAGGCGTCGGCGACATCCGTCCCTTCCAGTGATTACACATGGTCAGGCGTGATGCTCTGCGTCTGACCAATATTTGCCTCCAGCCATTTGCTGAAATCGCTATACGGAATATAAAGAGAGACATCTTTTAAGATGACTTTCTTACTGCGTACATTCGCAATTTCATGACTGTAACCCACAATGACGCCACCAATGGTTTGGTCAGCATTATATACCGCGCCGCCCGACATTCCTTGCACTACGCCAGCATTAGATGCCATCGCCATGCAGGGCTTTTTATTCCATTTGTTAGTGATAGCGGTGCGCGCTAAATTAACGCCGCTTGATTCAACCGGCATGGCGGAAATAAAGCTATAACCATACATTTTAATGGGTTCGCCAACGGCGCTATTACGGAATTTAGCCAGAGTTTCCGGGCTGTTTTTATGGTAAATAATCGCGACATCGCAATAGGGATGATACGCCTTCACCCGCTGAACGGCGGTTTTCGCGACGTGAGCCGCCGTCAGGCTATATTCTGGCGTTAAAGGAATGGTTGTGCCGAGGATGCCCAAACCCAGCACAGTCGGGATGCCCGTCACGCTCATATCAACGTGCTGCATCGCGGAACGACTGTACTCAGTGTGGCCCACGGAACAACCGCTCAGTGCCAGCGCCGCAAGCGCTGACCAAAGCAGAGAGGTTTTCATGGCAATAATCTTCATAAAAGCATGTCAGTAAAATCCCTGGTGAAGACTTTCGACATGCGAATTAAATTCATTCCGTAAATGAATAAACGCATCAAATCCCGCGTGCGCCCGTTTGTTTATATATCAGTGAAATTACACAGTAGCCGTTAATGGGTTGTTAACTGAAAGAATGTAAGTTGTAATATTAAAATGGTTATAATTACGATGCACTGGATTTCAGGCTCAAATTTTACACAGTTTTCCCATCATAACAATTCATCAAATTTAATCTGAATCAAAAAATACAAAAATACAGACTTAATCCAACCTATAGTGCCAATTAACTATTAATTTAAATTTATTGGATTTTAAAGGCTCACTTAAGGTTGTTGATTGGATTTTTATGCTGTTTTATCGTTTTTACTTAGATTTAATGTTGGTGCTAGCCTTTTCATGTGGCGCGCTCTGCTGCCTGAGGAGTGATGAAAAGGGTTAATGTATCACGTCGCTTAAGTGGGTTTGATTTTCTTAAGAGCAGGAGATGTTCTAACTGATAATATTTCAGTCACTTGGCATTGAGTGTGTGTTCAGCAACCGGGATGATCTATCAGTGGGATCAATGTTTAATATCTTCGCCCCTATTTGGCGATGTTTATCTGGCCCTCTGTTATCGGCAGCAAAGGAAAAGGTGTTAACAAAACTTGCGTTAGTGTAAAATCGCGGGCCGTCTGAGATTGCGGAAGCGATGCGCAGCGGTAACAGATTCTGATATGGGAATTGGTAATCCCTGTATCGTACCTCTTCTTACCACGACGCCTGGGAAGGCGACAACGAGGCTCCATGAGCGAAAAATTACAGAAAGTATTAGCGCGCGCCGGTCACGGTTCGCGTCGCGAAATCGAAACCATGATTTCAGCCGGACGCGTCAGCGTTGACGGCAAACTGGCGACGCTTGGCGATCGTATCGAAAGTGATAAGTCCCTGAAAATCCGTATTGATGGTCATCTGGTTTCAATCGCTGAATCAGCAACCGAAGTGTGCCGCGTGCTGGCGTACTACAAGCCGGAAGGTGAACTCTGTACGCGTAACGATCCCGAAGGGCGTCCAACGGTCTTTGATCGTCTGCCGCGTCTGCGTGGTTCGCGCTGGATTGCCGTTGGCCGTCTGGATGTGAATACCTGCGGCTTGATGCTGTTCACTACTGATGGTGAACTGGCTAACCGTCTGATGCACCCAAGCCGTGAAGTTGAGCGCGAATATGCCGTACGCGTGTTTGGTGAAGTGGATGACGATAAAATTCGTCAGCTGAGCAAAGGCGTGCAGCTTGAGGACGGTCCGGCATCATTCAAAACCATTAAGTTTGCCGGTGGTGAAGGTATCAACCAGTGGTACAACGTAACGCTGACCGAAGGACGTAACCGTGAAGTGCGTCGTCTCTGGGAAGCCGTTGGTGTGCAGGTGAGTCGTCTGATGCGCGTACGTTATGGTGATATTCAACTGCCCAAAGGGTTGCCTCGCGGCGGCTGGATGGAGTTAGAGTTACCGGCGGTAAACTATCTGCGTACCTTAGTCAGCATGCCGGAAGAGACGGTGACCAAAGTGGCGGTGGAAAAAGATCGTCGTCGCACTAAAGCCAACCAAATCCGTCGCGCGGTAAAACGTCACGGCGTGGTCAGCAATACTCCGCGTCGTAATAATACAAAACGCGGTTCCTGATACGAAAAGTGACGCCGCATGGTGTGGCGTCACTGATTTACCAGTCTATGCCTTGCTGTGCTTGAATGCCGGCATCAAATGCATGTTTAACCGGACGCATTTCCGTCACGGTATCCGCCATATCCAACAGCGTGCGATGGCAGCCGCGGCCCGTAATAATTACGCTTTGCTGCGATGGTCGTTGTTGTAGCGCCTGAATTAACTCATCCAGCTCCAGATAATCCATGCTTACCATGTAGGTGATTTCATCGAGGATCACCAGATCCAGGCTCTCATCCGCTAACAGTCGGCGTGCCTGCTGCCACACCACCTGACAGGCGGCAGTATCGGTATCGCGGTTTTGTGTCTCCCAGGTAAATCCGGTGGACATGACCTGAAACTCAACGCCGTGCTGTTCCAGCAAATTGCGCTCGCCGTTTGGCCATGCGCCTTTGATGAACTGCACGGCGGCGACCTTTTTGCCGTGACCGCAGGCACGCAGCGCAGTGCCAAATGCAGCGGTGGTTTTACCTTTGCCGTTACCGGTGAATACCATCAAGATGCCGCGCGTTTCGGTGGCGGCGGAAATACGTGCATCTACCTGTTCTTTCAGGCGCTGCTGTCGCTGCTGGTGGCGATCGCTCATGCGGTAGCGGGCCCCGCTTTACGTCCAGGCTGCGCATCAAAGCTGATGCCCGTTTTACGGCGGCTGTCATCGCCCATTAAATAGAGATAGAGCGGCATCAAGTCGGCGGGTGTTTTGAGCAAATTCGCATCCTCTTCCGGGAATGCGCTGGCGCGCATTTTGGTGCGTGTACCGCCAGGATTGATGCAGTTTACGCGCAGATGACGATTTTTATACTCATCAGCCAGCACCTGCATCATACCTTCAGTAGCAAACTTTGATACCGCATAAGCGCCCCAGCCAGCACGTCCGGTCCGGCCGACACTGGATGTGGTAAATACCAGCGAGCCAGCATCTGATTTCAATAGCAGCGGCAGCAAGGCCTGGGTTAAATAGAAGGTGGCATCAAGGTTAATCTGCATGACATTGCGCCAGATGGTGGGATCAAGTTCTTCCAGCGGCACGATTTCGCCGAGGATGCCGGCATTATGCAGCACGCCATCAAGACGAGGCACCAGGGCAGCGATCTGCAGCGCTAATTGCTGGCAACTTTCCGGCGTGGCGTCGGCGAGATCCAGTAACAATGACGCGGCAGGCTGCTTATTCAGTTGGTTGATAGTGTGTTCCGTGCGCTGCAGCGTCTCCGCATTGCGCCCTAACAGAATGACGCGCGCGCCATAGCGCGCATAGGTAAGGGCGGCTTCACGGCCAATGCCGTCTGAAGCACCGGTGACAAGAATGATACGATTTTCCAACAGGTCGCTTTTCGGTTGATAATGCACAGCGATGTCCTTTATAGGGGATCAGCAGGTTTTTGGCTTTATGCCTTAAATCGCCGTCAGGTGCAATCGATCTGCCTCGCATTCTGTGCCGCCTGGCGGCATTTCAGGCGACGGCAAGGTGTAAAGCGGGTAAACTTGAGCCCGTTGTAATTTACTGTTTAATAAGGCGGCAGAATGGATTTTTTCTCCAGTTACGGATTATTTCTGGCTAAAGCCGTCACCGTGGTGGTGGCGATTGCAGCTATTGTTTTGATTGTGCTCAATGCCGCGCTGCGTAAACGTCATAGCGGCGGTCAACTGCGCCTGACGCATCTCGACGACGATTATCGCGAGATGAAGGAAGATCTTCAGCTCGCTAAAATGAAGCCACAGGCGCAAAAAGTATGGCTGAAGCAGCATAAGAAAGAAGAGAAGCACAAAGCCAAAACCGAAAAGCGCAATGCCAAAGCAGGCATCAGCGAAGCGGCAAAACCTACGCTTTATGTACTTGAGTTTAAAGGCAGCATGGATGCCAGCGAAGTGACCTCGTTGCGTGAAGAAATTTCTGCCGTGCTGGCAGTGGCAACGCCGGGCGATGAAGTTCTGCTACGGTTGGAAAGCCCCGGCGGCGTGGTGCACGGCTACGGTTTGGCTGCTTCCCAGCTTCAACGCCTGCGCGATGCGGGACTGCAGCTTACCGCTGTGGTAGATAAAGTGGCCGCGAGCGGGGGGTATATGATGGCTTGCGTTGCAGATCGTATCGTTGCGGCGCCTTTCTCTATTATTGGCTCCATTGGCGTGGTTGCGCAGATACCTAACTTCAATCGTCTGCTGAAACGCAACGATATTGATGTCGAATTACACACCGCCGGCCAGTATAAGCGCACTCTGACGCTATTTGGTGAGAACACTGATGAAGGGCGTGAGAAGTTCCAGGAAGATCTCAACGAAACCCATCAGCTGTTCAAAGATTTTGTACAGCAGATGCGCCCATCACTTGATCTGAACAAAGTGGCGACGGGAGAACATTGGTATGGCCGTCAGGCGCTGGATTTAGGGCTGATTGACGAAATTGGCACCAGCGATGCGCTGATCATTAATCATATGGAGCGCTTCACCGTGCTGGGCGTGCATTATGCCCGTAAGCGTAAAATGATGGATCGCTTTACCAACAGCGCCAGTTTGGCCGTTGAACGGTTGATTCTGAAAATGTGGCAGCGCGGCGACAAGCCACTCTTGTAATCAAGCCCGGCAAATGCCGGGCTTTTTTATGCCAGACGATAGTGAGCGGAGAGCTCAACGGCGAGGTGTTTAAACACATTAAACACCTTGGTGGTTTTGGCGGTGGGCAAGCCTTCATCATCAAGAAAATAGGGGCCGCGAAACACCAATACGTCACCCTGTTGAATCACATCATTCGCTTCTAATCCGATAAAATAATCGTCGTGCTTTTTGGTTAACTGATTCGCTATTTCCAGTAACGCCTGGCGTGAAATAGATTCCATTGGTCCTGACATTTTCCACTCCTTTTTTTGACAGCCAATTTTCTCCTTCTATATTACTTGCGAGTCATCGCGTTCAGCAAATCAGCATTGCGTTATAAAACTGGCGCAAAATTAAGCAGAATGCTAATTAAGTTGCGTAACGGATTTTATCAGGTAGAGTGTGGGCGATTCAGCTTTCAGGGAGATCACACCCGGATGTGTGATACTGTCAGATGGAAAACTCGCTCCTAATCATAAAGTTGCAGAAGTCGACGCAATCTGGCCTGAGATTATCCCTGCTGCCTTGAAATGAGAAATGTTGGCAGCAATATTGAACCCATTGGGTTTTGGGACCTCCAATTCTCTCCCGTTTATCAGGACGTTTCATTTAGGTAAAGGTACATATGGGTAAAGCACTCGTAATCGTTGAGTCCCCGGCAAAGGCCAAAACAATCAATAAATACCTCGGTAATGACTACGTGGTGAAATCCAGCGTCGGTCATATCCGTGATTTGCCGACCAGCGGTTCAACTGCCCGTAAAAGTGCCGACGGGGAAAAGGCGAAAACTGGCAAAAAGGTTAAGAAGGATGAAAAAGCCGCATTGGTCAACCGTATGGGTGTTGATCCCTGGCATGGCTGGGAAGCGGATTATCAAATTCTGCCTGGCAAAGAGAAAGTGGTTGCTGAGCTGAAAAACCTTGCTGCTGATGCCGACCACATCTATCTCGCAACCGACCTTGACCGCGAAGGGGAAGCCATTGCCTGGCACCTGCGGGAAGTGATTGGTGGCGATGACAAGCGTTTCAGCCGCGTGGTGTTTAACGAAATCACCAAGAATGCAATTCGTCAGGCGTTTGAGAAGCCGGGCGAGCTTAATATCGAACGTGTTAATGCCCAGCAGGCTCGCCGTTTCATGGACCGCGTCGTCGGTTACATGGTGTCGCCGCTACTGTGGAAAAAAATAGCCCGCGGTTTGTCAGCCGGCCGCGTACAGTCTGTAGCTGTTCGTCTGGTGGTGGAACGCGAGCACGAGATCAAAGCCTTCGTGCCGGAAGAGTATTGGGAGATCAATGCTGATTTTGCCACGCCGAAAGGTGCCGATCTGGCGATGCAGGTTACGCATCAAAATGATAAGGCGTTCCGCCCGGTCAATCGTGAGCAAACTCACGCTGCGGTCGCTATTCTGCAGAAAGCGCGTTATGAAGTGCTGGATCGTGAAGATAAACCGACCAGCAGCAAACCCTCTGCACCTTTCATTACCTCTACGTTGCAACAGGCAGCCAGCACGCGTCTTGGCTTCGGTGTGAAGAAGACCATGATGATGGCACAGCGTCTGTATGAAGCCGGCCACATTACTTATATGCGTACCGACTCCACCAACCTGAGCCAGGATGCGGTGGCGATGGCGCGTGGCTACGTTGAAAGCAACTTTGGTAAGAAATATCTGCCAGAAGCGCCGAACACCTATGCCAGCAAAGAGAACTCGCAGGAAGCGCATGAAGCGATTCGTCCTTCAGATGTGAATGTCGTGGCAGAACAGCTGAAAGATATGGAAGCTGACGCACAAAAACTGTATCAGCTGATATGGCGTCAGTTTGTTGCCTGCCAGATGGTACCGGCGCAGTACGATTCCACCACGCTGACCGTGGGCGCGGCTGAATTCAAATTGAAAGCGAAAGGGCGCACGCTGCGTTTTGATGGCTGGACGCGCGTGATGCCTGCGCTGCGCAAGAATGATGAAGATCTGACGCTGCCACCGGTTGATGTCGGCGACACGCTGGATTTGAAAGAGCTGATGCCAAGCCAGCACTTTACCAAGCCGCCGGCGCGCTTCAGCGAAGCTTCGCTAGTGCGCGAGCTTGAAAAGCGCGGAATTGGCCGTCCATCGACTTATGCATCAATTATTTCGACCATCCAGGATCGCGGTTACGTTCGCGTAGAGAACCGCCGCTTCTATGCTGAAAAAATGGGTGAGATTGTCACCGATCGTCTGGAAGCGAACTTCCGCGAGTTGATGAACTATGACTTCACCGCGCGCATGGAAAACAGCCTCGATCAGGTTGCCAATAATGAAGCCGAGTGGAAAGCCGTGCTCGACTCTTTCTTCAGTGATTTCAGCCAGCAGTTAGACCATGCTGAAAAAGATCCGGAAGAGGGCGGCATGCAGCCGAACCAGATGGTATTAACGTCGATTGATTGCCCGACGTGCAGCCGTCCTATGGGGATCCGCACTGCCAGCACCGGTGTTTTCCTGGGTTGTTCTGGCTATGCTTTGCCGCCTAAAGAACGCTGTAAGCAGACCATTAACCTGATTCCGGAAAATGAAGTTCTCAACGTGCTGGAAGGCGATGATGCCGAAACCAACGCGCTGCGCGCACGTCGCCGCTGCCAGAAGTGTGGTACGGCGATGGATAGCTACCTGATCGATAATCAGCGTAAACTGCACGTCTGCGGTAACAACCCAGAGTGTGATGGCTACGAAATCGAGCAGGGCGAGTTCCGTATCAAGGGCTATGACGGTCCCGTTGTTGAGTGTGAGAAATGTGGTTCTGAAATGCACCTGAAAATGGGGCGTTTTGGCAAGTACATGGCTTGTACCAATGATGATTGTAAAAATACCCGCAAAATTTTGCGCAACGGTGATGTCGCCCCGCCAAAAGAAGATCCGGTGCCGCTGCCAGAGTTGCCGTGTGAAAAGTCAGATGCTTATTTTGTATTGCGTGATGGCGCAGCTGGCGTGTTCCTTGCTGCCAATACCTTCCC
The DNA here is from genome assembly GCF_900215435.1 of Candidatus Pantoea floridensis. NCBI lineage: Bacteria > Pseudomonadati > Pseudomonadota > Gammaproteobacteria > Enterobacterales > Erwiniaceae > Pantoea > Candidatus Pantoea floridensis. The sequence goes on from NZ_OCMY01000001.1 coordinate 4,022,954, forward strand.
TAAATCGCGTGAAACACGTGCGCCTTTAGTGGAAGAGCTGCAACGCTTTGCCGATCGTCTCCCTGAAAAGCTGAAATATCTGTCGGAAGCGCCCGCCGCCGATCCGGAAGGTAATAAGACGATGGTACGTTTTAGTCGCAAAACAAAGCAGCAATACGTTTCATCAGAAAAAGACGGCAAAGCTACAGGCTGGTCAATGTTCTATATTGACGGCAAGTGGCAGGAAGCTAAGAAGTAATCCTCCAAGGCCAGCGTCAGCTGGCCTTTCTCTTATCCTTATAGCTAATCGTTCTACATTCTTCCCTTAACTGATATAGTAGTTATAGAACTCTTTTCGTTTCGCTGACTCGCTTTCCCTCCCTCTGCTGTCATCAAGGCGGAAACACGCCTGCAGGGAATGCACCTCTGTCGCTACCAGGAAGATATAACTATGAAATTGCAGCAGTTGCGTTACATCGTCGAAGTGGTCAATCACAATCTTAATGTCTCATCGACCGCCGAAGGCTTATACACTTCGCAACCCGGCATCAGCAAGCAGGTACGCATGCTGGAAGATGAGCTCGGCGTGCAGATTTTTGCTCGCAGTGGTAAACATCTGACTCAGGTCACGCCAGCGGGTGAAGAGATTATTCGTATTGCGCGTGAAGTCTTATCGAAGGTGGATGCGATTAAATCTGTCGCCGGTGAACATACCTGGCCAGATAAGGGATCGCTCTATGTCGCGACGACGCACACACAAGCACGCTATGCGCTTCCTGGCGTGATTAAGGGTTTCATTGAACGCTATCCACGCGTCTCGCTGCATATGCACCAAGGCTCGCCGACACAAATTGCTGAAGCGGTTTCCAAGGGGAATGCGGATTTTGCTATTGCCACTGAAGCACTGCATCTGTATGACGATTTGATTATGCTGCCTTGCTATCACTGGAATCGCGCCATCGTTGTGACGCCCGATCATCCGCTTGCGGGCAAATCAAATGTGACGATTGAAGAGTTGGCAGATTTTCCTTTAGTCACTTACACCTTCGGTTTTACCGGGCGTTCAGAGCTGGACACTGCATTCAACCGAGCAGGATTGACGCCACGCATCGTATTTACCGCTACCGATGCGGATGTGATTAAGACCTACGTGCGTTTAGGCTTAGGTGTGGGGGTTATCGCTAGCATGGCAGTAGACCCCATTGCCGATCCGGATTTGGTGCGTATAGAAGCTTCAGAGATCTTTACCAATAGCACGACTAAAATTGGCTTCAGACGCAGCACTTTTCTGCGTAGCTATATGTATGATTTTATTCAACGTTTCGCACCTCATCTTACGCGTGATGTGGTGGATGCTGCGGTAGCACTGCGTTCTAATGAAGATATTGAAGCGATGTTCCGCGATATCAAATTACCTTTCAAATAATTACCTAACTCATTATTTTGCCAAGGTGTCCAGTGGGCACCTTCGGAATCCCATAGCGCTTAGCGCCACGAGTAGATCAAAAAAATTCCATTATTTTTATGTAAATGAAACATGGGTCACATGTTTTTCTATTGTTAGTTATTAAATGCGAATCAGTACACAATTTTTACCTTGCTACTTTGCAGCACGCCAGGAATATTCCCATACTCCAGTTAAGAGTTGATGGAGAAGGGCTTTTTTACTGGGTTAGCGAATTAAACTCAAATTTAAAGTGGATCTAATTTGGTGCTAACTCAAATTTACAATGTAACTATTTAATTAATAGTTATCGTGGCAATTAAATTTATCTCATCAATTTTTTGTGTTTTGATAAATAGCGTTAATCGTTGTGCTCAATAAAAATAACTGGATTTTCGGTCTTAACAAGTTTAGGATTCGTCCTAAATCTTAATCGTTGTCATCAATCGTTTTATTGAGAGTGATTATCAAAAACTATGAACACGAGAATAACTGTACAGCCGGATTTCCGGACTAAAAGCACCAAAGTTGAGCGTTCTGGTAACACTCGTCGCAAGGCTTGGTTGACTGTCTTCGCTGCTTCAGCACTGTTCTGGGTAGTGGTGGCATTAATGATTTGGCGTATGTGGGGTTAAGCCATGTGGGCAAATACTCTCAGTCGTAAACATCCGGTTGCTGCGCGTCAGTCGCAAACGCCAGCATGTAAAGTTAAAGACGTTGTTTCGAAAGAACCGCAAGTCACCATTCCTGCATCGTGGGAACTGAGTGAGAATCAACGTAATTTTATCGAATCATTCATGGATCCGAAGTCCAAATAACGCAGTGTGCATTCCGCTCTTAATAGCGCTAATTAGTCCCTCATTTTGCCGGATTATCCGGTGGGCAAGTTAAAAGCCCGTCCTTTAACACTCAGCATTAAAAAAACGGTGTCATCAGTACAACGCTGACGACGGTGGACTTTTTTTGCCCGGAATCCGGGAGGGAGTGAATCATGAACCTCAATACAACAACCTTATCCTGGTTTGGCGTATATACCTTTTCGTTTGTTTTTTGGGCAGCAGCCTTTTGGGCAATGATGTAATCCCTAACGCAAATTAAAAATGAATTACTTGAAATGCCCTGACAAATGTCGGGGCATTTTTTATTACGTTAAAATGTGTCAATTCGTGTTGTTATCAAAACGTTAACGAAAATGTGGTCTATCTTTAAGCTAAACCTTGCAGTCACTGAGGTTTAAAAAGAGATCTACTTACATGGAGGCGCTATGTCGTTAACGTTACGCGAGCACAGTCAGGACACGCTGAATGTTCGGGCAAAAAAATATCACTATTACAGCCTGCCGAAAGCAGCTCAGCAATTGGGCAACATCGATCGCTTGCCCAAGTCAATGAAAGTCCTGCTTGAAAACCTGTTGCGCTGGCAAGATGGAGAGTCGGTTACGGCCGAAGATATTGAGGCCCTGGTAGCATGGCAAAAAGATGCGCATGCCGATCGTGAGATTGCTTATCGGCCAGCCCGTGTTCTAATGCAAGACTTCACCGGCGTTCCCGCCGTGGTGGATTTAGCCGCTATGCGTGAGGCGGTAAAACGTCTTGGCGGTGATGTCGCCAAAGTGAATCCGCTTTCGCCAGTTGATTTGGTCATTGACCACTCCGTTACCGTCGACCATTTCGGTGATAACAAAGCCTTCGACGAAAATGTACGTTTAGAAATGGAACGCAACCATGAACGCTATGTTTTCCTGCGCTGGGGCCAGAAAGCCTTTAACCGCTTTCGCGTTGTACCACCGGGCACCGGCATTTGTCATCAGGTGAACCTGGAGTATCTCGGCAAATCTGTGTGGCATGAAACGCAAAATGGGCAAGAGGTTGCTTACCCCGATACGCTGGTTGGAACCGATTCGCACACAACGATGATCAATGCGCTGGGCGTATTGGGTTGGGGGGTGGGTGGCATCGAGGCCGAAGCGGCGATGCTGGGCCAACCGGTCTCTATGCTCATTCCTGATGTGGTCGGTTTTAAACTCACCGGCAAATTGCGTCCCGGTATTACCGCGACCGATCTGGTGCTAACCGTCACTCAAATGCTACGTAAGCATGGCGTAGTCGGTAAATTCGTTGAGTTTTACGGCGATGGCTTAGCAGATCTGCCGCTTGCTGACCGCGCCACTATAGCCAACATGGCGCCCGAATATGGCGCGACCTGTGGCTTCTTCCCCGTTGATGAAGTGACGCTTAGTTACATGACGCTCACCGGTCGTGACCAGGAGCAGGTAGAGTTGGTTGAAGCCTATGCTAAACAGCAGGGAATGTGGCGTAACGCTGGGGACGAGCCTGTGTTTACCAGTTCCATAGCGCTGGATATGGGCGAAGTCGAATCCAGCCTGGCTGGACCAAAACGTCCACAGGATCGTGTATCGCTTGGTGATGTTCCTGATGCTTTTGCTGCCAGTAATGAACTTGAAATCAATCAGGCGCAAAAGCCGCATAAGACCGTAAGCTATCGCGACAGTGAAACCGGTAAAAGTTATCAGTTAGATGATGGCGCCGTGGTGATTTCTGCGATTACGTCCTGTACGAATACTTCTAACCCAAGCGTGTTGATGGCTGCGGGGTTGCTAGCGAAGAATGCAGTTGAGCGCGGACTGATGCGTAAACCCTGGGTTAAAGCTTCGCTGGCGCCTGGTTCGAAGGTGGTTTCTGATTATCTGGACGTCGCGCAATTAACGCCTTACCTGAACGATCTGGGCTTCAATCTGGTCGGCTATGGCTGTACCACCTGTATCGGTAACTCAGGCCCATTGCCTGATGCTATAGAAAGCGCCATCAAAGAGGGTGATCTTACGGTTGCTGCCGTGCTCTCTGGTAACCGTAATTTTGAAGGTCGTATTCATCCCTTGATTAAAACTAACTGGCTGGCATCACCGCCGCTGGTGGTGGCGTATGCATTAGCGGGCAATATGAAGCTCAACCTGCAATCCGATCCGCTTGGAAAAGATAGGCAGGGCAATGATGTATTCCTAAAAGATATCTGGCCATCGCCTGAAGAAATTGCAGCGGCGGTGCAAAAAGTGACCAGCGATATGTTCCACAAGGAGTACGCTGAGGTCTTTAACGGCACGCCTGAATGGCAACAGATCAAGGTCAGCGAAGCGGCAACCTATGATTGGGACGGTGACTCCACCTATATTCGTTTATCACCCTTCTTTGATGATATGGAGAAAACACCGCAGCCAGTACAAGATATCAAGGGCGCACGCATTCTGGCGATGCTCGGTGACTCCGTAACAACTGACCACATTTCGCCTGCGGGCAGCATCAAAGCGGAAAGTCCTGCCGGACGCTATTTACTCTCGCACGGCGTTGAACGCACCGATTTCAACTCATACGGCTCGCGTCGTGGTAACCATGAAGTGATGATGCGCGGTACATTCGCCAATATCCGCATACGCAATGAGATGGTGCCGGGGGTAGAGGGAGGTTACACCAAACACTTCCCCAGTAACGAGCAGCTAGCGATTTATGACGCGGCGATGAAGTATCAGCAGGAAGGCGTACCGTTAGCGGTGATTGCCGGCAAGGAGTATGGCTCAGGTTCCAGCCGTGACTGGGCTGCAAAGGGCCCACGCTTGCAAGGCGTGCGCGTGGTTATTTCCGAATCGTTCGAACGTATTCACCGTTCCAATTTGATTGGCATGGGCATTTTACCGCTGGAGTTTCCCGCAGGTGTCACTCGCAAAACGTTAGGATTAACCGGTGAAGAGTACATTGATGTAGCGAATCTGGCGCAACTAAAGCCAGGTGGAACCGTGACGGTAACGCTGACACGCGTGGATGGGAGTAAAGAGACGCTGGAAACGCGCTGCCGAATCGATACAGGCAATGAGCTAACCTACTACCAGAACGATGGCATTTTGCACTATGTGATACGCAACATGCTCAATTAAAAAAAAGCCGGGATTTCCCGGCTTTTTTATCTGCTCAAGACTTCGGTAGCAGATGACCCATCTTTTCGGCTTTGGTATCAAGATAGTGGGCATTTTTTGGATTACGCCCCACAACCAGCGGTACACGCTCTACGATGTTGATACCGGCTTCACTCAGGATCTCAACCTTGCGTGGGTTATTCGTTAGCAAGCGCACTTCATTGACGCCCAACAGTTTGAACATATCTGCACACAAGGTGAAATCGCGCTCATCCGCGGCGAAACCGAGTTGATGATTCGCTTCAACCGTATCGTAGCCCTTATCCTGTAAGGCATAAGCACGAATTTTATTCAACAAACCAATGTTGCGGCCTTCCTGGCGATGGTACATCAAGATACCGCGCCCCTCTTCAGCGATAGCCGTTAACGCGGCCTCCAGCTGAAAGCCGCAGTCGCAGCGTAAGCTGAACAGGGCATCGCCGGTCAGGCATTCGGAATGGACGCGTGCCAGTACCGGATTGTGATCGCTAATATCTCCATAAACCAGCGCGACATGGTCGTGCCCGGTTGCCAGTTCTTCAAAACCAACCATAAGGAAATCTCCCCATGGCGTGGGCAGTTTGGCTTCTGCTACCCGTTTAAGCTGCATGTGACTCTCCAGAACCTTCAGAGGATGCGCTATCATCATGATAACGCACGGGCCCAGGTGGCCCGATGAAACTTACGCTATTGTGCCACAACCCGAACTCTCGCCGTTAATCGGTCAGAGTGATTGTAGTGATAAAGCACAATTATCCAAGCCGCAATGGGTATGTTATTCTTTTTTCAGCTAAAGTTATGCATGCCGCGCGTGTTGCAGCAGATCTTAAAGGAAGCGAATGTTAAACATCATCAAGCGGACCACCTTCGGCGCGTTTTTATTATTGCTGATGCCCTTGGGCGTGTGGATATCGGGTTGGCAATGGCAGCCAGGAGAAAGCAGTAACATACTGCGCCTGTTGTTTTGGATGACGGAAACCGTAACCAGCCCATGGGGGATTCTCACCAGCATTATTCTCAGTGCCTGGATGCTGTGGTGTTTACGTTTTCGTCTCAAACCCGCGATTTTGCTTATTCTCATTATGAATGGCGCAATTCTTGCCGGCCAGTACACCAAAACCTCCATTAAAGAGCATGTCCAGGAACCTCGACCTTATGTGATTTGGCTGGAAAAAAGCCATGGCATTAGCGGCGATCAGTTCTATCAGCTGCATCGTACCGAGCGCAGTGAGATGGTTTCCACCTTATTGGCCAATGATACGCAGCTACCTCAATGGTTAAAAAATCATTGGGCCTTTGAAACCGGCTATGCATTTCCTTCCGGGCATACCATGTTTGCAGCCAGCTGGGCGTTATTGGCGATCGGCCTGTTATGGCCACGCAGGCATATTAAGACGGTCGCAGTGTTGTTTATTTGGGCAACAATGGTGATGGGAAGCCGCCTATTACTGGGTATGCACTGGCCGCGTGATATAGTTATGGCAACAATCATTTCCTGGGTACTGGTGACGCTAGCAACCCTGTTGGCCCAACGTTTTTGCGGCCCGCTAACGGTTCCCCCCGCAGAGCAGAAAGAGATTGCGCAGCGCGATGATGGATTGTAATTACGCTATTTGTCCCCATATGATTGATTGCGCTTGCAGAAAAATGCGCTAACTGATGCGGGGATAAGCAGCATCAATGGCGCTTTTTTGGCATACTTCTCTTGGATAACCTCTCGACAGGATGCATTGTGAAATATTTGCTAATTTTTCTCGTGGTTTTGGTCATTTTTATTATCTCCGTTACGCTCGGAGCGCATAACGACCAGGTCATCACTTTTAATTATCTGCTTGCGCAGGGCGAATTTCGTATTTCTACTTTACTCGCCAGTCTGTTTGGCGCCGGGTTCCTGCTTGGCTGGGCGATTTGTGGTCTGTTCTGGCTACGCATACGCGTATCACTGGCCAACGCGCAGCGAAAACTAAAGCGTATTCAGGCGCAAAATGAACAAGCCACTGCTGTGACAACGTCACCTACTGTTAGCCGTCGGGATTAATTTTCGATGCTTGAACTGCTGTTTTTGCTTCTTCCTGTTGCGGCGGCGTATGGCTGGTATATGGGCCGCCGCAGTGCGCATCAGGATAAGCAACAAGAAGCGAATCGCCTGTCACGTGAATATGTGGCGGGGGTTAACTTCTTACTCTCCAATCAACAGGACAAAGCGGTTGATCTCTTTCTCGATATGTTGAAAGAGGACAGCGGCACAGTTGAGGCGCATTTGACGCTGGGCAATCTGTTCCGTTCGCGAGGCGAAGTTGATCGCGCTATTCGTATTCACCAGGCATTGATGGAAAGCGCTTCGCTCAGCTACGAACAGCGTTTGCTGGCGATCCAGCAACTTGGACGTGATTATATGGCAGCGGGGCTTTACGATCGCGCCGAAGACATGTTTGGTCAGCTGGTGGAAGAAACGGATTTTCGCATTGGTGCGCTCCAGCAACTGTTACTGATTCATCAGGCGACCAGCGACTGGCAAAAGGCCATCGAAGTGGCCGAAAAACTGGTTAAACTCGGTAAAGACAAACAAAAAGGTGAAATCGCCCATTTCTATTGCGAGCTGGCATTACAGGCGCTAAGCAGTGATGACCTTGATCGTGCAATGACGCTATTGAAAAAGGGTGAATCAGCCGATCATCAGAGTGCGCGCGTTTCGATCATGATGGGCCGTATTCTAATGGAGCAGGGCGAGTACGCCAAAGCTGCCAGCCGATTGCAGCGCGTGCTGGAGCAGGATAAAGAACTGGTAAGCGAAACCTTGCCTATGCTGGAAACCTGCTATCAGCGACTGAATCAAGCCGAAAACTGGGCCCAATTTTTACAACGCTGCGTTGATGAGAACACGGGCGCAGCGGCAGAACTCTATCTCTCCGACATCCTTGAGCAGCAGCAAGGCCCAGAAGCCGCGCAGTTATACATCAATCGTCAGCTGCAGCGGCATCCGACAATGCGCGTATTCCATCGCCTGATGGATTTCCACTTACATGAAGCTGAAGATGGACGCGCGAAAGAGAGTTTGATGGTCCTGCGTGACATGGTAGGTGAACAGATCCGCACCAAACCGCGCTATCGCTGCCAGAAGTGTGGATTTACGGCGCATGCACTGTACTGGCATTGTCCATCCTGTCGTGCGTGGTCTTCCGTTAAACCCATTCGTGGACTCGACGGCCAATAGCGGCCGTGATGTTCTTTTTATAGCGCGATATAGTTACAACATACAGTAGGGTTTACGCTTTTGCGACTCCTCAACATCGTGCATAGGCTCGTCAATCAGGTTTGTTAGATGCGGTAGCGTGATTGTGGTCACCGTTCTGCGCAGGTAGAATGCTTGCCGTTTGTCCATCGCGCCTGCGGGTGCCTGTCACTGAGGAAACGTTATGCCTGTAACCACTTCACCCATTCTGGTGGCTCTCGACTATCATGATCTCAACAGCGCGCTGCAGTTTGTTGACCGCATTGATCCAAGCCAGTGTCGGCTGAAAGTGGGCAAAGAGATGTTCACGTTATTTGGTCCTGCACTGGTGAAGCTGCTGCAGGAGCGCGGTTTTGAAGTGTTCCTCGACCTCAAATTTCACGATATCCCAAACACGACGGCTCATGCTGTGGCAGCCGCCGCCGATTTAGGCGTGTGGATGGTAAATGTTCATGCAAGCGGTGGCGCGCGCATGATGAATGCGGCGCGTGAAGCGTTAGTACCCTTTGGGAATGATGCACCATTGCTGATTGCCGTCACCGTGTTAACCAGCATGGATGAGAGCGATTTGAAAGGTCTGGGTATTACACTTTCCCCGGCTGAGCAGGCAGAACGCCTGGCGCGTTTAACCCATGATTGCGGTCTGCACGGCGTGGTTTGCTCTGCACAAGAAGCCGCGCACTTTAAGCAGGTAATTGGCAAGGAATTTGCGCTGGTAACGCCTGGCATTCGGCCCGCAGGCAGTGATGCAGGCGATCAGCGACGCATCATGACGCCGCAGCAGGCTAAACTGGCGGGTGTGGATTATATGGTGATTGGTCGTCCGATTACCCAATCCGCCGATCCGGCAGCAACCCTGCAGCAAATCCTGCATAGCTTACAGGAGGCATAATGGCTCAGGACAATCGACTGGTATATTCGACGGATAGCGGTCGCATTACGCACGAAGAAGAGAAAGCGCCGCGACCAAAAGGCGATGGCATTGTACGTATTCAGCGTCAGACTAGCGGTCGCAAAGGAAAGGGCGTTTGCCTGATCAGCGGTATCGATCTTGATGATGCCGCACTTGAAAAGCTCGCCGCTGAATTGAAGAAAAAATGTGGTTGTGGTGGTGCGGTAAAAGAGGGCGTGATCGAAATCCAGGGCGACAAGCGCGATGTGATTAAGACGCTGCTGGAAGCCAAAGGTATGAAAGTAAAACTCGCCGGCGGTTGAAACAGTTCGGGCCACGTTATCGGTGGCCCGTTGATCGGTAGATGCGCTGCGTAGCCTGCGTATTATTGTTTTATTACTTACTCACCTGATGGCCGATGATACCGCCGACGGCCGCGCCGCCAATAGTACCGAGCCCGCTACCGTTGGTTAGCACGGAACCACCAATGGCACCCGCACCCGCACCAATTGCGGTATTGCGATCGCGTTTCGACCAGTTGGAGCAACCGCTCAAGGCAACAACTAAAGTGGTAGCCAGTAAGGCTGCGGTTAAACGTTTCATTGTTGTAGTCATTCACTTCTCCTTGATTGTTAACACAGAGGTAACACTGTAAGTATAGATGTTGTCCTCCAAAATTCTCCTTCGTCACATCCTATGCCGTCGATAATCACCGTAAAATGCGTTGCCCTATTCATCCTGCAACAGCATTCAAACTAGGAGAGATCAGGTCCGCATCAATGCTTAGATAAGTCTAAACTTTGCGCATTGTTTCCGAAGATAGAAAAGTCTTAATTTACACCGCATTTTTGGTGCCTCAGCCACTTTTCGCTGCTTTTATAGCGATTCCTTCCATAACGGTTTCCTGGCCTGCTCCTCACAATTGAGGTATCACAGTTCTCAGGAGAAAAATCATGCTGGAAGCGTTAAAGCAGCAGGTACTGGAAGCGAATCTCGATTTACCACGCTATAACCTGGTGACCTTTACCTGGGGCAATGTCAGTGCCGTGGATCGCGAACGCGGTCTACTTGTGATCAAGCCTTCTGGCGTGAAATACGAGGATATGCGGCGCGACGATATGGTGGTGGTGGAATTAGCCAACGGCAATATTATAGAAGGCAAAATGCGCCCGTCATCTGACACGGCGACGCATCGCGCACTCTATCTGGCGTGGCCGGACGTTGGCGGTATTGTTCACACGCACTCGCGCCACGCGACTATCTGGGCTCAGGCTGGGCGTGAGATCATTGCATTGGGTACCACGCATGCGGATGATTTCTACGGCACCATCCCTTGCACGCGTCAGATGAAGCGTGAAGAAATAGAGCGAGATTATGAGTGGAATACCGGGCAGGTGATTATTGAAACCTTCGCACAACGAGGGATTCATCCCAATGCCGTTCCGGCTGCGTTGGTCAATTCACACGGTCCTTTTGCCTGGGGTAAAGATGCGCACGCTGCGGTGCATAGCGCCGTGGTGTTGGAGGAAGTTGCCTATATGGCGTTGCACACTGCCAGGCTTCAAGCTGAGTTAACGCCCATTTCTCAAACATTGCTCGATCTACACTACCTGCGCAAACATGGTCAAAACGCATGGTATGGACAGAATTAAGGGTATGCAAAATGAGACAGGCGCCTGAGGGCGCCTTTCTTTTTCCCGCCATTTCAACTGGTATGGCGATGCACATCATAAATTCAAAATGATCAACCAATAAAAATAAAACACTGTTTCATAAATAAAGGTGCGATCACTTTTTTCCTTGTCACCCGCCGTTATCTTGCTCCCCATGCCTTCCGGCAATTGAAACGCACCTCCCTTTGGCTCAGTTAAGGTGACAGACCTATGCATATTAAACGGGCAATCGATAAAATTCCTGGCGGTATGATGTTGATTCCGCTGTTTTTAGGCGCGCTATGCCATACTTTTTCCCCCGGCGCGGGTAAATATTTCGGTTCTTTTACTAATGGCTTGATGAGCGGTACGGTACCGATCCTGGCGGTGTGGTTCTTCTGCATGGGGGCGTCAATCAAACTGAGCGCCACCGGCACGGTGTTGCGTAAATCCGGTACGCTAGTCCTCACTAAAATTGCCGTCGCCTGGGTTGTCGCGGCGATTGCCTCACGCGTGATGCCGGAAAATGGTATTGAAGTGGGGATGTTTGCTGGTCTTTCTACGCTAGCCCTGGTAGCCGCCATGGATATGACCAACGGCGGCTTATATGCCTCAATCATGCAGCAATATGGATCTAAAGAGGAGGCGGGAGCCTTTGTGTTGATGTCGCTGGAATCGGGACCGCTGATGACCATGGTGATCCTCGGTACCGCAGGCATCGCTTCATTTGAACCCCACGTTTTTGTTGGCGCAGTACTGCCGTTTATTGTCGGATTTGCGCTTGGCAATCTCGATCCGGAACTGCGCGATTTCTTTGGTAAAGCGGTTCACACCTTGATTCCCTTCTTCGCTTTCGCGCTGGGTAATACCATCGATTTAGCGGTGATTGCACAAACGGGGATGTTGGGCATTTTGCTGGGTGTTGCGGTCATCATTATTACCGGCATTCCTCTGATTATTGCCGACCGCTTCATCGGTGGCGGCGACGGCACGGCGGGAATCGCGGCTTCCAGCACTGCCGGAGCCGCGGTCGCCACGCCGGTCCTGATTGCAGAAATGCTGCCGCAGTTTAAACCGGTTGCTCCTGCTGCCACGGCATTAGTCGCCACGTCGGTGATAGTGACGTCTGTAATCGTGCCTATCATCACCGCTGTTTATTCAAGACGCGTTAAGCGTTCTCATGTTGCCGTAGGGCAACGCGCTGCCATCAAGTAAGCCCGCTAATGCTTCCCCGGCCGGTGGTCGGGGATATCTCTGGATTTTGCTTTATAAATCAATCTCTCATTTGGTCTGGCCTCACTCTGGATTACGCTGATGTGGCGTTTAACGCACCACATAAACATAAACAGAGGATGAGACAATGACAGTAATTAACCAACCCACATGCAGACTGTTCACCGAAGTTGGACAAACCACACAGCTAGCGGCCTACTATGAAGAGGGCCGCCACACCATGTGGATGATGCTGCGTGCGCAACCACGCCCGAGTTTTAACCACGAATTAATCGAGGAGATCATGAACCTGAGCTATTCCGCCCAGCGTTCCGGTCTGCCAATTGATTTTTGGGTCACGGGTTCGTTAGTACCGCAGATGTTTAACGCCGGCGGCGATCTGCGTTTCTTCGTAGAGTGCATTCGCAATAATCGTCGTGAAGCGCTGCGCGCTTATGCACGTGCCTGTGTCGACTGCATCCATTCCGCAGCGCGGGGGTTTGATACCGGAGCGGTGACCCTGGCAATGATTGAAGGCAGTGCGCTCGGTGGCGGTTTTGAAGCGGCGCTGGCACACCACTTCATTCTGGCGCAGAACAGTGCGCGCATGGGGTTCCCCGAGATCGCCTTCAACCTGTTCCCCGGCATGGGCGGTTACTCCCTGGTGGCGCGTCGGTCTGGCATGAAGCTGGCCGAAGAGCTGATTATGGAAGGGGAGTCACACAGCGCAGAGTGGTATGAGACGCGTGGCCTGGTCGATAAAGTGTTCCAGCCGGGCGATGGTTATCGCACTACGCGGACCTTTATCGACACGCTACGTCCAAAGTTGAATGGCGTACGTGCCATGCTCAAAGCTCGTCAACGTGTGCTGCAGCTGTCACGGGCAGAACTGATGGATATAACGGAGGATTGGGTAGATTATGCCTTCACGCTGGAACCGAAAGACATTGCCTATATGGAACGTCTGGTACAACTGCAGAACCGGCATAGCGCTTCCATGCGCAAAGCCGGTTAATCTCGCTAACCGGCATTAGACGCGGGCAGGATGCTTAGCCAGCCAATGCCCGAGCTCTTCTGCGGGCATTGGTTTTGCATAATAATAACCTTGCCGCCCATCGACACCGTTGGCCATCACAAACTTCTCTTCAGCTTCGGTTTCAATGCCCTCAGCAATCACCTGCAGCTTAAGGGCTTTAGCAACGGCAACAATCGCACGGACCAGCGATTGTGCAACAGGTTGCATATTGATATTACGCACAAAACTCTGATCCAGCTTAATGGCATCAATAGGGATACGTGCCAGCTGGGAAAGAGAAGAGTAGCCGGTACCAAAATCGTCAAGATGAATCTCTGCGCCAAGTTCCTGAAACTGCTTCATCAACATCAGGGCGCCTGCTTCATTCTCAATTAAACAGCTTTCCGTCAGTTCGATATCAATCGGACAATCCGTCAGGCCCGCTTCACTTAAGGCATGTTTTAGATCGGTATAAACACTTTGATCGATCAGCTGCTTAGCTGAAACATTCACGGCGACACGCAGGTAGATGCCTTCACTACGCCACTTAATGATTTGCTGCAGAACATTGAGCATGACCCAGCGACCCAGCGGCACAATCAATCCTGACTCCTCCGCATAGGAAATGAAGTCGCCCGGCGGCACCAAACCGCGCTCGGGAGAATTCCAGCGTACCAGCGCCTCTGCGCTAACCACGTCGCCTTTAGCATTGAGTTTCGGTTGGTAATGCACCACCAGATGATCCAGCTCCAGCGCTTTACGCAGGTTGGTATCCAGCCAAAGATACTCGAACACGCGCTGGTTCATCTCATTGGCGAACACGCAGAATTTACCGCGACCATTCTCTTTCGCGTGGTACATCGCCGTGTCGGCGTTACGAATCAGGCTTTCGCGGTCTTCGCCATGCAGCGGGGCGAGGGCGATGCCAATCGAGCAGCCGCTATAGACCTCAATCAGGCCAATGCGGAACGGTTGGCGCAGGCGCTCAAGAATGCGCGACGCCATCGCTTCTAGCGCGGCCTGGCTGGTGTGTTCCGCCAGCACCACGAATTCATCGCCACCAAGACGCGCCAGGGTTTGATCTTTACCCAGACAGCTGAGGATGGCTAACGATACCGCCTGCAGCAGCTGGTCGCCGAACATGTGGCCATAGGCGTCGTTAACCTTCTTAAAATTATCTAAATCAAGATAAACCACGCCGGTTTGACTGCCCTTTGCCAGCTCCAGTGCCAGGCTGATCTGCTGATGGATGGCGTTGCGATTAGGTAATCCGGTCACCGTATCGGTATTGGCCAGAACACGCAGCCGTTCCTGCGCTCGACGCTCTTCTGTGATGTCGGTTCCAGAACAGATGAGGAAAATTTCATTTTTCCCGCTACCGCTGTGTACGAACTTATTACGAAACAGAAACAGTCGCTGACCTTTGCGGGTTTTAATCCAGCGCTCAACTTCATATGAACTGCCTTCACGGAAGAAGCCGGTGATGTTGCGCCGTGATGCCTGGGCTTCCTGTTTAGTCATAAACAGCTGAAACACGTTGCGGCCAATCACTTCCTGCTCTTTCAGCCCGGTATACTCTTCGCTCAAGCGGTTAAATCGTTGAATATTACCGCGTTGATCGAGGATCACAATCACCGAGTTTGCTTCAGAAACCACCTGCTCGGCAAAAGATAAGCCCAGCGTCAAATCTCGCGCGACGGCGGAGGTATCGCCCCAGGCTGAGGAGGTTCCTGCCCAGGTTGATTGGTTAACTTTACGGCCGACGAAATGCATCGGCACCGGCTCGCCGTGCAGCGAGAGCGTAAGGTTGATACTGGAGGTAATGACCGTCATCGCGCGAAGTAAACTGGCCTGCGCGGGGGTAAGCGGAACCGCCATATTGGTGTTAGCGTTCTCATCTTCGGCAAAATGCAAAGCATCACTATCTGAAGTTAAACGCCAATGAGGGCTGGTGGTGCCAAACAAGGTATATAGCAACGTTTGCCCTTGTTCATCGGTCATGGAAACTTCCTCCGGGGGAATGCTCAGCGGGCGGTATCTCATTATTTTAGCAACAGTATTCAACCTCCTGCGTCAGCACAAGGTGCAAATTAAATATATTTTTGTTTTTACTAAAGAATGGCACGAAAAAGCCCCGATAAACGGGGCTGAAGTCTTTAGCAAGGGCACTTACCCAGCTTGCCTGGCTGGCTGGGAAAGCGCGCATCGAGGCAGTGACGGTGAAAAGCGCGCTCATCCATTGGAGCGTGCGTTGGATGATGTTCGCGCATATGCTTCAGATAAGTTTCATAGTCATGAACGCCGACCATTAAGCGAAAACTTTGCTGCAAACCCCGCCAGAGTCGCTGCCAGCGCGTAAGATTTTGCCCACCCGCTGCAGGTGTGATTGGTAAGCAGTGCTGAATTTGCCACGCACCGGTGGGCTTTCTCCACTGAAAAATGGACTCAGACATTTCGTACCTCTTTGCGCAGGGAGATTTCGGATTCATGGGTAGTCGGCACTGTGCTGTTGAGTGCGCGACGGATCACGAAGAAGGCTGCCACTAGCATGGTGACCGCCACCAGCATGAAGAAGGCGCACAGGGCCGCGTTAATTTGATTGCTAAACACGATGGTTTGCATATCGGCAACGGTCTTGGCCGGAGCGATAACGATGCCGTCATCGATACCTTTGCTGAATTTGTTCGCCTGCGCGAGGAAACCAATGGAGGGCTTCTCGTGGAAGATCTTCTGCCATCCGGCCGTCATTGAGGTGATGAACAGCCAGGCGGTAGGTAAAATAGTGACCCAGGCGTAGCGCTGCTTCTTCATCTTGAACAAGACAACGGTGCCGAGAATCAGCGCCATCGACGCCAGCATCTGGTTACCGATGCCAAACAGTGGCCACAGCGTGTTAATCCCGCCAAGTGGATCGACCACGCCCTGATAAACGAAGAAGCCCCATCCTGCTACCGCCACGGTGGTGCCGGCCATATTACCCAGCCATGAACGGTTATTGGCCATCGACGGTACCACGGTGCCCACCAGGTCCTGCACCATAAAGCGACAGGCGCGGGTACCGGCATCAACCGCAGTAAGAATAAACAGTGCCTCAAAGAGAATCGCGAAGTGATACCAGAACGCCATCATGGCCCGGCTGTTAAACACCTCGGTAATAATATGCGCCATACCTACGGCAAAGGTCGGCGCACCACCGGCACGTGACAGAATCGTGCTTTCGCCGACGTCGCGGGCAATGCCGCTCAACATTTCCGGCGTCACGACAAAGCCCCAGCCGTTGATGGCCTGCGAGGCACTTTCCACCGTAGTCCCAATCAGTGCGGCAGGAGAGTTCATGGCAAAGTAAACGCCCGGGTCGAGCACCGAAGCGCAAATCAGCGCCATAATCGCCACGAACGATTCCATCAACATCGCGCCATAGCCGATAAAGCGAATATGACTTTCGCGCTCCACCAACTTCGGTGTGGTTCCGCTCGAGACCAATGCGTGGAAGCCGGAAATCGCACCACAGGCAATAGTAATAAACAGGAACGGGAACAGCGCGCCGGAGAATACCGGGCCGCTGCCATCGATAAATTTGGTGACGGCGGGCATCTTCATTTCCGGCATAGCAAACAGAATGCCAATCGCCAGACCAATGATGACGCCGATTTTCAGGAAAGTTGAGAGATAATCGCGTGGTGCCAGCAGCAGCCACACCGGCAGCGAAGAGGCAATAAAACCGTAGATCACCAGCACCCACGTCAACTCAGTGCCTTTGAGCGTAAAGAGCGGCCCCCAATAAGGATCGGCTGCCACGTTGCCGCCGTAGATGATCGCCGCCATCATCAGTACGAAGCCAATAATCGACACCTCGGCAATTTTTCCCGGCCGCAGGAAGCGCATATACACGCCCATAAACAGCGCAATCGGAATGGTGGCTGCGATGGTAAACAAGCCCCACGGACTGTTTGCTAACGCTTTTACCACCACCAGCGCCAGCGCTGAGAGGATGATAATCATCACGCCCAACGCACCGAGCATGGTAACCACGCCCGCGAACGAACCGAGCTCCTGACGTGCCATCTCACCGAGCGAACGGCCATCACGACGCGTAGAGATGAACAGAATCAGAAAGTCCTGCACCGCACCGGCAAACATTACGCCAACCAGAATCCAGATGGTGCCGGGCAGAAAACCCATTTGCGCCGCGAGAATTGGGCCAACCAGCGGACCTGCACCAGCAATCGCCGCAAAGTGGTGGCCGAACAGCACCCATTTATTAGTGGGGACGTAATCGAGGCCGTCACTTAAGCGTTCCGCGGGTGTGCGACGACGATCGTCCAGTTCAAAGATGCGTTTAGAGATAAACAGGCTGTAAAAGCGGTAGGCAATGCTGTAGCAGGCGACCGAGGCAATCACTAGCCAGACGGCGTTGACGTGTTCGCCGCGACTGAGCGCCAGCATGGCAAATGCGCCTGCGCCAATTAACGCCACCACTAACCAGATGACTCCGGTTTTGACGTTGTTCATGAGTTAACTCCTTGTAGAGACCGGGAAAAGAGGCGATCGAATACAACAAGTTAAAAGTAATGTAATGAATTGTTAACGACAGGGGTTAGCAGCAGAAGTGTGAAGCAGAATGCAAATTTAACCTTTGCGAAGGTGATTGCAATGAAATGCGGGATAACGGCTGTTATCCCGCGAGTTTTCATGCTCAGGCGGCTGGACGGGCAACCACGCTGCGGGTTTCCATGCGCACTTCCGCAATGGTCACATCAATGATGTCGGTGACGCGATAAGCGACTTCACCTTTAATCTGCACGGTGCCGCTCTCCTGAGAGCACACCAGCTCATCACGCACCGCGTGGATGAACGGAGCAGGAATAAAGGCGACCGCGCCATTTTCCTGCAGGCGGACGCGCATACCGCCACGTGACACGTCGATGATCTCGGCGCTGAACTTGCGATCGGTACCAGCAAACGGCGCCAGGAAGCGCGCATAGAGCCAATCACCGACATCGCGTTCAGCCATACGGTTCAGGCGACGACGCTCGCTCATGATCGTCGTCAGCTCATCCTGCGGACGGGCGATGCTGTCGCCACGCACAATCGCTTTCAGCAGACGATGGTTGATCATGTCGCCAAACTTACGAATCGGTGACGTCCAGGTGGCATAGGCTTCAAGACCGAGACCAAAGTGCGGGCCTGGCTCGGTGCTCACTTCCGCAAAAGACTGGAAGCGACGGATGCGGCTGTCGAGATACTGCGTAGGCTGCGCATCAAGTTCACGACGTAGCTGGCGGAAGCCTTCCAGCGTGGTAATCGCCTGCGGATCAACGGTGATGCCGTGACCTGCCAGCACGCCTGCGGCCTGCTCTGCATTGGCGAGGTCGAAACCGGTATGCAGGTTGTAGATACCAAAGCCCAGCTTCTCCTGCAGCACTTTTGCGGCACAGACGTTAGCGAGGATCATGGATTCTTCAACGATGCGGTTAGCGATGCGACGCGGCTCGGAAATGATATCCAACACTTCGCCTTTCTCGCCCAACACAAAGCGGTAGTCCGGACGATCTTTGAACACCAGCGCATGGGTTTGACGCCACTCGCTGCGCGCCAGGCACAGCTGATGCAGCAGGCGAATTTGCTGAGCAATCGCCTCGCTTTCGGGCTGCCAGCTGCCGCTGTTTTCCAGCCAATCGGAGACGTTGTCATAAACCAGTTTGGCTTTGGACTCGATCCACGCGGCAAAGAAGTGCACATCGTCAGCCAGGCTGCCATCTTTCAACACGGTTACGCGGCACGCCAGCGCCGGGCGACGTTCGTTCGGACGCAGTGAACACACGTTGTCAGACAACTCGCGCGGTAACATCGGAATGTTGAAGCCCGGCAGATAGTTAGTAAAGGCGCGTTTAGCGGCCAGCTTATCCAGCTCGCTGCCTTCCGCGACATAAGCGGTAGGGTCGGCGATAGCGATAGTCAGTGACAGATTGCCGTCGGCATTCTCTTCCACATACAGCGCATCATCCATGTCCTGGGTGCTGGCGCTGTCGATGGTGACAAAATGCAACGCGGTTAAATCTTCACGCTGGAGATTTTCGTCAAGCATCTCACCAAAGCCGACGTCAGGCGCCTGGCGTTCGAGGTTATGACGTGACAGCGTGACCCACCACGGGGCGAGATGATCGTCCGCCGTGACAATGAATTCGGTCAGTTCAGCATAGAAGCCACGGTCGCCTTTCAGCGGGTGACGGCGCATTTCCGCTACTGCCCAATCCCCGTTCTGGAAATCGTGGCTCACGCTACGCTCGGCGCGACACGGAATCGCGTCTTTCAGCAGCGGATGGTCCGGCACAATCGACAGGCGATCGTCCTTCCTTTGTACGCGGCCGACAAAGCGGGTCAGGAACGGCTCAACCAGGGTTTCCGGCTCGGCACTCTCGCGGTCTTTATCGGTGTGGATCACGGCCTGAATGCGGTCGCCGTGCATCACTTTCTTCATCTGCGGTGGCGGAATGAAGTAGCTTTTTTGAGCATCAACTTCAAGGAAGCCAAAGCCTTTTTCCGTACCTTTAACAACACCTTCAACACGCGGAGTCTGCGCATGAAGCTTCTCTTTAAGCTGCGCGAGCAGCGGATTATCCTGGAACATAATTTATATAGTTTCGTGGCCTAAGAGCGGCTGACAGTTTTACGCGAATCGCGTGCGCGCGGCAAGGTCAAAACAGGCTAAAAAGCCGCTTTACGCGGCTTTTTACCTTCTGATAACGCTTTGGTTAGGCGATGCGTTGTGAGGGCAAGGCGGCAGTTAATGCCAGCTTGACCGGCACCGATTTTGAGGTCGGCGTACCGCTGCCGTCGCCAAAGCTGGAGAGCGGTACCAGCGGGTTGGTTTCCGGATAATAGGCGGCGAGATTGCCGCGCGGAATATTGTACGGCACCAGCTTGAAACCACTAACGCGCCGCGTTAATCCGTCATTCCACAGCGTTTCAATATCCACCAGCTGGCCTTCGCTGAAACCTAACGACGCCATATCATCCGGATGGATAAATACCACTTCGCGCTGGCCATACACGCCGCGATAACGGTCATCGAGGCCATAAATGGTGGTGTTGTACTGATCGTGTGAACGTAGAGTTTGCAGCGTAAACGGCACGGCCACATCACCCAACTGCGGGAACAGTGAAGTCGGCAGGGCGGCGGCGCTGAATTCTGCCCGTTTACTTGGTGTGTTGAAGCGCAGTTCTGCGGCGGCATTGCCGAGATAGAAACCGCCGGGGATGTCGCACTTGTTATTAAAATCGTCAAAGCCCGGAATGGTCGCAGCGATGTGATCGCGAATCAGATCGTAATTACCCGCCATTGCCAGCCAGTCGATTTTCTCGCTGCCTAAGGTGGCATGCGCAATACCCGCAACGATCGCGGTTTCGGAACGCTGCGTCTCCGCCAGCGGAATCCCCACGCCTTCTGAGGCATGTACCATGCTGAAAGAGTCTTCAACGGTGATGTACTGATTACCGCTGGCCTGACGATCGCGTTCGGTGCGGCCCAGCGTTGGCAGAATCAGTCCTTCATGGCCCGGCACCAGATGGCTGCGGTTCAGTTTGGTACTGATGTGCACGGTCAAACCGCAATGCTGCAACGCCTCTTCGGTAACGGGGGAGTCGGGTGCTGCCGCCGCGAGATTTCCGCCTAACGCAATCAGCACTTTCACTTCATCACGCAACATCGCATTCAGCGCTTCAACGGTGTTATGACCGTGCTCGCGCGGCGGTTCAAAACCAAAGTGGGTACCCAGTGCATCAAGGAACGGCTTGCTCGGCTTTTCATCGATACCCATGGTGCGGTTGCCCTGCACATTACTGTGGCCGCGTACCGGACACAGGCCCGCGCCTTTTTTGCCCAACTGGCCAAACAGCAATTGCAGGTTGGTGATTTCGCGTACGGTGTCCACCGAGTGTTTATGCTGGGTAATACCCATCGCCCAGGTCACGATGACGCGCTCAGCGCTTTGATAAATTGCCGCGGCTTCACGTATCTGCGCTTCGCTCAGACCGGATTGACGCACGATATCGTCCCAGCGGGTGTTATCTACGGCGGCTAGATATTCCTCAACGCCTTGGGTATTTGCGCTAATAAACGTCTGGTCAAAAATGCCCGCTTCGCCAGCCGCCAAACGTTCACGCTGCATTTCCAGCAACGTTTTCACCATGCCGCGAATCGCCGCCATATCGCCACCGAGATTGGGCTGGTAATAGGCAGAACTAATCGTACCGGCCATCGATGTGACGATTTCCAGCGGCTTTTGCGGATCGGCAAAACGCTCCAGCCCGCGCTCGCGCAGGGTATTGAAGGTGACGATTTTCGCGCCATGATCGGCAGCGTGACGCAGGCTGTGCAGCATGCGCGGGTGGTTGGTGCCTGGATTCTGGCCGAAGACGAAAATCGCGTCCGCATGATCAAAATCGTCGAGACGAATGGTGCCTTTACCCACGCCGATGCTGCGTTTTAGGCCAGTGCCGCTGGCTTCGTGGCACATATTGGAGCAGTCGGGGAAGTTGTTGGTGCCCATCACACGGCCAAACAGTTGATAAAGCCATGACGCTTCATTGCTGGCACGACCCGATGTATACAACTCCATCTGGTTTGGATGATCCATCGCCTGCAGGTGCTGAGCAATCAGCGCAAAGGCGTCATCCCAGCTAATGGGTTCGTAATGGTCGGTGGCACTGTTGTAGCGCATAGGGTGGGTTAAGCGGCCCTGATATTCGAGAAAATAATCACTTTGCTGATAGAGGGTGCTCACGCTGTGCTGGGCAAAAAAATCTGGAGCAACGACGCGTCGCGTCGCTTCCCAGGTCACGGCTTTTGCGCCGTTTTCACAGAAACTAAAGGTACTTTTGTTGTCATCGCCCCATGCACAACCCGGGCAGTCAAAACCGCGCGCTTTGTTCATGCGCATTAAGTTACGCATGTTTTTCAGCGCTGCTTTGCTATCAAGGACAAAACGGGTAGTCGCTTCCAATGAACCCCAGCCGCCCGCCGCGGCGCGATAAGGTTGAATCTTACGTTTAAATTTCATAGTTGCAGGCTTATTTGTTTATGAGTTGTTATCAGAATATGTCTTCTGTTAGCGGGAAGTGTGCGACTCTCCTTAAAAGTTGTCTAATTGATTGGTTTAATGGAGCGATAGGCGGCGTTTATCGCAAAAAGGTAGCAAAGCGTGACTTATATCAAATTTTTCCCGCTGGTCAGGTGCGTGAGTTACGTGCTGCAGGAATAACTGACTAATAATTGCTCTTTCAATGATGAGAAGGGCACGCAGCATGAAGAATCTGGCCAGCCAAATTCACGCTTTCGGTAAAGCTTTGATGATGCCGATCTCGGTGATCGCCGCCGCAGGGATCTTTCTTGGGTTAGCCGCCGCAATGCAAAACCCGGCAATTACCGGAGATGCTTTCGCCAATCTGCAGGTGCCACAACTGATCATTGGTTTTATTCGTAAAGTGGCGGGAGCGCTGTTTGCCAATCTGCCGCTGTTCTTTGCCGTGGCCAGCGCCATTGGACTGGCAAAAGCCGAGAAGCCCACCGCCGCATTCGCCGCAGTGATTGGTTATATCGCCATGAACGTCGGCATCAGCTCCACGCTGGCGTCGAAGGGCTTGACGGCGGCGACCACCACGCCAGAAGCATTGCAAAAGGCTGGCATGGACCAAACCGCCGCGATGATGACCTCCGCCGAATACATCGACATGCTCGGTATTTTTACTTACAACATGAGCGTGCTGGGCGGCGTGATCGCAGGTTTGATTACCGTGGTGTTGCACAACCGGTTTTATACGCAGCAGCTGCCCACGGCCATCAGCTTCTTCGGTGGACGTCGTTTTGTGCCGATCGTCACGGTGGTGGTGTTGCCGCTGGTGGGCGTGCTGCTGGCATTGATTTGGCCGACCATCGGCGAAGGCATCGCGTGGGTTGGCCTGATGATTGGTAAAAGTGGGCAATATGGTGCTTTTTTGCTTGGCACCAGCGAACGCCTGCTGATTCCCACCGGCTTGCACCATATTCTCAATGAAACCGTACGGTTTACGCCGATTGGTGGCATGGCGACGGTGGAGGGGCAAAGCGTTGTGGGCGCGCTGAATATCTTTAATACTTCGCTGACGCATCCCGGCGCGATCCCGGATGATACGGTGCGCGGTGCCACGCAATTCCTTGCCCAAGGCAAGATCCCGGTAATGATGTTTGGTTTACCGGCCGCCGCACTCGCGATTTATCACACCGCACGGCCCGAGCATAAACAGCGCGTTAAAGCACTGGTGCTGGCGGGTGCATTAACGTCCTTTACTACCGGTATCACCGAGCCGCTGGAGTTCTGCTTCATCTTCGTTTCGCCCGTGCTCTATATCCTGCATGCGGTGCTCACCGGCTTGTCCTTTATGCTGATGTCGATGCTGCACCTGATGATCGGTAACGTGCAGGGCGGCGCCATCGATTTGGTGGTATTTGGTATTCTCGGCGGCACGAAAACCCACTGGTGGTGGACGATTGTGCTGGGGGTGATGTATGTGCCGATTTACTATTACGCCTTCCGGTTTGTGATTACGCGCATGCGTGTGGAAACGCCGGGGCGCGAATCTGATGAGGAGCAAAAACCGGAGCAGGTGGCGGCTGATGAGCGCACCAAAGTGATCATTAGCGGGCTCGGCGGTGAAGCCAATATAGAAGATGTCGATTGTTGTTTTACCCGGCTGCGGGTACGGGTCAAAGAGATGAAGCAAGTGGTCGATCAAACCTTGCTCACGACCGGTGCCAATGGGGTTAATCGCGTCAGCGAACATGATGTGCAGGTGATTTACGGCCCGCAGGTTGAGAAGATTGCTAACGAGGTGAAAAGCGCTCTGGGCGTGGCGTAAAGCGTTGCTTGATAACAGCAACGCTGATGCCAATCCCTGGCAGACAACATCCTAAGGCGCCTTACTCAGACTTCGTTGGAGGACGACGGCTTATTTTGCCTCCTTTCCGACCCGCTTCGACGGCTCTTTCAGGATCGTTTCTGAAGTTACCACCGCTGGCCTGGCCTCCCGCCTTGCCAGCTTCTCTGGCACGTTCCGGATTGTTGGCAAAATTCCCTGCGCCGCCTCTGTAGCTCTGTTTGTTCATAGGAAGACCTCTTATCAATGTTCCATTAGATTTAAGGACTAGCTAGTCACGCTGACAATTTTAGACGCTGGTTGCAGTAAGGCCAGTGAGCGAGGTGTAAATAATTGAAGTTGGAGAAAGAATTCAATGGGTAAGGCATACCCGGGAATAAAATGAAGGGGTTACATTGACATCACTGGCGGGCTGGTTGAACATCCCCCGGTTTTTCCCGGCACGATTATTTGGCGCTCGCCTGCTGGGTAACACGGCATTTTTAGGTAGCCGACGTCATCTTTCATCACTTATTGCTGGACAAATAAAATAGACATCAAACAGTTAATTTATCTGTGTAACCTGGAACGCGAACGCCACTTTGGACGTGCGGCTGAGGCCAGCTTTGTTAGCCAGCCAACGCTTTCAATGCGGCTGAAAAACCTTGAGCGCGAGTTAGGGTTATCGCTGATCAATCGCAGCAACAATTTCGATGGTTTCACGCCGGAAGGCGAGCGCGTACTGACGTGGGCGCGGGAAATTGTCTCGGTTTATCAGGGTTTAAAGCTGGAAGTGGAATCGCTCAAGCATGGCGTGAATGGCACCTTGCGGCTGGGCGTGATGCCGCAGTGCAGCGTGGCGCTGCCGGCATTATTAAAGGCGGTTGAAATACGCTACCCGCAGCTTGATTATCGCGTTTCAGCGATGAGCGCCGATCAGCTTTTAGAGGCGCTCAACAGCCACACGGTAGATGGCGGGATTGGCTTCTTTGAGCTGACCTCCTTACGCGAGCTGCATTTTCAAACCGCTCTGTTAAAAGATCCCGGCGTGGAAGCACTTTTCAATCCTCACTATTTTCCGGCACTGCTTGAGCATGAAACGCTGTCGCTATCGATGCTCGCCAGCCACCCGCTGTGTCTGGCCGAGCCAACGCGCTATTTTCGCCGTTATCTCGACGGCCAGCTGCGTGAAACTGGCCTCATTCCGCGCGTTATCGTTGAAAGCGCGTCAATTATGCAACTGTTGCAAAGTACGCAGGTGGGATTGGGCGTAATGGTGTCGCCATGCGGCCATCTGCTGCCGGAGCTGTTACAGAATCTGGCGCGTCGGCCAATTGAGATTGCCCCAATGGGGCGCCAGGCAGCGTTGGTGATTGCCGAGCCAGGCAGAGCTTCACCGCTGGCTCAGCACTTCTTTGATGAAGCGCGTCGGCATCTGCCCGACTAACGGGTTTCTCCTAACGCCATCAGCACGCGGTCCTGCCAGTTAGCAAACGCCACGGCTTGTAACAGCGTAAAGATGCGTTCGGTGCCCCAGCCCGCATTGAGCAGGGGTTGCAGATGTGCCGCGCTAAAGCGATCGGGCTGGCGGGTTAACTGGGCGCCAATCGCTATCACCGGCGATGCAGTACCCGCGTTCTCCACATCCTGTAGCAGCGCCGCGCGCCATTCGCCCGTCAGTTGCCCGAACTGGCGGCGACAACCCAGCACGCGTGCGCAGACCGCTTGTGCCAGCGCCTCTTCCGCAGCGAAATGTGTGCTCAGTCGCTGCTTCAGAGTGGCGAAACCGTACAGCGCTTGTGCATCGTGTACCAATAACCAGATCGCGTCATCTACCCCGTCAATTCCCTGACAGAAAGTCACCGCTGCCAGCTGTTCGGCGCTGGCATAGCGCAATTCCACCGGTTTTAGCGCAGGCTGCCAGCCAGCGCTGCTGGCAAACAACGCTGCGCTGGCATCGGGTGGCGGAGAAACACCAGGGATCCAGCGTACCGGCAAGCCCATCATCGCGTGCAGCGAGGCCACAACGCGCGACTGATAGCTGACAAACCCGATAAGTTGGTTCAGCGTGACGATATCGGGCTCCGTCAATCCCACTGCATCCAGCGCGCTGATGCTGTTAGTGGTGATCAATTCAGGCTGCATCGCCAGCTGGCGAGCATATTGGGTAATTTGCGTCAGGCGATTGTTACTTTCACGTGAGGAATCCGGGCCTGGCAAAGGATTAAGCCGCGCAGAATAGTGATTACACAGGCGCTGAACGCCGGCCACCTGCGCTACCGTCAGCGCGGTACTAAGACGATCGTACAGCGTCAAGGTGTGGGTCAAACTGGTCGCGAGCGTATCGGGAAACAGGATCTGGCTCAGGTCGCGTGCGGCCAGCAGTGTGGGCTGAAAACGCGTCAACAGCGGCTGGAGTGCGGTGGCTTCCTGTTGCAAACCGAGCAGAAAACGGTCTTCGATATAGGCGGCTTCGGGCACCAGCGGTGCGGTGGCGGTAGTATTAGGGCGAGTCTGGCTTTCATAAAACCAGTGGTCATGGCCGGGAGAACGGCGTTGTTCCATGGTCATTCCTTTCGCTAAAAACGGACTTGCTGCACGGCGTGCGAATCTGAAAAGCAGGCGTGCAACAAAGGGCTAGCTTATCGTCGCTGAACGGCTGTCCACGGCAAAAGAATGATGGGGAATAATTAATAGCTTACGAGTATAAGGAGGGATGTTTTTGTATAAAGAGGTCGCCATAAATGGCGACCCGATGATAACGCTTACTTTAATTCCAGCTCGTTCATGGCGGCAATGCTGAAGCCGCCATCAACGTGTACCACTTCACCGGTGATACCACCCGCGAGGTCAGAACACAGGAAAGCCGCAGAGTTACCCACGTCTTCGATGGTCACGGTACGACGAATCGGGGTCACCGCTTCGCAATGTGCCAGCATCTTACGGAAATCTTTGATGCCTGACGCGGCCAGGGTACGGATTGGACCAGCAGAAACGGCGTTAACACGCGTGCCTTCAGGACCCATCGCGTTCGCCATGTAGCGAACGTTGGCTTCCAGAGACGCTTTAGCCAGACCCATCACGTTGTAGTTCGGGATCGCGCGCTCTGCGCCGAGGTATGAGAGGGTCAGCAGGGCAGAATTCGGGTTCAGCATTGCGCGGCACTCTTTTGCCATCGCCACAAAGCTGTAGGCGCTGATGTCGTGCGCAATTTTGAAGCCTTCACGCGTAACGGCGTTCACGTAGTCACCATCCAGCTGATCGCCAGGCGCGAAACCGATGGAGTGAACGAAACCGTCAAATTTCGGCCAGGTTTTTGCCAGTTCGGTGAACAGCGCAGTAATGCTCTCGTCTTCTGCGACATCGCAAGGCAGAACAATGTCTGAACCCAGATCTTTGGCAAACTCTTCCACACGACTTTTCAGTTTGTCGTTCTGGTAGGTGAAAGCCAGTTCTGCGCCCTGTTTGTGCATCGCCTGCGCAATACCGTAGGCGATTGAGAGTTTACTGGCAACGCCAGTAATCAGAATGCGCTTACCGGAAAGAAAACCCATAGCTGTAATCCTTTTGGTCATTGTTGTTGGCGGTCGCGATGGTTAAAAAGCAGGCGACCGACGTTAATCTCGTGCGAAGTCTAGCACGTCTCTATAAATGCGGTAAATCGCACCGCGTTTTCCACGCTGCGGTGCGGCATCAGCGCTCACGTCGCCAGGCTTCGGCGGTTAAGGCTTCACCAAAATGGCTGGCGATCAGGCGTTTGGTTAGATCATGTAACGGCGAGGCCAGCACATCGGCGGTGCCGCCGCGCTCCACGACTTCGCCCTGATGCATTACTAATACCTGATCGCTGATGTGCTTCATCATGCCAAGGTGCTGCGTGACATAGATATAGGCGATGCCGTGCTGCTCCTGCAGTTCCAGCATCAGATTCACCAGCTGCGAGCGCATGGTCATATCCAGTGAGGCAAGGGCTTCATCGGCAACGATCACTTTTGGCTGCAAAATCAATGCGCGTGCCAGCGCCAGGCGCTGTTTTTGTCCGGGCGCCAACATATGTGGATAGTAGCCAGCATGATCGCGCAGCAAGCCGACCTGGCGCAGCGTGGCGATAATGCGTTTCTCGCGCGCTTCATCGTCGAGTTCTGTATTCAGACGCAGCGGAAAATCAAGAATCTGGCTGACGCGCTGCCGCGGATTGAGCGAGGTGGAGGGATCCTGAAAAATCATGCGGATGCGCTGGCTCCGGTAGCCATAGTCGCCGTACTCCAGCGGATGATCGTCAATCAGCATTTCACCCGCGGTGGGTTCCACCATGCCGCTCAGCATTTTCGCCAGCGTGGATTTTCCCGAACCGTTTTCACCGATCACCGCCAGCGTCTGCTTTTCACGCAGGGTAAAACTGACGCCTTTCACCGCCTCAACGTGCTGACGACGAAACAGGCCGGTACGATAGCGATAGGTTTTGCTCAGGTTGCGTACTTCCAGCAAGGTGTCCATGACTACTGGCCCTCCATATTTAGCGGGAAGTGGCAGGCGAACAGGTGGGCTTTGTTACCGGTCAGACGCGGAGTCTCAATGCATTTTCGCTGCGCATACGGGCAGCGTGGCCCAAGACGGCAGCCAATCGGCAAATGTTCCAGCGACGGGATCGCGCCCGACAGCGTATTTAATCGGCTTTTGTGCGGCAGCGCGCTGCCGAAATCGGGCATCGCGCGGATCAGCGCCTGAGTATAAGGATGGTGCGGCGTATCCATAAGATCTTCGCTTTGCGCCGTTTCCACCGTCTGGCCGCAATACATCACGTTGATGCGGTCAGCCCATTGGCTCATCGTACGCAGGTCGTGGCTGATCAGCAAAATCGTGGTGTTGTTATTCTGATTGAGGCGGCTCAGCAGGCGGAAAATCTGCGCCTGCGTGGTTGGCTCCATGGCGTTGGTCGGTTCATCGGCGATCAACAGGCGCGGCTGATTGGCCAGGGCGATAGCGATCATCACTTTCTGGCATTCACCGTCGGTTAATTCGTACGGGAAGCTGCGCATGATGTCTTTATGATCTTTGATGCCAACGCGGTGCAATAGCTCAATCGCGCGCACTTTACGCCAGAACCACAGGCGCTGATACCAGCGACCTTTATGGGTCCAGCGCGGAATGGCCTGCATCAGTTGGCGGCCAATGCTTTCTGAAGGATCGAGACAGGATTGCGGCTCCTGGAAAATCATCGAGACATTGTGGCCGACAATACGTCGGCGTTCGCGCGGCGACAGACGCAGCAGGTCGACGTCGTCAAATACCATGCGATCGGCGGTGACGCGCCAGTTATCTTTCGTTACGCCACAAATGGCTTTGGCGATCAGGCTCTTGCCCGATCCTGATTCACCGACCAGCCCGCGCACTTCACCTTCGGTAAGCGTCAGATTGATGCGGTCGACCGCTTTGACCGGACCGTCAGCGGTCATAAATTCGATGGTCAGATTTCGGATATCCAGTAGCGGCATTATTCAACTCCCGCTTCTACTGCGCGACGGATACCATCGCCCAGCAGGTTAACGATCAACACGCTCACCATCAGCGCCACGCCTGGCAGCATCACCGTCCAGGGCGCCACATAGATCAGCTCCAGCGCGTCACCGAGCATTGCGCCCCATTCGGGTGAGGGCAGCTGCGCGCCAAGATCGAGGAAACCGAGCGCCGCGATATCCAGAATCGCCATTGACAGCGAGCGGGTAATTTCGCTCACCAGCAGCGGCAGCACATTCGGCAGCACGGCGTTCCACAGAATATTCAGATTGCGCGCACCATCGAGACGCAGCGCCACCACATACTCTTTCTCCATCTCATCATGTACAGCAGTATAGATTTCGCGCACTAAACGTGGGATCAGCGCCAGAAACACGGCCAGCATCGCATGTTCCAGACGCGGCCCGAGAAAGGCCACCACGATAATCGCCAGTAATAGCGAAGGAATCGACAGCAGCGTGTCCAGCACGTGGTTCATTACCGCCGAACGCACGCCGCGCGTTATGCCAGCGAAGATACCGAGCACCAGCGCGCAGATCGTCGCTAACACCGTAACCAGAATGGCGGACCCCACGGTGGGCGCCACGCCGCTTAACAGTCGGCTCAGTACATCGCGCCCAAGATCGTCGGTACCAAGGAAGAAAGAGACATCGCCATAGCGCGACCACGAAGGCGGCAGTAGTTGATAACCCAGGAATTGCTGGTCAATGCCATAAGGTGACAGCAAACCACCGAACAGGCAGAGGAAGAGCAGGATGCCAAAGCCGTACAAACCGACCATGCCGCTGGTGTCGCGATATAAGCGCTGCCAGCTGCGACGCAGCGTGCTGGGCAGCCGCTTCTCGTCATAGACATTATCGTAGGGCATACCATTCCTTATGTTTCAGCGGATTAAGTGCCGCACCGAGAATATCGGATAACACGCTAACCAGAATGACCAATCCACCGACCACCATCACGCCAGCAGAAATTGCTGCGTAGTCCTGCTGGCGAATCGCATTAATCAACCAGCGACCAAGGCCTGGCCAGTTGAACACCACTTCGGTGATCATCGCTAATGTCAGCATGGTGGAGAATTGCAGCCCAAGACGAGGAATCACCGGCGGCAGCGCATTATGCAATACGTGACGGCGAATCACCGTGAAGCGCGACAACCCGCGCGTTGCGGCAGCTTTGACATAATTTTTGTCCATCACGTCGCTGGTGCTGCTGCGCAGTAAGCGGATCATCTCGGTAGCCGGCGCAACGGCCAGCACTATTACCGGCAGAATCATATGCGTCAACGCGCTCACCATCATTTCATGGCGCCAGGGCGAATGGCTCAGCCAGGCATCAATCAGCGCGAAGCCAGTGATATTTTGCACCGGATAAAGCAGATCGAAGCGTCCGGAAACCGGCAGCCAGCCGAGGGTCAAGGAGAAGAAAAGGGTAAAGAGCAGCGCCAGCCAGAACACCGGCATTGAGAAACCCAGCAGCGCCAGGGCGCTAATCGCTTTATCCTGCCACTTTTTCCGCATCACGCCGGCGCAGATCCCCAGTGGAATGCCCACCAGCAGCGCCAGAATAAACGCCATTACGCACAGCTCTAGCGTGGCGGGAAATACTTCGCGCAGTTGAATATCGATTGGCTGACCGTTGGTACTGGATACGCCGAAATCGAACTGCAACAGGCCTTTAAACCAGAACCACCAGGCATCAAACAGCGATGCACCTTCCAGCGGCGCGTTGGGTGTGAAGTAACTGAGGCTGAAGCTCACCAGCGAAAGCAAGAATAGGGTGATCAGCAGCAGTAGCAGACGACGCAAAATATAGATGATCATGCTTATTCCTCGCTGCTCTCATCACGATAAACGCCGGCAAAAGAGGCGTTACCAAACGGGCTCAGTACTAAGCCTTTAATGTCATGTCGATAGGCTTGCAAACGCAGCGAAGAGGCCAGCGGCAATACCGGCAGCTCCTGCGCCAAAATCTGCTGCGCTTTGTCGTAGCTATCGATGCGCGCCGAAAGCTGTTGCGACAACAGCGCATGTTGCAGCGCTTCGTCAAACGCCGGCGAACACCAGTGCGCATAGTTGGTCTGCGAGCGGATAGCGGCACAACTCAGAAGCGGCCGGAAGAAACTGTCGGGATCGTTACTGTCGGTGGCCCAACCGGTTAGCGTGAGATCGTGATTCATCTCCATCAGCTGCGCTTCCTGGAATCGGCCTTCCACCGGCGCGATGGTCACCCGCACGCCAACCTGAGCCAAATCGGCCTGTAACAGCTCAGCGGTTTTCAATGGGCTAGGATTCCATGACTGTGAAGAAGAGGGCACCACTAAGCGTAAATGCAGGTCTTCCAGACCGAGCGCCTTCAGTGCTTCTCGTGCTTTCGCCGGATTATATTCGGTAACGTGTGCATCGTTGTCATAAGCCCATGACGCGCGCGGCAGAATCGAAGCCGCCGTTTCTGCGGTGCCGTAATAAATCGACTCCATCAAGCGTTCGTTATTGATTGCCAGCGCCAGTGCATGACGCACTTCCGGGCGATCGAGCGGCGGTTTACGGGTGTTAAACGCCAGATAAGCGATATTCATGCCGGGTCGCAACGTCATACGCAGACGCGGATCGTCGCGCAAAATGCTCAGCTGGCTGGCGGCAGGATAGGCCAGCACATCACATTCACCGGTCAGCAGTTTAGATAAACGTCCGGTCCCGCCGACGCCCAAATCAATCACCACTTGCTGCAGCCGCGGTACGCCTTTCCAATACTGCGGATTAC
This sequence comes from Candidatus Pantoea floridensis, assembly GCF_900215435.1. Lineage (NCBI taxonomy): Bacteria > Pseudomonadati > Pseudomonadota > Gammaproteobacteria > Enterobacterales > Erwiniaceae > Pantoea > Candidatus Pantoea floridensis. The sequence continues at coordinate 4,055,514 of NZ_OCMY01000001.1, forward strand.
GTGCCAGCCGCAGATATTGCCCGGTGCGGTATTCACTCAGCTGGAACGGGCCAGTACCTACGGGCTCGCGATCCAGCTGCTCTTGTTGGCCTTTAGCGCTGAGATTGTTGGCGTACTCCTGCGACAAAATTGGCGCGTAATGGGTGGCGATGTGCCAGAGGAAGGAGGCGTCTGGGCTGTTGAGGCGGATTTCCACCGTATCGCTATCCAACTTTTTAACGCTCTGCACTGAATCGGCGAACTGCAGGCTGTCGAAATAGGGATAGCTGCCACCGTTGACGTTATGCCACGGATGCTTACGGTCAAACATGCGCGCAAAACTGAATACCACATCGTCGGCATTCATTTTGCGCGTCGGTTTAAACCCGTTGGTGTGCTGGAAGGCCACGTCTTTGCGCAGGTGGAAACGGTAGGTTGCACCGTTATCTCGCACTTCCCAGCTCTCAGCCAGATCGGGAATCAACCGATAGGTATAAGGATCGACGTCCAGCAGCCGATCGTACAGCTGTGCCGCGAGCGTATCGACCACCAGGCCGCTGCTTACCATTTGCGGATTGAACGTATTAACCGTGCCGTTCACACAATAGACAAAGCCGCTGTGGCGGATATTGTCGGTTGGCGCGGCCCACGCTGACGCACTCATGATGCTGAGACCAAGCAGCAGAGAAGGGAATAGTTTTGGCATAGAACTCAACGATTCTGAGGCAATAGCGTGAGTGTATCCCAAACCGCTCGGAGTCCCAAAATTCGCGACGCTTCTGCTGTGTTTTTCGCCAAAGTGGCGATGAGGTAATCACAATCTTAGTGTGGAAATGAGAAAAATTCTCAATTAGGGCTTTACAGATGATAATAAGAATGATTATTATTCATCTGCGCTTCGACGGTGGCTCTACCGAAGAAGAGCACGACATTGCTCACATTGCTTCCAGTATTAGTTGCCCGCACGCTGTGCGGGCTTTTTTTTGTCCAGGTCCGAGCCAGCGTTAATAACGCAGGCGTCCACTGAAGCCATTCGAGAGCATCACGCCTGATTTTACGCTCAAATCGGCCTCTTGTTCGCGCGGTTGCAAGGCGTTGATGAAGGCTTCCGCCCACGTATAGCAGTTATGCAGGTGAAGGTTTTTCATCAGGCTCGCGTGACGTTCGCGGCGTACGGAAAGTGGCATGATGAGCGCGGTATGAATGGCATCTGCAATCGCATCGGGATCGTAAGGATTGACCACCAGCGCCCCCTGCATCTGCTCGGCGGCACCGGCAAACTGTGACAAAATTAAAACGCCGGGATTAGTATGATCCTGCACGGCGACATAGGTTTTAGCCATCAGGCTCATCCCGGCTATCAGCGGTGTTACCAGCGCCACGCGCGCCGCACGGTAGAATCCGCACAGCTCTTCTCGTGAATAATGATTGCTCAGATAACTCACGGGATACCAGTTCAGCTCACCATGAATACCGTTCATTTCGCCGCAGCGCGTCTCAAGATCGCGCGACAATTCTTTAATGCGATGAGAATAGCCGGACGCCATAGAAGCGAGCTGCACCAATGAAAATTTGTGGTGGTACTCTTCATGTTGACGAAGTAATACCTCAATCGCGCTGATACGGTAGGGCGTGCCGGTGCTATCGTCGAAGTGTCCGCTGCTAAGAATGATATTCTCCGGTAAGGTTTCACGGCACTGCTGTTCCATAAAAAGGCAGCTGTTGCTTTCAGCCAGCGCGCTGGTTTCCGCCGTATCAATGCCCACTGGAAATACACCAACGCTTAACTGGCGGCCATGAATCCGCAGCGTATAAGGCGAGAGGTGTTCACAGCGGAAACGCGATCCTACCCATGCAGTGAAATTGTTCATATCCTGGGTGGTCTGGAAACCAATCAGATCGGCACACAATAATGAATCGGCCAAATAGCGCCAGTTGGGTATCGATTCAAAAGATTGCCCAGCGGGAAAAGGTTGATGGAAAAAGAAACCAATACGATTGATTAGCCCCGCATCGCGCAGCATTTTAATACTGGGAATTAAATGATAATCCTGCAACCAGATATCATCATCGGGCATGGCATAATCACTAATAGCACGCGCATAGGTTTCATTAAGCCGCATATAGCCAATCTGGCTACTGGTTGAAAATCGAGCCATGTCAGGTCGCTGATGAAAGACCGGCCACAATCCCTGATGAATATATTGATGGTAACCCTCTTCATATTCAGCTTTGGTTAAGCGAAATGTCAGCGTGTCATATTCATTACCTTTATTAAAATTCAGCTCACGGTGCAGCTCTGAAGAGAGAGTCTCGAACTCACCGCTCCATTTCACCCACATTCCACCGCGGCGCGCTAATATGCTTTCATAAATAGTGGCGAGAGTTGAGTGACTATTCTGACTGTGCGAAACCAACATTAAGCCTGACATAGTTTTTACCTGTTGCTTAACCTGCCTGTTCTCGATTTCTGGCAGAGCGTTAAAAAAAGGTTGATGTAAAAGGAATTGAAGAAAGCCGCTCATTATTTAACGTTCGCGCGTATTAATGAACGGCCGAGTCCTGCCAGTTAACTCGATATTTTCCATTTATTGCTATTCCTGCGCATCTTTCAGGGTTGTCGATAGAATTAATCTAGCCGACTCACTCGTAAAAAAGCCGTAAAAATAGCGGTGAGATTTATAAAGATTTAATAATCGATATTATTCAATTTACCTTCATCTCTATGCCGTGCTTTTTCATCATTGCGCGCAATTGATGGTAAGTCACACGTAACAGTTCGGCGGCGCGGCGCTGGTTGTATTTGGCCTGCTGCAAACTCACTTCCACTAACTCACGTTCCTGCTGGTTTTGCCATTGGCGTAAATCAAGCGGCAGAGAAGGCAGGGGAGCTGCTGTCGGTTCGGAGTGAATTGGCAGCGGCGTGCGCGGAGCAAACGGGTTAATAATGATATTATCCAGTGGCTCTTCAGCGCTGTGATGGCGATACACGGAACGTTCTACCACGTTTTTTAATTCGCGTACGTTACCGGGCCAGCTGTGCTTCAGCAGCGTCAGCTGGGCGCGCTCGCTAAAACCGGGGAAGAGAGGCAAACCTAATTCGCGGCACATCTGAATCGCAAAATGTTCAGCCATCACCAAGATATCGCTGCGACGTTCGCGCAACGGCGGCAGTTGAACCACATCGAAGGCCAGGCGATCGAGCAGGTCCGCGCGAAATTTTCCGGCGCTGGCCAGCGCGGGCAGATCTTCATTCGTTGCGCAGACCAGGCGCACATTGACCTGCAGTGATTGATTGCCGCCAACGCGCTCCAGCTGGCCATATTCAATCACGCGCAGCAGTTTCTCCTGCACCAGCATCGGCGCGGTGGCGAGCTCATCAAGAAAAAGTGTGCCGCCGTCGGCGCGCTCAAAGCGGCCCAGATGACGTTTTTGCGCCCCGGTAAATGCACCGGCTTCATGGCCGAACAGTTCGGAGTCGAGCAGGTTTTCATTCAGCGCAGCACAGTTGAGGGAAACAAAAGGGCCTTCCCAACGGTTTGACAGATAATGTAAGCGGCTAGCGATAAGCTCTTTGCCGGTGCCGCGTTCGCCGACCACCAGTACAGGTTTTTCTAACGGCGCCAGACGCGAGACCTGCTCCAATACCTCCAGAAAGTTATTCGACTCGCCCAAGAGATTGTCACTACCGTTTGCCATGATGAAATTCGCCACTGATTAATCAATTTCACTACCTTAAGTGATGTTGTGGCGGATGTAAAATAAACAAAGTCATTAAAATCAAACAACTAAAAGTTGGCACGCGAATTGTATTAGTGAAGAGCGCCTTGCGCACCTACCTACAAAATTAGAGGAACATCATTATGGGTATTTTTTCTCGTTTCGCCGACATCGTGAACGCTAACATCAACTCTCTGCTGGAGCGCGCCGAAGATCCGCAGAAACTGGTACGCCTGATGATTCAGGAAATGGAAGACACGCTGGTTGAAGTGCGTTCGACCTCCGCTCGCGCGCTGGCGGAAAAGAAACAGTTATCGCGCCGCATTGAGCAAGCTGAGATTCAGCAGACTGAATGGCAGGACAAAGCCGAACTGGCGATTAATAAAGGTAAAGAGGATTTAGCGCGTGCTGCGTTAATCGAAAAGCAGAAACTGACCGATTTGATGGCGGCCCTGCAGCAGGAATCGGCGCAAGTGGAAGAGACGCTGGAACGCATGAAAGGCGAGATTGGTGAGCTGGAGAATAAACTGACCGAAACCCGTGCGCGTCAGCAGGCATTAACACTGCGTCACCAGGCGGCGTCCTCTTCACGTGATGTACGTCGTCAGCTCGACAGCGGCAAGCTGAACGATGCAATGGCGCGTTTTGAATCCTTTGAGCGCCGTATCGATCACATGGAAGCCGAAGCGGAAAGTCAGCGTTTTGGTAAACCGAAAGGTTTGGATCAGGAGTTTGCTGAACTGAAAGCCGATGATGAAATCAGCCAGCAGCTGGCCGCACTGAAAGCCAAAATGAATCGCAGTGAGTGATCGCCACGGGCCTGGCCGCAGGCCCGAGTTAAAAGGGTGTAAATGATTAAGGAGAGTCGAATTAATGAGCGCACTTTTTCTCGCCATACCGTTAACGATCTTTGTGCTATTTGTCGCACCGATCTGGTTATGGCTGCATTACAGCAACAAACGCAACGGCGGTGCAGATTTGTCATCGAATGATTTGCAGCGTTTGCAACAGATCACCCAGGATGCACGTCGTATGCGTGAGCGTGTGGAAGCATTGGAAGCCATTTTGGATGCCGAACATCCAAACTGGAGGCAGCCATGATGAACGGTCGTAAACTGTGGCGCATACCTCAGCAGGGTAAAGTGCGCGGCGTCTGTGCCGGCGTGGCAGAATATCTCGACATTCCAGTACGCTTACTGCGGGTGATTGTGGTGCTGTCGCTATTCCTTGGCTTATTTATGTTCACCATCGTTGCCTATTTTATTCTCGGTTTTGTGCTGGATGAGAAGCCCGCCGATGCCGCGGGTGAACGCACTCCGAGCGCAAGGGAACTGCTCGACGAGCTGGAAGCCACGCTACACAGTGACGAACGTAACGTGCGTGAGATTGAACGCTATGTCACCTCGGAAACATTTAGCGTGCGTAGCCGCTTCCGCCAAATCTGATTTTACCCGTCATACTTCAAGCGGCAGATGCGTTGGCTGCGTGACCTCACCCCGGTCACTTACTAGAGTAAGCTCCCGGGGATTCAGGCACTTGCCGCCTTTCTGCCGCTCGAATTATTTTGGTTAAAAAGTGAAATAGGAAACTGTATGCAAACTCAACGTTTTACTGCTCTGCGCCGTCGCGCGACACCTGCGTTGATGTCGGCGGGGAAATTTATCATCATTAGCGCAGTAACTTACGGGCCCGGCGGGATTGCTGGCTGGGCGGTGAAATCGGTGGCGCGCCGTCCGCTGCGCCTGTTGCTGGCGGCCGCCCTGGAACCGTTGCTGAGCAAAGCGTTCAAACGCTTGTCGGCACGATTCATCAGGGAGAACGATGAAAAGACTGCAAAATGAATTGATGGCGCTGATGAACCGCGGTGTTGACCGCCATCTGCGCCTGGCGGTTACTGGCTTAAGCCGCAGCGGCAAAACCGCGTTTATCACCTCGCTGGTTAACCAGCTTCTCAATGTACACAGTGGCGCGCGTTTGCCGCTGTTTTCCGTGGTGCGCGAAGATCGGCTGCTGGGCGTGAAGCGCGTACCGCAGCGTGAACTGGGTACGCCGCGTTTCACCTACGATGAAGGTCTGGCCCAGCTGTATGGCACGCCGCCCATGTGGCCAACGCCTACGCGGGGCGTGAGCGAAATGCGCCTGGCGCTGCGCTATCGGCCCGATGAATCGCTGCTGCGCCACTTCAAAGACACTGCCACGTTGTACCTTGAAATCGTCGATTATCCCGGCGAATGGCTGTTGGATCTGCCGATGCTGGCGCAGGATTACCTTAGCTGGTCACGCCAAATGGTCGGGCTGTTGCAGGGCGACCGTGCTGCGTGGTCAGCGCACTGGCGCAGCCTGTGTGCCGATCTCGATCCTTTCGCGCCAGCCGATGAGAATCGCCTCGCCGCGATCGCTGCTGCCTGGACTGATTACCTGCATCAGTGCAAAACCGAAGGCTTGCACTTTATCCAGCCGGGACGCTTTGTGCTGCCGGGCGATATGGCGGGTGCGCCGGCGCTGCAGTTTTTCCCCTGGCCGCAGGTTGAAGAGATGCAGGTTAGCAAACTGGCGCAAGCCCCCGCGGGCAGCAACTTTGCTATGCTGCAGCAGCGCTTCAACTACTATTGCCAGCACGTGGTGAAAGGTTTCTATAAGAATCACTTCCTGCGCTTCGATCGCCAAATTGTGCTGGTCGATTGCCTGCAGCCGCTCAACAGCGGACCGCAGGCGTTCAACGATATGCGCCTGGCGCTGACCCAGCTGATGCAGAGCTTCCATTACGGCCAGCGCACGCTGTTCCGCCGCCTGTTTTCCCCGGTCATCGACAAGCTGCTGTTTGCTGCCACCAAAGCCGATCATGTGACTGCCGATCAACATGCCAACATGGTCTCTCTGCTGCAGCAGCTGGTGCAGGATGCGTGGCAGAACGCGGCGTTTGAAGGGATCAACATGGATTGCCTTGGTTTGGCGTCGGTGCAGGCCACCGAAAGCGGCTTGGTTGATCATCGTGGCGAGAAGCTGCCTGCGTTGCGTGGCCATCGTCTGGCCGATAACGAAGCGCTCACGTTTTATCCCGGCGAAGTGCCGCCGCGTTTGCCTGGCCACGGTTTTTGGCAGCAGCAGGGATTTCAGTTTGAGCAGTTCAGACCGCAGCAGCTGGATGTCGACCGTCCGCTACCGCACATTCGCATGGATGCTGCGCTGGAATTTTTACTGGGAGATAAATTGCGATGAGCGATGAAACACCTTTAAAAGGGCGCATTGATTTTGCCCGCCCGCTGACGGTAGAAGCAGAAAAACCGCTGCGCGCCGCGCAAACCTTCACCCCCGAAAGTGAGAGCGCGTTTCTTGCCACGGCAGAAGCCGAGCCGCTGGAAGAGGGGCAAGGCGAAAAAGCGGTGGAGGCGGCACTGCGTCCTAAACGGAGCCTGTGGCGCAAGATGGTTGGCGTTGGGCTCGGTATTTTTGGCGTCAGCGTGGTGGCGCAGGGCGCACAGTGGCTGCACGATTCATGGATCACGCGCGACTGGTTTGCGCTCGGCACGGGCATTGCCGGTGGATTGATTGTTGCGGCGGGCGCTGGCGCGCTGATAGGTGAATGGCGTCGCCTCTATCGTCTGCGCCAACGTGCCGAGGAACGCGATATTGGCCGCGAATTGTTGCACAGCCACGGCGTCGGTAAAGGGCGGGCATTTTGCGAAAAACTGGCGCAGCAGGCGCAGCTGGACCAGGCGCATCCCGCGCTGCAACGCTGGCATGCGGCATTGCATGAAACCCATAACGATCGGGAAATTGTCACTTTATATGCCCAGCTGGTGCAGCCGGTGCTGGATCGCCAGGCGCGACGTGAAATTAGCCGTCATGCCGCGGAATCCACCTTGATGATCGCCGTTAGCCCACTGGCGCTGGTGGATATGGCGTTTATCGCCTGGCGCAACCTGCGGCTGGTGAATCGCATCGCGGCCATTTATGGTATCGAGCTGGGTTACTTCAGTCGTATCCGCCTATTCCGGCTGGTACTGCTCAATATGGCGTTCGCCGGTGCCTCGGAACTAGTGCGTGAAGTGGGGATGGACTGGATGTCGCAGGATCTCGCCGCGCGCCTCTCCACCCGCGCTGCGCAAGGGATTGGCGCCGGTTTACTCACTGCGCGTCTTGGTATCAAAGCCATGGAGCTGTGTCGTCCACTGCCATGGCTGGAAGAGGACAAACCGCGTCTGGGTGATTTCCGCCGTGAGCTGATCGGTCAGCTTAAAGAAACGCTGGTAAAAAGTGGGGATAAACCAGGGCAGGCTGCTAAATAATCAGCTATTGCTTACCTTTCACGCTAGCCGTAGCGTGAAAGGTGAAATTATCTGTGTTAACTCCTGGATTTGGCGGGATTTTTGTTGGTCGCTCCGCTACACTTCCCTCTATCACCTGCCTCTGGCTGTCAACTTTTCATGACAGGCCTCTTCTGAGGCGCTGCAAGTTAGCGTATTATCACTAAAATCAAAACCTGACTAAGGCTCATCGCAATGCGTTTGGAAGTTTTCTGCCAGGACCGAATCGGTCTGGCGCGCGAGTTGCTCGACCTGTTGGTTGCCCGCAATATTGACCTGCGCGGCATCGAAATTGCGCCACTCGGCCGCATTTACCTCAATTTTACCGCGCTGGAGTTTGAACCCTTCAGCAATCTGATGGCGGAAATTCGCCGTACACCTGGCGTGACAGATGTGCGCACCGTCTCGTTTATGCCATCTGAACGCGAACATCGTGCATTGAGCGCGCTGCTGGTGGCGATGCCGGAGCCGGTGTTGTCGATCGATCTAAAAGGCAAGGTCGAGCTGGCGAATCCCGCGGCACAAAACCTTTTCACGCTTGATGAACAGAAGCTGCGTAATCAAAACGTTGGCACGCTAATCACCGGCTTCAACTTCCAGCGCTGGCTGGAGAATGAGCGGGTTGATGCTCAGGCGCAGCATGTGGTGATACAGGGACGCGATTTCCTGATGGAAGCGCGGCCAATTTATCTGGCAGAAGAAGAGGGCCAGAGCGATCTGCCGGTCGGCGCGATGATTACGCTGAAATCAACGGCGCGCATGGGGCGACAGCTGCAAAACCTCACCGTCACTGACGAATCAGAATTCGATCATATTGTGGCGGTAACGCCAAAAATGCGTCAGGTGATCGATCAAGCACGCAAACTGGCGATGCACGATGCTCCGCTGCTGATCGTGGGCGATACCGGCACCGGCAAAGATATGCTGGCGCGCGCCTGCCACTTGCGTAGCGCGCGGGGTAAAAAACCTTTCCTCGCGCTTAACTGCGCCTCGCTGCCGGATGATGTGGCTGAAAGCGAACTGTTTGGCCACGCAGCGGGCGCGTATCCTAATGCACTGGAAGGCAAAAAAGGATTCTTTGAACAGGCCAACGGCGGCTCGGTATTGCTGGATGAGATTGGCGAAATGTCGCCACGCATGCAGACCAAACTGCTGCGCTTCCTCAATGATGGGACGTTCCGCCGCGTGGGTGAAGAGCATGAAGTGCATGTTGATGTGCGTGTGATCTGCGCCACGCAGAAGAACCTGATTGAGCTAGTACAACGCGGCGAATTTCGTGAAGATCTGTTCTATCGCTTGAATGTGCTGACGCTGAATCTACCGCCGCTGCGTGAACGTCCGCTGGATATCCTGCCGCTAACGGAAATGTTTGTGGCGCGCTTTGCCGATGAGCAGGGATTACCGCGTCCACGTCTGTCATCGCAGCTGGCACCGTTTCTAACTCGCTACAACTGGCCGGGTAACGTAAGGCAGCTAAAAAATGCGCTGTATCGCGCGCTGACGCAGCTGGAAGGTTACGAACTGGGACCGCAGGATATTGTGTTACCGGAGCAGGCGCTGGATGTGTCGCTGGGCGAAGAGGCGATGGAAGGATCGCTGGATGACATTACCAGTCGCTTTGAACGTTCGGTGCTCACGCGTCTGTATCTCTCCTATCCCAGCACACGCAAACTGGCCAAACGCCTGGGCGTATCGCATACCGCAATCGCTAATAAGTTGCGTGAGTATGGATTGGGGCAGAAGCGCACCGAGAGCGAGTAGCCGCTGGCCGCGATGATGTGGCAGCAAGGCGCGCATTGATAGGCGCGCACACTAAAAACGCCGCCTCAATAGGGCGGCGTTTTTAATACAAAAAATTACTTCAACGCAGCCAGCGCCGCATCATAGTTTGGCTCTTCGGTGATTTCGTTCACCAATTCGCTGTAAATCACTTTATTGTTTTCATCCAGCACCACCACAGCACGCGCGGTCAGGCCTTTTAACGGGCCATCAGCAATCGCCACGCCATAGTTTTCTTTGAACTCAGCACCACGCAGTGAAGAGAGCGTGATTACATTGCTGACGTTCTCCGCACCGCAGAAGCGTGACTGCGCAAAAGGCAGATCTGCCGAAATGCAGAGTACGACGGTATTGTCCGCTTCACCCGAGCGTTCGTTAAACTTACGCACCGATGCGGCGCACACGCCAGTATCGATGCTTGGGAAAATGTTCAGAACTTTACGTTTGCCTGCATACTTAGCAAGGGAGACATCACTGAGATCTTTGGCGACCAGATTGAAAGGCTTTGCTTGCTCGCCAGCCTGCGGGAAGTGACCTGCAACAGGTACCGGACTACCCTGGAAGTGAACAGTCTGAGACATACGATTTCCTTTTTTAACAAGTGAATATCTGACTTTAGCCGCGTCAGAACAGATATAGCGTTTGTTTATGACATAATTTTTAAGGGTTTACGAGCGTCTTTCCGGACGATAATCGAGCCGGCTCGCAATTAACATGCGGATTTAAGGAGAAAGAATGAGAACAGTGAAGAGTTATCCGGAAGCCTGGCCGCTCCATTCGCCGTTTGTTATTTCGCGCGGCAGCCGCACCGAGGCGCATGTGGTGGTGGTGGAAATTGAGCAGAACGGCATCAAAGGGGTGGGTGAAGCCACGCCTTATCTGCGTTACGGCGAAAGCGAAGCCTCGGTATTGAAACAGATTGCCTCGCAGTTGAGTGCGCTGCAGAGCGGCATGACGCGTGAAGCCCTGCAGCAGGCGTTACCTGCGGGTGCAGCGCGTAATGCTATCGACTGCGCCTTGTGGGACTTAGAGCGGCAGCAGCAGAGCAAAAGCCTGGAGGAATTGTGTGATGTTGCACTGGCTAAGGAAATCACCACCGCGCATACCATCAGCATTGATACCCCGGATGCGATGGCCAGCAGCGCGCAGGCGCTCTGGCAGCATGGTGCGCGTCTGCTAAAGATCAAAATGGATGACCATCTCATCAGCGAACGTCTGGTGGCGATTCGCTCCGCGGTACCGGATGCCACGCTGATTGTTGATGCGAATGAATCCTGGCATGCCGAGGGATTGGCGGCTCGCTGCCAATTGCTGGCCGATTTGAACATCGCCATGCTTGAGCAGCCGCTACCTGCGGCACAGGACGACGCACTCGGTAACTTTATCCATCCCCTGCCGATCTGTGCTGATGAAAGCTGCCATACCCGTGAGAGTTTGGCCCAGCTAAAAGGGCGCTATGAGATGGTGAACATCAAGCTGGACAAAACCGGCGGTTTAACCGAGGCGCTGGCGCTGGTCGATGCCGCTCGTGAGCAGGGATTTGCCATTATGCTCGGCTGTATGCTGTGCACATCACGGGCAATTCGTGCGGCGTTACCGCTGACGTCACGGGCGACATTTGCGGATTTGGACGGCCCAACCTGGCTGGCTGCCGATGTTGAACCGTCGCTGCATTTCACGCACGGCGTACTTAAGCCGCTGGCTGCCAGCGCAGCAGATTAATCATCGCTTCGAGGTAAACTTCGGTGGCTTCGTCCACCGAAATCGGCGGCATTTCGGCGGTGATGCACAGCAGACCGAGATCGTCGCACCAGCTGCCAAACGAGCCCGGCGTGGCATACCCAACGCTGCTGACAACCGGCAACGCCGTTTGCTGCGCCAGCCACTGCGCTAACTCGCTGTGATGAGGATCGTCAATGCAGGCGAGCGGTTCATGCCAGGAAACCACCCAGCTTGGTTTGATCTGATGGATCAGCTGACACAGCGCGCGGGTTTCAGGCTCGGATGACGGCCCCGATCCCGTTGAGAGCACGACATCACGCTCATCCGCTTCGCTGTTCCAGCGATACACCGTGTCGCCGCTCTGCCAGTTAGCGGCAGGGAAGTTACGGTTGAGATCGACGCCATTAGCGTTGGCGCGCAGCCCCAGCTGACAGCCGTCAGGATTCACCGCCAGAATCACGTGATGGCGGCGCAGCGCGTCCGGCAGGGTACGCATCGCGCCGGATAACGTGGCAATGGCGGCATTCTCGTCGCCGTGTGTACCGGCGATAATGAGCCCACTTTCTGCATCAGCGGCCGGGGCGGGAAACCACAGCAGCGGCGTGCCCAGCACCGATTGCCCGTATTGTTGCCAGACGGCGTCCAGCTTGCCGCGCAGCGGACGCGGATGGTATGACGACATAAGGTTCCTCATTGAAATGCTTCCAACTCCGCCAAAAGCGTTCTGGCGCGCAAGAAAAATGTGACCGGCAATCCAGCCTCAACATAACGGTAAACAGCACGCAGGGAAATAGCTATATATCAATCAGCGATTTGCGATAAAGTGCCGAAAGTTGCTGGCGACATAATCCTGTTTGCTGTCGCCGTTTTTACGGGTTAAGGAGTGGTAATGAAATTAACGTTCCGCAAGACGCTGGCTGCCTTAGTCATCACCAGCGCAGTTTCACCCGCATTTGCCGCCAACATTCCGCCGGGTGCACAGTTGGCTAGCTCGCAGGAAATCGTCCGCCATATTAAAGATGAGCCCGCTTCACTGGATCCGATGAAGGCGGTAGGCCTGCCGGAAATTCAGGTCATGCGCGACTTGTTCGAAGGACTGACGAATCAGGATGCCCACGGCAAAATCGTGCCGGGGGTGGCACAAAGCTGGAGCAGCAACGATAACAAAACGTGGATCTTCACCTTGCGTAAAGAGGCGCGCTGGTCAAATGGCGAGCCGGTCACCGCGCAGGATTTTGTGTATAGCTGGCAGCGTTTAGTTGAGCCAAAGAACAGTTCACCTTTTGCCTGGTTTGCTGCGCTCAGCGGTATTGAGAATGCGGAAGCCATCACCAAAGGGCAGATGAGCGCCGATAAACTTGGCGTGACCGCTACCGATGCAACACATCTCAAAGTGACGTTGTCACGTCCCGTGCCGTGGTTCCCGAGCATGGTCGCCAACGCCGCGATGTACCCGGTCTCGCAAAAAGTGTTAGAAAAAGAGGGCGATAGTTGGACTTCGCCGGGCAAGCTGGTGGGAAATGGGGCTTATCAGCTGCAGGAACGCGTGGTGAATGAAAAAATCGTACTGGTACGTAACAGCCATTACTGGGATGACAAAGAGTCGATACTGACCAAGGTCACGTTCCTGCCGATTAACGAAGAGTCGAGCGCCACCAAGCGTTATCGCGCCAACGATATCGATATCACTGAATCCTTCCCCAAAAATATGTACGCGCTGCTGAAGAAAGAGTTACCTGGTCAGGTTTACACGCCGGATCAGCTCGGTACCTATTATTACGCATTTAATACTGAGAAAGGGCCGACCGCGGATGTGCGCGTACGTAAGGCGCTGTCGTGGAGTATCGATCGCCGTATTATCGCCGAGAAAGTACTGGGCACCGGTGAGAAACCGGCCTGGCATTTTACGCCGGATGTCACCGCTGGCTTCACGCCACAGCAAAGTTATTTGCAACAGCACAGTCAGCAGGAGCTCAATGCCCAGGCCAAAGCGTTATTGACGGCGGCGGGTTATGGGCCGGGTAAACCGCTGCATTTGACGCTGCTGTACAACACTTCTGAAAGCCATCAGAAAATCGCGATTGCCGTGGCGTCGATGTGGAAGAAGAATCTTGGCGTGGACGTCACCTTGCAAAATCAGGAGTGGAAGACCTATATCGATAGCCGTAATAGCGGTAGTTTCGATGTGATTCGCGCGTCGTGGGTGGGCGATTACAACGAACCATCTACCTTCCTCAGTTTGCTGACCTCCACTCATAGCGGCAATATCGCGCGCTTCCACAGCGGAGATTATGACGCGGTGCTCACAAAAGCGAGTAGGGAAACCAGTGTGGCGGCACGCAACGCTGACTACAACAAAGCCGAACAGATCATTGCCGATCAGGCGCCCATTGCTCCGATCTATCAATACACCAATGGACGTTTAATAAAGCCGTGGGTGAAAGGTTATCCGATCACCAATCCAGAAGACGTGGCGTATAGCCGCGAACTGTGGATTGAAAAGCACTGATATCGCTAAGCCGCCGAGAACCTTTGACGGCAGATAAGTCATCATTTTTAAAAAGTTAGATAAGTGTTAAACGTTACTGTTTATCTTTACTAATATTTCACAGGTGGTGGCACGTTGTTGCAATAAAGCGAACCGCGTACGCCATCTGATGATAATACGGTAAAAGGGAGAGAGTAATGTTCTATACCTCAGGAAGATCGGTGTTCGGCGTGACGCTCTACACATTGCTGGAACCGCTGCCGCTGGGCTTTTTCGTTGCGGCCTGGTTTTTCGATATCCTCTATCTGCAAACCTTCGTCATCATGTGGACCAAATCCGCCAGCTGGCTGATTGCTATCGGTCTGGTGTTGGCCATCCTGCCACGTTTAATTAGCCTGGTTTATTTATTTCGCGGGGCCAGGTCGAATGAAAAGACCCATTTCTGGCTGTCGCTGCTGGCGATCGTGCTGGCGGTGGTGAACGCCTTTATTCATAGCCGTGATGCGTATGCTGTGGTGCCCATGGGCGTCACGCTCTCGACGCTGGTGGTCGCGCTGTTGCTGATCGCTAACGTGCAGTTGGTGCTGCGAGATCGCCGCACACAAGGAGGTCGCGCATGAAATATGTACTTAGCGCGATAACGCTCGCGATGTTGCTCAGTGCCTGTGATGACGGGGCACTGATCGATCCGCAAAAGCAAATTGGTGCTAACCCTGAACTGCCGCAGGCGCAGAACTTCTTTATGCCGCCAATGCAGGTGCCGGAAGGCACGCCGTGGAAAGCCGGCGAAATGCCGAAAGTGGCGGATGGGCTGAAGATCGAGAAGATCGCCGATCGGCTACAACACCCGCGTCAGGTACTGGTTCTGCCTAATAATGATGTACTGGTGGCGGAATCGAATGGTACGCCAAAGCCGACCACCGCGCCTAAGCAGCTGATCATGGGCCTTGTGCAGAAAGCCTCAGGCAAAGGCGGTGAGGGTGGCAATCGCATAACGCTGCTGCGCAACGTGAACGGAAAATGGGAGCAGCATCGCTTTATTGAAAACCTCACGGCGCCGTTTGGTATGCAGCTGGTTGGTAACACGTTGTATGTGGCGAACGCCGATAGTCTGGTGAAGTTCCCTTACGAAACCGGGCAAACCGAGATACGCACGCCGCCCGTAGAGGTCACAGAACTGCCGGGCGGACCGATTAATCATCACTGGACGAAATCGCTGCTTGCCAGCCCTGACGGCAGCAAGCTGTATGTTGGGGTAGGTTCAAACAGCAACGTGACGGAAAATGGTATCGGCGAGGAGTATCGCCGCGCGGCGGTGCTGGAGGTGGATGCGGCAAGCGGTGCCAGTCGTATCTACGCCAGCGGCCTGCGCAACCCAACCGGCTTACAATGGGAACCGCAGAGCGGCAAGCTGTGGGCGGTGGTGAATGAGCGTGATGAGATTGGCTCGGATCTGGTGCCGGATTATATGACGTCGGTGCAGGATAAAGGCTTCTACGGCTGGCCGTACAGCTATTATGGTCAACACGTCGATGAGCGCGCGCAGCCGCAAAGGCCGGATCTGGTTGAGAAAGCGATTAAACCGGATTATGCACTCAGCTCGCATGTCGCACCGCTCGGCCTGTTGTTCTATGGCGCAGATAACATGCCGCAGTATCGTGGCGGGGCGTTTATCAGCGAACACGGCAGCTGGAACCGCACGCCGCTTAACGGCTATCAGGTGGTGTGGGTCAAGTTCGAAGACGGGAAGCCGGTAGGGCAGCCACAGCCGGTGGTGACAGGCTTCCTCACCGACGATCAAAAGCAGGTGCGAGGCTTACCGGTTGGCTTAGCCACCGATCAGCAGGGCGGCGTGTTGATTGCTGATGATGCGGGCAACGCTATCTGGCGTATCAGTTCCGCGCGGTAATTCATCGCAGATAATAAAAAAGGATTTGGCTTAAACGCCAAATCCTTTTTTTTATGTTCGCAAACCGGCTGGTAACCGCGCTGCGAACGGGGTGCTCAGCACTCCTCACAGAGGCGATAATAAAATGTGCGGCGAGATATTTCAAGTTTTGCAATAATACTGTATGGTTATACAGGTGTTGAGTGACGAGCGAAGCCTCATTGTTTTTCTGATGACTCCAGGGGCGCGGATAGTCAAATCCCGGCAGGTTTCAGGTGGTGCTGGCCTGTGGCTTTCACAATGAGAGCCGCTCAGCACTCCTCACACAATGTGCTTAGGCCGTCGGCGGGTGGAGTCAAAGCCCCGGCGGCTGAAAGGCGCGCTCCTATCAGAGGAGAAGGAAAGTGATGGAAATTGTTCGATTGCTACTGGACTTAGTCCGGGTCATCTTGCAAATCATCGTTGCCCTTTTGCAACTGACCGGTCAGGCGCACTGACCGGAACTTGAAACAAGGCGGAGCTCACCCCTCCGCCTTTTTTCGTTTGCATCAAAATCCTGCCCGGCAAAAGACGCTACTATCTCAGGCAACTATTTGCACTGCGAGGAAACGCATCATGGCAATCAAATTTGGCCCCCTCACCGCGCCGGTGAAGTTTAGTGACGTTGAGCCGGTCTCTCTCTCCGATGACACCCTGCTAAAACGAAAAAATACGCTTCTGGCAGGCATGAAACGGCAGGGTTTTGATAGCCTGGTGATTTACGCGGACAAGGAACATGGGAGTAATTTCGAGTATCTCACCGGATTTATTCCGCGTTTCGAAGAGGGACTGTTACTGCTGGACCAGTCCGGACGCTGCACTCTGGTATTAGGCAACGAAAACCTCAAGCTGGCACGTTTTTCACGCGTAGCGGCTTCGCTGGTGCACACGCCTTTCTTCTCACTGCCCAATCAGCCGATGGAGAATGAAGTTCCGCTGGAACAGCTTTTCGCTGATGCGGGCTTAAATAACAGCAACAAGGTTGGGCTGGTGGGATGGAAGATGTTCACGCCCGCAGCGGGAAATGGCCACACACTCTTTGATTTGCCGTATTTCATCGTTGATGCCATAAAACGGACGTTGAAAGATGACGCGGTGCTGGAAAATGCCGTCCACCTTTTTATTGGCGATAACGGTGCCAGAACCACCTGTAATGCGAACGAAATAGCCCATTACGAATATGGTGCCAACCTCGCGTCGAACTGTATGCTGGATGCGCTCAATGCCATCGAGGTTGGCGTACGTGAAACCGAGCTGGGCGCACTACTGAGTGGCGAAGGGCAAGCCCACACGGTGGTAACTATTGCGGCGACCGGCAGTCGTTTCGCTAACGCGAATCTCTATCCAACCTATAAAAAAATACAGCGCGGCGATCCGCTTTCGCTTACCACCGGTTTCAAAGGTGGCCTCTCAAGTCGCAGCGGTTTTGTCATCGCTGAAGCGAGTGAACTGCCGCAAAGCCAGTCCGATTATCTGGATCGCATCGCGAAACCCTACTTTGGCGCCGTGGTTGCCTGGCTGGAAAATATTCGCGTCGGAACCCGCGGTGGCATGCTTTACGATCTTATTGAGCAGGTTTTGCCGAAGCAGCATTTCGGCTGGCATCTTAATCCCGGACATCTGGTGGCGGATGAAGAGTGGATGTCATCGCCGATTTATCCGCGTTCGGTTGAAGTGCTGAAAAGCGGCATGATGCTCCAGATTGATATTATCCCCGCGGTTGCGGGTTACAGCGGCGCGAGCGCGGAAGAGTGCGTAGCGCTGGCTGATGCGGCGTTACAAATGGAGATTCGTCACGCCTATCCGGCACTGTGGCAGCGCATTGAGACCCGCCGTCGTTATTTGCGAGAGGTGATTGGCATTCAGCTCAGCGCAGATGTATTACCGCTGTCGAATAGCGTGGCCTATTTGAGGCCGTTCTTTTTGGCGAAGCATCAGGCGCTGAGCGTGGAGAGATAAAATCTTAACCTTTGTATTTTATGGCTTCGATTAATTTCTCAAATGCGGCGGTATGCTGTTTGCGGCTGGGGTAATAAAGATAATATCCGCTAAACGGTTCGCACCAGTCATCCAGGACCGTTTGCAATTCGCCGCTGGCGATGTGTTTGCTAACGGTATCTTCTGGCACAAAGGCAATGCCCATGCCAGCAAGCACGGCATCAATACGCGACGCCAGATGATTAAAAATAAGTTGTCCATCCACTTTCACGCGAATCGCTTTGCCCGCTTTGCTGAATTCCCAGCTGTATAAACCGCCCAGCGTGGGAAGGCGCATGTTGATACAGTTGTGGTTCTGCAATTCGTAAGGTGTGGCGGGGATTCCGTTTTTTTGCAGATATTCCGGTGCAGCCACGGCAACCATTTTCCAGTCTGGGCCGATCCTCACCGCCACCATATCTTTTTCAATGCTTTCACCCAGCCGTACTCCCGCATCGAAACGGCCACTTACGATATCCGTTAACGTATTGTCGACCGAAAGTTCAACGTTAACGTCTGGATAGGCCTGCACAAACGGTTTAAGCAGCGGCCATAAGGTTGAGGACAACGCATGCTCCCCGGCGGTAATGCGAATATTCCCCGAGGGCCTGTTTTGATTATCGGTCAGTTGCAGCAGGGCCTTTTCAATGTCGGCCATCATCGGTGCAACGCTTTTTATTAAGTTATCACCGGCTTCGGTAGGCGCCACGCTGCGGGTAGTGCGCGTTAAGAGTCGCGTATTTAAACGCTCTTCCAGACCGCGAATTGAATGGCTCAATGCAGATTGTGAAACGCCTAATTTTGCTGCGGCACGGGTAAAGCTACATTCGCGCGCCACCATGATTAAATAGATGAGGTCGTTAAAGTTTTCCCGAAGCATGTGGTTGACCTTTTCGATTACGCTCTTAATTAGGATTTCGGGTGACGTACAAAGGCCAGGATTCAAACAGGTAGCCATCGAAATCGATATCGTCGACGTCCGAAAACTCCAGCAGCCGCTGCTTCACGTTCTCAAGATGTTCCCACATTGCCTGTTTAGCGGCGCGTGCATCTTTTTTGACCAGCGTAGCGAGGATCTTCTTGTGATCGTCGAGCCACTGCTTACGGTAATCGTTGTTAATCAGATGGCGATGCAGCTGGCTCCACATCACGTTGTCTTCGCGCCACTGCCAGGATTGCTTAAACAGCTCAACCAGCATGCTGTTGTGCGTGGCTTCAGCAATCGCCAAATGGAAATTGCGATCGCCATTTTCACTTTGGTTAACC
Organism: Candidatus Pantoea floridensis; assembly: GCF_900215435.1. Classification (NCBI taxonomy): domain Bacteria; kingdom Pseudomonadati; phylum Pseudomonadota; class Gammaproteobacteria; order Enterobacterales; family Erwiniaceae; genus Pantoea; species Candidatus Pantoea floridensis. The sequence continues at coordinate 4,074,679 of NZ_OCMY01000001.1, forward strand.
GCGCCAGAGGCCAGCTCTTTTTCTTCCAGTTCCAGCGCCTGGCGCATTTTCATGATGTCTTCACGCGTCGCCTGCAGCGCAGCAAATTCGGCAATATTACTCTCCAGCAGCTGACGCGCCTGCAGCATCTCAAACGGCCCCGCATCGTTACTGGCTTTTTGTGATGATGCCGGGTGTGGCGGGGTGTCATGAATCACATAAATGCCAGCACCGCGACGCACCTCAATTAACCCTTCCAGCTCCAGCATGATCAGAGCTTCACGCACTAAGGTGCGCGTCACGTCGAGCAGTGCTGCAAGTTCACGTTCCGGCGGCAACCGTTGACCAACGGCGTACTGCTTTTGCGTAATCATATTACGTAGCATTTCGCCCACTTCCTGATACGGACGCTGAGCTGAAGTTGGAGTTTTCATTGTGCTCTTTTCTTTGCGTTAAGGGATTCACAACCTCTGAGGCTGGCGAGCTCAGAGGCGCGCACTTTAACATAGTGAATAAGAATCGGCCTGGACCACGTATCACAGGCTGCTCTCACGCCGTGTTAAGCGAAAAATAGCGCTTGGCATTGTTGAAACAGATATCGCGGATCATGCCACCCAGCATTGGCTCATCCGCAGGTACTATCCCGTCCTTAACCCACTGCGCCAGCAAATTACACAGAATGCGGCGAAAATATTCGTGTCGCGTGTAGGAGAGGAAACTACGCGAATCGGTCAGCATACCGACAAACTGGCTAAGTAAGCCAATTTGTGACAGCTGTTCCAACTGGCGCAGCATGCCATCGCGCTGATCGTTGAACCACCAACCAGAACCAAACTGCACTTTGCCAGCCATGCCTGCGCCCTGGAAGTTACCGGCCATGGTCGCCAGCACTTCGTTATCACGCGGATTGAGGCAGTAAAGAATGGTTTTTGGTAAGCAATCGTCGATGTCCATCGCATCCAGCAGGCGCGCCAGCGGCCAGGCAATATTATTATCGCCAATTGAATCAAAACCGCTATCTGGCCCCAGCAGGCGGAACATGCGCGTACTGTTATTACGGATGGCGCCAATGTGCAGCTGCATCACCCAGCCGCGGCGGGCGTATTCACTGCCGAGCCACACCAATATCGCCGTGCTAAATTGTGCGATTTCCAGTTCATCCAGCTGATTACCGCAGCGACGTTTCTCCAGGATTGCGTCGAGTACGTTATCTGCTGGCACCGGCGCAAAGCGCAGGGTTTCGATGCCGTGATCCGATGCGCGGCAGCCGTGGGCAGAGAAGTGATCGAGGCGGCGCAACAGGGCTCGGCGCAGCGCCTCGATGCTATCGATGGCGATATCCGCTGCCGCTTCCAGCTGCCCCAGATAGGCGACGAAGCCGTCCAGCTCAATTTTAAACACCTTGTCCGGACGCCAGCTCGGCGCGACCTCAATATCAATGCTGGCGTCATCGGCGATCTGGCGATGGTAGCGTAGTGAATCGACCGGATCGTCGGTGGTGCCGACCATGCGCACCTTCATCTGGCGCATAATACCGCGCGCGGAAAATTCAGTTAGCGCCAGCTTTTCGGCACAGCGGTGCCAGATGTCAGGCGCGGTGTCCGGGCCGAACAGCGTATCAGTGATGCCAAACGGCCGGCGCAGTTCAAGGTGGGTCCAGTGATAGAGCGGATTTCCCAGCGTCTTCGGCACGGTATGCGCCCAGGCGAGATACTTATCGTAATCGCTGGTGTGCTTGCCGGTGATCAAGGATTCATCTACGCCCGCCGCACGCAGCGCGCGCCATTTATAGTGATCGCCTTCCAGCCAAATCTGGCCGAGATTGGCGAAGCGCCGATCTTCCGCAATCTCCTGCGGATTCAGGTGGCAGTGGTAATCGTAGATTGGCATGTCAGCCGCGAAATCATGATATAAACGCCGCGCGGTGTCACTTTGCAGCAGAAAATCCTCATCCATAAAGCGCATTACCGGGCTCCCTGATTCGCCGCTGTGTCAAAATAGGCGCGATGAATCGCCAGCTCAACGCCGCGAATCTCAGCCAGCCCTTTCAATCGCCCAATCGCCGAATAGCCGGGATTGGTTTTCTTCTTTAGGTCATCCAGCATCTGGTGACCGTGATCGGGGCGCATCGGGATAACGTCTTCCTGACCGGCTGCTTTGCGACGATGCTCCTCTTCGGCAATCGCTTTAATCACGGCAAACATATCGACATCGCCACCCAGATGCGCCGCCTCATGGAAGCTCTTTGGATTCTCTTCACGCTTTGTCGAACGCAGATGCGCAAAGTAGATGCATGGGCCAAAGCGTTTCACCATACCGGCTAAATCATTTTCTGCCAGCACGCCATACGAACCGGTACACAGGGTGAAACCATTGGCCGGACTGCTAACGGTATCAATCATCCACTGCAAATCGTCGGCGTTGGATACGATGCGCGGCAAGCCGAGAATCGGGCGGGGCGGATCGTCCGGATGTACCGCCATGCGCACGCCCACTTCCTCGGCAACAGCAATAATCGCCCGCAGGAACCTGGCAAAATTCTCACGTAGTTCAGCTTTACCGATGCCGTCATAGCGTGCCAGCTGCGCGCGAAATTGGTCCAGCGTATAACCTTCTTCAGCACCGGGTAATCCGGCGATAATGTTGCGCGTCAGGCGTTCGCGGTGTTGTTCGCTCATCTGCCCAAAGCGCTCGGCGGCCTCGGCAATCTCTTGTGCACTGTAATCCCGCTCCGCGCCGGGGCGCTGCAGGATATGCAGTTCAAACACCGCAAACTCAATCTGATCAAAGCGCAGCGCTTTGGCACCATCCGGCAGCAGGTATTCGAGATCGGTGCGCGTCCAGTCAAGAATCGGCATGAAGTTGTAGCACACGGTGGTAATGCCGCACTGCGCCAGATTGCGCAGCGACTGCTGATAGTTGCTGATCCAGTGCTGACAGCGGCCGCTGCCGGTTTTGATCTCTTCGTGAATCGGCACGCTTTCAACTACCGACCACACCAGGCCTGCGGCTTCAACCAGCGCTTTACGCTGCTGGATTTCTGCCACTGACCACACTTCGCCATTGGGGATGTGATGCAGCGCCGTGACGATGCCGGTTGCGCCAGCCTGGCGCGCATCGGCAAGAGAGACTGGATCGTTTGGGCCATACCAGCGCCAGGTCTGCTTCATGTTGTTACCTCACTAAATTTGGTTGACCAATGTGGTCATTTAGCGTGTTTTATTCATCAATAATCACGCCGCTAGCGGTTAAAACTCTGCTCTTTGTGGAATTAAGTCAACCTTCTGAGTGATTTTGGTTAACCAGATCACAAATGCGACATCACGCTGGCGACCACTTTCCACAACTGTGTTTCACTCCTGGCGAATGATGAGAAATGACTCAATATGGAGAGGCCGATGAACCGCAGTTTAAATCCAGGCATAACCGCTGCAGGCACCAAACGCACCTGGCGCAATCTGCGCTGGTGGGTGCTGGTGCTGTTCTTAGCAGGCGTTACGGTCAACTACATCACCCGTAACTCGTTAGGCATTCTGGCGCCCGAACTCAAAACCAGTCTCGGCATCACCACCGAACAATATTCGTGGATTGTCGGCGCATTCCAGCTGGCGTACACCTTCTTTCAGCCCCTTTGTGGCTGGCTGATCGATGTCATTGGCCTCAAGCTCGGCTTTCTCATTTGTGCCTCCATTTGGGCACTGGCCTGCTTGTTCCACGCGGGGGCGGCCAGCTGGGTGCATTTAGCGATTCTACGGTTTGTGATGGGGGGCGCAGAAGCGGCAGCCACGCCGGCTAACGCGAAAGTTATAGGCGAGTGGTTTCCAAAAAAAGAGCGCCCAATTGCCGCCGGTTGGGCGGGGGTAGGTTTCTCCATCGGCGCGATGCTGGCACCGCCGATTATCTACTTCGCTCACGCTTCCTTTGGCTGGCAGGGGGCGTTCTTATTCACGGGCTGTCTGGCGCTGGGCTGGGTGGTGCTGTGGTGGCTGTTCTATCGCGACCCTGAGCAGCATCCCAATCTGCAGGCGTCCGAACTGGCATTTATTCGTCAGGACAACGAGCCACCGGCGGTAAAACTGCCTTTCTTTACCGCGTTGAAAACCGTGTCGAAAAACAAACGCTTCTACGGGATCGCCATTCCCGCCTTTATGGCGGAACCCGCCTGGGGCGTGCTGAGTTTCTGGGTGCCGCTTTATCTGGCGAAAGAGTTGGGCATGGACCTGAAGCAGATCGCCATGTTCGCCTGGCTGCCGTTCCTCGCCGCTGATTTAGGCAGCGCGGCCAGCGGTTATTTGACCCGCCTTTACACCAAAATTTTTGGTTTCACTCAGGTTAACTCCGTGGTGGCAAGCTCGGTGACCGGTGCATTTCTGATGCTGTCGCTGGCGATGGTGGCGGTCACCAAAGATCCCTATGTTGCTATCGCGCTGATCTCAATTGGCGGTTTCGGTCATCAAATCATCTCCTGCATGCTGAGCGCGCTGGTGGTAGAGAAGTTTGATAAAGGGCAGATGGCAACCGTCAACGGTATGCGCGGTTCGTTTGCCTGGATCTCCAGTTTCCTGTTCTCGCTGCTGATCGGCGTTACTGCCGACACCATCGGTTTTAATCCACTGTTTGTCGCCATGGGCTTTTTTGACCTGATCGGTGCGGTATTCCTGATTGCTTTTATTGCTGAACGTCGCGCACAGCGCGCCTGAATAAGTAGGTAACGATGAAAACGTTAAAAAATTGGTCTTTAGCTGGCTCTGATGCGCATCATGTGGCGCTGACCGTCGATGGTAAACACACGCTCTGCCTGTATGTGCTGGAATCGGGGATGTTTCGCGTGGCGATTAAACGTCAGGGCGCCTATACCCTCGACAGAACATGGAGCATTGCGCCGCAGAGTGATGTGCCGTGGGAAGGGCGTCAGCGTGACAGTCTGGCGGGCTTCTCACTGCCGGGCTTTACGCTTGAGGAGGAGGGCAGCACCCTGGTGATCGCCACCGATAAGCTACGGGTAATCGTGCATCAGCCGCTGGCGCTGGAGTGGCAATATTGCGACGGCGCCGGCGCGTGGCAGCTGCTGACTTGCGATCGCCCGACCAGCGCCTATCAACTCAATGCACACGGCGATGGCGTAGCGCACTATCAGCGCCGCATGCCTGATGACCGTTACTATGGGCTGGGTGAGAAAAGCGGCGATTTGCAGCGCAACGGTCAGCGTTATGAAATGCGCAACCTGGATGCTATGGGCTATAACGCTTCTTCGACCGATCCGCTCTACAAACACGTGCCCTTTACCATTACGCGCCGCGACAATGTCAGCTTTGGTCTCTACTACGATAATCTCAGCAGCAGCTGGTTTGATCTGGGGAACGAGCTCGATAATTATCATCAGCCGTATCGCCGCTGGCAGGCGGAGAGTGGCGACATCGATTATTACCTGTTTGTTGCTGATAAGGTACTGGATGTCACCAAGGCTTTTGTGCGTCTCACCGGGAAAACGCTGTTCGGCCCGAAATGGAGCCTCGGTTACAGCGGTTCAACCATGCATTATACGGATGCGCCAGACGCGCAAAATCAGTTGATGAACTTCATTCATCTGTGTGAAGAGCATGATATTCCGTGTGATTCATTCCAGCTTTCATCGGGTTATACCTCCATTAACAACAAGCGCTACGTGTTCAACTGGAACTACGACAAAGTGCCACAGCCGGAAGTGATGAGTCAGGCGTTTCACGATGCCGGCTTGCGCCTCGCCGCCAATATCAAACCGTGCTTGTTGCAGGATCATCCGCGTTACAACGAAGTGGCAGAGCAAGGGCTGTTTATTCGCGACTCTGAGGCCGATGCGCCTGAGCGCTCGGTGTTTTGGGATGACGAGGGGTCGCATCTTGATTTTACCCATCCTGGCGCCGTGGCATGGTGGCAGGAAAATGTCACCAAACAGCTGCTGGAAAAAGGTATTGATTCCACCTGGAATGATAACAATGAATATGAGGTGTGGGATGGCGAGGCGCGTTGCCACGGCTTTGGCACGCCCATTGCCATCAAACACATTCGTCCGGTGATGCCGCTGCTGATGATGCGCGCCTCTATGGAAGCGCAGCAGCGTTTCGCCCCGGAAAAACGTCCTTTCCTGATTTCACGCTCCGGCTGCGCCGGGATGCAGCGCTACGTGCAAACCTGGAGCGGTGATAACCGCACCAACTGGACCACGTTACGCTACAACATTCGCATGGGATTAGGCATGAGTCTGTCTGGTTTGTACAACGTAGGACATGACGTGGGCGGTTTCTCCGGCGATAAGCCCGATGCCGAACTGTTTGTGCGCTGGATACAAAACGGCGTGATGCACCCGCGTTTTACTATTCATTCCTGGAATGACGATCGCACCGTAAATGAGCCCTGGATGTACCCGGCCGCCACGCCTGCGATTCGCGCCGCGATTGCGCTGCGTTATCGTCTGCTGCCGTATCTCTATACGCTGCTGTGGCAGGCCCATGCTGATGATGAGCCGATGTTGCGTCCAACTTTCCTCGATCACGAGCAGGACGCGCAGACGTTTGCCGAATGCGATGAGTTTATGCTGGGGCGCGATCTACTGGTGGCCAGCGTGGTCGAACCCGGCCAGCGCACGCGTCGTCTGTGGCTGCCCGATAACCAAACCGGCTGGTATGATTTTGCCAGTCAGCGATGGTATAGCGCCGGTCAGTGGGTCACGCTGGACGCGCCGTTAGAAACGCAGCCGATGCTGGTGCGAGCCGGTGCGGGATTACCGCTCAGCGAGCGCCTGCGGCATGTGGATGCCAACGCTGACGATTGCCGCACCCTGCAGCTGTTCCCACTACAGGGCAAAGGCGTGACGAACGGCATGCTGTTTGAGGATGATGGCGAATCATGGGGCTACCAGCAGGGCAATGCGCTATGGCTGAACTGGGAAATGCGCAGCGATGCTCAGAGCATTCATGTCACCTTTACCCGCAAGGGCACTTTCCAGCCGGCATGGCAGAGGTTGAAAGTGACATTGCCAGTAGGTGAACAGCGTAAGCTGTTGATTGAAGGTGTAGAGGTGAATAGCGCGCAGGCTGAGGTCGTATTGGCGCAGATAGCGTCTGCGTAATGCGTTATTTATCGATCGCCAGGCGTGGCGATCGATAATGACCCGCGCGGTTTCCTAAGGTGCGCAGCGATGCGCAACAGAATCATCAAATGCCAGGCCACAACGGAGGTGGCGGCGTTAATCGATTAACTTTTTCGCCTGGGCCAACAGAAATGCCGTCACCGATGTCGCATCGGTAATTTTTCCCGCCAGGATCAACGCCAGAAAGTCGGCAGTTTTCATTCTACTCGCCGTCAAACCCACTTCTTCCGCATCGAGATTTTGTCCCTGATACGTCAGATCCCGCGCCAGATAAATGTGATAGCCCTGGGCGGAGTAGCCCTGAGCTAGCTTCTGATAACCCACATAACTTAACTCCCCGGCCACCAGGCCCGTTTCTTCTAAGAGTTCACCCGCGGCAAGATCTTCCGGCGCGGCATTGGGCGTCAGTTCCCAGCTGCCTTGAGGTAACTCAATGGTGCGTTCACCAATGGGATAACGGTACTGTTCAACCACATAAATGCTGTCATCTTCGATGGGCAGAATGACCACAAAGTCATCTTTTTCGATTACCGAATAGATACCTTCGCTGCCATCCGCCCGCTGAATTTTATCTTCTTTCAACGTTAACCAGCGATTGCGGTAAATCTCTTTAGATACAAGCGTATGGATTTCGGCTTTCACATCATCCTCCAACGTAATAATAGAAAAGGCGGAAAGATCCTCCGCCTGAAGAGAGATTACTGCGCAAAGGCCCACGTCAATTTGCCGTTATCAGAAACCAGCTTATCCAGCTTCTTCTCATTCACTTTCTCACGCGCGCCCAGCTTTTCAGCGGTCAGCGGTCCGCTATCGCTGTGCGCAATCACCGTTTCTTTCGGGATGCTGATCATTTTCTCAGCGATTGTTTTCAATGCATTGGCGTAACCGCTGCGATCTTTCAGATCAAACGTTTTAAGCGGCAGCTGGGTTTCAAGCCACTTTCCCCAGTAAAACTCAAGGAAAGGCGGCGGATTTTGTTCTTTATCGAAGCCGATATCACGCACGAAATAGACCAGCGAGCGATATTCATCATTTTGCATATGCTTGCGTCCTAGCTCTTTGGGTAACGCATCGGGTTGGACCTTACCAGAGGGCGTATCCAGCCACACCAGATGTGCCGTCTCCATCTTTTGCCAGAATGCCGACATGGTCGGCAAGCTACGGAAGTCATCAGTGATGCGCACCTGAACCGGCGTGTTGAGACCGGCGATATCGGCAAAATTACTGAAGGTATGGTGGCCATCGGTGAGATAAAGCGTGTTATCGGGTGCAATTACGGCGGTTTTCATCGGGCCTGGTTCGCTACCGACCGGCAGCTTGCAGCTGAAGCTACTGGGTTGAGTGAGGCGGGATTGACGATCAAACTTAGCGACCCCCTTTTGCCCCATGCTTTCGCAGTAATCATCAAAGAGCTTTTTGGGTTCGGCTTCATAACGATGTTGCTTGTAATCCAACTGGCGATAGCCAATGGCCGCCTGCGTAGGATGAAGCTGCGCCAACTGAACTTGCACAATGTCACCGGCTTTAATGTCGGCGGGCAGTGCGGCAGAAGCCTGTCCGGCTGACCACAATAACGCCAGAATTGACCAGGGTGTTCTCATTCCATTTCCTCAAATCGCCAGTCACAGAGGCGCACAATAGCATTACTGTCATCTTTGCGCTGTAGCGTTGTGGCTGGCGGTTGCCCCGCGGCAACCGGTTATCCAGACATCTGACCACAACGGAGCATGTATTATGGCACTTGCTGCTGTGCAACCGGCAAAACTGCAACAGACCTTTATCGATCCAAGCGTGCGCATGCGCGAAACCAGCATTGGTCAGCAATGTGAAGTGCTGGCGCAAAGCTATCTCGAATATAGCGAATTGGGCGATTTCTCCTACCTCGGCGAACATTGCTGCGTGGCTGATGCACAGATTGGGCGCTTTACTGCGATAGCTAATCAGGTGCGTATTGGTGCGCCTAATCACCCGATGGATCGTGCCTCTCAGCACCGTTTCACCTACTGTCCGGAATATTATGATGCACAATCACAGCGCGATGCGGGCTTCTTTGCCGATCGTCGTGCCGACCGCGTTATTATTGGCAACGACGTGTGGATTGGCCACGGTGTGATTGTCTTGCCGGGCGTAACGGTGGGCGATGGTGCCGTTTTGGCGGCGGGAGCGGTGGTGACCAAAGATGTGGCGCCGTACACCATTGTCGGCGGCGTTCCGGCTAAAGTCATCCGTGCGCGCTTCGCCGCTGACATTGCCGCACAGCTACAGGCGATAGCCTGGTGGCACTGGCCGCTGGAGAAAATCATGGCCAACCTGGCAGACTTTCAGTCTGCCGATCTCACCCTTTTTTGCCAGCGACATGCAAACTGAAGGCAGAAAACGGCAGCGTGTTTTCGTCTGCCATCACACGCCAGCGCAAAATGGATGTCGTTGCGATGGCGTGTGACGTGCATCAGACCATCGGGGGATGGGTGGTCATCGCAGACAACACGGCATCCTGTGGCAGCCCGACATGCAGCAAAATTTGCTGGCGATAGTGTTCGTCAGCGTCGCGCGACGTATCGCTCAGCAACACGCCCACCTCATTAACGTTCTTACCGGCCACTTGCACTTTGTCACGTGCCGCACTGCGCATCCATTCGTACTCAATATCGATATGACCCGTATCAATACAGCGAATACCGTGCTGGCTGAGATCGTAAGCCAGCACGGTGGCAGTAGGTCCGAGCGACATCAGCACCATATCGTAGTCGCGCGCATGCGCCAGCACCGAGCTGTAAAGATCGTTGTAAACCGAGAAGGCATTACGATTAAGCGTGGTAATGCGCTTAATGTCTCGGGCACCGGCTAACAAATCGTTGCCGATACCGAGGCGCGTACCGCTGCCTTCTACTATCAATATCTTTTTGTCGTGAAATAGCTGCTTAAACTTAGTGAAAATGCGCGTCGCTTGCTGTTTATCTTTATAATCATGATATGGGCGCGTCACGGAAGTATTGCCGTAGAGATAATTCTTTTTTAATAACGCTTCATAATGACGAAAATAAAAGGCCTTATGAAAAAACCAGAATAGGGCTGAACCAAAACGCATATTGCCGGTGCCGCGAAAAGCATCGGGCAGACATAATAAACACGGATTATTCAGCTGACTTCCGCGACGCAGAATCTCTTTTAGACGAATTGAGAGACGTTCATCGAAGGCCTGGAAGCCAATATTTTTAAATAGCGTCATCTCCAGTTCTCCATCGCCATAGCGACTAATGGACAGCTTGTCGTTGCTGAGCAGCAGGTCAACGGTTTGCTCGGGTGACAACACCTGATATTGACGAGCGTGTGCGTTAGCAACGGGAAACCTAAAAGCAGCATGTGTGAATTTAAAAGGAAAACGTAATTTACGATAAAGGGAGTCTGCGCTGATCATAATAACCTTCTTTTTTTAAGCGGCTTAGCCGCACAGCAGTAAGGTGATGTATATCACGCTTACCCGAACAGCGCAGGCTGAGGAAACTCCCAAAATAATATTTCAAGCCGAAGGCTAATCAATGACAATAAACACAGGGCAAGTTTAAAAAAACAGAAAATGAATAATAATGGGGTTGTGGATACTACCGCGTTTATTATTGCCAGGAATAATCGCAATGACTGTAACCTGATTAATAAAACAATTTCATCTGATGTTTAAGCATACAAACTCCGATCGCAATGGTTTCGCCCAAACGATCGCGCTGCGTACGTCTGGCGGGTTTTGTACCTGTTCATCGCTTTTGCATGATAAGGAAAGCGAGAAAATAATGAGCGGGCTAATCAAGTGATTTCCATAACGTTTCCCTGGTATGCATAACCGCATGAGTTTATCGCTTCAGCGCGCGATACAACTCAGTTTCGCAGCGCAATCAATGGTGAGGAAATGCGTCAGTACCGTGCATTTACGCGCAGTTTCGTTATCAAAAAATGCGGTTTATTTGCATCAATGATTAATTCTCTCAACGAAAATGAAACGTGATTTCAGTCACATTATGAGCGGAACGGCGGCTGGCAGCGATAAGCCAAACTACATTCATAAGCGGAGCTAACGACACACTTGGCAACGGGTTTTTACTTAACGGTAACGTACGTTAAAATTTTGTTGATTCTATGTGGGTTGATTTTTGAGGTTTTTTGATGAAAAAGGTTGAGGGATTAGCATGGTTAACAAACTAACCAGCATCGTGCTCGCGATCCTCGCGATTGCCTTGTTGTATATGGGCGGCAAGCTGCTGATGTTGGGCGGCAGTGCATTTTATGCACTGATGGCGGTGGGATTACTGATCACCGCCATTTTACTGTTCCGTAACCAGCGCAGCGCGCTGGCGTTATATGCGGTACTGATGTGGATTACGCTGGCCTGGATTATCTGGGAAGTGGGCTTTGACAAGTGGCAGTGGATCCCGCGCGGCGACCTGTTCGGCGTGATCGGGCTGTGGCTGGCAATGCCGTGGGTAGTGAAACCGCTCTATCGCGGTGAGCGCCGTTTCCATAGCTTCCTGGGCGGCACGGTGATGATCATGATTGTGGTGGTGATTGGTCTGTGCTTCTACGATCCGATTCCGCAGGAAGGCACCATCAGCAATGCGCGCGAGCAAAATAGCGAGCAGGGCGCGGCTAACGACTGGACCGCTTACGGTGGATCCTCTGATGGCCTGCGTTTCTCCGCGCTGAACCAGATCAGCAAAGAGAACGTTAAAAACCTCGAAGTCGCATGGACTTATCACACCGGCGATCTGCGTCAGGATGCGGATGCGACCGAATACACCTTCGAAGCGACGCCGCTGAAAGCCAATGGCATGCTCTACTTCTGTACGCCGCATAATGAAGTCCACGCGCTCGATCCCGAAACGGGCGCAGTGAAGTGGAAGTTCACGCCAAATAAAGATCGCTCTTACCTGCAGCAGCATCAAACCTGTCGCGGCGTAAGCTATTACGAAGACGCACCGGTTGCCGCGCAGGAGAATGCCGCCAACCCGGCGATCTGCCGTAAGCGTGTCTTTAATGCCACCACTGACGCGCAGCTGATCGCGCTGGATGCCGATACCGGCAAACCGTGCGCCGATTTCGGTGAGAACGGTGTGGTTGATCTGCATGCCAATATGGGTGAAGTGCGTCCCCACGCGCTGATGCAAACCGCGGCACCGCTGGTGGCGGGCAAGCTGGTGATCGTTGGCGGTTCGGTGATGGACAACGGCTTCAACAGCGGTAACCCGTCAGGCGTGATTCGCGCGTATGACGTGCAAACTGGTCGTCTGGTGTGGAACTTCGATCCGGCTAACCCGGAAAACACCGCACCGATCGCCGCAGGCCAGAACTATCCGCAGGACACGCCAGTGGCGTGGGGCACGCTGAGTGCTGACCTGAAAAATGGTGTGGTCTACGTGCCGTTTGGTAACGCTTCACCGGATGAAGTGGGCATTGAACGCGATCCAAACAGCAACACCGAGAAGTTCCGCGATGCGCTGGTGGCGCTGGATCTGCAAACAGGTGCCTTCAAATGGCGCTATCAGAGCTCCAACCACGATCTGTGGGACCGTGATAATCCGTCACAGCCTTCGCTGGTGGACATCGATTATCAGGGCCAGAAACAGCCTGTGGTGATTTTGCCAACCAAAACCGGCAACCTGTTTGTGCTGAATCGTCTTACTGGCCAGCCGGTTTATCCGGTGAATCAGGTGAAGGTTTCAACCGAAGGTGGCGTAGCGGGCGAGAAATTTGCCGCGACGCAGCCGGTATCCAGCCTGAACTTTATCCCGCAGCCGTTGACCGAGAAATCAATGTGGGGTATCACGCCGTTTGACCAAATGTCATGCCGCATGGATTTCCGTAGCCTGCGCTACGACGGTAACCCGTGGACGCCAGCAACCGAAGCGGGGTCGCTGATCTTCCCGGGTAACATTGGCGTGTTCAACTGGGGTTCTGTCGCCGTCGATCCGCAGCGTCAAATGCTGATTGCCGCGCCAGTGCGTCTGGCTTACAAATACAATCTGATCAAACGTAGCGAGCAGACCGCCACCGAGCGCCTGTTCACCAAAGATGGTCAGCCGTACTGGAATGAAAACTTCCACGGTGATTATGCCATTCACATTCAGCAGCTGGCGTCTGGTCTTGGCATTCCTTGTGTTGCTCCACCCTGGGGCCGTATGGTGGGTGTGGATCTGAAGACCGGTAAAACCGAATGGCTGCGCCGCGTCGGCGTCACCAAAAACCTGAAAACCAGCTTCCTGCCTGGCCGCTTCCCAATCGGTTTCCCGATGGGCATGGTGGCACACGGTGGTCCGTTGCTGACGGCGGGTGATTTGGTGTTCCATGGGGCAACGGCAGATAACTTCTTCCGTGCCTACGACAGCACCACCGGTGAACTGCTGTGGCAGACTGAACTGAGTGCCGGTGCGCAGGCCACGCCATCTACCTTTATGGGTAAAGACGGCAAGCAGTACGTGGTGATTGCCGCTGGCGGCCACGGTTCGCTTGGCACCCAGGCGGGTGACAGCGTGGTGGCATTCCGTTTGAAATAACCCCGACAACATCGAGTTAAGGCGCCCATTGCGGCGCCTTTTTTTATCTGCTTCGCGTTAAATAAAAGCTATCGCGCGGTTTACTCATCATCACTGACAATTTCAATCAGATTGCCGTCAGGATCCCGAATAAGGGCTTCATAGAAACCATCTCCGGTGATCCGCGCCGGACTGACTAAAATCTTCTGCTCCGATGCCCGTTTGACCATCGTGTCCACATCTTGCCTGGTGCCAACGTTAATCGCGATATGTGCCCATCCGGTCAGTTCTGTGCCATTCGCTCCTTGTGCTAACGCTTCCAGAGCCATAAGTTCGATGGTGGCGCCTTCATGCAAACGAATGAAGTGAGAACGAAAACCAGGGCGATTTTTGCTGATATAAAGTTCATTCGATGTTCCGCCAAAAAAATCCTGCCAAAAATGTTGCTGGGCAGTCAAATTGTTGGTCCATAACGCCACGTGTGCAATTTTCATGCGTTCTCTCCTGCAGGGGTTTTATTGCCTAAATTGAGCGTGAGTGACAGTGCAGCGACGACAAGCATCAGCACCATGATGAGTGAGAATGAAAGCGCGAGAGAGCTGTAGTGGGCAATGTAACCAATTATCGCCGGACCACTTAAAACCCCGAGGTAGCCTAACGTTGTCATTGCGGGTACCGCCACTGCCTGTGGCATTACTTTCTGTTGTCCCACCGCGGAGAACATAACCGGTACGATATTGGCGCAACCGGCACCCACAAAAACGTATCCCAGCAGCGAGAGAGACCATGAGGGAATAAAGGTCACCAGCGCCAGTCCGGCTGCCGCAGTGAGCGCGCCCACCAGAACCACCGGCAGCCGTCCTAGCAGAGAAATAATGCGGTCTCCGGTAAGTCTTGCTAGCGTCATCGCCACAGCAAAACAGGTATAACCCAGCCCACCTAAGGTTTCAGGAATATCCCGCACCTGCGTCAGATAAACGGCACTCCAGTCCAGCACCGTTCCTTCCGTTAGGAATACGGCAAAACAGATGAGGCCCAGCAATAATACGTGCCCGCGCGGCACGGCGAATGCCGGCCCCTCTTTAGGATTGGCATAGGTTAGAAGCCCCGGAAAACTGAGTATGGCCAACACCATCACCGTGAACGTCACCAGCAGCGTTGCGGCCAACACGCTCATGCCCAATGACAGCAGCACAGTCATAACCCCTGCGCCCGCGATGCCGCCGAAGCTGTACATGCCATGAAATCCGGACATCAGTGGCGCAGCCGATTGCTTCTCAACGAGAATGGCCTGAATGTTCATTGCGCAATCCGTCACGCCAACACCCACGCCAAAAATCAGGAGAACCAGGCCAAGTAGCAGAGGATCGGCAATAACCGCCAGTAGCGGCGTGCTCAGGATAATCAATGCGATGGCGACAACGATGACGCGTCGACAGCCAAAACGGCTGGTCAGTAGACCCGTTACCGGCATAGCGATCATTGCACCAAAGCCAAGACAGAGCAGCAAGGTGCCAAGCATCGCTTCGTTGACTCCTGTGTTATTGCGCGCGAAAGGCACAATGACGGCCCAGGTGGCGGTGACAAACCCGGCAATAAAAAAAGTCAGACGCGTAGCGCGGCTGGGAGTAATGCTGCTGAGATGCTGAATCATTTCATTCCTCTTTTTAGATGGATAATAATCCCTGGGAGCAACGGGGTGGTTCATTGCGCCTGCATGCAAGATTGACAATCTGCAAACATTTGCGCGATTATGCTCATTGTAGATCGATTTTGATGGATTAAGGAATGTTTATGCTCGATTATGCTGCCTTTCCGGATCAGCGACAAGCGCTGATCAAACAGATCCTGCAAGAGCAGGGACGGGTCGTCTGTGTTGACCTCGCCAGACAATTGGGCGTTTCAGAACACACTATCCGGCGTGATCTGCACGAACTGAGTAAGGAAGGTATTTGCAAGAAAGTATACGGTGGCGCTGTAATACAGTTACCTGAAGCGGGCACTTTTCTGCTGCGAAAAGAGCAGAATCACGCAGCAAAGGAGATGATCGCGACGGCCTGTGCCAGCCTTATTAAAAACGATAGCTGTGTATTTATCGATGCGGGAACAACCAATTTGGCGATGGCCCTGGCTTTGCCAGAGGCGTTGTCATTAACGGTGGCAACAAACGCGCCGGATATCGCCGCCGTGCTTTTAAAACACCCCAATATAGATGTCATCATGCTGGGTGGGCATATTGATAAAAAAAGCGGTGGCTGCGTAAGTCACACAGCAATAGAGCAACTGCGCAACATCCATTTTGACCAGGCCTTTATTGGCGGATGCGCCATGAGCCCTGAATCAGGTCTGACAGGATTTGATTTTGCCGATTGCGAATTTAAAAAAGTGGCTATTAAACAGAGTAACCAAACGATTGTTGGTCTTACGGCGGATAAAATCCCCGGCGTTGCCAGGTTCGCGGTGGCTGGCTGTGACGAAATCCATGTTCTAGTGGTGGAGGAGCAGCTTAACAAGGCGTTTTACAATGCATTTCGTGCAGAAAATATAACGTTAATAACGGTTTAGAAGGAGATGTTTCGATGCGCGATTTTTTTCTTCAATATTATAAAAATACCAGCAGGGTGGAGTCTTCACGGATGAGAAGGATCTCGATCTCGCTAAGGATGAAACTCTTGCATGAAATTATGCAATGGGACTTGTTCGATGACGGTAAAAATGAAATGTAGTGCTGACGTGGTATTATCCTTCCGTCAATGATAGGAGGAGGGTAATCTAATGAAAAAGAAAGAGTTCGTTACCCAGGATTTGCTGAGCAAAATTTATCAGGAAGACACATCCGCGCCCCGCAAATTGCCCCCTGAGCGTCAGCTGGCGGAAGAGTATGGCGTTTCACGTTTTACCATTCGGCAAGCGCTGGAAAAACTGGTCAGTATTGGAGCCGTGCGTATCGTGCAGGGTTCAGGCATCTGGATAAACGAGACGGTACGTAATAACCCGCTCGTCTATAATTCAATCACTGAAAAACGTTTTGATCAGATACATTACCGCTCTCTTAGCCTGCGTAAGCGACGTCCTGATAGCGACGAGCAACAAATATTTGCCATCAACGATGAGGCATTTATCTGGGAATTTTCCCGCCTGCGCTATGTTGATAATATCGCGGTGCAGATTGAAACCTCGCGCATGCCCGCGCAATTATTTTCCGATCTTACGGGGGAAATAATCGAGCGTTCTATTCAGCAATATGTTTTAGCCAGGGGCTATCACATTTCACATTTGCTAACCAGCTACCGGGCTATTAGCGTCAATCGCGATCAGGCTACGCTTCTTGGCTGTAAAAAAGGCAGCCCGGCGATGCATATCATTAACCGCGGCATTCTTCAGGGAGGACAGGTATACGAAATCAGCGACATTGTCGATATTGATTACACCTGCACCTACCTGATTCCTCATAATCCTGACAATCTGCGCTTTCGTCAGAAACAGCGTTAAATTATGGCGTATGAATAGTGCCGTCCGGCAGGCGACTTTGTGTCCACTCATGCGGACGGTAGACCACCGGATATTTCTCCGCCAGCGCTTGATCAAAGGTTACGCCGATACCCGCCGCTTGTGACGGATAAATATATCCCTTGTTAACGTTAGGTGCGCCCGGGAAAATCGCATCCGTCAGCGATGAGCGTGGGATAAATTCCTGAATGGCAGCATTGTGTAAATGAATATTTAGATGGGTATTCACGGCGACACCGATAGGCGTCATATCACCTGGGCCGTGCCATGCTAACCGTATTCCGAATGCCTGACACAGCGCCGCCAGTTTAAGCGCTGGCGTGATGCCACCAATTTGCGAAATGTGGCAGCGAATGAAGTCGATTCGGCGATGAATGATCAGCTCATGCCATTCGGCTGGATTATTAAATAATTCACCTAATGCCAGCGGCACGGCACTCTGCTGGCGTAACTGTGCCAGCCAACCGGTTTGCGCCGGAGGAAGAACATCCTCGAGAAAATAGGGCATATAAGGTTCCAGTTGTTTAACCAACTGAATCGCTTGCTGCGGAAATAACCGTTCGTGAACATCATGCAGAATTTCAAACTGATGACCATATTTGGTTCTCAATGCACGAAACATCTCAACCGTATTTGCCATGTACTGTTGCTGAGAATAATAAGCGCCGGCGGTACCCTTTTCTGGAGCATGGAGATCCTGGGCGGTACCGCCGTAAAACCCCAACTGACAGCGAATATGACGGTAGCCAATTTCTAGCGCTTGATCTACTGAGGCATAAAGTTCTTCCAGCGTTTCACCACTGGCATGGGTATAAGCTGCAATCGCATCGCGTGATTTCCCCCCCCATAATTGATACAAAGGCATACCCGCCAGCTGCGCCTTAATATCCCACAATGCCATATCAATACCGGAAATAGCATTATTGGTTACCGGACCGTTTCGCCAATAGGCATTAACGTTCATCATTTGCCACAGATCTTCAATATTATTGGCATCTCGCCCGACCAAAAGGGGAACCAGATACTCATCGACCATCGTTTTTACAGCCAATGGACGCTGTTGAAAAGTGGCACAGCCGTGTCCCGTAATGCCTTTATTGGTCGTAACGCGTACGGTAATGAGATTATGGCGATCGGGACGAGTAATAAAGCAGTGAATACTTTCGATAATAGTTGGGGTCACAAAGAAAACTCCTCTGGCACACTCACCGCGTTTAACAGTAAGGCAGAATGATATGAAATTTTTACCCTATGATTGCTGGGTTTTTATTAAGACGCAAACCCTTTTTATGTAATAAATATTGGTTAAAAAAATGCGTGATTTCTCTTTAAAAAACAGACCAATTTGCGATTTTTCGTGTCATAAAGCCTGTTGAGTGTGGTTTTGTGATCCTCATCATGATTTATTGGTTTGTTTTGCCTGGGTTCATTTATTACCATCCAGAGCAGATTTCATCAGGGCAGTTTTTTCCCTTAGGAGCAAGTATGGGAACGCAGGACGTCATAGGAAATATCATTCAGTTAGTGGGCGGAAAAAATAATATCAATAAAGTCTGGCACTGTATGACTCGGCTGCGCTTTGATCTAATTGATGACAATAAAGTTAATCAGAGTGGAATTAAAGCGCTGCCCGGTGTTCTGGGGGCGCAAATGCAAAGCGAACAGTTTCAAATCATTATTGGGCCGAAGGTAAATAGTTGGTATGAGCAACTCGTGCCCGTGCTGAATAACGATAATCAGCCGCAGATACAGCGGGAAAAAACGCGTAAAAGCGTCGTTTCCCTGTTTATGGATACCGTTTCCGGTGTATTTGGACCCATTGTTCCCGCCATTGCTGGCGCAGGGATGATCAAAGGATTACTAGCTGGTTTGGTGGCATTACAGCTGATCTCGGCAAAGAGTGATACGGTAATGGTGATTGATTTAATCGCCAGCGGCGTGTTCTATTTTTTACCGTTTTTCCTGGCGGTCTCTGCGGCTAAAATCTTTAAGACCAATGAATATCTGGCCGCAGCCGTTGCCGCGTGTTTGATGTATCCGTCATTAATCGATGCAGCTAAAGCGCTGGCCGCACATCAGGAAGGTGCCGTAAACGCATTCTGGTTTATGGGCCTGATTCCGGTTTCGGTATTCAACTATGCCTCCAGTGTTATTCCGGTCATCTTTTCAATTCTGGCACTGAGTTATATCCACCGCTGGGTTGATCGTATTATGCCGGAAGTGTTGAAAACGGTCTTTACGCCAACGTTAACGCTGTTTCTCGCCGCGCTCACTGCGCTAGTGGTGATTGGCCCGATGGGTATCTGGCTAGGAAAGGGATTAGCGTTATTTATTGAAGGCTTGTTCAGTATTTCATCCAGCTTTGCCGGTTTGATTGTGGGTGCCATTCGGCCGCTGGCGGTACTTACCGGTATGCACCATGCAATGACACCCATCGCGCTGCAGAATTTCAGCGATCGCGGTTATGACATGTTGATGCCGATGATGTTTATGGCAAATATGTCAATCGCAGGAGCGACCTTTGCCATCTGGAAATTGAGTAAAAATCGTCAGGATAAAGTCGTAACGCTTTCAGCTGCGATCTCAGCGTTATTAGGCATCACTGAACCTGCGCTGTTTGGGGTATTAACGCGCTATAAAAAAGCGTTTATCGCCGCCACCGTATCCAGCGCGCTCGCTTCCTCCTTTATTGGTTTCTTTGGCGTACGTTTATATGGCTATATCCTTTCCAGCATATTTAGTCTGCCGGCTTACATCGGACCGTACTTTATCTGGGCCGTATCGGGCGTGGTGATTGCGCTGGTCTTGTCCTTTAGCCTGACGATAATACTGGTAGGCAAAGAAACTGATTAAGCTGTGCAGTCTGAGCAGGGATAAATAAGCAAACGGCATATCGAGCGTTGGTCGCCACACGTGGCGACCGAAGCTATTTAGCTTACGTTGCTCACCAGCCAGGTTTCCAGCTGGCTCAATTCATTAATCTGACCCGGATAGTCTGTTTTCAACTGCTGCAATTGCGCCAATATCGTGTCCGGCCGGTACAATGTCCCTTGCAGACGCATCGCCAGCGCTTCTAAAGGGGAGGGATTAAGGCTGTCAGTGAATATTTGGCAGCGAGAAATCACACCACGCTCAACATCAAAGTGAATCTCCACGCCGCCCCAGACAAAGCGTTCATTAAGCAGATGCGAGAAATCGGGTGCGCTGCCGAAATTCCACTCCCAGCTACTTTGTCGGGCAAATTGCTCCTTGAAACCGGGCAATTTCGGTAGCACGGCGGGGGAGATGTGCTCTGGTTCGCAGGCTTCCTGATAATAATTAAAGTAAGCGGCAACGACCTCACGACAAATCGTATCAAAGCGAATATCCGGCACTAATTCGGCAATGTTGGCCACGCGTGAGCGCACAGAACTGATGCCTTTCGCCTGTAATTTTTTGATGTCGGGGTTGAGGTACTCGGCAAGACGCGACAAATCCGCATTCATCAGAAATGTACCGTGATGAAAACCGCGATCCGGCGTTTCACGATAGGCGGAGCCCGATATTTTGCGCATTTCGCCCGCCACGTTGACCACAATATCGTTGCGGCCGGAGGCTTCGGCGGGAATACCGAGCCGTTCTAAAGCACGCAGGATGATGGCCGTAGAAACCGTTTTATCGTATTCCGGTTTTCCGGCCATAAAGGTGAAGCAGCAGTTACCCAAATCGTGAAACACCGCGCCACCGCCGCTGCTGCGGCGCGCCAGCTTGATACCGTCCTCGGCCATACGCCGAGTGTTGCACTCTTTCCACGGATTCTGGGCTCGCCCAATCACCACGGTTTCGGCATTCTGCCAAAGAAAAAGCACTCGCTGCGTTGTCGGCATTTGCCGAAAAATGCACTCCTCCACAGCAAGGTTAAACCAGGGATCGTGCGAGTCTGAGATAAGCAAACGTAAGGTGGACATCATTCCTCCAGTTCCATGAGAAAGGGCAAGCGGAAGATAGGTTACGCTTAAGTGGATTGAAAGGTAAGAAACGAGGGCGCATGACATTTTACTAAAATTGCCTCAAGCTCTAGACGACTGGTCTATTAGGTGTTAACGTGAATTTAAGCGCTAGACGACTGGTCTAGTTTGAGCATTTAATCCTGGCAACTGGAGATTGACGATGAAGATTCTTATGGTTCTCACCTCGCACGATCAATTAGGCGATACCGGACGTAAAACCGGCTTTTGGCTGGAAGAGCTGGCTGCGCCTTACTACGCGTTCAAAGATGCCGGGGCCGACATCACGCTGGCTTCACCGAAAGGCGGCAAGCCGCCGTTAGATCCTAAAAGCAACGAGCCTGATTTCCAGACCGAACAAACCCATCGCTTTGAAGCCGATGCCGCAGCAACTCAGCAACTTGCGGCCACCGTACGTCTGGATAGCGTAACGCCTGCCGGTTACGACGCCGTGTTTTACCCTGGCGGTCACGGCCCGTTGTGGGATTTGGCCGAGGATAAGCATTCCATCGCGCTGATTGAAGGCTTCCTCGCGGCAAACAAACACGTCGCGCTGGTATGCCATGCGCCGGGCGTGTTGCGCCATGTCAAAACGCCAGAAGGGAAGCCGCTCGTGCAGGGGCGCAATGTTACCGGCTTTACCAATAGCGAAGAGGAGGCCGTTGGCCTGACCAAGGTGGTGCCATTCCTGGTGGAAGACGAACTGATTGCCAAGGGCGGTCTGTATTCTAAAGGTGCCGACTGGAGTTCTTACGTGGTTAGCGATGGCCTGCTGATCACTGGACAAAATCCAACATCCTCAGCCGAGACCGCACAACAGCTGATAAAGCAATTAGCTCAGTAAAGGCCGATTAACGGGAGGCGAACGTATCGTCCGCCTTCCATTTTCCTGAGCATAGACGACTGGTCTAGTATTTGATAATCTTGGGCTATGACTACTGCATCCCAATTACATAGCCACGAAATCCGCGATCACATCCTTGCTACCGGCCAACGTATCATGGCAGGCAAGGGGTTTTCGGCTGTCGGATTGAATGAAATCCTCACCGATGCTGGCGTGCCGAAGGGTTCGTTCTATCACTATTTCAGTTCGAAAGAGGCGTTTGGCGTAGCGATGTTGGCGCGCTATTTTGATGATTATCTTACCGAGCTCGATAGTACCTTGGCCCAGCCGGATCTCACCATGGCACAACGTTTGATGAACTATTGGCAACTGTGGCGTGAGACACAATCGTTCTCCGATTGTCAGGGCAAGTGCCTGGCGGTGAAGCTGGGCGCGGAAGTCGCCGATCTTTCGGACAGTATGCGCGTTACGCTGCAGAACGGTACTTCAAGGATCATCGCACGTCTGGCGGAGGCGTTAGAAGCGGGCGTGAAAGAGGGATCCCTGGTGATTGATGATAAACCGTCCCTCGTGGCAGAAAGCCTTTATCAGCTGTGGGTGGGGGCCAGCATCATGGTGAAAATCGTGCGTCATACTGGCCCGTTTGATTCAGCCATGAGCATGACGCAGAAAATTATTCGTATTACCGCGCAATAACACGGTCCTTCCGCCTCAGCCACCCTTATGTGGGTTTTCGCCAGGGAAACCCTATGCGCTTTGTTTTGATCGCCATTCTTGGTGCTGCAAAAGTACGCAGCAGGGCGCGAGCGCGGCGCTTATTTAGCGTGGGAAACTTGCTCGTAGTAACCGATCTTCTCAACTTTAGCGGTAGAGCCGCCCCCTTCGAACTCTGATGCTAGCCAGGCATTGACAATATTCTTAGCCAGCTCAGGGCCAATGACGCGCGCGCCCATGGTCATGATCTGCGCGTTGTTGCTCTTACGGGCACGCTCGGCGGAGAAGGTATCGTGGCACTGCGCGGCGCGCACGCCTTCCACCTTGTTAGCGACAATAGCCACGCCGATGCCGGTACCGCACAGCAGGATACCGCGCTCAAACTCTTTTTTCTGAATGGCGGTAGCCAATGCAAATGCCACATCCGGATACATCGGACGATCGTTTTGCGCATCATTGGTGTAATCCGTTACCACAAACTCTTTCTCTTCCAGCAGTTTTTTAATCACGTTTTTCAATTCGATAGCTGCATCATCGGCGCCAATAGCGATTGTTTTCATCGTCGTTCTCCAGCAGGGTTGGCATGGTCGCCTGCACTTTTGTTCAGCAGGCGAGAAGATGTTCATAAGCAGCCTGCCATAGAATTAATCATGTGTTCAAGTGTTGTTCATATGAGAGGTGCCAGATATCGCCCGTTAATGCGCTTGAAATCACCATACCAGTGTGGTTTTGGCCGCTGCATTGAGCAAAAGTCCGATAATAACTGCAAAATCGAATCTCATGAGCGCGCTCACACTTTCGTGTATTGCGCTTGAGGTGTGCGCAATTATCCGTGTACTGTTCATTTGTTCGCATAGCTTTACTAATGTACAAGAAGACCCATTAAGGACTCGAACATGCTGCATTTACACCTTACCTCTCAGTTCGCCTGCCGCCAGCGCGCCCTTAGCGCTGGGCCAACACCGCTTAACGAAATGAATAACTCCGCATGTCCTGGAGGTGCGTTATGAACCAGCCAACCGTCACGGCGGTGGAAAAGTCCACCATCAGAAAAATCTCCTGGCGTTTAGTGCCGTTCGTGGCGCTGATGTTCTTTATTAACTTTCTCGATCGCACCGCGATTTCGTTTGCGGGCCCCAACGGCATGACGCAAGACCTCGGCCTGACGGCGCTGCAGTTTGGTTTAGCATCAGGCATCTTCTTTATTGGTTACATCCTGCTGGAGGTGCCCAGCAACCTGGCGCTGCATAAGTTTGGCGCGCGTCGCTGGCTGGCGCGCATCATGATCAGCTGGGGGATTGTCTCGCTGTTGTTCACATGGGTAAGCAGTGTGGAAGGTTTGTATACGCTGCGTCTGCTGCTCGGCATCGCTGAGGCTGGCTTCTTCCCGGGCGCGATCCTCTACCTCAGCATGTGGGTACCTGGCCGGCATCGCAGCAAAATTCTGTCGCTGTTCTATCTTGCGCAACCGCTAACCGTGGTATTTGGCGCACCGTTAGCCGCTTCATTAATTGAGCAGCATGGCCTGTTCGGCATGGCCGGCTGGCGCGTGATGTTTATGGGCGTCTCAATTCCCGCAATTCTGATTGGGTTTGCTGCACTGTTCTGGCTGGTGGATTCGCCGCGCCAGGCTAAATGGCTGACCTCCGAAGAGAAAACCTGGCTTACTGCTGAGCTGGAAGCCGAGCATCAGCAGAAGCAGGGCCATCAGAAACACAGCCTGCGCTCGGTAATGGGTAACGGCCGCGTATGGATGCTGTGCCTGATTTACTTCGGATTCATTTATGGTCTGTATGCGCTGGCGTTCTTCCTGCCAACCATTATTGCTGGCTTCCAACAGCAGTTCGGCACCACCTTTAATGTCATGCAGAAAGGATTGATTACCGGCGTGCCGTACCTGATCGCAGCGGTGGTGATGTTCTTCTGGTCGAAAGACGCTGCGCGTCGTGGCTGCAAAACCTGGCACATCGCTATTCCGGCGCTGGCAGGCGGCATCAGCGTGCCGCTGGCGCTGTATATGGATTCGCCGTTCACCACCATCATGGTGATTGCGATTACCGCCAGCGCCATCTTCGCCGCGTTACCTAACTTCTGGACATTACCGACGCAATTCCT
The DNA here is from genome assembly GCF_900215435.1 of Candidatus Pantoea floridensis. Lineage (NCBI taxonomy): Bacteria > Pseudomonadati > Pseudomonadota > Gammaproteobacteria > Enterobacterales > Erwiniaceae > Pantoea > Candidatus Pantoea floridensis. Next base: position 4,099,477 of record NZ_OCMY01000001.1, read on the forward strand.
GACCGGTGCATCTGCGGCGGCCGCGATTGCACTGATTAATACCTTAGGAAACGTAGCGGGCTTCTCTGCGGGCTACATCACCGGCGCGCTGCATGACGCGACTAACAGCTATGCCTTGCCGATGTTTGTGGTCGGCGGATTCATGCTGCTGTCAGCCTTCCTCATGCTGTTACTTAACCGCCGTCGCTCGCCGTCTCAGCCGATCTCTTTAGCTCAGGAGCATTAATATGACGTACCTGTTTAACCAACCCTCAGCCTTCGCCGCTGAGCTGATTGAAGGCTTTATCGCCGCCAATGCCGATAAAGTGCGTCAGGTTACTGGCGGCGTGGTGCGCAGTACCCGTAGCGAGCCGAACACTGTGGCGGTAATTGTCGGCGGCGGATCGGGCCACTATCCGGCGTTTGCTGGATTGGTTGGACAAGGCCTGGCACACGGCGCGGCGATGGGCAATTTATTCGCTTCGCCCTCGGCGCAGCAAATCTACAACGTTGCACGTGCGGCGCATAACGGTGCTGGCGTGCTGCTGATGTTCGGCAACTATGCGGGTGATGTTTTGCACTTTGGCCAAGCCTGCGAACGTTTACGGGCGGAAGGCATCGCCTGTGACGTGCTGGCGGTCACCGACGATATCTCCAGCGCGGGTAAAGAAGAGCTGGAAAAGCGTCGCGGCGTGGCAGGCGATCTTTGCGTCTTTAAAGCCGCCTGCGCCGCTGCTGAAGCGGGGCACGATTTGGCCGCCGTGGTAAAACTGGCACAGCACGCGAATCAACGCACCCGGACCTTTGGCGTGGCGTTTGCCGGTTGTACTCTGCCAGGCGCATCGCATCCGCTGTTTGAAGTGGAAAAAGGGCGCATGGCGCTGGGATTAGGTATTCACGGCGAGCCGGGCATTAAAGAGACCGACATGCCGAGCGCAGATGAGTTAGCGGAGATCTTCGTTGAGCGCCTGCTCAATGAATTACCCGTTGATATAAAGCAAGCTGAAGGTCAGCGCGTGGCAGTGATCCTCAACGGTTTGGGCTCGGTGAAATATGAAGAGCTGTTTGTGGTTTATCGCCGCGTCGCGCAGCTGCTGGACGCAGCAAAAGTGCAGATTGTCGAACCTGACGTCGGCGAATTTGTCACCAGTTTTAATATGGCTGGCGCGTCACTGACGTTGATGTGGCTGGATGAAACGCTGGAAACCCTGTGGCGTGCGCCAACCAATACGCCAGCCTATCGCAAAGGTAGCGTGCTGGTTGCAGAACCCCTGAGCGCCACGGAGCGAGAGGAAAGCCGTGAAGAAGCCTTGCCTGCCGCGACCGCTGAATCGCAGGAAAGCGCCAAACGCGTTCTGCAACTGCTGGAATCAGTGGCCGATATGTTACAACGTAACGCAAAGCGGCTTGGCGACATTGATGCGGTCGCTGGTGATGGCGACCACGGTATTGGTATGGAGCGTGGCGTGCTGGGCGCAGTAGCAAAGGCGCGTGACGTTGCCGCGCGCGGTGCGGGTGCTGGCAGTTTACTGTGCCGGGCGGCAGATGCCTGGGCTGATAACGCCGGCGGCACGTCTGGCGCATTGTGGGGCGTAGCACTCACCGCATTAGGCACTGCGCTGGGCGATCGTTTCACACCCGATGCGCAGCGCGTGGCAGCGGGTGTGCGTGCAGCCAAAGAAGGCATCATGCACTTTGGTAAAGCGCGCGTGGGTGACAAAACCATGGTTGATGTACTGGTGCCGTTTAGCGACAGCTTAAATGCGGCTGTTGCAGAAGGCGCATCGTTAACCGATGCCTGGCTGGCGGCGGCGCAGGTGGCAGACAAAGCCGCGCAGGATACCGCGCAGCTGGTACCAAAAATGGGCCGCGCACGTCCGCTGGCAGAAAAAAGCCTGGGCACACCCGACGCAGGCGCAATTTCACTCGCTTTAATCGTGAATACCGTGGGCGATCTGCTAAAAGAACAGAGTACGTCTGAACAAGGAGTTTGAAGCATGTCTCAGCCAAAAGTCTGGCTTGGCGTCAGTTTAAAAATGTACTTCGGTTATCAACAAACGCTGCAGTGGTGCCGCGATGTGGCAGCCATTGCCGGGCATCCGGCCGTGAAAAGCGGTGAAGTGGGTTTATTTGTCCTACCGACTTATCCCGCCATTCCGGCAGTGGCTGAGATCTTTGCTAATACGACGGTGCGCTTCGGCGGTCAGGATGTTTGCCAGGCGGAGAACGGTGCATGGACCGGTGAAGTCAGCGCCAGCATGCTGCAAGAGTTGGGCTGTTCGCTAGCCGAAATTGGCCATGCGGAACGCCGTCGTCACTTCCATGAAGATAAAGCGCAAATCGCTGCCAAGGTTGCGATGTCGCTGCGCCACGGCATCACGCCCGTGCTGTGCATCGGTGAAGAACAGCAGGCGGATCCGCAGCAGGCGATCGCGCTGTGCGAGCAGCAGCTGGCCGAAGCCTTGTCTGACGCCGCGCAGCAGCGATTAAAAGGTGAAGTGTTCTTTGCCTACGAACCACAATGGGCAATCGGCGCGCCGCAGCCCGCGCCGGACAGCTACATCCGCGCGGTGTGCGCCGGCCTGCAGCAGCTCTCCACGCCGCCGGGTATCACGCTGAAAGTCATTTATGGCGGCAGCGCCGGTCCGGGGCTGATTCAACGCCTTGGTACAGACGTGAATGGCCTGTTCCTGGGACGTTTTGCTCACGATCCGCAAGCGTTGGCCCAAATTATTGAGGAAGCCAGCGTGTTGGCTCAGGAGCGCCGTTAATGAGCCGGATAGGACTCAGCACCTACGCTTTTTTCTGGCGCATGTCGTCAAAAGTAGCCAACCCGCTGACGTTGGAGCAGATGCTACAGCAGACCGCGGACCTCGATATCTCGGTGTTTCAAATTTGCGACTATCCGGCGATTGAAAGCTGGTCCGACGCGCAGCTGCTTACGCTGCGTCAGCAGGCCGATGCGCTGGGTATTACGCTGGAATTAGGCACGCGTGGTCTGGCTACCGCCCATTTGCTGCGTTATCTGCATATGGCGGAAATTCTCGATGCTCACGTGGTGCGCTCGATGTTTTATACCGCCGATCATCGCCCGTCGCTGGATGAAGCCACCAATCTGATTGCTGCCGTGTTACCTGATTTCGCCCGCCAGCAGGTGCGTCTCTGCCTGGAGACGTACGAGCAGGTCAATAGCGGCGTGATGATGTCGGTCATCAATAAGTTCCTGTCGCCGTGGCTGGGCGTGTGTCTCGATCCCGCCAACTGTGTCGCTGGGCTGGAGCTGCCGGAGCAGGTGATCGCCAACACCGCCGCGCGCGTCGGCAATCTGCACATTAAAGACTTTGCCTTCACGCGTCGTGATGGCTGGGTTGGCTTTACCTTTGCCGGCTGCCCGATGGGCGAAGGTTTGCTGGATTACGATCGGATGATCGCCAGCGTGCGCCCGGTGGATAAAGGCATTAACCAAATCGTCGAACACTGGTTGCCGTGGCAAGAGGATGCTGCCGTGACCTGCGAGCGAGAAGCCGAATGGACTCGCCGCACCGTTGAATTCTTACGCAGTAAACAAAATCAGGAGTAACAACATGAGCGTGCAACTGAAAACCATCACCGTGATAGGTGCCGGCGGTAAAATGGGTATGCGTATTTCTGCCAACTTGCAGAAAAGCGATTACCAGGTGTTTTACTGTGAGAACTCACCAAAAGCGCAAGAACAGGTTAGCGCGCAGGGCCGCGAACTCTCTGATGCCGCCTCCGTGGTGCCTTTAAGTGACGTGGTGATTCTGGCGGTACCGGATATCGTATTGGGAAAAGTCTCTGAAGGCGTGGTGCCACAGATGAAACCGGGCGCGATCCTGCTGACGCTGGATCCGGCTGCCGCGTACGCGAATTTGATCGCCCATCGTGATGGCATTGAATACGCGGTGGCGCATCCTTGCCATCCGTCGGTATTCCTTGAGCGTTATACCAAAGAAGAGCATGCGGATGCTTTCGGCGGCATCGCAGCCGTTCAGCACGTGGCGGCCTCGTACGAAAGCGGTTCCGATGCGCAGAAAGCCGAGCTGAGCAAGGTGATCAGCGTGATGTACGGTCCGGTTGAGCACGTCCATTGGGTAACCGTGACGCAGCTGGCGTATCTGGAACCGACGCTGGTGGAAACCGTCGCCTGCATGGTCGGTGCCTTCATGAAAGAAGCGTTGGACGAAACCGTGAAACACAGCGGCGTGCCGGAAGAAGCGGCCAAGGCGATGTTGTATGGTCATATTCAGATTGCGCTGGCCGTCGCCTTCCGTGCCACCAACCCGTTCTCCGATGCCTGCATGATCGCCATGGAATATGGGCGTGAGAAGATCGTTAAACCTGACTGGAAACAAATTTTCGATCAGAAAGAGCTGGATATCGTGATTGCCCGCATGCTGAAAATCGACGCTATCAAGCGCTAAGCGTGATGCCCGATCGACTCGCGGCGCGGTTATCTGGCGAAGCGAGTCGTATCAATGATATAACTCCCTGCCTAAGTCACATCAAGCCGGTATTTTGTAGGGGCGCCATTCATGGCGACCAGGTGCGCATAAATGCGCACCCTACGTGGCGCGCTTGCAGCATCTTCGCATAACACCCAAACAAGACAGGTTACGGATGGAAAAAAACACGCTCTCTCAGGACTCCGAACTGCTGACGGAAATTGCCGTCGCCTATTATCAGGACGAAATCACCCAGGAGGAGATTGCGCGTAAGTTTGGGATTTCCCGTATCAAGGTTGGCCGCTTACTCAAACGCGCACGTGAAGAGGGCATCGTCGAAATTAATGTGCGTTATCACCCGGTGTTCAGCACCCGTCTCGAACAACAGCTTCAAAATCGCTTCCCGCAACTGCAACGGGCGCTGATTGCGCTGGATCAGCCGGACCAGGAAGAGCAGCGTCGTCAGGTTGCCGCGCTGGTGTCGTCACATTTAGCGCAGTCGCTGAAAGACGACGCCATTGTCGCCGTTGGGCAAGGGCGCAATGTGGCTGCGGTTGCCGATCATCCCGGCCAGGTGCCGACGCGCAATTGCCTGTTCATCAGCGGCATTGGCGGCACCCATCGTCCGGGGGATGCCATCAACGCAGATCACATCAGCCGTCGCATGGCGAAGAAATTTGGCGGCATCAGCGAAACGCTGTATGCGCCCGCCTATGTTGAGAATCGGGCGCTGCGTGATGCCTTTATGCAAAACGGCACCATCAAGGAAACGCTGGATCGTGCACGCAAAGCGGATGTGGCGCTGGTGGGCATCGGCGACATGAACGAAAACAGCTATATGGTCAAACTTGGCTGGTTTACGCCGCACGAAATCATTGATGCCAGCGTCAATCAGGGGGTAACCGGTGATGTGGCGGGCTATGACTTCTTCAATTCGCAGGGCCAGCACGTTGATACGGTGATGAACGACCGGGTTATTGGGCTCAGCATTGAAGAGTTACGCAAAATTCCCTGCGTGATTGCCATCGCTGCTGAAAATACCAAAGCGATGGCGATCCTCGGCGCACTGCGCACGGGGGCGATTGATATTATTGCGACAACGGCGCAGAACATCCGCACGATTTTGAGTTTGTCGCAATCATAGAACTGGCTAAACCGACAACCATTGCTGGGCGTCGCGTTTGATATTCTGCTCCAGTTCACTTCCACGAGTGGCAAATACCCGCTGTAATGGAAAGCCACTCAGCTCCAGCAAATAAGCCAGCGTTGCATACTCTCGCGGGTATTTCGCCACTCTGGCTGGGTCGATTTCCACCAGACCCTGCGGGAAGGTAAATGTCCCCATATCGTAAATGCTTTGGCGATGAACCAGTCGCCATACGCCATCGCGTTTTTCAGCCATATCATAAAAACGGTTATGGCATTCACAGCCGACATTCAGTTTTACATTCTCCGCAATAATCATCGCATTGGTTTCGAGGATAGCTTTGGTGCCACCGGTGTTGAAGGCGATCATCGGCGTAGCGATCAGGTGCTTGGTGCGAAGATCGGATTTACCCATCCGCATCGAACCACTGACAAACTCGCTTGCCAGCCCTTCAAACCAGGTAATTTCGATGGTGCCATCAGGGTGAAACAGCTCGCGTAATTGATCCCATTCGCCCAGATCGCGATGCATCCAACCGTTCATAAGGTTATTGAGTTGCTGACGATCCTGAAGTTGGTCTTGCATGTTGTTGCTCCTATTGGTTAACGGGGTTCAGTTTGTGCGCTGATAACGATAAACTCAAATATATAGAATTTACGTATCAATCATTTTTAGTGATGGATGGAAGTGAATATGGAGTTACGTCATCTGCGTTATTTTTTAACGGTTGCCGAAGAGGGACATTTTGGCCGTGCGGCGGAACGGTTGAACATTGTTCAACCCGCTTTAAGTATGCAAATCAAAGCACTGGAGGCTGAGCTTGGCGGCCCTTTGTTTCTGCGTACCAGTCGTCGCGTTGAACTGACTGAGGCGGGATTGCTATTGCAGGCCGAGGCAGTGCGCACGCTGGAACAAGCCGAACACGCTCAGCGCGTGGTTAAACAGGCAATACGTGGGGAAATAGGGCGGGTACGCATTGGCTTTGCTGGCAATGCGGTATTTAGCGGAAGATTGATGCGCGATATACGCTCATTTCATCATGCCTATCCGCATGCTGAGCTGCAATGTCAGGAATTGGCACCACACCTGCAAAATGAGGCGATTAACAGCGGCATGCTCGATGTGGGTTACATGCCTGATTATCATCCGCAGCAGAATTCTGCGCTGGCGCATGAATTAATCGGAGAGTGGAATCGCGTTGTCGTGATGTCTAGCGATCATCCTTTGGCTGGAAAACAGCGTCTGACCGTGGCGATGCTCGCGCATGAGCCTATGATCATGTACACAGCTCATCAGGTTGATTCACATTTAGATGCTGTTCTAGCTAGCCTACTGGGTGATGCGCTGAACATTGCATATCGCATTTCCAGTACGCTGAGCGTGCTCGCGATGGCTGGCGCGGGTCTGGGTATTGCATTGGTGCCAGCGCCATTAACGCAGGTGGCGATCCCGGGCGTGGTTTATCGTGAGCTGGATGCACCCATGCTCACAGCGAATTTAATGATAGTCAGCCGTAAAAATGAGTGTAGCGGGGCCGTTTTAGCCTACCTCGCCACAGCCCGTGCAAACGCGTCCGAAGTATAAAGTCTGACGTGTTTTAAGGCTTATTCCGTCACGCGCAGTACCATAACCTAATGGTCTTGTTCACCCTATCTTCAGGATATATCCTGTATTTTTCCCTATTGAGAATCCCTGCCAGATGAATAGCGCTCGCTTGCTGTCGGTTGAAAATCTTTCACTACAAACTCACGATCGGCGGCAGCTGGTGCAGAACGTCTCGTTTCATCTTGACCAGCGGGAAATACTGGCTCTGGTTGGCGAGTCGGGTTCTGGCAAAACCTTAACCTCCCTGGCGCTGATGAACTTGCTGCCTGCCGGTGTGCAGCAAAGTGGCGGTCGCGTGGTTTTCAATGGGGATCCGCTGGATGCACGCAAAACCCAATTACTGCGCGGATGCCGCATTGCCACGGTGTTTCAGGAGCCAATGACCAGCATGAATCCCACGCTGCGCATCGGTGAACAGATCGCCGAAGTGCTGGTGCGGCATCGGCAATTTAGCTGGAAGCAGGCCCAGCAGGAAGCGATTGCGCTGCTGGATCGCGTCGGTATCGTTAATCCGGCACAGCGAGCGCGCCAGTATATTCATCAATTATCGGGCGGTATGCGCCAACGCGTGATGATCGCCAGCGCTATCAGCGGACAGCCGGAATTGCTGATTGCGGATGAGCCGACCACCGCCCTGGATGTCACCATTCAGGCGCAGATTCTGGCGCTGCTGCAAGAGCTGCAGCAAGAAATGGGGATGGGGATCTTATTGATCACCCACGATCTGTCCGTGGTGGCACGTTACGCCGATCGCGTGTGCGTAATGCAGCACGGGCAGCTGGTTGAGCAGGGAGCAGTACTCAATACGCTCAGCGCGCCACAACATCCTTACACGCGTAAATTGATTGCCGCCTCGGCGGTGCAGATGCCGGAAGCCATAATAATGGCCGATCAGCCGCCGCTGCTGGTGCTACGTGATATCAGCAAAAGCTATCCGCTGCCGCGTCGCATGCCGCTGTGGCCAGCCAAACGCCAAACCGTTTTACACCCGGCTAATCTAACGATTGCGCAGGGCGAAATAGTCGGCTTGATTGGTGAATCCGGCTCCGGAAAAACCACGCTGGGCAGCGCGGCGATTGGTTTGATTGCCGCAGATGCAGGCGAAGTGCATTTCCAGGGCCAGCATCTGCAAGGTCGCCAGCTAAATACGTTACGCCGTCACGCCCAGATTATCTTCCAGGATCCTTACGCGAGTCTTAACCCCAAAATTTCGGTGGGTGAACAGATTGCCGAGCCGCTGCGCGTATGGCACTTGCGACAAGGCGCTGCGGTGGATGAGCGGGTAAAAGAGTTGCTGATGTTAGTGGGGTTGAAAGCGGAACATGCGCATCGTTTACCAGGGGCATTTTCCGGCGGTCAGCGCCAGCGTATTGCGATTGCACGCGCGCTGGCAATGGAGCCGAAGCTGCTGGTGGCGGATGAAGCGGTTGCTGCGCTGGATTTATCGGTACGCGGGCAGATTCTGGCGCTGTTTAATACGCTACGGCACAAGTTGGGATTATCGGTGCTGTTTATCAGCCACGATCTCAGCGCGGTACGGCAGCTGTGCGATCGGGTCGTGGTGATGTATCACGGTGAAATCGTGGAGTCGGGCATAACGGCGAACGTGATCAACCATCCGCAGAACCACTACACGCAGCAATTGCTGGCGGCAGCGCCGGATGTCCAGCAGGCGCTGGCGCAACGATCAGCTGCCGTGTAGTAACGGCAGTTCAGGGTGTTCAGCCCACTCGTGCCAGGATCCGACATACACTGCGACATGCGCAAACCCCGCCAGCTTTAATGCCGCCCATACCGTGGCAGCTCGCGCGCCGCGGTGGCAATAAACCTGTAATTTCGCGCTTTTATTCAGCCCTGCGGCCGTAGCGCGAGCCTCAATGTCATCAGCCGTGCGGAAATGACCGTCGCTGACCACGTCTTCCCAAAACAGCAGCTGAGAATGAGGAATACGTCCCGCGCGCTGACAGCAGGCGTGGGCAAAGCTGCCGTCAAATTCGCTGGGACGACGGGCATCTACATTGATTACCGTCACGCCATCCGCCGTTAACACCTGCTCACGGATGCACACCACATCGCGATTCCACGCGCGGGCGTTTGCGGCGGGCGGATGCGCCACCGTTCGACTTAAACCTAATCCTGGCGTGAGGTCAAAACCCGCCGCCTGCCAGGCCTCCACGCCGCCATCCAGAATTAGCGCATCATCGCGCTGTAGCAGCCACGCAAACCACGCGCCGCGCGGCGAACGCATTCCCACCTGCTGCTCAAAAAAAACCGGCGTGGCGCCAGGATAGCCAGTAAACATTGGTTGCAGCGCGGTGGCCGCTTCTGCCGCCATCACCGCTAAACCTGGCTCGCTGCTGTCGTCAATAAAATAGTCATAGACGTTACAGTGCTGCGCGTCGGGCAAGGTGGCGCGTTGCCAGTCGGCAAATTCGCGCACGTCGATCAGCAAAAAAGCTTCGCCCTGCGCCTGACGCTGGTGAAGGGTTTGCACATCAATGATCATGCTGAACTCCCGAAAACAGCGACTGCAACGTGCCGAGTGCGTTGTACTCTGCGGCCTGTAACACGCGAGCGGCGAGGGCGATATCAAACACGTTGAGGCCAAACGAGGAGAAATAGACGCTATCATCCGCCGCCGGACGCCAGCCATCGACGAGCAGCGCGCAGAGATCGGCAGCGACATCTTGCTCTCGAAACTCACCGGCGCGGAACATCTGAAACAGGCTTTTTGCGCTACGCTGGGCGAAATCACCCCAGGCATCCACCACCACTTTGCTGCTGGCATGGATGGCGGCAAAACTCACTTCGTGGTAGCCCACCTGTACAATAATCCGGCCAGGACGCACCGCCGCTGCATCAACAATCGGCTGCGCTGCGCTGGTGCAGGTCAGCACGGCGTCGTAGGGTTGCGCCAGCGCCAACGGCAGATTGGATTCGATCTGCACATCGTGCAACGCCGTGAGTTTTTCGCCAGAGCGATTCCAGACGCCAATCTGTTCCAGCTGTGGAAACAGCTGATGCAGCATGCGCAGATGCGTCTGCGCATGCAGGCCTGCTCCTAGCAACAGCACGCGTTTCACGGGTTGTGGCGCAGCCAGCTGCAACGCCAGCGCGCTCACGGCGGCGGTGCGGGCGGCAGTTAACGCACCGCTGGCCAGCAGACCACGGGGAAGACCGCTTTGCGCATCGTTGATCAACGTTAAGGCTAACGCGGCGGGCAGGGCGTCCGGACGCTGAGGACGATGAGCCGTCCACTTCACGCCCGCTACGTTATAACTGCCGCCGACGCGCGCCGGTAACGCATAAGCTTTACCCAACGGCGTGCCGAGATCGATGTGATTTTCGGCGGGCATCTGCGCCTCACCGAGGCGCATCAGACGGATTACGGCTTTGACATCCTCAAGCGCCAGGGCGATATCGTTACCCCCCAATTGCGCGACGGTGGCTTCATCCAGCACCCGCAATAATGCGTCCATCACGGCTCCAAAAGACGGTCGGCGAACGGATAGAGCGCCGGAGAACCGCCGCAGTGCACGAAAGTAACGCGCGAACCCTGCGGAATGCGCCCCAGCTCCACCAGCGAAAACAGGCCGTGCATCGCTTTTCCGGTGTATACCGGATCCAGCAGCACGCCTTCCAGCTGGGCGAGTTTGTAGATGGCATCAATACCGCCATCGGATGGCACGCCATAAGCCTGGCCAACATAGCCATCTTCAATCCAGATATCGTCCGGTTGCCACCGCTGCGGCCATTGCAGCAGGTCGGCACAATCCTGCGCCATGCCGGCAATGCGCGGCTGAAACCAATCGGCTTTGGCACTGACGCTGATGCCAATCACCTTGGTCTGCGGCCAATAGCGCCGCGTTCCCACATGCAATCCAGCCAGCGTGCCGCCAGAGCCGGTAGGCGCAACGATAAAATCTGGCGCGGGCGTGTGGTGGGGAGCCAGCTGCGCCGCCATCTCCTCCACGGCGCGCACATAACCCAACGCGCCGAGTGGCGTCGCGCCACCCAGCGGAATAATCATTGGGGTTTCACCCTGGGCGATCGCCGCATCAGCGTGCGCCTGCATCGCACCTTCAATCTGCGTGAAGTAGCCGTCGGGATCGAGGAACTGCACCTCGGCTCCGAACAGCTTGTCCAGCAGCAGATTCCCTTGCCAGCTCGCGGGCGGATTGCCCCGCAGCACCAGCACTGGACGCATGCCAAACTTGCGCGCCGCGGCGGCCACCATGCGGGCGTGGTTCGATTGATGCCCGCCGGTGGTGATCACCACATTGACGCCGGTTTTGCAGGCCTCCGCCATCAGATACTCCAGCTTGCGGACTTTGTTGCCGCCGCCGCCGAAGCCACTGTAGTCATCGCGTTTGATCGTCAGCGTAATCCCAAGTGCCTCACTGAGCCGCGGCAGCGGCTCGTGAGGCGTGGGGAAGAAGCCGAGCGGAACGCGTTCAAACTCTTCAACTGATTTCATTTTATAGCCTTGTATTTTTATGTACTGCGGTGTTTCCCTGGTGTGGCGCGACCCGGCCAATGGCCGAATCATTGAATGCGGTGAGCCACAGGCTCATGGATTGCTGGAAGCGTTCGAGTCCTGCCAGCGTAACAAACTCGTTGACGGCATGGGCGTTGCCGCCGTGGCCTAATCCGCCAATCAGAAAGGCGGGCGCGACGGCGGCAAAGGCATAGGCGGGCGCGCAGCCCGGTGCCCACGGCCAGATTTGCGGAGCGGCACCCAGCGTTTGATAGCTGGCGATCAGTGCATCTACGCCGGGGGCGTGGCGGCTAAAGCGTACGCCGGGATAGCGATCGAACAGCTGCAGTTCGCAGCCGGCTAAATCCGGCTGCGCCAGGCGCTGCTGGGCGGCGGCAATCATCGCGTCCTGATCGAAGCCTGGCGGAATGCGGAACGCCAACTCGGCGCTGGCGCGGAAAGGAATCACGCCGCGTCCGCCCGGCGGATCGCTGTGCAGCTCGGCCAGCGTCAACACCGCACTGCCGAGCAACGTTTGCAGACTGCTCAAGGTGTCGCCTGCAATCATCAGGCGCTGGCTGCGACGAAAACGCAGTTCGTCATGAATGCTGAACTGCTCGGCTAAGCTCGCCAGCAGCTGATTCGCCTCATCATCGGGCATGCTGCGCGCCAGCACGCCGCTGTGTTCGGCGGGCGCAATGGCATGCAAGGCCTGCACCAGGCGCCACGCGGGATTGGCGATCCAGCCGGCATTGCTGGCATGAATTGCTGAAGACGGTCCGCCCCAGTCGCCGCCGGTCACGTTCAGACGCCCGGATGCCAGTCCGGTAAAGCCGAGGTAAACCCGCGGTGCGCCACCGCCGTATTCGCACAGTGAGGGAAACAACACCGCTTCGGCGGGAGCGATCGGGCAAGGCTGCTGCGCCAGATAACGCCGCAGCGCGCCGCTGCCGACTTCCTCTTCACCTTCTAACAGAATTTCGATATTAAAATTGAGCTGTTGGCTGTGCTGCATTTCGCGCAGCAGAATCAGCAGGGCAGCGACCGGTCCTTTATTGTTCTCGGCACCGCGCCCGACAAATACCTGGCCCAGTTCAGGCCACTCAACGATGCCGCCGATAAACGGCGCTACGTCCCAACCGGCGTCATCCGCAGGCATCACGTCATACATGTTGTACAACACCACGCTTCTGTCGCTGCCGTTATCAATGCGCACATGCACCAGCGGCGGGGCCTCGTCGTGTTGCGTCGCCACCGGATGGATAACGGCAGCATTGAGCTGCTCCACCATCCAGCGTTCCAGCCAGGCTGCCAATCCACGCTGCGCAGATAACTGGCCGGCCACGCTCGGCCAGCGCGTCAGTTCACTCAGTAGTTCTAAGGTGGCAGCAAGGCGACTCATAAACGAATCCTCGGGTTTAGCACCAGATAGAGCAGGTCGATCAGCAAATTGATCGCCACAAACACCACCGCGGCGAGTAGCACAATCGCCTGCACCAGCGGGAAGTCGCGGTTTTGAATCGCCTGAATCGCCAGACGACCAATGCCCGGCCAGGCAAAAATAATCTCGGTGACCAGCGCGCCGCCCAGCAGCGAGGCGAAATACATGCCCTGCACGGTGATCACCGGAATCAGCGCGTTGCGTAAACCGTGGCGCACCACGATGCGCCAGGCGCTCAGCCCTTTAGCGCGCGCAGTGCGAATGTAATCCTGTTGCAATACGTCCAGCAGGCTGGCACGCGTCAGGCGGGCCACGGCGCTCATGTAAAACGCGCCGAGGCTCAGTGCGGGCATCACCAGCGCGGCGAAGGTGCCGTAACCGCTGGATGGCAGCCACTGTAATTTCAAACTAAACAGTAGAATCAGCAGTAATCCCAGCCAGAACACCGGAATCGCCTGGCCGGAAAATGCCAGCAGACGGCAGATTAAATCCCACAGGCTGTGCGGGCGCAGGGCGCTGATAATGCCGAGCAGCAGGCCCAGCAGTGAACTCCATGCCAGCGCACTGACCGCCAATAGCGCGGTCGCGGGCAGACGCTCAGCTATCAGCGCCAGCACCGGCTGACTGTAACGCAGCGATTCACCCAAATCGCCGTGCAGCACGCCGCTGAGATAGTGGCCGTATTGCCACATCAGCGGACGATCAAAGCCCATGCTGTGGCGAAAGGTATCAATCTCCTGCTGGCTGGAGCCCGGCGGCATCATCAGCGCCGCCGGATCGCCCGTCATATGCAGGCTAAAGAAAATCAGCAGCGACACCCCGAGCAGCACTAACACAGATTGACCAAGGCGATTGAGCAGAATGTTCAGCATCTTAATCCAGCCTTGTATGCGTGCGACGTAACAGCGCATCGCCCAGAAGGTTGCAGCCAATCACCAGCGCCGCAATCACCAGGCCGGGATAGAGCACCAGCCACTGCGACAACAGCATATAAGAGCGGCCTTCGCCGATCAGATTGCCCAGCGTTGGCGTCGGCGGCTGGATGCCCATGCCGAGAAAACCTACCGATGCTTCCAGCACGATCAAACGCGGAATATCCAGCGTCAGCAACACCACCAGCGGCGTCAGCAGATTGGGCAGGATATGGCGCAGCAGCACGCGCAGCGGCGAGAAGCCCATCGCGCGCACCGCCTGAATATATTCCAGCTCGCGAATTTCTAAGGTTTTGGCGCGCGCCACGCGGGCATAAATCGCCCAGCTGGTGCAGCCCATAATCACAATGATGTTGGTGAGCGACGCGCCCATCAGCGCAATCACCAACAGAATTAACAGAATAAACGGCACCGCCAGCTGGATGTCGATCAGGCGCATGATCAGCGCATCCACCCAACCACCGGCATAGCCAGCAATCATCCCCAGCGCCACGCCAATCACCGCGCCAATCACGGCGGCGACCAGCACTACCAGCAGCGACAAACGGGTGCCCGCCAGAATCCGCGAGAGCAAATCACGGCCGAGTTGGTCGGTACCCAGCCAATGTGTTGCCTGCGCGCCGGGCGTACCCGGCGGCAGGAACATCTCATTCAGGTTATTACTTAATGCATCGGGCAACGGCAGCCACGGGGAGAGCAGCGCCGCGGCAATCACCACGATCAGCAAAGTCGAGCCGATCAGCGCATCGCCGTATATCAGGCGACGCGGACGGCGCTGCAGCACGGTGCCCGGAGAGATCATTTCAGCCTCAGATCAAACAGCGGGATGCGGGCATCGACGCGGCCTGTAAAGTTGAGCGAGGTGCTGTGCGCGTACAGCGTGTCTTCCCGATACAGCGGCAGCAGCGGCTGTTGTTCCGCCACGCGCTGCTGAATCTGCGCTAACACTTTTTTGCGTTCAGCAGGATCGACAATCTGACGGCTGCGATCGAGCAACTTATCCAGTTCTGCATCGTGCACGGTGGAATAGGGTTCGCCGCTGCGCAGGATGGGGAACAGGGCGGCATCGGCATCCAGCGTTTGGGTTGAGCCCCACGCCAGCATGTACATCGGTGCCTGTTTTTGTGAGGCAACCTGTTGGGTATACACCGACCACTCCGGCACTTCCAGTTCGGCCTTCACGCCGATCGTCGCTAAATCCTGCACGATGGCTTGCGCTACATCGGCGCTGGCGATGTAGCGACGCGGTGCCTGAAAGCGCAGGGTAAAGCCCTTGGCGTAACCGGCTTCTGCCAGCAGCGATTTGGCTTTAGCCACATCCTGCGCGGTGGCCGGAACCGCCAGATAACCAAAGTCATTGGCGCCAGCCATGGTGCCGGTTGGTGTGCCGAACCCGTGCAGCAACTGCTGGGTATAAGCCTGACGGTTCAGCGCTAACGACAGCGCCTGACGCACGCGCACATCGTTCAGCGGTTTCTCATCATCTTTCAGGCCGAGATAAATGGTTAACCCGCCACCTTTAACCTGCTCAAGCGCAACATTCGGGCGATTTTTCAGCGCTGGCACTATGTCGGCCGGCACGCTTTCAATCAGCTGCACTTCGCCGGTCAACAGCGCGGTGAGACGCGCGGTGGCTTCAGGAATCGGGCGCCAGGTCACACGATCGATAGCAGGCTTGCCGCGCCAGTAGCTTTCATTGGCGACCATCACCACTTTTTCGTCGGGGATGAAGCTATCGAGCTTATACGCACCGCTGCCGACCGGTTTCCGCGCGAATTCGCTGGCACCCACTTTTTTCACATAGGCTGGCGGCACAATATAGGCCGGATAGCGGCTCATACGCGTCGGCAGCAGCGGATCCGGACCGTTGGTGTGGATCTGCACCTGATAATCGTTGATCACATCAACCGATTTGATGGTGCGAATATAAGAAATCGTCGGTGCGTGATTTGCCGGATCTAAAATACGATCGAGGGAGAATTTCACCGCTTCGGCATTTACTGGCTCACCATCGGTGAAGTTTACGCCCTGACGCAGGGTAAATTGCCAGGTTGTGTCGTTAATCGCTTTCCACTCGGTGGCTAAACCCGGCTGCAGTGACATGTCATCCGCACGGCGCACTAAGGTATCGAAAATATTATCTACCAGAGTGGCAGACTCTTTCAGGAAGCCGGGATCCATCGCCGTAGCAGACGTGGGCTGGCCAATGGTGAGTTCCGCTGCCTGGACGGATGGCAACAGAGCAAATAGCAACGCGGTGGTGGCAAACTTCACTGCAGGTAGTCTCATAACGTTTCCCAAAATTGCCAACGGCAAGGTAGTGAAAAGAGTGGATACTGCCAGAATCAAGACTGTGCTTATTTGTAATACATGATATATCCTATAATTCGTGATGTTGGCAATAAAACATTAAAAATAACTTACCATTTGCGAATTCCAGTAAAGGGCCTGCAACCTATGATCGAAATGGACAAAGCGCAGCGACTGAGTTTAACCGCGCAGGTGGAATCATCGCTGCGTAACGCGCTGATTGTTGGCAAGTTGAAACCCGGCGCGCGCCTAGTGACGCGCGATCTGGCCGCACAGCTCGGCACCAGCATTACGCCGGTGCGTGAAGCATTATTGCGTCTGGTTTCTGCCGGAGCCCTGAATGCCACGCCCGCAGCGGCCTTTCTGGTGCCGGAAATGTCGCGTCAGCGCTTTGAGGAGATCACCCTAATTCGTAAGCAGCTTGAAGGTTTAGCGGTGAAGGCAGCCACGCCGTTTGTGGGGAAAAAACAAATTGCTGAGCTAAAAAAACTCTGCGCGCGCTTCATGCAAGCGAAGCAGAGTGGCGTTGCGGAGGCCGCGCTGGAAGCTAACCGCGCGTTTCGTTTTACGCTGTATGGCTATGCGCAAATGCCGACGCTGGAAGCCTTGATTGAGCAGCTGTGGGTGCAAATTGGTCCATGCTTTAACTATCTCTACCCGCAGCCCACAGAGGTGGTGAACGGGCATCATAACTATGATCGTCTGCTGGATGCGTTACAGGCAGGCGACGCTATCAATAGCGAAAAGATTCTGCTGAAAGCCATTGATGATGGTGCCGAAATCCTCGTGCGCCACTACTTCAGCGGCGAAACGCTGGATTGATAGCCGGGTGATCTGCCGCCGGTTCTGCCGAGGCTGTGCCAAAGAGCCGCTGACGTAGCGTGCTGTTCTGCGGCTGCGGCGTCAGCCTTCCGCGCTGCTGCAGCATCGGAACCACCCAACGTGCGAAATCGGCCAGGCTGCGCGGACTCAGCCATTGCGCCAGATTAATCCCGTCCGTTTCGCTGGCGCTCAGCCACGCTTCAATCTGATCGGCGACCTGTTCGCCACTGCCAACAAAGGTCTTTTGTCGGCCGAAGCCGATCTCCGGTTTGAACACTTCTCGCAGGGTCTTACGCGGTTCGCCCGGCGCACCGGTAATCATTTTTAGCAAGGATTGGTTGGCGTTGGTGTGCTGCCAGTCGAGTGGCGAATCAATATCATGTTTGGCAAGATCCACGCCGGTGCTGGCGGAGTAGTGCACCAGCGCGCCTTGCAGATCGTAGAGTTCGCGTAATTGCTGATAGTGAGCTTCGGCTTCCGCCGCATTTTCGCCGGTGATCACCGTTACCGCGCTGATAAATTTGATGGCATCAGGCGCACGGCCAGCCCGTTTAGCCTGCTGCTTAATCGCCTGAACCTGTTTTTTTACCCCTGCGGCATCCAGTCCGGCGACAAACACCACTTCCGCATGCTGTGCCGCGAAGTGAATACCTCGCGGCGATCCTCCCGCCTGAAACAGCACCGGCGTACGCTGCGGGCTTGGCTCACTTAAGTGGGCATCGGGCACGGTGAAGAAGCGGCCATGATGCTTTATCGCTTTCACCTGTGCCGGGTCGGTATAGATGCCGCGCAGCTTATCGCGCTGCAGCGCATGGCGTTGCCAGGAGTGCTGCCACAGCTGATAACACACCGCCAAAAACTCGTCGGCGCGTTCGTAACGCTGGTCATGTTCCATTTGTTGATCCAGTCCCAGATTGCGCGCTGCGCTATCGAGCTGTGAAGTGACGACATTCCAGGCAATACGACCGTCAGTGAGATGATCCAACGTGGTGAATTTGCGCGCCAGCAAATAGGGCTGCTCGTAGGTGGTAGAGACGGTGACGCCAAATCCTAAACGCTGGGTCACGCCAGCCATCGCTGACACCAGCAGTAAGGGATCAATCAGCGGGGACTGAATACCGTTTTTTAGCGATGCCGCGGGCGATCCATTCCAGGTATCTAATAAGCCCAACGCATCGGCAATAAATAAACAATCAAAATGATTCTCTTCCAGCAGCGTGGCTAGCGCCGTCCAGTATTCAATATCGGTATAGCGCCAGCCTTGTTCATCGGGATGACGCCACATACCGTAATTAATGTGAGAAACAGCGGCCATGGTAAAAGCACTTAAAATAATACGATTCGACGTGGACATTGTTTTTTCCTGCCGGAAGAGAGTGTGAGGAGAGTAATAAAAATAAACACGTTAGCAATGACAATATTCACACATCAACATGCACAAAACGGGATTAAATAATCCGCTAAAGCGGATAATGATTTGCTTAAAAGGCATTTAAATAATTTAAATCTGCGTGCTACCGTAATTTTACTATAAGAGATAATTAATCAATGCATTGATTATTAATGATTTATTGTTTAATTGCCTGCAACCAGTGGAAAACACCATGTCAAAAAATCAATCCGATCAGACGGTTAATCACGCGCGCCGTTTGCTGCTTAAGCTTTCTGCATTATCCTCCGCCGTTTTTATTGGCATGGGAACCTCGCTCCCGTTGCTGGCGGCTGATGAAGAGAGTCAACGCTATGGTAAAACCCTGGTAGTGGGGCAGGCTTTAGAACCCACTATTTATGACCCGAATCGTCAATATTCGTATGAAACCTACCGCGTAGATAAACATATTTATGAATCGTTGGTTGCCGAAGATTTATCGGTTCCTGCCGCTAAAGGTACGCCACCGATTATTCCTGCGCTGGCAACGCATTGGGAAGTGAATGAAAACGCCACTATTTACACGTTTCATCTGCGCAGCGACGTAGTATTTCATGATGGCACGGCGTTTGACGCTGAAGCGGTAAGATTTAATGTGCGCCGTTTTACCGATCCGCAATTTGAATATTTTGATCGTCAATCGCAGGCCACTATGGCACAGGTCTATAGCGACCTGAAAACTGTCGAAGTCATTGATGCCCACACGGTGGCCTATCATTTCAATCAACCCTTCCCGGATTTCCTGCGCTTCCTGCCGCAAGGTAACTGGGTTTCAGGCATCTTCAGTCCGGCCGCCCTGCAGAAATGGGGACAAGATGGCTTAGCTGAACATCCCACTGGCACCGGGCCGTATCAGTTTGTCTCGCGCGTACGTAACGATCATACCGAATTGCTGCGCAATGAACGCTGGTGGGGTAAAAAGCCCTATATGCAGCGCATTATCTTCCGGCCGATTCTGGATGGCAGCACCGGTATCAGCGCCTTGCAGTCTGGCCAGGTTGATATCTTGTCGCGTACCCCAACGGATGCGGTCGATCTGCTGGAACAGAGTGGATACACCGTGCATGACAGCGTGGAAGCCAATCAACTGTTCCTCGGCTGGAATTTTGCCAACAAATTTACCCGCCAGCTGGCCGTGCGCCAGGCCGTGATAAAAGCCATCGATCGCGAAGGCCTGGTAAAGAGCCTGCTTAACGGCCATGCCGTGGCGAGCTACAACATTCTTAATCGCTCCAATGAGGCGTTTCTCGCCAGCCAGAAAGATTATCCCTACGACCCCGACGGGGCAAAAAAGCTCCTGACAGACGCCGGTTTCCAGCCTGGCGAGGTCAGCTTCACCATCATTACCTACGATCAGAATCAGGCGGTGATCGAGTGGATCCAGCGCGATCTCAGTAAAGTGGGCATCAATGTGAAGGTTATCTCGCAGGAGTGGATCACTTACAGCTCGCACCTCGCCAACCTGGCCGATGAGACCGGCTTATTTACCATGGAGTGGGGCCTGATCTCACCGCAATGGCTGCGCGTGGCGTGGAAAAACTATGTGGTGAGCCGCGGCAAAGGCGAGGCGGTGATTACCGGGGTAGCACCACTCATCGATCGGGCTGCGGTAACGGTTGATCGCCAACAGGCGCTGGTGCTGTGGCAGCAGATTAATCAAAAGTTTCAGGAGCAGGCGGCTTTTGTTCCGTTGCTGGAGCTTAATCGCGTCTTCAGCAGTTCGCCGGCGGTACAAGGCTTCAACGTGCCGGCGCAGAACTTTTATGATTTAACCCGCGTGTGGTTAAAAGCATGATGCGATTGATCGCCATGCGCCTGTTGCAGGCGATACCGCTGGTGTTTTTGATCTCGCTGCTGGTCTTTCTGATTGCCAAGCTGGCGCCTGGCGATCCGATTACCAACGCCTTAGCGGGGCAGCTTTCGCAGGAATCTATCGAGCAAATCCGCCAGCTTTATGGCCTGGATAAACCGGCCGCGCTGCAATATCTGCTGTGGCTTAAAAATCTGTTTACCGGTAATTGGGGCATCTCGCTCACCATGCGTACGCCAGTGATTGAGGTGCTGAGCGGTGCCTTTGCCAATACGGCGATTCTGACCGGCGCAGCGGTGCTGCTGTGCCTGATCCCAGGTGTGATTATTGGTGTGCTGTGCGGTTTGTGGCACGGCACGCGACGCGATCGCGTGGTGATGCTGGTGGTCCAACTCGGCCACAATATCCCCATTTTCTGGTTAGGTGTGTTCGTTATCTGGCTGTTTGCCGTCAAATTGCGCTGGTTCCCGGTTTCCAGCATGTATGACATGCGTGGCGACCGGGGCCTGCTGGATTTGCTGCATCACCTTTGGCTACCGGCATTCTCCACCGCGCTGATCTCCATGCTGATCCTCGCCCGTCAGGTGCGTAACAGCGTCATCACCATTCTCAATGAAGATTATTTGCGCACCTATCGCGCGCTGGGTTATTCGCCAGCGGTGCTGCTGTGGCGCCACGTAGGCCGCAATCTGCTGGCGCCCATTGTTGGTATTACCGGCTTACAGATTGGCTATCTGCTGAGCGGGGTAATTTTTATCGAAAAAATTTTCGCCTGGCCCGGCATTGGCTCACAGCTCTATAACGCGGCGGCTGGCCAGGATTATCCCACCATTCAAACCGGCGTGATGCTGGTCGCCATCTGCTTTCTCACCGTCAATTTGCTGAGCGATCTGCTGCAGGATTGGCTCAATCCGCGTCAGCGAGGTCACCAATGAAGGCATTTTTCAAGCAACGCCTGGCGACGGGCAGTTTACTCATTCTGCTGCTGATCGTGATGATTTCCGCGCTGGCACCGTGGCTGGCGCCTTACGATCCCCTGCAGTCGTTTACCGGTTTACGCCTTGCACCGCCGGGCACCCCGGGACATTGGCTTGGTGGGGACAATCAGGGACGCGACATGTTGAGTCGCCTGATCTGGGGCGGCCGCAGCGCGCTAGGCGCATCGATCTTACCGGTTATTGTTGCTGCGCTGCTCAGCCTGGCGTTTGGCATGCTGGCCGGTTATCGCGACTCGGCGTTCTCTGCTTTCATCATGCGCATCACCGATATGCTGTTTGCTTTTCCCATGGTGCTGCTGGCGATTGGTCTCTCCGCCGTGTTGGGCAGCGGCTATCTCACGGTGACGATCACCCTGATTTGTAGCGTGGTGCCATACCTGACGCGGGTGGTGTACAGCGACACGCGTGCAGAAGTGAGGAAGGAGTATGTCGAGGCGCTGCATGCCCAGGGCGCGAGCCATAGCGACATCCTGTTTCGTGAGCTGCTGCCCAATGTGGCCACGCCGCTGCTGGTGTACACCACCTCGCTGCTGGGCGGCATGGTGGTATTCCTGGCGGGATTGAGCTTTCTTGGCCTTGGCGTTCAGCCGCCGCAGGCGGATTGGGGGCGCATGGTGGGCGAAGGGACGCAATGGATGATCCTCGGCGCTCCGCACATCGCCACGCTTCCTGCGTGCGCCATTGTGGTGGTATCGCTGGCCTTTAACTGGCTCGGCGACGGTCTGCGCGACATGCTCGATCCACATCGTAAGGGGCTGTGATGAACCTATTAACCGTCTCGCAGCTCAAGGTGCAATTTGGCGATCAGGTTGCGGTCAAGGAGGTTTCGTTGACGCTGGCGCCGGGTGAAGTGCTGGCGCTGGCGGGGGAATCAGGATCGGGGAAAAGCCTGACCGCAGCGGCGATTCTGGGATTGCTGCCCGCGACGGCGCAGGCCAGCGGCGCGATCCACTTTAGCGGGCGTTCACTGCTCAATCAGCCTGAAAGCCTATTGAATCGGTTACGCGGCCACGACATCGCGATGGTGTTTCAGAATTCACTCTCCACGCTCGATCCCTCCTGGCGCGTGGGCAAACAGTTGCAACACAACCTGCGTCGGCTCAATCCCTCGCTGCGCGGTGCGGCTTTACGCGCGGAAGCGCTGCGCTGGCTGGAGCGCATGCATATTCGCGAGGCGCAGCACGTGTTTGATCTCTTTCCGCATGAGCTGAGCGGCGGCATGCGCCAGCGCGTGCTGATTGCGCTGGCAGTGATGTGCCAGCCGTCGCTGTTAATCGCCGATGAACCGACCACCGCGCTGGATGCCAGCGTGCAATTTGAGGTGCTGTCGCTGCTACGCGAACTGCGCGGCCAGCACAACATGGCGATGCTGCTGATTACCCATGATTTTGGCGTCGTCGCCGCGCTGGCCGATCGGGTTGCCGTGATGCGTCAGGGCGTCATCGTTGAAACCGGCGTTACCCGCGACATCATTGCGCGCCCGCAGCATCCCTACACGCAAACGTTACTGGCGGCCGTGCCGCGCCCGGATTTGCAGCCGGTTAGCCCATCCGATAGCGCCATATTGTTGCAGGCCAGCGGTATCGGTCGCGACTACTGGCGACGGCAGCCCGCGCGCTGGTGGCCCCAGAAAAGCGCCTTTAGCGCGGTGGATGCCGTTGATGTGCAGATCGGGCAGGGCGAAGTGGTGGGCGTAATTGGCGAATCCGGCTCGGGAAAATCGACGCTGCTGCGCCTGCTTGCCCAGTTAATCGCCCCCACGCGTGGTTCGGTGCGCTTTGCCGGTCAGCCGCTTACGCTAGCCGATGCCGACGCACAGCGGGCGTTTCGCCGTCAGGTGCAGTGTGTTTTTCAGGATAGCCTGGCTTCCTTTAATCCCCGCCTGACGCTACGCGAGCAGCTGATCCGTCCGCAGCTGCGGCTCAGCAGCGCTAGCAACCGAACGGAAGCCTTGCTGCGCGCGCAGCAGGTCTTTAGTGAAGTGGGGCTGAATCCGGCGCTGCTGGCACGCTATCCGCACCAGCTCTCCGGTGGTCAGCGTCAGCGCGCCAATATTGCGCGCGCGTTGGTGGTGAATCCGAGCTGCCTGCTGCTGGATGAGCCGACCTCTGCGCTCGATCTCTCCATTCAGGCGCAGGTAATGCGGCTGCTGACGCAGCTGCATCAGCAGCGTCAGCTCAGCTGCCTGTTTGTCAGCCATAACCTCGCGTTAGTCACCCAGTTTTGCCAGCGCATTGTGGTGATGGAGGGCGGCAAGGTGGTGGATGATTTTCCGCGTCATGCGCTGTATGCCCCGCAGCGGCACGCTGTCACGCAGCGTTTGCTGGCGGCCAATTTGTTACCGGATGCGGTTATCGATCGCGACCGGCAACGTGCTTAACCCTGATAAGGACCGATGATGAGTAACGTCAGCGCAAAAAAAACTCTGCTGTTTAACGGCTTCATAATGAATGTTGTGGGCCACGTCTCGGCCGGACTGTGGCGCCATCCTGATGACCGCGCCAGTGAATACACGTCGCTAGGCTACTGGACCCACATTGCCCGCGTGCTGGATGACGCCGGTTTTGATGCGATGTTCATTGCTGACGCGCTCGGGCAGATCGATGTCTATCAAGGCAAACCGGATGCTGCGCTGCGCACCGCCGCCCAGTCGCCGGTTAACGATCCGCTGCTGCTGGTCTCGGCAATGGCCGCGGTCACCACCCAGCTGGGGTTCGGCATTACCGTTTCCACTACTTATGAACACCCCTATCTGCTGGCGCGCAAGTTCAC
This sequence comes from Candidatus Pantoea floridensis, assembly GCF_900215435.1. Lineage (NCBI taxonomy): Bacteria > Pseudomonadati > Pseudomonadota > Gammaproteobacteria > Enterobacterales > Erwiniaceae > Pantoea > Candidatus Pantoea floridensis. Next base: position 4,123,662 of record NZ_OCMY01000001.1, read on the forward strand.
CACCCTCGATCATCTCACCAAAGGGCGCGTGGCATGGAATATCGTCACCTCGGTACTGGAATCAGCCGCCCGCAATCTTGGACTCGAACGCCAGATGGATCATGACGAACGTTATGAGCGCGCGCAGGAGTTTCTTGAGGTGACCTACAAGCTGTGGGAAGGATCGTGGGAAGAGGATGCGGTGCGGCGCGACAAACAAGCCCGTGTTTATACCGATCCGGCCAAAGTCCATCCTATCCGGCATAAAGGCCGCTGGTTCAGCGTGCCGGATGCGCATCTCAGTGAACCGAGCCCGCAGCGCACGCCGGTGTTATTTCAGGCGGGCACCTCCGATCGCGGCCGTCAGTTCGCCGCGCAAAATGCCGAAGTGGTGTTTCTCGGCGGCACCACGGCGCAGTCGATTCGTAACAATATCGATCGCATCCGCGCGGCGGCACGAGAAGAAGGGCGCGCCGATGAGGCCATCCGCTTTATCACGGCGGTTAGCGTCGTGGTCGATGAAACCGATGAGAAGGCGCACGCCAAATTCCAGGATTATCTCAGTTACACCAGCCAGGAAGCCGCGCTGGCGCTGTTCTCTGCCTGGACCGGCGTGGATTGGTCCGCCTGGCCGCTGGATGCCCCGTTGCAATATATCGAAACCAATGCGGGCCGTTCGGCATTGGCGGGATTAACGCGTATTGATGCTGAGCGGGTGTGGACGGTAGGCGACATCAGTGACTACATCGGCATTGGCGGCATTCATCCTACGCTGGTCGGGAGTGCGCAAACCGTGGCGGATGCGCTTGAGAAACTGGCGGATGAATCCGGCATTGATGGTTTCAATCTGGCCTATGCCATCAGCCCCGGCAGCTTTGAAGATTTTGCGCGCTGGGTTGCGCCGGAGCTGCAGGCACGCGGGCGCATGCGTCGTCCCGATGGGCGCGCACTGACGCTGCGCGAAAGATTGCAGGGCGAAGGTCAGCGCCGCCTGCGCGCCGACCACCCCGGTTTGCGTTTTAGTGATTTGCGTGCGCATCGCTACCCGGAGAGCGAGGCATGAGCCTTCATCTGCACTGGTATTTACCCACCAACGGCGACAGCCGCGAAATCGTCGGTGCCGGTGATGACTCGCAGCACATTGCCGGTATTGGCCAGGATTACCGCGCCGCCACGCTCGACTATCTGATTGATATCGCGCGCAGCGCTGAACGTCTGGGCTTCGAAGGTGTGCTAACGCCGACCGGCAGCTGGTGCGAAGATGCCTGGCTGAGCACCATGGCGATTAGCCAGCACACCGAGCGTCTTAAATTTATTGTTGCCTTTCGCCCTGGTTTTATCTCGCCGACGCTGGCAGCGCATCAGGCGGCCACGTTCCAGCGGCTCACACAGGGTCGGTTACTGATCAACGTGGTGACCGGCGGCGATCCGGTTGAACAGCGGCGCTATGGCGATCGCCTCAATCACGATCAGCGCTACGCGCGCAGCGGCGAATTTATTGCGGCGTTTAAGGGCGTCAGCGCCGCGCGCGCCAACGGGCAACCCTTCGATTTTCACGGTGAACATTATCAGCTGGATCAGGCGACGCTGCTGCCGTCACCCTGGGCGGTGCCGCCGGTCTTTTTTGGCGGCGCCAGTGCTGCGGCGCAGCAGGTTGCGGCCACCCATGCCGATACCTGGCTGACATGGGGAGAACCGTTGGAGCAGGTCGCACCGCGGCTGGCCGAGGTCCGCGCGGCGGCGGCGGTACAGGGCCGCACGTTGTCAATGGGTATTCGTTTTCATGTCATCAGTCGCGACAGCGAAGAGGACGCCTGGCGTGAAGCCGCGCGCCTGCTGCAAAACGTCACGCCGCAGCGCATTCATAGCGCGCAAACGCTGCTCAGCCGCACGGAATCGGTGGGGCAGCAGCGCATGATTGCGTTGCTCAACACTATTCAGGCCGAACAGGTCACGCCGGAGAACGTGCGGGCGCTGGAAATCGCGCCGCATATCTGGAGCGGTTACGGGCTGGTACGCGGCGGCGTTGGCACCGCGCTGGTGGGCAGCCATCAGCAGGTTGCCGACCAGATTAAAGCCTATCACGCGTTAGGTATCGACCACTTTATTTTGTCCGGCCAGCCGCACCTGGAAGAAGCCTGGTGGTTTGGCGAGGGCGCCGGCGCAATTTTGCGTCGCGAAGGTTTCGTTGTTTCTTCCACTTCATAACATCACCAGAGGCATATTATGAGTCACGCCAACGACATTTATCAGGGCGTCAGCGAGCAAGAATTCGCGCACTGGAAGCAGGTAGCACAGCAGGTGGCCGATCGTCTGGCCAGCACCTTACAGACGCGCGACCGGGCTAATCAGCATCCGTTTGAAGAGATCGACTGGCTGCGCCAAAGCGGGCTGTTAAAACTGGCGGTGCCGAAATCGCTGGGTGGCGGCGGCGTCGATCTGGTGCAGGCGCTGGAGATCAGCCGCATTATCTCGGCCGCCGACGGTTCGCTGGGGCAGCTCATCGCCTATCACTATTCGAACGGCGTCTGGAGCTACATCCTGGGCAATCGTATGCAGTGGGAATTCATTGCGCGCGGCATTGTTGAGCACGGCTGGTTCCAGTCCAGCATTAGTAATCCGCGCGATCCACGCCTGAAGCTGGAGTGGGATGGCGACGATGTCTTAGTCAGCGGCCGCCGCACCTTTGCCACCGGCGCGGCGGTGTCGCAAGTGATGACGATCGCCGTCTGGATTGATGACCAGCTGGTGCAGTATCAGGTGACGGCCGATCAGCCCGGCATCCGCTTTAATGATGACTGGGATAACCTGGGACAACGCCTCACCGCCAGCGGCACGCTGGATTTTGACCGTGTTCGTCTACGTCCACAGGATCGTCTCACCGGGCTGGAACAGAACCCCGCCAGCGCGGTACTGCGTAATGCGTTACGTAATCAGTTCAGCCAGCTGATTTTCGTGCACTTCTATCTGGGCATCGCTGAAGGCGCGCTGAAGCAAGCCGCCCACTATTTCCGGACCAGCGTAAGACCGTGGCCAGAGTCGGGCGTAGAACAGGCGCTGGATGATCCTTATCACCGCCTGAAGGCCGGTGAACTCGCCTCGGAACTTGCGGCGGGTATTGCGCTGGCGGAGAAGACGGCGCGCACCTACCAGGCCGCTTTCCATGCTGGCAATGCGTTAACGGAAGCACAGTGGGGCGAACTGGCGCTGTTAACCGATCAGGCCAAAGTGATTGCGAATAACGTGGCGCTGAAAATCAGTCATGAGCTGTTTGAACTCACCGGTGGCCGCTCAACCGACAATCGCTACGGACTGGATGTTTACTGGCGTAACGTGCGCACGCACACGCTGCACGATCCGGTGAGCTACCGCATTCGTGAGGTGGGGGATTATGTGCTGACGGGCAAACTGCCAACCCCGCGCGTCTACGCGCCACCGAAAAAAGCGTAGAGCGTCGATCATGCCGCAAGTCCGTTTAATTGATGACGCGCCCACCTTACTGGCCGCCGCGCAGACGTTTCGTCAGGCGATGTTTGGCCTGCCGGGCGGTGTCACGCCGCAGGAGCAGTGGGTTGAACGCTATCTGGAACCCCAGCGCGTATGGGGCGCCTGGCTGGAGGGTGAACTGGTGGGCACCACCAACAGTTTTAGCGGTGAACTGACGCTGCCGGGCGGCCAGCGCGTTTCACACAGTGCCGTCACTCATGTTGGCGTGCTGCCGCATTTTACCCGGCGCGGCGTGATGCGTGCGCTGCTGAGCGCTCAGCTGCACGAATTTCACCAGCGCGGCGTGGCGGTGGCGACGCTGCGCGCCTCGCAGGGCACGCTGTATCGTCGTCTGGGCTACGGCATCGCCAGTTGGTTAAGCAGCTATCACCTGGATAAGCGGGAGCTGCTGCAGCTGCCCGCCGTGCCGGGGCAGATACAGCTGCGACCGGCGGCGGATGCCTGGGCGCAGCAAATCGCCGTGGTGCAACGTTTTCCGTCATGGCGAGCAGGGACGTTAAGCCGCTGGCCGCAGTGGTGGGCGATGCAGCAGCATCGTCTGACGCACAGCAATCTTAACCATTATGTGGCGTTCGACGTGCAGCACGGTGAAGCGCAAGCGTTTGTCCGCTATCACGCGCAACCGGATGACAACTGGCTTTACAGCCGCGATCGCACGTTGGTGGTAGACGATCTGCATGCGCCGGATGGCGACAGCTATCGCCGCTTAATCGCTTTTCTGTTGCAGCTGGATATCACCCGGCACCTGCATTTTCCTTCACGTCCTGTCGATGATCCGTTGCCGCTGCTGGTGGATAACCCGCGCGCCGTCACCGTCAGTGCGCAGCGCGATGAAAGCTGGCTGCGCATTGTTGATGTGCAGGCCGTATTACAGGCACGTACTTTTGCCACGGATGACGCGGTGATCCTCGACATTCGCGATCCGCTGCTGCCGCACAATCAGGGGCGCTGGCGCATCGCAGCGCAGGGCATCACGCGCAGTGAAGCGCAACCCGATGCCACCTTAAGCGTTGATGCGCTGGCCAGCTTAATATTGGGCGGCAGTCGCGTGTGGCAGTTGATTTATAGCCAAAACATTCACATTCATCGTCCGCACGTTGCGGAACACCTTGAACGGCTGTTTGCCGTGGCTGAGCAGCCATGGTCCGGGCTGTTTTTTTGATTGAAACCAGGAGAAATGTCATGCGTAAAGCACGTTGGCCCCTCGCGGGCCAGAGTATGCTGTTGGCGTTGATGGCGACGGCCGCACTGAATGCCACGGCGGCAGAGGTGCCGCAGTCGGGTGGGACGCTGCGGATTGCCTCGCTGCAGTCCGATATCGATGCCTTTGATCCGCAAACCGGCTACTCGGTGGATTCATGGGAAATTATGCGCGCGGTAACCCGCCAGCTGGTGACCTATGCAGGATCGCCGCAAAGCCTGAAAGACGATACGGCGCTGGTGCCGGATTTAGCCAAATCCTGGGACGTCAGCGCCGATGGCAAAACCTATACCTTCCATCTGCGCGACGGCATTCACTTCGCGGGACCGACCACCCGACCGATTGTAGCGAAGGACTTTGTCTACACCATCAAACGCTTCTGCGATCCCAATAAGCCGGTGGCCGCCGTGAACTATTTCAACCTCGCCTTCTCCGGTTTTGCTGCCTACTGCAAAGATTTTTCCAGGGTGCCGACCGGCGATTTAGCGGCCACCCAGGCCTTTATTGATTCCCACGAGATCGCCGGCGTCAGCGCGCCGGATGATAAAACGCTGGTGCTGCGCTCCGACAGCAAAAACTACGATTTCCTCAATATCCTGTCGATGAACTTCGTCACGCCGCTGCCGGAAGAGATTGTGGCGAAATACTATCCGGACTCGCCGGAGCTGCGTAAGCATTTCCCCCCAGCGGGCCTTATAGCGTGGCGGAGTATCAAAGTGGGCAGAAGCTATTGCTGAAAAAAGTGGCAGATTACAATCATGCGCAGGATCCGGCGCGCAAGGCCTATGTCGATAACATTGAGATTAGCTTCACCGGTAACAATGAAGACAGCGTCACGCAACGCATTCAGGCCGGTGATGCCGATTTGTCGCTCTATCTGGATGTGCCACCGCAGGCGGTGATCCGCCAGTACGCGATCAAAAACAGCCCGTATCTGCACGCTGCCAACAGCGGGGCCGCCAACTTCATCGCCATTAACGCCCAGCCGGAAGCGAAAAGCGCAGGCGCTACCGCACTGCGAAATCTGAAAGTGCGTCAGGCGCTGACCTATGCGGTGAATCGTGCACACCTGGTGCAGGCGCAGGGCGGGAAAATTGCGGCGCTACCGCTGGGGCAGATTATTACCAGCACGCTGTTAGGGCATGAGAACCTCGATCTCTATCCCACCGCCGATAACAAAGGCGACCCGGCGAAAGCCAAAGCGCTGTTGCAGGAGGCGGGCTTCCCCAATGGGCTGAGTTTTGATCTGGTGTATCGCGCCAACAATCAGTTCAGCACCCTGGCGGTTATTTTGAAGGAAGACCTGGCGAAAGCGGGGATCACCCTCAACCTCAATCCGGTTCCGCCACCGCAGTTTATGGCCTATCTGCAAAGTCCCGCTAATCGCTGGGATCTGGCACTGGCGCAGACCTCGCCTGATTGGCAAGGTCCGGCGACGCGCATGTTGCTGGGCGGCTGGCTGAACTCTGATGCCGCGCCGTGCGGCCGTGGCAATGTCTATGCCATTTGCTATAGCAATCCGCAGCTAAACGCGTTAGCGAAGCAGGCCTACGGCTCAGATAACCCAGGGCCAATTTGGGCGCAGGCCGATCGTTTAGTGTCCGCCGATCTGCCGTGGATTCCGCTGTTTGAGAAACGCCGCGTTGCCATCACCTCCGATCGCGTCACCCATTGGACGTGGTCATCACTGGCAACGCAGGCTGATATCACCAACATCGCCGTGAAGCCATAAGGGGAATCTATGCCGCTGCTGTGCGTTGACCAGTTAACGATTGGCTTTCATCAGCAATCACCACGTGTTCAACAGGTGAGCTTTGCCGTGGCGCCAGGGGAAACGCTGGCGATCGTCGGGGAATCCGGCTCAGGCAAGAGCCTGAGCCTGCTGGCAGTGTTGGGCCTGTTGCCGGCCAGTGCTGAGGTGCAGGGTGAACGGCTGTTTGATGGGATACGGCTTAACGATCTCAGCGCGGCGCACTACCGGCGGCTACGTGGGGCGCAGATTGGCTACATTTCGCAAGATCCGCTGAGTAATCTGCATCCGTTGAAAAGCATCGGCCAACAAATTGAAGAGGCGATTAGCGCGCATCAGCGGCTGCGTCGTAAAGCATTGCGCACGCGCGTGCTGGCGCTGCTGGAGGAGGTGGGCATACGTGATGCTGCTCAGCGCTATCACGATCGTCCTGCGCAGTTTTCTGGCGGGATGCGGCAACGCGTGATGATCGCCATGGCCATTGCGCTGAACCCTAAGCTGATCGTGGCCGATGAGCCGACCACGGCGCTGGACGTCACGGTACAGGCCAGCATCCTGCGGCTGTTAAAACGTCTGCAGCAGCAGCACGGCTGTGCCCTGATCTTTATCAGCCACGATTTACGCGTGGTGGCGGATATCGCCGATCGCGTGGTAGTGATGCAGCAGGGCCGCATCGTCGAGTCAGCGGAGAAAAACGTCCTGTTCGCCGCGCCGCAGCATCCGTATACCCGCGCGCTGCTGGCGGCGGGTTGGCATCAGTTTCCACCGCAGCCCGCGCATGTACCGGGTGAAGTGCTGTTGCAGGTTAAAGCGCTAGCCCGATCGTTTGTCCGACGCTCGCTGTGGGTGTCACGGCAGCAGCAGGTGCTGCATAACATCGCTTTTTCCCTGCGCAAAGGCGAAATTCTTGGTCTGGTTGGCGAATCCGGCTCCGGTAAAACCACGCTGGGACGGATTATCGTGGGGCTCGATCGGCCGGATCAGGGCGAGATAGTGTTGAACGGCGAGATCTGGCAGCGGGCAGGGGACGCGCGCGGGCTGCATCAGCATCCTCTGCGTTACGCGGTGCAGATGGTGTTTCAGGATCCCTACAACAGTCTTAATGCCCGGCGACGCGTAGCGGATATCCTGCGCGATCCGCTGCAGCTTACCGCGCGGCGTGAAACCGGCCAGCCCCTGACGGCAAGCGCACTCCATACGGCAGTGAATCAGCTGCTGCACACCGTTGAGTTAGCCGCTGAACTGGCCACGCGCTATCCCGCGCAGCTTTCGGGTGGACAGCGTCAACGCGTGGCCATCGCCCGGGCGCTGGCGATGAAGCCGCAGCTGATTGTGGCTGATGAAGCGGTGTCGGCGCTGGATGTCACCACCCAGCATCGCATTATTCAACTGCTGATGCGTTTGCGCCGCGAGCAATCGCTGTCGCTGCTGTTTATCTCACACGATCTCTCCGCCGTGGCCGCGTTGTGCGACCGCGTGTTGGTACTCAGGGACGGTGAGATTATTGAGCAGGGCAGCAGTGAACAGATCTTCTCACGTCCACAGCAGCCGTGGACGCAACAGTTACTGGCGGCTATTCCGGGACAAGCGCGTGGAATAGCGATGGCAGAGGAGCAGTGACATGACGGAGCAATCACTTATCGATAGCCCGAGCGTGCCCGCCGCGCATCCGGCGAGGATATGGCGGCGGATCGTACAAGAAGGCAGTGCCCGTCGTGGCCTGATTATCGTGGTGCTGGTGGTGCTTGCCGCGCTGAGTGCGCCCTGGGTGGCGCACGAATTGGGGCATGGTGAAACCGAACAGTTTCGTGATACGGCGCTAAACGACATGGGGATTCCGCTTGGCCCCACGCGCGCGTTTCCGCTGGGGGCGGATGATAATGGCCGCGATGTGTTGGTCCGTACGCTGTACGGCACGCGGGTGTCGCTGCTGGTGGCGATTCCTGCCACCACGTTAGCGATGATCATCGGCTTGCTGGTGGGACTGATTGGCGGCTATCGCGGTGGACGTATTGATCTGCTGTGCCAGCAGGTGATTAATCTGGTGCTGTCGTTTCCGTTTGTCGTCACTGCGTTAAGTTTGCTGGCGCTCAATCACAGTAGCGACGGCGGGGCCAAGGTCGATCCTGGCTGGGTGGTGGTGGCGGTGATTACCTTTTTCTCATGGGGCTATTTCGCGCGTCTTACGCGCGGACTGGTGCTACATCTGCGTCATCAGGAGTTTGTTGCCGCCGCGCAGCTGATGGGTATGACGCGCTGGCACATTTTGTGGCGTGAAATTTTGCCAGCGGTATTGCCGACCGTGGGCGTCTACTGGGCGATTCAGCTGCCGACCAATATTATTGCCGAAGCCACGCTGTCATTTCTTGGCGTCGGTGTACCGGCACCGGCCGCCAGTCTGGGCAATATGATTGCCGATGTGCAACGTTCAGCGATGTATCAGGTACAACCGTGGTTTTTGGCGGCGCCTGCGCTGGCGCTATTTTTTACCGTACTCGGCTTTAATTCGTTAAGCAGTGGCTTACGCAACGTGTTTGATCCTCATCTGGACCGCGCTCATGGCTAAATTTTTCGCTATTGTTTCACCAATTTTGCGTGCGGCTCTGACGTTGCTGCTGGTGCTGATTGCCGCCTTTATGCTGACACGCATTGCCTATCAGGATCCGGCGGTGATGCTGGCACCGCGTAACGCCACGCCTGAAACCATTGCGGCGGTGGCGCGCGCGCTGCATCTGAACGATCCCTGGTATCAGCAGCTTGGCTATTTCCTGTGGCGTGGCCCGGAAATTCAGGGGACAGCCGTGGGATTAATGCACTGGCCACCGGCGCTGGGCTACTCATTTCGATTCCAGATGCCGGTAACCGAGCTGATTCTGTCTAAAGCTCCGGTGACGTTGTCACTGGCATGCGGTGCGTTAGTGATATGGATGGCCATTTCTATGGTAACGGGCGTGCTCGCGGCACGCTATCGCGAGGGGTTTATCGATCGCGTCTTAGCGCTGTTTTCCTATGCGGCGCTGTCGCTGCCGACCTTTCTGAGCGGTATGCTGATTATCTTTTTTCTCTTCTATCAGCTCTCACTGCACGGGATCGACCTCTTTCCGGCGGGCGGCTATGTCGCGTTTAGCGAGGATGTCTGGCAATGGTTACGGCATTTGCTGTTGCCGTGGCTGACGCTGGCGCTGGCCGAGATCGGTATTTTTCAGCGCGTTATTCGTGCCAGCATGCTCGAAGTGCTGAATCACGATTATATTCGTACCGCGCGCGCCAAAGGCGTTAGCGAATGGCGCGTCTATTTTGATCACGCACTTAAGCCGGCGATGAGTCCGGTGCTGGTATTAACCGGCATGGAACTGGCGGCGATCATGGGCGGCGCGATCGTCACGGAGAAGATGTTCGGGCTGGATGGCGTAGGCCGGTTGGCGATTGATGCGGCGCTGGACGGGGATTTTCCGGTGGTGATTGGCACCACCATTTTCGCCGCCTGCGCCTTTATTCTGTGCAATACCCTGGTGGATATTATCCAAAAGGCGGTGTTCAGTAGCCATGTGCGTGAAGGGTGATGTCAGGGGGCATCACCGTAGCGTCATCTCAACGACATAAATCCTTCATTTCCTTCCGCTAGCTTACCGCCATTCTGATTTTTGGATTGCCGATGCATGAGCCACCTGTCGCTTCATCATATTACCAAGGCCTGGGGCGAGAAAATCGCCCTGAATGACATCAGCTTTGACGCCGCAGAAGGGAGTTTTGTCGCGCTGCTTGGCCCATCGGGCTGTGGCAAATCCACGCTGCTGCGCACCATTGCCGGACTGGAAACGGCGGATGGCGGCACGATCCACTTCAAACATAGCGATATCACCCATCTGCCGCCGTCGCAGCGCAAGCTTTCAATGGTGTTTCAATCCTACGCGCTGTTCCCGCACCTTAACGTGCGCGAGAACCTGCTGTTTGGCCTGAAAGCGCGCGGCGAAGATAAGCACACCTATGCCGCCCGGCTCGATAACGTCAGTCAATTGCTGGAGCTCGATACACTGCTCGCCCGTTTGCCTTCGCAGCTCTCTGGCGGACAGCAGCAGCGCGTGGCGCTGGGCAGAGCGGTTATCGCCAATAACACGCTGTGCTTGATGGATGAGCCACTGTCGAATCTGGATGCCAAACTGCGGCAAAGCATGCGCCGTGAAATCCGCGCCCTGCAGAAAAAGCTGGCGTTGACGCTGCTTTACGTGACGCACGATCAGACCGAGGCGATGAGCATGGCCGACAGCATTATTCTGCTCAACGATGGCCGCATTGAACAGCACGGCACGCCGGACGACCTCTATAACAATCCTGCCAGCATCTTCGCCGCGCAGTTTATTGGTGCGCCGCCAATGAACATTCTGCCGCTGCAGCAGCGGGATAATCATCACTACCTAAGTCATCTCTCGACGCCGGTGGTGGAATATCGCGCGGAGGCGCTCAGTCTGGGATTACGGGCTGAAGATATCCAATTGATTGCGCCGGAGCACGCTGCACTGACCGCAACAGCGATCGGCGCGGAATATATGGGCGCCGACACGCTGTTGGTGTGCATGCTTGCGGGAATGGCAGAACCGCTGACGGTCAAAGTACCGGGAATGCACCATTTCGCCGACGGCTGTGAAGTGGGATTGCAGTGGTCTGCCGCGCGCCAGTATCTGTTTTATAGCGCGAGCGGCAAGCGCTGCGCCCATGCAGAACCCAACATGTTTGCCTCACAGAAAAAATACGCCGTTTAACCGTTGTCATTTGCTTAAGGGAATATCATGTCTGCGATTCGTTATTCACGTCTGGCCTCTGTTTTCATGCTCTGTAGTGCGGCTTCTGCCTTCGCCGCCGATCCGGTCAAGCTGCAAATGTATTATCCGATCGCGGTAGGGGGCAAAGTGAGCCACACCGTGGATGCGCTGGTCGCTGATTTCCAAAAACAGCACCCGGAAGTGAGCATTCAGCCGGTGTATACTGGTGACTATGCCACCACCGTCACCAAAGCCTTGACGGCGTTTCGCGGTGGCAATGCGCCACAGCTGGCGGTTATCGGGGATATCGAAGCCTATTCGCTGATCGATGCCGGGGCCATCGTGGCGGCCAGCGATCTGGCAACCGGCGACGAAGGTAAAAAGTGGATTGACGGTTTCTATCCGGCGTTTCTGCGTCACATTGACGGCAAAGTGTGGGGCGTGCCGTTCCAGCGTTCTACCGTGGTGATGTACTGGAACAAACAGGCGTTTGAGAAAGCCGGCTTGAACGCCGATACGCCGCCGGCTAACTGGCAGCAGGTGGTGGCGTTCAGTAAGAAACTGACGATTAACGATGCCAACGGCGTCAGCCAGTGGGGCATCGAAATTCCCTCCACGCCAAACGGCTACTGGAACTTCCAGGGCTTGTCCGCCACCAACGGCGGTCGTCTGGATAACGGTAAAGGCACCGCCGTTAACTTCAACACTCCGGGCAACGTAGAAACCCTGCAGTGGTTGACCGATCTGGGGCAAAAAGAGCAGGTGTCGCCGAAGGGGGCGATTGCATGGGGCACCACGCCGCAGGATTTTATCAGCGGTAAAACCGCGATGATGATCACCACCACCGGTAATCTGACTAACGTACGCGACAACGCGACATTCCCGTTCGGCGTGGCGATGCTGCCAGAGAAGACCCAGCGCGGCAGCCCAACCGGCGGCGGCAACCTGTATGTATTCAAAAATGCCTCGCCAGAACAGCAGAAAGCCGCGATGGAATTTATCCGCTGGGTAACGTCGCCCGAGCAGGCGGCGCGCTGGAGTATCGCGACCGGTTATGTCGCCACTTCTCCAGCGGCCTGGGAAACCCCGGTGATGAAGGATTACGTGAAACAGGTGCCGCAGGCATTGGTGGCGCGTGAGCAGTTGAAGTACGCGCAGCCGGAACTCTCCACCTACAACAGCGTGCAGATTCAGGATGCACTGAACCACGCGGTTGAAGCAGCGGTGACTCAGGCGAAAACCCCCGCCGAAGCGCTGAAAGATGCGCAGCAGCAGGCCGATCGTCTGTTAAAGGCGTATCAATAACCATGAGTACGCCTCTCGCCGTCGCGCCGGTTCGTCGTCCCCGCTTAGGGTCAATGCAGCTGTATGGCTATCTGCTGATTTTACCGGCGCTGAGCTTTTTACTGCTGTTTACGCACTATCCGGCAGTGGCGACGGTGTGGCAGAGCCTGTTCAGTGCGGCACGTAATGGTCATCCCGCCCGTTTTATTGGGGTGGATAACTATGTTGCGCTACTGGATGACGATATCTTCATTCAGTCGCTGTGGAATAATCTGCTGTATGCGGCGATCACCATTCCGCTGGCGGTGACGCTGGCGCTGTTGATGGCGCTGGCGGTCAATCGTCATATGCGCGCCAATGCGCTGGTGCGCACCGCGTTCTTTATCCCTTCGCTGTTGCCGATGATCGCCATCGCTAACCTTTGGCTGTTCTTCTATACGCCGCAGCTCGGTTTGCTGAATAAGCTGCTGGCGCTGTTTTCCCTGCCGGCGATTAACTGGCTTGGCGAACCAGGGAGCGCGCTCTATTGCCTGATGGCGGTATCCGTGTGGCGCGAAGCGGGCTTTTTTATGATCTTCTATCTTGCCGCGCTGCAGCAGATCGACCCACGACTCAGCGAGGCCGCTGCGATAGAGGGCGCGTCGCGCCGCTATTTCTTCCGTCGCGTGCAGTGGCCGCTGCTGATGCCGACCACGCTATTTGTGCTGATCAATGCGTCGATGAACGCGTTTCGTATTGTCGATCAGGTGATTGCCATGACCAATGGCGGGCCGAATAACAGCAGTAGCCTGCTGCTGTTTTATATTTATCGCACCGCCTTCAGCTTTTGGAATATGCCGGCTGCGGCTGCCATGACGGTGGTGCTGCTGGCGATCCTCGCCGCGCTTGCGCTGTTCAAATTTAACCTGCTGGATAAGCGAGCCCATTACCAATGACGCCAAAGATGACGTTTGGCCGCCTGTGTCTGAATAGCGCCATTGGTTTGGCGGCGCTGCTGTGGTTTCTGCCTATTCTGGTGGCGCTGTGGGTGGCAATTCACTCAGCATCGGATCAGGCCAGCTTCGCGCTCTGGTCGCCGCTTACGCTGCAAAACTTCATTCATGCCTGGCACGCCGCGCCGTTTGCTCGCTACTTTCTCAATACCAGCCTGCTGGTGCTGATGATTGTGGTGGTACAGCTGATTCTGGCAACGATGGCCGCCTATGCGCTGGTGCGTTTCCAGCTGAAATTCTCAGGAGTGATCTTTGCGCTGATTCTGCTGCAGCTGATGATTAGCCCCGACGTACTGATTCTGAATAACTACCAGACCATCGGCGCCTTAGGGCTTCGCGATACGCTGACCGGCATTGCGCTGCCGTATTTCTCCTCGGCGTTTGCTATCTTTCTGCTGCGGCAAACCTTTAAAAGTATTCCACTGGTGCTGGAAGAGGCGGCGATTGTCGAAGGGGCCAGTCGATTCTACATTCTGCGCAAGATTTATATCCCGCTGGCGAAGCCGATTTATGTCGCGTTTGCGCTGGTGTCGATCAGTTTCCACTGGAATGATTTCCTTTGGCCGCTGGTGATTACCGATTCCGTCAACGTGCGGCCGCTCACCGTCGGCCTGCAGCTGTTTTCTGCGCCAGAGCAGGGCGTGCAGTGGGCGCTGATTGGCGCAGCGACGTTGATGACCACATTGCCGCTGCTGGTGCTGTTCCTGATTTTCCAGCGTCAGTTTATTCAATCATTTATGCGTGCCGGTATTCGCTAAGGAGTGCTTTCCGTGTCTTATCCGCATCCGCTAACCGCACTACAGCGTGAATTACTGGGTGATGTCGCTGAGCTGTATGCATTGCCAAACGTACGTTCAGCGCCGCTGAGCGACACGCTGCGTTTTGGACTGATTGCCGATCCGCAATATGCGGATATCGACCCCGACCGCGATAAACATCTCTACTATCGTCATGCGTTGCACAAGCTGCCGCAGGCGATTGATGCACTCAACCAGCAGCCGCTGGATTTTGTCGTGACGCTCGGCGATTTGGTGGATCGTCATTGGGAGAGTTATGCAGCGGTGCTGCCGCTTTATCAGCGTCTGGAACATCCGCATGCGGTGGTGTTGGGCAATCACGATGCCCAGACCATTACGCAGCATCTTAATGACGCCGCCGCGCTGCCAAAAAGCTATTACGCCTTCTCGCTGAAAGGGTGGCGCTTTATTGTGTATGACGGTAACGATATCAGTCTGTACTGTAACGCGATGAACGGCGACGATCGTGCAACAGCAGAAGCGATGCTGGTGGCATTGGCGGAGCAGCAGCAACCGCAGGCCAGGCCGTGGAATGGCGCGGTTGGAACCGCGCAAAGGGTATGGATCGAACAACAGCTACAGCAGGCGCAGCAGCAGGGAGAGAACGTGGTGGTGTTTGGGCATTATCCGCTGGCACCGCATAACAGCCACAACTTATTAAACGGTAGTGAAGTGGCAGAACTGCTTTCTAGTTACAACATACATGGGTGTTTTACCGGACACGATCATCGCGGCAGCTATGCGCGCATCGATCAAACAGGCTTTTATACCCTAAAAGGGATGCTGGATGGAGCGGAATCAATCCCCTTTGCGGTAGTGGAAATCACCGGCGAGGAAGTGCGCGTCTTGGGTTATGGCGGTGAAATCAGCCATCATCATTTCCGCTGCACATAAATTGCAGGTTGTGGTGCCTGGCGTTAATTGACAAGCAATCAACACTCCCCATAACGCCCCAGGTTGCTGTATAGTCCGTTTTTTTTCGGAGGAACCATGCTGCCTACTTCATCCACACGCCTGAATAAATACATCAGCGAGAGCGGAATCTGCTCGCGCCGGGATGCCGATCGTTATATCGAACAAGGCAACGTTTTCATTAACGGCAAACGTGCCGCCGTCGGTGCACAGGTGTTTGCTGGGGATGAAGTCAAAGTTAATGGCCAGTTGATTGAGCCGCGTGATGAAGAGGATCTGGTGCTGATTGCGCTGAACAAGCCGGTAGGCATCATCACCACCATGGAAGAAGGCGAGCGCGATAACATCGGTGATTTTGTTAATCACAGTAAACGCGTGTTCCCGATTGGTCGCCTGGATAAAGATTCTCAAGGGCTGATCTTCCTCACCAACCATGGCGAATTGGTGAATAAGATCCTGCGCGCCGGTAACAATCACGAAAAAGAGTACGTGGTCACCGTTGATAAACCGATCACCGACGAATTTATTGCTGGAATGGCGGCGGGCGTGCCAATGCTGGGCACCGTCACGAAGAAATGCAAAGTTAAGAAAGAATCGACCTTTGTGTTCCGCATCATCCTCGTTCAGGGGCTGAACCGGCAGATTCGCCGCATGACCAAGCACTTCGGTTTTGAAGTCACCAGGCTTGAGCGTACGCGTATTATGAACGTCAGCCTGAAAGGCATTCCGCTGGGCGAGTGGCGTGATTTGACCGATGACGAACTGATCGATCTATTCAAACTGATTGAAGATTCATCTTCAGAAGATCAGAAAACGCAAAAAACGCAGGCGAAGAAGAAGCCGGTCACTGGCGCGAAAAAACCTGCGGCAGGTGGAGCGAAGACGGGCGAAAAAGCGGGTGCAAAGCCGGCCAATCGTCAGCGTTTTTCCCAGCCGGGCCGGAAGAAGAAAGGGCGCTGATGTTTTTGCCAAGCCGTGTGCTGAAAACACAAAGTAGAAATGGCCGGTGCTGAACGCACCGGCTAGGCAACCCGAGCCTCAGTAACAGCATGATGTACCGAGCGATCCGGTCCACTCAGCATGACAGCTTTACCGGCACGCAACCCGCGCTGGAACTGTGCCATCCGCTCTTCACTGATCCCCGCACCGCACCATAATAGATGGTGATCGTGACGGCTTTCCGAGCCATACCGCATCGGCTGTGATGTGCGGTCAATTTCAACGCAAAATCCCTGACCGGAAAGACGAATCGCCTCGAGCCAAATCTCCGTTTCATCGCTCACGCTGACCACTTCGAGCAACAGCGGCATGCTTTTTTGGCGCGTTGATGCGCGTGTTACGCAATTGCTATGGTGAGTAATGGCCTGGTGAAAACGTGCCAGGCGACGCGCTGCGCCGCGACGAGTATCGTCTCTCAGCCAGCGATTGAGAGGTTTCATCAGGATATTAATAAAGTCATCGCTACTGTAATCGCCCGCCAGATTACGTACGGTACGCGCCAGTTCGCGATCGGAACCCAATTCCAGCTGGCGCAACATATCACCACGTCGGGCAAGCCAGCCGGACGATGAATAATCCGCTTCGCCCTTTTTTTCCTGATGGATTTGCCACAGCGTCGCGCCACCGGCGGTTAATGACATCATGGCCAGCACTTCATCAACCTGATGCCTGCTCCAATCCTTGCTGATACTGTTTTCTGATATCAATCCACCGCGCAACCAGCGACGCAGATTTGCGCGGTTGGCACCGGTTAAGGCGCAGACGGTTTCAGTTGAGTAAAAATTCATAAAGAGCCCTCAGATAGAGGGTGAATTGCCGTGGACGTTAGTCCAGGATGAGCAACCATCCTGAACCTTATCTGTATGGATTACCAGTAATGAATGCGATTTCGCTAAAATAGATTGATAAGCGAAGCGCTAAATTTGCAGGCTGCTCCCTCTATTCGCTTCCCGACTATTATCAATTGCCGACTAGCTTAAGTTGAAAATAGCATTATGGATAAAAAATGGCTGTGATAATTTTTATTTCACGCGCCAGCAAACAGGTGCAACACAACATTTTATTATTTTTCCAGGGATATTAAGAATGAAAAAGCACCGTCTGGCTGGCCTGCTGTTGGCTTCGGCATCATTGTTATTAGGCGTCGCGCACGCCGAAGATAAACCAATCCCATCACTCGCCGGAAAACGCATTGGTATCACCGTAGCCGGTACCGACCACTACTGGGATCTTAAAGCGTATCAGGGACAAATTGACGAGGTTAAACGCCTTGGCGGTACGCCGATTGCCTTAGACGGCGGTCGCAAGGAGTCGCAGCAAATTGCTCAAATTCAGACGCTTATTGCACAAAAGCCCGATGCAATCATTGAAACGCTTGGTACCGCCTCAGTACTTGAACCCTGGCTGAAAAAAATCCGCGATGCGGGTATTCCGTTATTTACCGTGGATACCGCCAGCCCATCCAGTATTAACGTCACCACCTCAGATAACTTTTATATTGGCGAGCAGCTAGCCTTAAAGCTGGTAAATGATTTGCGCGGCGAAGGCAATATTTTGGTATTTAACGGTTTCTATGGCGTACCGGTGGTTGCGATGCGTTATGACCAGTTAAAGGCCGTGCTGAAATGGTATCCAAAAATTAAAATTATTCAGCCGGAACTGCGCGATGTTATCCCGAATACGGTCCAGGATGCCTATGCGCAAATCAGCCAGTTACTGAATAAATATCCAAAAGGTTCGGTGCAGGCGATTTGGGCGGCATGGGATGTACCGCAAATTGGCGCCACTCAGGCTGTCGATGCCGCCGGACGTAACGAAATCAAAACCTATGCCGTTGACGGTAGCCCGGATGTGGTATCGCTGGTTAAAGATGCAAAATCCAGTGCGGCGGCGGTTGTCGCGCAGCAGCCGTACGTGATTGGTCAAACGGCAGTGCAAAATGTGGCGAAATATCTGGCGGGCGATCGCTCGCTGCCGCCAGCCACCTATGTTCCAGCGATTCTGGTGACCAAAGAGAACGCCGCTGACGCGCAGAAAACGCTGGGCCAAACGGATGGCAAATAACGCGCCGCTATTACACCTGCAGGACATCAGCAAAGCATTTGATGGCGTGCCCGCGCTGCAATCGGTGTCGCTCAGCGTACATGCCGGTGAAGTGCATGGCTTGATTGGTCACAACGGTGCCGGCAAATCGACATTAATCAAGGTGTTAGGCGGTATTCATGCCGCCGATCGCGGCAGCATTACGCTGGATGGTCAGCCGCTCACGTTGGCCTCACCCGCACAGGCGCAGCGGCAGGGGATTGCCATCGTGCATCAGGAGCGGTTACTGCCCGGTTCGTTGACGGTGGCGGAGGCGCTATGGCTCGGCAACGAACCGCGTTTGCTCGCCACGCCGTTTATCCAGCGGCGCCGTATGCGCCAGCAGGCACAGCAGCAGCTACAGCAGCACTTTGGTTTGCAGCTCGATCCCAATGCCTTGATTGCCACGTTAAGTGTGGCAGAGCAGCAGTTAGTCCAAATCTGCCGCGTGTTGCAACATCAGCCACGCGTGGTGGTGCTGGATGAGCCTACCGCCGCACTGGCACGTCACGAAGTGCACGCGCTGTTTCGCGTGATTGAACGTATGCGGCAGCAGGGCATCGCGCTGATCTATGTGTCGCACTATCTCGATGAAATACAGACGTTGTGCCAGCGCGTTACCGTACTGCGCGATGGCAAAGATGTGGCGCATTTCACGGCTGAGCAGATATCGCCCAGCGCGCTAATCGGTGCAATGGTAGGGGATACGCAGCATGAACTTACGCCGCGTCAGACACGTCGTGCCGGACAGGAGGTGCTGCAGGTTGCCGCGCTTAGTGCGCCTGGTCGTTTCCATAATGTCTCCTTTACCGGCCGACAGGGCGAGATCATTGGCATTACCGGCCTGTTAGGATCGGGCGGTAAGGCGCTGATCCGAGCACTCTTCGGCCTGGAAACCGCAGTGAGCGGCTCGGTAAAACTGGCTAATGTGGCTGGCATTCCCTCATCACCCTATGCGGCCGTGAAGCGCGGTATCGCTTTTGTGCCGGAAGATCGCCGAGCCAACGGTATCGCACTGGATCTTAGCTTGCGTGACAATGTCACCTTAACCACGGTACAGCGTTTGCTGCGCTGGGGTGGTGTATCGCGTCGGGCCGAAAGCGAACTGGTGGCAAAGAATATTCAGCAGCTGGCGATTCGCACGCCTGGGCAGCTGGCGTCGTTACGCCAGCTCTCGGGCGGCAATCAGCAGAAAGCGGTGCTGGCCAAATGGCTTAACACTGGCGCGCGATTATATCTGCTGGATGAACCGACGGTGGGCGTCGACATTGCCGCGAAGGCCGCGATTTATCATACGCTGCAGCAGCTGGCCAATGATGGCGCACTCATTCTGGTGTTTTCCACCGATCTGCTGGAACTGCAAACGCTTGCTGACCGCATTATGGTACTGGCGCGCGGCGAACATGTCGCTACCCTGGCGGCACAGCATACCAGCCATCAGGAGATTCTCTCCTGGGCTTCTGGCACAGGCGCGTTAACGGAGCATGCTTCATGAGTGATGTTACCCAATCTGGTCCTCTTGAATCTCCGCAACGTGCATACGGTCAGCAGTGGCTGCAGCACGTTTCTTTACTGATTATTGTGCTGGTTTTGGCGGTGTTTGCCTGGCTGTCACCGATATTCCTGACGGTGATGAATCTGGGCAATGTGCTGCAACAAACCGCGGTGGTCGGTACTCTGGCGCTGGGGTTAACCCTGGTGTTAAGCGGCGGTGGTTTACAAGGCATCACCGGCGGCATCGATTTGTCGATCGCCGCCAATCTTGGCCTGAGCGCGGCGGTATTCGCCAGCCAGCTCAATGCCGGGCAGCCCATCGCTATTGCGCTGCTGTTGACGCTTTTCACTGGCGCTGCGGTGGGCCTGTTTAATGCGTTGGCGATTGTCTGGCTGGGGATCTTACCGCTGCTGGCAACGCTCACCAGTATGAACATCGCCATTGGGCTGGAGATGGTGCTAACCGGCAATGCATCGGTGCCAGCCAGCAGCGAGCTGCAAAATCTGTTGCTAAGTAACGGGCCCTTAGCGGTGTCGTGGCTCGGCTGGTCATTTCTCATTCTGGCCTTTATCGCCATTGCCTTGAGCCGATTGACCTCATTTGGCCTGCGTTTGCAGGCCGTGGGCAGCCATCCACAGGCGGCTAATGCGGCGGGGATTGGCGTCAAACGCTATCAGGGGCTGAGCTATGTGTTGTGCGGTGTGAGTGCGGCCATTGCCGCGATTGCATCGGTGTCGCTGCTCAGCGGTAGCTCACCCGGCGCAAACGACAACCTGCTAATGGTGATCGCCGCTGCATTATTAGGCGTGGTGTTTTCCCGTCGTCTGGTGCCGACACTGGGCGGTGCGTTGATCAGCGCGCTGTTCCTGAGTTTAATCGCCAACGGCTTCCAGCTTATCAACGTCTCAAGTTACTGGATCAACGGCGTCGAAGGCGTATTGATTCTATTAGTAGTGGCGTTAACCGCGCTAATGCGTCGTCGCCAATCCCGGAGAACACAAGGTGTCTGACTCTCTCATATCGCCTGTCACTCAACGCCCGCGTCAGGCCGCTTTGCTGCGCGTCGCTATCGTGCTGCCCTTTATAGCGCTGCTGCTGTTCTTTGTTATTGCCGCGCCCGCTTTCGCCACGGCCTCTAACCTGCGCAGCGTGTTGCTGAATAACGTCGCGCCGCTCGCGATTGTCGCGCTGGCGATGACGCTGGTCACGCGTATTGGCGCGATTGATCTGTCGGTTGGCACGGCCATCGATATTGCTTGTCTGGTATTGGTGACACTGATGCTGCATCAGGTCAGTTTGCCCGTGGCGCTGATTGCCGCGATGGTTGCCGCGCTGTTGGTTGGTGTGTTTAACGCCTTTTTAGTCACGCAGCTGGGCGTGGAGCCGTTTCTCGCCACGCTGGGCACGCTGTTTATTGGACAAAGCGTGCAGCAGCTGTCATCAAACGGCGGGCAACCGATCTATCTGCTGAGCCAAAAGCTGCCCGAGGGCTTTTCCGCGATGGGGCACGGTGCATTCCTCGCCATTCCGTTGCCGCTTTGGCTGTTATTTCTGGTTGCGCTGGCGCTTTATCAACTGCTACACCGCAGCGCTACCGGCCGATCGCTGCGGGTGATGGGTGAACAATACAGCGTGGCGCAGCACTCTGGCGTCGCGGTGAAACGGCTGACGGCAATGGCCTTTATTTTAGCCGCGTTGATTGCGGGGATCGTCGGCTTGATTCTGGCGGCCAATGTCAAAGCCTGGGTGCCGCTGTCGGGTAATGCGTACCTGCTCAACGCTATCGGCGCCAGTTTTATTGGTGCCACGTTCGCGCCATCCCGTCGGCCCAATGTCGTAGGGACGCTGCTTGGCGTCGTGCTGCTGAGCTTTATTGCCAATGGATTACTGCTGGTCGGCTGGAATTTTTACTGGCAGCAGGTTGCCACCGGTGGATTGATTTTTATTGTGTTGGCGGTCGGCGCGTTACGCGCGCGACGTCATGCGTGATAGCGGCAAACAGGAACAGCCGGAATTTCGGCTGATCCTGTTGCTACCTTTAGCTCCAGGCATGCCGCGGCGGCGGGGTGCCGTTAAGGTAATAATTTCCTACATGGTAATACTTCCAACGCACCGGATCGTGTAGCGTGTGCGTGCGCGCGTTGCGCCAGTGCCGGTCAAGGTTGAACTCCTGCAACGTAGAACGGGTTCCCGCCAGTTCGAACAGCTTGTTGCCGGCCAAAATGGCGATTTCGGTGGTCAGCACTTTGGCTTCTGCGGTGGCGACTGTCGCCTCAGCGACCGTGGATTCGTCGGGCTGCTGCAGTGCCAGATCGATCGCTTGACCGGCGCGCCACAGCAGAGCTTCAGCTGCGTGTAGGCGGATTTTTAAATCACCCACCGCAGCCAGCGTAAAGTGATCATCGGATGCGCGATCTTGACCACTATCAATCCAGGGCCGTGAACGCTCGCGGATAAAATGCAGCGTGTCTTCAATGGTGCCGCGCGCAATGCCGACATCAACGGCTGCCTGAATAATCTGCGAAATCGGACCGGCTGCAGTTGGGCGCTCAAAGGCTTGAAATACAGGGATCACGCGTGAAAGCGGGGCACGCACATTATGCAACAATACCGTGCCGGATGCCGTGGTGCGCTGGCCAAAGCTCGACCAGTTATTGATGATGGTGATGCCGGGCGAGCTGCGGTCGAGGACGATAAGATGGGCGCGATCCTGTTCATCAAGCGCTACCGCGTGAATGCGATGCGCGAGTAGCGCGCCGGTGGCGTAGAATTTTTCACCGTTGATCACCACTTCATCGCCATCCTGCTTAAAGCGCGTCTGAAAATCGGCAACGGTACGCGAGTTTTTCTCAGAGAAAGCATTACCCCAGCGCAACCCGGCCAGCACTTCGCTCAGCAGCTCGTGTTTCTGCGCTTCCGTGCCATCGGCAATGAGGTGCGCGACACCCGCCAGATGGTTTTGTGGCAGCTGCCCCAGCGCAGAATCCGCCGCCGAAATGATGGCGATCACTTTCGCTACCGTCACCCAGGATACACCTGCGCCGCCCAGGTTTTTCGGGATCGCCATCGCCCACAAACCACTTTGAGAGAATGCGTCTAACTCTTTAAGCGGCAGAATACCTTCGCGGTCACGCCGCGCGGCTTCACGGGCAAACTCGCTGGCCAGCCGCTGAGCAATCTCAATCGCCTCGGCATCATCACGAATGCGGTGAGCCGGCTCGTTAGGTAAGGGGACGGGCGCTTCGGCCTGTTGAGAATTAACCTTGAGGTTAGGGGTGGGACTGAGCGACATGAGAACTCCCGGTAATTACGCTATAGGGAAAAATATCTTCTCATGCGCTCAGTTCACGCCATATCTCAATTGCAGCTATGCAAAGTGAAAAATGGCGTTAACACAACGGGTTACTGCGCAACTTTAACCACGGTTTTGCCGAAATTTTTGCCCTTCAGCATATCGAAAAAGGCCTGTGGCGCATTTTCTAAACCTTCAATCATGTGCTCGCGGTAGTGAATTTTTTGCTGCTCTACCAGCGGCGTCATCGCTTTGAGGAATTCAGGATAATGATCGCCGTAATCCTGGAAGATGATAAAGCCCTGCATACGAATGCGCCGCTTGAGGATGCCGCCCATGATCTGTGGTGTGCGATCCGGCCCTGGCGGTAATTCACGGCTGCTGTAACCGGAAACCAACCCGCATACCGGCACGCGTGCTGCGGTGTTTAGCAGGGGGAATACCGCATCAAAGACCTTGCCTCCGACATTCTCGAAATAGATATCGATGCCATCCGGGCAGGCCGCTGCCAATTGCTCAGCAAAGTCGTCGCGGTGATGATCGATGCAGGCGGAGAAACCCAGTTTCTCAATGGCGTAGCGACATTTCTCCTCGCCACCAGCCACACCCACCACGTGACAGCCCTTCAGTTTACCAAGCTGACCAACCGTAGCCCCAACCGGGCCGGTTGCCGCTGCAACCACCAGCGTTTCACCCGCTTTAGGCTGGCCGATATCCATCAATCCCATATAGGCAGTAAATCCTGGCATACCGAGAATGCCCAGTGCCCAAGAGGGATGGGGCAAATCGCCCAGCTTCGCCACGCCGCTGCCGTCAGAGACCGCATAGCTTTGCCAGCCGCTTTGCGCCAGCACCACGTCACCTTGCTTAAAATCGGCATGTTTAGACTCAGCGACTTCGCTCACGGTGCCGCCGACCATGGGCTGATCGATCTGCGCCGGTGCGGCATAAGATTTGCTGTCATCCATGCGCCCGCGCATGTAGGGATCGAGCGATAAGTACAGCGTGCGCAGCAGGATCTCACCGTCCTTCAGTTCAGGAATGGGCTGTTCAACCAAGCGAAAATTCTCTTTTACCGGTTCGCCTTCAGGACGTGAAGCGAGCAGCCAAGCCTGGTTGCGTTGATTGGATTGCGACATTGATTTACCTCTATCAGCGTTTTTCACGTCAGGCAAGTGTAGACGAGGATACCTTTCGTAGGTTGTGTATTGATGCCGCGCTAACAGCCGTGCAGAGGATTTATCGAGTGAGCCAGCGCACAAACCTGCGCTAAAATTTTGTGTTGCGAGTTAACGTAACAACATGATTTTTGTGATGCGCAGGGCATTTGCCCAATCGGTATCAGGCAATCTCCTATACCGGAGACGCTATTCAACTACCTATACCTATAGCGGTGCTTTTATCCCTACAGGTGACGCTATGACACGACATCAAGAAAAACCCACCCCCGATCAAGAGGCGCAGCGAGCAGCATGAAAAACCTATTCCGCGCGGCGACGCTCTTAGCCACCATGACCGCAAGTGTGCCCTTGCTGGCGCACACTTTCGTTTATGTTTCAGAAGCCGATGATGGCACCATTGCGCGCTACGCCCTCAACGAGCAAACCGGCGCGCTGCAACTGCTGGGCCACACCCACGCCGGTGGCAAAGTGATGCCGATGACGCTGAGCGCCGATCATAAACATCTGTATGCGGCAATTCGCAGTAAACCGCTGCAACTGGTGAGCTGGGACATTGACCGCAATAGCGGCGATCTACATCAATCTATCTCGGTGACGGCTGCGGCCAGTTATCCCTATATTAGTACTGACCGACAGGGGCGCTTTCTGCTTGGGGCATCCTATGATGGTGACGTAGTGCACGTTTATCGTCTGACAAGCGATGGCAAACTCACTGCGCCGCCGGTCGGCAGCTATAAAACCGGGCACGCGGCGCATTCGGTGATTGTGGATGCAAGCGGCGAAAACGCGTATGTCGGCAATCTCGGCACCGATCGCGTGTTACAGCTGAAACTGAGCAAAGAGGGTGAACTGACGGCGCTCGGCAACGGCTACGTCAAAACGGCTGTTGATAACGGGCCACGCCATTCAGTGCTATCACCGGATAATCGCTATATCTATAACATTGGCGAAATGGGCGGCATCATCACGCAATTCCGCCGGGAGCCAGGCGGTGAGCTGGTTAAGGTGGCAGAAATGCCTAACGCCGTTGCCGCGCAATACAGACTTGCGCATGGACGTGAGCGTCCACCGGGCTATAGCGATACCACGCCACGCATCTGGTCTGCCGATATTCGTCTTACGCCAGATGGACGTTTTCTGTATGTCAGCGAACGCACCAGCAGCACCATTAGCGGTTATCGGGTGAGTAAAGCCGATGGGAAATTGTCGCTGATTGATAGCTGGCAGGTAGAGAAACAGCCGCGCGGGATAGCGATTACATCCGATGGTCGCTGGCTAATCGCCAGTGGTGAGAAGAGTGCGGTTATCGGCAGCTATGCCATTGAAGCAGGAAGCGGGGAGCTTAAGCGAGTGAGTGAAGCAGCCGCTGGCGGCGATGCTAATTGGGTGACGACGGTAACGTATAACTAGCCTCGTGAACGCTGCAGGTGCGCAGAAATGCGCACCCGACAGCCACTTCAGGACAACTGTTGATATTCATCATCCGCAACAGGCTCCAGCCATTCGTTGGAGGCGCCCTCGGCCGGAACAGCGATAGCAATGTGAGCAAACCAGCTATCTGCCGCCGCACCATGCCAATGCTTTAATCCTGCAGGAATGTTAACCACATCGCCCGCAACCAGCTGACGGGCTGGCTGATTCCACGCCTGATACCACCCGCGTCCCCCCGTGACCAATAAGATCTGGCCACCACCGTGATGAATATGCCAGTTATTACGGCAGGCGGGTTCAAATACCACATTACCAATGGTAACGCCTTCCGTTGTCAGCATGTTCAGGTAACTTGTGCCGGTAAAATATTGCGCAAGCGCTTCATTTTTCGGCCCTTTCGGGAATATGCCATTGCCATCAAATTGTTCGTTCATCTTTATCTCCATTTGTGCAGCGTGGATAAAGTGTAGAGGTTGGCTGATTAAATGATAATGCGCTCAAAGCCGAATACACTTGTGAGCGCGATTCATTAATTCCTCGATGTGACAATGTCACGCAATGGGATAAATTGATTGTTTTAGGGTGCCACGACGATCAAACTTTTTCGCGCTTAGCCACAGCAGGGCTGTCACAAACCAACCGATAATCCAGGACACGTCATTACCCGCAAAAATCCAGGTTAATGAGCCATGATGGAGCGGGCTATCAATGAACGGCAACTGTACCAGCACGCCGCAGAAGTAGACAATAATGCCTGCCCAATTCCAGCGAGCGTAACGGCCATGCGGTTGCGACAGCGCCGGTACATCCACTTTGCCTTTGGTAATAAGATAGAAATCGGTCAGGCTTATGGCACTCCACGGCACGAAAAAGGCCAGTAAAAACAGCAGAAAATGCGTGAAGGATTTGAGGAATGCCGGTTCGCTGATGAGGGCAATAACGCAGGAAACCGCTACCATCAGCACCACAAAGAGTATACGGCCGCCACGACTGAGCGATGTCTTCTGACGGAACCCCGAAACGATAGTCGTCAACGACATAAAACTGCCGTAAGCATTCAGCGTGGTGAAGGTGATTTTGCCGAAGCAGATGGCAAAATAGATCACCATCGCCATCGTCGCGCTACTGCCTAAACTCACGATATAGCCGACCTCATTCCCTGGAAACGCTTTGCCGGCAATGGCCGCGACGATGACGCCCAATGTCATGGATGCCTGAGTGCCCAATACGGTACCAAAGAACACCGAGCTGAAGAGTTTTTTCGCCGAGACATTGGTGGGTAAAT
This sequence comes from Candidatus Pantoea floridensis, assembly GCF_900215435.1. Taxonomy (NCBI): domain Bacteria; kingdom Pseudomonadati; phylum Pseudomonadota; class Gammaproteobacteria; order Enterobacterales; family Erwiniaceae; genus Pantoea; species Candidatus Pantoea floridensis. The sequence continues at coordinate 4,150,609 of NZ_OCMY01000001.1, forward strand.
AGCGAGAATAGTCAGAGACATAAGGACAGAACGCAATTTGCCACGATGATGATAGCGAAACGGCAAGCAGGAAATTAGCAATCGTGAAGTGCTGGTTTTGCCACACGGCGCTAAGGTCATGTGTGGAAAGCAGGGTGATAAACAGATATACAAAGGCCAGCACGCCGATAACGCTGGCCACTTTTCCCAGCTTGTGAATCACACGATAACCCAGCACCGCAATGACAACGATGATCGCGCTGAACAAGATCATCCCGGTCGCATTGCTGGTATTGATGAGTTTGGCGAGTGCCTGACCCGCTAACACCGTGCCGCTGGCAGAAAAGCCGACGTACATAATACAAACCAGCACCAGGGGAATGACCGCGCCATATACCCCAAACTGCATGCGGCTGGTGATCATCTGCGGCAATCCCAGGCGCGGTCCCTGAATGGCATGCAATGACATGATCGCGGCGCCGACAACCTGGCCAACCAGTAAGCCAATAATCGACCACACAACATCGCCCCCAAAACCACCGCCAGCGCACCCGTCACGATAGCGGTGATTTGCAAGTTGCCGCCGAACCATAACGTGAACTGGCTAAACGGATGTCCGTGGCGTTCGCTCGCGGGAATGTAATCGATAGAGCGTGTTTCTGACAGGCGCTGTTTGTCCGCGCCGCGGTAATCTGCTGCAGGTGATTCGGCTGACATAGTTTCCTCGCTGAAGCGTCAAAATGGGGTCATTAATTGTTGGTATGGTGTGAATTATCCTGGCACTACATGTATATACATGTAGCGATATTGTCATGAGGATTGGAAACATACAACACCATCAACCATTGGAAAATGTGATGACGCGGGCAAGGTTAATAAGTTGTTAAGCAGGCAAGGTTGTGCGGAATAAGAGGGCGGAAATGTCCATGTTGAGATGACGTCGCTACGTGAATTCTGTGAAAAAAGCAGGGGGATTGTGGCTGAGATTTCACGTAGCGCTGCCGACTACATCGGCAAAAATTAACTGTTACGACCTGTTGTCCAGGGATTGGGGGCGATGTCACCCTCATTCTCCGATCTGAAATCATCCAATGAGTCCAGATAAAGCGCTTCAACTTCCGCGCGCGCCCAGGGCGTCCGTCGTAAAAATTTCAGGCTTGATTTGACGCTAGGATCGCTTTTGAAACAGTTGATATTGATAAGCTTGCCCAGCTTATCCCAGCCATAATGTGCGACCAGCGCGTTAATTTGCATCTCAAGCGTTACGCCGTGCAAGGGATCTTTGGAGCGATGATCGTTCATGGAAAATCCTTAAAAAGTTGACGGGGAAGGTTACAAGAAAGCCGGGCAAGCGGCAATCCTACGATCTTCATTACCGGTAAATCCACTTCAATGCTGTACACTTGTCGCTGTGATTTTACTAATGGACGATACGCTATGAACGACAAGAAAATGATTTCCATCGATCAGTTCACTCTTTCTGAACGTGTGGCGGTAGAAGAAGCCTTTAAAGGTTTGCTCGAAAAGTATCGCCAGCGCACGGGCAAAGAGCCGGACGCGAAGAAAGAAAAAGAGTTCACGGCGGAAGCCAGACAACAGATCATGACGGCAAAGTTAGCAAAAGAGAAAGCACTGGCTGATAAAGCAAAGAAAACGCCAACGCGCAGGAAGAAACCTGAATCGCTCAAAGAGAGCGAAGTCAGTGATTTCAACTGGAAGGCATCCGTCATAAAAGGGCGCAGATAGCGCTATTGCTGCTGCACCGTTAACTGAGCAATCCGGCACCCACGTTAACCGATAATCCCAAAATCGCCAGATTGAAGATAAACGAGATGACGGATTGCAGCAGCGTAATCTTGCGCATTTCAGTGGTTCCCGTTGCAACATCAGCCGTTTGTGACGCGACGGCGATGGTGAAGGCGAAATAGAGAAAGTCCCAATAATCAGGATCGTCGGGCTTTTCCGGGAAGATCATCGGTGTGACATCTTTGCTGCGATGCAGATAGTGATGATGCGCATAATGCATCGCGAAGGAGCTGGGCAGCAGTGCCCATGAAACGACGAGCGTCATTGCTGTCAGTAATAAATGAAGCACGCGCGGCGTTCCAGTGAGATGGTGCAACGATGAGAGCTCACTCAGAATCGCCACAATGCTGACCATACAGGCAATGATAACCATGCCCAGCACCAGCGCAGCGCTTTGATCCTGCATTTTGGCGATATGCTGAATATCCTTCACTTCAGTACGCAACATGCGAAACCAGATAAAAATCAGGTACAACCACGCCAAAACATTCCAGCCAATCAACAGGCGTTGCAAAGTGCCAAGCTGAGCGGGAAGAACGTAATAGCAAATGAAGCCGGCAATAATTGAGATCAGTAATCGCAGCCGAGCGAAGAGGTGAGTCGTTAGCGAAGAGCCCATGAGATAAGTTGTTCTGCGTGAGGTAGATGGGTTTAAATGTAGACGAAGGCGCTGCTAAGGTCTTGTTTTTAGCGCCAGGCTTAGCAATTATTCCGCCCGTTTGAGGCCGTTCATAGCGGGCGTTATTGAACCAATTCATGTAACTGTTATTGATGCATGAAATGCAGCGTGTTATATATCATCAAAGATCTCTCATCGCCTGGGAGCATTCCTGTCGTGACATCCAACATCTGATCCAGCGAGGTTTCGCCTTGAATGACGATAAGATAACCATCGGCCTGAATGCCAATATCACACCGTTTATGCAATCAAGTACCGTTGCGGCTTATGTGCAGGACACGCCGAAAAAGGTACCCGGACTGTCCGATCTCCATCGGATGACAACCATTCTGCTGGGTGAAGGTGCGACAGAAGCAGCGCATATCCTTGTTGTGGGTGCCGGTGGCGGTTTGGAGCTGCTGGCCATGGCACAGGCACAGCCCGACTGGCGGTTTACCGGCGTAGATCCGTCGCCGGCTATGCTTGATATTGCACGTCAGACAACCGCATCTTATGCCGATCGAATTGAGCTCGTGACCGGCAAAGTAGACAACGCGCCACACATTCTTTTTGACGGCGCGACATGTTTACTCACGCTACATTTTCTTAATAGAAGCGAACGGCTGCACACACTGAGGCAGATTCGTCGCCGCATGAAGCAGGGCAGTCAAATCGTCATCGCTCACCATGCGGCACCTGACTCCAACTCGCTCCAATGGTTGACGCGTTCTACCAGCTTTGCTGCCAACCCGGTAAATGCTGCCTCGTCAGCTAAAACGATGGCTGAGCGTCTTGTGCTTTTATCTGCATCCGAGGAAGAAGCGCTTTTGCGGGAGGCTGGTTTTCTCGAACCATCGCTTTTTTATGCCGCTTTCTCATTTCGCGGTTGGGTAGCTATAGCCGGCTAGTTTCTCGTGAGAGTAGCTTGACGCACTTTATTGCGCGATAACTTTCGTCGCTACGAAACGGGCAGTGAAAGAATATGAAGCCAAATGATGGCTTAGCTTATTTAGCGGTGCAGGGCTTGTTGGCCAGCACCTGGGCGTGTGAGATAAAGATTGCGCCATTCAATTTAACATAATATACATTATGTGCACTTTAATTAAGGAGGCAAAGTAGTAATGTCCGCTTTGGAGATGCGGATATTTTGTTGGACTGATTATATTGATATGTCTGCTACGCGGTTGATAAACCGCTAACGTGAGTCCGGTGCTAGTGAATCGGTCACCATGAATGGTGACCCTACGTCGATATAGCCGCGTTTTTGTAGAGTGCGCATTCATGCGCACCTGCGTAAATGTTACTTTGAGACTGAGCACCTAAATCTTACCCATCAGGCTCATTAACTCCATAATTTCGTGGTTTATCCCTACTTTTTCCCTTAACACCTGGAATGATGGATTTAAGAAATTTACCCGCATTGTTTTTAATTCTATAATATTGGGTATTAACCGCATATTTGGATGATAAGACACAATATGATGGATTTAACACTTAGAAAACCCAGCGAAATTGTCAAGCTACTGTGTGAGCGACTGCGTAAAGAGCGCCTGACGCAGCAGATGACGCAGGCTGATATCGCCGCGCGGGCGGGAATTGGCGTCAATACCGTTTCTAATCTCGAATCCGGACGTAACGTGGGATTTGAAAATCTGGTGCGGGTGGCGATGGTGCTGGGACGCGGTAAAGAACTGGAGGCGCTGTTTATGCCGCAGATCGACAGTCTCGACGATCTGCTGCGCTACGAAAAGAACACCGATCGTCAGCGCGTAAAAAGGAGTGCTAACGATGGTCAGTAAAGTCGATGTTTACTACGAAGGCTGGGGTGAACGATGGCTTTGGGGAACGCTGGTCTCTTCTACCGCGCTCACCGGTCGTCCGCTGATCATGTTTGAATACAGCGCAGAAGCAGCGCGGCGCGGGCTAGAACTCTCGTCGCTTAGCCTGCCGCTAAAAGGACCGCGGCTGCGCAGGGATTTCCCCGCGCATCAGCTTGCTCTACCCGGCCCGGTTTACGATGCGTTACCCGATGGTTGGGGCATGCTGCTGATGGATCGCCTATTCCGCCAGCGCGGTCTGAATGCAGCGCGAATCGGACCGTTAGAACGTCTCACCTATATCGGCAGCAATGCGATGGGCGCAATGTCGTTTGTACCCTCCCAGCCTGAAGCGACTTCGCTGGCGGAAGATATTTCACTGACAAAACTGGCGGCAGAAGTTCAGGAAGTGCTGGATGGCGAAGGCGGTGAATTCCTGCAGCGGCTGTTACAGATGGGCGGCTCACCTCAGGGAGCAAGGCCAAAAGCGCTGCTGTACCGCGATCCGCTTAGCGGTCATTTTACCACTGCCGCCGCCGCGGAAATGGATGCGTGGCTGATTAAATTCCCCGCCAGCCAGGAACATCCCGAAGTCTGCGCGATTGAAGCGGTGTATGCAGAGTGCCTGCGCGAATGCCAGATCGCAACGCCCGATACCGCCTACTTCTCTCTGCCAAATGGACAGGCGGCGTTCGCCTCTAAGCGGTTTGATCGTCACAACGGAGTGCGGATACCGATGCAGAGTCTTGCGGCCTTTACCGACGCAAACTATCAGATACCGGGTGCGCTGGATTACACCAGTTTCCTGCGCGCAACGCAGATCTGTACCAATGATGTCCGCCAGAAAGCATTGGCGTTTGAGCGCGTGGTTTTCAATGTCGTGTTCAACAACCGCGACGATCACCCGAAAAACTTTGCTTACATCATGACGCAAAATGGACAATGGCAGCTGGCTCCTTTCTACGATGTGACCTGGTGCGAAGGACCCGGTGGCTATCATCAAATGGATGTGATGGGCGAAGCGTTGCAAATTGGTCGTGAACATCTTTTCGCGTTGGCCGAGCAGGAAGCCGAGCTGAGTTCAGAACAGGCCAATAATGTTATCGCGAAGTGCTGTGACGTGGCGGCTCGCTTTGCGGCTAAGGCTGCCGATATGTTCCCTGGGCAAATCACCGCAGAAACATTGCGTACCATTCAGACGCGCATGGATGACAATATCAAGCGGTTACGTTATTAGCCCGCCGCTGATAAACCATCGCCGCCCTACTTTCTTCATTAATAAAAACGCGATGAATAAATCTGCCCCTTAAGGTGTTTACTCTCTATCTGCCACACTGGAGTAAAACCCATGATTCGCACCGCCTGTCTCGCTGCCGTTATATTACTGATATCTCCGGTAGCGCACGCCGAGACAAAAACGTATGCCATCAACACGCAGCAATCATCCATTGGGCTCTCCTGGCGCGCTTTTGGGCACAATTTTTCGCAGGCGCACCTGAATGGTGTGACGGGTTATATCACCCTCAATCCCAGCCAAGAGTGGCAGGATCATATAGAAGTGAAGATTCCCGTGAAAACGCTTGTGGCTTCGAATGCCTTATTAACCTATCAACTCAAGAGCGATCTTTTTTTTGACGCCCCGCACTACCCCAATATTGCTTTCAGCAGCAGTCGTGTTTCGTCACTGGGTGAAGGAAAATTTCAAATTATCGGCACGTTGTCTGTGAAAGATGTTAGTCGCCCTGTGATTCTCATCGCTAAGCTGGATAACGGCGAAATAGTAGCGCCAACCTCAAACACCATGGCTTTGCACGCCTCCACAGCGATCTCCCGCACCGCTTTTCGCGTTGATCGCTTGGTAGGTATTGTTGATGACCGGGTAGATATTGAACTCAGTATTCGTGCCCAGCGCAATTAACCAAGCCTGCCACCGCTAATAGGTGGCAGGCGCAAAGTCACTACGGTGTTATCGCCTCGCCCGTGGCAACCTGGGCTTGCTGTTTACTTTCTTCTTCCTCACGGAATTTGAGCCGATCCCATACGCGGAAGAATGGATAATAGATAACCAGTGAAAGCGTTAAATTAACCACTTGCAGCACGGTGCCGGAGATGTGCCCGCCCGTTGCCAGATAGCCGCTCACGAAAATCGGTGTGGTGAACGGCAGTGCAATCCCAGCCGGTGGCGCCACTAAACCGGTGCTCATCGCGGCCCACGACACAATCACCAATACCACGGGTGTCAGGATAAAAGGCAGGAAAAGATACGGATTCATCACCAGTGGAATACCAAACACTAATGGTTCGCTGATATTGAACAGCGCAGCAGGCGCGGCAATCTTGCCAAGCTGCTTCATCTGACGGCTGCGCGAACGAATCAGCATAAAGATCACCAGCCCCAGTAAAGCACCGGTTCCACCGGGCGCAATCCACAAATCATAAAACTGCTGGGTGAAGATGTGCGGAATGGGTTGGTTATGCTGGAATGCCTCGAGATTTTCACTCATGTTCGATAGCCAAACGGGCTGAATAAACACCAACACAATCGCATCGCCATGCAGCCCGAGCGTCCACAAAATGCCAATCAATAACACCGAGAAGATCATGCCGGGTAATGTGCCGCCGACGTGGTGCATCGGTAAGCCAATCACAGTGGCGATCAGGTTGTTTATATCCCCGAACGGCGAGGCTTCTACCGCGAGGCGAATGACCAGGACCACCGCCAGCACGCAAAAGCCCGGCACCAACGCGAGGAAGGACTTTGCCACCGCCGGCGGTACGCCTTCAGGCATTTTGATCACCAGATTACGGTTATGAACAAAGCGGTAAATCTCCGTTGAGAGCAGCGCAATCACAATCGCCACGAACAATCCCTGGCTCCCGATCAGCGAAATCGGCAGTACGCCAGTGACCAGCTGCGTCGGCGCGCCTTCCACCGGGGCAAATAGCGTCTGCTGCGGAATCGTCATCACAAACGCCACTAAGGCCATGGCGCCGCTGGTCAGCGGATCGAGCGTGCGATACTTCTCCGCCAGTCGATAAGCGATGCCGAAACTGGAGATCAACGCCATGATGTCGTAGGTAGCGCGTACCGGATAAAGCAATTTGTTGCGCCACGTATCGCCAAACAGATCCGCCATCAAATGGCCCCATGCCGGAATCGGCAGATAGGCAAAGATCAGGAAGAAACTGCCAATCAGCATAAACGGCATGTTGAGAATGATGCCGTCACGCACCGAGAGCACGTGCTTCTGACCGGCGACTTTCAGTGCAGCGGGCAAGACATAACGATCAATAAAAGTACGGTTGGACATAGGGCCTCCTCAGGCTCAATGGCGCAACAGATTAAGGAGTGGCAAACTGCGGCAGCCACGGCTGATTCAGGGTGAGGACTTCGTCAAGCAGCGCTTCAGCAGTGGTAACGTCACCAACCAACGGATTGCCAACCAGCGCCAGCAGCGCCTGCTGTCGATCGCCATGCACTGCGGCTTCGATGGTCAGGCGTTCAAAGGCTTTGATCTGCTGCGTCAGCCCATTCATCAGCGGCGGCAACGCACCAAACACCAGCGGATGCGCGCCTTGCGCGTCAACGAGGCAGTTCACTTCCACCACCGCATCATCCGGCAGGCCGTGGATTGCGCCTTGATTACGGCAGTTCACCACCAAATTTTTGCCGCTATTGTTATGGATAGCGCTGATCAGCTCGACGGCCACTTCCGAGTAGTACGCGCCGCCGCGGAAGCTAAGCTGCTCCGGCTTGTGTGCCAGATGCGGATCGGCATATAACGCAAAGAGCTCAGCCTCGACTTTCATCACCTGCTCGGCGCGCGTCCCTTCATGGCCGCTCTGCGCTTTTTCCTGCTCTTCCGCCAGCATTTGTGGCGTTTGCCAGTAATAACGGTGGTACGGGCATGGAATGGCCTTCAGCGCGCGCAGGAACGACGGCGACCAGGGCATATCCTTGATGTTATTCATGGTCAGTGATTGCCCATCGCACAGCTGCTCAATCACCTGTTCAGTAACGTCTTTGCCGCGACATGTCACCTGATGTACCCACACCAGATGATTCAGCCCGGCGAAGCGCAGCTGCACATCATCCCACGGCGCATCAAGCATGCCGGCAATCATGTGATGCATGTTAACCGGCACGTTGCACAGCCCAATGATTTTCGCTTTGCTATAGCGCGACACGGCTTCAGTGACAATTCCGGCCGGGTTAGTGAAATTGATGATGAAGGCGTCCGGCGCCAGCTCTTCCACTTTGCGCGCGATATTCAGCATCACCGGGATGGTGCGCAGCGCTTTGGCGAACCCGCCGACGCCGGTGGTTTCCTGGCCGAGACGTCCATACTTCAACCCGAGCCGTTCATCTGCCGCTCGCGCGGCTAATTGTCCCACGCGTAGCTGCGTCAGTACGAAACGGGCACCGCTGATCGCCTCATCCAGCGCAAAATGTACGCTCACTTTGACCTGCTCTAATCCATTCTGCTGCAGCATACGCCGGGTCAGATCGGCGATAACATTCACCTTTTCACGGCCCTGTTCAACATCTACCAGCGCCAGTTCGGTGACCGGCAGCTGTGCATAGCGGTTGATGATCCCTTCTACCAGTTCGGGTGAATAGCTGCTGCCACCACCAATAATCGCCATTTTAAGCATCGGTTGCTCCTGCCGCAGTGCGGCGATAGAGTTCAATAATTTCGCCTGCCAGATCCTGAATCAGCATGGCGTTCATCAGGTGATCCTGGGCATGCACCAGGATCAGCGTGACCGGCAGCTTGCCGCTGCCCTCATCGAGGCTGATCAATGCCGTTTGCTGCTGATGTGCCGCACTGATGCACTCTTTAGCCGCGGCCAGCTGCTGCTGCGCTTCGGTAAACTGCCCGTCACGCGCCAGACGTAACGCACCGATCGCTGCGCTGCGTGCTGCTCCGGCTTGCACCAGCAGCAGCATAATTTGCTCTTCAAACTCGAGAACCACGTTTTCAGGCATGCAGAATCCCCCACAGCATCGGGCTGTGTCATGTCGGTTAAATGAGGGTGTTCGGAGTATTACGCGGTGTGTAACGCCATCGCTTTTTCAAGCACCCGATCGCCACGCATCATGCCGTAATCCATCATGTCGATAACGGCGACGGTTTTGCCCTGCGGAGCGGCAATGGCGGTAAGCCGAGCGGCTTCAAACTGAACTTGCGGTCCAAGCAGTACCACGTCGGCATCCGGCAGTATGCGTTCGAACTCCGCCACCGGAACCGCTTTGATGTCGATCTTCAGTCCGCGCCCCAGCGCAGCACTCTGCATTCTTTCAACCAGCATGCTGGTTGACATCCCCGCAGCACAACAAAGTACGATGCGCATGATTTTTCCTCGTGTGATTTGACTTGGGCATTTAAGACCTGTCTCAGGGAAGCTGTAAAGTGGCTATGGGCAGACGATTTTCTGATGAATAATTATTTATTTGTTAATAATCAGATAATTATGTGAATATTTTGTATGAAAATATTTTTCATCAGTGTGATCTTACGCGTAATTATTTTGTCTTAATCATCACTTATCGCAAAAAACGCATAAAAAACGCTGAAAAAAAACTCAACATGAAAATTAATTTCATGCATGATGTACCTTCGCTATTGAGGATGTGATGAGCTAATGGATATTGTCTGGCAATTGCGACAGCAGAGTGAGCGCGCAGATGCGCAAGAGTCGAGGCTGGCGCGCTTTATTCTGGCGAACCTGGACGCCAATGTGCACACCACCATGGAAGGACTGGCCGCGCAGGCGGGCGTAAGCCAGGAGGTGCTACGCCGCTTTGCCGCTTCGGCAGGTTGCCGCGATCTTGATGACTTTTTGCATCAGGTGCGGAAAGCCGGCCAGCAGCAGGACGTGGCCTTTATCGATGTCATCCGCCAGCGGCAGGCATCACTGAGCCAGCAGGAAAAGCGCGTCGCGGAGGCTATTTTGAGTGACACAACGTTTGCTGCTTCCGCCACCATCGAGCAACTTGCCGGACGTGCTGAAGTCAGTGCGGCGACCATCACCCGCTTCGCTCGTTCAATGGGCTGCGAAGATATTCGCGATTTGCGCATGCGTTTAGCGCGCGCGCCACAGGTACGTCATTCCCCTGCTATTGCGCCCTTAGAGGCAATCAGCCAGGCGTTGACGCAGCAATTCGCGCTGGCAGAACGCGCAACCTGGACGCGAGCAGCAGAGACGTTACGCAAGGCAAGAAGCGTGCTGCTGATTGGCGCATCAGGCCCACAAACGCCGCTGGTTGCTGAGGTCCACCAGCGTTTGCATCGTCTCGGATTAGCCATCGCCTGGATTCAGGATGACAATCTATTAAGCATGACGCTGAGTCGTTTGCAGCCAGATGATGTGTTGTTTATTCTCGCGCCGGATGCCGTAAACAGCCACGTCCTCAGCGCCGTACATCACGCAACTATCCAAAAAACCCCGGTGATTGCGCTCTGCCCAAGCACGCTGGACCTCGCCAGCCAGGCCGATATTTGGCTGCCGCTGCCGGTGGCGAAAAATACGCGGCGTTACGGTATTTTATTCGCACTCGATCAGCTGGAAACCACGCTGTTGTGTCAGCCGAACCCCTGATGCAACCAAGACTTTTCTGAGGCTAATTGCAGTATTTACTTAATTTAGCTGCCGTATTCGCTTAAGTTTTTCCCCTGCGTGCCCGATAATTCTCTTAGGCAACCCAGGGGATTTCGAATGCGCAACCTATTAGTTTTATTGTCAGGTCTGATTATGCTACCCACAGCGATAGCGGCAGATGGCACCATCACCTTTAATGGCTCAGTGGTTGAATCCGTTTGCGACACCAGCACACAGCTGCAGCAGGCTTCAATCAACTGCTACCGCAACGGTGTCAATCAGGTACAAACGATTGCTATGTCCCAGCACAAGCAGGCTATGCCCTATCAGCTGGGCACGGTCAGCATTGAAACAGTAAAAAATCACGCTAATCTGAAAATCGTAGAAGTGACTTATAAGTAAACCGTTGCTGACTCTACTGATGAGCAAAAGGCCTTAGTCGCAAGACTAAGGCCTTTCATCAATTGGAAGGAGGTGCTGATGAAAGTGTGTTTAAAGCGCGCCGAATCTCCGCCAGCAACGCCCGCCCCGCTTCCGCAATCTCTTTGCGCAGTGGCGACGGTGCATGACAGCTAATTTCCAGTTCGACGCACCGTGCAACCAGCTCAGCGGAACCCGTCAACCACGCGCTACCCTTCACTTTATGAGCCAGCTCCAGCAATGCGTCACGATCGTCGTCAGCTAACGCCGCGGTCAAGGCCAGCATATCTTGCTGATAACTCGCCAACATCTCCTGCATCAGCTCGCTCACCAGCGTGGCATCGCCCCCCGCGAGTTTACGCATCGCATCCGAAACGTCATCGTTTCCCGGTAACGCTTCGGGCACAGGCTGACGTGTCACCGGATCCAGCCAGCGCTGGAGATCCTCTAGCGTACTCGGCTTGAACATGCAGCCATCCATGCCCGCCTCGCGACAACGGATAATTTCTTCCGGCAACGCGTTCGCAGTAAACCCTAAAATGGTACAGGCAGAACCGTTGCGCAACGCCTCTTCCGCACGAATCGCCTGCGCCAGCGCATAGCCATCCATCTCCGGCATACAGCAATCCGTAATGACCACATCAAGCGGCTGCTGACGCCAGAGGTGCAGCGCCTGGCGACCATCGCTGGCTTCAAGTACCTGATGGCCCAGAAACTGGAGCTGTCGCGTGAGGAGTAAACGGTTAGCCCTGAAATCATCCGCAATAAGAATGCGCAAGCTCGAATGGCGCTGCGCGCTGGCGACAGAAACCGGCTCCTGCTGCGGCTCTTCCTGTGGCAGCCTGTCAGCAAACAGCTGCACGTCAATACGCGTACCCATTCCCGGCTGGCTCTCCAGCGAAATAGAACCGTCCATTTTCTCGCACAAGGTTTTACAGATAATCAACCCCAGCCCGGTGCCACGCTGCGTTTGCTCACCGTGAGATCCCACCTGGCTAAACGGTGCGAAGAGCCTGGCCTGATCTTCTCGTGAAATGCCTTTACCGCTATCACTCACGCTGAGCGCGATGTGCCAGCGCGCCTGCTGCTCAATGCGCACGGCAACACTGACGCCACCCTGAGCGGTAAATTTAAGGGCATTACCGATCAGATTAGAGAGGATCTGCTTAAAGCGGAGCGGGTCAATCAAAACATCCTCGCCGCAATCGGGTTGCATCTCCAGCGTTAAGCTCAGGGATTTTTGTTCCGCCATTCCCTGGAAAATACGCACCACGGATTTGCACAGCTGCTGCAGGTTGGCGCGCTCGGGCTGAAGCGTCAGCTTACCGGCTTCGATGCGTGCCACATCAAGAATATCCCCCAGCAGCTCCACCAGTTCGTTAGCCGCATCCGAGGCAACGTCCAGCGCCTGATGATCGACACGATTCTTATCGGCCGATTTGCGCGCCAGCTCCAGCATGCCGAGTACGGCATTGAGAGGCGTACGAATCTCGTGGCTCATGGTGGAGAGGAACTGGGTTTTGGCACGACTGGCGGCTTCGGCTTCCTCTTTCGCCAGATTTAACGCCTCCAGTAACTGCCGCCGTTCGCTGATATCAAGCCAGCCGCCAATCACGCCCTTTACCCGGCCTTCCGCATCACGGTAAGGCAGAATCCAGTGGAAAATAGTTTTCAGTTGGCCTGAACCCAGATGCTGAAACGTGCGGTCCTTGAATAGCGGCTGTCCGCTACTCAACACCTGGTAGAAATCGTGGATATAACGCTGCGTTTGCTGTTCATCTGCGAAAAGATTGCTCGACAGCAGCGATTGATTGATCACCTGTTCGCGCGTGGCGCCCAGGTCCTGTAAAAAGCTGTCGTTACACTGGGTTAACCGCCCGCTGGCATCACGAATGTAAGTCGCATTCGGTGTGCCGTTGATCATGTCATGCATGAACTCGAGCTGATCGTTGAGCTCACGCTGAATGCGCGATTTGATGCGAATCTGGCGACGCAGCCAGATGGCCCATAGCAATGAAACCATGATCAGTGCCGCCGCAAATGCACTGCCGGTGAGAATGGCGACGCGGTTCTCGCGCCAGAAATTTTCCGACGCCACCATGTTGTTGGGGCGCCAGAGATTGCCAATTACATCCATCTCATCGGGTGGAATGCTCAGCATGACCTTGTCGATAATCTGCTGCAGCTCATGTGACTGGGGCGGAATACCAAATGAAATAAACGCCGGAGATTCACCGAGCGTGGCGCTAATGCGCATGCGATTACGGTAATAACGGGCTATTTGATATTCGGTATTGGCCAGCGTATTGATTGCGGCATCTACCTGACCACGACTCAGCATGGCTAATGCATCGTTGGCGTTACTGGCATTGACGATCTGAATGTCGGGATATTGGCTGCGCAGGGTATCAGCCATGCGCGTTCCGTTAATTACCGCCAGTTTTTTTCGCCCCAAATCGCTGAGATTGCGCGGTGCATTCGCCTGCTGTCGCACCACCATTACAAAGGCGCTGGTAAAGTAGGCACGGCTGAAGTTAAGACCGTTTTTGCGCTGCGGGCTGGGTGTTAACGCGCCAATCATATCAACATCGCCCTGCTGAAGCAGGCTTTGCATTTCATCCACGCTGCCCGCGCTTTTGATTTCAAAATCCAGACCGGTGCGCAAGCGAATTTGCGACAGCACATCGATGGTGATGCCACGATAATTGCCGTCATCATCGGTAAACGTCAGCGGGGCAAAGCCGTCAATGGCTGCTACCCTGACCTTGCGGTGCTGCCGGATCCACTGCCTTTCGCTCTCGGTGAGTTCGAAAATCTGTTGATTAAGCACGCTAGCGCTTCGGCCAACATGCCAGCGCTGCAGAATGTTGAGGCGCTCTTCATTGCTAACCTCGGCCAGTGCAATATCCAGAATCTGTTTGAGCAGCACATTATCCGGGCGTGTGGCAAACGCCAGCGTTTTTGCCGGGAAGTCGGCTAAACCCACGACGCGGATATTGTTGAGGAAATTGCGGCTAATCGGATAAAGATCGCCGAGAAAGACATCCGCATCACCGAAGGCCACGGCGCCAATCGCCTGTTGGTAGCTGGGATACGTTTGGATGCTGGCATGGGGAAACTGCTGCTGCACCCATGCCAACGGCAGATAGCCTGCCGCCATCGCAATATTTTCCCCGGCCAGATCGCTGCTGAGGGTGCGGCTGGCGTTACTGCGCATCGCCATAATCGCCTGTTCGGTAGCATAAGGCTGCGTAAGGGTAAGATGTTCATTCGGCTTTTCGAACTGCGTCATGCCGCCCAGCAAATCAACGTTACCGTTTTCTAACGCTTCATAGGCCGCATTTTGATTGGCATACACTTTAACCTTGATCGGCTTACCGATGAGGGTGGCCATCAAACCAATATAGTCAGCGGTGATACCCTCAAATTCAGATTTGTTATTAATGACGGTAAATGGCGGATATTGCGGCAACGCGATGCCTACTACCAGCTGCGTTTTGCTGGCCAGCCACTGTTGCTGTACGGCGTTCAAACTTTGCGTGGGCGGATGCTTCAGCTGAGGTGAGCGGCTGAGTAAGGTCAGATCCATGGGGCGTTCAGCAGCAGGTATCGCCTCATCATGCAGAATTAAAAGCGCCAGAAATACCATGACGGGCAGAGCCACTTTATACAGCAGAGACTTCACGGATATTCCTTAGTCGGTAAGATGATTGCGATGGGCAATACCGATTAAATCCACCAGCGTTTTGACACCCAGCTTTTGCAGCAAGCGCGTCTTATAGGTGCTAATGGTTTTGTTACTGAGGGTCAGCACCTCGGCAATTTCGATGTTGCTGTAGCCCTTAGCAAGATAAATCAGCACCATCATCTCCCGGTCAGAGAGCTGCGCGAGTTTGGCCGACTCTTCACCCGTGGCTGAACCCGCAGGATAGTCCGCAGGCATCTTTTCCGCCGGAAAAAACGTATAGCCTGACCGGATGGCGCGGATAGCATCCAGTAAATCATCCATCTCTTCCGTTTTCTCGACGAAACCGGAAGCACCGCCGAGACGGCAGCGTGAAACAAATGATGCCGCCGTTTGTGAGGTGAAAACGAGGATTTTTACGGGATACCCCATCGCGTGAACGCGTGAAATAACTTCCAGCCCGTTAAGCACCGGAATCGCAATATCCAGAATCATCAAATTCGGCGTCAGATTTTTCACCAACTGCAGCGCTTCGGCGCCATCGTGAGCTTTACCGGTCACGGCAATGTTTTCCCGCAGTAGCAGCATTTCAATTGCCATGCGAACCACCGGATGATCGTCGACGATAACTGCGCTGTAGGGTGAAGAGTTGTGCATATCCGTCCTGTGATTGAAATGAGCAATCAATAACTGATTTTTTTAAGCATAGCGCTATTTTGTTATGCCCATCAATGAGCTGTAAAAATGCCGGGCTAAACGGCCCGGCATCGCTAAACGTGGACAATGGTGATCAGAAGCTGACTTTTACCCCGATCATTGCGCTGGTGTCGCGGTAATCATTGCTACCCATTTGCTGACCGACGCTGCCCCACAGGTTAACCCTTGAAGGAAGTTTGCTCTCCACGCCGACGCGCACTTCCGCGATGTTTTTTTGCCCTTCGCTGGTCATGCTGACACCGTTCAGGGTGCTACCAAAGTCCTTACTGTTATTAATCCAGTTGGCTTCGAGGAACGGCTGATAAACCGCCTGATTCGGTTCACCCGCCGTTTTCAGTGAAGCACGCAAACCGACACGTGATTGCAGGTTGCCATCGCCCTGGCTGCTGACGCGAGTGCCATTGGCTTCGGTATGATCGTCTGCTTTCACATCCATCCAGATGAACTGCGCGTTAGGCTCAATGAAGTAGCTGTTTTTCGCCCGATCTTCGCCCACTTTCCAGCTGTATCCACTCTCCAGCGAGTAAGTAAAGCCGTTTGATTTATAGCGCTCGGCGGCGAGATGATCGCCATTCACGCTGTTGTTAAACCAGCTATATTGCAACCAGCTATCCACATAGGCGCCAGTGTGCTGTTCCGGCTGCTGATACCAGGTGCCGTATACGCCCACGTTATAACCGTTGGTATGACCCTGCGAACGATAACCGGTAACCGATGAATCGCTATTACTGCGAGCGTTGCCGTAACCGGCCATCGCACCGAAATGCAGGCGATCGCTGCCGGTGAAACTCCCGGTTGCAAGGTCGCCGCCCAACTGCAGCACGTAGCGATTGGTTTCTGTCTTGATCTGTCCGCTGCTGTCACGCATCTGCTGATGGCCGCCGAGGTTGCGCATCCACAGACTGGTTGTTTTCTTTTCGCCGGTCAGCACGTCCACATAGTGTGTTTCGCCGCCACGATCGCTCAGGCGCAAAGTGAATAAGGTGTTAGCCGCCGCGATATTGGCGTTATAGTTGCCCACCTCAGGACGCACAATCATCTGCGCAGGCTTGCCGGCACCCGGCTGCACCACTGGCTTTTCGATGGGATCAACGCCAGGGTCAACGACCGGATCCACCACCGGATCGATAACAGGGTCCACGGCATTGACATCGCTGGTCAGATACCAGTTTTTAGTGTCCGCGCCCCGCGACAAGGTATAGTCATAAGCACCTGCTGCAATACGCCCTTGCTGGCTAAACTCACCGGCAGACGTGCCGTCTACGGTAATTAACTCAATCCCGTTCAACGTCTGCGCCCCGCTACCGCCGGCATTATTGATCACGACATGCGTGGTGCCGCTGGTGTTGCCCGTTACATGCAATTTATCGGTGTCTGAATCATCGCCAGCCAGCACCGTGTTCATGATCAGCGTGCCGCCCGTGCCGGTAAAGTCACCCTTCACCGTCAAGGTTGTTGAACGTCCATTGCTGTGATCGAAATTCAGCGTGCTGTCATTCAGCGCCAGCGTATGCAGAGTTGAGTTGTCGGTCATATTCCACAGGCTGCCGTTTTCCAGCGTCAGCGCCTGCAGGTTCGCCGCACTGCCGCTCCACTGTGAATCATTCAGCGCCAGGCTGCTCGCAGCGGTAGCAGCAGGATCAACGGTGATATTACCCGCCATCACCGAGCCATTGCTGGCGGTGATCTGCGCGCGGGTATCGCTGGCCAATGCATCAAGCAGTGTTGCTCCGCCTAATGTGGATCCCTCCAACGAGAGAGTGAGCGAAGAGCCATTCTGCAGTGTGATGGCAATCCCCTCAGCCGCGCTCAGTTGTGTATTGGTCAGCGCAAGCTGATTGTTGCCGTTGATGCTGTTGATACCCATTGCGCTATTTCCCGTTACGCTGAGGGTAGAATTCGTCAGCGTAACGCTGTTGGCGGCACCGACAGCGCCATCAAAGGTGACCAGATTACCCGCATCGCCCACCTGCCCCTGAATGGCGGTTCCGGTAATTGTCGCACCGGCAGCGGCAGCGATCGCTGACGATCCTGCTGCGGTGTTTAGGGTAATATTGCTGGCATCCAGCGTTGCGCCGCTGGCCGAAAGAGCCACACCGCTGCTGTTAATGAAGAGATTATCTGCGTTAACACGCGCACCGCCGCTCGAAAGAACGCCAGCAGCGCCTGCACCGGTGGTACTAAGCGAGCCGCCTGTGACATTCAGATTAGCCATTGAGCCAGTGGCATAGACCGCGTGAGCATTGATACCTGAGGTCGCTACATCGTTCTGTTCTGCAGTAAAGGTGCCATTGACCGTATACAAGCCGTTGGCATAATCGCCTAAAGTATTCACCCGACTGTTCTTCAGGCTGATAATGCCCGATGTGCCATTGGCAAACACGCCGTAACCGTTACGAGCGCTGGTATTGACGATTAAACGTTCGCCGTTAATGGTTGCGCCGTTCGCATACAGGCCCTGATTTACCGAATTAATCGTGGCATCGCTGGCGGTCAGTGTTGACAGTCCACCCGCTACCAGCCCACGGTTGTTGCTGGTGACACTGCTATTGAGAAAATTCACCGTGCTGGTGCCGACCACATACACGCCATCGCCGCTGCTGGTTATGCTGCCGTTAAGGAAATCCATAGCGCTGTTGGTTGTCACATACGCACCATAGCCGTTGCTATTCACGGTTAAACCATCAGCATTTATTGTGCCGTTGCGTGTGGCATACAGGGCCTGAACGTCAGCACGGGTGGTGGTCACTTGGGTGCCGCTGATATTAACCATGCCTTGATCCGAAGCAACCACACCGTAGCCCGAAATGCCACTGGTGTTGATCGTACCGCCGGTGAAATTCATCTCACCGCCGGCTAAAACAGCCTGAATGCCATAGTCATTACTGGCGCTGGTCACGATATCCTGGTCGGAATAGCTCTGGCTTACGCCACTCGCCACCAAACCGGCATGTGCCGTGCTCATACCGCTTGCAAATAATAAGGCCGCCGAAACGCCGTTAATTAAGGCGCTATTGCGGGAACGGCTTGATTTACATTTTCCCCTCGCGAATTCAGAGGCAACAACAAACTGCCCGGTAACTTTATTCCAGATAATGCGGTAAACAATATTCATCAGACTCTCACTCAGCAACATATGCGATTTATATGCCGCAAGAGTAAGGATGCGTGTCTCAGGGTTAAATCATACCGTTCCCACAGGCGTGTAGGACGTTTCCGATGGCGTAGGAAAAGAGCCCTAACTTAGGCTCTTTTCACTCTGCAGCCTGCAATACGTTTTTATAGACCCATCAAATCTGCCAGCATTTTTTTATCGAATTCCGGAAACGCATCAAAAACAGCTTCGCCTTTCATCGCATATATTTGCTGGAAATAAGCTATCGCGCCGTCAATTGCCCCCATTCCATAGAGCGCACGTGCGAGGGTCATTCTTGCAAGTACCTGGCCTTTCGTTGCTTCCCATTCAAGCGCTTCATTAGCGGCTTCAATGGCCTCCTGATAGCGTTGACACTTAACTAATGAAGAACCATACCCGCTTAAAATCCAGTAATAAATTTCTTTATCCCGCAGATGTGTCTTTGCTAATTCCGCAGAAGCAGCCCATGAGAATGTCGCCGCGATGTTTTGGTCATCACTTTCAAGGGAGATACCTTGATTGGCTAAGTCGAATGCTTTTTCTTCCCAACTTTTATGATGAAACTCCATATATTGACTCCTATCCATGTTGATTAACTTATGAAAATTACGCTATTTCTTAGATGCCAGAGCGACCCTCCTTAGTGTCGAATCGGGTGCGGGAATCACGTATTAATGCCGCATTATCGATGACCCAATGCCACAGTGGTAACATGTTGGTTAACATCCCCTTACCTAATTCCGTCAGGCTGTAATCAACCCGCGGATGAGGCTGTTTACGTTGATGATCGTAGCGGCTAATTAATCCCTCTCGTTCAAGCGATCGCAGCGTGCGCGTTAACATTCTTTGCGTAACGCCGGGCATCGCCTTGGCCAGTTCGGCATGTCGCAAGGTGCCGTTTACGCCCAGCGTATAAATAACATTTAGCGACCAGCGATTTCCTGCGTGCGTGAGAATTTCGCGTTTAAGCATATCGTCCTCATCGTTAAGGGCCGCGCAAATGGTGGCAAACACCGTTATTTGCTCATCGCTTAATTTCATGCTCTTCCCCGGTATCATTAATGTGCCTGATTGCAGCGCCACGTTCTTCTGGGCAACCTTAGCAGCAACCTAAGGAGAAAAGTATGAACAATTACGTGAATAATCATTGGCGCAATATATTGATCATCGGTGCCGGAGAATTGGGAATGGCGGTAATTAAGGGGTTTTATGCGCAGCGGGAATCCCATCCTGAAATCCGGTTAACCGTATTATTACGGCCACAAAGTGCCTCACAAAACGCCCAACAACGCGCAGAACAACTCGCTCAGTGGGATATTGGCATCCTAACGGCTGATTTTAATACAGTATCCATCGGGGAATTGGCCCAGCTGTTTACGCCCTATGATGCCATTATTAACTGCAGCGGCTTCGTGGGCGGTATGGGTACACAGATAAAAATAACCGAGGCAGTGCTGTTGGCCAAGGTGGCACGTTATTTCCCCTGGCAGTTTGGTGTCGATTACGATCGTATTGGCGAAAATAGCGGGCAACCAGTATGGGATGAACAGCTCGCGGTGAGATCGCTATTACGTGCCCAGCAGCAAACGCAATGGGTCATTGTTTCGACGGGTATGTTTACCAGCTTTTTGTTTGAAGCCGATTTTGGCGTGGTTAATCTTGCATCACGCACGGTGCATGCACTGGGCGATGCTGAATTTGCATTAACCCTGACCACGCCAGAAGATATTGGCCGATTAACGGCGAGCCTGTTTTTCCATACGCCGGCGATAAGTAATGAAGTTATTTATATTGCCGGCGACACCCTCACCTATACGCAGCTCACGGCATTACTTGCCCAGCATTTCGCCACAGATTTTACCTGTCAGGTGGAGCGTATTGCCGCGCTAAAGGCCGCGAACATTAACGCACCCCACGATCGGTACGCTGCATATCGTTTGGCGTTTGCGCGGGAAGATGGCGTTTCATGGCCAATGGTAAATACCTATAATTACCGTGAAGGTATTGAGTTAACCAGTGTGAAACAATGGTTAGTTCAGGAGAGGATGAAATAAACGGAATGTCAGAAAAGAGTTAATTGCTGCTGGTCTGATTCGCTGCCGCTGAACGAGGCAGCGAATCAAATTGCAAACAATTAACGGCTCACTTCGTGTCCGATCAAGCCGCCAATTGCTGCACCACCCAGCGTGCCGAACGTACTACCGCCGGTTAATACCGCGCCACCTACGGCACCCACACCGGCACCGATGGCGGTATTTCTCCCGCGATGCGACATGCCGCAGGCGGTAACAGAAAACATAACCAACATAACAATAGCAATCTTACAGCTGCGTTTTAAAAGCATACAAAGCCTCACTGCCATTATTTTATGGCATGCAATAGTGTTTATTTGATTGTTGTTAAAATACCCAATCTGTTGCGACTGGCACTGCTCGTCGGCGTGAATTTAAGGGGTTTTACGCTTTTGTGAAAGGTAAAAATTCCTATTTGAGGATGGTACTAGCAAAGCGGTTAAAACGTGGTCGCTTTGCCAGCCGTTACCTCCGTTTATGCCGCCGTACGCTTCGCGCGTATTAATGTTCTGACCATCGCCAGCGTGGCCACCAGCACTAAAATGGCGCCTACCATTGCCATGGCTTTAAAACCCAGGTGTTTAAACATCATTAAACCGACAATCCCGCCGATCAGGAAAGAGAAAATCGTGGTCAGATGCGTCCACAACTGCCGCTTTTGCCCCGAAACATTTTTCGACGGATCGCGACGAAACAGTGCCGCCAGCACCGACGCCAGTGAGATCCCGGCATCCGTCAGCGTACCGGTGATATGGGTGGAACGTACCCGACCATTCGATAACTGTGTTGAGGTGGAATTATGCACGCCCATCAGAAAGCCCAGAATGACAATAACTTCCCGGTTATTAGCGGATGAAAAGAAGAACAACTCAAACAGCGATAACGCTATCAACGCCAATCCTTCAACCCACAGAATTTGGCAAAAGATAATGCGATTGCCATTCGCTAATCCGCCAATCACCACCATTCTGGCGGTAACCGCGCCGCAAACAAATGCAACGAGAATGGTGGCCAGAAAGGTGATATCGCGAAAATTAACGTTCGACACTTCACTGGATAATTGTGAGGTATTACCTGACATATGCGAGGGAAAAAAACCAAATGCGCCCAGGGCAATAGCATTGAGCACGCCGGCTGCCGTGGCTAACCACATTGCCAGATTTCTGTCCTCATCATGCGTACGCGTACGTTTAAGTTTAATCAGCATCAGATACCCCATTATTCTGAAATTTGGCCGAATAGTAAACGTAGAGCAATTTGGACATTTAATTGCCAGGAAATCCCTGAATAATTAACGCCTGGGTTAAAGAAACTAAAAAAAGCAATGAAGTCTCAATATATTTAAATAAACGTAAAGCGTTGGACGCAATAACGCGCGTCTTATGATGACACGCTGCTGGATATTTTCATCGGAGCAACGACCACATTCACGCCCAGATCCTGCATGCGACGTAAAATAGGGATCGGTGTTCCCTGATTGACTATCACCACATCAAATTCACGCAGGTGGGCAAAACGGTGCAGCGCACGCCGCTCAAATTTGGTGTTGTCCATCATCAGGATGCGTTTCTGTGCCGCATCAAACATCGCGCGTTTGGTCTCTACCGTTTCGGCCGATTGATGAAAGACGGCATCGTCGATAATCGCCGACATGCTGACGAAAAACACGTCGGCGCGCAGACTGGCAATCTCTTCGCGCGTCATGCGCCCCATAAAGGCATTGCACCAGTGGTAAAACTGGCCGCCTAACCCCATTAAGGTGATATCCCGGCCGTTGCGCAGCTCGTTCATTAACGTAAGTGAATTGGTGATCACCGTCAGCGGCGCACGCGCTGATAATAGCCGCGCCATCTGCAACACCGTGGTGGAGTCATCGAGGAAAATGGCCTGTCCCGGCTCCAGATAGGTGGCGGCGACGTCAGCAATCGCCTGCTTCTCTTCCAGCTGGCGCGTGGCGCGGTAGATATCGCTGGATTCAACCAGGCTGGTTGGCGTAGCTGAGACCACACCGCGCGATTTATGCAGCAACCCCCGCTCTACCATCTCATCAATATCACGGTGTGCGGTCATCAAACTGATCCCGAAGCGATCGGTGATATCTTCAATGCGGATTGCCCCTTCTGCCATCACGGCTTCGGCAATCAGCTGCCGACGTGCCAGCTGGCGTGCCTGGCGGCTATCGCTGGGTAAGGTTTCGGCCATGAATACGCCAAGGGAAGAGTCCTGCGGGTTGTGCGCCATATTTCATCCGGGAAAAGAAGCAAAAGCGGGTTCGGCACTCATTACAGCGTTTAAACACGGTTTTGGCAAATTGTCCTGGTGCGCCAAAATCCGCACAGGTCAGTTGTAGGGTCGCCATTTATGGCGACCCGATTTTACTTACTGCTTCAACACAAACGGCGAGGCGAAATTGCCGGCGTTCTCTTTGGTGATCAGAATGCAGTCAAACAGCTGCTTCTCAGAGGCTGCGCCCGTTTTACCGGTTTTCAGGAAGCTGTCCGCCTGCTCTACCGCTTTTTGCGCGAACTGCGCTACCGGCTGCATCACGGTATACGCCAGGGTACCGGCTTTTACCGCGTCAACCGCATCCGGCGAACCATCAAAACCGCCCACTTTAATCTGGTTCAGTTTGCCCGCCTCTTTCAGCGCCGCAATCGCGCCCAGCGCCATTTCATCGTTGCCGCTGATCACGCCTTTGATGTTGGGATTGGCCTGCAGCAGCGACTGCATCTTATTGAAGCCCTGGGTGCGATCCCAGTTAGCCACTTCCTGGCCCACTTTCTTCAGCGTGGGATATTGCGTCAGCACGGTATCAAAGCCGTTCGCGCGCGTTGCGGCGTTGTTATCGGACGGCGGGCCAACCAGCTCAACATAGTTGGCAGTATCACCCACCTGCTTCACCCACTCCATTGCGCCGACAGCCGCGCCCTGCGCGTTGTTTGAAACCAGCTGCGCTTTGGCGAGCCCGCTCTGGTTGAGCTCAGCATTGATGATAAACACGGGAATATTGGCGGCAATGGCCTTTTTCACCGACCCAACCGAGCCGTCGGCATTGGCTGGGTCAAGAATGATTGCTTTGGATTTATTGGTAATCGCCGTATCAATCAGCTGGCTTTCGGTATTCGTGTCGCCTTTGTGGGCGCTGACTTTAGCGCTATAGCCCAGCTTCTCGGCGGCTTTTTGCGCGACCTGGCCTTCCGTCAGCCAGTAAGGGTTAGAAGGATCGTTAACGATGATGGTCATTAGCCCGTTATCCGCCCAGGTTGGCGCAGCAAAGGTGGTGATGGCCATGGCCGCGGCCGCGATGAAGAGACGTTTGGTGAACATAGTAGGTGCTCCGTTATTATAGGGGTACAGGTTTTACGGATATCCGCGCGCTGCTCATACAGCACGCGCGGGTTAGCGAGCGCGCCGCCCGTATTGCAGGGTGTTAAGCAATACCGCCAACACGATCACGGCACCAGTGAACACCGTCTGCCAGTAAGCAGAGACGCCGATAATCACCAGGCCATCAGAGAGAAATCCAATCACGAACGCGCCGAGCAGCGTACCGCGCACGTTACCGCGTCCGCCGGTCAGGGCCGCGCCACCAATCACCACCGCAGCAATTGCCGTCAGCTCATAAGTGGTACCCGCCGTTGGGCCTGCCGAGGTGAGCTGTGAAGAGAGCACCAGCCCCGCCAGCGCGGCGCAGATACCCGACAACACATAAACGCTGATTTTGATGCGTTTCACCGGCACGCCAGAGAGATCGGCCGCGCGTTCGTTGCCGCCCGAAGCATAAAGCCAGCGACCAAAGGCCGAGCGGCTAAGCAGAAAACCACAGGCCAGCGCCACAACGCCAAGCACCAGCACGCCAACCGGTATGTTGAAGAGGCGATTAAAGCCGAGCCAGTCAAACCCACTGTTGCCCAGCGCTTCGCTACCCGAGAGCTTGTTGTAGGTCAGACCGTTAGTGATCAGCAGCGCAATACCGCGCGCCACATACATCGTGCCGAGGGTGGCAACGAACGCCGGTACGCGGAACCAGGCGATGAGGATACCGTTGACTAAGCCCACCAGCGCGCCGACCACCAGCGTCAAAATCGCTACCGCCCAAACCGGCAGATACAGCACCACGCCGAACGCTTCTAGATTGATCCCCTGCATCATAAAGCCGGCCATCACGCCCGCCAGACCGAGCGTTGAGCCCACCGACAAATCAATGCCACCGTTGAGGATCACCAGCAGCATGCCGATCGCCGGTAATCCGAAAATCGCCACATGCGACGCCATGGTGAGAAAATTGGCACCGGTAAAGTAGTTAGGCGACAGGAAGGAGAAGGTGGCGATAATCACCAATAGCGCGATGAATGCGCGACCTTCCAGCAGCAAACGCGCCAGATGGAGCTGTTTATCGCTGTTTTTTTTGGTGGCGATCGGCGGCGTTGCCAGCGTTTGTGTTCTGTCAGTCATCTGTTTTGCTCCGTTTTTCATGTCATGCCACCAGAGACTCGCCTGAAGCGGCCATAATGCGTTCTTTGCTCACGTTTGCGTCGAAGATGGCGGAAATGCGCCCTTTGCTCATCACCACGATCCGATGCGCAATACTCAAACACTCACCCACTTCCGACGTGGTATACACCACCGCCAGCCCCTTTTTGGCACTCTCGGCCAGCAGGCGAAACACCTCGGCTTTGGCGCCGATATCGATGCCGCGACTCGGTTCATCCAGCAAAATCACTTTGGGACGCGTGGCGAGCATTTTGCCAATCACCACTTTTTGTTGATTGCCGCCAGAGAGCGAGCCAATCGCCGCTTCGCCACCGGATGTTTTCACCGTCACGTTACGAATACTGTCGTTAACCAGCTGTTTTTCACGGCTTCTGGAGAGCATCAGGCCGCGTACAAACTCACTGATACTGGCGAGTGACAGGTTTTCGCCCACCGACATGGTTTGCACCAGGCCATCGCGCTGCCTGTCTTCCGGCACCAGCGCCAGCCCAATTTGAATGCGTTGTGAAATGGTCAGCGCAGAGACATCGGTGTCCTGCAGCAGAATGTGGCCGCTGTTTTGATGCAGTCGCCCGGCGATACACTCCAGCAGCTCGGTGCGTCCGGCGCCCATCAGGCCGTAAATACAGACGATCTCCCCGGCTTTCACCGCCAGCGACAGGTTATCCACCAGCCGAATGCCGGTTTTGCTTTTCAGCGTGAGATCGTTAACGGTTAATGCTGGCAGACCGAACTCATAGCCTGTGGGCGGCGATCCCAGATCAAAGTGATCGCCCACCATATTGCGCACGATCCATTCGAGATCGATCTCATCGCGTTTGGCGTAGGCCGTCATTACGCCGTCACGCAATACCACCGCGCGATCGGTAATCTCCAGCGCCTCTTCCAGATGATGGGAGATATAAACAATCGCCACGCCCTGACTGGTTAAATCGCGTATCACCTGAAATAACACGGCGACTTCTGCCGCGCTGAGCGCTGAGGTGGGCTCATCCATGATTAGAATCTGTGAATTTACCGATAGAGCACGAGCGATTTCGACGATCTGCTGCTGGCCGAGACGCAGGTTCTCTACCGGCGTCAGGGGATCAATCTCCTCTTCCAGCGCGGCCATCAGGTGCGCCGTGACGCGCGCCTCTTCGGCGTAATCCACGCCGCCCGGCTTCATGATTTCGCGCCCCATAAAGATGTTGTCGCGCACGTTCATATTCGGTGCGAGATTCAGTTCCTGATGGATAATTGAGATGCCGCAGTCTCGCGCTTCCGTAGCGGATCGAAATACTTTCTCCTCGCCGTTTAACAGAATTTCCCCGGTAGTTGGCGTCACTACGCCCGACAAAATTTTCATCAGCGTCGATTTACCCGCGCCGTTTTCACCAAATAGCGTGGTCACTTCGCCACGACGAATTTCGAAATTGACGCCCTTCAGCGCGTGCGTTGATCCGTAGACTTTGCTGATATTGCGCGCCTGTAGGATCACTTCACCTTTCAGCAAGGCAGGATTAACGTTGAACGGTTTCATTTCACCTCCATGCTAACCGGCGTCACCATCCAGTTCTTCGCGTTCAGCAGGCGGAATACGCCGACTACCTGCACGGTTTTGCCCGGTAGCGCATCGCGGTCCAGCTTGTCGAGTACCGCCGTTTTCATCGCGCGATTGATCGCCGAACCGGCGTTTTGGTACTCAATCTGGTTGGTAAAATCGCCGAACTGAATTTTGCCGTTGGCGTCACGCAGATCGGTGCCGGTTATCGCCGGGCCGGTTTGCAGTCGCACCTGCGTTCCTTCCGGCAATCCGGCAACCTGTAGCGGGAAGATGCCCATCTGACCCGCTTGCACCACGCCTTCCAGTTTCACCGCGAACACCGGCAGCGGCGTGCCCACGCCATATTTCTGCACCGCGTCCTGCTGATTTACCTGCAGCGCGTCCGCCAGCGTTTTGGCCTCAACCGCACGAGATTCGACGTCGTGCTGGATGGTCGGGAAGGTTTTCTGGCCGTAGCTATCCGCTGCGAACCCTTGTTCCTGCGCATCATCCGCGGAGCCGATTTTGACCACTTTATTATCCAGCGCCATCGCGGCGATGACGGCGACGACCACCAGCGCAATCGCCGCATAGCGCCTGGTACGCTTACGGGAGATCTGTTTCGCAAGTATTGAGACATCGGACATAACGTGACCTCTCACGGTTATCAGCTGCGATAATCGCGCCGATAATGTTATAAGTGTGATAACTTGTGTGATGAGAATTGAGCTGATGTGACTAAATTGTCAACAGGTACGCCGCAATTTTTTCAGGAGAGCGATCTGGATCGCTTAATTGATGTCGGACGCGTCACAAACCGCATTAACAACGCAATACAAGCATTTATCCCAAGGTTGCTCATCGCTTTGCCAGCGGTTTTAGCATCATTTTCGTGATCGACTTCGCTATCCCTACTGAAATTTATTTGTTTTAAAGAAAAATAATACAGAAGATATGTTATCTCAGTGAGAAGTGGTGTAAGACATTATTTAGCAAAATCATCACAGGCTGTTAACACAGCGGGCGACTGTAATGCGTCGGGTGATCACTCTTCTTCTCTCGGAGGTGTACGTGGATAGTGGCGATATCATTCTGGGTCTGGATTCCGGCACCTCGGTGGTTAAAGCGGTGGCATTTGATCTGGAAGGCACGCAGCTGGCATGCGCATCAGTGCGTAACAGTTATTACCGCAGTGAAGGCGGCGCGGCGCAGCAATCGATGACGCAAACCTGGCAAGATGCGGTGACGGCGATACGTAAATTAGGCGAGCGCGTCGACAATCTGGCCGCGCGCGTAGTGGCAGTGGCCGTCACTGCCCAGGGAGACGGTAGCTGGCTGGTGGGGGCGAATAATCAGCCGGTCGGCGATGCGTGGATCTGGCTGGATGCCCGTGCGGCTCCCACAGTAGAAAAACTCAATCAGCATCCCTTAGCGGCTCAGCGCTTCAACGCCACGGGCACCGGACTCAACACCTGCCAGCAGGGCGCGCAGCTCGCGCACATGGACCAGTTCTATCCCGAACTGCTGGCGCAAAGCGAAGTCGCGCTGCACTGCAAAGATTGGCTCTACCTGAACCTCACCGGCATACGCGCCACCGACCCCTCAGAAGCGAGTTTTACCTTCGGCAACTTCCGCCATCAG
Organism: Candidatus Pantoea floridensis; assembly: GCF_900215435.1. Lineage (NCBI taxonomy): Bacteria > Pseudomonadati > Pseudomonadota > Gammaproteobacteria > Enterobacterales > Erwiniaceae > Pantoea > Candidatus Pantoea floridensis. Next base: position 4,179,162 of record NZ_OCMY01000001.1, read on the forward strand.
CGCTACGACGATCGGGTCATTGCCGCACTGGGCCTTGAGCATCGTCGCCATCTGCTGCCCGAGATCATTGAGGGTACGCAAACGACTCATCCTCTCACCGCCGACGCCGCGCAGGCTACCGGTTTGCGCGCTGGCACGCCTATCTGCCTCGGCTATGTCGATATGGCGATGACCGCGCTGGGTGCTGGCGTGCATACCGGAGAAGCTAATACCGCCTGCTCGATTGTTGGCTCAACCGGCGTGCACCTGCGCAGCGTGACCATTGATGAGGTGTGGCTGAATCCGGCGCAAACCGGTTACGTTATTCCGCTGCCGTGGCCGGGCTATGTCACGCAGGTGCAAACCAATATGGCATCCACGCTCAATCTCGACTGGCTGTTAAACCTCGCCAATGACCTGCTCAGCAGCTTTGGTTGTGAAATCGATCATGCCCGTTTGGTCGGCCATATCGATCGCTGGCTCAACGACGCGAAGCCCGGCACCCTGCTCTATCACCCTTACATCTCCATCGCCGGTGAACGCGGGCCGTTTGTCAATGCCGAGGCGCGCGCCAGCTTTACCGGCCTGAGCTACACCCACAATTTTGGCGATTTGGTGCGTGCGGTGATCGAAGGCATCGGCATGGCGGCGCGCGATTGCTATCTGGCGATGGGCAGCCTGCCGGGCGAAATTCGTTTAACCGGCGGGGCCGTGCGCTCGCAGCCGTTACGCCAGATTCTCTCAGCCTGCCTTGGTGCGCCAGTGCGTATCAGCCAGCGCGATGAAGCCGGTGCGGCCGGTGCCGCGATGATGGCGGCGGTCGCGATTGGTGCTTATCCATCAATGGAGAGCTGCGTTAAAACCTGGGTCATGCCGCTGCTGGATGCACCCGAAGCGCCATCTACCGATCTGATGCAGCGCTATCACCCGCTTTTCGCCACCTATCAACAGATGCGTAACGATCTTCCTGCCGCCTGGCATGCGCTTAAACAGTTTTAAGGAGTAAATCATGAGTGAACACATGCTGGATCTGTTTGTGATTGGCGGCGGCATTAACGGCGCAGGCATTGCGCGCGACGCCGCCGGGCGCGGGTTATCGGTGATGATGTGTGAAAAAGATGACCTCGCCCAGGGCACGTCATCGCGCTCCGGCAAGCTGGTGCACGGCGGTTTGCGCTATCTGGAATATTATGAGTTTCGTCTGGTGCGTGAAGCGCTTATCGAGCGTGAAGTGTTGCTTAACGCGGCACCGCACATTATCTGGCCGATGCGTTTTGTTCTGCCCCACAGCCCGAGCGATCGCCCGGCGTGGCTGGTGCGATTGGGGCTGTTTCTCTATGACCACCTTGGGGGCCGCAAAAAATTACCGGGCACCCGTTCACTGGATTTAAGCCGCGATCCTGAGGGCGCGGCGCTGCTGGATAGCTATCACAAAGGATTCGAATACTCCGATTGCTGGGTCGATGACGCGCGACTGGTGACGCTGAATGCGCTGGATGCCGCCGAACGGGGAGCCACCATTCTGCCGCGCACCCGCTGCGTGGCAGCCACGCGCCATAGCGGCAAATGGGAAATCACCTTGCAGGATGCCAGCGGTGCGTCACGCACTGTGTTTGCCAAAGTGCTGGTAAATGCGGCAGGCCCGTGGGTGCTGGATATCGTCAATCAGGTGACGCACACCAAAAGCAATCGCAACGTGCGCCTGGTAAAAGGCTCGCACATTATTGTGCCGAAATTCTGGGAAGGTCAGCAGGCTTATCTGGTGCAAAACACGGATAAGCGCGTGATCTTTATTAACCCGTATGAAGGCGATAACGCGCTGATCGGCACCACCGATATTGCGTGGGAAGGCAAAGCGGAAGCGGTCACGGTCGATGATAGCGAGCAGCAATACTTGATCGATGTGGTTAATCGCTATTTTAAGGTGAAACTGCGCGCCAACGACGTGATAACGCGCTTTTCCGGCGTGCGTCCGCTGTTTGATGACGGCAAAGGCAATCCCTCTGCCGTCACGCGAGACTATGTTTTCGACCTCGACGATCGGCAAAACGCCCCGCTGCTGCACGTATTTGGCGGTAAAATCACCACCTTCCGTAAGCTCGCTGAGCACGCCATGCAAAAACTGGCGCCCTACTTCCCGAACATGGGTGCCGACTGGACGCGCGCCGCCACCTTACCGGGCGGCGATATGCCGCACGCCGATTTCGAGACGTTTTTAGAGCAGGTTAAATCACGCTGGCCGTGGCTGCCTCAGCCGCTGCGGAAACACTACGCGCGTCTGTACGGCACACGTATGGACAAGCTTATCGATCACGCCAATGCGTTGGGCGATCTGGGACGTCATTTCGGTGGGCAGCTGTATGAAGCTGAGGTGCGCTATCTGGTGGAATACGAATGGGCGCAGCAGGCAGAGGATGTGCTCTGGCGCCGCACCAAGCATAAGCTGCATCTCGATGAGGCGCAGCAGCAGGCTTTCACGCAGTGGTTCAACGCCACCTATGCTGCCCCCGCACCGCTGCGTGCGCACGCCGGATAAGAGGTGAACCATGCCGTTAACGCTGTCACTCAATACCAACCCGCTGGTGAACCGCTTTGCCGATCCCCAGGATTTGATTCACACCGTGGCGCAGCAGATTCGCATTCGTGACGTGCAGCTGACCCACGAATTTATCAATCCCAGCTGGCCCGCTGCCACCATAAACCGCATGACGCGGCGCATGCAGCAGGCGCTGGGCGCAACGGGCGTGCGCATCACGTCGGGTATGACCGGACCTTATGGCCGCCTCAACCATTTTGGCCATCCTGACGTTGCGGTACGCCGTTACTACGTAGACTGGTTCAAAACCTTTGCCGACATTACCGCGGAACTGGGCGGTGCTGCAGTGGGTTCGCAGTTTGCCATTTTTACCCAGCAAGATTTCAACGATACGACGCGCCGCGCCGCGTTAATCGACATTGCCATTGATTGCTGGGCTGAGGTGGCCGAACACGCAAAATCCGCCGGGTTAACATACCTGTTCTGGGAACCGATGAGCGTGGGCCGCGAATTCGGTGAAACCATCCCGGCCTGTTTAGCCCTGCAGCAGCGGCTGAGCCAGGCAGCAATGGCCGTACCGATGTGGATGATGGCAGATATCGATCACGGTGATGTTACCTCTGCCGATCCGCGCGACTTCGATCCTTACGCGTGGGCGGAAGCGGTGCCGCGCTACTCGCCGATTATCCACATCAAGCAGAGCATGCTGGATAAAGGCGGCCACAGACCGTTTACATTGCAGTACAATGCCGGCGGCCGCATTCAGCCCCAGCCACTGCTGGACGCGCTGGCGCGTGGGGGAGCGCAGGATAATGAGATCTGTCTGGAGCTGAGCTTTAAAGAACGCGAGCCGACAGATAGCAACGTGGTCAATGAGATTGCCGAGAGCGTCGCCTTCTGGGCCGGGCATATCGATACCGGCGTGCAGGATCTGCATTTGTCTAACTAACAGGACGTAAACCATGAAACCGGCTCCAACCTCTACTGAACGCGACGAATCTCTGGCGCTGCGCGCCGCCTGGCTGCACTACGTTGGCGGCTTGACGCAGGCCGAAGTCGCGAAACGGCTTGGGCTGCCGTCGGTTAAAACGCACCGTATGATTGCGCGCGTGGTGGCGGAAGGCGCGGTAAAGGTATCCATTGATGGCGATATCGTGGCCTGCGTGGCGTTAGAAGATCGACTGCGCGCAAAGTTCGGCTTGAACTTTTGCCAGGTCGCGCCCGATCTCGGTGAAGAGGGATTGCCGGTGCGCGCATTGGGTATGGCGGGCGCGGACTATCTGCGCAATCTCCTGGCTTCATCGCCCTCCACCACGCTAGGCCTTGGGCATGGTCGCACCCTTTCCGCTGCCATCCACCAGCTGCCACGCATCGATGCGCCGCACATGCGTTTTGTCTCGCTGCTTGGCTGTTTGACGCGCAACTACGCGCTGAATCCGCACGATGTTATGCATCGCATCGCGGAGAAAACCGGTGCACAAGCCTACATGATGCCGGTACCGTTTTTTGCTAATACCCAGGAAGATCGTGACGTCCTGCTGGCGCAGCGTGGCGTGAGTGAGGTGTTTGCCATGGCGGCGCAGAGCGAAATTAAACTGGTGGGGATTGGCACGGTGGAACCGGCGGCGCAGCTGGTTGAGGCCGGTATGATTGATGAAGCAGAGATCAACGACATCTCCTCATCGGGCGCGGTCGGTGAATTACTCGGGCATTTCTTTGACGCTAACGGGCAGATGATTAACACCAATCTGACGTCGCGCACCTTGTCGGTGGAACTGGATCTGGCGCATCGCGCAGAGATTGTGGCGCTGGCAGGCGGCGTCAGCAAAGTTGAAGCGATCCGCGCGGTGCTCGCCAGCGGGCTGGTAACCGGTTTGATTACCGATGAAGTAACGGCGCAGGCGCTGGTATCGTAATTTCAACCTCAATGTTCTCTGTACAGTACATATAAGGCCTATATGTGCTGTATAGAGAACACCCACCTTCATTTTCCCAAGATGGATTAGAATTTCTCCTCGGTTTATAGTGTTCTATATGTAGTACATATAACGGCTATTTGTATTGTGTATGGAGCAAATCATGACTTTTGTTGGATCCCCCCCCTCTCGATATGCTCAGGAAGCCATTACGTTATTGGCTTCTCTGATTCGTGCTGAACGTATTGAGAAACAGATCCCCGCCGCAGAATTGGCAGAAAGAGCCGGAATTTCTCGGGGAACGTTATATCGCGTTGAGCAAGGCGATGTTAAATGCCAGATTGGCACCTATTTTGAGATTGCGGCCATTTTGGGTATTCCTCTTTTTGATACAGAGGTGAGTTTGCCATCATTGGTCAGTCATCGTAATCGTGTGGAGGAAAAGCTAAAGCTATTACCAAAACACACCAGTAAAATAAAGAGCACCAGGAAGGTGAAAGATGACTTCTGAACAGCATGTTAGAGAAGCTTACGTATGGATATGGTTGCCGGGTGAAACTCACCCGGTGGTAGCGGGAAGACTGGAAACTGAGGGAGACACTCTCTTTTTCAACTATGGTCGCAGTTACCTACAACGAGAAAATCGTATTCCGCTTAATCCGAACGAACTTCCTTTGCGTACGGGTATTATTCCTCCTTTGAATGGCCTGAAAATTGCGGGTTGTATTCGAGATAGCGCGCCTGATGCTTGGGGCCGTCGTGTCATCATTAACCGTCGTATGGGACGAAAAGGTGCCAATGTTGATACCGGAATGCTTGATGAACTGACCTACCTGATGGAGTCCGGTTCAGATCGCATTGGTGCTTTGGATTTCCAACATTCCGCAACGGACTATATTCCCAGAGCCGCTGAAAATGTGAGTCTTCCTGAATTACTCGAGTCAGCCGATCGGGTTGAAAAAGGTGTGCCGTTGACAGCAGAACTGGATCAAGCGTTGTTTCATGGCACATCGATTGGCGGCGCACGTCCAAAAGCGTTAATCGAATTTGATGGAAAAAAATATATCGCTAAATTTTCAGCCAGTGCCGATATATGGAATGTGGTAAAGGGCGAATTTCTTGCAATGCGGCTTGCATATTTCGCAGGCTTAAATGTCGCACCCGTGCAGCTTGTTAAGGCTGGAGGGCGCGATGTGATCATGATTGAGCGCTTTGACCGTGAATACCAATCCAATGGATGGACACGCAAAGTTATGCTCTCCGCTCTGACTTTGTTTGAACTCGACGATATGCTCGCACGCTATGCCAGTTATGAGACGTTAGCTGAAATAATTCGTCAGCGCTTCGCATCACCCAATCAGACATTGTTGGAACTGTATAAGCGGCTCTGTTTCAATATTCTTTGCGGCAATACCGATGATCATGCGCGAAATCACGCCGCATTTTGGGATGGTAATACCTTTAGTCTGACGCCAGCTTATGACATTTGCCCGCAGGGGCGAGCGGGTAATGAAGCTTCTCAGGCTATGCTCATCAGCGGCAATAATAATTTAAGCCGCATGACCAGTTGTCTGAACGCGGCCCATCATTTTGCGTTGAGTCGCACTGATGCGCATGAGCAGTTCATGATGATGAAAACGTCGATCGAAAGCCACTGGCGCAACGTATGTGATGAAGCAGAACTGAACCAGGTTGACCGCGCAAGTCTATGGGGCAGGCAATTTATCAATCCATTTTCACTTGAATGACACACGCAGTGATGGGTTCGTCAGTTAAACCAAATTTAGCGCTACACCCTGCGCACGCAGCGTCTTTTGATAGGCGGTATCCAGTCCGTCATCGGTGATAAGCGTTTGAAACGGCTGTGTGGGGGCCAGCGCAAACGAATGAATCTGGCCAAACTTCGATGAATCGGTCAGCGCGATGGTGTGGGTGGGTTTTTCCATAATGGCATTCACCACGTCACAGCGCAGCATGTCGCGACTGGTAAAACCGGTCACCGCATCCCAGCCATCAATGCCGATAAAGGCTTTATGAAAATTAAGATGCTGAATGCATAAGCGCGTCAGCGGCCCCACCACCGATTCGCTGCTTTTTTGAAAAAGACCGCCGAGGATAATCACATCGCCGCCCTTTTCGCGCAGCAATCCGGCGATGTAATGACTCACGGTAATGATTGTGATATCGCTGCGATCGCTCAGTTCGCGTGCCAGCAACGCATTGGTGCTACCCCCTTCGATAAACACCGTTTCCCCGCTGTTCACCAACGACGCCGCATATTCCGCCAGCCGTTTTTTCACGGCAAAGCGGGTTTGCATGCGCGCACCAATGTCATCGCTCTCTGGCGCCACGGCAGAGCCGTGCACGCGGCGCAAAAAGCCGCCTTTCTCCAATAGATTGAGATCCTGACGCACGGTCACTTCCGAAACGCCGGTGGTTTGCGCCAGTTCAGTTACGCTGACGCTACCGCGCTCGCTAACCAATTGAATAATTTGCTGATGACGTGCGTTCATAACACCCGCTGCCGAAAGATTTTTGCCAAGCTTACCAGAAATTCAGTCCAATCCCAGACTGCGGCGACCGTTGGCATTCAGCGCCTCAGGCGTGAAACGGTTGCGCCAGTGTGTTTCGTAATCTTCTGGCGGGAAATCGCCCGGCGACGCACCGCTGGCCAGCGCCTGCGCGACTTTGCTGGCATAAGCCGCATTTTTCTCACACAGCGGCGCGGCAGGAATGTACATCACATTGCCCCAACCTTGCTGGTTTTCAACCGGAGCAACCGAATGGATCACATCACAGTGCCACCACACCGAATCGCCCGCCTGCAGCGCCGGAATCGAACATAAACCCTCAATCAGCTCGGGATGCCACTGCGCAGATACCGGCAGCACCTTGCCCGGCGCGACGCCGCACAGCTCATCTTCTGGTACATCATTCAGCAGCGGACGCAACAGCAAATAGGCCATTGCTTCCGGCACCGGCACCACATGCAGCAAACCTTGCCCAAGTTGCATATCCGATAGCGCCGTCCAGCCCTGGAAGGTACGGAATGCCGAGCACTTGGTGGTGGTGCCAGATTGATATTCATTCACTTCCGTGCGGTGCGCCGCATCCCACGGATCGTATTGATCAAACTGGTTGGTGAAGATTTTACTGAACACCTGCTGATAAGCCGGCAGCAACCACCGCTCCAGCGCGCCGGAATCGGTATGCGCGCCGAGCCCTTTTGAGGTGGTGCCCGGTAAACGGCGGCGAATGCGGTCGGGATAGATAATGCTGACGTCCGGCTCAAACCAGCGCATACCGCGCGACTCAAACTTCCATAGGCGATTGAGGAAGGACTGCGTCTGCGCCATGGCTTCACTTTGGCGCGCTGACATTTGCGCATCGCTCCAGTAAATCGGATAGATTTCCGGGCGTGAGGCCTCAAGATTTCCGAAGAAGTTATCGCCTGGCCCTGTGTAGACATTATCGAAATCATTGTCATCGAGGTACTTGAGCATTGATTCATCCCACGCCAATGCCTGATCGCGCGCGAAAGTTTGTTTCACCACCACGCAGCCGCGACGACGAATATGATCCTTCACTGCCTCGCTGACGCGTCCGGCAGCGATGTCCTGCTGAGTGACTTGCGGCCATGCCGATCCGTTTTGGGCTTCTTCGGCGCGGGCGGCGGCAATTTCGTTAACGATTTTGCTTCTGACTTGTTCAAACAGCCCTTCGACATCGCCAATCTGCTCTCTCAGCGCTTTTTTCATCAGGCGGACGTTCTGTTTGAAATCATCAGGTTGCTGTAAAGACGTGAAGGTTGTGTTCATGAGGTGCTCCGATTTGATTGCCTAAAATCTTCATTCGAAATAAATTACACTTCATTCATAACCAATAAAGAACAATTAACAATCACGCAACCTTATAATTGGGATCTTTATCACGCATAAAGCTGATGACAGGTTTCATATGAAAGCATGGGCACACCAACGACGATCAACGCCGCTTGCACCCAGCCTAAGAGTGCAATTAGTGAACGCACTCACAACTACGAAACAATTCGTTAACCATAAATTGATCTTTTTCGCGCCAGCTTTTATACCTTGTGAAAATTATTTCATGCATAAGAAATAATTTTCACGATTAACGCCGGCTCGTTTTTCCGCGTTTTGTTGTCACGGCTGAGCCATACACATTCAGCGTCAGTTCCGGGGAAAAAACATGAAAAAAATCACCGCACTTCTCGCGAGTTTATTGCTGGCGGGCAGTTTCACCAGCACCGTAAGCGCCGCCGATGACGCGCCGCAATTTCGCTGTAAGCCCGGCGAAACCTATTATATGAACGTGATGGTAACCGGCGTGGAATACTGGTTCCCGGTCTATGAAATGTTCAAACAGGCGGCGCACCAGCTGGGCTGCAAAACCGTTTACGGCGGCACGCCAGCCTATGATGTTAACCAACAGCTCTCCAGCTTTGAGCAAATCCTGGCGCAAAAACCCGCCGGTATCTTTCTTCATCCGATGAATCCCGATCCGTTTATTGAACCGATTAATCGCGCCGCTGAAATGGGCATTCCGGTAGTGACCTTCGCCGCCGATTCTCCCAACAGCAAACGCGTCGCTTACATCACCTCGGACAACTTCCGTGAAGGCAAAGCCGCTGCCGATGAGCTTGGCAAAGCGATGGGTAAAGGCGCAGAGTTTGCCGTACTGGAAAACCCGGGGCAGGATAATCACGATCGTCGCGTCACCGCTTTTATCAACGAAATGAAAGCCGCCTTCCCGGATAGCAAACTGGTGGCGCGCGCCGCCACCAATCAGGATCCTTCAAAGGCGTATAACGCCGTGCTCTCAATGCTGCAGGCCAACCCTAACCTCAAAGGCATCTTCATGCCGGAAGCCAGCTCGGCGATCGGTGCCGCGCAGGCGGTGGCGGAAAATGGCGGCAAAGTAAAAGTGATGACCGTCGATGTTAACGCCAAGGTGCTGGATATGATTAAAAGCGGCCAGGTGTTTGGCGCCATCAATCCGAATCAGGGCATCCAGGGTTATATGGGCTTTATGACCTTATTCCTCGCCGCTCATCCGGAACTGATCGATCCCATGAACGATGCCAAACGCAACGGCACCAATCCTTTCGCCTTCCCCATCCTCGATAACGGCTATGCGGTGGTGACAAAAGACAATGCCGACGATTTCCGCTGGGATGCCTATCTGAAACGCCGTGGTACCAAAGGCATCAACGAGTAAGGTGACAATCATGACGGCACTTCTTGAATTGCGAGGCATCAGTAAAAGCTTTGGCGCGGTGCGGGCGTTACAGGGCGTAGATCTCACTCTGCGCGCCGGTGAAATCCATGCGCTGGCAGGCGAAAACGGCGCAGGCAAATCGACGTTGATGAATATTATCGATGGCATTCTGCGCCCGGATAGCGGTGAGGTGTTACTTGATGGCAAGCCTATCACCCTGCGCTCGCCGCGCGAGGCACAGCAGCTCGGTATAGGTTTAGTGCATCAGGAAATTGCGCTGTGCCCGGATATCAGCGTGTATGAAAACATCTGGATGGCGCACGCCGCCAGCCAGCGTGGCGTGCTGATGCCACATAAAGCGCTGCGTGAGAAAGCACAGACGGTGATGAACCGCTTGGCGCCGATCGCCGTGACCCGCAAGGTGGGCGAACTCTCACTGTCTCAGCAGCAGCTGGTGGAGATTGCCAAGGCGCTGACGCTGGATTGTCGCCTGCTGATTCTGGATGAACCGACTGCCGCACTGACCGAACCGGAAGCCCAGACGCTGTTTGCCATTGTGCGTCAGCTACAGGCGCAAGGGATTGCGGTGGTGTATATCAGCCATCGTATGGCGGAAATTTTTGCGCTGTGTCAGCACATCACTATTTTGCGTGATGGCCGCACCGTGCACAGCGCGCCGCTGCGCAGCATGACGCCCGATGAAGTGATTACGCGCCTGGTAGGACGTGAGCTTTCACAGCTTTACCCCAATAAACGCCCGGTTAGCGCCGTGTCGCCGCTGTTGCAGGTGCGCGATCTCGGTGATGGCAAACACTTCCACGCTATTCATTTTGATCTGCGACCCGGTGAAATCCTCGGTATCGGCGGTTTAATGGGCGCGGGACGCAGTGAAATCGCGCAAGGGATTTGCGGTTTATTGCCGATTAAACGCGGCGCGATCCGCATTAAAGGCGAGGCGGTGACGCTGCGCAATTACGCGGCCAGCATTGCACAGCGCATGGTTTATTTATCTGAGGATCGCAAAGACGCCGGGTTGTTTCTCTCGATGCCAATCGACTGGAATATTTCGGCACTGGATCTCCACGCCGTGAGTCATCATCGCCTGCTGCTGAGCCCGGGCCGCGAGCGCCAGCAAGCAGAAGCGCTGGCACAGCAGGTGAAACTGAAGCATGGCAAATTGAGCGATCCGGTGTCATCGCTGTCGGGCGGCAATCAGCAAAAAGTCGCGCTAGCCCGCGTGCTGTCGGTACAGCCGGAAATTGTCTTTCTTGACGAACCCACGCGCGGCGTGGACGTCAGCGCCAAGGCGGAAATCTACAGCATTCTCGCCAAACTGGCGGCAAACGGCGTGGGTTTAGTGGTGATTTCGTCGGAGTTGCCCGAGTTAATTGGCCTGTGCGATCGCATCATTGTGATTCATGAAGGGCGTATTAGCGGTGAAGTCACCGGTGATGCCATGACAGAAGAAAATCTGATGCGGCTCGCCGCCGGCATCAATCCTGAAGCGGAGGCCGTATGACCATGAATACCACCCTGCCCACCTTGCAAAAATCGCGCTGGTCGCTGTTCGGCGGCATACACAAGCAGCGCGAAGTGGGGCTGATCGTGATCATCGCGCTGATCTTCGTGGTGATGAGCTTTACCTCGCCCTACTTCCTCACCTGGGCCAACATGAAGGCGATGCTGCTGTCGTTTTCGATTGAAGGCATCGTGGTGATCGGCATGACCATTTTACTGATTGTCGGCGGTATCGATCTTTCAGTTGGCGCGGTGGTTTGTCTTTCCATGGTGGTGGCCGGGCAGCTGTTCCTGAGCGGCATGGATCCCTGGCTGGCGAGTTTGGCAGGCATTGGCGCGGCGGCGTTGGTGGGCTTACTCATGGGACTTACGGTAACCAAAATCGGCCTCAGCCATTTTATCGCCTCGCTGGCAGCGATGGTGATTGTGCGCGGCCTGTGCATGATCGTCACCCAGGGCACACCGCTGTCGCTGTTTACTCTGCCGGTGAATTTCAAGTTTATCGGCCAGGGCGCTATCTGGGGCATTCCCTTTGTCATCGTGCTGTTTTTTGTCCTGGTGGCGCTGTTCGACGTGCTGCTGCGTAAAGCAACCCTGTTCCGCAAAGTGTTTTATACCGGCAGCAACGAACGTGCCGCCGCCTACTCCGGCATTAACATCAATCGCATCAAACTGTGGGTCACGGTGCTGACCTCAACGCTGGCTGGGCTGGCGGGCATTATCTACATGGCGCGTCTCGGCTCTGCTACCCCGACGTTTGGCGTGGGTATGGAGCTGAATGTGATTGCGGCGGCGGTGATTGGCGGTGCGAGTCTGAAAGGCGGCACCGGTTCGATTCTTGGCGCGGTGCTCGGTGTGGCGCTGTTGTCGATTGTTACCAGCTCGCTGATTTTGATTAACGTCTCCGTTTACTGGCAGGAGTTGATTAAAGGCTTGATCCTGCTGGCCGCGGTGTCTATTGACCATTTGCTGAATAAATACCGAGCTGCATAAGGAATTATCGCCCATGGAATTCACTAGCGAACATCCCGCGTTTCACAGCGCACGTCAGATTTACCAGGTACTGGTGATGTATTACCTCGACGGCAAAAAGCAGTCGGATATTGCGGTTGAGACTGGCCTGTCTGTGGCTAGCGTCAATCGGCTGATTCGCCAGGGTAAAGAGAGCGGCATGGTGGAGATCACCATCAAATCGCCGTGGCTGTCAGCGCACCAGCTGGAGAGCGATCTGGCCGCTCTCGGCCAGCTGCAACAGGTGGTGGTCGCACCGAATGTGGCGCGCAGCGAGGATCAAAGTCTGCAAATGGTTGGCGCTGCGGCGGCAGAATATCTGCTCTCGCGCCTCAAAGATGGCGATGTGATTGCTATTACCGGCGGGAAAGGCGTTAGCGCGTTGGTTGATGCCTTACAGCCCACGCGTAAATACGATGTGCAGGTGGTGCCCGCCCTGGGCTGCGTACAAGGCAAGCATTACACCGATGTTAATCACGTGGCATCGGAAATGGCGGCGCGCCTCGGCGGACACGCCTGGCAGATCCATGCCCCGCTGTTTACCGATTCCGCCGAAGAACGCGACATGCTGATGGGCATCAGCGCCGTCGAGAATGTGCTGGATAAAGCACGCAACGCCACGTTGGCCGTGGTTGGCCTTGGATCGATTCATAGCGACAGCTCCAGCTACTATGACCTCAACCTGGCGGCGCGTCATGCCTCGGCGAGTATTGAAACCAGCGGCGCGCGCAGTGAACTGTTAGCCTGGCTGCTGGATGCTCGCGGTCAGCCTGCGCCGTTTGACGCCAACCGTCGGCTGGTCGCGCTTACCTTGCCCGAGCTGCAGCGTATTCCATTCTCAATGGCGGTAGTCGCCGGACGGGACAAAGTGGATCCCATCCGCTGCGCGCTGCATGGTCAGTGGCTGAAAAGCATGGTCACGGATGAATCCACTGCGGCAGGCGTACTGGAACTGGACCTGAGTCGAGGAGTCACTCATGGATAATATTCAAACGCGCGAGCAGCGCCTGAACCTCTTACGCCAGCGCTCGTCCACCCCGGTGTTGATCGTCGGCGGTGGCATCAACGGCATCAGCACCTTTCGTGAACTGGCCTTGCAAGGTATTCCGGCGATTCTGGTGGAGAAAGGCGACTGGTGCCAGGCCGCCAGCGGCGCGCTCTCACGCATGATCCACGGTGGATTGCGATATCTGGAAACCGGTGAGTTCACGTTAGTGAAAGAGTCGGTCACCGAGCGCGATCGCCTGTTAAAAAATGCCTCGCATTATGTATTCCCCTTACGTACGACGGTGCCAATCGACAATCTCGCTGGCGGGCTGGTCAATGCGACGCGGCGCTTTCTACGCCTGAGCGATAAGCCCACGCGGCGCGGCGCGCTGCTGATTAAAACAGGCCTCAGCCTCTACGATATCTACACCCGCCAGTATGGCTCAATGCCGAAGCATCAGGTGCGCAGTGAAGCGGCCACGCGCGATCGCTGGCCGGGATTTGCGCCCTGGGTGAAGTACAGCGCCAGCTACTATGATGCGTGGATCAGCGCGCCGGAACGGCTGGGGTTTGAACTTATAGACGACGCGCAACAGGCGTGTCCGGAAGCGCTGGCGCTCAACTATCTGCAGCTGGTGAGCGCCGAGGGCGAAACCGTTATTCTGCAGGATGCGTTAAGTGGCGAGCGCTTTAGCCTGCAACCGCACGTGCTGGTGAATGCCGGGGGGGCGTGGATCGACCAGCTCAACCAGCGCATCTCTTCTCGCGACGACCTGCCAAAAATGATTGGCGGTACCAAAGGATCGCATCTGATCCTCGATCATCCCGAACTGCTGCATATGCTGGATGGCGAAATGGTCTACTTCGAAAATCAGGAAGGCCGCGTCTGCATCATGTTCCCGTGGTTCGGCAAGGTGCTGGTGGGTTCCACCGATATTCGCGTTGACGATCCCGATGCGGTGGTGTGCGAAGCGGATGAAAAAGTGTATATCCTGGAATCCCTGCGCTTCGTCTTTCCCCACATCGACGTGCCCGATGCCGCTATCGTCTATACCTTCTGCGGCGTGCGTCCGCTGCCGGCCAGCGATGCCAAACTCAACGGCCAGATTTCACGTAACCACTCATTGGTGATGCTGCCACCCGATGCCAATCGGGCGTGGAGCACACTGTGTTTAGTCGGCGGCAAATGGACCACATTTCGTCAGTTTGGTGAAGAGGCAGCCGATCGCGTGCTGCGCCTGCTCGGCGAAAAACGCCATCTTTCCAGCGGCGATGTGCCGATTGGCGGCGGACGCGATTTCCCTCCGCCTTCAGGGCAAACCGCGTGGCTGGCGCAGCTGGCGCAGCGTTATGCTGCGCCGCTGCCGCGCGTAATGCAGCTGGCAAAACGTTACGGCAGCCGCGCCGTGCCGCTGCTGGCGCTGATTCAGCAGCAAGGCGAACACCCGCTGCAGCATCACGCGGCGTACAGCGATATCGAACTGCGCTATCTGATTGAGCATGAACAGGTGTGCCAGCTGGAAGATCTGCTGGTGCGCCGCACCTCACTGGCGATCTGCGGTGAACTGACCGCGCCGCTGGTGCAGGAGATTGCCCAGATCATGGCGACCACGCTGGGCTGGAGCGACACCGAACGCGCGCAGCAGCTGCAACGTGGCTGTGACAATCTGGCGCGTTTACACGGCCTCACCGGTCTTTATCCCACGGTTTTTCAGGAGGAAACACGACATGTTAGTAACCAATAAAGTGCGCATGCATCGCCTGTTCCAGCACGGTAAATGTCTGGATGTGGCGATCGATCACGGCATCGCCAACGAGCCGGATTTTCTCATTGGGCTGGAGAACATCGCAGCGGTAATGGATAACCTGATTACCGCGCAGCCGGATGCGATTCAGGTGAATTACGGTCAGGCCGATCTGCTACAGCGCGTCGCCGGGCGCAAACCGGCGCTGGTAATGCGCACCGATGTCGGCAACGCCTACAACGCCGCGCGCCATCGTGAAATGTGGGCGGTGCTGCACAATCCCGATGAACCGATTCTCGCCGCGCTGCAGCTGGACGCCGCTGCGGTGGTGGTGAATCTCTATCTGATCCCCGATGAGCCGGGCATTTTCCGCATGTGTGTCGAGAATATTGGTCGTCTGCGCCAGGCGTGCGATCGCTATGGCATGCCGCTGATGATTGAACCGCTGGTGATGGCGCCCGCCGGGCAAGGCGCGGCGTATGGATCCCTTGGCGATGTGGAGAAGATTGTGCCGCTGGTGCGGCTGGCGCGTGAGTTAGGTGCAGATATCATCAAAGCCGATCCCACCGAGCACGTGGAAGATTTTCATCGCGTGGTCGAAGCGGCGCGCTGCCCCACGCTGGTACGCGGTGGCGGCAAAGGCGAGCTGGCGGGCGTGCTGGCAAAAAGCGCCGCGCTAATGGCGCAGGGGGCTAGCGGCATGGTGTATGGCCGCAACGTTTACCAGCACGATAATCCGTCGCGCGTGGTGAAAGCGCTGATGGCGATCATTCATCAGGGCGCCAGCGGCCCCGACGCATTGGAAATTTATCAGCAGGGTTAAGCCTTACCTGCACCGGCGCTTAAGCGGTGCGCCGTCTTCGCTTGTAGAACGGAGTCGGATATGAAGATAGTGGGTATTGATGCCGGAAACACCATGATCAAAGCGGTGCTGTTTGATCTCAGCGGTCGCGTATTGTCGGTGGCCGAGTGCGCAGGAGAAACCCAGCGCCCGCAGGAAGGTTACGCCGAACGGCCGGTGGCGGATATCTGGCACGGCGTCAGCGATGCCGTAAGCCGCTGTTTGCAACAGGCGGGCACGCCGGCGAGTGATGTGATTGCGGTGGGCGCGGCCGGCCACGGCAACGGCTTGTACGCACTGGATAAACAGCAGCAGCCGCTGTTTGGCATTCAGTCCATCGATCATCGCGCCAGTGAAACGGTGCAGGCGCTGGAGGCGAGCGGCGCGGATCGGCGCATTTACCAAATTTCACTGCAAAAACCCTGGCCTGCGGCGACGCCGGTGTTAATCAGCTGGATTAAGCAGCACCAGCCCGAACGCTGGGCGCAGGTGGGACATTTACTCTGCGCCAAGGACGTTATCGCCCATTTTCTCAGTGGCGCCATCAGCGCAGATTATTCGGATGCCGCCGGTGCCGGCCTGATTGATTATCGCCAACGGGGTTACAGCCAGGAGTTACTGGCGCTGTACGGCATTGAAGACGCCCTCACCCTGTTACCCGTGCTGCGGGAATCCTGCGAGGTGGTCGGCCATGTTACCCCACGAGCGGCTCAGCTCACCGGCTTACCTGCGGGCATTCCGGTGGTTGCCGGGATTTTTGATGTGGTGGCCAGCGCCATTGGCTCCGGCGTGGTTAACAGCGGCGAAGCCTCGATTGTCGCGGGGACCTGGAGCATCAATCAAGTGGTGGTGGATAAACCTGATTATCTGCGCCCGGTGTTTATGAACTCGATCATCGAAACCGATCGCTATATGGCGATTGAAGCCAGCGCCACCTCGGCGGCTAACCTCGACTGGTTCCTGCGCGAATTTGACGATGGCCGCGGCGGCCAGGGCGCGGCGCGCAGCAGCGACACGGTAGCCCATGTACAACCTAATGCACAGCTGCCGCTCTATCATCCTTATCTCTACTCCGGGCGCAAATCGGAACCGGCGAAAGCCGGATTTTACGGTCTTGGCGGCTGGCACACGCGTGCCGATATGCTGTTTGCGCTATTTGAAGGCGTGACCTTTGCGCATCGCGCGCATATCGATCGGTTACGCGCGGCCGGTATTCCCTTTACCCAGGCGATTTTGTCCGGCGGCGCAGCGCGCAGCTGCGTCTGGCCGCAGATGTTTGCTGATGTATTAGGCATTCCTATTCGCGTGGCCGAGTGTAAAGAGACCGGTGCGCTAGGCGCGGCATTGTGTGCCGGTGTGGGCGTTGGCGCGTGGCGTAACCTCTCCGAGGCGGTGCAGCAGGCGGTGCAGATCAATCCAGGCGAACTGCTGCCGCGTGCGGAGCGTTTTGCGTTCCATGACTCGCGTTACCGGGTGTTTAAAAAACTCGAACTGGCGATGCGCGAGATGTGGCAGGAAGCCAGTTGATTTTACTGGCTAATGGGCCCGCTGGCTGCTAATCATGGATGCCTCAACCTCATCAGGGTATCCGCATGCAAATCAATCAGCTTCCTTTTGGCATCACTACATGGGACCACATCGCGCCTGAAACGCATCCCGGCGAACAGGGTTTTGCGCTGTGGCGCACCCAGCGCTTCGGTGATATTCGCGTTCGCATGGTGGAGTATTCAGCGGGGTATCTGGCAGATCACTGGTGCAGTAAAGGACATATTTTGCTGTGCCTGCAAGGTGAAATGGTGACCGAGCTGGATGATGGACGCACCTTCAC
Source organism: Candidatus Pantoea floridensis (assembly GCF_900215435.1). Lineage (NCBI taxonomy): Bacteria > Pseudomonadati > Pseudomonadota > Gammaproteobacteria > Enterobacterales > Erwiniaceae > Pantoea > Candidatus Pantoea floridensis. Next base: position 4,196,761 of record NZ_OCMY01000001.1, read on the forward strand.
CTTAACCGCTGGCGTCAGTTACCAGGTTGCGGACAATGCGGAAGCACATCGCTCCTCAACAACGCTGGGCGCAACGTTATTTATTGTTGATTAACCGCCATTTGTTTTTACGTACGGACAAAAAATGACAACCTCTGCGTAGTGCTGTACACTTGAACTATCAAAATGTTCAAATGAACATTACACAGGAGGTTGTTATGACAACTGCATCCCCATTCAATCACGGCAATGCCGCACGCGTCTTCGATCCTAGGCTGATGCAGCATGTGCATAAATCCTTCATGGACCAAATGGGATTGCCGCGTAATCCGCTCAAAGCGCACCAGCTGATCACCGAAGGATTGGACGTTGGCATCGTTGAGCGCGCTGCTACGGTGCTCAAAGCGACACCGCTGGACGTCGCGCAAATGGTCTCAATCGATCGCAATACCTATCGTCGTCGCGAGAAAGCCGGTTCACAGCTATCCGTGGAGCAAGGCGCTCGTGTTTATCAGGTCTTCGAAATTCTGGATGCCGTGCTGCAATTATTTGGTGGTGACGTTGACGCCGCGATGCACTGGATGTATCAACCTGCGTTAGCACTGGATGATGCAGTGCCTATGGAGATGCTGAGCACGCCCGCGGGCTGTGATGCGGTGTTAACGCTGATTGGCCGTCTGGAACACGGAGTGATTGTGTAATGACGCAACGGAAGGAACCGGATGCTCCCTACCGCCTGTTTTATCGTTTAGTGAAAGAAGAGTACGCCAGCGATGCCTTTAGCGGCGCTGGCGCAGAAAAATGGGGCGGTCGCTGGAATCCGCCCGGTATTAAAACGGTTTATCTCAGCAGCTCAAAGGCGCTCGCCACGCTGGAACTGGTGGTGCATACGGGTAAAGCCATGCTGGAGAAAAGTCGCTTTGTGATCTTTACCGTGCCGGTTCCAGAAAGCGAAATTATGGCGCTGGACAGCAGCAAGCTGCCCAGCGACTGGCATAAATATCAGCAGCAGGAAGAGACGCAGGCGATTGGCGCGGCCTTTCTCAATCTGGAGAGTGAATTGCCTTTGCTGCTGACGGTGCCGAGCATTCTGACCGGTGAAGACAATGCCATTTTGCATCCCGATCATCCCGCCGCTGCCGCCCTTTTCGCCCAGGCCACTTCAGCGCCCTTCACGCTTGACCGGCGGATTAAGGAGTGATGCCGCGCGCAGGAATGGCGATCAACATATTAGCGCTGCGGTCTGGCCAATGCATATGCCGCCGTTAAATCCAGACGTTGCCAGAACGACTGCTCGGCGTTATTACCCGACAACGGATAACCGTTAGGTAATGCACTTTTCACCATCAGGCCGCGAATCTGCGCATCAGAAAGCTGCGGCAGCGCCGCCTTCAACAAGATCTCCGCGCCCTGCGGCACCTTAACCGGCGTATTTTTTACCGCGGCTTTCGGCAGGTTATAACTCATGGTGAAGCGATAGAACGGCAGCATAGCTGGCGAGCGGTACGGATCGTTTTTGCCCTCACTGCGTGCACACTCTGCAAGCGTAGTACCACACTCTTTCTCCAATGCGGCTCGCAGCTGATCGCGCGCTTCACTGAACAGCGCCTGATAACGCGCATCGTTGAGGTAATTTGCCACGTTACGCTGCGCCACCATGCGAGAACCCATCACATCCAACGGATAATGCACGCCTAACACCACACGCGAATAACCGTACCGCGCTCCTCGCGTCACCAGCGCTTCAAAACGCTCCGGTACCATTTCGGCCAACAACAAGGCGTCGGTGTAACCGGTATTGGTGTGGCCACTTGGGAAGGAGCCGCCGTCGGCGGTATAACGTACATTGTCTTTCACTACCACATCGTCTGGCACCAGATGGATGCTGTTGCCCTCATGTAGAAAAGGCCGTGGGTAATTAAAATGTTTCTTCGCCGCGCTGGTGCTGACTTCGCTAGCTTTAATCAGGGCTGCCGCTTTGCCGATTTCACCTTTGTCGTAAGCCGTGAGGAACGCTTTGCCAAGGCGCGGACCGAGCGCATCGGAGAGGAAATAGAGATAGCTAATCGCTTCCGCATCGGCCAGAGCCTGATGACGGACGTTTTGCGTGGCGTTCAGGTTGATGCTGCTGACGGTGGCGCGGCTGGCATCCAGTACGCTGCTGGGCAGTGCGCTAAAGCCGGAAAGCAACGCTATGCCCGCCTGCTGATTCTCTTTGCTTTTGAAGTCGTAACCGTTGTTTTTTAGCCACTGCGTGTCGGCCTGTTTCGCTGTCTGCCTGGCCTTTTCCAGCTGTTCACGCGTTAAGGCACTGGCGTTGCCTTGCAGCGCCTGCCGTTCAGCCTGCAGTGATTGCTGTTCAAGTTGGGAGTAGCCGGGCGTGGAACCGGTAGACGTTAGATCGGCTAGCGCAGCAGCGTCGGGCAGTGAAACCGCATACGCCTGCTGTGCCAGCAGTAGAACCGTTGCAATCAGTGTGAAGCGGGTTTTCATTATTTTCCCCTGTTATCAAAATATTACCTTGCCGGGGAAACACGCTAGCACCCTGTTGTGACAGATTTATTTCACTTAACGACACTGACTGGAACAGTTTTGTACGCAAATTTGTGCCAGCGAGCCGCAGCCGCCTCCGTTGTCGTTCTTGCACTGCGATTGCTGCACGTAGCAGTTTTGCTGACACGCCGACACATCGCACTTCGCGGCAATTGGCGTTAGCTGCACTACCGGCGCTTTTCTCTCCGGCTGCCATTGCGGTTGCGCCAGCACGCTAGCGCTGAATAGCAGCGTAAAAGCCATTATCCACTTCATGAGTAAGTCCTCGCAGAAAGGTTCTATCAGTATGGCTGTTCCCTGGCCAATTACCATGCTGAAACCTTTGATTCACAAAAATGCGCAGCTTGCCCTGATAAGGTGCACCAGGCCGTTCCCTTACCGTGCAGCACGCCGAGATAAACACTGAATTATCATTTATAAATCAAAATGATATCGATAATTTTCTCCATAAACATAACTGGTACAAAAGTTGCAATCTCTAAGGCATAGCAAAGGAGATAAATATGAAAGCGATTGTCATTGGTGCGGGCATTGGTGGGATGAGTGCCGCTATTGCGCTGGAGAAAGCGGGTTTTGATACAACGGTGTTTGAAGCAGTGAAAGAGATGAAGCCGGTGGGTGCGGCAATCTCTATCTGGCCAAACGGCGTTAAATGCCTCAATGCATTAGGCATGAAAGCGTCGCTGCGCGTACTGGGCGGCAACATGGCGTATATGGCTTACAACGATGCGCACAGCGGCCATACGCTCACCCGCTTCAGCATGACGCCGCTGGTGCAACAGGTTGGTGAATATCCTTACCCGGTGGCACGCGCCGAATTACAGGCAATGCTAATCGACACCTACGGTCGTTCGCGTATCAGCTTCGGCAAGCGCGTGACCCAGGTTGAGCAAACCGAGCAAGGCGTCACCGCCTGGTTTGATGATGGCAGCCAGGCCGAGGGCGATTTCCTGATTGCCGCTGACGGTGCGCATTCAGTGATCCGTCACTATGTGTTGGGCGAGAGCGTGGAGCGGCGTTATGCCGGCTACGTTAACTGGAACGGTCTGGTGACCATTGATGAAACCATCGCGCCTGCCGATCAGTGGACCACTTTTGTTGGGGAAGGCAAACGCGTGTCGCTGATGCCGGTTAGCGGCAATCGCTTCTACTTTTTCTTCGATGTCCCCCTGCCGAAAGGCTTACCGGAAGATCGTTCCACGCTGAAAAACGATCTTAAAGGCTACTTCAGCGGCTGGGCCGATCCGGTGCAACGCTTGATTGAAAGCCTCAATCCACAAACCACTAATCGGGTAGAAATTCACGATATCGAACCCTTCAGCCGTTTCGTCAAAGGTCGCGTGGCCTTGCTGGGCGATGCAGCGCACAGCACCACGCCGGATATCGGGCAAGGTGGCTGCGCGGCAATGGAAGATGCGGTGGTGCTGGCGCAGACGCTGGCAGCGCATTCGCTGGGGATTGAGGATGCGCTGCTACGCTACGAAGCACGGCGCGTGGATCGCACCAAAGATCTGGTCCTTAAGGCGCGCAAGCGCTGCGATGTGACGCATGCGAAAGATGCTGAAGTGACCGCGGCGTGGTACGCGGATTTGAAAAACGAAACCGGCGAGCGCGTGCTGGCCGGAATGATCGAAACCATTGAAGGCGGGCCGTTCGGGTGAACCGGGTCGCCATGAATGGCGACCCTACAAACAATCGTTACGCGTCCTCCAGACCACGGTTTTTCAGCATCGGGCCGATCTCCGGCTCTCTGCCGCGCCAGGCCAGCCACAGATGCTGCAGGTCGGTGCTATTGCCGCGCGACAGAATATGGTCGCGGAACTGCTGGCCGTTTTCGCGTGTTAATCCACCTCGTTCAACAAAGGCCTGATAGCCATCATCGGCCAGCATCTGCGTCCAGATATAGGCGTAATAACCGGCCGCATAACCGCCGCCCCAAATGTGACGGAAATAGCTGGAACGATAACGCGGCGGAACCGCCGCCAGCGCGATGTTTTCCGCCGCCAGCGCTTGTAGTTCAAAGTGACTCACGTCCTGCGGATTATCTTGGGTCGTGAGCGAATGCCACTGCAAATCCAGAAGCGCCGCGGCCAGCAGCTCGGTCATGTCATAGCCTTTGTTGAACTTCGCGGCACGCACCATCTTGTCACGCAATTCGCCAGGCATCGCCTCGCCGCTTTGGTAGTGACGCGCATAGTTAGCAAACACCGCTTCGTTGCTGGCCCAATGCTCGTTGATCTGCGACGGGAACTCGACAAAATCGCGCGGCGTGGCGGTGCCGGACAGGCTCGGATAACGCTGGTTCGCAAATAAACCGTGCAGCGCGTGACCAAATTCATGGAACAGCGTAATCACTTCGTCCCAGCTCAGCAGCGCCGGCTGGCCAGCCTGCGGCTTGGTGTAGTTGCAGACGTTGTAGATCACCGGCTTGCTGCCGAGCAGCGTGCTTTGGTCGACAAAATTGCTCATCCACGCGCCGCCGCTCTTGTTATCGCGCTTGAAGAAATCGGTGTAGAACAGCGCTAGCGGTGTATCGTCGGCATCGAAAATCTCATACACGTTGACGTCGGGATGATAAACCGGCAGATCGTGACGCTGGCTAAAACGGATACCAAACAGCTGGCTGGCGGACCAAAACACGCCCTTCTCCAGCACGTTGTTCAGCTCGAAATAAGGGCGGATTTGGCTCTCATCCAGCGCGTATTTATCTTTGCGTACCTGCTCGGCATAGAAATTCCAGTCCCAGACGCGCAGCGGGAAACGGTGATGCGCTTGCTCAATGGCGCGCTGGATATCAGCGGCTTCGCGTTCTGCGCGTGCGCGCGCGGCAGGCACAATGTTACGCATAAAGGCAAACGCGGCATCTGGCGTTTTTGCCATCTGATCCTGCATGCTCCATTCGGCATAGGTTTTGAATCCGAGCAAGCTCGCCTGCTGAGCGCGTAGCTGCGCCATGCGCAACACGATGGCGCGCGTGTCGTTATCATCGCCCTGCTCGCTGCGCGTTAGTGCCTGCTGGAACAACGCTTCACGCGTGGCGCGTACCTCCAGCGATTGTAAGGCCGGTTGCTGGGTGGTGTTTTGCAGGGCGATCAGCCATTCACCGTGTAAACCGCGCGCTTCGGCGGCGGCTTTGGCGTGCGCCAGATCGTCTTCACTTAATCCTGCCAACGCCCGCACATCGCTTACCACATAGGCGCCCGCTTTGGTGGCGGCTAAGAGCTTGTTGCCAAAGCGCGTGCTGAGGCTCGCCAGTTCCTGATTGCAGGCACGCAGTTGGGTTTTATCGGCTTCGCTCAGGCTAGCGCCCGCCAGCTGGAAATGCTGCCAGGTGACTTCCACCAGACGCATCGCTTCGGCATCCGGACACTGCGAACCGCGCTGTTGATACACGCTATCGAGGCGGGCGAACAGCTGGCTGTTAAGGCAGATTTCATCGTTCAGCGCGGTGAGCTGCGGCGTAATCTGTTCGTCGATTTCCTGCAGGCGATCGCTGGTATTGGCAGAGGTCATCGCGCCAAACACCAGATTGACGCGTTTTAACAGCTGACCGCTGCGCTCCAGCGCCTCATAGGTGTTGGCAAAGTCTGGCGCATCCGGATTGTTGGCGATTGCCGCCACTTCGCGGCGTTTTTCTGCAATGCCCGCTTCTAGCGCAGGCAGAAAATCGTCTTCCTGAATCTGATCAAAGGGTGGCGTTTGATACGGCAAACGGCTGGCGGTGAAAAACGGATTGGCTCGTGAAGTCATTATCGCTCCTGATAATCAGCAACGCCGCACGGCGGCGGCGGGATGTTTCTATCCTGGCAGTTTCCACCTCTCTCAACAACTTATCGCCTGCTGCTGATAAACGCTGATGATTTCGCCCGCCACCGCCACCGCAATTTCAGCTGGCAACTTACCCTTCACATCCGCTAAACCAATCGGGCAGCGCAGGCGTGCAACGGATTCGGCAGCAATGCCTTTGCCCTCCAGCCGATAGCGAAAGCGCTGGGCTTTCGTCGCCGAGCCAATCACCCCGGCATAGCGGAAATCGCCGCGGCGCAGAATCGCCTCGCTGAGCGCCAGATCCAGCGGATGATCGTGGGTCATTACCACAAAGTAACTGTCAGGTGCGGCTTCCTGCACACAGTCGATTGGATCGTCGACCTGGCGCACCGTGACGCCAGCCGGTACCGTGCGAAACTGTGCGGCGCGGCTATCAATCCAGGTGATATGGCACGGCAAGGTGGCCAGTAAATTCACCAACGCCTGGCCAACATGACCGGCACCAAACAGGTGAATTTCCGGCTGATGCTGCATCAGCGGCTCAAACAGCAACGTGGCGTGACCGCCGCAGCACTGGCCGAGACGTGCGGCCAGCGCGAACTCTTCACTGCGCGGTTGCGTGCACCGCTGCTGCAGCATGGCACGCGCTTGCGCAATGCACTGGTACTCAAGATGACCACCGCCAATTGTCAGAAACGTATCGCTGGCGCTTACCACCATCTTACTGCCGCGATCGCGCGGTACCGAGCCACGCTCGCTGAGCACGGTGATGAGCACGCAGCTTTCGCGCTTTTCGCGCAGGCTGTGCAGCACGCTGATCCAGTCATGATAAATCATGCTCTGCTCCTGATAAGCGCTGAATCCCCCAGAACACCCGCTCTGGCGTGGCCGGTGCATCCAGCTGCGGATGGCGGCGATAGTTGTCGACGCTGGCGACGGCATCCTGCAATGCACACCACACGGCAATGCCTAACATAAAGGGCGGCTCGCCAACGGCTTTCGAATGGAACACCGTGTCCTGCGGATTTTTGCGATTCTCCACCAGCGTGACGCGCAGATCGCTCGGCACATCGCTGATCGCCGGGATTTTGTAGCTGGCCGGACCGTCGGTGAGCAGTTTGCCCTTATCATTCCATACCAGCTCTTCGCAGGTGAGCCAGCCCATGCCCTGCACGAAACCGCCCTCCACTTGCCCGATATCGATAGCGGGATTCAGTGAGGCGCCCACATCATGCAGAATATCGGCGCGCAGCAGGCGGTATTCACCGGTCAGGGTATCGACCAACACTTCGCAGCAGGCGGCGCCGTAAGAGAAGTAATAGAACGGTTTGCCGCGGCCGGCGGCACGATCGTAATGGATACCCGGCACTTTATAGAAGCCGGTGGCAGAGAGCGGCACCTGGTTAAGCCAGGCAAGCTGTGCCACCTGCGCAAAAGTAAAGTGCTTCTCACCAACGCGCACAATGCCGTTACTAAAGCTCACCGCGTCAGCAGCACATTGATGCTGCTGACACAGCATCTCGGTCATGCGATCGCGCAGGATTTGCGCGGCATTCTGCGCCGCTTTGCCGTTGAGATCGGCGCCGCTTGAGGCGGCAGTTGGCGAGGTATTCGGCACTTTACCGGTATCGGTGGCGGTGACCTGAATCTGGCTGATATCGATTTGCAGCACTTCCGCCACAATCTGCGCCACTTTGGTGTTTAACCCCTGACCCATTTCGGTGCCACCATGATTGAGCTGCACCGTGCCATCGGTGTATATCAAAATCAGCGCGCCAGCCTGATTAAGGAAGCTGGAGGTAAAGGAGATGCCAAATTTCACTGGCGTCAGCGCCAGCCCACGTTTCATCAAACGATTACTGGCGTTAAAGGCGCTTATTTCACGGCGACGTGCCGCATATTCGCTGCTGGTTTCGAGTTGGGCGGTCATCTCATCCAGCAGATTGTCTTCCACCTGCTGGTGATAATGGGTGATGTTGCGATCGGTTTTGCCATAATAGTTGCGTTTGCGCAGCTCAAGCGGGTCCAGTCCCATTTCCCGCGCGATGTGATCCATGATCTGCTCAATCGCCACCATGCCCTGCGGGCCGCCGAAGCCGCGATAAGCAGTGTTAGACGCGGTGTGAGTGCGGCAGCGATAGCCGGTGATCAGCGCATCGCCCAGGTAATAGGCGTTATCGGCGTGAAACATCGCGCGATCGACAATCGATCCGCTGAGATCGAGCGAATAGCCGCAGTTGCCGGCCAAATCAATTTTCACGCCGCAGAAGCGCCCATCGTCATCAACGCCGACGTCGTAACGTACAAAAAACGGGTGGCGTTTGCCGGTGATTTGCATATCGTCGCGCCGCGCCAGACGCATCTTCACCGGTTTACGCAATTGCCGTGCGGCGATAGCACATAAACAGGCCACGCCCGCCGCCTGCGTCTCTTTGCCACCAAAGCCACCGCCCATGCGGCGCATATCGATGGTGACTTTGTTCATGGTGATGCCCATCACTTCCGCCACCAGTTTTTGCACTTCGGTGGGGTTTTGCGTGGAGGAGAACACCTGCAGGCTGTCGTCTTCGCCAGGAATCACCAGCGCCGTCTGGGTTTCCAGATAGAAGTGCTCCTGGCCGCCGATATGAAACTCGCCCTTGATTCGCCGAGGCGCGCGCGCCAGCGCGGCTTCCGCATCACCGCGCTGATGAACATGTGGCTGCTGCACAAAGAAGCGCTGTTCCAGTGCTTCACGCACGTCGAGTACCGCCGGAAGTGCTTCATATTCAATGACCGCTGCCGCAGCGCCGGCACGCGCCGCTTCCGGTGAGTCGGCCGCGACGGCAATCACAATTTGGCCGAAGTATTCGATGTTGTCCTGCGCCAGCAGCGGATCGCCCGGCTCCAGCGGCCCAACATCGTTGAGACCCGGCACATCGCGCCAGGTCAATACGCTGACCACGCCCGGCACCGCGTAACAGGGTTGCACATCCAGCTTGAGGATGCGCGCGTGCGCGTGCTCGCTGAGGCGCGGACAGAGATGCAGTAATCCCGGTAAATCCGGCTTATCGTCAATATACAGCGCTTCACCGGAGACGTGCTTGTCGGCACTTTCATGTTTGTTGCTGCGTCCCACGCCACTTTGCATGCCGGTGGCGAACTGCGTTTTCAGCAGGGTTTCATTCAGTTCCGGGCGGTTATGAGACATAGCGCGACACCTCGGTAATGGTCAGCTCGCCAGACGCTTGCGCGTAATAGCGGCGCAGCAGATTGCGTGCCACCTGCAGGCGATAATCAGCGCTAGCGCGGAAGTCGCTCAGCGGCTGGAAATCAACGCTCAGCGCGGTACAGGCTTTTTCGATGCTGGTGAGATTCAACGGCTGGCCAAGCAGCGCTGTTTCCGCTGCCAGCGCGCGTTTCGGTGTTGCCGCCATGCCGCCAAAGGCGATACGCGCTTCCACAATCACATCATTACTGATGTGCAGATTGATGGCGGCGAACACGGCGGAAATATCATCGTCCAGTCGTTTCGCCACTTTCCATGCGGCAAAGTTGGGTGACACCGTCACTTTGGCAATAGTAATACTGTGAATGAACTCACCCGGCTGCATTACCGTTTGGCGATATGCGGTAAAGAAATGATCGAGCGGAACTTTTCTCTGCCGTTCGCCCTGCTGCAAAACCAGCTGCGCGTTCAACGCCAGCAGCATTGGCGCACAATCGCCAATCGGTGATGCATTGCCAATGTTGCCGCCCAGCGTGCCCTGATTGCGGATTTGCAGCGAGGCAAAACGCTCCAGCATGCGGCTAAACGCCGGGATGTGCTGCGCCAGAAACTGGTAGCACTGCTGCAAGGACGCGGCGGCACCGAGATAAATATGGTCATGATCCTCGTGGCAAACCTTCAGCTCGTTAACCTGCTCAAGCGCAATTAACAGCGGCAGGCGTTGATATTGCTGGGTGATCTGCAGTGTCAGATCGGTGCCGCCCGCCACTAAACGTGCCTCGGGATGCTGCTGATAAAGATCGGCGAGCTGCGCCACGGTTTTCGGCAGATAACAGCGGCTGCCATCGGCTTCAATAATCTGCACGTCATCGTTGCTGAGCGCCTGTAAACGCTGCACCAGCGAGGCGGCGTTGGCGGTGAACGCATCCGCATGTGCGTGTTCACATGCCTGCTGCGCGGCCTCCATGATCGGACGATAACCGGTGCAGCGGCAGAGATTGCCCGCTAATGCCTGTTCCGCCTGATGACGATTCCAGCCGCCACTGTTTTTTTGCAGGGTGAACAGCGACATCACAAAGCCCGGCGTGCAGTAACCGCACTGCGATCCGTGGCAATCCACCATCGCTTGCTGCACGCTGTGCAGTTCGCTGCCCTGTTTAAGATCTTCCACGGTGATCAGTTGCTTACCCTGCAGGCTGCTGACCAGTGTCAGGCAGCTGTTGACCGCCTGATAGTGCATCTGGCCATCGACGACCTTACCGAGCGTGACGGTGCAGGCACCGCAATCCCCTGAGGCGCAGCCCTCTTTGGTGCCGCGTCGCTGCTGCTGGCCGCGCAAGTAGTTGAGCACGGTGAGGTTGGGATCCAGCGAGTGTTCGGTCACTAGACGATTGTTGAGTAAAAACTGAATCATGCGATTTGCTCCTCACTTTCACGCTGCCATACCGGTTTGCCGCTCACCCAGGTCTGCGCGATGTTGCGGTCATCGCCCAGCGTCATCAGCACAAACAGGCGCTCCCAGATATCTTTGCTATTGGCATGGCGCAGCTTCTGCAGCGCCGAAACCGCCGGGTCGAGCACCACGAAATCGGCCTCTTTACCGGGATTAAAGTTGCCGATGACGTCATCGAGATCGAGCGCGTGCGCGCCGCCCAGGGTGGCATGATAGAACGCTTCGCAGGCGCTCAGTTTGTACTGCTGTAACTGACCGACTTTGTAGGCTTCGCCGAGCGTTTGCAGCAGGTTAAAGGTGGTGCCAGCGCCGACATCGGTGCCGATGCCCATGCGCACGCCCTGCTGCCAGCAGCGTTTGATATTGAACAGGCCGCTGCCGAGAAACAGGTTTGAGGTCGGGCAGAACGCAATCGATGAATCGGTGTCGTGCAGGCATTGCCACTCTTTATCTTCCAGATGCAAACAGTGGGCGAACACGCTGCGTTTGCCGGTGAGGTGGTGATGATGGTAGACGTCGAGATATCCGTCACGCTCCGGGAACAGCGCTTTTACCCAGGCGATTTCCTGCTGGTTTTCACTCAGGTGCGTGTGCATCCACACGTCTGGATACGCTTCGCGCAGCTGACGCACTTTGTCCAGCAGTTCCGGTGAGGATGTCGGCGCGAAGCGCGGCGTGAGCGCGTAGCTCAGGCGACCACGTTGATGCCAGCGTTCAATCAGTTCTCGCGTGTGCTGGTAGCTCTGTTCGGGCGTTTCAGTCAGGTATTCCGGCGCATTGCGATCCATCATCACTTTGCCGGCAATCAGCCGCATATCCAATTGATGCGCCGCGCTAAATAGTGCATCCACCGACTGTTTGTGCACGGTGCCAAACACCAGCGCGGTGGTGGTGCCGTTTGATAACAGCTGTTGCAGGAAGAACGCCGACATTTTTGCTGAGTGATCGGGACAGTGATATTGGCTTTCCGCCGGGAAGGTGTAGTGATTCAGCCATTCGAGTAACTGCTCGCCGAAGGCACCAATCATCTCAGTTTGCGGGTAATGAATATGGGTATCGATAAAGCCCGGCACAATCAGTTTGCCGCGCAGATCGGTAACCTCTGCTGGATTGACGCGCCCTTCCGCGATCTGCCAGCTTTCGAGGCTGACCACTTTGCCGTCGCGCAGCGTTAATAAGCCATCTTCGAGATAGCGTGCGTTGGCGGCGATGTCGTCCGGCTGCGCGGCCAGAGCGGTGATATCAAAGAAGCTGGCGCGCAGCAGCGTTTCGGATGCGTAAGGCATAACGGTTCCTTGGTGCTTTTTAATGTGCAGGTAATGGCTTAAAGATAGTTTGCAAAGCGCATGCCAACGCAAAGAACAAAAAATACTGTTTAAATTCAATATAATAAGTTGATTAGACTGGTTTTTGTGTCAAGCTGATACTGCAATCGTATGCGCAACCGATTGCTTATGGTGGCAAACGGTTGCTATCTACCATTGCGCTGAGTTTTGCTTCATTGAGCGCGTACAAAGCTCGATGACATGCGTCTTTGTGGTGCGCGATTGCACTCTCAACGTGCAGGCAAAATCCTGCAACAGCTTGCTTTTGGTTTTCATGAGCATGGGTTCAAGGTTAATGCTAAGGTGTGGCTGATAACCTGAAATCGTTTAAGGAACAGTGAGATGATTATTTTTGTTACTGGCGCAACTGCTGGTTTTGGTCAAAGTATCACCCGCCGCTTCATTGCTACAGGTCACAAGGTGATCGCCAGCGGACGTCGCGCTGAGCGCTTAAAAGAGTTGAAAGAGGAGCTGGGCGACAATCTGTATACCGTGCAGCTGGACGTGCGCAATCGTGCCGCCATCGACGAAGTGATTGCTGCCCTGCCCGCCGAATGGCGCGATATTGATGTGCTGGTGAACAATGCCGGCCTGGCGCTGGGCGTTGAACCGGCGCATAAAGCCAATATTGAAGACTGGGAAAATATGATCGACACCAACAACAAAGGCTTGGTGTATATGACGCGCGCGGTGCTGCCAGCGATGGTTGAGCGCAACGTGGGGCATATTGTGAATATCGGTTCGATTGCCGGCAGCTGGCCCTATTTAGGCGGTAACGTTTATGGCGCGACCAAAGCGTTCGTGCGTCAGTTCAGCCTGAATCTGCGTACCGATCTGCACGGCACCGCGCTGCGCGTAACCGATATTGAGCCAGGTTTGGTTGGCGGCACCGAGTTTTCTAACGTGCGCTTTAAAGGCGATGATGGTAAAGCGGAACAGGTATATGAAGGCACCACCGCACTGACGGCAGAAGATGTCACCGAAGCGGTCTATTGGGTGACCACGCTGCCAAAACACGTCAACATTAATACGCTGGAGATTATGCCCGTAACGCAAACCACCGCAGGTTTGAAGGTGCATAAAGGTTAATGTGATTTCGTTGGGTGCGCATTCATGCGCACCAGGTCGCCATAAATGGCGACCCTACCAAATTAAGCGCGTCCCCAACCGGCCACAATAATCAGCATACCGCTAAACGCCACCAGCGCGCCGACCCAATCCCAGGTACTCAGTTTCACGCCATCTACCACACGCAGCCAGATTAGCGCGGTCAACACATACACGCCGCCATAGGCCGCATAGACGCGTCCGCTTGCCGCTGGATGCAGCGTCAATAACCAAACGAACAGCGCCAGACTCGCCGCCGCTGGCAGCAATAGCCAGGCCGTCATGCCCTTCTTTAACCAGAGCCACGGCAGGAAGCACCCGACAATTTCCGCAATCGCTGTAATGAAAAACAGCAACGTGGTTTTCACCAGCATGGAAAATCTCTCTCTAACCTAAACAAATAGCTCACCGCTGGTGAGCAAAGAAGCAGCGATGATATACTAGCGTCCATGGTTGTTACAGCCATGATCCCGGCTGTGCTGGTGTTAAACTGAAGGAAATGAAGATGAAAAAACTGTATTCCACCCTGCTGGTAACCGTGCTGACCTCCAGCGCATTACTGGCCGCGCCGCTGGCTTCTGCAAATACCGATCGCCTGATTATTGAAAATGGCAACAGTGCGTCCAGCAATGAAGCAGCGCGTCAAAGCAAAGAGCAGTGGAACGACACAAAAAATCTGCGTAACAAGGTCAATACCCGCGTTGAGAAAGAGTTCGACAAAGCGGATAAAGCCTTTGATACGCGTGATTCGTGCGAGAAAAGTTACAACGTTAACGCCTATTGGGAACCTAACACGCTGCGTTGCCTTGATCGTCGTACCGGACGCCCCGTTGCGCCCTAATGCGTTATCGCTGCTATAGTTTGCAAAGGAATTCTTACCAAAGGAGTGAATGATGAAAAAACGTAATGCAGTTCTGCTGATGGCCATGCTGGCTCTTCCGGTGTTAGCACAGGCATCGTGTGAAAGTGTTAAAGCGGATATCAGCAAAAAAATTATCAATAACGGCGTCGCTGAAGCGGACTTCACGCTTGATATTGTCCCCAACGATCAAGCCGATCAGGCTGGTGGTCAGGTGGTTGGTCATTGTGAAAATGACACACAGAAGATTGTTTACAAGAAAAATGGCCATGATGCTGACAGCAGCGTGCCAGACAGCGCAGGCAGTTCTCAGGATAGCTCAGCGCAATAATCTTTCGGGCGGCATCCTGGCCGCCCTGCTTTTACTCCGCTTCCGGCCGCTGGCGCGGCATCAGCCATGCCACTCCCAACGTCAACAGCGCAATCAACAGCGATACGACAAACACCCAGTGTAATGAGGTGGCAATTTGCCCAGTCCAGGCATGCAACGTCGCCTCTGGCAGCGCCTGACGGCTTTCGTGCGACATGATTTTCTGCATCGGATCGTCTGCCTGCGGCAAACGCAGTGACAGATTGAGATTGAGCACCGCCCCCATCAAAGCGGTACCAATGGCCGACCCTATCATGCGGCTAAACATGATCGACGCGGTGCAAATGCCGCGAATGTCATAATGCGCGTGGTTCTGTACCGATACCAAAAAGGTCGTGCTGGTCATTCCCATGCCGGTCCCCATTACAAACGCGGTAAAACCGGCCTGCATAATGGAGCTATCACTGCGCAGCAGTAACAGTAACGCGCTGCCCGCAATCAGCAGCAGTGCACCCATTTGTGCGGTAAATCGATACGACGTCACCAGCATCAATCGGCCGCTCAAGGTGCTTGCCAGCGGCCAACCAATCGACATCATTGCTAATGCGCTGCCCGCCTGCAGCGGCGTGCCGCCGGTGATGCCCTGAATCCACGTGGGTAAAAATGCGCTAATGCCCATCATGGTGGCACCTATGATCAGGTTGCCCACGTTACCCGCGACGATGAGGCGACTGCGCCAAATTTCGAGCGGAAAAAGGGGCGCATCGGCGCGCTGTTCATGATGTTTTAAGCGCCATGCGGCAATGAGCGCCAGCGCCAGGAACGGCAATAACCAATAGCCAAGCACTTCCGCTTGCAGCAGCGCGACTAATAATGCCGTTACACATATCATCAGCCAGCAGCTGCCAGTGAGATTAAGTGCGGAATCCTGATGGTGCTCACGCGTTGGCAGGAACCGCGCCAGCAATAGCATCGAAAGCACGCCAATCGGCACGTTGACCCAAAAAATCACCGACCAGCTAAAGTGCTGGACCAGCCATGCGCCACTTAGTGGTCCAATAATAGCGGCAATACCCCACACGCTGGAGAGCCAGCCCTGAACGCTGGCGCGTTCGCGCGGAGAATAGACATCGGCAACGATGGTCGATGTCAGCGGCATAATGGCGCCCGCGCCCAGGCCCTGAAAAGCACGGAACAGAATTAACCACGTCATGTTGTGAGCAAATCCGCAGAGAATGGAGCCAAGCAAAAACAGCGTAACACCAATAAACAGCAGCCGTTTACGGCCCCACATGTCCGCCAGGCGGCCATACAGCGGCACGCTTACCGCCTGGGTGAGCAGATAGATGGAGAACACCCAACCAAACTGCGAAAAACCGCCGAGATCGGCAATGATCGTCGGCATCGCGGTGGCCACGATGGTGACCTCAATCGCCGCCATAAACATGGCCAGCATGCAGCCGATGAGAATCCAATGGCGATGTTCCGTATTCAATTCTGCAGTTTCAGTCATACGTCTCCCTAATTTCTAACAAGGCTAGCTGAAAATTCGTAATAGCAGTTTCCTCTGCGTGCGCCTATTTGTGACGGCGTCACGCATTTCGATGAATTTTTTTTATTGTCGGATGATGCCTTATTCCACGCGGGTTCGCTGTGATTTCCTGTGATTTCTATCTGTCTGATTTTGCCGTAAAAACTGGCGCTATTCGACAAGCATTGCTATAGCTCTAAACGGTGCTTTCCAGTTATTCGCTGAAAAAGCATTAGCAAACAGTCATTTTAACTGCAATTTGACGGGGTGAAGGATTTTCGTGTGTGAGTATGGCTCACATCGCCACCATCCTGGGAATGACATAAGCATATCGAACGATTTTTCGAATCAGGGAGACACTGGCTATGCAAAATGCATCGCTCGCCCGCCGCGCGGGGCTGGCTCTGCTCGCGATTGTCGCGGTGATTGCTCTGCTGGTATGGGGGCTGGGTTTAAATACGCTGCGCGATCGCCGGGAAGATTTGGTTTATCTCGGACAGCAGCATCTGTTTTTAGTGTTTTGGTCGATGTTCTTTGCGCTGCTGGTCGGGATTCCCAGCGGTATCTTACTTAGTCGTCCGTTCGCCCGTCGCTGGGCTGAATATGTAATGCAAATCTTCAACGTAGGTAACACGCTGCCGCCGCTGGCCGTTCTGGCGCTGGCCATGGTGATTGTCGGTATCGGCGATCGCCCTGCGCTCATTGCCTTGTTCCTCGCTTCACTATTGCCGATTGTGCGTAATACTTTTGCCGGTTTAAGCGCGGTTCCGCCGTCGTTAATCGAAGCCGCCAATGGTATAGGTATGACCAAATTCCAACGTTTGCGCCAGGTGGAGATCCCCAACGCGTTGCCGGTGATGTTAGCCGGTATCCGCATCGCTACCGCCATCAACGTAGGAACCGCGCCATTAGCGTTCTTGATTGGCGCCAGCAGCTTTGGCGAGCTGATCTTCCCCGGCATCTATCTCAATGATTTCCCCACGCTTATTCTTGGCGCAGTCGCTACCGCTCTGGTCGCGCTGATTCTCGATATGCTGCTGGCGGCATTGGGACGTTATCTCAGCCCGCACTCTGCGGCTTAAACACAAGGAGTTTTGTGATGGCTACTGCCAATAAGCTGGCGCGCTGGGTTAAACGTACGGCGCTGGCACTGACCGCGACGCTGGCAATCAGCCAAAGCGCCGCCGCCGCAACACCGATTACCATGGCGACTAAAAGCTTTACCGAGCAACACATCCTGTCCGCGATGACGGTCCTGTGGTTGCAGAAGAAAGGTTTTCAGGTGATCCCAAAGACCAACATCGCCACCACCATTGGTCGCAACGCGATGATCAATAAACAGATTGATATGACCTGGGAATACACCGGCACCTCGCTGATCATCTTTAATCACATCAATAAACCGATGTCGACGGAAGACGCCTATAAAACGGTGAAACAGCTGGACGCCAAACTGGGTTTGGTGTGGCTCAATCCGGCCCCGATGAACAACACCTATGCGTTCGCCATGCAGCGTGACCGCGCGGATAAAGAAGGCATCACCACCATGTCGCAGCTGGTGGCGAAGCTGGAAGAGGTACGTAAAAACGATCCTAAACACAACTGGAAACTCGGTTTGGATCTCGAGTTTTCAGGACGCTCCGACGGCCTGAAGCCGCTGCAAAAAGCCTACAACATGCCGCTGGATCGACCGCAGATTCGCCAGATGGATCCGGGCCTGGTGTACAACGCGATTCGTGATGGTTTTGTGGATGCCGGCCTGATCTATACCACCGATGGGCGTGTGAAAGGTTTTGAACTCAAAGTGTTAGAGGACGACAAGCACTTCTTCCCAAGTTACAACGTCACGCCAGTGGTGCGCCAGGATGTGTTGCAAAGTCATCCGGGATTGGATAGCGCCCTTAATCAGCTGTCGGCCCTGATTAATGACGAAGCGATTACCGAGATGAATAAGCGTGTCGATATTGATCATCAGTCACCGCAACAGGTGGCGCGTGATTTCCTTCAATCTAAAAACATGCTGTAAGGAGGCGCTGTGGATACCTTGCATTACATCATGAATAACTGGCACACCCTGATGACGCTCACCTGGCAACATACGTGGCTGGTGCTGGTGGCGGTCGGTTTCGCGATTATTGTCGGCGTACCGCTGGGCATTTTGATTGTGCGCTTTAAGTGGCTGGCAACGCCGGTGCTCGGCATCGCCACCATCGTGTTAACCATTCCCACCATTGCGCTGTTCGGCCTGATGATTCCGCTGTTTTCGATGATCGGTCAAGGCATCGGTGCCCTTCCCGCGATCACTGCCGTGTTCCTTTACTCGCTGCTGCCCATCGTACGTAACACGCACACCGCACTGGAGAATCTTTCGCCGGGTCTGCGTGAAGCCGGGCGCGGGATTGGCATGACCTTCTGGCAACGCCTGCGTTGGGTAGAAATTCCAATGGCGCTGCCGGTGATTTTCGGCGGTATTCGTACTGCGGTAGTGATGAACGTCGGTGTAATGGCGATTGCTGCCGTGATTGGTGCCGGCGGCCTCGGCCTGCAGCTGCTCGACGGTATCAGCGGCAGCGATGTGCGTATGTTGATTGCCGGTGCCTTAATGATTTGTTTGCTCGCGATTGTGCTTGATTGGCTGCTGCACCGTTTGCAGTCGGCGCTGACTCCTAAGGGGATTCGATAATGATAAAACTGGAAAACCTGACGAAAACCTTTACGCAAAAGAACGGCACTACGCTTAATGCCGTTGATAACGTCAGCCTTGAAGTGCCTGCCGGGGAAATGTGTGTGCTGCTCGGTCCATCGGGCTGTGGCAAAACCACTACCCTGAAGATGATTAATCGTCTGATCCCTTCCTCAAGCGGCCGGATTTTGATCAACGGCGAAGACACCAGCGGACAAGATACCGTGACCCTGCGCCGTAATATTGGTTATGTCATCCAGCAGATTGGTCTGTTCCCGAATATGACCATCGAAGAGAATATCACCGTAGTGCCGCGTATGCTGGGCTGGGATAAGAAGCGCTGCCGCGAACGTGCCACGGAATTGATGAGCATGGTGGCGCTCGATCCGACCAAATTCCTGCACCGCTATCCGCGTGAGATGTCTGGCGGCCAACAGCAGCGCATCGGCGTGATTCGCGCACTGGCCGCTGATCCGCCGGTATTGCTGATGGATGAACCTTTCGGTGCGGTCGACCCCATCAACCGAGAAGTGATTCAGAACGAGTTTCTCGAGATGCAGCGTCAGCTGAAGAAGACCGTGATGCTGGTTAGTCATGATATCGATGAAGCGTTGAAACTGGGCGACCGCATTGCGGTATTTGGTCAGGGTAAAATCGTGCAGTGCGCCAGCCCGGATGAGCTGTTAGCCAAACCCGCTAACGATTTTGTTGGCTCTTTTGTCGGTCAGGACCGAACGCTGAAACGGTTACTGCTGGTGCAGGCAGGCGATGTAACCGATCAACAGCCCACCATTACCGTACAGCGTAATACGCCCCTGCAGGAAGCTTTCGCCACCATGGACGATAACGATATGCGTTCGGTGACGGTAGTAGATGAAGATGGCAAGCCACTGGGATTTGTGAAGCGTCGTGAAGCACGCGGAGCCACCGGTCGCTGCGAAGAGATGCTGCATACGTTTAAAGTAACGGGGAAAGCTGAAGAAAACCTGCGCGTGGTGCTCTCCAAACTGTATGAACACAACACGGTATGGATGCCGATTGTCGATGAAGAGGGACGCTACAGCGGCGAGATATCACAGGATTACATTGCCGATTATCTGAGTTCAGGGCGTACGCGTCGTCGGTTAAATCCTTAATAAACCAACGTTAATCAAGTAAGTGCCCCGCGCCTTTACCGCGCGGGGCATGAATCAGCGTAGAGTGACGACAGCGAGACGCACCAGATCACAACTCATCACTGCATTCACTTTCATCAGGCTGCCGGTTTGGCACTGTCATTGCGCGCAACCGCTTCATTCAATAGATTTACATCCAGATAGCGGCTGAGTTCGCGCTGTTCTGCGCGCGGCAAATAAGGCAATTCCCCTAACAAAGGGGCGTGCAGTTTTTCCCGCAGCACATCAATAATTTCAGCATAGTGGGCCAAACCTGGATTAATACGATTAGCAACCCAGCCCACTAATTTCAATCCATCAAGCGCAATGGCATCAGCGGTGAGTAATGCATGACTGATACAGCCTTCTTTAATCCCTACCACCAACAGCACGGGTAATTGCTCCTGCTGTACCCAGTTAGATAACGGTTGGAGATCGTTCATTAAACTGCGCCAACCACCCGTGCCCTCAACCACAACGCAGGCTGCGCGCGCTTGTAAATCATGAAGCCCGCGACTCAACAGTGAATAATCAATACGTTGCGAAGAGCTGGTGCTGATCTCATCCTCAATCAACGTAATAGGATTCACCGCGCTATAAGGCAGAGTGAGAGCGGAAGACTGCTGTAATAAAAGCGCATCTTTATTACGTAGCCCCTCAGGTGTGACCTGCGCGCTTTTGGCGACAGGTTTGTAACCTGCTGCGCATAAATCGGCTTTTGCGAAACACTGTAATAACGCGCGTGATACGACGGTTTTACCCACCGCGGTGTCGGTACCGGTGACAAAAAGTGTTTTCACCACTCTCCTCCTTCATTAAAGCGATGTGTAACGTGCGAAGGAGGCAGTTTAAGGAAATGTGGCGAGAAGCAGATTGCGTTAGCGCAAACTTAAGGTGAGCTTTAATTATCCCTGCAACAGTTTTACCAATAAAGAGCCGCTATAGAGCGCGTCTTTGATCAGCGCCGCGCCGCCAAAAGTGCCAGGATCGTTGAAAGCCGTTGGCGTGAGCTGGATTTCACGGCTGTACGCGGGCAATGCCTGCTGACGAATGGTACTACTCACCGCCGGAAACAGAACGTCAGAAGCCTGGTTGAGCGGAGAACCGATAAGTATTTGTTGAGGATTAAAGATGTTGACCATCATTGCTAGCATGCGGCCTATATGATGACCCACTCCGGCAATGACATCGCGCGCCAGACGATCGCCCTGCTGGGCTGCCGAGCACAGGCTTGCGATGGTCAAAGGTGCATCATGCAACAAACTTTCTGGCTGCGACGGCAAACGCTGCGCCGTCAGGTTCAGCAGACTTCCGGTGCTGGCCACCGTTTCCAGGCAACCATTATTCCCGCAATAGCACTGTTGGCCGTAGGGATCGATTTGCGTATGTCCAATTTCCACTAAGGTGCGGCCATTCTTATGCAACAACTGTCCGCCGCTAATGACGCCCGCGCCAACCGTTTCATCAATCACTATCTGAATCACGTTTTGCGCGCCGCCCGATGCGCCAAATAGCGCTTCTGCGAGCGTCCATGCGGAAATATCATGCTGCACAAACACCGGTAGCCCGGTGCGCTGAGCCAGGGTTTCTCCCAGAGGCATCTCCTCCACATCATATCCTGGCATGCGATGCACCACGCCCGAAGCGGCGTTGATTAACCCCGGTAGCGTAATGGCGATAGCGGTTAGCCGCTCCAGCTTACTTTGATGTCGAATGAAGAAATCATTGACGATGTCTTGCAAGGTTTGTAGCAAAGGCTTTTCAGGCGTGGCGAGCAGCGGTAAGCGATCTTCCTGGATTGCTCGCGTGCTGAGATCGCGCAGCGTTAGCGTAATCTGTCCGGGTTGGATGCGAATAGCGAGAAAGTGCCAGGCAAGGGTATCGAGGATCAGACCAATCGCCGGACGCCCGCGACTGCCCGGATCCTGAAACTCCGTTTCCTGCACCAGGTGGGCATCAAGCATTTCACGTACGATTTTGGTAATACTGGCGGGTGCTAACTGGGCACGTTTAGACAGCTCAATACGCGAAATCGGGCCGTAAAGGTCAATCAGTCGGTAAACCACACCTGCGTTGGTCTGTTTTATCTGGTCAATATGGCCAGGTTGACTGTACAGATTCACGCCCCTGCTCCCATTATTTTCGCGCTTCTAAATAAACAGCAGCTATGGTGATGCAGATTGACCGGCAGCGTCAAATATTTGATTAGAAATGTGATTTATCGCACATAAAGAGAGTATGTCGCGACAGCAGCTGGTTCAATTCTCGGCATTTTTGAGCATCAGGGTCATCATATTTGCCATCTGCGCGGTGGGTTCACGCGTCGCCGACCAGACCAGCCAAACCTCAGAAATAGCATCGCTCTCCTGCAAGGGAATCCATACCACATCCGCCAGACGCGCTCGACGGAAAGACGCCGGTAAGATCGAGACACCAAGACCGGTTGCCACCAGGCCAAGAATAGTCATTGCTTCACCGACTTCCTGGGTAATAAAGGGTTGGATTTGATAACGATGCAGCAGCGCCAGAATTTCTCCGTACAGCGCCGTCCCCCCTTGCGGATCAAAAAACACAAATGGCTCGTTTGCTAATAGCTGGATGGAAATAGATTCCGCATCAGCCAGCGGATGTGCCCAGTGCACCACGGCACAGAGCGGTTCACGCAGTAACACCCGATGTTGCAGGTCGTTGGGTAGCGGCGTATTGCGCATAACGCCGAGATCGAGCCGCGCTTCATGCAGAGGCGCAAGCTGCTGGCGCGTATTGTTCTCCTGCATCTGAATGTGCACCTCCGGCCAGCGCTGCCGGAACTGATAAAGCGCATCGGATACCAGACCGGTGAACGGAGCGGACGACGTAAAACCGATGCGTAACTCACCCTCCTGGCCGCTATGTACTCGCGCCGCACGGCCCGTTGCCTGCTCAACATGCAGCATAATAGCGCGCGCATCCTGGAGAAAAAGGCGCCCTGCGGGCGTGAGCTGCACGCTACGATTGGTACGCGTAAAAAGTTGAGCGTTAATTTCCTGTTCCAGATGCTGAATCTGCTGACTGAGCGGCGGTTGCGAAATATTCAGGCGCTGCGCTGCACGGCCAAAATGCAACTCTTCCGCCACGGCGATGAAATAGCGTAAATGGCGCAACTCAACATTCATATTTTAAACGTCTTATTTGAGATTATTAATATATTGTACAACCTATTAGCGCTTTCCTACAGTAACGTCATTAATCACCAACCGAGGATGTTCCGTGAGTCGCTCTTCCCAGGCGGGGATACTTGATGAAGACGAGTTGTCTGTAGAGCCTGCACCCGCTGTACCCCCTTCAGAATGGATTGAGCGCGGATCGCCGCAGTTTATGCGCGTGACCCTTGCGCTGTTTTCCGCCGGCCTTGCCACTTTTGCTTTGTTATATTGCGTACAGCCCATCCTCCCAGTGCTATCACAGCAATTTGGCGTGTCGCCCGCAGAGAGCAGCATTTCGCTCTCACTTTCGACCGGGTTAATGGCGTTGGGATTGCTGTTTACCGGCCCGTTATCGGACGCAATTGGACGCAAATCGGTAATGGTAACGGCACTATTGCTCGCGGCCATTTGCACGTTGATATCAGCCACCATGAGCAGTTGGCAGGGGATTTTGCTGATGCGCGCGTTGATAGGTTTATCGCTTAGCGGCGTCGCGGCTGTGGGCATGACGTATCTGAGCGAAGAGATTCATCCGCGGGTTATCGCCTTTTCGATGGGACTGTATATTAGCGGCAACTCGATTGGCGGTATGAGTGGACGATTGCTTACCGGCGTTCTCACTGACTTTTTCTCATGGCGCATTGCTGTTGGCGTAATCGGCTGCTTTGCGCTTGCCGGTGCGCTGATGTTTTGGAAAATTTTGCCAGCATCGCGCCATTTCCGTCCGGCATCGCTGCGACCGCGCAGTTTGTTCATCAACTTCCGCCTGCACTGGCGCGATAAAGGACTGCCGTTGCTGTTTGCGGAAGGCTTTCTGCTGATGGGCGCATTCGTGACGCTGTTTAACTACATCGGTTATCGCCTTCTGAACGCACCGTGGTCGCTAAGCCAGGCGGTGGTGGGTTTGCTTTCAATTGTTTATCTTACCGGCTCCTGGAGCTCGCCGAAGGCCGGGGCCATGACCAGCCGCTTTGGGCGTGGTCCAGTGATGATTAGCGCCACGGCGATCATGCTCGCGGGACTGTTGCTTACCGCCTTTGACTCACTGTGGGCAATTTTACCTGGCATGATGTTGTTCACCGCTGGATTCTTTGCCGCTCACTCGGTTGCAAGCGGCTGGATTGGTCCACGCGCGCGCCGCGCTAAAGGCCAGGCCTCTTCACTTTATCTATTCAGCTACTATGTGGGCTCAAGTGTGGCAGGAACGCTAGGTGGCGTGTTCTGGCATAGCTATGGTTGGATAGGCGTCACCGTCTTCATTACGCTTTTATTATTAATGGCTTTGTTGGTCGGATGGCGCTTACAGTGCCGAAAACTGTAATACTTTTCACCTTTCTCTCGGGGCCTGTGCGCCCCGCTTCTTTTATCACGTTACGCCATCCGCCGTTCTGACAGTTCCAGATAAAACAAAATGGCGATTCATCGCTATAATAATTCCATTCCAACAATAGTTAGACTTTTATTATTTCACAGCAATGAGGACGTTAGATGGAACTCTATTATTACGTCGATAAGCATGCCGGCTATAACGACAATCATGTGGTACATGCAACGGGCTGCCCGTTCCTTCCTTCCGATAATGCACGCCGTTTTCTAGGTACTTTTTATACGCCGAACGCCGCCATCCAACAGGCGCGTAAGTTTTATACCAGCGCGATGGGCTGCGAGCACTGTTGTCCGGTCGGTGTAAAAAAAAACCTGACAACCCAGAATAGTGTGGCACTAAAACACATGGTGAGACTCTGATAATACTGGTCTGACAATGGTTTAAGCGGTTAAACCATTTTGTTAAGCGAAACTAAGGGATTTCATAATAATTATAAATTTCAGCTTAATATTGACTGGACCTTAGTGTAAGGAATGCGCCCAAGGTCCAGATCGCCCCGAACTCGTCTTAGCATTTTACTTCACTCTTTCGCGCTGTTTATTTATCGAGCAGAAAACAATAATAACCTCAGGCTATTAACCACGCCTGAGGTGATAAAAAATATTCAGCGATAAAAGCCCGACAAACGGTTTCCCTCGGCGCATTAATGCTCCACAATAGCCGCAATTTTGTGACAAAGGTCACCTTTATGGGGTGCAATTTGGCCCTGACATTCGCCGCCTGACTGATTTGAACTCCATGCAATCTACAACCGTCTCCCGTAAGACAGCCTGGCTGCGCGTCGTGCTGCTGGCTATCGCTGCTTTTGTCTTTAACACCACGGAATTCGTTCCGGTTGGTCTGCTGTCGGATATCGCCGCCAGTTATGCCATGAAGACCGCCGACGTTGGCATCATGCTCACCATCTATGCATGGGTGGTGGCACTATTGTCGCTGCCGTTGATGTTGCTGACGCGTAACATTGAACGCCGCTTACTCCTGTCGGTGCTATTTATTCTGTTTATTGCCAGCCACGTGCTCTCTTCTGTGGCGTGGGATTTCACTTCTCTGGTTATCTCCCGTATCGGCATTGCGCTGGCGCATGCGGTGTTCTGGTCAATTACCGCTTCGCTGGCAATTCGTGTGGCGCCTGCCGGTAAGAAAACACAGGCATTAAGTATGCTGGCTACCGGGACGGCGCTGGCGATGGTATTGGGTGTGCCCATTGGCCGCATCGTGGGTCAATACCTCGGCTGGCGTACAACTTTCGGTATGATTGGATTGTCGGCTTTGGTATTGCTCATCCTGCTGATGCGCGTACTTCCTCGCCTGCCTAGTGAACACACCGGTTCGCTGAGCAGCGTACCGATGTTATTCCGTCGTCCTGCGTTGGTCGCCATGTACATTCTGGTAACGGTGGTGGTGACGGCGCATTACACCGCTTACAGCTATATCGAACCGTTTATGCAGGTTGTGGCCAATGCCGATGAAAACTTCACCACCCTGCTTTTGCTGCTGTTTGGATCGGCTGGCATTATCGGCAGCGTGTTGTTCAGCACGCTAGGTAATAAATTTCCCTCAGCGATGCTGATCGCGGCCATTGCTATCATCACGTTGAGCATGGGGCTATTGGTCTTTGCCGCCGCGCGTCCCGCCGCAATCACCGTGCTATGCATCGCCTGGGGCATGGCAATGATGATGATCGGATTGGCCATGCAGGTGCGCGTGTTGGCACTGGCACCGGATGCAACTGATGTCGCAATGTCGCTGTTCTCAGGGATTTACAATATCGGCATTGGTGCAGGCGCGCTGCTGGGCAACCAGGTTAGCCTGCATATGAAAATGTCAGATGTGGGTAACGTTGGTGGCATTATTGGGCTTGCCGCCCTGTTCTGGTGTATCGCTATCTTCCGTCGCTATCCTCAGTTACGTTCCAACGGATAATAAAAAAGGCTTCAGCAGACACACGCTGCTGAAGCCTTTTTTTCATTTCTCACAGCATGCTTCGGGGCACGCTGCACAATTCTCTTAGTTATAAATGACTGCTGTGCCATTTAGCTTGTTGTTGCCAGAGGTCGAAGTTATGCGGAAAGACTTTGCTCCCGCAGCATTGGCCTTCTCCGATAGCTGGTTCTCCAGCGAGGTCAGGTTAGTGCTACCTGAAGCGCTAATCACGCCAATCTGTTGTTGATTCATTGGCGCTTCGTTCACCAGATCGGCAGCCATGCTACCAAACGCGATGGAGGACAGTGCCACAGCGGCCAGGGTCAGTTTAATGCTTTTCATAATTTTCTCTCTTATACACAGATGAATTGGGGTCGGATGCGATTAACTTAACAACCGTTAATTAAATGCTAACGCCGAATGGGCATGCTCGTCAATCATTTTATTAACGGTCATTATTTTAATCGGGAGTGGCGTGATTATGGGCTTTCAGCGCTTTTTTGACTTATCCATTCGGGTGCTTTTAGCCAGCGAAAGCACAAACGGGCAAAGCCTGAACCAGGTAGCATGAAGTCGACTTGCATATTTATTTAATGATCGGTAATTTAATTGGGTGTTTTTATGCAATGAGGTGCCCAATGACAGACATTACCGCAGCGGTAAAACGTAAAACTCGCGGTCGACCAAAAGTCTTTGATCGTAACGATGCGCTAGATAAAGCATTGATGCTGTTCTGGGCCCATGGTTACGAAGGCACTTCGCTGTCAGATTTGGTTAACGCAACCGGCGCTAAAGCACCTACGCTCTATGCCGAGTTTGAAAACAAAGAGGGTTTGTTTCGTGCGGCAATGCAGCGCTACGTCGAAACATTCAGTGCACAGCGTAATGCGGTATTGAATGATGATGCGCTGGATGTGAAAACCGCAATTGAAGCGTATTTTCGCGCCACCGCGGCTTGCTTTACCGAGTGCGATAAACCCGCAGGCTGCTTTTTTATCTGTACGTCCAGCGCGTTATCGTCTGGCTCAGAAGAGGTGGCACAGATGCTTGCGCAGCAGCATCATGCGCAAGAGTCTGCGTTAAAAGCGTTTCTCGATAAGCGGCAGCAACGTAATGAACTGCCGCAGTGCGCTAACAGCAGCACATTAGCCAGTTATCTCGCCTGCTTGCTGCAGGGAATGTCGGTACGGGCTCGCGAAGGTGCCAATCGCGCCGATCTTGACCAGATCGTCGATACGCAGATGGCAATTTGGCCTGCGTTGGCAGGTTATTGTGAGCTGAGCTAGATAAAAATGCAGGCCAACATGAATGCTGGCCTGCTTAACTTCTTTTAACGCGCGATTCTACGGCAAGAAAAACATCGGTTTGAGAGCCGCACTCAGCGGGCTGTTATCAGGATTTGCTGGCATTAACTCCTTCATCGATGCCCACCAGCGCTGACACACATCCGTTTTTGCCACAGCATCCCAACGCGCTTCAGACTCAACCTCCACACTTGCAAAGAGTAGATTGCGCTCTTCGTCTAACCAAATAGCATAATTGTGTGCACCATGGGCTTTCAGCGTTTCGGCCAGCTCTGGCCATATAGGCGAATGGCGACGCAAATACTCATCGTGGCAGTGTGCATGAACCTGCATCACAAACGCCTTACGCAACATCACTGCGCTCCGCCTGTAAAGCTGCTTGCCATGGCTTGACGTTGAAACGCTCACCCAATGCAATCAACTGCTCGGTGGTTATACTTTGACGAATGCCGCCCATCGACAGCGCTTTTACCACCACTTCTGATGATTTTTCGGCGGTATCGATTAAGCCAAACGTCTCATCAAGATTGGGGCCAGCACCAAAAATGCCGTGGAACGGCCACATCACAATGCTGTGGTTTGCCATCGCATCCGCTGTCGCTTGCCCAATGCCATCGGTGCCAGGCACCATCCACGGCAGAATGCCAACGCCATCGGGGAACACTACCAGACATTCAGTGCTGCCTTCCCATAGCAAGCGCGTAAAGCGCGCTGAGTCCAGATCCACCACATAGCTCAGCGCCATGAAGTTGGTGGCGTGACAATGCATGATGACGCGGTCGACGCCGTTGGAGATCTGCTTGCGCACGCTGTGCGACTGAAAGTGCGCAGCTAATTCTGACGTTGGCAAGCCACCATGACTCAATCCCCAATGGATTTTGTATGACAACCCTTTGTCATCCACCTGCAACAGCGCGAGGCAATCGGCCGGATCGATCTGGACATTGCGGAAAAATTTGCCCGAACCGGTTACCAGAAACCAGTCATTGGCCAGGGCCGGTGCGGGTTGCGTCAACTCAATGCAGCGCGGCTCCGTATAAAAATCACTGGCGTAAGCTTTAACTTCCTCAGGTAACAAGCGCAGGGTAACGTTACCGCCGTTACGCTCATCCCAGCCCTTCAACCACATGTCGCTGGTCGCTTTAACCATTCCCTGAACAAAAGCGGAAGAGAGAATATTTTGCATGATGTGTCCCTTAACGTTGACGCAGTGTTTGTTGTTCATAATGACGGACTTCGCTCAGCCAGCTGGCGTCAGCCGGAACATCGTGGCGCAGGCACCATGCTTCCCATACCGCTTGCCACGGCAAGGATTTCTGTTCTTCCAGCATGGCCAGACGGCCGGTGTAATCCCCTTCTAATTCCAGCTTACGTAACTGATCGGTTGGCTCAAGCAGCGCACGTAACAGCGCTTTTTTGGCATTGCGCGTCCCAATCACCCATGCCGCGATGCGGTTGATCGAAGCATCGAAGAAGTCGAGGCCGATATGCACTTTGTCGAACAGCTTGTGGCGGGCAATTTCAGTGGCGATGGCTTGCGTTTCATCGTCGAGAATGACCACGTGATCGCTGTCCCAACGCACTGGGCGGCTCACATGCAGCAGCAGACGCGGCACGTAAAGCATGGCGGTGGATATTTTGTCCGAAATCACTTCGGTAGGATGGAAGTGCCCGGCATCGAGCGTTAATGCGGTTTGGCGGCTGCTGGCATACCCGAGGCAGAACTCATTGGAGCCCACGGTGTAGCTCTCTGCCCCAATGCCAAATAGTTTGCTCTCTACGGCATCGATATGATGCGCTGGGTTGAGTTTTTCACTGATAACTTCATCAAGCGCGCTGGCCAGTCGTTGACGTGGCGCTAATCGATCGACGGTGAGATCTTTCATTCCGTCCGGTACCCAAATATTCATGACCGAAGGCGTACCTAGCTGCTCGCCAAAGTGGGCAGAAATGCGGCGGCTGGCTTTGCAGTGATCGATCCAGAACTGGCGAATACCTTTATCTGCGTGCGACAGAGTGAAACCATCAGCGCTCAGCGGATGCGAGAAGCAGCTAGGATTGAAGTCGAGACCAAACTTATGCGTTTTAGCCCATTCCACCCAGTTGCTGAAATGTTGTGGCTCAATTGCATCACGATCAACCGGCTTATCGCTCTCCAGATAAATCGCGTGCAGATTGAGGCGTTTGGCGCCGGGAATAAGCGACATCGCCTTTTCTACATCAGCGCGCAGCTCGTCAGCATTGCGGGCGCGGCCGGGATAGTTGCCCGTCGCCTGAATGCCGCCGGTTAACTCGCCGTTCGGATTTTCAAAACCGCGTACATCATCGCCCTGCCAGCAGTGCATTGAGACAGGAATGCCATCCAGTTGCGCCATCACCTGTTCCACATCTATGCCCATCGCGGCATAGCGTTGTTTAGCCAGTTCATAGGCTTGTTCAATCAGCTTAGTCATATGCAAGTTCCTTAGCAGGTTGGCTCAGCGCCGCAAAGCGTGCCTGATGGGCAGCAAAGGCACTGTTTTTTAGCGGTTCAAATGTTTTCAACGGGAAGTTTTGGCTGATGCAGCGGCGTAAATCGTTAACGTCACGTAATTCCCCCAGCGCAATTAACTGGCAACCGACGTTGCCGAGCGTTGAGGCTTCAATAGGGCCGGCCAATACCGGTAACTGACAAGCATCGGCACACAGTTGGTTCAGGAGCGGGTTTTGGCTGCCACCGCCCACCACATGCAGCTGCCGCAGCGGCGTGGCGCGGAGCTGGTCGAGTTCTCCGATTGACTGGCGATATAACAGTGCCAGGCTGTCAAAAATGGTGCGCGCTAGCGCGGCAGGCGTTTGCGGCACCGGCATATTCTGCTCGGCGCAGGCGTTTTGAATCTCCTGGACCATGCTGATAGGGTTGATAAAGCGGCTGTGGTTGGGATTGATCAGGGCGTGGCACAGCGGTTCTTGTGCAGCATCATCGATCAGTGAGCAGAGATCGGTAATGTGCAGTTCCGTGCACACCCGTTGCAGCAGCCACAGGCCCATGATGTTTTTCAACACACGATAGCCTTCTGCTCCGCCTTCGTTAGTCACGTTGGCGTTAAGCGCAGCGCTGCTGACACAAGGCTGCAAACTCTCAATGCCTATCAGTGACCAGGTGCCTGAACTGAGGTAGGCAGCATCATCCTGCATCAATGGTGTCGCCAGAACCGCACTGGCGGTGTCGTGAGTGGCGACAGCAATCACGGGAATATGGTTGCCACTGGCGCTGGTCCAGTATCCCACGGTATTTCCCGGCGCCGTCGGTTTACCAAACCACTCAGCAGGGACACCCGCCCACGCCAGTAAATCGTGGTCCCACTCACCGCTCTGGATATTGAGCAATTGCGTCGTTGTGGCGTTGGTATATTCCCAGTTCATCTGGCCGGTAAGGCGATAATGCAGGTAGTCCGGAATCATTAAGGCATGGCGCACTCGTGCCTGCCAATCGGGCTGCTGTTGATGCAGCGCACGCAGTTGATAGAGCGTATTGATGGGGAGAAACTGAATGCCCGTACGTTGATAGATGGCTTCTTTGCCAAGGTCGTTAATGGCCTGCGCCATTTGCCCTTCCGTGCGCTTGTCACGATAGCTAACCGCCTCTCCGACACGCTCGCCGTTGGCATCCAGCAGCACCAGATCGACGCCCCAGGTATCAATGCCGATGCTGTCTGGCACGATGCCTTCGTCGTCTAGCTGGGCGAGTCCGAGACGTATCTCCTGCTCCAGTCGGTCCAGATCCCAACAATCATAGCCGGCACGGCGTACGCGCTGATTGGTAAAGCGGCGGACTTCGCGCAGGCTAATGTGCTGCTTCGCTGAACTCCATTGTGCGAGCATCACGCGCCCGCTGGATGCGCCTAAATCAATGGCAACAATGTTACGCATACTCATGGCGTGTTCTTCCTGTAATGAGATGACTACAGATTAGAAACCTCTGCTTTTGGCCACCTTCCCCTTACTGCCAGGCCGTAATATCTGCTGGCAGACGGACAAAGAAGTTCGTGAGAAAGCTCACATAACCCGATAAGTAGAGAGTTGTGAGCCTTGCCGCATTTCCGTCATTCGCCGATGAGATCTTGAAAAATTAGCCATTTTCCTGCGTCACACAGTTCAAAATTCAAGGTAAGCTGCGGGGCGCCTGCGTAGACTCGGCTGCAGTTGAGTCAAATGAGAGGCGAACCATGACTGTTCTACATAGCGCAGATTTCTTCCCAGCCGGGGATTACGCCATCGCCATTGAGCCGCGCGTGCCACAGCAGGCGTTTCCTGAACATCATCATGATTTCCATGAAATTGTGCTGGTGGAGCAAGGTTCAGGTATTCATGTGTTTAACGGTCAGCCGCAGGCGTTATCTGCCGGCTGCGTATGCTTTATTCGCGATCACGACCGCCACCTGTATGAGCAAACCGAAAATTTGTGCCTGACCAATGTGCTTTACCGTAGCCCGGCCTCTTTTCGATTTCTTTCCGGGTTGCAGGCGTTGCTGCCTCGTGAGGAAGAGGATAACTACGCTTCGCATTGGCGCATTAATCACAAAGTCATGGCGCAAGCGTTGCACATTGTGACGCAGATGAAGCAACAGGGTGGCTGGTCGCTGGAACGCCACGCACACCAGGAACAGCTCTTTCTGCAACTGCTGGTGCTGCTGCGCGAAGCGGCTCACAACGATCACTCTCAGGACCAGGAAGCACGCTTGCACCGGTTGCTTGACTGGCTCAATGAACACTACAGTGAAGATATTGTGTGGGATGCGTTGGCCGATCGTTTTTCGTTGTCGCTGCGTACCCTGCACCGTCAGATGAAGCAGCAAACCGGCAATACGCCACAGCGTTACCTTAATCGGCTTCGCCTGTTACAGGCGCGGCATTTACTGCGTCATAGCGATATGCGCATTACCGACATCGCCTATCAGTGTGGGTTTGGTGACAGTAACCACTTCTCCACGCTGTTCCGGCGAGAATTTGGCTGCGCGCCCCGAGCGGAGCGCCAGCAGATGCTATAACCGGAGTGTTTTCTCATGCCGTTGCTCTTAACGCGCGAAGACTATTTCCCGGCCACCAATCTGCCGATTGCCGTGGCCGAGCACATGCCGCAGCCCTCCTTTCCGCCACATCGCCATGAGTTCAGTGAAATTGTCATTGTCTGGCGCGGCAACGGCCTGCATGTATTAAACGATCGTCCATGGTTAGTGACCTGCGGCGATGTGTTTTACATCCATGACAATGATTGCCACAGCTATGACAGCGTCAACGATCTGGCGCTCGACAATATACTTTACTGTCGCGATCGCTTTCGCCTTGGCCTCGACTGGAGTCAGCTGCTGCCTCCACAGGAAGAGAATTCTCCCGGTTGCTGGCGCTTAACCACGCGCGGTATGGCATTGGCTCGCGGCGTAATTAGTCAGCTAGAACGCGAAAGCCGTAAAAGTGATTCACTTTCGATACAGCTCTCTGAAGCCCTGTTTTTACAGCTGGCGCTCATTTTGCGGCGGCACGGTTATGCAGCCGATCGCCCCTGGGCACTGCCGGAAGGCGAACAGCTTGATCTCCTGATGTCGGCGCTGCAAGGTGCCATCAGTCGCCCCTTCGATTTATCCCTTTTTTGTCAACAGAATCAGTTAAGTGAACGCGCATTAAAACAGCTTTTTCGTCAGCAAACGGGGATGACCGTTGGGCACTATTTACGACAGCTCCAGCTTTGTCAGGCGAAATATCTGTTACGGACGCAAGAGGGATTAATCAGTGAAGTGGCGGCGCGGTGTGGCTTTGATGACAGCAACTACTTTTCGGTGGTGTTTACGCGTGAAACGGGATTAACGCCGAGTGCCTGGCGGCAGCGCTTCCTGCCGCAGCGAGAACTCTTATCAGAAAAGGCCAAAGCCTGACACGCCATTTGGCGCATCAGGCTATTCATCAGGCCGCCATGCCTAAACCCACAATGTTGGCGGCAATGATAATCACCACACAACCCAGAGAAAGGACGCGTACTGGACGTTGCCCCACCGATTTCCACTCTTTCAGCACCAATCCGACCAAGCCGCCGCACAGCACGTAAAGACTCATATGCAGCATCCAGCTGACGAAGTCATACTGCGCTGGGATTTTGGCGTGGCCCCATGCGTAGAAAAAGAATTGCAGATACCACATGGTGCCGCCCAGCACGGCAAAGGCAATATTCGCAAGCAGCATGGGCTTAGCGACCGAGAAATCACGACGCACAGACAAATCGCTTTTTACCGCCAGGCGGATGAAGCAGTAAGCCAAATTCACCAACGCACCACCGCCCATGATTACCACGTAGCTCGGCAATGCCACATAGAGGGGATTGATACCTAAATTGGCAGCGGCTTCATGCATCGGCTTCGCGGCATCCATCGCAAACGACATGCCCGCAGAGAAGATGCCGCACATGACCGCCAGCACCAGTCCTTTTTTCAGGTTGAACTCTTCGGCATTGATACCCAGCGCACGCTCCTTCAACAGACCAGCACGTGACACGATTCCTACACCGATCAGCGCAACAAACACGCCGAGCAGTGTCATTCGTCCACCTGCCGAGCTGAACAACTCGACAAAACGCCCTTGCAGCAGCGGTGTCATCAGGGTTCCTACCACTAAGGTGATACCGATGGCGATACCGATGCCCATCGACATCCCCAGATAGCGCATGGTCAAACCGTAATTGATATTGCCTATGCCCCACATGGCACCAAACAGAAAGACCGGCATCAGCTGTGAAAAACTGAAACTGCCATAGTAACTCCAGAAGTGAGGAAGCAAGACGGCGCTGACCGCCCAAGGCAGAATCAGCCATGACATAATACCCCCGACCGACCACATCGTTTCCCAAGACCACTTTTTCACCTGCTTAAATGGAGCATAAAAACAGGCGGCACTGGCGGCACCCACCAGATGCCAGAAAATACCTGCAATGATGGCACTGTTCATTGTTATTCCTTCGTAAGGTTGAGGCCAACAGGAAACCGGCGGTCTCCCGATTACCGGCAGTCTACGGTGAGCCGCTTTCGCTCAGCCTTTGAATGGCTGCCGGAAAGCGCAGGTGACTGGCAAAATTCGGGGGGTCATCAACATAAGGATCACAAAATCGCATTTGCAGGCAGGGCAGCGGATGATTTTGATAAGTAGCTTATTATTCAGCATATTTTTATTTTTTGTTGTGTCGATCAGCACAGTATTTACTTCACTGCCAAAGCGTCCTTTAACATGGCAGTCACACAAAGCCGTGCGCCAGGCTTTCCCCGCTGACAAATAATCCGTATAACGTTGGGAAAATCATCAGGACGAAGGATTGAGATGAATACCAAAAGATTGAGGCTGCTGCTGTCGCAATCGGTGAGTCGCGTGATGCTCGATGACATCCGCGCTGTCGTGCCAGCGCAGGCGCTCAACGTCTTTATTAATGGACTGGATGAGGCACATTACGCCACGATTGATTGCCTGCAGAGCGAAGAGAACTGCGCCCTGCTGGCGTCGGTGATTGTGGTGTGGCGCCAGCTGGGACACGTCCACAGTATTCATTATCAAAAAGGTGAACATCTGCGTCAGGTTGATGACGCAACGCAATTCCAGCTGTTCAGTATGATGAAAACCCATCGCGCGATCGTTCAACTCGCATAACTCACGGGATTATTATGAAAATCGGACTGCTTTTCCCCATTGCCATCATTATTGCCGGCGTTAGTTTTCTAGCGTGGTTTATTGTAAGTGGTGCAGCTGTACCGGGTTCCTGATAACAATTTAACATTTGCCCAGGCGCAACTAACCACCTGAAAACGCGGCATTTCGCCAGGAATGCTGCGTCCGTCACGCTCTTCTTCCCTTCTTTGCCATCCCACCCTTCGTCCTGGCAATGACGAAAAGGTGCGACACCCTGATCTGTTTCACTCTTTATTTCACAGAATTTTAACGAAAACGATCGCGGGGAGCCTGCATATGACAACACATCACCAACATTATATTAATGGCGCATTTGTTGCCGACCAGAATGATAAATGGATAGAAGTTATTAATCCGGCGACAGAAGTATTGCTTTCGCGCATACCCGAAGGGCGTAGGCAAGATGCCGCGCAGGCGATTCACGCCGCCGAAGCGGCGCAACCTGATTGGGAAGCCCTGCCCGCCGTGGAGCGCGGAAACTGGCTGCGCAAAATTGCGGCAGCTATTCGCCAGCGCGAGCCGGAACTGACCGCGACTATCGTTGCTGAGGGTGGCAAAACGCAAGGCCTGGCGCAAACCGAAGTGCTATTCACCGCCGATTATCTTGAGTACATGGCTGAATGGGCGCGCCGCTATGACGGCGAGATCATTAACAGCGATCGTCCCAATGAAAACATCTTTGTTTTCAAAAAAGCCATCGGCGTCACCACTGGCATCCTGCCGTGGAACTTCCCTTTCTTCCTGATTGCGCGTAAAGCGGCGCCTGCGCTGGTGACCGGCAACACTATCGTGATCAAACCCAGTGAACTGACGCCGAACAATGCGGCAATTTTCGCGCAGATTATTCATCAGGTTGGCCTGCCAAAAGGCGTGATCAACTTTGTTTACGGCTATGGCCCGGAAATTGGCCAGGAGCTAGCAGGCAACCCGAAGGTGGGCCTGGTGAGCCTGACCGGCAGCGTCAACGCCGGCATCGCAACCATGGAAGCAGCGGCGAAAAATGTCACCAAAGTGTCGCTGGAGCTGGGCGGAAAAGCACCAGCAATCGTGATGAATGATGCCGATTTGGATTTAGCGGTTAAAGCCATTGTCAGTTCGCGCGTAATCAACACCGGGCAGGTGTGTAACTGTGCTGAGCGTGTTTACGTGCAGGAGGGCATTTACGACCGCTTTATCAGCGCACTAACTTGCGCGATGCAGCAGGTGAAGTTCGGTAATCCAGCTGAGCAAAACGACATTGATATGGGCCCACTGATTACGTCCGCCGCGCTGGAGCGCGTTGAACACAAAGTTGCAAAAGCGGTCGCTGATGGCGGCAAAGTGGTTCTGGGCGGCAAACGTGCCGGCAATAAAGGCTTCTATTTTGAACCCACCATTATTACTGGCGTGCGTCAGGATATGGAAATCATGCAAGAGGAAATCTTCGGACCGGTGCTGCCAGTGATGAGCTTTAAAACGCTTGATGAAGCCGTCACGCTGGCCAACGATTGCGCATACGGCCTTACCTCATCGATTTATACGCAAAATCTGAATACCGCAATGGTGGCACTGCGTAAGCTGAAGTTTGGAGAGACCTACATCAACCGCGAGAATTTTGAAGCGATGCAAGGTTTCCACGCGGGCTGGCGCAAGTCGGGGATTGGGGGCGCCGATGGACGTCACGGGTTAGAAGAGTTTCTACAGACGCACGTCGCCTATTTGCAGTTCTCATGAGGAAAACCCGGTGCGCATTGCTGCGCACCGGAAAATCATTACGAGACGCGCTTCTGGCTGCGCAGCAAGGCCAGACCGCTTAATAGTGACATCGCCATCAGATAATAGCCCGGCGCCAGACTGGTGCCGGTCGCACTAATCAGTAAGGTACAGATTAGCGGCGCAAAACCACCAAACACCGTTACCGCCACGTTATAGCTAATGGCCATGCCGCTGGCGCGCGTGCCGATCGGGAAGAGATCCGCCATCACTGAAGGCACCGTTGAGAAGTAAATCGACTTCAGCAGCGCCATCCAGCACACCAGCAGAATCAGCGTGGTTGGCGTGGCGTGCTCCACGACCAGCTTAAACGCCGGATAGATGGTGACGATCAGCAGAATCAGTGAACCCCACATCAGCGGCACACGTCCTACGCGCTCCGCCCACAGGCCCATAATCGGTGTCACTACCGTTAAAATCACCCCCGCCAACAGCGTGGCAGTGAACGCGACGCTCCCCGACAAGTGCAGATTTTTAGTGGCATAGGTTGGCACGTAGTTGAGCATGTAATTGACGGCAGTCGAAATCACCATCAGGCCGATCGCCAACAGCATGAGCTCTTTTTGTCGACCCAACAGGCGTTTCAGCGGCGCGGCTTCCGGTTTGTGTTCGGCGAAGCTTGCGGGTTCATGGACGTGACGGCGTATATAAATCCCCAGCGGACCAATCAGCAGACCAAAGGCAAAGGGGATTCGCCAGCCCCACTCCTGAATCTGGCTTTCTGTGAGAGCCTGCGTCAATCCCAGCCCAAATGCTGACGCCATCAAGGTACTGGCACCCTGAGTGGCGAACTGCCAGCTGGCAATAAAAGCTTTGCGCTCCGGAAAATGCTCCACCAGAAAGGCCGTCGAGCTACCAAATTCGCCACCGGCTGAAAATCCCTGCACCAGGCGCGCCAGCAAAATCAGCAATGGCGCTATCACACCAATGCTGCTGTAGCTCGGCATAAAGGTAATCACCGCGCCACCGAGCATCATCAGATTAATCGACAGCAGCAACGCTTTTTTGCGTCCGTGGCGATCGGCGTAGTTGCCCAGCACAATGGCACCCAAGGGACGAATCAGGAACGATACGCCAAAGCTGCCAAACGTCAGCAGCATTGAAACCGAGGGATCGCTGGTGGGGAAGAAAGCATGCGCGATGTAGCTGGCGAAAAAGCCGTAGACGGCGATGTCGAACCACTCCAGCGCGTTGCCAATACAGGTAGCAAACAGGGTTTTATGCAGATTAGGTTTGGTGGTACCCAATGACAAGGTAGTATTCACGCTGCTCATCGCCCACCTCCCACGTGCGCACGATGCTGCGCCACCAGTTCGGTTCCCCGCTCACCCAGATCCCACAGCAGGCGCGTCATGATCTGCAAACCTTCGCGGGCAATTGATTTCAACATGTGCTCGTTCACGCCATGCTGGCCGCAGGCCGGATAGGAGTGCGGCACCCAAAGCGTTGGCAAGCCGAGAATATCGGAGAACACCTCATTCGGCAGCGAACCGCCGAGATTGGGCAGCAGCGCCGGTTTCTTGCCGCACGTTTCCGCCATGCTGGTCAGCACCCAATTGACCAGCGGATCGGTGGGATCGAGACGTGTCGCGGGCGATCCGCGCAGGAACTCAACGTCCACGTAGCCAAAACCGTGTCGTTGCAGATGGGCGCTAATATGCTGCGCAAGGTGCTCCCAATCGGTGCCAACCACAAAGCGCAGCTGGCATACTGCGGTTGCGTTGCCTGGAATCGCGTTCATCGGCTGCGCCGGATTGCCCGTCAGAAATGACAACACTTCCAGCGTGTTCCAGCCATACAGCCGCTCAGTAGGCGAAAGCCCTGGCTCGCCCCAGTTGGCATCAATAGCGGGATCGCCCGGCATGCCGCCGACCTCGATATCCGCCAGAATCTCGCGCACCTGCGGCGTGAGTGAGTTGGGTTTCAACGCATCAACCTGCAATACGCCCTGCGCGTTGACCAGCGAAGCAATCGCATTAGCCAGCTGCGTGCCGGGGTTGGTCAGTAAGCCGCCCCAGTTACCAGAGTGATAGGCGTTATCACGCGCGTTAACCGTCAAACGAAAGTTAACGGCACCGCGTGAACCCAGAAAAAGCGTTGGGCGAATCGCATTGAGACGCGGACCGTCGGAAGCGATAAACAGATCGGCTTGCAGCAATTCACTGTGCTGATGGCACAGCTGCGCCAGGCCTGGCGAGCTGATCTCCTCGCCCATCTCAAACAGTATTTTGCAGTTGAAGCCCAGTTTGCCGCCGCGCGCCTGGGAAACCTGCTCAAGCGCGGCCAGATTGACGCAGTGCTGGCCTTTATTATCTGCGCTACCCCGGGCATACCAACGATCGCCCTCTTCCACCAGCTGCCACGGTGATAAACCTTCACGCCAGTTTTCATCATCGCCAAACACCACATCGCCATGACCGTAGCTGAGCAGCGTTGGTAAAGCGGGATCCTCCATGCGCACCGCCACGAGGAACGGTCGATGGGCGGCTTCCGGATTGTCGATAAAATGCAAGGTGAAGCCGAGCGCAATCAGCTGTGGGCCGATTTCATCCTGCAGGTAACGCTGTAATTCGCTATCACGATCTTGTCGCTGGCTCTCTGTACGCTGGGCGACACGACGCGCCAAAATACGTTGGAATTCCCCGCTATCAAAATAGGCGCTGGCTCGTTGCACCGCGTGTTGTGCCGTCATGTTTGCTCTGTCTTTTATTGTTTTGTCGTAAATTCATCTTTACGGAAACACTGCTTTGCCACAATTATCAAATTATCGAGTAACATTTGCTTTTAAAGCAAAACTCGCCTGCCCGGTTATGAGGCATGCACCACGATGAGGCGTCTGCATGTTAAGCACCGAAATCCGCTATTTTCTCGCCGTCGTTAATACCGGCTCGCTAAGCGCGGCCAGTCAACAGCTGTTTGTTGCCGTTTCCGCTATTAGTCGCCAAATTCAACGGCTGGAAAAGCAGGTTGGCGCACCGCTATTTGACCGTCACGCACGCGGAATGGCGCTGAATGAGGCTGGAGAAATCTTCGCGCACCACGTGCATAAAAACATGCTGGATATGGAGTACGCGCTAGCGGAAATTAAAGGATTAAACGCGGTGCGCCGCACGCTGATTCGCATCGCCTGTACCGATGGACTGGCATTTACCCTTTTACCGCGCATGATTGCAGACTTTCGCGTTCACAATCCTGGCGTGCTGTTTGAAGTAAAGGTGTTAAGCACGCAAGGCGTGGCGGAAGCACTGCGCAACGGCGACTGTGATGTGGCACTGCAGTTCAGCCTGCACGCTGAACGGGGCGTTGATGTTGTGGGTTCGTGGCCTGCTCCAGTACTCATTGTGATGCATCACAGCCATCCCTTAGCCAAAGCTACACATGTCACGCTGGCCGATCTGAACCACTATCCGCTGGCATTGCCGCAGCAGAACACCACGGTACGGCAGCTGTTCGAACTTGCCAGCCACATGAGCGGCTGCCTGCTAGAGCCGGTAATGACCTGCGATACCTTCTCCATGCTATTTCAATTTCTGCTACGCACGCCGCAGGCAGTGACTATTTGCAGTGCCTTTACCGTACTGCAGGAAGCTGAAACACACGGTTTGATATT
The DNA here is from genome assembly GCF_900215435.1 of Candidatus Pantoea floridensis. Taxonomy (NCBI): domain Bacteria; kingdom Pseudomonadati; phylum Pseudomonadota; class Gammaproteobacteria; order Enterobacterales; family Erwiniaceae; genus Pantoea; species Candidatus Pantoea floridensis. Next base: position 4,237,556 of record NZ_OCMY01000001.1, read on the forward strand.
GCGCTCGGTGGGCATTGATCAGCTGAGCCAGCGCACCTTGCAGCTGCAGACGCATTCAGGGCGGCCCCGTAGCGCCGCCCTGAATGTGTTTCTCACTTTTTTGCTACAGCAACTTGATGCGCTGGAAGAGCCTTTACGTCAGCGCTGGAAGCCGTAATTTAGTTCTTAATATCCACCGGATAGAAGATGTGCTTACCGAACGGATCCACCTGATAGCCGCTCACCGATTTGCGTACCGGTTCGAAAATGGTTGAATGAGCAATCATCACCGCAGGCATCTGGTCGTGCATCATCTGCTGCGCCTGCTGATAAAGAGCCACGCGTTTGTCATGATTCTGCTCAGCCCGCGCGTCGGTGATGATTTTCTCAAACGGCTGATAACACCATTTCGAGGAGTTGGAGCCGCCGTTAGCTGACGTGCAGCTGTACAGTGGACCGAAGAAATTATCCGGGTCACCGGTTGCGGTGGTCCAGCCCATCAACGCCGCCTGATGTTCACCATCCTTGACGCGCTTGAGGTATTCGCCCCACTCATAGCTCACGATATTGGCTTTGATGCCCACTTTAGCCCAATCGGCCTGGATCATCTCTGCCATACGACGTGCGTTGGGGTTATAGGGTCTTTGTACCGGCATTGCCCACAGCGCAATTTCGGTACCCGGCTTGATACCCGCTGCCTGCAGCAGCGCTTTGGCTTTCGCCGGATCGTAGTCGTAATCCTTCAGATCTTTATCCGCACTCCACACGTCTGGCGGCAGGATGTTTTTCGCCACGGTGCCGGTGCCTTTGAAAATGGCATCAATGATCGCCTGCTTGTTGATCGCCATCGCCAGCGCCTGACGTACTTTAACGTTATCCAGCGGTGCTTTGGTGGTGTTGAAAGAGAGAAAACCGGTGTTGAGGCCCGATTTCTGTTCAAGGGTTAAGTCAGGATTGGTGCGCATCTTCTCCAGATCGGCCGGATTGGGGAACGGCATAATCTGGCACTCATTTTTCTCCAGCTTGGCGTAACGCACCGACGCATCCGGCGTGATGGAGAACACTATACGATCGAGCTTCGCCTTGCCCTGCCAATACTCGGGGAAGGCTTTATAGAGAATGCGCGAATCTTTTTGGTACTGCACCAGCTCAAACGGTCCGGTGCCAATGGGCTCCATATCCACTTTTTCCGGTGTTCCGGCTTTCAGCATCTGGTCGGCGTATTCAGCCGAATGTATTGAGGCGAAATACCACGCCAAATCGGCGAGGAATGGCGCTTCGGCATGTGCCAGGGTGATACGCACCGTGTTGTCATCGACTTTTTCAATATTTTTGATCAGCTTCGCCAACTCAAGGCTTTCAAAGTTAGCGTAGTTACCGCCAGAGACATTGTGGTAGGGGTTTTTCGGGTCCATCTGACGCATAAACGAGAAAATGACGTCATCGGCATTGAAGTCGCGCGAAGGCTTAAACAGCTTGTTGCTTTGGAATTTGACCCCTTTGCGCAAGTGGAAGGTGTAAACCGTACCATCCGCGCTGATATCCCAGCTCTCCGCCAGGCTTGGCACCAGCTCGGTGGTACCGGGGGTGAAATCAACCAGGCGGTTGAAAATCGGCACGGCGCTGGCATCCACGCTGGTGCCCGAGGTATACAACTGCGGGTTGAAGTTTTCCGGCGATCCCTCTGAACAATAAACCAGCGTTTTCGCCGAAACCCCGCCGGCAACCGCTAATCCCAGTGCCGTGAGCGTCAGTTTTGCCATCACTTTTTTCATCATTATCCTCGCTTTTTATTGACTTCCATGAGTCAGCTTCGTTATTTAATGTTCATCTGACTAATAAATAACATGATTTAACCAGCACGCGTACTACAGACGCCGCAATGCTAATAAGGAATTGTGATGACAGACCAACTTGCCAGCCAATTGACCCAGCGTTTTTACCGTTATCTGGCGGTTTCCAGCCAGAGCGATGCCAAATCAACCACGCTGCCGAGTACGCCTTCGCAACATGCGATGGCAGAATTACTGGCAAAGGAGCTCGGCGAACTGGGATTGCAGGATATCGTGATCGATAAGCACGCCACGGTAACGGCAGTAAAACCAGGCAATCGTCCTGCTGCGCCGCGTATTGGCTTTATCACCCACATCGATACCGTGGATGTGGGTCTTTCACCGGACATCCACCCGCAAACCCTGACATTTACCGGCGATGATGTCTGCCTGAATCGTACGCAGGATATCTGGCTGCGCGTTGCTGAACATCCGGAAATCCAACCCTACATTGGCCAGGACATTATCTTCAGCGATGGCACCAGCGTGCTCGGCGCAGATAACAAAGCGGCGGTGACGGTAGTGATGACGCTGCTGGAAAATTTAAAGGGCGATCACGGTGACATCGTGGTGGCCTTTGTTCCCGATGAGGAGATTGGCCTGCGCGGTGCCAAAGCGCTGGATCTGGAGCAGCGCTTTAACGTCGATTTCGCCTGGACCATCGACTGCTGTGAGCTGGGCGAAGTGGTGTATGAAAACTTTAATGCCGCCGCGGCAGAAGTGGTGTTTACCGGCGTACCGGCGCACCCGATGTCAGGCAAAGGCGTGCTGGTTAATCCGCTGCTGATGGCGCATGACTTTATCGCGCAATTTGATCGCCTTGCCACACCCGAACACACTGAAGGACGCGAAGGCTATATCTGGTTTAACGATATGAATGCCAATGCCAGCCGTGCCGTGCTGAAAGCCTCAATTCGAGATTTTGATTTGAAAGGTTTTGACGCCAGGAAGCAGCAGCTGGTGGAGGTGGCCGATGAGATTGCCGCGCGTTATCCCACCGGACATGTGGCGCTGACCATTAACGATACCTACAGCAATATCAGCAATGCGATTGGTGAAGATCGTCGCGCAATTGACCTGATTTTTGCCGCGCTGGAGCAAGTGGGCGTGGAACCGAAAGTGATCCCGATGCGCGGCGGCACCGATGGTGCCGCGCTGTCAGCGAAAGGATTATTGACGCCGAATTTCTTTACCGGCGCGCACAATTTCCATTCGCGCTTTGAGTTTTTACCGGTTCCATCGTTTGTGAAGTCGTATCAGGTGGCGGAAGCGCTGTGTTATTTAGCGGCGAAATAATACAAAAAGGTCGTCATAAATGACGACCTTACAGTTGGATTGGGGTCGCCTTTTTTGGCGACCTTTTTTACTTTATTTGCTTGCTGACACATCAATGCCTGGGAAGAATTTCGCTGCCAGCTTGGTCACGGTTCCATCGCTTTGCACCTTGGTGATGGCCGCATCCAGCTCTTGCTTCAGGCGGGTATCCCCTTTACGCAGACCAAAGCCAATGCCGCTGCCAAGAATGGTGTCATCCTCAACCGGCTTGCCGGCAAAGGCGAAACCTTTACCCTGCGGCTTGTCCAGGAAGCCAGATTGACCGGCTGCAGACATCACCAGCGTGCCGTCGAGACGCCCCGCCACCATATCGTTGTAAACCTGGTTCTGATCCTGGTAAGAGGTCACGGTTACGCCCTGCGCTTCCCAATGTTTCTTCGCGTAGGTTTCCTGAATGGAACCCTGCAGCACACCGATATTTTTGCCTTTCAGCGACTCCGCAGTTGGCTGCAGCTTCTCACCCTCTTTCACAATCAGCATGGTGGGAATACGGTAGATCGGCTTGGTGAAATCAATGCTTTTGGCTCGCGCTTCAGTAATGTTCATCGCTGAGTTAATGGCATCAAATTTCTTCGCCTGCAGCGCCGGGATCAGCGCATCAAAGCTGCTTTCCACCCACTTACAATCGAAGTTACCTACCTGACAAATCGCTTTACCCAGTTCGATATCAAAACCTTCCAGTTCACCCTGCGCATTGCGGCTTTCAAACGGCGGATATTGCGATTCCAGACCGTAGCGTAAGGTTCCCTGTGCCAGCGCGTGCGCCGAGGTCAGCATGCCGAGAGCGACAAACAGTGCATTCAATTTTTTCATTATATTTACCCCTAAGTTACCCTTTGACCCGGCAGAGCGCTTCTGCACCGGCCTGAAGTGTTGCGTCGTCTTTTGCGAATGACAGGCGAATTAATTTATTGTCAGTGCCGTCCATATAAAACGCCGACAACGGAATGGTGGCCACACCGTGATCGACGATGAGACGTTTTACCATTTCGCTATCGCTCTCGTCACTGAAATGTCCGTAGCTGGCCAACATAAAGAATGATCCGGCGCTCGGCAGCAGCTTAAACGGTGAATCCTGCAGCAAGGTCAGCAGGCGATCGCGCTTCTCCTGATAGAACGGCGATAGCTGCAGGTAGTTTTGCGGCTGTTGCAGATAGTGAGCAAAGCCAACCTGCATCGGCGTATCAGCGGCGTACATCATGAACTGATGCACTTTAACGATCTCCTCCATCAGCGCGGCCGGCGCCAGCGCATAGCCGACGCGCCAGCCGGTAACGTGGAAGGTTTTGCCAAAGGACGAAACCACCACGCTACGCTGCGCCAGCTCCGGATGCGTTGCCATGCCGCAATGCTGGCGACCATCGAACAGAATGTGTTCGTAGACTTCATCAGACAGCACCACAATATCGGTGTTGCGCGTCAGCGCGGCGAGCTGATCCAAATCCGCCGCTGACAGCACCTGTGCGCTGGGGTTGTGCGGCGTGTTGATGATGATCATGCGGGTGCGCGAGGTAATGGTGGCGCGCAGTTCATCCCAATCGATAGCGAAATCGGGCACCTGCAACTTCAGCCCGACTGGCGTCGCGCCCTGCAAACGCACCACCGGCGCGTAGCTGTCGAAGGCCGGTTCGAAGAAGATCACTTCATCGCCGGGATGCACCAGCGCCGAGATCGCCATATAAATGCCCTGGCTGGCGCTGCCGGTGATCAGCACTTCACTGCTGGCATCATATTGCTGGCCATACAGCGTGTGAACCTTCTCGGCCAGCGCTTCGCGTAGCGCCGGCAAGCCGGTCATTGAGGCATATTGGTTGTGGCCTTCACGCATCGCTTTACTTACCAGCTCCACCAACTGCGGATCGCAGGGGAAATTCGGTGCGCCTTGCGAAAGGTTAATAGCCTGATGTTGCGCCGACAGCTGGCCGATGACGCTAAAAATCGTCGTGCCGACATCAGGCTGTTTGGAAGAGATGTTAACACTGCTATTCAGGGTCATCGTTGCCTCGTAAAGTTGCATAACCACGTAATGAAAATAGATTTCTATTCAACGGCGTGTGGCTTGAGTCGACAAGCGAATTGTTGTCATAATAGCCATGATTAAAAATCATAGCTTGAGGTTGTTATGTCCCGTTCCGCTCTGCCGCTGAATGCCATTCACGCGTTTCTGGTGACTGCACGCCATTTGAATCTGACGCGTGCTGCCAGTGAACTCTGCATTACTCAAGGCGCAGTGAGTCGCAAAGTTGCAACGTTAGAAAGCTGGCTTGGATTCCCATTATTTGTGCGTCACGCGCGTGGACTGAATCTCACCGAGCAAGGCGCTGCGTTGCTGCCGGAGCTACAGCAAGGCTTTGCGCTGCTGGTGAATGCAACGGAAAAAGCCAGCCGCAGCAATACCTCGATTCGCCTGAAAGCACCCACCTGCGCTATGCGTTGGCTGGTGCCGCGTCTGGTGGCGCTGGAACAGCACCGGCCTGACATTCACGTTGCGCTTACCACCACGCTCGATCATGGCTCGCAGCTCGAGAATTTTGATGCGGCGATTGTGTTTGGCGCAACGCCCGCGGGTTCGCTTTGTCTGTTTGAGGAGCGCTTAACACCGGTAATGGCCAGCAGCGTTACGCCGCCCACCCAGGTCACCGAACTGGCAAAGCTTACGTTTCTCCATCCCACGCAGGATATGCGCGACTGGCAATTGTGGCTGACAAGTGTTGAAGCAGCGCTGCCTATGGCGCGCAACCAGCATTTCGCCACCATGGATTTAGCGATTAGCGCAGCGATTCAGGGATTTGGCGTCACGGTAGCGGATGTCACCCTGGTACAGAATGACCTGGCGAACGGTCGATTAATCGCGCCATTCGCCGCGAGTGTGGCAACCGGCGCAACCTACAGTCTGTTGCAGAGAGCGGAAAAAGATGCGCCACCGTTCCTGCCGGAACTGGTGGCGTGGTTAGCGCAGCCTTAGAAGGAAACCCACTCGTCGGTGGTCGATTTTGGCTGAACGCTGGCGCCAGATAACACCGGGCGGCGCAGTACCGGAGCAGCTGGCGATAACGGCATGTTGCTCGCGGGTGTGTTGTCTGATAACCGGAATTTAGCCACAGAGGCTTGTAGCTCTTGTGTTTGACGCTCCAGCGCGCTGGCGGCGGCAGAAACCTCCTCAACCAGCGAGGCGTTTTGTTGCGTGACGCTGTCCATCTCCGTCACCGCAGTCCCAACCTGCGAAATTCCCTTGCTTTGCTCTTCCGAAGCGGCAGCGATGTGCTTCATGATTTCATTAACGTCCTGCACCGACTTAAGAATATCGTGCATGGTACTGCCGGCGCTGCTCACCAGTTCTGAACCTTTCTCTACGCGCTGCACGGAATCTTCAATCAATGTCGCGATCTCTTTAGCTGCACCCGCACTGCGCTGCGCCAGGTTGCGCACTTCGCTCGCGACGACGGCAAAGCCACGTCCCTGTTCACCCGCGCGTGCGGCCTCTACCGCGGCATTTAACGCCAGAATATTTGTCTGGAAGGCAATGCTATTAATGACGCTGGTGATTTCGGCGATTTTTTTCGAACTGCCGGAAATACCTTGCATGGTAGTCACTACTTCACCGACCAATCTTCCGCCCTGTTGCGCGGTACTGGTTGCGGTTTCTGCCAGGGTGCTAGCCTGACGTGCATTGTCAGCATTGAATTTTACCGTGGCCGTGAGCTGCTCCATACTGGCTGCGGTTTGCTCTAGCGCGGCGGCCTGCTCTTCGGTACGTGAAGAGAGATCGTTGTTACCTGAGGAGATTTCAGCCGCACCGCGATAGATGTTTTCGGTACCGCTGCGAATGGCGCTTACCGCCTCACGCAGGCTGTCCTGCATGGCACTGAGTAATGGCACCAGCTTGCCAACGCAGTTGCGACCAAACTCTGCCACCGGCTGACTCAAATCGCCCTGCGCAATGATGGAAAAATGGTTACGCACGCGCTCGAGCGGTTTCACCAGCATTGCCACCAGATAACGATCGGTAAACAGCAGGATGACCAGGCCAATCACCACCGCCACCAATATGATCGCTTTGGTGATGCTGGTGAGCTTATCAACGGTCACCCGCGTCTCATCCAGTTTACTGCCGGCGGCTTTATTGAAGGCTTCAGCACTGGCACCAAAAGCACGGCTAAGCGGCGGCGTAACGTTATTCGCCTGCGCGCGGTAGGCCTCAAGCGTACCCTGCTGCGCCAAAGCAACCTGCGGCGCAATGCCCTCATCCAGCAATTTCTGCCAGTTAACGATTACGCTGTTGGCCGTTTCCTCGTCCATTGGACCGGGAGCCATTGCTTTGAACTGAGTCAGCAGGCTTTTCATGTTATCTAATGCCTGCTGCACCGGTGTGAAGGCCTCGCCTTTGATTGGTGCGCCCGATGCCCGACCTTCCATCACGCGCGACAGGCGCGTCACTACGCGAAAATATTGGTCATTTCCTTTGCTTAATACCGTCATTTGATTAACTAACTGGCGGTCAATCTCATTACCGTCGCCCAGAGCGTTCAACGAGTGGACGCTAAACAATCCGACAGCGCACCACAGCAGGCAAAACAGCCCAAGAATGGTGAGCATAACGGTGCGAATCGTGAAGTTTTTTAAGATACCCATACATAATCCCTTGGTGTGAAACGCGAAGGAGGCCCGATTAAATCGGGCATATTGCGTTTATCGGCATGGGAAAGGGAAAATGTAACGGTTTTGGAAGCTAATAAATTGCTCACTAATTGAGGTTACTAAAGCTAGCTTGTAATACTTATCAGTAAGATAGCGTGAAATTTACCTTAAAAAATCATTTGCGCAATTGCACCATTAGCAAGCTAACTAAAGCTTTACATGGCTACGCATCATCAGGCGGAACAAACGCAGCCGGCCACGCATAAATTTTTTCTTCAATACCGCCTCTGCTTTGCCCCGATCGCCTAACGCTAGCGTGATGTCCTCGCCCGCACGCCAAACCGGCCAGTCCACCTCTCCCGTTAAATGAGCGCTAAACTCGCTGGCTTCACGAGCGAAAGCGATCCAATACGCGCTGACCTTAGCAGCAAACGCTTTATCCTGTGCGCTGTAAGTGCGCTCGGTCAACGGCGTGAAGGTATCGAGCGTATTGAAAACATAAGGAATTTCATTGCCATGCCAGGTGCCGTGCGGATAAAGGTCGCGCGCATTTTCCGAAACATAGTCGAACCAATAGCGCCAGGCAGGCATGCCAATATTGTATTGTGATTGCGCCACGATCAGTGGCAATACGGTAAAGGCCATGTCACGCGCCACCGCGCGACCGAGCAGTGCATCATCGTGCAGATCATAAAGCCATTTCATCAGGCGATAGCTGATGCGGTTCTTGCTACGCATCTGCTTCAATACCGCGGTGGGATCCACACCAAAATAATCCAACACGCTGGCTTCATCACTGTTGCTGCCAATCATCAAAGGAATGCGATGCTGTTTGCCTGCCATAAAGGTGTTCAGCATCGGTTTGGGCAAGACAGCATCACCGCTGATGGGAACCGGTGCTAACGCCAGCGGACGCTCCAGTGGCCAGAACCGATCGGCAGGCAGTTCGCGTAATTGTTCTGCACTGACGTTTTCTGGCAAATTGAAATGCGCGGCGACCTGCAGCCCGAGTTGCTGTGCCTGCTTCTGCGGCACATCCGGCAGACTGTAAGCGCTTTGCACGATGCCTTTATGAAACAACCCTTCGGCCAGTGGCGAACAGCACAGCGATAATACGCTGCGCGCACCGGATGATTCACCAAACAGGGTAATATTATGACGATCGCCACCAAAGGCCGGAATATTGCGTTGAATCCACTGCAACGCGGCAATTTTATCGAGTAAGGCGAAGTTGTTAATAACGCCGCCGACCGGATATTGCGCATCAAGCGCGGGGTGTGCAAAGAAACCGAAGTGGCCAAGTCGATAGTTTAACGTGACGACAACCACGCCTTGTGCCGCCAACGCCTTGCCACGATAAGGATCGAGGTTGCCTGCACCCATTGTGAAACCGCCGCCATGCAGCCAGACCATTACCGGCAACGGACGCGATGGTTCAACATCCGGTGTCCAGATATTCAGGTAAAGACAATCTTCACTGAAACATCCCGGATCACCGCCGCCTGCCGCCACACAAAAATCGCGATTCTGCCAGCTCGCCGCGCCCCATTCCGTTGCATTCCGCACACCTTGCCAGGGCTGGACCGGCTGCGGAGGACGCCAGCGTAAGGCGCCGGTCGGCGCTGCTGCGTAAGGTATTCCCTTAAAGACAAAAAGATCTTCATCCATCAGGCCTCTGAGTTCACCCTCTGCTGTCATGATCCTCAGACGTCGTTCATTTTTCATCTCGGCTTCCCTGATAAAGCATCGTTCCATTATTTGCAGGCCTTGTGCGAATGTCCATGTTCTGAAAGCATTTGCAGATTAAGCCGAAACGCGGTGTGATTCTTTGAACAACCTCATCAAATATTTTGGTTAACCCTAAGACGACCATTTGTTTTAAGGTTACAAGTTAACCTGGCGCGGCGGAGAGACAGCATGTTTGGTGGAATCAACCAGATGTTCACCCGGATGAGCGATCACCCGGACTTCGGTAAATTGCTGTTACGGTTAACCTTTGGCGGGCTGCTGTTGTTTCATGGCGCATTCAAAGCGGTGCATGGCGTGGGGTGGATCGCGCACATGCTCAGTGTCAAAGGCATGCCAGGTTTCATCGCTTACGGTGCTTACATCGGGGAAATAGCGGCACCCGTAATGGTTATCATCGGATTAATGACCCGCCCTGCGGCGTTCATTATTGCGGTGAATATGATTGTTGCGACACTGCTGGTAAAAATGGGCGACGTCTGGCATCGCACTGATGTCGGTGCCTGGGCACTGGAGACAGAGGCACTTTACCTGCTTGGCGCACTCGCCATTATGTTTTTAGGGGCTGGGAAGTACACGCTGGTGCGGGATTCGCGCTTGCAATAACCATAAGAAAAGCAGCCGGTCTGCTGAACTTCACAGACCGGCTCTCTTATTTACGCCGATGCAACACCACAGCGTTCCAGACTGCGCTGCTGCATCTGCTGATACAACGCCATTTCATCCAGTACCGCTACACCCAACGCGCTTTCAAACTCGGCTTTGCTGGCATTGCCCGCACTGCGTGCTTGTGCCACATCACCTAAATTCGACTGAAAAATTCCTGCAGCGCTGACCGGTAAAAAATCCTCGTAAACGATCGGTTCGACGGCTAAGCGATCTTCTGCCAGCAATTGTGCCACGCTTTCACCTGCACGCGGCGGCACATCCGTCCCTTTCTCGGTCAGGCGATAGCGGAACCAGGCCAGCTGCTGTTCACGTAACGTTTCTTCATCATCGGGGAAATCACGGAACACAGCGCTGAGATGCTGCTGATGATGCTGATTGTCGCTACCGGTGCCGGCTTCAGCCAGCAACCGATCGTACAGCGCGCGTCCTTTCGGCGTCAGTGCTGCACCACGCTGCTCAATCTCACCGAAGCGCGCGGTATGGGTACCCGGCGTGCCGTCGTTAAAGTGTACCGCTTCTTCCAGCGCTTTAAAGCTGGTCTGACGTAAGAGGATCGGTACCTGGCGCTGCGGCGGGCCTTCAATCAGGGTTTTGGGATCGATGCCGCGCGAGGGCATCAGCGCTTGCACGCGATCAATATCCAGCGTGCGCGGCGTCAGATGGTTGATATGGCAACCGCGAAAACACACGACATCCGCGATCAGGCGGTGCTGTTCACTGAGCGCGCGATAGGTACCGCTATCCACCGTGGTGTGCGCGTGCCAGCGGAAGGTTTCCAGCGCTTCCTGCACAAAACGGGCGGCATCATTCGCGTTGAGACCGCCCTGCTGCTGATGTTGAGCAATCAGCGCGCGGCAGCCAGGCGTAAAGATATCGCGTGCGGCAAGAATCGCCGCAGCTTTAGCGCGCAATGCCGCATCGTCAATTAACTCCAGACGCAGCAATGAGGTAAACACGCGGAACGGATTATGCCGCAGCGCACGGTCGCTTACGGGGCGAAATGCCGTGGAGTGCACCGGCACTCCAGCTTGTGACAAATCGTAATAACCCACCGCTTCCATCCCCATTACGGCAAACATCTGGCGCAACGTGCTGAGTTCTTCTGCTGTGCCAACGCGAATCGCGCCGTGACGTTCCACGCTCAGCCGACTGAGCTCATCAGCCGCCGATAGACGGTTTTTTAACGCGGGATTAGCTTCCAGCGTGCGTTCATTGACAGCGGTGACCAGCTGCGTCAGCGTGCCATATTGAGGCACTTCCTGCTGATACATGGCTGACATCGCCTGAGAGAAAAGCGTGCGGATCGCATCGCTGCTAAGGAAGTTTGGCATCATCATCACCTTGGGCTAAAGGGCTGCTGCTACTGTAGATCAACCCTTTAGCGCTGGGTGAGAATTTCGTGGAACTGTGATCGCCTTGTCACTCACTGGCGGTTGGATGGTCACCAAAGCGGCATTTCAATACCAGCATGACGGTGGTCAGTACCGCAGGAATCGCCAGCAGCAGAAAGATTTGGCTAAATGACCAGCCGAGAGTTAACAGCTCAGCGCCGACAAACGCGCTGATGATGGCTCCCACGCGGCCCACGCCGTGCATCCAGCTGGAACCTGTCGCGCGCGCGTGAGTGGGATAATAGCTGGCGGAGAGCGCATTCATACCGGTGTTAGCACCGTTAAAACAGAAACCGCTAAAGAAGGCGATGGCGCTCATTAGGCCGACCTGCGCTGGCGAAAAACCCAGCGCGACAATAGCAATGCCGCCGCAGAAGTAGATCGCTGCCAGCGCCAGATTGGCATTGATGCGGTCCATTAACCAACCGGCAAACAACGAGCCGAGGGTGCCGCCCGCTTGATACATTGCGGTAACAATTGCCGCTTCCGTCACCGACATACCTAGCGTGCTGATTAGCGAAGGCATCCAACTACCAATTAAATAAACCAGGAACAGCCCCATAAAATAGCCGCCCCACAGCATCAAACTGCCAAACAGATAACGTCGTGACACTACCGTGGCGACAGATCCCCGGCGGGCCGTTGGCAGTTCAGTACTCTGATAATGACTATTTGGCTGCACGACGCCGGGCAGCATGCGTTCAAGAATGGCGTGGATACGTGCGGCGGGGGCGCGGCGACTGATGAGAAAACGGACCGATTCAGGCAAGCCACGCAGTAAAAAAGGCAGCACAACCAGCGGCAGCACGCCGCCCATCAGCATGACAGAGTGCCAGTCATAGCGTGGTAGCAACCACGAGGCGGCAAAGCCCCCGGACGCGGCGCCAAAGGTGAAGCCACAAAATACAACGGTGATGATAAATGAGCGCCGGCGCTCAGGCGCATATTCAGCAACCAGCGTGCCAACGTTGGGCATCGCCGCGCCAAGCCCTAGCCCCGTCAGGAATCGAAACAGCATCATCTGTTCGATGTTCTGTGCCATGGCGGTGGCTAACGTCCACAGTCCAAAAAAGAGCACGCTGAGCAAAATCATTACGCGACGGCCGTAGCGATCGGCTAACGGGCCCGCAACCATGGCACCCAGCGCCAGACCAATTAGCGCGGCGCTGATCACCATGCCAAGCTGATGATTGGTCACTCCCCAACTGGCTTTAAGCGTAGGTGCAATGAATCCCATGAGGGCAATGTCCATGCCATCAAGCGCGACCACCACGAAGCACAGCGCAATTAAGCGCTTCTGCCAGCTGCTTAGCGCACTCTGATTGATGAGCTGGCGAACGTCTACTGCTTCAACGCTGGTCACTTAACGACTCCTGCACTTTTCAACCGTTTAGGGCATCAGTTTTAGTAAAAAAAACGGCGCTTATCATAGCTCATCGTTAAGAATAACTGGCAGAAAATTTGGATGTAATTGAGAATTATTCAATGTTCTGCTCGATAAGCACTTGATTCTAAGTGGCATAACGATAATGCAAAAAAAGTCATTTTTATGAAGCCCCATCAATACAAGGGGTTAGCTAGAATCCCAACTTTGCAGCATTTTTGTTAATATTATTTTGCAGGCAGGTTAACATAATTTCAGTTTCCCCATTGCCGCAGCTCGGCAGAACTCATTATGTTGAGTGTATGGACAAAAATATCCTTTTCAATCAGCGCATTCGCTTGCGCCATTTACATACCTTTGTTGCGGTAGCGCAGCAGGGCACGCTGGGTCGTGCGGCTGAGACACTGAATCTCAGTCAACCCGCCCTATCGAAAACGCTTAATGAGCTGGAAGAACTGGCGGGAGCGCGGCTATTCGAACGCGGCCGCCTTGGCGCCCAGCTCACCACTTTGGGTGAGCAATTCCTCATCCATGCCGTGAAAGTGCTGGATGCACTGAATCATGCCGGACAGAGTTTTAACGCTCCGCAGCCCGGTCGCCCAGTGGTGATCCGCCTCGGCGCGCTCACAACGGCGGCCATGGGTATGCTGCCGCAAATCCTCGATCGTTTCCACGCGCAGCAACCGAATACCACCGTGCAAGTCGCTACCCTGCATAATAATGTGCTGTTGGCGGGCTTGCGTGCAGGCGAGTTTGATGTGGGGATCGGCCGCATGGCCGACAGCGAAATGATGGCGGGACTCACTTATGAACTGCTGTTTCTGGAATCGCTCAAGCTTGTGGTGCGGCCAGATCATCCGTTATTAAGTGACAACGTGATGCTTTCACGGGCGATGCAATGGCCGGTGGTGATTTCACCCGAAGGCACCGCGCCGCGCCGCATTGCGCAGCACATGTTGAATGAACAGGGTTGTACCCTTCCGGCCAACTGCGTGGAAACCTCCTCTACCTCGCTGGCGCGTCAGCTGGCGCTACGTTATGACTATGTGTGGTTTGTACCTTCAGGCGCAATTAAGGAAGATTTGAGTCACGACGCGCTGTGCGCACTACCGATTGCGTCGCCGGGCCCGGGCGAGCCAGTTGGCATCATTACACGCAGCGGCAGTCCTTTGAGCCTTAGCGCTGAAGTGTTGATTGCGACCATCCGCAAATTCCATAGTTAGCGACTGTGCTTAGCATGCCGCTCGCGATTTTCGAGGCGCGCTTTGTCGGTTTTGCGCAAGCCGACATAGAGCGCCCCCGCGCCGCCATCCTGCGGGCGAGCCATGCAATACGTCTGCACTTCTGGAAATTCCCGTAACCAGCGCGCAAGATAACTACGCACAATGTTGGCATGCGACTCATCATCACGCCCTTTACCATGAATAATCAGCAGATTGCGTAAGCCGTGTTTGTTGGCTTGCTGCATAAAACTAAACAGGGATTGCCGGCAGGTTTCAACTGGCTGGCGCAGTAAATTCAGACTGGCATCAATGGGATATTTACCTAACCGCAACTTATCCAGCACGCCTTGCTGGATGCCCTCGGCTTTATACTCCAGCGCGGTGGTGAGCGGGATAATGTCCAGAAAGCCGCGCGTCAGAAAGTTTTCCTGCTCCTCGCTCTGCTCTGGCACACGCGGTGCCTTAGGCGAAGGCGCACGCAGCCACTGAGTATTGGCGCAATTTTTAAGTGGTGTCACATCACCCATGGCATCCCGGAAAAGGTCTTCATCATCAAGATTCATGGTGTTTCCTCTCGCCTGGTGTTTAACTGAGCGCCCTTTTTCGACGCCAAAGCCAAAGAGTAGCAAAGGATTTTAAGCAAAACATCTGTCACATATTGCGTTGTAACAAGGCTGGCTTAACTGTAAAGCTGGCAAGAAAACGTTCCAGATCAATTATGGCCCTGCAAAAAAACCCGCTCAAACCCTGGAATACCCGACAATAGTAGGGTTTTAGGTACATTTACTGCTCGGATGAGTTCCCTTCGCTTAGAAAAATGTTAAAATTGACCACAGTCAATAATCATCGAGCGAAATTATATGATCCCGGAAAAACGCAGCATACGACGTATTCAGTCTGGCGGTTGTGCCATTCATTGCCAGGATTGCAGCATCAGTCAATTGTGTATTCCTTTCACGCTGAACGAGCACGAACTGGATCAGCTGGATAATATTATTGAACGCAAAAAGCCCATTCAGAAAGGCCAGACGCTGTTCAAAGCCGGTGATGAACTGAAATCCCTTTACGCTATCCGTTCCGGCACCATCAAAAGCTACACCATCACCGAGCAAGGTGATGAGCAAATTACTGGCTTCCATCTGGCGGGTGATTTGGTCGGTTTTGACGCCATTGTCGGTGCGAAACATCCGAGCTTTGCTCAGGCGCTGGAAACGGCGATGGTATGTGAAATCCCCTTCGAAACGCTGGACGATCTTTCCGGTAAAATGCCTGCGCTGCGTCAGCAGATGATGCGTCTGATGAGCGGTGAAATTAAAGGCGACCAGGATATGATTCTGTTGCTGTCGAAGAAAAATGCGGAAGAGCGCCTGGCCGCTTTCGTGTGGAATTTGTCCCGTCGTTTTGGTCAACGTGGCTTCTCACAACGTGAGTTCCGCCTCACTATGACGCGCGGCGACATTGGTAACTATCTGGGACTAACCGTAGAAACCATCAGCCGTCTGCTCGGTCGCTTCCAGAAAAGTGGCATGTTGGCCGTAAAAGGCAAATATATCACCATTGAGAACCATGCTTTACTGGCAGAATTAGCGGGCCAGACTGAACAAGCCGCATGATTCTTTGCCGGGTCAGTAAAAGTTATTTTATTGATCCGGCAACAACTTTTCCTCTTCTGCCCTGCACAAACTTAGGCTATCTTTAATCCAACTTGCTTTGGTTTAGGAGATCGGCTTATGTCCCGGTACCAAAATATTCTGGTCGCTATTGATCCCCAACAGGATGACCAGCCCGCGCTGCGCCGTGCGGTTTATCTGAATCAACGTATTGGCGGAAAAATCAAAGCTTTCCTGCCTATCTACGACTTCTCCTACGAAATGACGACGTTACTGTCACCCGATGAGCGCTCAAACATGCGCAAGGGAGTGATCAGCCAACGCACGGAGTGGATTCGCCAGCAGGCTCACGCGTATCTGGAAGCCGGGGTGGAAATTGAGATCAAGGTGGTTTGGCATAACCGGCCTTACGAAGCCATCATTCAGGAAATTCTGGCGCATCAGCACGATTTGGTGCTGAAAATGGCACACCAGCACGACCGCCTGGAAGCGGTAATTTTCACGCCTACGGATTGGCATCTACTGCGTAAATGCCCTTGCCCGGTCTGGATGGTAAAAGATCAGGCCTGGCCTGAGGGGGTAAAGCCGTGGTGGCGGTTAATCTGGCGAGCGAAGAACCGCATCATGACGAACTCAACCAGAAACTGATTCGTGAAACCACACTGCTCGCCGAGATGGTTAACCACACTGAAGTGCATTTAGTGGGCGCCTACCCGATTACCCCCATTAATATTGCCATCGAATTACCGGACTTTGATCCCAGCGTCTACAACGACGCCATTCGTGGCCAGCACTTGGTGGCTATGAAAGCGCTACGCCAAAAGTTCTCCATCAGTGAAGAGTTCACCCACGTGGCGAAAGGCTTACCTGAGGAGGTGATTCCGGATATCGCATCGCATCTTGATGCCGGCATCGTGGTGTTGGGCACCATTGGTCGCACCGGTCTTTCTGCGGCGTTCCTCGGTAACACGGCTGAACAGGTTATCGATCATTTGCGCTGTGATTTGCTGGCGATCAAGCCGGACGATTTCAAATCGCCGATTGAGTACGATGATGAAGAAGATGAAGACGATTAATTAAACAAGGGCGGTCCACAATGGCCGCCCTGGTTATTACGTTCAGGGCGGTGACTCACATCACCGCCCTGCTTTATTACAGCGCCCGCAGAATACCTTCGACGCTGGCTTTGGCGTCACCAAACAACATCTGCGTATTATCTTTAAAGAACAGTGGATTTTGCACGCCGGCATATCCCGTGCTCATTGAGCGTTTAAACACAATGACGTTCTGCGCTTTCCACACTTCCAGCACTGGCATGCCAGCAATTGGGCTACGAGGATCTTCCAGCGCTGCCGGGTTAACGGTGTCGTTCGCGCCGATCACTAAAACAGTATCAGTGTCGCTAAATTCATCGTTTATTTCGTCCATTTCCAGCACCACATCGTACGGCACTTTAGCTTCCGCCAGCAGAACGTTCATGTGGCCAGGCAGACGACCGGCAACCGGGTGAATACCAAAGCGAACTTTGATGCCACGCGCGCGCAGCTTCTCAGTAATTTCAGCAACTGGATACTGCGCCTGCGCCACTGCCATACCATAACCCGGGGTGATGATCACCGAAGAGGAGGCCTTTAGCATTTCAGCCGTTTCTTCTGCAGTGATTTCACGGTGTTCACCCGCTTCTTCGCTTTCACCACCCACACTTACATCGGTGCCAAAACCACCTGCAATCACGCTGATAAATGAACGATTCATCGCTTTACACATGATGTATGAGAGGATGGCCCCCGAAGAACCCACCAGCGCACCGGTCACGATCAGCAAGTCGTTGCTCAGCATGAAGCCTGCCGCCGCTGCCGCCCAACCCGAGTAAGAGTTGAGCATGGAGACAACAACCGGCATATCGGCACCGCCAATCGAAGCCACCAAATGCCAGCCAAATACCAGCGCAATGAGGGTCATCAGCAGCAGCGCGAACACTTGAGCACCGGTGCTATTGGTCTGCACAAACCACAGCATCAGCAGGAAAGAGACCACCAGCGCGGCGAGGTTCATCTTATGGCGATGCGGTAACATCAGCGCCGAAGAGGAGATCTTCCCGCGCAGTTTGCCAAATGCCACCAGCGAACCGGTAAAGGTCACGGCACCGATGAAGATGCCAAGAAACACCTCGGTGAGATGGATATTTTCCATCACCGGCGCCAGGCCCGGTGCGTGATCGATGTAGCTATTAAAGCCCACCAACACCGCAGCCAAACCGACAAAGCTGTGTAGAATGGCCACCAGCTCAGGCATTTCAGTCATTTCGACTTTCTTCGCCAGACGCAAACCAATCGCACCACCGATGACCATCGCCACGATAATCCAGGCAACGTTACCGGTATGAGGGCCAAAAATAGTTGCGAGCAGCGCAATCGCCATGCCGCTCATGCCAAAAATATTACCCTGCTTAGAGGTCTCGTGCTTCGAGAGACCCGCAAGGCTGCAAATAAACAGAATCGCGGCAACAATATATGCTGCAGTAACTAATCCGCCAGACATGTTGCTACCCCTTAATTCTTACGAAACATTTTCAGCATGCGCTGGGTGACGGTGAAACCACCGAAAATATTGATGCTGGCAATCAGCACGGCAATAAAGGAAAGGAATGTTACCCATCCGCCATGACCCATCTGCAGCACCGCACCCACCACAATAATGCCGGAAATAGCGTTGGTGACGGCCATCAACGGCGTGTGTAAAGCGTGACTTACGTTCCACACCACGTAATAGCCAACCACGCATGAGAGCGCAAAGACGGTGAAGTGTGACAAGAAGTCAGGTGGTGCCACATTCGCCAGGCAGGCAAACAGCACCAGCGCCAGCGCCAGTAGCAGATACTTGCGCCACGGTGAAACCGGTTTGGCTTCTTCCTTCGGCAGCGGTTGTGCAGCTGGTTGCGCTTTTGGCGCCGCCGAAACCTGAATCGGCGGCGCCGGCCAGGTGACTTCGCCATCACGAATCACCGTCACGCCGCGCACTACCACGTCTTCAAAATCAACGGTGATTTCGCCGTTTTTCTCTTTACACAATAATTTCAGTAGGTTGACGAGGTTGGTGCCATACAACTGGGAGGATTGCGTTGGCAAACGGCTGGGCAAATCGGTATAGCCGATAATCTTCACGCCATTGCTGGTTAGCGTCACCTGATCGGCAACGGTCAATTCACAGTTACCGCCGGTTTGCGCGGCCAGATCGACAATCACGCTGCCTGGTTTCATACTGGCCACCATTTCTGCGGTAATCAGCTTTGGTGCTGGACGTCCTGGAATTAGCGCGGTGGTGACAATAATATCGACTTCTTTCGCCTGCGCCGCGAACAGTTCCATCTCCGCCTTGATAAAGGCTTCAGACATCACTTTGGCATAACCGTCGCCGCTACCCGCTTCTTCTTCGAAGTCCAGCTCAAGGAACTCGGCGCCCATACTTTGCACCTGCTCTTTTACCTCCGGACGCGTATCGAAAGCACGCACAATGGCACCCAGGCTCCCCGCTGCACCGATGGCAGCCAGACCAGCCACGCCCGCACCGATGATCATCACTTTAGCTGGCGGTACTTTACCTGCCGCAGTGATTTGGCCGGTGAAGAAGCGACCGAATTCGTGGGCCGCTTCAACGATGGCGCGATAACCTGCGATGTTCGCCATTGAGCTGAGTGCATCAAGCGCCTGCGCGCGTGAAATACGCGGCACTGAATCCATTGCCATCACGGTAACGTTTCGCGCAGCCAGTTTTTCCAGCAGTGCAGGATTTTGCGCCGGCCAGATAAAGCTCACTAGCGTACTGCCCGCACGAGTCAGTTCGATCTCCTGATCGTCTGGCGCATTGACTTTTAATACGATGTCGGACTGCCACACATCGGTGCCATTGGTGAGGGTGGCACCGGCAGCTATGAAGCTCTCATCATCAAAACTGGCGCGCAGGCCGGCATTTTGTTCAACGGTTACGCTGAATCCCAGCTTGATCAGTTGCTCAACGGTCTTTGGCGTGGCGGCCACGCGTGACTCATTGGCTAACCGTTCTTTGGGTATTCCAATTAACATACTGTTTCCTTTCAATAATTAAAGGATGGAGTTCTGTAAGTGGCAAAAGCTCAAAAGCCGAAACAGTGTTTCAGCTTTTTATGAGCAAAATGCACAATGTAACAAAGTCTTTATAACCTACTGAAAATGTGAAGAGTGATCCACAGCGATAACGCGCACTTATGACATTCACACAAATATTCAGACGCAAAGAATGAATGCCATGGTTTGCCACTGCATTTGGAACGTATTAAAAAATATTCTGCTGCGTAAAATCGTGTCATGTCGAATTAAGTGTTTTTAAAAACCTTTATTTAACAATACATTAACTGTATTAGCACTAAGTGTTACCAGATTAAGTGGTTATCTGTGCAAAAAAGGGGCTTAACAACAATAAATGACAGGCCAGCGAATAAGGTGCCGTTATTGTCAATCTGATGCGTATAAATTGGCTGAGACAGGCTGATTATTACATGCAATAATCAGCGGCTAATCTGTTATACATCAAGAGTCCAGCACGTTTTCGTACTCATTTTGCGTAAGGCGAAGGATCATTTTTATGAAGCTGAAGAACACTATTCTGGCGTCTACCTTGTTATCACTGCTGGCAGCAAATGCTTTCGCTGCTAAAGAGTTAACGCCAGATCAAGCGGCCGCGTTGAAACCATTCGAACGTATTAATATCAGCGGTCGTTTCAATGCCATTGGCGATGCAACAGATGCCATCTCTAAACAAGCCGATGCCAAAGGCGCAGACTCTTTCTATGTTCAGGGTATCAATGACAGCAACGGTAATGGCGGTAACTGGCGCGTAACGGCTGATCTGTACAAAGCCAATGCGCCGAAAGCGGATGACTCAACCAAATACCGCAGCTTCTCAGGCGTGAAAGAGCTGCCGAAAGCAGAAGCCTATCGCCTTGAGCCTTACGATACTGTGTCGGTCAACGGATTCTTCTCTAGCCAGCCGGATGTGAACGAAGCAATTGGTAAAGCGGCGAAAAATAAGGGCGCGGCCTCGTTCTTTATTGTGCGTCAGGTTGATGCCAATAACGGCGGCAATCAGTACGTCACCGCTTATGTGTATAAAGCCGATGCGCCAGAGCGTAAGGTGCAAAACACATCAGACTCCATCCCTGCTGATTCAGAAGCCGGTAAAGCCGCGTTGGCCGCCGGTGGCACCGCAGCGACGAAAGTGGCAATCCCGGGAGTCGCCTCTTCTGAGACGCCGAGCCGTAATGTGGGTCGTTTCTTCGAAACCCAAAGTTCAACCGGTCAACGTTATACGGTGAAAACCGCGGATGGTCGCAGCGTACAGGAAGTTAATGCTATTACCGCTGCTCAGATGCAGCCGTTCGATACCATTACTTTCTCCGATCACTTCGGTACACCAACTGAAATATCTGAAGCGGTTGGCAAACGTGCCGTTGAGAAAGGTGCGAAGTACTATCACATCACACGTCAATGGCAGAACCAGAGCGGTGGCAACCTCACCGTCACCGCCGATCTCTTCAAGTAATTTCTCTCAAGGGCGACGTCTGTCGCCCTTCTCTGTCGTTTGCATAATCTCTGCGCAGATTTGCATATTCTTGCATTGCCTTACCTGCCTGCTCTCCGTAAAATCTGCCGCCTGTTTTCAGGTGATTCCGTTCTAAAGTTGGCAAAACACCCTGCAACACGCCAACGGAATGACCACCACCCAGCATACTCTGCTGCTTAGGATGGGCGTTTTGGATAAAAAATTAGGTCTTAGCGCGCTCACCGCGTTGGTACTCAGCTCAATGCTCGGCGCTGGCGTTTTCAGCTTGCCGCAAAATATGGCTGCGGTTGCGGGCCCGGCAGCACTGCTGATCGGCTGGCTCATCACCGGCGTTGGCATCATCTTCCTGTCGCTTGCCATGCTATTACTCACGCGGCTGAAACCTGAACTGGATGGCGGTATTTTTACCTACGCACGCGCGGGTTTTGGCGAGCTGATGGGCTTTTGCTCAGCGTGGGGATATTGGCTGTGTGCGGTAATCGCTAACGTCTCCTATCTGGTGATCGTCTTCTCCGCGCTAAGTTTCTTTACCGATACCCCCGATCGCGTGGTATTCGGCGATGGAAATACGTGGCAGGCCATGCTCGGCGCCTCTGTGCTGCTATGGCTGGTGCATTGTCTGGTATTGCGCGGTGTACAGACTGCGGCCAGCATTAACCTGCTCGCGACATTAGGAAAATTAGTGCCGTTATTGCTGTTCGTCGTATTGGCATTGCTGGCATTTAATTACGATCGCTTCCGCTTTGATTTTAGCGGCGTAGAACTCGGTCAGCCGCTTTGGCAGCAGGTGAAGCAAACCATGCTGATCACACTGTGGGTGTTTATTGGGGTTGAAGGTGCGGTGGTAGTATCCGCGCGCGCGCGCAATAAAAAAGATGTGGGTCGCGCCACGCTAATGGCGGTGATTGCCGCGCTACTGGTTTATTTACTGGTGACGCTGCTGTCGCTGGGCGTGATACCGCGCGCCGAACTGGCGCAAATGCGCAATCCGTCGATGGCCGGCCTGATGAAGCATCTGCTGGGGCATTGGGGGGATGCGGTAATTGCGGTCGGTTTAATTATCTCGGTATGCGGCGCTTATCTGAGCTGGACGATAATGGCGGCCGAAGTGCCGTTCCTGGCGGCACAGCAGGGTGCGTTTCCACGCAGCATCGCACGTCAGAATCGTCACAATTCGCCGTCTGCCTCGCTATTGCTGACAAATGGCAGCGTGCAGGTTTGCCTGATCTTGATTGCCGCTACCGGTGCAGATTACAACACGCTACTTACCATCGCCTCGGAAATGATTCTGGTGCCTTATCTGTTGGTTGGTCTCTACTTAATTAAAGTGGTGCGCGGCCAGAACAGGCCGCTGGCGATGTTCACCGGTCTTGGCGCCAGCGCGTATGGTATATGGTTGCTATATGCATCGGGCCCGCTGCATCTCTTACTTTCTGTGGTGCTGTATGCGCCTGGTCTGATGCTGTTCCTGTATGCACGACGCGGTGGCCGTGGTGACAAGGTATTGTCACAGCTGGAACGCATCGCGATCGTATTATTGATTGCAGCCGCTCTGCCCGCTACCTGGCAGCTGACGAATTAATGCGGTTGGATGGGAATTGAAACGCACAGCAGGTCATCCTGCTGTGTCAGGTTAAGCGGCTTACGGTATTCCTGATGAATAGCGTCAAGCTGCTCGGCTGACAAAGGATAAGGTAACTGAATATCGAAACGGCTGATGTGCTGCTGCTCGGCGAGCGTAATTAAACGCGCGATATTAATCTCATCGCTGACCTGCGTTGAAATGATTTGTAATGCTAAATCTTTGAGATGATCGTCGCTGGCCTGCAGATTATGCGTCGATTTACGCGTCACCATGCCAAAGATCGGCATTACGCCGTAAATGGCGTCAACAAAGCTCCAGCGTTTTTTGCAGGAAGCGGAGAGAAAATCACTGTAATTGAAGCAGATGCGATCACTGTATCCGGCTGAAGCCAGCTCTTTATCAGACACCCTCGCACTCCCCCTATTTTTCGTTACGGTTCCGAACCTTGCGCGACAACGCGCCGCTAATAATGGCACATTTCACGGTATACATACCAGTAAGGTAGGGATATTTCGTGCGGTAGCGTAGAGCTCAGGACCAGGAAAAGCTATGCTGCTGACATTCTTAGCCGCCACAGTGAATTATGAACAAAATCGTTTATGTGGAAGATGAGCCAGAGGTTGGCGAATTGATCGCCGCTTATCTTGGCCGCCACGATATAGAAGTGATTGTTGAAACCCGCGGTGACCGCGCCGAAGCGACCATTGCTGCGCACGATCCCGATTTAGTGATGCTTGATATCATGCTGCCCGGCAAAGATGGCATGACATTGTGCCGCGATCTCCGTGCCAGCTGGCAAGGTCCGATTGTGCTACTGACCTCGCTTGACAGCGACATGAACCACATTTTGTCGCTGGAAATGGGCGCAAACGACTACATTCTGAAAACAACGCCACCGGCGGTGTTGCTGGCGCGTCTGCGCCTACATCTCCGCCAGGCGCAGGTTGGTCAACCCGAAGTGACGCCGGCCATACAAAGCTCACAGCGCGTACTGCGCTTTGGCTCATTGACCATCGATTCCCTCAATCGCCAGGTTACGCTATTTGATGAGAATATCATTCTCTCCACCGCCGATTTCGATCTGTTATGGGAACTGGCCAATCACGCAGGACAAATTCTCAATCGCGACGCGCTGCTGAAAACCCTGCGTGGCGTCAGTTACGACGGTATGGATCGCAGTATCGATGTGGCCATTTCGCGCCTGCGCAAAAAGTTATACGACAGCGCCACCGAGCCGTTTCGCATCAAAACGATTCGTAACAAAGGCTATCTGTTCGCGCCGCAGGCCTGGGATACCCGTTCCGCATGAGAAAGCTCTTTATTCAGTTCTATTTGCTGCTGTTCGTCTGTTTTCTGGTGATGACGCTGCTGGTTGGCCTAGTGTACAAATTCACCGCCGAACGCGCCGGTCGCCAATCAATGAATGATCTCATGGCCAGCTCGCTGTTTTTGATGCGCAGCGAACTGCGTGAGATCCCACCGCGCGACTGGGGTAAAACCATTCGTAGCCTCGATCTCGATCTGTCATTCGACCTGAATATCGAACCGATGAGTAAATATCAGCTGGGTGAAGCCGATATGAAGCGCCTGCGCGCCGGGGAAATTGTGGCGATCGACGATCAATACACTTTTCTGCAGCACATTCCGCGCAGCCATTACGTACTTTCCGTTGGCCCTATTCCCTACCTGTTTTATCTGCACCAGATGCGTATTCTGGATATTGCGCTGCTGGCATTTATTGGCATGTCGCTGGCGCTGCCGGTATTTATCTGGCTGCGTCCACACTGGCAAGAGATGCAGCGGCTGGAAAAAGCCGCTCAGCGGTTTGGTCGCGGCGAGCTGGATGTGCGCACCCATTTTGAAAGCACCTCTAGCCTGCACAGTCTGGGCGTGGCCTTCAACCAAATGGCCGATAATATCAACACGCTAGTGGCCAGTAAGAAGCAGCTGATCGACGGCATCGCCCACGAACTGCGCACGCCGCTGGTGCGCCTGCGTTACCGGCTGGAGATGAGCGATAATCTCACCGAAGCGGAATCCGCGGCGCTGAATCGTGACGTTGGACAGTTGGAGAGTTTGATTGAAGAACTACTGACCTATGCGCGTCTTGATCGTCCGCGCGTCGATCTCAATCTGCAGACCTTTGATCTCGCTCAATGGCTGCGCGTGCATATCGAAGATGTGCAAACCATGAACCCGCAGGCGCAGATCGCACTCGACATCCCACAGCTCCAGAACGTCGGTAGCGCGGATACCCGCCTGATGGAGCGCGTGCTGGATAACCTGGTGAATAACGCCCTGCGCTATGCGCAACAACGGCTACGCGTCAGTTTGTGGTTTGACGGTGCGATTGGCTGTTTACAGGTGGAAGACGATGGCCCGGGCATTCCGCAAGAAGAACGCGCCCGCGTGTTCGAACCTTTCGTACGCCTCGATCCCAGCCGCGACCGCGCCACCGGCGGATGCGGTTTGGGCCTGGCGATCGTGCACTCTATCGCGTTGGCAATGCAGGGAAATGTCTCTATCGAGAGCAGCCCGTTAGGCGGCGCCAGCGTTCGCTTTTGCTGGCCGGTTGATCTACCCTTGCGGGACATTGCACCACGCTTACCGTCATAAGGAGCTTTTTACGTGACTTCAGCTTATCAAGAACTTAGCCGCACATTTCAGCGTCTTTCTCGCTTTGGTCACTTAGGTGCCATTGCAGGTGTCGATATGCAGACCACCATGCCGCCGGGCGGCAGCCAGGCCCGCGGTGAAGCGATGGCCGAGCTGAGCGTGTTCATGCACGAAGTGCTTACCGATAAACGTCTCGGTGGATTATTCGATGCGGCGCAGCAGGAATCGCTCAACGACGTTGAGCAAGTGAACTTGAATGAGATGCAGCGTGCATGGCAGCAGGCCACGCTATTACCGGCAGCGCTGGTTGAAGCCAAATCGCTCGCTGGCTCTCGCTGCGAACATGCATGGCGCCAGCAGCGGCCTGCGAATGATTGGCAAGGTTTCTCTGTCAATCTAAAGGAAGTGGTAAAACTTAGCCGTGAAGAGGCGCAGTTACGCGCCGACGCGCTCGGTGTTTCGCGCTATGACGCGCTGCTGGATGTTTTTGAACCCGGCATGACCAGCGCGCAGCTGGATAAAACCTTTGGTGACTTGAAAACCTGGTTGCCCGATCTCTTGCAGAAAGCGGTTGCAAAACAGCAGCAAACGCCCACCGATCAGCCAGTGGGCCCTTTTGCCGTCGAATCGCAGAAGCAATTAGGCCTCAGCGTGATGAAGACGTTAGGTTTCGATTTCAATCACGGTCGCCTTGATGTCAGCGCGCATCCGTTCTGCGGTGGCGTACCCGAAGATGTGCGCATTACCACCCGCTATAACGAGAATGATTTTCTCAGCGCCATGATGGGTGTGATCCACGAGACAGGCCATGCGCGTTACGAGCAAAATCTTCCGCAACAGTGGCGCGGCCAGCCCGTCGCTCAGGCGCGTTCAACCGCCATCCATGAATCGCAAAGTCTGTTTATGGAGATGCAGCTTGGGCGTAGCAAAGCCTTCCTGCAGCACATCCATCCGCAGGTGGTGGCGCTGATGGGCGATCAGCCGGCGCTGGAGCTGCAAAACTTTATACGCCAGACGCAGCGTGTGAAGCCGGGCTTTATTCGCGTCGATGCGGATGAGCTGAGCTATCCAGCGCACGTGATTTTACGTTACGAAATTGAGCGCGCGTTAATTGAAGGCGAGATTGAAGTGGATGATATCCCAGCGCTATGGGACGAGAAGATGCAGCAATCGCTGGGCATTGACACACGCGGTAACTATCGCGATGGCTGCATGCAGGACATTCACTGGACCGACGGCGCGTTTGGCTATTTCCCAACGTATACGCTGGGAGCGATGTACGCCGCCCAGCTGTTCCAGGCGGTGAAGCGTGCTATTCCACAGGTCGAGACGTTAATTCAGCAAGGTGAGCTGCAGCCTGTGTTTGATTGGTTACAGCAGAACATTTGGCAGCATGGCAGCCGCTTCCCTACGCAACAGCTGCTGATCAATGCCACCGGCGAAGCGCTGAATCCGCACTATTTCCGCCAACATCTTGAACAACGCTATCTCTCTGCGTAAACTGCGCGGCGGCCATTAGGCCGCCCTTTTTTCCGCCTATAACCCGCTTTGTACAATCGGTTACACGCCGATACCAATGCCTCACGGAAAGCCTCAATTGTTTTTCATATAGTGTTTTCACCGGCCCCGCAGTGGGCTACACATGAAAAAATAGTTCGAGGATTTTGCAATGAAAAAATTATTTGCACTGGTGATCGCCGCTGCTATGGGTATGTCTTCTGTTGCTTTCGCTGCTGAGACTACAGCTGCTCCTGCAACTCCAGCGACTACTGCTGCTCCAGCGAAACACAAAGCAGTACATCATAAGAAACCTGCTGCTCAGAAAGCGCAGGCTGCTAAGAAGCACAAAAAAGTAGAGAAGAAAGCGCCAGCGGCACAGAAAGCTCAGGCTGCTAAAAAGCACCATAAAAAAGCCACCAAGCCGGCTGCACAGAAAGCCCAGGCTGCTAAAAAGCACCACAAAAAAGCAACCAAGCCAGCTGCACAGAAAGCCCAGGCTGCTAAAAAGCACCACAAAGCAACCAAGCCAGCTGCACAGAAAGCGCAGGCTGCTAAAAAGCACCACAAAAAAGTAACTAAACCTGCTGCGCAGAAAGCGCAGGCTGCTAAAAAGCACCATAAAGTGAAAAAAGCGGCTAAATAAGGTTGCCTTGTAGCGCCAACACCGCCTTAACGATTGACAACACCCGGTTATGCCGGGTGTTTATTTACTGGAGTAGCGAAAAATGGTGCGTCGCTATCGCTTCGAAATTATTCTGATTGTGATGATCCTCTGTGGCATAGTTGCAGCCAGCTTTTTTATCTAGTCGTTGTAGCGTGCTGATTACTCCAATATTTCTCCCTTTTTCATCGCTCACCGACTATAGTTATCGCTCAAGCGTGATGACAATAACCTCTACTTATTCTCGCCATTGAGAGAACTATGCGCCTGGCTACCCTTTTTCTTGTTGGTCTTTTCAGTTTCAACCTCGCAGCACATGCCGATGATGAAGATGGGCCAAGCCCGGAAGACATCAAAACGTTGTTCTTTGGTAAAGATAATCGCCAGGCGATACGCGACGTAAGTGCTGCGCCCTGGGATGCCATCGGTCAGTTAGAGACCGAAAGCGGCAATCTTTGTACCGCCACTTTGATTTCAGCCCATCTGGCATTGACTGCCGGCCACTGTTTGCTGGCGCCGCCGGGGAAATTTGATAAGCCGGTAGCGTTGCGCTTTATGGCCAGTGCGAAAGGTTGGCGTTATGAGATTCATGATATTGATGCGCGCGTAGAACCTTCGTTAGCACGCCGGTTGCAAGCTGACGGTGAAGGCTGGATCGTACCGCCAGCCGCCGCACCTTACGATTATGGGCTGGTTATTTTGCATAACCCACCGTCGGGTATTGTGCCGATTCCCCTGTTTGACGGCTCACGTGGTGATTTAACCGCCGCGCTCAAGACCACCGAGCGCAAAGTGACGCAGGCAGGTTACCCTGCCGATCATCTGGATACGCTCTATTCACACAGTGATTGTTTGATTACCGGTTGGGCGCAGCGTGCGGTGTTGTCGCATCAGTGCGATACCTTGCCGGGCGACAGCGGTTCACCGTTGCTGTTGAAAAATGGCGATGAGTGGCAGTTAATTGCGGTGCAGAGTTCGGCACCGGCACCGGCCGATCGTTATCGTGCCGATAACCGCGCGATTGCGGTGCCATCGTTTAAAGATAAGCTGGAAGAGTTGGCGCAGTAAGCTGCGGACGCTTTATTCCACTGCCCACCTTTTTCTCCTTAATGTGATATTGATGCCCGCATTGTAGGGTCGCCATTCATGGCGACCACCTCACATGCGAATCGCTTAACTCAGCTGCTCCATCGCCTGCAAAATACGCTTTTCCGAAATCGGATAAGGCGTACCCAGCTGCTGCGCGAAATAGCTAATCCTTAACTCTTCCAGCATCCAGCGAATCGCCTGCACTTCGGCATCATCCTGACGCTGCGGTGGCAATTTATTGCGCCAAATCTGCCATGCTTGTTCCACGGCCTGCACTTTCAACATCCGTGCGCGGTCGCTATGCGGATCAACCGGCAGTTTCTCCAGGCGTCGCTCAATACCCTGCAAATAACGTAGCGTATCGCTCAGATGCGACCAGCCGTTGCCGGTCACAAAACCGCGGTAGACCAAACCATTCATCTGCGCTTTGATATCGCCCAGCGCCAGCGCCAGCGACATATCCACACGTCCTTTCAGGAACTTATTGATATTGAATACGCACGTCAGAATCTGCTCAACCTGTTTGGCGATAGTGACAACGGTTTCATTCAGTTCAGCGCGCACTTTGTCGCGCAGCTGCTCAAAATTCTCCTGCTGCCACGCCGGACCGCCTGCCTCCGCCATCAGCTTATCCACGCCGCAGGCGATGCAGTCATCAATCAGCTCCAGCACTTTGCCATACGGGTTGAAGTACAAACCAAGCTTGGCTTTGTTCGGCAGCTTTTCGTGCAAATATTTCGTTGGTGATGGGATGTTCAGCAGCAGCAGACGACGCTGACCGCGCCACATCATTTTTTGCTGCTCTGCTTCGCTATCAAACAGGCGGATCGCCACGCTGTCTTTCTCATCGACCAGCGCAGGCCAGGCTTTAACCTGATAGCTACCGCGCTTCTGCTCATAACTTTGCGGTAAGTCGCCAAAGCTCCAGATATGCAAACCGCTCTGCTCTAAGCCATCGTCCGCCACTTTCGACAGCGTTTCTTGCACTTTGCCCTTCAGCAACAGCTTGAGCTGATGCAGATTTTTACCTTCCTGCAGCTTGCGATTATGTTCGTCAACGATACGGAACGTCATTTTCAGGTGCTCGGGCACCTGATCCCACTGCCAGGCGTCGCGGTCGATGGTGACGCCGGTCATGCGGCGGAATTCACGCTCCAGCGCATCCAGTAGCGGCTGCTCCATCGCGGTAACGCGGCCGAGGAATGCTTCAGCGTAGTTGGGCGCGGGTACCAGATTACGGCGCACCGGTTTCGGCAACGATTTAATCAGCGCAATCACCAGTTCACGGCGCACGCCCGGAATCTGCCATTCAAAACCCGTGTCTTCAATTTGGTTCAACAGCGGCAGCGGAATGTGCACCGTCACGCCATCGGCATCCGCGCCCGGCTCAAACTGGTAGCTCAGTTTGAGCTTCAGGTTGCCCTGATGCCAGAAGTTGGGGTAATCGAGCTGGCTGACTTTATCCGCACCGTCCTTGATCAGCATTTGCTTATCAAAGCTCAGCAGATCCGGATTCTCTTTGCTGGCCTGTTTCCACCAGCTATCGAAATGGCGCGCCGATACCACCTCGCTGCCAATGCGACGATCGTAGAAAGCGAACAGCGTTTCGTCATCAACCAGGATGTCACGACGGCGTGATTTGTGCTCAAGATCTTCAATTTCGTTACGCAGTTTCAGGTTATTGCGGAAGAACGCATGGCGCGTATGCCAATCGCCTTCCACCAGCGCATGACGGATAAACAACTCGCGGCTCAGCTGCGGATCGATACGGCTGTAGTTAACCTTGCGCGCCTGCACAATCGCCAGGCCATAGAGCGTCACTTTCTCCGTCGCCATGACCGCGCCCTGCGCTTTTTCCCAGTGCGGTTCACTGTAGCTGCGCTTGATCAGATGCTGCGCCAGCGGCTCGATCCACTCGGGATCGATACGCGCGGCAACGCGCCCCCACAAGCGGCTGGTTTCCACCAGTTCCGCCACCATGGTCCACTTCGGCGGCTTCTTAAACAGACCGGAACCCGGGAAGATGGAGAAGCGCGCGTTGCGAGCGCCAGTAAATTCCTGTTTCTCATTGTCTTTCTGACCAATGTGCGACAGCAAGCCGGTGAGCAAAGCACAGTGCACTTCGCGATAAGGCGCGGGTTCGCTATTGACCGGCATGCCTTGTTCCCGCACCACCTGACGCAGCTGAGTGTAGATATCCTGCCATTCGCGCACGCGCAAATAGTTAAGGAATTCGGTTTTACACAGGCGGCGGAAGTGATTGCTGGAGAGCGCTTTTTGCTGCTCCTGCAGGTAATTCCACAGGTTCACGAAGGCAAGGAAATCAGACTCTTTATCGGCAAAGCGGCGATGTTTCTCATCAGAGGCCTGCTGTTTGTCGGATGGACGCTCGCGCGGATCCTGTATCGACAGCGCGGCGGTGATGATCATCGCTTCACGCACGCAGCCAAATTTCTGTGCTTCCAACACCATGCGCGCCAGGCGCGGATCGACCGGCAGTTGTGCCAGCTGGCGACCCGAAGGCGTCAGCTTATAGGTTTCGTCTTCACTTAAGGTGATGGCACCGAGCTCTTCCAGCAGGCGCACGCCATCCTGAATGTTGCGTTTATCCGGCGCTTCCACAAACGGGAAGGCGGCAATATCACCCAGCCCCAGCGCCGTCATCTGCAGAATGACCGATGCGAGGTTGGTGCGCAGAATTTCCGGATCGGTAAATTCCGGGCGGCTAAGGAAATCATCCTCCGAGTAGAGACGAATACAGATCCCTTCGGACACGCGTCCGCAGCGGCCTTTTCGCTGGTTGGCGGAGGCCTGGGAAATCGGCTCAATCGGCAGGCGCTGCACTTTGGTGCGGAAGCTGTAGCGGCTGATACGCGCAGTGCCGGGATCGATAACATATTTGATGCCAGGCACGGTCAGCGAGGTTTCCGCCACGTTAGTGGCCAACACAATACGACGACCGCTGTGCGACTGGAACACGCGGTTTTGCTCGGCATTCGATAAACGCGCATACAGCGGCAGAATCTCGGTGTGCGGGATATCGCGCTTCATCAGCGCATCGGCGGTATCACGGATTTCACGCTCGCCGCTCATGAAGATCAGGATATCGCCGCGACTCTCCTGACCCAGCTCATCCACCGCATCAAAAATGGCCTGCAGCTGATCGCGATCGGTGTCCTCAGCGTCTTCCACCATCGGGCGATAGCGCACCTCTACCGGATAGGTACGTCCAGAAACTTCAATCACCGGCGCATTGTGGAAGTGACGTGAGAAACGCTGCGGATCGATGGTCGCCGAGGTGATGATCACCTTTAAATCGGGACGACGCGGCAGCAGTTCACGCAGATAGCCGAGCAGGAAATCGATGTTCAGGCTACGTTCGTGCGCTTCATCAATAATGATGGTGTCATATTGCAGCAACAGGCGATCCTGCTGGATCTCCGCCAGCAAAATACCGTCAGTCATCAGCTTAACCTGAGTGGTTTCGCTCACCTGATCGTTAAAGCGCACCTTGTAACCGATGGTGCCACCGAGTGACGTTTCCAGTTCGTCCGCGATGCGATTGGCCACGGTGCGTGCCGCCAGACGACGCGGCTGAGTATGACCAATCAGCCCTTTTACGCCGCGACCGAGCGCCAGACAAATTTTTGGCAGCTGGGTGGTTTTACCCGATCCGGTTTCACCGGCAACGATCACTACCTGATGCTCACGGATGGCATCGGCAATATCCTGCTGTTTCTGACTGACCGGCAGGTTTTCCGGAAAGGTAATGCGCGGCGTAGCGGCGGTGCGCTGGGCAATACGCTGCTCGGCAGCGGCAAATTCTGGCTCAAGTTCAGCCACAATGCCCCGCTGTGCGTCAGGATTTTTTACCTTCGCCGCACCTTGCAAACGTCGGCGCAGGCGTTGACCATCACGCAGCATCAGATTATCGAGCCGCGTCCAAAGGGAGGCTAAAGAAGTGGGTGCGGGTGATGACATAGCGATGAGTTACCTATTGTTGCAGCAAACCGGACACTTTCCCGGCGGATTCAAGCAATTAATGGTCGGCATCATAGCACAATCTGGAAAACCTGCCTGAACGCGACGTGCGAGCTTATTCAATTATTTCGAACATCGAGCTCGAAATATTGCGCTTTTACCGCACGGGCTTACTCCGTACAGTGTAAAGCATTGAGCGGTAAGCCAACCGCGTAACGCACAGGAAAATACCATGAGCAACGTTTTAGTTCTGAAATCAAGCATTCTGGCTGGTTATTCTCAGTCAAATCAACTGGCCGACTTCTACGCTGAAGAAGCACGTGGCAAAGGTGATTCGGTTACCGTTCGCGATCTGGCTGCTCAGCCAATTCCAGTACTGGATGGTGAGCTGGTTGGCGCACTGCGTCCGTCTGACGCGCCGCTGTCTCCGCGTCAGCAGGAAGCGCTGTCTCTGTCCGATGAACTGATTGCTGAACTGCAAGCCCATGACACTATCGTTATCGCGGCACCGATGTACAACTTCAACATTCCAACGCAGCTGAAAAACTACTTTGACCTGATTGCTCGTGCTGGCGTGACCTTCCGTTACACCGAAGCCGGCCCTGAAGGTCTGGTCACCGGTAAGCGTGCAGTGATCCTCTCCAGCCGCGGCGGCATCCATAAAGACACCGCCAGCGATCTGCTGACACCCTACGTGAAGCTGTTCCTTGGCTTTATCGGTATCACTGACGTGAACTTTGTGTTTGCGGAAGGCATTGCTTATGGTCCAGAAGTGGCGACCAAAGCGGCTAACGATGCGAAAGACGCCATCAAACAGATCGTGGCTGCATAATCCGTATTAAACCATAAATACCCGCCAATAACGGGTATCATGCCATCATTGCCGGGCCTGAGTGCCCGGCTTTTTTATGCGTTCTATTTACGCAGCCACTGGCCATTAATACCGCGCACATACTCGCCGCTGCCCGCACGGTTCACCAATTTTTCGCCGGCGATGCGTGCTACTTCGCTGGTAGTGAGATTATTTTGCTGAGCGACACGTTGATACTGCTGCATCCGTCCATCGTTAATACGCTTGACCAGCGCGAGCGTCTCGTCGTCCTGCTGGCGTGCAGCCACATAACCGCTCAGCGTTTCCCCAACGCGCCCTTGCTGACGCGCTTCATCCAGCGTTAGCGCCCAGGCCGATGGCACGAGCAGCAGCGCGGCAATCAGGGCAATCCCCTTGCGTTTCATCATGCTTCTCCTCAAAACAGCCCGCTTTGATTCTTCAGCAGCGCTTCCACATCTTTATCCACCTTGATGTGAATTTCATGCTCAATTTTGACGTTCATATTGATGGTGATCGGCTCTTTCGGCGCGGCGACTTCAATACGCGGGACGCAACCGCTCAATGGCAGTAGCACCAGCACCAGTAATGCCCTGAGGCTCATGGTTGGGGATCCTTCTTCGAGGGTAAGGTGGCATTTTGCTCCACCCAGGATTGCAAATTATCGCCAAAACGCAGGCTGCGCCACAGCTGGAATAGATTCTCTTGATGACGGTAGTTGAGATTGACGGACTGACGGCGATTACTGAACTGGCTGGTCCCTTTCACCTCTGATTGCATCGTCAGATTGCCAAGATTATCCAAATCGATCGTGGCCCATGAACGCGATATCTCCATATAGCGCAGCCAATCCAGCGCCGCACCGGCGGCAAAATTATTACTGACGATGGCATCGGCCATATCTTTATCCAGGCGGAACGTCAGCGGACCGCTGTTGGCGATCCAGCCCTTTTCCACCAGCCAATGGGGATTGTTCACCCATAGCGGCAACTCGCCGTTAACCTTGCCTGACATAGCAAACTGCTTCGGTTTAATCGCCGTCACCAGCTTGCTCAGGTTGATCTCTTTGAGCGAGACGCGCGCGGGCTGATGCTGCGGCATGCGCAGCTCGGGCATACTCACGTGTCCGCCGAGCAGATCGAGATTCACATTGCTGAGCGTTAGCGGCTGGCGCTCCCGCCAAGGATAATGACCCTGCAAATCGGCGGTAATATTCTGCAGTGAAAACTGGTTTTTCACTTCGGCAATGCGTAATGAAACCGGTCCACGTCGGCCAAGCTGCCACTGATGATCTTTTAAACGGAACGGTAACGAGAAATCAATACCGTTGATTTCACTGTCGGGCATCCACAGGCTGCCCTCTTTTACCGTCCAGTGACCACCTGCTTCAAAACCCTGCTCGCTCGCTGCCGAAAACGCCACTTGCGCACGCAATTCACCTGACTGAATGCGCATTTTCAGGTCGCTGCTGAGTAAGGGCTGGAATACCGTCAGCGATTGCGCGGGCCACCAGGCTTCACCCCGTAAACGTTCCCCATCCCAGCGGCCATGGACGCGTACCGGGCCGATATCTTCCGCCATCAGCTGACCGCGCCAGATAAACTGGCTGGGATCGCTGCCTTTGGCTGCGAAATTGAGTTCTGAAGGGGGCAGCCAGCCGCCGTAACTGAACTGGGTTTGGCCGGATTTCAGCGTAAAGCCACCGTTAAAGGCGGGATGCTGGGGATCGCGCTGCCAGCGCACCGGTGCAGAGAGCGTCAGGCGCGGTTTAGCGACTTGCACCATGCCATAGGCCAGCTGATCGAAGCCGGTATCCAGCGTGCTAAGGGTGATTAATGTGTCTCGCCAGCTGCCGGTGCCTTTCACATCCCATTTGGCCGCCAGCGGTTCAATCACGCCCTCTCCCCAATAACGCCAGTTCCATACGCCGCTGTCCGGCCAAAAATCCGTGGCGCGGCCATCAAGATGCAGCGTGAAACGACCAAAGTTGGGATCGTGCGCCTTGAGTATCGCCTGCAGGCGACCATTAATGCCGCGCGTGGCTACGGTAACACCGGCCAGCGGCCAGCGTGCTTCATCCACTTCCAATGTTGAGAGTAAACGACCGCGCAAACGAAGCAGTGCTCCTTGCTTCAGGCTGAGCTGCGGATCCGTCAGCATGCCATGCAGCAAACCGGGCATGCTGCCATATAGTTGGAGATCGGCGAACTTACTCTCACCCGTCAACTGAAACGGCAACGCGCTCTCTGTCAGGCTCAGTTTGCCGGGGCCGATGCTTAATACCAGATTTCCTTTGCCACCGCGCCCTTGCGTCAGCAAATTGAATCGTCCGCTGACCTGGGTGTTTTCCAGCCCTTGTTGCCAGTTTTCAAGCGTTAATGTAACGCCACCCGATAGCGGCTGCTCGGCTTGCGGCCAGCGCCATTGACCTTGCGTAATACGGATTTGGCGATCGTCACCCTGCCATGGCAGCTGCAAAAGCGGGTGATCGTCGCCCTGTTGATTGACTACTAGCATCCCTTGCTGTTGTTGCCAGTTAAGCGTGAACGCCAGTGGCTGCGGCCATTGCAGCAAATTTACCGCTGCGTGCAGTTGGCCAGCGACGGGTAACCCATCGGCAAAGGTTGGCAAGGTGACATCACCCTGTAAATTCAGCGGCTGGGGCAGTAAAGGATGAGTGAGCTGCAGCTGGGCAATATGCATCTGCTGCCCCTGCAAACGGGCATCAACCTTGAGATTGTCGCCCTGATAGTGCAGTTGCTGCACATCTTTATCTAAGGTGAGGTCAAAACGACCAGCATATTGCTGAAACGGCAAAATGGTGACCGTTTGCAAGTGCACATCCGCGCCCGGCAACATCTTCTGCCACTCGGCCAGGCTACGCGGCGTACCGTTTGTCTCATTTCGCGGCAGCGATTGGAGGCAATCGCTGTTGAGCTGCACGTCTTCGGCATTAAGCTGCCAGCGCTTGTGCTGCCAGCCGAGTGCGGCATCGCTTACCTTCGCCAGCTCGCACTCGCCCGCCAGATAGCGCACCGCAGGAAAATGCAGCGCACCTTGCTGCCAGCGCGGCGTGCCGTGGAGTTCAACGCGGGTATTTTCTGGCAGCCAGATACCCACCAGACGCGGCAGCCACTGCGTGAGTGTCAGCAGCAATCCTAATAGCAGCAGTATCAGCGCCAGTAGTGCAGCAAGTGTTCGGCGAAGGCCACGCGTCATGCAGTTAACTTTCCTGTTCTTTACACAATCCTGACGAGGAGCCAAATGATGGCATGTTACGTCTCGCAAATGAAGTTTTCAGCCATATAGTCTGGCTGAAGACCAGCAAAATGCCGCGGAAAACGTTATCCTTTGATGATACCGACGTAGCATTTTTCAGGAGCGAAACAATGAAAGTTGCGGTTTACAGCACCAAGCACTACGACCAGAAGTACCTTGAACACGTCAATGCCAGCTTTGGATTTGAGCTGCAGTTCTTTGACTTCCTGTTATCGCCAGCCACCGCGAAAAATGCCGCTGGCTGCGATGCGGTGTGCATTTTCGTCAACGATGATGCCAGTAAAGAGGTGCTGGAAGAGTTGGCGACGCTGGGCGTGAAGCATATCGCGCTGCGCTGTGCCGGTTTTAATAACGTCGATCTCGCAGCAGCTAAAGCGCTGGGATTAAACGTGGTGCGCGTACCGGCTTATTCGCCAGAAGCGGTGGCCGAGCATGCCGTTGGCCTGATGATGACGCTCAATCGCCGTATTCATCGCGCTTATCAACGCACCCGCGACGCCAATTTTTCGCTGGATGGCTTAACCGGCTTCAACATGTATAACAAAACCGCAGGCGTGGTCGGCACCGGCAAAATCGGTATTGCGGCGATGCGCATCCTGAAGGGTTTTGGCATGCGCCTGCTGGCGTATGATCCCTATCCAAGCCAGGCGGCGCTCGATCTGGGCGCGGAATATGTCGATCTCAAAACGCTGTTTGCCGAATCCGATGTGATTACGCTGCACTGTCCGCTGACGCCGGAAAACCACCACTTGCTCAATGCGCAGGCGTTCAGCCAAATGAAAGATGGCGTGATGATCATCAACACTAGCCGCGGTGCGTTAATTGACTCACAGGCAGCCATTGATGCACTTAAACAGCAAAAGATTGGTTCGCTAGGCATGGATGTGTATGAAAACGAGCGTGATTTGTTCTTTGAAGACAAATCGAATGATGTGATTCAGGATGATATTTTCCGTCGCTTATCAGCGTGCCACAACGTGCTCTTTACCGGTCATCAGGCCTTCCTGACGGCCGAAGCGCTGACGGCGATTTCAGAAACTACGCTCGGCAACCTACAACAGCTAGAGCGCGGTGAAACCAGTCCCAATCAGGTAACGGCGTAATCGCATTGCGCCTGCGTTAGCGGGCGCAATTTCCCCCCATCAGCGCCTGTTCGTCACAGCGACGACCATTCGCCAGCTGGCACATACCGATACGTGAACCGTCTAACTGACGGGAAAACGCCAGCGATCCTCCGGCATTACTGCAATTCACTTCAGCCATCGATGACATAATAACGCGCGGTTGTACGTGTGCGGCAGTAGCTTGTTGCGGCGGTTCGTTATCACTATTGCTGCTGCAGGCAGAAAGTAACAGTGTCGTTCCGGCCAGCAGGAAGAGAGCGGCTTTCATCGGTTGGGCTCCGGGGATGAGCGAAAAAGTCGCACCAGCATATGTCAGGCGTGGCAAGGGATCGAGGGGTGACACAGCTTTTTACAAAATTTTCTTCCACGCTTTACAAGCAGAATTATCCTGATTGGGATATTTACCCCATTTTATTCCTGTGACATTCCCATTTTTCAATGACTAAGGAGAGATAAATGCTAACGGATATGTTGATTCGTATTGCTCTGGCCGGGATCCTCGGTGGCCTGATCGGATTGGAACGCCAGCTGCGCGCCAAAGAGGCGGGTTTACGCACCCACATTCTGGTGGGTATCGGCAGCGCAATGTTTATGCTGGTTTCGAAATATGGCTTTGCCGACATGTTAGCCAGCGAACACGTGGCGCTCGATCCCAGCCGTATTGCGGCGCAGGTAGTCAGCGGTATGGGCTTTCTCGGCGCAGGCACCATCATCATTCAGAAACAAGTGGTGAAAGGCCTTACCACCGCCGCCGGTTTATGGGTCACCGCGGCGATTGGTCTAGTCATCGGTAGCGGCATGTATGAAATCGGCATTTATGGCACGGTGCTGGCGCTGGTCGTGCTGGAAACCTTCCGTCGCATCAGCCATTGGCTGATTGGCCGTCATCACACGCTGCTGGTCCATCTCAAACCGAAAAGCGTGCCAATCGTATTGTTGGTATTACAGCGCGAAAACATTCGCTACGGGCATATAGCAGTGGTCAATCGCGATGAAGAGAGCGGCTTATGCGAGCTAAGCGTTGAGGTGACGTTGTCACGCAGATCGCCAATTCACAATATTTACGACAAGGTGATGGAAATCAAAGGAGTACAATCGCTGGAGATGATGTAAAAACCATCAATTTTAGAGGCTTGTGCGTTCACAGCACACGAGCACACAGATGAAAAAATCGCTTCATGACACTTTGCTAGACTGAATTGATTACCCCCGTAAATTTTGCGGGTTTCTCAGCGTAGCAAAGGACGATTTATGATTACCGTCGACGGTAACGGTGCAGTGGCTTCGGTCGCCTTCCGCACCAGTGAAGTGATTGCCATTTACCCCATCACGCCCAGCTCCACTATGGCCGAACTGGCAGATAGCTGGTCTGGCGAAGGCCGCCCTAACGTCTGGGGCGACGTACCGCGTGTCATCGAGATGCAATCTGAAGGCGGCGCGATTGCCACCGTGCATGGCGCGCTACAAACCGGGGCGCTCTCCACCACCTTTACTTCGTCGCAGGGATTACTACTGATGATCCCAACGCTGTACAAACTGGCCGGTCAACTGATGCCGTTTGTGCTGCACGTTGCAGCGCGTACCGTGGCGACTCACGCACTGTCTATTTTTGGCGATCATTCCGATGTAATGGCCGTTCGCCAAACGGGCTGCGCACAGCTTTGCGCATCCAGCGTGCAGGAGGCGCAGGATTTTGCCTTGATTGCGCACATTGCCTCGCTTAACAGCCGTATCCCCTTTATCCACTTTTTTGATGGTTTCCGCACTTCGCATGAGATTAACAAGATTGTACCGATCAGCGATGAAACCCTGCAGGCGCTGATGCCCGCTGACGCCATTGCCGCCCACCGCGCGCGCGCACTCACGCCAGATCGTCCTGCCATTCGCGGCACGTCCGCGAATCCTGATACCTACTTCCAGGCGCGCGAAGCCACTAACCGCTGGTACGACAATTGCACCCAACACGTTGAAGATGCGATGGCAGCATTTGGCGCAAATACCGGACGCCACTACCAGCCGTTTGAGTTTTATGGCCATCCACAGGCCGAACGCGTGATAGTCATGATGGGTTCTGGTTGCGGCACTGCGGAAGAAGCGATTGATGAGATGCTGCAGCGCGGGGAGAAAGTTGGCTTAGTGAAAGTGCGCTTATATCGCCCGTTTTCGGCGAAGCATTTACTCAGCGTGATCCCAGCGTCCGCGCAGCGCATTGCCGTGCTGGATCGCACTAAAGAGCCGGGCGCGCTGGGTGAACCGCTGTTCCTTGATGTGATGACTGCGCTGGCTGAGGCTTACAGCCGTGGCGAGCGTGCATCGCTGCCAAAAGTAAGTGGTGGGCGCTATGGCTTATCTTCGAAAGAGTTCGCACCCGATGCGGTCCTGGCCGTATTCCGGGCGCTACAGCGTGAACAACCTCCGGCGCGCTTTACCGTCGGCATTTACGATGATGTCACTCACCTTTCCCTGCCGCTGGAAGCCAACATTGTGCCTAACCGCGCGCGACTTGAGGCGCTGTTTTACGGCCTGGGAAGCGACGGCAGCGTCAGCGCCAGCAAAAACAATCTGAAGATTATCGGCAACGCTACGCCGTGGCACGTGCAGGGCTATTTCGTTTACGATTCAAAAAAAGCCGGTGGACTGACGGTATCCCATTTACGCGTCAGTGAATATCCCATCCAGTCCGCCTATTTGATTCAGCAAGCTGACTTTATCGGCTGCCATCAGCTGCAATTTATCGATAAGTATTCGATGATTGATCAGCTCAAGCCCGGCGGGATTTTTCTGCTCAACACGCCTTACCGCGCGGATGAAGTGTGGTCACGTTTGCCACAGGAAGTTCAAAGCAAGCTTAACGACAAACAGGCACAATTTTATGTGATTAACGCTGCGCGCATTGCCCGTGAATGCCAACTGGGCGCACGCATTAACACGGTTATGCAGATGGCCTTTTTCCAGCTGACGCAGATCCTGCCAGGCAACAGCGCACTGAGCGAATTGCAAAACGCGATTGCACGTAGCTACAGCAGCAAGGGCGAAGCGCTGGTGCAGCGCAACTGGCAGGCGCTGGCGCTAGCTCAACAGGCATTGCACGCGGTGCCGCGACAGCCGGTTGATCCCCGCAGCCCACATCGGCCGCCGGTGGTGTCAGATAGCGCACCCGATTTCGTCAAAACCGTGACTGCCGCAATGCTGGCAGGCCTTGGCGACAAGCTCCCCGTCTCGGCTTTGCCACCCGACGGCACCTGGCCGGTCGGCACTACGCAGTGGGAAAAACGCAATATTGCCGAAGCGGTCCCCATCTGGCAGCCTGATCTGTGTACGCAGTGTAATCATTGTGTCGCCGCCTGCCCCCATTCGGCCATTCGTGCCAAAGTGGTGGCCCCTGAAGCGCTGGCCGATGCACCCGCTTCGCTCGCATCCCTTGATGTGAAATCGCGCGATATGCGCGGGCAGAAATATGTATTGCAGGTGGCACCGGAAGATTGCACCGGCTGCAACTTATGCGTAGAGGT
This sequence comes from Candidatus Pantoea floridensis, assembly GCF_900215435.1. NCBI lineage: Bacteria > Pseudomonadati > Pseudomonadota > Gammaproteobacteria > Enterobacterales > Erwiniaceae > Pantoea > Candidatus Pantoea floridensis. Next base: position 4,279,137 of record NZ_OCMY01000001.1, read on the forward strand.
GTGTCCAGCCAGCGATCGCCAGCACCCAGAGATTAAAGCCATCAACATGAAATCACGGCTGGAGCATGTTGAGACTGAAAAGATCAATTACGCTGCCTTCCTCGCACTTCCTGAGATAACGGCAGAACAGCTGGAAAGGATTGATATCCGTACCTCGCAGCTCATTACCCCGCTGTTTGAATATTCCGGTGCCTGTTCCGGCTGTGGTGAAACGCCTTATATCAAGCTTCTGACGCAGCTATATGGCGATCGCCTATTAATTGCTAATGCTACCGGTTGTTCTTCGATTTATGGCGGCAACTTGCCCTCCACGCCCTATACCACTAACGCTGAAGGGCGTGGTCCGGCGTGGGCTAACTCACTCTTTGAAGATAACGCCGAGTTTGGTTTGGGTTTCCGTTTGAGTGTCGATCAGCAAAAACAGCGCGCACTCAGGTTGCTCGATCAATGTGCTCCAGAATTGCCCGCTGCATTAGTTGCTGACCTTAAAGGTGACAACGTCACCATATCACGGCGGCGCGAACAGATTGCCCAACTGCGCGCCCTGCTCGCCGCATCGTCGCAGCCTGCAGCCGTAGCATTAACTGCAACCGCCGATGCATTAGTAGAGAAATCCGTTTGGCTGATTGGTGGCGATGGCTGGGCCTATGATATTGGTTACGGCGGACTCGATCATGTGATGAGCCTGAGCGAAAACGTAAACGTGCTGGTGCTGGATACACAGTGCTACTCCAACACCGGTGGTCAGGCATCAAAAGCGACACCGCTGGGCGCCGTGACCAAATTTGGCGAGCAAGGCAAACGTAAAGCACGTAAAGATCTTGGCATGTCCACCCTACTGTATGGGCATGTGTATGTGGCGCAGATCTCACTGGGTGCGCAGCTTAATCAGACGGTGAAAGCGATTCAGGAAGCCGAAGCCTGGCCAGGGCCGTCGTTGATCATTGCCTATAGCCCGTGTGAAGAACATGGCTACGATCTCGCCTATAGCCATGAGCAAATGCGTTTGCTTACGACCAGCGGCTTCTGGCCTTTGTATCGTTTTGATCCGCGCCGAGCGGAACAAGGTAAAGCCGCGCTGTCACTGGATTCTCGTCCACCCACCTCAGAGCTGGAACAGGCATTAATGAACGAGCAGCGCTTCCGTCAATTACAAAGCCAGCGCCCCGAAGAGGCGTCTCAGTTATGGCGTGACGCGACGGAGGCCGCTGAGCAGCGCTATCAACGGCTGGCGGAGTTAGCAGGAAAAAGGGAGAAAAGTGAGTAAATGGAAAAGCCCGGCGCAGATGGCCGGGCTTTTTGCTGGTTTAACAGGGTTTAAGCTGGACGATTGCCATCTCCACGGCGCGATTCGGTGCGCCGGTTAATTCACGATAACGCACTTGCAGGTTACGTAACTCAGTCGCTAACACTTCTTTCTCGGTTGCGGCACCGCGCTGTGCCAGCTCCAGATAACATTGCCCCACCAGCCGGCATGCTTCTTCAAACACCATGTCATACGTTTGCATTTTTCACTCCTCACCTTAAGAAACTAAAAAAACTATTTGGCCATCCTGTCAGGGCCGGATGAGGAAAATATTTGCTTAGATCAATAAATACACAGATTGCGCTGGCAAAGTGTGCGCTTTGCTATCAAGTGCAATGCGTGACTCGCAGAAAAGAGATCACTTCAGGCTAGCATTCGCGCCCGCAATCCGTACCATACGCAGTCATGTTAAAAGGGTTTATTGCCGCTGAAGTTTGCTTCAGCCGCTAACGGTCCTTGTCTTCACTCTTAAGCGTGAAAATAATGTCAGAAAATCAAGAAGTAACAAAAAAAGAGCAGTACAACCTCAATAAATTGCAGAAGCGTTTGCGTCGCAACGTGGGTGAAGCCATTGCTGACTTCAATATGATTGAAGAAGGCGATCGCATCATGGTTTGCCTGTCTGGCGGCAAAGATAGCTACACCATGCTGGAGATTTTGCGCAATTTGCAGCAGAGCGCACCGGTGAATTTCTCGCTGGTAGCGGTGAATCTGGATCAGAAACAGCCGGGATTTCCTGAGCATATCCTGCCAGCCTATCTGGATGAATTGGGCGTTGAGTACCACATCGTCAACGAAGATACCTATTCGATAGTTAAAGATAAAATCCCTGAAGGGAAAACCACCTGCTCACTCTGCTCGCGCTTACGCCGTGGCATTCTATACCGCACTGCCACCGAGCTGGGTTGTACCAAAATCGCGTTAGGTCATCATCGTGACGACATCCTCCAGACGATGTTCCTGAATATGTTCTACGGCGGCAAGATGAAAGGCATGCCGCCCAAGCTGATGAGCGATGACGGCAAGCATATCGTGATTCGTCCGCTGGCTTACTGCCGCGAGAAGGACATCATTCGTTTTGCGGAAGCACGCCAGTTCCCGATCATTCCGTGCAACCTGTGCGGCTCGCAGCCAAATCTGCAACGTCAGGTGGTCGCCGATATGCTGCGCGACTGGGATAAACGATATCCAGGCCGCATCGAAACCATGTTTACCGCCATGCAGAATGTGGTGCCATCACATATGGCAGATATCAATCTTTTTGATTTCAAAGGTATCAAACACGGCGATGACGTTGTTGATGGCGGTGATTTAGCATTTGATCGCGAAACGTTGCCGGTGCAGCCTGCGGGCTGGCAGCCTGAAGAAGATGATGCGCCGAGCCTTAGCGTACGTCTGGACGTGCTGGAAATTAAGTAAGCGTTTTTTGAGAGATAAAAGGCGCGTCGCTTCGGCAACGCGCCTTTTTTATTTGCAATTAGCGATGCGGCGGCGGATCTTGAATCGGTGGAAACTCCGGGTCGTAAGGCGGTTGCTCCGGTGGAATCGGCTGTGGTTGTGGAATCGGTTCGGGAATGGGGGGTGGATCGGTAGGAATCGGTTCGCTAGCGGTGATCGGTTGCATGCCCTTCTCCTTATTGCTGAATGTCTTGTAAGCATAGGAAAGGATGGCCGAGCAAGCCAAGCGGGCAAAAAAAAGCCGGCGGATAGGCCGGCGTCGTACGAATCAAATGTGCTATGCAGTAATTCTAAAAAAGGAAGTAAGACAATATGGAGCGCAACGCCCATCGCTTGACGTTGCATTCACCTGCGGGAGAGAGTTTGCCCCGATTGGTCTCGGGAGATATTGATATCGATCAGGTTTAAACCGCTTTTCTGTTTTACAGCCAGTTACGTCTTTTAAGCCATACCGCAACACCTGCAACCATCATCAGCAGCAGCACACAGAAGGCCGTGAAGCCCAGCGGCCAGCTGCCGCCGGGGATGCCACCCAGATTAACGCCAAATAAGCCGGTTAAAAACGTCGCGGGCAGGAAAATCATCGCCATTAGCGACATGGTGTACGTGCGGCGGTTCATTGACTCCGCCAGGATCGAAGCGACTTCATCCGCCAGAATTGAGGTACGCGCCACGCCGGCATTGAGATCGTCGAGTCCGCGTCCCAACCGGTCCGCAACTTCTTGCATACGACGGCGATCGTCATCATTCATCCACGCCATTTTTTCGATGGCCAGCCGCGCATACACATCACGCTGCGGCGCCATATAGCGTCGCATCACAATCAGCTGCTTGCGTATCAACGCCAGGTCACCGCGTGCAGGCACTTCCTGGTTCATCAAGCCATCTTCCAGCGCAATGATTTTGTCATGTATCTCTTCAATGAATTCACTGGCGTGATCGGTCAACGCATCGCAGACATCCACCAGCCAGCTGCCGCCATCAATCGGGCCATTGCCATTTTGGAGATCGGTTAACACTTCATCGACGGCGTACACCTTGCGACGGCGCGTGGAGACAATCAGCTTGTCGTTGATAAACACGCGCATGGCGACCAGCTGATCGGGCCGCGAATCGGCGTTATGGTTAACGCTACGCAACACAATCATGAAGCCGTCGCCGAGGCGCGTCACGCGCGGGCGCATACTGTCACCTGCCAGCGCATCGCGCACTGAGTCGGGGATGAGCGGCGTGTTTTGCAGCCATTCTGCGCTTTGGCGTTGGGTATAATTGAGGTGGAGCCAGCAGGGGCGCTCGCAATCAATCACATCTTTATCTTCGATGGGAATCATGCCACCTGCGCCATCAAGCTGACAGGCCACAATGGCATCAGATACTTGCAGTGCTTTTCCTTCAATGACGTTCACGAACTGGCCTCACTATCAAAATCAATACGATACAGTCTAGCGCGGCGCAGAGCAGTTGCAATCATCAGGCTGTGAGCAAAGATGACAGTCGAGCATAAAAAAAGGTGCGCATCAGTGCGCACCTTATCAGCTCTAAGAGCATCACTACTGCGTTAGTTCACGTACCAGGCCTACGATCGCCTTGTCTTGCCCATGTTCAAACAGGCACTGCTGCAAGCGCGGGCCGCTTACCGCCGTCTTTACGAGCTCAGGATCGATGGCGCGTAATGCATCCAGCGTGTTCTCTTTCAGCAGTGCGGCTTTCACTTCGTTCAATAGGCCGGCGTTGCGCACCTGCGGCGCTTTACGCTCCGGCGGATAGCCCAGCCCTTTTTCTCCGGTGAAGGCTTTTTCGAAGATAAAGCGCAGGTTCAGCTCCGCGCCCCAGCCGAAACCTTTCGCGAACGGCAGCGACAGCGCATTACCGTTATTAATTTGCGCAAACAGATAGGCGTCCGCCGGATCGATGCAGTAACCGCACACCACGCCCGGATGCAGGTTAAGCGACATCAGCGCGCCCTGGCCGGTGCCGCAACCGGCCACGACAAAGTCCACCGCTTTACTGTTCAGCAGCACGTTGGCCATGATACCGAGGTGAATGTATGTCAGATGATGATCCTGCTCGTCGCTCATGCCAACGTTAAACACCTGATGCCCGAGCGGCTGTGCCACCGACTGAAGCTCCTTCAACACCGTTGCGTTCTTCGCAGCCTGGCTGTTTTCCATCATCAACGCGATTTTCATGATCCATCCTCAAATTAAATTGAAACACCGTTTCATTTTAATCAGTGAGCGGTAAAATGCAGCCCTTAAATGCTTTATTGCCTGTGATTCAAGTCACAGACTGATCATGCAATCGACGAAGCGAGAACATATTGTTCTGCAAAAATGCGATGTTGCTGGCGGCACGTGCATGTGCCGCCAGTGAGCTTATCGGGATGCCCACCACAGGCGGAGTTTCAATCCCCAACCGCTGGTCCAGCCGCTGCTGGTGCTAACGACTTTTCCCTGGTGTAACACGATAAAGGTCGGCGTCGCGTTGATATCCCAGCGCTGACCTAGCGCTCCGTTTTCATCATTGATCGCCACACCGTGCACCCCTTTCTTCTCAAGCCAGGTGGCAACGCGCGCATCGCTGCCAGAGCGCAGCGCCACGCTAACCACCTTTACTCCCTGCTGGCTGAGCGCCGCCACGGTTGGCGTGGTGAGTTTGCACACACCACACCACGTCGCCCAGACGTAAACCAGCACCGGCTGATGCTGACTCATTTCAGCGAGATTGACGTCACCTTGTAGCGAAGTCAGCGGCTGTTGCGCCAAATCCGCAGGCAGTTGCGGCGCACGCCACCAATCCATGCCCCACAATACTGCTCCGGCAATGAGGACCAGCAATAGCGCTTCACGTAGCCAGCGCTTCAGGCGACTCATTTCTTGGCCTGCAGCGCGCCTTTCACTGCCGCTTCCAGCTGTTCATAAGGGACCGCACCGCTGATCATCTGATCGCCCACCAGCGTTGCTGGCGTCCCCTGGACGCCAAGCTGCTGTGCCAGCGTCAGATTGCTGTTAATGGTGTCAAGACTGGCTTTGCTGGGCTCTTTCAAGGTGATGCCGGTTTTTTCCAGTGCAGCTTCAATGCTGGCCGCATCGTGATTGCCCTTTTTAGCCATCAAACGCTCATGCAGCTTAAGAAAGTTTTTAGGCTGCTGCTCCCAAACGGTGAGCGCCAGTCGTGCTGAGGTCAGCGAGGTTTCGGCACGATACGGCAGCGGTTTAATCACCACCGCTACCTGCGGATAGTTTTTGATCAGCTTTTCGATATCTGCTTCAAATTTCTTACAGAACACACAGTTGTAATCGGTGAAGTACACCAACGTCAGCGCGGGCTTTTCAGCGCCAATGCGCGGTGAGGCGGCATCGTTGAACAGCACATCGCGGTTTTTCTCCACCATCTGCGCCACCACGCTTTGCTACTGGCGCGCGGCTTCTTTGTCCAAGGCGTCGGCCGCTTCGGCCAGAATCGCTGGGTTTTGCACCAGCGTCTCTCGAATCAGCTCTTTAATGCGCGCTTCCTGTTCTGGGGTAAACGGCGCAGCAGCAAGTGCGGGCATGGCAAGGAGCATCAGTGGCAGTAACAGGGATTTCTTCATTATTTTTTCGCCTCAGAGAGTGTTGAAATCACCGCTTCACGCGTCAGCAGCGGTGACAAAATCTGGCCTTGCGGCAGCGCCGGGCCATAAATCTGGTTAAATGGGATGGCGACACGATCGCGGCGGCGCAGGAATTCACCAATCGCCGCATCGGGTTGTGTCCAGTCGCCGCGCAGCAGTACCACGTCGTCGGCTTTTAGCGCAGCACGCACATCAGGCTGATTCAGCACGCGGGATTTGTTCACTTTGCAGGTGATACACCAATCAGCAGTGACATCAATAAACACGCGTTTATCCTGCTCAAGTGCCTGATTGAGCGCCGCTTCTGTCAGCGGCAGCCAGTGCAGCGAATCCTCTTCCGGCTCAATACGCGTCATCAGGAACAGTGCGCCTGCCAGCGTAAGCGTGATGAGCACGACGCCAGCCTGTTGGAGCGCCTGCTGTTTCACGAGCCAGATGCAAAGCACCACCAGCAGCGTGAGCGCCAGCATCAGCGCAAAGGTCGCGCCCCAGTGAGGTATGAGCAGCGTGACCAGCCAGAAGGTGGCAAGCAGCATAAACAAGCCGAGTACGCTGCGCAGATGCACCATCCAGCGCCCGGGACGCGGTAAACAACGCGCCATACCCGGCAGCGCGGCCACCAGCAGCCATGGCAAACTCATGCCCACGCCAAGCGCCACAAACAGTAGCCATAGCTGCGGCAGCGGTGCAGTCAGCGCATAGGCGACAGCGGTACCAAGGAACGGTGCGCTGCACGGCGTGGCCAACAAGGTGGCAAACGCGCCCTGCCCGAAGTGTCCGAGCAGACCATCACTGCCCCGTGTCGCCAGTGTGGTATTGAGGCCCGACGGCAAGCGGAAGTGCAGCAAATCAAACAGGCTGGCGCTGAAGAGGAACATCACCAGCACCATCACCAGCAAGAAACCGCTGCTCTGGAACTGGATGCCCCAGCCAAGTGCTTGGCCGCTTAGCCGCAGCCCGGTCATCAGCAATGCCAGTAGCAGGAAAGAGAAGATGATGCCAGCGCTGGAGGCAAGGAACTGCTGGCGCGTTTGACGCTGTGTTTGCCCCTGCTGTTGCACCAGGCTGCTGAGCTTTATCGCCAGCACCGGCAACACGCAGGGCATCAGGTTGAGGATCAATCCGCCGAGCAGCGCCAGCAGCACAACGGACCACAAGGTCGACGCTGCCCCGCCCGAAACCAGGCTTTCAGCGCCAATCGTCACTGAGCTTTGCTGCGCGATACCGCCATCGGCTACCACCAGCGACAGCGTTTTGCCGCGCAAGTCCGGTGCGGCTTCGCCCCATTCGTCGGTCACCGCCACCCGCGCGCTGAGTGTGTCACCGCTAACGCTGATGCTGGGTGCTGCCAGCATGCTGCCCGGCGGATAATCAAAGAACAGCGCCGGTTTTTGCCAGCCATCCTGGCGCTGGGCGCGAATTTGCAGTTCGCCGTTAACAAAGCTGGCGTCGAGCCGATCGGTTAATCCGCCTGCGGCGGGAATTTGCCCCATCGCTTCGGCATAATCGCGGGCAAAATTCACATCCGCAGGTCGGGTGAGATCGAGACTGAATGGGAAATCGGTCAGAATGCAGACATCGCTGCAGGTCGAGAGCGTCAGCGTACCTGCAAGCCGTTGGCTCGACAATGTTGCCAGTTCGATGGGCAGCGTGATATCGCCTTTGTAGCCTTGCGTGGTCAAACCGCTAACGTCAAAACGCTCGGGCGCTGGCCAAAACCATCGCGCGTTGACCTCCGGCGTTTGCCAGCGGATTTCCGGCGCGACGCCGCCTTCGCCCGGGGTGCGCCAGTAGGTTTTCCAGCCGGGTTGCAGACGAATATCCAGCAGCAGTTGCTGCTTGTCGTTGAAGCTGGCGCTGCGCAGGCGCACCTCGGCGTGGCTATTTTGCGCATTGCGCAGCCAGCCGGTATCGGCGGCCTGCGCGGTCATCGCACAGCTCGCCAGCAGAAGCAGCAGGCTCCTGATTAATAAGTAAATGTTGATATCTCCAGTAAATAACAGGGTTTACGCGATGCAGCGCGTCGTGTTATTCCCGGAAGACACAGAAGGTGAGATGCCGCCGTCGCAGCGGTGGAAACAGTAGTGTGCAGTGATAGCCGACAGACTTCGTGGCTGGCGTAAAGCTAGCCATTAACGCTAATAGCAACAGCAGAAAGGGCAATGCAGTATCAAGGAGCGGTGCCGTGCCGCCGAGGGATTTCGCGCTCAGTGCACAGGGCTTTTCGCTGCCGCTGGCATCGTCAACACATTGAGTTTGCCCGGAGGCGTTGATCTGCGGGAACGGCGCGGAGGGCAAATTGAAGCTGCGCTGGACGAGACAAAATGCCAGCACCAGACAAACCAGTGCCAGAATCCATTTTGCGCGTGATAGCGATATCGTCATGCCGCAGCCTCAGAGAAAAGTGCGGGCATTTTATGCATCTACAGCAGAAACACCAAGCTTTGCAGTGTAAACTTTTGTCTTTATTGTACGGAGCGTGTTTTGAGACGGTGGGCATGAATGCCCACCCTACGTGATGAGCAACCTATACACCGCACGATCCACCGTAGGATCGCCATTCATGGCGACCAGGTCAATCGCAGCATGCGGCTAAACAATATCATCCACGACGCCGCCATCAACGCGCAGCGCGGCGCCCGACGTGGCTGATGCCTGTTTCGAACAGACATACACCACCATATTCGCGACCTCTTCCACCGTGGCAGCACGCTGAATGACGGAGCTTGGCCGCTGGGCCATCACAAACTCTTTCGCTAACGCTTCCAGCGGTTTGCCGGTGCGTTTCACTTCATCTTCCATCATGGCGGCAAAACCGTCGGAAAGCGTTGGCCCCGGCAGCACGCTATTCACCGTTACCCCACTGCCCGCCGCCACTTTTGCCAGACCACGCGCCAGCGACAGCTGCGCCGTTTTACTGACGCCGTAATGCAGCATATCGGCGGGAATGTTGAGAGCCGATTCAGAAGAGATAAACACTACCCGTCCCCAGCCGCGTTTCACCATCTCCGGCAACAACGCGCGCGACAAGCGGACACCTGACATCACATTGGTTTGCCAGTAGGCATCCCAGGTTTCGTCATCCACCTCAAAGAAATCCTGCGGTCCGTAAATACCGGCGTTATTTACCAGAATATCGATCGGCGGCAAGCCGTTAAGCAGTTGCCTGACACCCTGCGCACTGCCGAGGTCGGCGATAACGGTATGGATTTTTGCGCCCGCCACCAGGCCGTTGAGCTTCTCGCGTGCACGGCTGACCGATGCTTCACTGCGTCCGTTCAGGACCACTTCCGCGCCGCTGGCGGCCAGACCTTGTGCGATGGCAAAACCTATGCCGCCGGTGGAGGCGGTGACCAGCGCTGTTTTCCCGTGTAAATCGATATTCATGAAGGTTTCCTCTGTGAGCGTAATCACAAAAGCCTGGTAGAAGCTCAGCGACACGCATTGACGAAACATGCGATTAATCGAAAGACACGGCAAAACACGCGCTGAATTTTCGTCTAATGGCAGCTGTTCAGGCCTCTCCTTTTGCCTGTTGCAGACAGGAATTTAACCTGATGCTGATAAAGCAGGCTGGGCAGCGATGGGCACTCGCAGCTGGCGTTGCAGCCAGGCAAAAGCCGCCGCTTCGTCCGGATCGCGCGCATCCAGTTGCAAAACCGGACCCAGCCCCATCGGCTGAGCGGTTTCCGCAAGCTTGCGCAGTTCCGGTAGATACTCCGCCCCCGGATGCCCGGGCATACGATCCGTCAAACGCGACTGATAACGCGTTACCGCATCATCCGGCGTAATCGCCAGCCACAGCTCCAGCACCCGCGTCACGTTCGCCTTTTGCAATCCTTGCTGCAGTACTTCACGCGGCTGAAAGCCAAACCAGGCGTCGATTATGTAGATGCAGCGCGTCGGCGCCTGCGCCACCACGTTCCAGATCGCCTGATAGGCCGCACAGCCCAGTTGTCGATTGCGCTGCCGATCCACCGGTGCAAAGCTGGCCATAAACGGCTCTTTCAGACCATCCAGCGTTAATACCGGCAAGCCAAACTGCTCTGCCAGTGCGCGGGTCAGCGTGCTTTTGCCGGAAGCGGGAATGCCGTTTACCAGCACGACGATTTTCTCTTCGCTATGGGTTGTCATAGGATATCTATCACCTCCGCAGCGCTGCTGGCATTGCGCAGGCGCACCAGCGTCTCTTCATCTTCCAGCAGCGTGACAATCGCGCGGATGCCCTCTTCAATGTGGGCGTTGCTGTCACGCGCACCGAACATAATCACGATGTCGGCTTTATCGCTGCCATCAAACGAAATCGGCTCATCCAGTACGATCATGCTGAAACAGTCTTTCAACACGCCGGTTTCCGGCCGTGCATGAGGAATGGCAATGCCCTCCTCAAACACGTAATAAGCGCCGTGCTCCAGCGTGTTGGCGATAACCGCTTCCGGATAGCTGGCCTTGATGTAGCCGCCGTTGAGCAGCGGCAGCGCGGCCAGCGCGATCACCTCGCGCCAGTCCATGGCGCTGATCCCGACCTGAATCGCACTCGCTTCCTGCAGCAGCTGTTTAATGCTCATACTGCCTCCTTAAAAGGATTTGCGAATGGTATTACGCAGTTCATCAATTTTAACGAACAGCGGATCAATTTCCTGACGGAAGCGGTGGCTTTTAGCAAAAAGCGTTAATGCGCGGTTATATTCCAGCATTAATTGCTTTTGCGTATCTTTCGCCTGCGGATTATTCGCCAACTGTTGTTCCAGTTCGTTTATTTTACCGCTGATCGCTTCAGCCTGAAGATCTATTTCCTGTGAATCCTGGCTCTTATTTTCCAAGCCCTTTTTCAAGAATCCAAACATAGCGTCTCCTGCCCCGAATGGCGCCGGGCACCTCAGGTTATTACGTCATAAGTGATAAACTATTAGCGGAACAGCTGAATCTTTTCTACCAGAACATTGGTTACGGCATCGTTAGCCGGTACAAGGAAATTACGTACGCTGTCGTTAACTTTGCCTTTTTCGAATGTCTGTTTGCAGTTCGCTACCCATTGCACGTTCATCTCAGTTCCGACGTTCACTTTCTCAATACCGCTGCGCACCGCCAGCCGCATATCTTCATCGCTCACCCCCGTGCCGCCGTGCAGCACCAGCGGTGTTTTCGTGGCGTCAGTGATTTCGGCGAGGCGCTGATGCTGAATGTGCGCTTTACCGGTATACAAGCCGTGTACGGTACCAATGGAGATGGCCAGCATATCCACACCGGTTTCTTCCACAAAGCGCTTAGCGTCATCGACCGTGGTGAAAGCTGTTTCGCTCATGGCGACGACTTTGCCGTCTTCTGAACCGCCAATCGCACCCAGCTCCGCTTCGACTGAGACATCCAGCGGACGCGCCATATCAATAACACGACGCGTATTGGCAATATTTTCTTCAATCGGTAAATGTGAGCCGTCATACATAATAGAGCTGAAGCCAGCATCCAGCGCAGTTTGAATCGCCGCTAAATCGGAACAGTGATCGAGGTGCAAACAGGTCGGGACATTGCGGCTCTCTGATAATGAGCGAATCGCATCCACCAATAATTTATGTCCGAGATATTTCGCGGTACCGGTAGATATCTGAATCATTAATGGGCTATTGGTTTTCTCTGCCGCGCTAAAAAAGGCCGGCAGCATTTCCAGACAGTGTAAATTAAAGGAACCGAGCGCTTTAAATTCACGTTCTTTTGCCACCTGTAACAGATCGGTAAAATTATAAAGTTTCATGGAGCTTTTCCTCATGGGATTTAGATTTCGTGGATTTTCCGTTAACAAACCAGGCGAGAAGCGTAATAAAGACAATAAACAGGGCGACGAACAGCCAGTTATTCTGGAACGCGTGACCGAGCACCAGCCCGGTACTGATGACATCCGAATCACTGAAGGTCACGCCGGTGAAACCATAGCTTTCCAGCATCGGCACCAGAATCGCCGGCAGGAAGGTAATGAATAAACCGTGAACGAAGCCGCCGATCATCGCACCACGACGTCCACCCAGCGCATTGCCAAACACCCCTGCGGTGCCACCGGCAAAGAAGTTGGTCAGCAGCCCTGGCAGAATCATCGCCAGACCAAACATCGGGAACACCAGCATGCCAACCACCGAACCCAGGGTGGTGGCGAGGAAGCCGACGATCACCGCATTTGGGGCATAGGGGAACATCACCGGGCAATCGAGCGCAGGTTTGGCATCGGGAACCAGGCGCATGGCAATACCGCGGAAAGCCGGCACCAATTCATTCAGCAGCAGACGCACGCCGCTGTACAGCACGAACACGCCGCACACGAACTGAATTGACTGCATAAAGGCATACATCAGGTAGTTCATGCCGTTGCTGTACTGGCCGATAAATTCCGGACCGGCGGCAACCGCAGGAATCAGGTACATCGGCACCATCACCACGGCCATCGACAGGTAGGTATCCTGCAGGAATTTAAAGTTGTCGGGCAGTTTGAGATCTTCGGTAGAGCGCGAGCCTTTGCCGACCACCTTCGCCACCGCCGCCGTCAGCAGATAGCCGATGGTGCAGAAATGTCCGAGCGCCACGTCGTCGGAGTCGGTGATGCGGCGCACCACCGGTTGGGCTAGCGCAGGCATGACAACCGCCATAATGCCGCCAAAAATGCCGCCGGTAAGGATCAGAGGTAAGCCTGTTAGCCCCGCTTTATAGCCAATCACCGCACCAATCGTCGCCATCCACAGCAGCGCCTGACCGGTAAGGAAGATGTATTTGAACGGTGTCAGGCGCGCGATAATGATGTTGACGATAAAGATCACCAACAGCGTCAGCGCCACTTCTGAACCCAGCTCGCGGTTCGCTAACCCGGCGATGGCGGCAACGTCGGTGATATAACCCTGCATGCCAAAACCGTGGGTGAAAATGGTGTTCAGGAAAGTTAAGGTACCGACAATAATGTTGATACCGGCCATCATAATTAAGAAACCGAGCAGGGTTTTAAAGGTGCCTTCCACCACCTTGCCCGCCGATTTTTTTTGCAGTAGCAGACCAATCAGGGCGATAAAGGCAATCAGTATTGACGCCTGCCCTAATAGATCTTTTACCAGGAAGTCGATCACACTATTCATGATTAGCAACCTTTAAGTTACGTTCTTTCATAAACGCCACGATTTTTTCTTCAATTTCCGCTTTATCAGTCAGCTTGTTGAGAATAATCACCCGCTTAATTTGCTCCGGGCTGGCATCGGCATTTAACACATCAGCAAACGCTTTCTGAGTTAAAATCATGTCGGATTTAAAGGCGTTGGCTTCAGAAATAGTGGTGTGATCAATATCGGCTTCGATTTCGAGCTTCTTTAATACCGACTTAGCGCTCATCTCGATTGCGAAACTCGATCCAAGACCGCATCCACAGACACATAATATTTTCAGCATGGCTATTTCCTCACAGAATTTGCAGTTGTTTAGCGAGTTTATAATGATGCCCTTCAGTATCGACCAGGCGTTTTTTCATGCTTATTAAATCAATCGGAATCGGTCGATTACTGCCATTAATAATGACCGCTTTATTGCGCATTCCCGACTGAATACAACGCGCGACTTCACTGGCCATAATGGTGCCCTGATAAATCTCTTCACAGGTGGGATCGCCATTTCGCAGGCCATAACCGATAATAGTTTTACGAATACGTACGCCAATCAGCGGTTCAATTTGTTTTATTAAGGTATCAATGGCGCCCTGAAACCCCGGTGAATATTCACGGGTATAGCCTTCCGAGCACAATATAATCACGCTGTTCTGCGCGGCCAGCCGCTGTGTGATGCGCTCGGCCAGTTCCTGCGGTGCAATCTGGCATTCTGGAATCAGCGCAAAATCCGCATTGGACTTGATCGCCGACTGTAACGTTAATTCCCCACAATAGCCGCCGAGTAGCTCCACCATGAATACGCGGCCGGTTAACGCGCGGCCGGTATTGCGTAATTTTGCCACCTCTTTTAATACCTGCTCGCAGGCAGTGGAGAAACCAATACTGTAGTCACTGCCAAAGACGTCATTATCGATAGTCATACCCACGCCAAAACAGTTGACGCCAAATTCGCTCAGCGTGTGCAAAAATTGTAATGAACCGTCACCTCCCGCCATAATTACTACGTCAATACGCAGCGACTTGAGGTGTTTAGCAATGATTTCATATTCCGGGCGAATTAATTTCCTTGTCGTTCTTCCTGACTGCATTACCGGAATTGAAGCGATGGCGTAATCGACTAAATCACGATGGGATATTTCCCGGTGATTGTTTTCCAGTAAACCAGGAATGCCGCCATTGAATAACACCATTTCCGCTTTAGTCAGACGGGATATTTGATAAACAAAGTTATTAATCCCGGTAACATCTCCACCGCTGATCACCATGCCAATTCTCATTGCCATCATCCTTCATGCTGTGCGTCTGATATTCATTCTTCCGATTAACCGCAGTGCTATTTGCAACGAATGTCACACTTTTGCCATGAATTTGCTGCCAGAGATCGTTGACACAGGGTTTTGATGAGTCTTTTTTGTGATTAAAATCACATTGCCAATTCTGATTAAAATATGAATTATTCATTTAAATCATAAGGTTATATTTACATTTATCTTTGCGCCCCGCTGGCCTTAATATCTTTACTGACACTCTTTTTCTTTCACTCTATTTTGTGATTTCCCGCGCATTTTTATCGTTTCCGCGCGTTTATTCCGTGAAAGTTAAAGGGATAATGATTACGTGCGTTATTTCCGCATCCGTGCCAGTCAATGATTGACTCAATGTTGCTGCACTTGTCCAATATGAATGCAAATAATTAGCGAAGAAGAGAGAAGATGAGTATTCCGCAGGAGATGTTGCGTCACCTGGCTGGCGTGGTGGGTGAGAAACAGTTATTAACCCATGCCGATGATAAAGCCTGGTACATAAAAGGCTTCCGTGTGGGGCGTGGCGAAGCGCTGGCGGTGGTGTTACCGCAAACCCTGCTGCAGCTATGGCAGACACTGCAGGTTTGCGTCGCCCATGACGCCATTGTGCTTATGCAAGCCTCAAATACCGGCGTTACCGGCGGATCAACGCCCGACGGCAACGATTACGATCGCGATGTGGTGATCATCAGCACCCGCCAGTTAAAAGGTGTGCAGGTCATTGATCAGGCGCGTCAGGTCATTGCCTTCCCAGGTACCACCCTCACTGAACTGGAACAGACCTTACAGCCTTTAGGGCGTGAACCGCATTCTGTGATTGGCTCATCCTGCATCGGCGCGTCTGTGGTGGGCGGGATTTGTAATAACTCCGGCGGCTCACTGATTCGTCGCGGCCCGGCCTTTACTGAAAAGTCCCTGTTCGCGCGCATCCATGACGATGGCCGCTTAGAAATGGTTAATCATCTCGGTATTGCGCTGGGCGAAACGCCAGAGGCCATGCTGGAAGCACTGACGCAGCAGCAGTATCAAACTGGTGAACAACCCGACTGGCAGGGAAAGATTTGGGCCGAAGATTATGCCGATCGCCTGCGTGATGTCACCGCTGATTCCCCGGCACGTTTTAATGGCGACCTCCGTTATCTGCACGACAGTTCCGGCAGCGCCGGTAAAGTGGTGGTGTTTGCCGTGCGTTTGCCCACCTTTGAGGCCAGCACCGGTAGCGATACCTTTTACATCGGTACCAATGATGAGAATGTGCTGGTGGAACTGCGTCGCTATCTGTTGACCCGCATGAGCGAGCTGCCGTTACAGGCGGAATATATCCATCGTAACGCCTTTGATTTGACGGTGCGCTACGCCAAACATATGTATCTGGCAATACGTAAACTCGGTCCGCAGGCCATTCCGCAAATGATGGCGAATAAAGCCAAATGGGATGTGCGCATCAGCCATTTGAAATTCCTGCCGCGCAATTTTGTTGATCGGATGCTGCAATGCTTTAATCAGCTCACACCGAGCTTTATCGCGCCGCGCATTATGGATTACCGCAGCGAGTATCAACATCATTTGATGATCAAAGTTGAGTCTCAGCAAAGCGCTGAGCTACACGTTCTGTTGCAGGCATTCTTTGCGGCTCATCAGGGCGGCTTTTTCCATTGCGATGCACGTGAAGCGGCAGATGCCTTCCTGGTACGTTTTGGCGTTGGCGGCTGCACCATTTCCTACTGCGATACGCTGGGTTATAACCCTAACGAGCGGTTGGTCGCCTTTGACGTGGCGCTGCGTCGTAATGATGATGCGTGGCGCCTGACGCTGCCGGATCACCTGGCGGCACAGGTGCAGGTCGATTCATGTTGCGGGCATTTCTTCTGTTTCGTGAATCATCAGGATTATGTACTGAAGCCGGGCTATGATGCCAAAGCGTTTAAGGAAGAGGTGAAGCGGTATCTGGAGCAGCGCGGGGCTAAATATCCCGCCGAGCACAACGTTGGACACCTCTATCAGGCTTCATGCGAGCATGTGGATCACTGGAAACAGCTCGATCCTACCAACAGCTGCAATCCGGGGATTGGCAAAACCAGCAAGAAGAAGTTTTGGCGGGAAATGTAGCATCAGCAGCCAGGTCGCCATAAATGGCGACCCTACGGTTATTTAGCGGGATTTCGTAGGGTGCGCATGCATGCGCACCTGGTCAACACCAATGCGCATCCTGGGGGATTCATCGAGATGGTGACTCAGCAAACATCGATGCGATTATTTCGCGTATGCTTCGGTTGAGATGGTCAACGTCACGTCATCGCCTACCGCTGGCACATACTTATCCAGCTTGAAATCCGAACGCTTAATCACGCCAGTGGCATCAAAACCAATCGCCTCTTTTTTCACCATCGGATGCATGCCCTGCTGATTCAGCGTGGCATGCAAGGTGATCGGCTTGGTAATCCCTTTCAACGTCAGGTTACCTTCCACGTCGAATTTGTTATCACCCTTGGCTTCCACTTTGGTGCTGTGGAATACCGCTGAAGGATATTTTGCGGTATCGAAATACTCAGCACCGAGAAACTCTTTGGTCAATGCAGGTACGTGAGTATCAATTTGCGTAATCGGCAGCGTGACATCAACGCGCGACTGCTGCGGCTGATCCTTATCAAATACGATTGACCCTTTGCTATTCGGGATATCGGCCGTCGGGTGAGAGAAACCAAAGTGCGTCCAGGTCACGATGACCGAGGTGTGCGCCGGATCGAGGGCATACTGCATCGCTGCAGCCTGTGACAAGGGGGCATAAAGCGTAGCCGCCGCCAACAGTGGCAGCGCAAGACGGGTAACGTTTTTCACTCGCAGTTCCTTTTAGTTCGGGATAATGCAGTGAGTGTCGCCCTTTACCTGGTAACTAACCAGTGAAGAGATTTGCTGGTGACTGTCAAATATATTCAAATATATCAATGAGTAATAATCATCATACGATAAAATCACAGCGCGTAAGTAGCATGCACGTTGCTTTCATAGCCTAAAGGCTATAGGTTATTTATAGCAAAAAAGCTATGGGATGGCATTATGTGGGAAATTCTGACAACGGATGTTTTCGATAAGTGGTTCCTGGCGCAGAGTGAAGCACTGCGCGAGGATGTGTTAGCCGCGATGACTATTTTAGGTGAAATGGGACCCCAATTGGGACGCCCTTATGTTGATACGCTAAAAGGTAGCGATGTCCCTAACCTGAAGGAGTTGCGCATTCAGCATGCAGGTAACCCCATCAGGGCATTTTTCGCTTTTGATCCGGTGCGACGCGCTATTGTGCTATGCGCAGGGAATAAAACCGGCTGCAACCAAAAACAGTTTTACCGAACGATGATTCGCCTTGCTGAAACAGAATACCGTAAGCATGTGGCGCAGATGGAGGGATAAGATGTCTACTTTGAAAGAGTTATTGGAAAAACAATCACCTGAAAGCCAGCAGCGGATCGCTAAAAAAGTCGAGAAATTGCGCCAGGAGATTGCCTTGAGCCAGCTGCGTGAAGAGCTTAATCTCTCGCAAACCGAATTGGCACGTGTGATTGGCGTCTCGCAACCCACGCTGGCAAAAATGGAAAATCCCGGCAACGACCCGCGACTCTCCACATTAAAACGTTATGTTGACGCTTTAGGTGGTGAACTGCGTATTGACGTTACGTTGCCCAACGGCAAACACATCGCCTTTCAACTTTGATTAACCAAAATCAACCAGCGATGCCTTTCACGCAGCAGGTGATAGTGAAGGTGCTGTAGCTGCGGCAGCGTCAGTGCCTGGATGGCGGTGCGGTTAAGGATTGGTAAGCCAAGCTGCTGGCGCAGCGCTTCTTCCGCGCGCTCGCTGTTGTCCTGTTTTACGCACTGCATCGCTAAGTTGGCCTGCCAGGCCGCGAGATGTGCCGCAGGAATAGCGGCAATTTCGGCAAGCATGTCTCGCATAAAACGTTTGCTGTGGCCAAGCAGCGTGCGCCATGGGATATTCGGCGACTGCAGCGCCAGCAGCAAACCATCAACATCCGCAACTCGCTGATAGCGCGCCGACACCACATAGCCAATTTGCTGCTCTACCCGCAGACGCTGGAAAAAGCGCGTTTCCAGCATCAGCGCCAGCGCACGTAACGCCGCGAGGCTGGCATCATCCTGCTGCGGCAGCGGCATAAACAGTAACAGCGCCTGATCGCTCCCGTCACAGGCAACCGGCATCACGCCGCGATGCAGCATGGCAGGTGGCGCATAGCGTGCCAGCGCGAGGGAGAATTCGCTGAGCAGATGGCCCACGCGCTGGCTTAGCGCACCCTCTGCGCCACACCACGCGACCAACCATTGTGGTGTTGACTGCGGCGGGATCAGTTTGCTGGGCAAAGCGGCCAGCAGCTGACGAATAACGATAGAGTGCGTTGTCTTGATGACCCGATCCTGCACCGGTGCATTAAGCGCCTGTAAAGCCTGATGCATGCTAAGCAAAGCGCGATCGGCGCAAGCAGGCAAATTAAGCACCAGCTGCCAGCTACCCTGTTTTTGCTGCCAGCTGCCGTTGCCACCGGCGTGGCGCAACTCAGCTAGCACCGGACGCAATAAGCGTTGCCGCGCCTGTGCTTCCTCGTCGCGCAACAGCTGATAAAACGCCGGGCGCAGCAGCAGCGTCTCAACCGATTGCACGGGCGCAATCACCGGCAGCGGCTGCGCCACTGGCGGTAAGCGAGGCAACGTTATCTCTGCTGACGCCGGATAAAAGTGAAACGTTGCAGGTTCGGTGGCGAGCCATTGTTCGGGCAACCATTCAGCCAGCTGCAGCGTAAATCCCTGTTTCTGCTGCGGCATACCCTTCAGCTGTTGCTGCGTGAGCAAACGCCTGCGTGGGCGGTGAGGTAACGCAGAGGCAAAGTCAGCCAGATTATCTGGAACCGTTAAGCCAGGCGCAAAACCGAGCGCCCGGCCGCGCAGCTGCTCCAGCGCGGACGAGGCGGCAAAATCCTGCTGTGCCAGCCGCGCATAGTGCTGATGCTGCCGCGCAGGTGCCTCTCTTAACGCGGTGAGATGCTGCCAGAAGTAGTGCTCGATACGTTGCGCCTGCGCGGGAGTAAGCTGCGGCGCACCAAAGCGCAGCGCCAGTAACGCGTGGTGCGTATCCTGCCATAGCCACTGGGCGTTAAAGGACTCACAGAGCCCTTCATGCCGCAGTTGCGCCATTAAGCCGCCGGGTGCTTCATCTTGCCAAAAGGCATTCAGCAAGGTGACGTTGTCACGAATGGTGGGTTCATCGCCGTCAATCAGCAGCGCCAGCCAGAAACTCTCTTCACCCACCAGCTGCAGCAAACCATCGCCTGGCAGCAGTAAAGGTTCGATTGCCGCTGGAGTTGCACCACCCGTTAATAATCCGCTGCCAAACTGCGACGCCAGCTGCGCCAGTTCATCGAGCGATTGCGGACCTTGCAACCAAAGTTGCATGTTATCAGCGTGATACCAACGCTGATGAAATGTCTGTAACGCCGCCCGCAACTGCGTGACATCGTCACCAAATACCACGCGATTGCCTACGCGAAAGCGTTGAAAACGGCCTTGCAGCGCATCCAGTATCGCCGCTTCACACAGCGTGTCAGCATGGCGTTGCAGCAGCTGATACTCGGCATCAATCACCGCCGCTTCCTGCTGGATAGCCTGCGCACTCAGCAGCGGTGCCGCGAGCATATCGCACAGCCGCTGTACGCCCGCTGATAACGCCGCGGCCGGTAGCTGGCAGAAAAAGGCGCTGCGGCTCAGCTGCGTAGTGGCATTGACCTGGCCGCCCTGCTGCTGCACCCACGGCATGAAACGATAGTCACCGCTGAAGTTTTCACTGCCGCAAAACAGCAGATGCTCGAGCAAATGCGCCAGCCCCGGCCAGCGATCCGGCTCATCCAGGCTGCCCGCCTGCACGCGCATTAGCGCCGCCGCATCGCGTGCGCCGGGTTGATGGTGCAGATAACAGCGCAGGCCGTTGGCGAGCGTGATCTGGCGCGCGTTCATCAGGTGACGCGCTGCTTAAAGATCAGTTCGGAGTTGCTACGATTACGGAACTGCAGCTGCTGGATTTTGATATCACTGCAGTTGGCCTGACGCCGCGCCTCGAGGATTTTGCCGTGATGCGGTGACTTACTGCACACCGGATCGGTATTGTCCGCATCGCCGGTCAGCATAAACGCCTGGCAGCGACAGCCGCCAAAGTCCTTCTCTTTCTCATCGCAGGAGCGGCAGGGTTCCGGCATCCAGTCAAAACCACGATAGCGGTTAAAGCCAAACGAGTTGTACCAGATGTCATCCAGCGTGCGTTCCAGCACCGATGGGAACTCAACCGGCAGCTGGCGCGCGCTGTGGCACGGTAACGCGGTGCCGTCGGGCGTGACGCTAAGGAAGATCGATCCCCAACCGCCCATGCACGGTTTCGGCCGCTCTTCATAGTAATCCGGCGTGACGAACAACAGATTGGTCAGATTGCCGCTGGCGCTCATGCGCTGACGATAATCGGCCACCACCGCTTCGGCATGGGCGATCTGTTCGCGCGTCGGCAACAATCCTTCACGGTTAAGCTGCGCCCAACCGTAGAATTGACAGGTCGCCAGCTCGACGTCATCGGCTTCCAGTTCGATACAGAGATCGATGATCTTGTCGATTTGATCGATATTGTGGCGATGCAGCACAAAGTTCAGCACCATCGGATAGCCATGCGCTTTCACCGCTTTTGCCATCTCCAGCTTCTGCTGGAAGGCTTTCTTCGACCCGGCTAGCGCAGCGTTCAGCGTTTCATCGCTGGCCTGGAAACTGATCTGAATGTGATCGAGGCCCGCGTCAGCAAAGGCGTCGAGTTTTTTTGCCGTCAGGCCAATGCCGGAGGTGATCAGGTTGGTGTAGAAACCGAGATCGCGCGCGGCGCGGATCAGCTCCGGCAAATCTTTACGCGTTAACGGTTCGCCGCCGGAAAAACCGAGCTGCACGCTGCCCATGGCACGCGCCTGGCGGAACACCTCAATCCACTGTTCGGTGGTCAGCTCTTTCTCCTGCTGGGAAAAATCCAGCGGATTGGAGCAATACGGACACTGCAGCGGGCAGCGATAGGTCAATTCTGCCAGCAGCCACAGCGGCGGCGTCACGGTTTTACTCGGGTTCACGACACAGTATCCATTTTTGTTCGATGGCAGATTGCAGGAACTCTTTCACGTCATCGCCTACGCCGCCCGCTTCCGGGAAGCGCGCATCCAGCGTGGCAACAATGGCCGCCACATCCTGTTTACCATCGACCAGTTCAAGGATCATCGTGGCGGTTTCGTTCAGCTTGGCCATGCCTTCCGGATAGAGCACGACATGGCTCTCCTGCGCCGCTTCCCACTGCATGCGGTAGCCACGACGGAAAGCCGGAATCAGATTATCTTTCATATCGTTATACCAACCTTGTGCTGTGCCAGGACACCCGATCGGTGACCGTGTGATAAGGCGGACGCTGCAGCGCATACGCCATGGTCATGGCATCCAGCATGGTCCAGAGAATATCGAGCTTAAACTGGAGGATTTCGAGCATGCGGTTCTGCTGCTCGGCCGTGGTAAACACCTCGAGCGCCAACGCCAGACCGTGTTCCACATCGCGATTCGCCTGGCTCAGGCGACTGCGGAAATAGAAGTAGCCTTCCTCTTTGATCCACGGATAGTGCTGCGGCCAGCTATCAAGGCGCGATTGGTGAATCTGCGGCGCGAACAGCTCGGTCAGCGAGCTGCACGCGGCTTCCTGCCAGTTGGCACGGCGCGCAAAGTTAACGTAGGCATCTACCGCAAAGCGCACACCCGGCAGCACCAGCTTCTCTGAAAGTAAAACATCGCGGTCCAGCCCGACGGCTTCACCAAGCTGTAGCCAGGCTTCAATGCCGCCTTCGTGGCCGTTGCTGCCGTCGTGGTCGAGTATGCGCTGCACCCATTTGCGCCGCGTAGCGGGATCCGGGCAGTTGGCCATGATCGCCGCGTCTTTCAGCGGAATATTGGTCTGATAATAGAAGCGGTTCGCCACCCAGCCCTGAATCTGCTCGCGCGTGGCATTACCATTGTGCATCGCGATGTGGTACGGATGATGAATGTGGTAGAACGCGCCTTTATCGCGCAGCGCCTGCTCAAATGCGGCGGGCGATAGTGCTTCGGTAATGATCACGATGCAAACTCCTGCAGATGAATCGCCATGCCATCCCAACTCACTTCGATGCCCTGCTGCGCTAAATAGTCGCGCTGCGGCGATTGCTCGTTAAGGATGGGATTGGTGTTGTTAATGTGAATCAAAATTTTGCGTTTGGCCGGCAGCGAGGCCAGCAGCGCCATTAAACCTTGTTCTTCGGCCAGCGCTAAATGCCCCATCGCCTTGCCGGTATTTTTGCCGACGCCGGTGGCGAGCAGCTCGTCGTCCTGCCATACCGTGCCATCAATCAGCAGGCAATCGGCTTTTTCCAGCCAGGGCATGATCACCGCATCGGGCTCGCCGAGTCCCGGTGCGTACAGCAGCGTTTGGCCATTGGCGGTGTTTTCAATGAACAGCGCCACGTTGTGGCCCGGCAGCGGACGATCGCGATATGGCGAATACGGCGGCGCGTTGCTGAGAATCGGAATCGCGGTGAACTGCAGGCTCGGGCACACATCGACGCGAAATGGCTCCAGCGGTGTTAAGGCATGATGCTGCAAGCCGCCGTTCCAGTGCTGCAACATAGTGAAAATCGGAAAGCCGCTGGTGAGATCGGCATGCACTTCCGGCGTACACCACACCTGGTGCGGACAACCTTCACGCAGGCTCAGCAAACCGGTGGTGTGATCGATTTGGCTGTCGGTGAGAATGATGCTGCCAATGGCCGTACCGCGCAGCACGCCCTTTTTTATCAATTCTGGGGTGTGGGCAATCTGCTGGCTGATGTCCGGCGACGCGTTGCACAGCACCCAATCCTCACCGTTATCACTGACGATGATCGAGGATTGCGTGCGCGCCTGCGCCTGAATAGTGCCGTTACGCAGGCCGCTGCAGTTGGCGCAGTTACAGTTCCACTGCGGGAAGCCGCCGCCAGCCGCTGAACCGAGGACTTTAATAAACATGAAATTTGACCAGAGAGAGAAAACAAAATGCCCGCACGAGCGGCGGGCAGAAGTCTTAGCGGTTGGAGATGTACAGAGTCACTTCCAGGCCCAGACGCAGGTCAATAAACGCAGGTTTTTTCCACATAATATTCTTCCTCTTATTCATTCAAAAATGCAGAGCACGCTCTGCTGGAGATCATTGCAGCTGTGACGTAGATCACATTGCAATCATGACGCGCGCAGATGTTGCGCCAATGTAGCGAGCAGATCAACCCTGATTCGGTAAGGGAATTGTGCTAATCCCGCCAAATCTGTTGCAACACGCGCTGCCAGTTGCCCCAGGCGAGCTGCTCAAGAGCCGTTTGATCGTAGCCCAGTGAGCGCAATAACGCATACAAGCGCGGTAATCCGGAAACATCTTTCAGCGCATCAGGCACGCTGATGCCATCAAAATCGGAACCCAGCGCTACATGATCGCTGCCCATTATCGCGATCAAATGCTCAACATGTTTAACAATTTCGATCAACGGCGTATCGCTATCGCGTTTGCCATCGCTGCGTAAGAAAGCGTTACCAAAATTCACACCTACCACGCCGCCGCTGTCACGAATTGCGCGCAGTTGGTCGTCAGTGAGATTGCGCGGCTGCGCGCACAGCGCATGCGCATTAGAGTGCGTCGCCACCAGCGGCGCCGATGAGAGGCGCGCCGTGTCCCAAAAGGCTTTTTCGTTCATGTGTGACATATCGATCAGCATGCGATGACGATTGGCCGCCGCAATCAGCTGCTCACCAGCCATCGTCAATCCTGGCCCGGTATCCGGCGAATGCGGAAAAGAGCCGCTAACCCCTTCACCAAAGCCATTAGGCAAATTCCAGAATGGCCCGATGCTGCGAACGCCAGCCTGATAGAACGCATCGAGCGCTGCGCCATCGACATCAAAACCGTCCGCGCCTTCGATATGCGCCACCAGCGCCAGCACTCCTTCAGCGCGGCAGGCGGCCATATCGGCGGCGTTGAGGCATAAGCGCGCCCGCCCGTCGGATTGCGCAGCCAGCGCTTTGAGAATATCGAGCTGCTGCCAGAGGATCGCCAGCGGCGACAGATTCTCCGCCGCCCGCAGCGGTGCCATCTCTTGCACATAGCGCGGCGGCGGCACAAACAGGGCGAACAGGCCACCGGCAAAGCCGCCCTGCTGCATACGCGGAAAATCGAGGTGGCCTTTTTCAATGCCGTGAAAGAATGCCTGGGCGGGCGCATCACGATGATGCAGCCACAGGTTAAGCAGCAGGTCATTATGACCGTCGAAGGTAGTGAGTAACATGAGGCGATCTTTGGTGAAACAACATGCCACCATGCTACGCGCGCGCTGCGGTTTCGCCAAATGTGGGCGCACAAAGGGTTACGTGACGCAGAGGTTGTCAGTTACGCGCGGGTGGTTGTCAGCAATGCGCGAGCCGAGCAGCGTGCTGCCAGGCGAGACTCATCACAACACCACAAGGAGACTGTTATGCTCACTCAACCTGCTAGCAAATACCGCGCGTTTCCGGTTATCGATTTACCCGACCGCCAGTGGCCATCGCGTCAGTTGACGCACGCCCCGCGCTGGCTCTCCACCGATCTGCGCGACGGCAATCAGGCGCTCGCCACGCCAATGGACGGCGCGCGCAAGCTGGAGTTTTGGCAACTGTTACTGCGCTGTGGCTTCAAGGAAATAGAAGTGGCGTTTCCGGCAGCCTCGCAGACCGATTTTGATTTTGTGCGCCTGTTGATCGAGCACAATCACATTCCCAACGACGTAGCAATTCAGGTACTGACGCAGGCGCGTAGCGACCTGATCGATCGTACTTTTGAGGCGCTACGCGGTGCACCAAACGCCATCATCCATATGTATAACGCGACTGCGCCGCTGTTCCGCGAGCGCGTGTTCCGTCAAAGCAAAAGTGAAATCATTGCGCTGGCGTGCGCCGGTGCACGGCAGATTCGCGCCCGCTGTGAAGCACAAACCGCTACTGCGTGGACTTTCGAGTATTCACCAGAAACGTTCTGCTTTACCGAACCCGAATTTGCGCTGGAAATTTGCGAAGCGGTTGCCGCGATTTGGCAACCGGGTCCCACGCGCCCGATGATCATCAACCTGCCCGCGACCGTGGAGGTGAATACGCCCAACGTGTATGCCGATCAGATTGAGTATTTCTGTCGCCACTTCAGCCAGCGATCGCAGGTGTCGATCAGCGTGCACCCGCATAACGATCGCGGCACCGGCATCGCCTGTGCCGAGCTGGCTTTGCTGGCGGGAGCCGACCGCGTAGAAGGCTGTTTGTTTGGTAACGGCGAGCGCACCGGCAACGTTGATATCGTTACGCTGGCGCTCAATCTCTACACCCAGGGCGTTGCGCCGCAGCTCGATTTCAGCGATATCCAGCAGGTGCTGGAAGTGGTGACGCGCTGCAATCAGCTGCCGGTGCATCCGCGCCATCCTTACGCCGGTGAACTGGTGTTTACCGCGTTTTCCGGTTCGCATCAGGATGCGATTCGTAAAGGCTTTGCCGAACGCGCTGAACGGGAAGAAACAATGTGGCAAATGCCGTATCTGCCGCTCGACCCGCTGGATATCGGCTGTAGCTATGAAGCGGTGATCCGCGTGAACAGTCAATCGGGCAAAGGCGGTGCGGCATGGCTACTGGAACAGAACCACGGCCTGCAGCTGCCGCGCGCTTTACAGCAGGATTTCAGCCGATTAGTGCAGCAGCAAACCGACGGCCATGGCCAGGAGATGACGCATCACGCCCTGTGGCAGCTATTTTGCAAGCATTATGGTTTAACGCAGCCCGCACGGCGTTTGCTGGAAGCGGAAAGCCACAGCGACGACAAAGGCGAAACGCGTTTCAAAGCGCGATTGCAGCAAGGTGCGCAGCAGGTAACGCTGGAAGGTAAAGGCAATGGTTTGCTGTCCGCTGCCGTTTCCGCGCTGCATCAGCGCTATGACTTAGCCATCACCATTGAGGATTATCACGAACATACGCTGGGTAAACGCAGCGATAGCCGTTCGGTGAGCTACATCAGCTGTATTAACGCCCGCGGTGAACGGGCGTGGGGCGTGGGAATTGACAATGATGTGGCGCGCGCGTCGTTGCAGGCGCTGCTCAACGCGGCGCACGCTTTTCTGCCGCAGGAAAGTAGTTCGCTGGTGTAACGCCGAGCACCCGGCGGAACATGGCGCTGAAGGCGCTTGGGCTGTCGTAACCGAGCTCAAGCGCCACCGTGAGCACGCTTTCTCCCTGAGCTAAACGGGTTAACGCTACGCTCAGGCGCGCGCGTCGTACCCAGTCGCTAAACTGCAAACCGGTTTCGCGACTGAAATGGCGCGCCAGCGTGCGTTCGGCCACGCAGAGTTCAGCGGCGGCGCGTGCCAGCGTCCAGTTTTCACCCGGCGCGTGCTGAATGTGCTGACACAAACTCAGCAGCCGCCTGCTTTCCGGCAGCGGCAGGCCAAACGGCAGCACATCCATCACGCGGATTTCATCCAGAATCAGCTCATAAATGCGCTCAGCGCGACTGCCGGAACCGTACTGCTCCGGCAACGCCAGCGCGCTGACGATCAACTCGCGCAGCAGTGGCGAAATCTGCACCACCTGACAGCTGGCGGGCAGATCGGCGCGCGCCAGCGGATCAACAAACAGCGTGCGCGCCGCCACCGCGCCGACGATATGTAAAGCGTGGCGCGTTTCGGCAGGCAGCCAGACGCCGCGACTCGGCGGCACAATCCAGCTGCCGTGCTGGGTTTCAACTTTTACCACCCCGCTCAGCGTGTGAATCAGCTGCGCGCAAGCGTGGTGATGCCACGGCTCGGCGTCGCCATGTGCGTAATCATGCGCATACGGCACCAGCGGGCGATGCGTGAAGTCGAAATTGAGCCGCGCACTCATGCTAGCGTTTCAGATATTGATAAACCGCCGCCAGATCCTGCTCGCCATAACCGGCGTCCACCGCTTGCTGCCAGACGTCAACGATGTTTTCCAGCGCCGGCAGTTTGCTGTCGCCCGCCGCGTCCAGCGCCAGTTTGGCGTCTTTCAGTGCCCACACCAGATGCATCTGTGGGGTGAAATCACCGCTGGCGATCATACCGAGTTTCATTTTGGCATACGGCGCGGCGAGTGGGCCGCCATCCAGCACTTTCCACAGATCGTCAGTGCTGAAACCGAATTCTTCCGCCAAACGGGTACTTTCCGCCAGGCTCTGCATCAGACCAATCAGCCAGCTATTCACCACCAGCTTCATGCGCGAGCTGGCACCCGCTGCGCCCAGCCACTGCGTACCTTTACCGATGGCAGCAAACACCTGCTCGGCGGCCTGCGCTTTGCTTTGATCGCCGCTCGCCATCACCAGAATTTGCGCATTTTCTGCCGGCGCTTTGGTACCGGAAACCGGCGCATCGATAAACACCACGTCCGGACGCACGCTTTTAAATTCGGCGATCAGTTGATCGGTGGCTTCCACGCCGATGGTGCCCATCTGGCAAAGGGTTGCGCCCTGCTTAAGGTTGCTGCGGGCATCGTTCAAGGCCTGTTGCGTAATGTCCCCATCAGCCAGCATGGCGATCACCACATCCGCGCCCTCAACCGCTTGTGCGGCGCTATCGGCTAAGGTGATGCCAGCGTCCAGCAGATCTTCGCCCCTGGCGCGCGTGCGGTTCCAGCCGCGTACCGTAAAGCCTTTTTTCAACAGGTTGGCGGCAAATGCATGACCCATTGCGCCCAATCCCAGTACCGCTACCACAGGTTGCTGACTCATCTATCCCTCTCTTTTGTGCCTACAGACAAAACCGCCAGACTGACAGAATTTTCCTCACGCAGCCAGGCGAGAGATGCGATGAAAAAACATTTTCAACACCGCAAAGAGTAATAATCCGTCATACTATTAACGCTTTTCAAACAAATGAAAAAACGATTAACATACGCGCCATAAATGTTCCATTCGGTACATTCCACGCCCTTTTTTACGGTCTTTCATAATGAAAATAGCTTTACTGCGACAGGCTTCGTTGCTGATGGTGCCCGCAATGTTCCCGCTTGCTGTCATCGCGGCGGATGCAGGCAGCAATACCATGGTGGTGAGTGCCTCACCCGCTGCTTCCGGACTCTCTGAGCTGGATACGCCAGCAGCGGTTAGCGTGGTTTCCGGCGACGATATGCGCCACGCGGCACCGCGCGTGAATTTGTCTGAAAATCTCGCCAGCGTGCCCGGTTTGCAGATACAAAACAGACAAAATTATGCCCAGGACCTACAGATTTCGGTGCGCGGCTTTGGTTCGCGTTCCACTTTCGGCCTGCGCGGCATCCGCATGTATGTTGACGGGATCCCAGCCACCATGCCAGACGGCCAGGGCCAAACCTCCAATATTGATATCGGATCGATTGATCATATTGACGTGCTGCGTGGCCCGTTCTCGGCGCTGTACGGCAACTCTTCCGGTGGCGTGATTAACGTCGAAACCCAAACCGGTCAGCAGCCCACTACGCTGGAAGCCAGCAGCTGGTATGGCAGCTACGGCAGCTGGCGCAACAGTGTGAAAGCCAGCGGCGCAACCGGCGACGGCACGCACGCCGGCGACGTCAATTACACCGTTTCCGCCTCACGCTTTACCACGCACGGCTATCGCGATCACAGCTCGGCACAAAAAAACCTGGGTAACGCCAAACTCGGCGTGCGCATTGACGATGTCAGCACCCTGACGCTGCTGTTTAACAGCGTACACGTGGATGCGCAGGATCCGGGCGGCTTAACCGCCGATCAGTGGAAAGATAATCCGCGCCAGGTGGCCAGCAATGTGACCTTGTACAACGCACGTAAAACCGTCGATCAGACGCAAGCAGGCCTGCACTATCAGCGTCAGATGAGTGAAAATGACGATCTGAGCGTCATGATGTATGCAGGCGAGCGCGAAACCACACAGTACCAATCGATTCCTAAAAGTGCTCAGCAAAGCGCAGGCAATGCGGGCGGCGTGATTTCGCTGGCGCGTCATTATCAGGGCATTGATACGCGCTGGACGCACCGCGACGCGCTGTTCACCATCCCGGTGACGTTCACCGGCGGTATAGACTATGAAACCATGACCGAAAAGCGTAAGGGCTATCAAAACTTCACCGCCAACGAGCTAGGCGTACAGGGCGATCTGCGTCGTAACGAGCGCAACCTGATGTGGAATCTCGATCCCTATCTGCAAACCGCGTGGCAGCTAACGGATAAACTGTCGCTGGATGCTGGTGTGCGTTTCAGTACGGTGAATTTTGACTCCAACGACTATTACGTGACCGCTACCGATCCGGACGACAGCGGCAACCGTCGCTACCATCGCTGGCTGCCGGCGGCGGCGCTGAACTACACGATTGATAACAGCTGGAACGCCTACGTTTCTGCCGGACGCGGTTTCGAAACGCCTACGTTGAATGAGTTGTCCTATCGTGCCGCCAATCAGGCCGGCCTCAATTTAGATCTGCAACCGGCCACCAGCGAGACGGTTGAGCTTGGCAGCAAAAAACGTATTGGCAATGGTCTGTTAACCGCGGCGGTATTCCAGACGGATACCAAAAACGAGATCGTTTCCGATAGCAGCTTTGAGGGCCGCACCAGCTACAAAAACGCCGGTGAAACCCGTCGCCGTGGTTTAGAGCTGGGGCTGGATCAGCAATTCGGTGAAAGCTGGCGTTTTAAAGCCGCATGGACCTTGCTGGATGCCCGCTATCGCTCTAACGTCTGCGGCACTGAAAGCTGCAATGGCAACCGCATTCCAGGCATTGCGCGCAATATGGCGTATGCCGGATTGGCCTATGCGCCAGAACAAGGCTGGTATGCTGGAACAGATGTGCGTTACCTGAGCGATATCGCCGCTGATGATGAGAACGATGTGAAAGCGCCGTCTTACACCGTAGTGGGGATAAATAGCGGTTATAAATGGCTGGTGCAAAACTGGACGTTGGATCTGTTTGGTCGCGTCGATAATCTGTTTGACCGCAATTATATTGGTTCGGTGATCGTCAACGAAAGCAACGGCCGCTATTACGAACCGGCACCGGGCCGCAATTACAGCGTCGGTTTAACGGTGAGCTATGCGTTTCAGTAAATAAACGCGTTGCCACGATTGATATCCAGGTGCGCATGAATGCGCACCCTACAAAAACCCAGCTATATACACGTAGGGTCGCCATGCATGGCGACCGAAACTGTCTATTACTTCAACAACGCCAGCACGTCTTCCGTTGTGCCGGTTTCAC
Source organism: Candidatus Pantoea floridensis (assembly GCF_900215435.1). Lineage (NCBI taxonomy): Bacteria > Pseudomonadati > Pseudomonadota > Gammaproteobacteria > Enterobacterales > Erwiniaceae > Pantoea > Candidatus Pantoea floridensis. The sequence continues at coordinate 4,310,313 of NZ_OCMY01000001.1, forward strand.
CCAAGCGCGGGAAGATACGTTCAACGCTGTTTTTGTGCGTTTCGGCATTCAGGCAGGTCATGGCATCGGTTGCCAACGTGACGTTGTAACCGAGCTCATAAGCCTGACGCGCAGTGGACTCTACGCCAATAGCGGTAGCGATACCGCAGATGACCACCTGGGTAACGCCACGTTGCTGCAGCTGCTCATGCAGGTCGGTGTTGTGGAACGCGCCCCAGGTCTTTTTGGTGATGGCGATATCGCCGCGCTGCTGCGCCAAATCCGGCACTAATGTCGCCCAATCGGCTGGCAGATCGCCGCCGTGGCGAGGTTGTTCATTACGGCCTGGCGCGCCTCCCGCTACGTTAACCAGCACCACCGGACGTTTTTGCCCCCGGAAGGCATCGGCTAAACGCGCTGAGCGCTCAATCACCTCGTTGGCTTCTAACGGTGCCACGGGCAGCGCGACGATGCCGTTCTGCAGGTCAATCACAATCAGCGCGGTATTGTCATCAAGGGTAGTTAAAGCCATGTTGAGTCCTCTCAGGATTAATGGTCGGCAAGTCGTTGAAGTAAAGGAATGGCGGCCAGCAGCGTTTGCTGCTCGTGTGGCGTTAGCTGTGTAGCGATGCTCTCTACGAGCCAATCATCCCGCTGCGCGCGGTTGGCGGCGATAAGCGCTAAACAGGCGTCGGTGGGCTGATAGCGGGTTTTGCGGCCATCCAGCGGATCGACAGCACCCTGCACCATACCCAGCGCCTGTAAGCTGGCAACGGTCGCGCCCATTGATTGGGTTCGTACCGCTTCCCGAGCCGCCAATTCCGTCACCGTCATCGCACCGTCGCGCACCAGATAACCGAGCACCGAAACCTGCGGCCAGGTGAGATCGCCCGGTGGGGCCGATTCACGCAGGCGGCGCGCCAGTTTGCCATTGATGCTGCGCAGTAGCGCGGCCGCGCTATTAAGATCGCTCATGGCACCTTCTCCTTACTAATGAAGCGCGAGTATATAAATAGGAAGGCAAACTGTGTAGTTTACCTTCGTATCAATTTGTAATTGCGCGCGCTGTCGGCGGGTTGCGTGGGGTGCGGCATTTATGCGCAGCGGGTGTTAGCCGCGATAAATGGCGCCCCTATGGCCGCTGCAAATAGTGGATTAGGCTGTGAAAACGCAGCGGCGTGCTGAGCGGATTGCGATAGCTGTGTGGTTTATCGGCGGCGAACTGACTGGCCTCGCCGCACTGTAAGCGGCGCCATGTGCCGTCCAATCCCAACAGCAACTCACCTTCCAGCACCACCACTTGCTCAATCACGCCACTTTCGTGCGCTGATGAATCGCTCTGCGCGCCAGCCGCCAGCATCACTTCCAACAGATCAAAACGTAGCCTCGCGTCGTACGGCAGCAGCGGTTTGACCTGCATCTGCGCGTTTGGCTGGCGGAAAGTCGCAGCGCTGCCCGGCGGCTGATCGCTGCCCTGCACAAAGAAAGAAAACGGCACATTAAAGCCGGTCGCGATCTTCCAGAGCGTCGCTATCGTAGGGCTTGATTCACCGCGCTCAATCTGGCCAAGCATCGCCTTGCTTACGCCTGTGCGTTCCGCTGCCAGCGTCAGGCTCCAGCCATTCGCCTGACGCAGCTGTTTCAGCGCCAGACTCAGATGTTGATGCAGATTTTCCATGTGTTCTCCCCTCTTGCTGGCGCGCAGTGTAGCACTTGTGCGCTATAGCGTCCCATGCAACAATGTGCGTTATAACGCACAAGAGGATGTAACCTGATGATTACTGCTACCCCGCGCAGCGCTTTCTCTTTTCCGATGCTGATTTCTGGCTTTATCGCCGTGCTGGTGGGTTACAGCAGTACGGCCGCGCTGATTTTTCAGGCCGCACAGGCGGCGGGCGCTGCGCCAGAACAGATTGGGGGCTGGTTTTCGCTGCTCGGCATCGGTATGGGGCTGGCTTCATTGGGTTTATCCGTTTGGACACGCATGCCGATTCTTGCAGCATGGTCCACGCCCGGCGCGGCGCTGCTCGCCACTAGCGTGCAAGGATTAACGCTGAATGAAGTGGTCGGCGTATTTGTCGCGACCAATCTGTTGATTGTACTTTCTGGCATTACCGGCCTGTTTGCCAAACTGATGAACCACATTCCGCAATCGCTGGCGGCCGCCATGTTAGCCGGCATTTTGCTGCGTTTTGGTATCGGCACGTTTAGCGGATTGCAGAGCCATTTCGCCCTGTGTGGCAGCATGTGTTTGGTCTGGCTGATAAGTCGACGCTGGCTGCCGCGTTACGCCATCCTGCTGGCGCTTGTCGCAGGGGTACTGGTGGCGCTGGGGCAACAAACCATCCATTTCCCGCCGCATGCGTTGGCCATCAGTTGGCCTGCGTTTATCATGCCGCAGTTTACGCTGGCATCGCTGATTGGCGTGGGTTTGCCCTATTTCCTGGTGACGATGGCATCGCAGAACGCGCCAGGGATCGCGACCTTGCAGGCGCACGGTTACCAACCACCGGTGTCGGCGCTAACGGGCTGGACTGGCTTTATTGCTTTAGTTCTCTCACCTTTTGGCGGGTTTTCAGTGTGTATCGCCGCCATTACCGCCGCGATTTGCATGGGTGAGGATGTCGATCCGAATCCGGCACGGCGCTGGATGGCTGCGGCACTGGCAGGTGTTTTTTATCTGCTCACCGGCTTTACAGGCGGCTTAATTGCCGTGATGTTGAGCGCACTGCCGCCGGTGTTGATTGCCACGCTGGCAGGTTTGGCGTTATTAGCGACGCTTGCCGGCAGTTTGCAGCGCGCACTGGCCGAACCGCAGCAGCGGGACAGCGCGATTATCGCGTTTCTCATCACCGCCAGCGGCATTTCCCTGCTCGGCATCGGCTCGGCATTTTGGGGCTTGCTCGGCGGCGTACTCACTTATTTTGTTCTCACGCCGCGCTCTCGCGCTTAAAACTTCAACAACTTAGGTTTACACGCGGGAAAAACGCCCTGTTTTTCCCCCTTTATCAGCCGTTTGATTTTCCTGCATTTGGCTTAAGATCACTACCATCGCCAAAAACACACACTGTTCTGCCTCAGACAACCACCGATAAGGGCCCAACGAGTGGCAAAAACTTTTCTGCGCAGCGGCAATCTGGATACGGTACTGGCACTGGGTGAAAACGGCCAGCCCGTCTGGACCTCCGCGCTGCAAATCCGTGAAACCTTGCGTCTGCGCCGCCAAACTACGCTGGCCAACTGCCTGGCCATTCCGCAGGCCAATGAGCGCGGTGATCGCCTCGATTGGTACGCCCCTTTTAACGGCAAAGTAAAGTCCTGGCTTGGTGCCAGCGATCGCGAGCGCCGTGAGGCGCTGGAACTGCTGACGTTAAACCAGCAGGATCTTCAGGCGCTGAGCCTGCGTGCGCGTGATGCAGATAATCCTGCCCTGCGTCTTTTCGGTGCGTTGCTAAGCAAAACCCTGCAGTTCCCCGATCAGCAGTACGTTTATCTGGTGGATGGCAAGCCAGTGATTACCTTCTGGGGTTTTGTTGATCCTCAGGCGCGTTCGCGTGATGACGCGCTGGCTTGTCTGCGCGATACGCTTGAAGATGAGCTGCCGCCGCTGTTGCCAGAACCACCGGCGGTTACGCCATTAGTGGTTGCGCCGGTTATTGCGCCGCTGATCGAAGTGCCTGCCGTGGCGGCCGAGCCGGTTGCTGAGCCGGAGCCAGAAGAAATCGCACCCGCAGAGGACGTTCCGCCGCCAGAACCGCAACCCGCAGCGCAACCTACCCCGCCTACCCGTCGCGGCCTGCGTCCATTGGCGCTGCTACTGCCGATTGCGGCGGCGGTTGCCGCTGGCGTCGCCTTCTGGCTGCACAGTGCACCTGAACCCCAGACGCCTGCGGTGGCCGACGCGCCCGCCGTCGTCAGTACGCCGCCTGCGATTGTGTTAAAAGCGGTAAAATTGCCCGCCACGCTGCCACAAACTCACGCGACCGTGATCGTCGCTGCGCCGGAGGTTGCCCCCGTGAAACCTGAAGCCCCGCCGGAAGTGGTGGCTGAGCACACCGAACCGGCAAAAGCGGACGATCTGGTGATGACCACAGAAGATGCGCGTCTCGGCTCAGTGAAATTCATTAATGGTAGCTGGCGCGTCACCTTGCGTCAGACCAATCTGCCCACCGGTAAGCCGCCCAGCCTGCGATATCAGATCAAAAATGGTAAAGGCACCGCCACCATTACCCAGGGCGACAACATCCGCTGCAAAGCCGATGTCACCGCCGCGATGACGACCGCCGGCACCATGGAAGTGCGCAGCCGCTATACTGCCAGCTGCAGCGATAAATCGCGCTACCGCATGCCGGAACTGGTGTGTAAAGCCGGTGATGGCATTGCCAGCTGTACTGCGCAATATGGCGCAGACCAGGTGTTCCCGTTGACGATTAAGCGTGAGAGTAAGTAAACATGTTGGCTCCCCTCATCGATGACAAACAGAAAATCACGCTGATTGAAGATAGCGGTGTGCAGTTTCTTGATTTCGGTTTGCGTTTGCCTGCGCTACAGGCACGCCGTCAGTTTGTGCGTCAAACGGCCAACGGCCCGCTGCTGCGCCTGAACGTTGACGGTAACAGCGGTAAGTTTCTGCTCTATCCGGAAGATGGCGGACCGGCAGAAGTGGTGCGTCCGGAATCGGATATCGCACTGGCCGATTCGCTGGCGCTGCTGGCCCATCAATGGCTGCCGCTGCCGGTGCTACGCTGCAACAGCGGACGCCGTTTTATTGGTGGACCGGATAACTGGGCGCGGCTGCATCTGGCGCCGCTCAGCCAGCCCGACGGTGCAGGCAACACGCATCGCATCACCCTTGCGTTCGATACACGTATCGTACCGGAACAGGATGGCGGCGAGCAGCACGGTTTAAGTAAAGCCGATGCGCAGAACGGCGTCAGTTTCGCCCTTGCGTGGCATAACTATGAGCTGGGCGAATTCCTCGATCATACCTGGGTGGATGGCTGGCTGCGTGAAACCTTTACTCAGCAAGTGCATGCGCAAGAGTCACGTCGTGAGCAGGAAGTGAATCAGGCACTGCGTGAATTCGAGTATCAGGCGCACTACCTCAACCTGTTGGAACTGCTCGGTGAACAGCTTGATTTGGCGGAGATCACCCTGCATGCCGCGTCACACCAAACGCCGGCGGTGAATGTCGATATCATTCTGGATGTGGGCAACTCGCACACCTGCGGCATTCTGGTGGAAGACCACGCCGAAGAGAGCAACGGCCTGCGCCAAACCTATGAACTGCAGCTGCGCGATCTTTCCGAGCCGCATCAGGTCTATAACGAACTGTTCGAAAGCCGCCTGGAGTTTGCCGAAACGAAGTTCGGCAAATCTAACTTCTCGCTGGAAAGCGGACGTGAAAACGCCTTTATGTGGCCATCGCTGACGCGCGTGGGACGAGAAGCCAGCCGCCTGGCGCTGCTGCGCGCGGGCACCGAAGGCAGTACCGGTTTATCCAGCCCACGCCGCTATTTGTGGGATGAAGCACGTTATCTGCCGGGCTGGCGTTTCAACGCCAACGGCAGCAGCGATGAACCACAGGCCACCGCACTGCCGTTCACCCTCTTGATCAATGATGAAGGTCAACCGCTGCACGCGCTGGCAGAAGATGACCGCTTGCCGGTGTTCTCCGCCAGCTACAGCCGTAGCTCGCTGATGACCTTTATGCTGTGCGAACTGCTGGCGCAGGCGATGATGCAGATGAACAGCGTAGCGCAGCGTCAGCGGATGCCGCAAAGCCAGGCGCCACGCCAGCTGCGTCATGTGATTCTGACGCTGCCTTCCGCCATGCCAAAACCCGAGCGGGAAATTTTCCGTCGTCGCATGCAGGAAGCCATCGCGCTGGTGTGGAAAGCGGAAGGCTGGCATCCGGCTGAAGATGATTTCTCCGCCGCCAGCCAGACGAAAAGCCTGCGCCCGGTGCCCGATGTGCAAATGGAGTGGGATGAAGCCACCTGCGGTCAAATGGTATGGTTGTTCAACGAAACCCAGGTCAACTTTGCCGGTCGCGCCGAAGATTTCTTCAGCAGCATGGCGCGCCCGGATCGTCCGCGTGAAGCCGATGAGCTGCCGGGCAAAAGCCTGCGCATCGCCTCCATCGATATTGGCGGCGGCACCACTGACCTGGCGATTACCCAATATCGCCTCGACGATGGCCAGGGCAACAACGTCAAAATTACCCCGCGCTTATTATTCCGCGAAGGTTTTAAAGTCGCGGGCGATGACATTCTGCTGGATGTGATTCAACTGTGGATTCTGCCGGCGTTGCAGCAGAGTTTGCAGAAAGCCGGCTTAACGCTGGCCGAACCGCTGATGAACAAATTGTTCGGCCACGACAGCCGCATGGATGGTCAGGCCACGCTGCGTCAGCAGGTGACGCTGCAGCTGTTTATTCCGCTGGCGCAGGTGGTGCTTGAGCGTTATGAAAACTGGGATCCGCTCGACAGCCACAGCGAAATCAATGCGCTGTTTGGCGAGCTGGTACCGCAAAAACCGGCAAGCGCGGTGCTGGCGTTTGTGAATGGCGAAATTCAGCGCACGCTCGGTGGCGACAGCCGTTTCGATCTGCTCGACGTGCCGCTGGTGGTCAGCATGGCGCAGCTGCACGGCGAATTCCTGCAACATCGTATGGCCATCATCCCAGCGCTGCGCGCCATGTGTGAAGTGGTGTCGCTTTATCAGTGCGATGTGCTGTTACTCACCGGTCGTCCGTCGCGCTTCCCCGGCATTCAGGCGCTGGTGCGCCATCTGCAGCCGCTGCCGGGCAGCCGTATTTTGTCGCTGGAGGGCTATCACACCAGCGATTGGTATCCGTTTAACAAACAGGGCCGCATTGATAATCCGAAATCAACCGCGGCGGTGGGCGCGATGCTGTGCCTGCTGGCGCTCGATCTGCGCCTGAGCAGTTTCTGGTTCCGCGCCGGTGACTTCGAACCTTATTCCACCATCCGCTATCTTGGCGTACTGGATGAAACGAGCGCGCTCAGCGACGATAACCTGTGCTACAGCGAGATCGATCTCGACCGCAGCGACTTCGCGCTGGATCGCAAAAGCAGCTTCCGCATCCGCGGCAATGTCTGCCTCGGCTTCCGTCAGCTGGAGAACGATCGCTGGCCGGCGTCACCGCTCTATAGTTTAAGCATTGTCGATCCGACGCTGGCGCGTCAGGTTGCCGGGGAGAGCGTGCTGCGCATTAAACTGGCGGTGCAGCCAGGACCGGATAATTTTGGCCCGGAGCGCTTAGTATTGAGCGATGCCCGCATGGATGACGGCACGCGCGTGCCGCTGGAACAACTGAGCCTCAAACTGAACACGCTTTCTGCCACCGGCAACGCGAATGCGCAATATTGGATCGATAGTGGCTCAATCTGCAAGTTTTCGTTATTAAATCATATAGTTAGGTAAAATAGCAGCTTATAAAACGCACTACTTTTAACAACAAATCACGACAACTCGCTACATATAAATCAATGACTTACACCCCTATTTCGAACGATTTTTTTGGATAGGGGTGTGAGGATTGGTTGTTTTTCAATCATTTATTAAGAATGTTCTTAACATCAACTAATCCGCTTAGTTGGATAAGTTTTGGTCTCCCTTTCTTTTAGATTTCTACTCGGTCTTAGACTTCTGAGGCTGTTCGGATCAAAAGAAAAACTAGTTTGGAGGTCATATGTCAAACATTCTTAACCAGATCATCGCCAGTAAGATCTATGAGGTGACGAAAGCTAAACAGAATATCCCTCTTCGAGTTTTAGAGGAAATGAGCAAGCTCCATAATTTCCGCGATTTCGAAGGTGCTCTTCGCGCAAAAAATCAATTTGGCAAACCTGGTGTTATCGCAGAGATTAAAAGAGCCAGTCCATCAAAAGGAATCATTCGTTCAGACTTCTCACCTCGCCTTATTGCTGAGTCCTATCAAAAAGGCGGAGCGACTTGCCTCTCCGTTTTAACCGACGAACAATATTTTCAAGGAAGTAATTTCCATATGACTGAGGCGCGAGATTGGTGTTCTATTCCAATCTTGCGCAAAGACTTTATGATCGATCCTTACCAGGTTTATGAAGCGCGTGCGATGGGCGCTGATTGCATTTTATTGATCGTTGCCGCCTTAACTGACTCTCATATGAAAGAAATGGAATCGGTGGCATTAAGTCTCAATATGTCTGTCTTGATTGAGACTCACAATCAGGAGGAAATTGAACGTGCGTTAAAATTAGAGTCTCGCTTAATTGGTATTAATAATCGCGACCTTACGACTTTCTATACCACAATTAACACGACTCTCAATCTCTGTAAGCTTATCCCTGAGGAATATGTGATAGTTACAGAGTCGGGGATTCATTCTCGCGATGATATTGCTACTTTGCGAGAGGCAAACATTCAGAATTTCTTAGTTGGTGAAGCGTTCATGCGAGCTGATGAACCTGGTGATAAGCTCAAGGAATTATTTTCACCGAACTAGCATGACAAAAAAGGCGCTCAATGAGCGCCTTTATCGTTCTCTGTCACTCTCTTAGAGGATGACTTTCAAAAGCTGGGCTGAATGTTCGAGAACCGCCCTTTTCTCTGGAGAATCGCTCTCAGCGCGTCTCAGATACTTAAACCCAATATCCACGGCAAGCGCTGCCAAATCGCGGCGAAGCTTAATCGTGCGGAACATCGAATAGACCTCTTCTGAGGCGCTTTCATAATCGGACTGAAACGCGCTCTCAAGATGATTTTTTGCCTGGAGCACAAAATCATAGTTCCTTATGAGATCTTCAGTTGAAAGAATCAGGCTGATTGCGATTCTCAGATCTTTTGTTGTTGGTGTCTTTCCGATAGCCGAGATTAAGGAAAGGAGAGCGATGGTGACATAAGCGAATTTCTGAGCGTCAGAACGAGTTTTCATGAGGATTTGGGTCAGATGAATGGTGTCTTTAAAGGGAGGAAGAAAAGCGCTCTGAGAGCGCTTTAGAGACATTACGCGCTAAGACGAGAAAGGTCAGGCGTATGCGGACGATTTCGGTTGAACTTGCGAGGCTCTTTTGTGAATAGCTCACAGTGAGGACATGAAGTCTTGCCATTCAACAACAGGATTTCTTTCATCTTCTGGCTGAGATAGCTCGGATCGCGTTTTACCCGAGAACGAAATTCGGACGGCGTACAGCCACAGTAACGGCGAAACAACCGCGCTAACGATTGTTGGCTTGAGAAGCCGTTGTCATAGCAGATGTGCGTGATCCGATTGCGCGAATTCGCTAGAGAAGTTGCCACGTTCAGGACGCGTGACATACGAATGTATTCGGAAAGCGTGTAACCCGTTATCTGACGGAATAACCGTTGAAAATGCCAATGCGTGTAACCGCTGAACTTTGTCACATCTGAAGCCTGAATTTCAGTTTTGATGTTGTCATTAATCCAACGAGTCATTTCGATTACAGTTAGTACACGCACGTTATAATTAAGACTGTCCACTTTGTCACCTCGTTTATTTGGTTTGGTCCCTGAACATTGAAATCAAATACAACTTTTAATTATTCTCGACAGCAATGAATATACGAAAAAAAGAAATTCGCATTGCTTGTGATTTTGCAATCGTTCAGCCGTGGTAAAACAAATAACCAACATTCTCATACACTTAAGGAATACCCATAAATGATAAGGTTATTTGGACTGCTGCTTTCTATCGCCGGAGTCGTATTTCTGGCAGAACATTTTCTTTTGACGAAACAATCTTTCGCAACTGATGCAGATCTCAGTACGATTCACGAAGATATTAATAATTTAATAACGGTTGTTGCTGAATGTTTCGTTATTTTGTTTGGACTTGTCCTTTTTGCTGGCAATTTCAAAGAAAAAAAAGTGATAGAATCTGTTATAAAACGAACACATACGATGACTGAAATCGTTGTTTCAAATCTTGTGAAAGAAACAACAGCAGGATCGTTTGAGCTTGATGACTCCGCTCTAATGGAGCTGGCATTGTCTTATCAGTCAGAGTGTCCACACAGAAATGTTAATGACATAATCAATCTGAAAAGCCTCGAAATCAGCTCGATTATTGAACTTTTGCCCTCGGAGGTCAGAGACAAGTTCGAACCACTCCTAAAAGCACAACTAAGGAAAATCGATGAAACAGCTCTCGACGAATGAAATCTCTTCGTCGTCGAAATGATACATAGGTAAAAATTCCGCTCAGATTGATCCTTCGTAAAAGTATCGATAAGTAATAATTCGAACGCAGGAAGTCACAACACATCGCGTTAAACTGTTGTGAAGACGTCTGAGGAAAAACCTGTAACTTCTTTTGCTGTGTGTATTTGGCCGGGGGAAATTCCGGCCTTTTTTTTGTGTCACGTTCACGCAGAACATGCATAGAAACGAATTCAATTTCATCGAATAAAGACACGACACACTCAGGTTCCGAGATCACAATGTCTGATTTAACAAGTTCAATCCCCTCAACACTCTGAGACGGCAATTCACTCCATTCATCGAACCAGCGAACAAACTTAGCTTCGTTGATTGAAAGCTTTTGGCTTCCTGTTACATGACGAGACAACGTAAACAAACCATAACCGCGAACCGATAAGACGATTTCAACATGAGAACCACGCTGAATCGTCTTGACCTCAGTATTCGTCATGACGATTTCTGATTGGTTTTCCTCAAGAAGCTGGAAAAATTCTGACTTGATCATTCTTTAGCCCTGTAAACATTTTTGTTACCTAAGGCCATGTTATAGAAGGATTTATTGCTTGTAAACATTTTTGATGACAAGATTTCGAAGGGATGATTAGGCAGGCTTAGAAAAGGGAAACGAGAGGAAGTAAGCTCATTTTGATACGCATGAAAACGCATTAAAGATAAAAATATGCGCCTGTCGTTTGCAGCGGCGGAATCCACCTCTGTTTATTTTGAGTTCCCTCACCTTCCTTGACTCTTACGGCTTCACCATCATCGATGAAGCCGTTTTTTTATCCAGTTATAAATCTGTAACCAACCCATCCTAACCAGCCGCAATAAAGCCAGATAGCGCCAACCGTTACTTGATCTAACTTTCGCGAAAACCTGTTGACGTTGACCCATGCAAGCCAAAGTGGAAAGTGATAGAGAATAATCGTAATGAATAAAGCAAGAATAATTTTCATATTATTGGTATAGAAAAAATTGAAAACTGCTTCCCTGCACTTTTTCCTGTGTTCACTGTAATCAGTATGCGATTTCAGCCATTAGGGTTTATCTTTTGCGATCAGGATGACCGAAGGATCATTAATATCCTCAGAAGATTTAAAAATGAACTCACTCCATTCCATCTGAAATTCTAACCAGTTGGGGATCTTAATGACTGAGTTTCCATCAGAACGATAAATGCTCACATCAGGACGCGTAAACGAGGCTAAAAGCCGTCCTTCCCAAAAATGAGCACTGCAAAGCGTCATTGGGCCAATCGTGATCGCAATGTTATATTCGTTGAGAAAGTAATCAAAAAACTTGTTTGCTAAGAAATGGAATGCATCTCGATGATTTGGGATCATCGAACTCCAGACAAGACATTGTGTTAATTTTTTTGAGAGCGAAGGATGTTTATTGAACAGAGGGGAGATTGATTGAGGGGCGTCAAAAAGACGAATATAGAAAAGAGTTTTAGGATCTGGTTCTTTTGAAAGAACTCGATACTCATTACAGTAAACAGATTTTACAAGTCTGAATGGCTCAGGGATAAAGAAACCAGGAAGAGAACACTCCTCTCCCGCATAACTCATAAATGTCTTTGTGGTGTGAATGTTGTGACTTTCTTCGTTAAGTTGAACAGTGATTTGCGAATATTGCATTGTGAATAACCCTGCTTTTATTGGAATATTCACAACATTCTAAGAACCTTATCAAAACTCAACTCCCAATCTATGCGAATTTTGGTGAATTTCTGTTGTCTGAATCTTTCATTTTTGAATGTCGGTCTTTGTCAAAAAGCCCGCTTTTGATTGCGGGCTGATAAAGGATTCACGAAGAAACAGGTGAAGTTGTACCATCACTGATCACAACATGTTGTCCATCTAAAGAAATCCATCTTGTGCCGTCATAATACACAACCTGCTCAACAAGGGATGTTCCCGTTTGATCAGTAAAGGTGTTAACGCTGGTAATATCTCCCAACGTTGCAGAAGCTGCGAGCAAATCAGCAACGCGCCAATGTCCGATATTCAGGAAATTCCCAGTCGTGAAAGGTATTCTCCCTTCTGTTCCGTTGACCTTAACAGCGATTTTTGTGGTGCTGTTTTCTGTCACCTGAGTTGTGTAAAAATCTAACAGTGTATTATCACCATCCGCGATAATTCCTGCTGTAGTTGTTCCCCAGGTATTCACGCTTATCGGTGTCTGAAGGTCTGTAATCGCACTCAGATCATCACTGCTGATCTCTGTCATGGTCCAGTTAACATAGCTATGAACACCTGCGTCTAGTCGGGTTGTTCCTGTCGAGGTGACTCGGACACCCATTCGACTGAATCCGGCAAGCTGGACATAAAGCCGCGTATCTGAGGTAAAGGGTTTTTCATATCGAACCGCCAGGATCCCTGAGGTTCCTCGCTGGCCATGCCATGTAACAGTATTCGTTGTTGCGCCCCGGTTCTGAATCGTAACCACACAATCGCCTTCTAATCCCCCGTTTGATGAAGATGGAGTGGCAAAACCATTGCGCGTAACAAAATGAATTCGGTAAGTTTCGGCTGTCGCTGCCCCAACGAAATAGCCAACATTAATCCAGACAGCCGATCCGCTACCTGAATTTGAATACATTTTCCCTGTGTAATGAAGGGATTCCTGTAACGATGCATTGGCATAAATGCCGTGAGAATAGATCGATACCTGTCCAGCTTCATAAGAGGATAATGTGTTTGTTTCAGGCTCCCCAGTGATGTTATTCACGCTCTTGTCAGTCGTGATGTCGATCCCTGCCCCGTTTGCGTTACTGCAACTGTATTGAGCTAAACGGGTCTGCCCCATATAGAGCGGATTGGTGTTCGATTCCATCGCAAGCGAATGAAGCGCCCATTCACCGTTAGTCAGGTTTCCAGGGTAATCACAAAACTCAATCCAGACATTCCACATCATCGCCTGAGTACAGTGAGGAATGAAGAAAACGCCATCCTGATCGCTTGTGCCGACGAAACTCTGAATTGTTGAGTTAGAAATTTCGATTGCTGTTGAATGGTCCCAGGACAGCTCACCTGAGGCGAGAACACGAATCAGGTTGTCATGGCCACGTTGAGCGTAAACCTGGCTGAATTTAGAATCCAGGCTATCAATCAGCTGGAACATCCGACCGTAAACATCCTGGATGTACATATTGAAAACGCGGACATGCTGACCTTGTGTTACGGAATTTCGGAAAAAATGACGAACGACCGTGTCACCGGCAAGACCATCTCCCTGAATCTGGAAATTTCCGATCTCTGTCCAGCGTGCAACGACATCAAAACAGATAGAGTCAGCGTCACCAATCAACCAAAGGCGCGTAGCGTTGTTGTAGCCTAATTGGTCATGGCCCAAACCCACACAGCGGAACATCGGAATTTGTGTCGTTGAGGCGGGCATTGATGAAATAGCAAACTCCCCAGCGGGAAACTGAATGCCGATTCGCTGGAAAATATTACCGCTTCCTGTATACCAGTTGAACATCGCTGTGACAGCGTCAGCGCAATCTGTTGTACCATCTGCAACCGCGCCAAACATCGTTACATCAGCTTTCGCCGGATCGATGTATCGCACCCAATGGAAATCATCATTTACAGATTGAGTCATTCCGAGATCACTGGTTCCTGCACCAGCTACAGCGATAAACGTTCCCCCGCCCTGACCCGTTCCTGAATTGTATTCTCTCAGTAAGGCTAAATGCCCTTCCTCAGCGGGAACCAACGTTGCTAGGTCAGCAAACGTATCAGCGTTTAATGGCTGTTGTTCAGTCGCGAGCGTTAACTGAGAGAGCGTAACGAAATCGTTATTATCAACCGCATCCGCACCGGCAACATTCCCTTTGAATGTCACATCAGCATTATCAATATCGATGGTATCGAGGATCGCGGCGAAATCATTTGTATTACCGAGCTTATCAGCCTCCGTTGTCGCCCTGTCTGCCTCAGTTGTTGCCCTGTCAGCCTGGGTTTGAGCGTCCTGAGCGTTTGTTAGAGTCTGCTGAATAGAATCCGTCGCGGTTTGGGCATCATTTGCGGCGCTGGTGGCGCTATCAGCGGCGTTCGATTCACTGGTTGCGGCGTTGGTTTCGCTGGTTGAAGCATTAGCTGCTGAACCTGCCGCTGCTGTTGCTGAGTTGGCGGCGTTGGTTTCGCTGGTGGCCGCTGCTGCTGCATTATCAGCAACGCTTTGTTCGCTTCCTGCCGCTGCCGTTGCTGAATTCGCCGCGTTAGTTTCACTGGTAGCGGCGTTAGTCTCGCTGGTTGCCGCTGCTGTTGCGCTTGCGGCTGCATCGCTCGCAGATTGAGCCGCCTGACTCACACTATCAGCGATATTTGAAGCTGAACTTGCGGCCTGATTTGCACTAACAGCCGCGTTTTGTTCGCTCGTTGCTGCATCTGTTGCGCTTTGCGCGGCTGCGGTCTCAGAAGCAGCCGCTGAATCTGCGGCCTGTTGTGATGTGGCGGCGCTTGCATCCATTCGATCAGCAATCGCATTCGCGGCATCAAGATTCGTCGCATCGATTCCGCGTGAAACCTCTAACCAGCTCGGCCCTGTGAAAGTTGAACCGTCTGGAAGATTCACTGTGATCTGATCGGCTGATGAGTAAACCTGTTGCCAGTTTTCTTTATCAAGATTCAGCCCGCGAATTGCCCGAGTGCTCTGATAAATGAGTTCCATCGGAACGGAAACCATTTCTCCACTCGGGACGGCACTGTAACTGACAGTTGATGTTGTGGGTCCGTCGAAATCATCAACGAGCGTTAGAGCCGTGTCAGACTGAATACTGAGAACAGGATAAGTGTAAGTTGTTCCTCCAATCACAAAGATAATGAAATCACCAGAACTGAGATCAGTTGTAAAAGTCGTTCCCGTTCCGACGACTGACGCTGAGCCATTCGTTAATGATAAAGAGCCGACTGACATAGAAGAACCCCAAAATATTAAAAAAAGAAGCCTGCATAGCAGGCTCCTGTTTCATTTAAAGCCAGGTCACTGCTTCATCAGCCTCAAAGACGAAAATATTCCCTGTAAATACCGCTTCAAAAGCGCCTCCGCGTGATGTCCAACGAACGCTTAGGGTTTGAACCTCTGCTTCTGATGCAGGAATTTCTACAGTTACAATTTCATTAATCGTATTACCACCTGACGGAGGATTTCCTGTATCAAATGAAAAAACAACATCACCACTTTCATTTACGAATTCAATCACATTTCGTTGTGATTGAATAAATTGGACAGGATCAGAAAATGTCAATTTCCTGGCAATATTTGCTGAAGGAAACTGGCAGATTGGATAAAGCTGATTCTGAACAATTGAGTTTGGGTTATTTGCAGCACCAATAACTTTATTACCAACATTCGCTGATCCGATAAAATATGTCATATATCCTCTATATATCCCATGTGATAGCACTTGATGATTTAAAAACAAAGACATTTCCGTTAAAGTCCGCTTCGAATGCCCCCCCGCGAGATGTCCACCTGACATATAAAACTTCCGTTACATCGTAAGATGTTGCTGGTATAGAGACTGATATACTTCTAGGTATAGTGTTTCCTCCACTTGGAGGGTTCCCTGTGTCGAAACTGTCAACTACAACACCAGTAGTTGTGACTAATTGAATTACATTTCGTTGAGATTGAATAAAATTCACAAGATTTGTAAATGTCAGCCTTCGGACAAATGGAGCACCGCTAAAACTTACGATTGGGTAAAGCTGATTTTGAACAATTGCATTAGGGTTATTTCGTGCTCCAATAACTTTGTTATTTGCGAATTCCGAAGCTATTAATAAATCACCCTGAATATTCTCAGCTCTCAGACTTTGAACAGTACAGGTTGAATCGACAACGACATTCGAAAGTTGTCCTGTCGTCGCAATGACTGTTCCCCGAATCGTAACATTCGAGAATTCAGCGCCTCCATTCTTGTTAATACTCCATCCTGTCGAACCTGAGACATAATTGTTCGACTGAATGAAATCCCCAATTTTCGCATTCGTTATCGAGGCATCCTGAATAAATGCCTGATTGATGAATGTCTGACCATTGAAAACACTGAATGCGAGTTGATAATTTCCTGGAGTTCCCCCTGAATAAATCCCGAACTGGTCAGCATCAAACACCACTGTTGAGACATAGCTTCCTGATGCATTCGGTGCGATACCAATTGCCATCCCACCTGAATAGAATGTTCCGCTTCGCGTTACACCGACTTCAAGAGCAAACGTTGCTGAAGCTGTTCCGTCATCAGTGACATTCGCCGTCAGCTTTTCATCAATCAACGCCTGAGTTTCACCGATCTCAGCGGTTAATTGCGTTTCAAGGTCTGCCAGTGCCTGGTTTGTGTCAGCAATCGTCGTACTTACCGTGAGGATTTCAGCTTTCACCTCGCCATATTGCGCATATTGACGATTAACGGTCGCGTTATTCGCTAAAGCATTTTCGAGTATTGCAGCCGCATTGCTGGATAAATCGCGGTTGATCCCCTGAAAAGCGGGGGAATCCTCAATTTGCTTACTGATGTCGCCGATGATGTCGGGGATGTTTTCAGACGCTTCCCCGTGGATCCAGTCAGTGAAGCCAGACTGATTCCCTGTCTTGTCCACCAGCTGCGCCCTGAACCAAAATCCCTGACCGGCTAACAGACCTTGCATCACATAAACATGACTCGGATAAGCGACATCTGAAAGCAATGTCGCATCTGTCCCTTCAGCGTTTGTCGCGTACTGAATCGTTGTCTTAAGCGTATCCTCAGTGTTATCGGGGAAACCCCATGAAAGTGTGATTCCCCAGACAACATTAGTTGTTGCACTGAACCCAACGGGCAATGGCGGGTTCCCGACTTTGCCAGTTAACTCAGTGAGCGCTGAAGTTGACCAACCTGAAGAAATTTCTGCGGCGTTAATCGCCCTCACCCTGACCTGATACGTTCCGGTATAAATCGCCGGAACCTCAAAAGAAATCGTTGAGGTGCGAGGAACGTTAATCCAGTTGCTTGAATTTCGTCGCCACTGCGCTTCATATGCCAGGGCGTTAGGTGTTGGATCCCACTGGACGCGCATTGTCTGAAGACTGATACCCTGATTCACAACACTGTATTCATCAATCACAATGTTCTGAGGAGCGTTCTGTGTTCCTGCCGGTATGACGCTTATTGGTCTTGAGTCGAGCTGAGCACCATTATCAATCGCATCATATTTCGATGGATCGTAAGCGCTGCCAGTAATACTGAAATTCCCGTCATCATCGATTGAGATCATCGAGACACGATAGAGCTGAGCTAATACCTCAGTAGACTCAACGACCCATACTGATTCAGCTTCAGGTGTTTCAGAATAGGCAACAGAGACCGTCACGATATTTTCTGCGATGGATTCTATCGTTCTCGCCTCAGACGTTCCTGAGGGCAAGTTAAGCTGTAATCTGTCTCCTTCAAGTGCATCAGGCGTTCTGTCGAGCGTAATCACTCGACCGTTTACGCTGCTGATCCGCCCTCCTGCTACGCGCCCGGACAGATATTCATCTGCAACCGCGATGATATAACCCGGCAACGGAATATCACCGTCTAAGCCGACCTGGAATGTTACGATCCTGTCCTGAGAATTAGTCAGGATCCCCCAGCGGCCTCGCCTGTCAGCCTCGCTTTGTCGGGTACAGGCTATCGCGGTTAATTCGAGCTGGTTGAAGGTTTTGTACCGCGTGACTAAATCCGGTTCAAAGACAGGTTGAACCGCATTCGCATAACCGTTATCAGGATCCGAATAGGAAACCAGCGCGGAGGTGTAACGAGTTTTAGTGTTTGAGCTTGAGTAAGCAAACTGGCCATCGATGACGTTTGCGTTTGTGTAGTTGTAATCGACGTCACGCGGCATATCAGCCAGGGCAACAATCTGATCGCCGGACCAATACGTCATCCCGCGAAATATGGCGGCGAAATCCCGAAAGACCGTATAAGCATCAGATCGGTTCTGAACATAGACATCACATTTAAAGCGCGGCTCAGTACCTGAACCTCCGAGACCATCTGGAACCAGCTCATCACAGTATTGAGCGACCGTGTAAAGCGTCCACTTATCGATGTTGTCTGCGGTCAGCCTGTCACCTAAGCCGAATCGGTCTGTCACCACCAAATCATAAAAGACCCAGGCGGGATTATCGGTCCAGGCAATTTTAAATGTTCCGTCCCATTCCCCTGTATAGGTCCGGCTGTCAGGATCATAATTATCAGGGACACGAATCATCCGCCCTTTCGGTTCACAGGTAATCTGAGGAACGTTCCCTGAGAACTGGCTTGAATCAAATTCCATGTAAAGAAGTGCGGTATTCGGATAACGCAACTTCGCATCAATGACCTCCGTGTAACTCTCAAGGGTCATTGTGTCTCCGAAACGCGCTGAATTCTGAACAGCTGTGGTCCGCGTCAGGCGAACAGTCCAGGTCGAACCATCCTGAGGAAGATCGACCCGATGACTTCGTTCATAACCTGTCGTCGTTTTCCCAGTTACAGCGGTATCAATTACGGTCTGAAATGCGCCGCCGTCCGTAGATACAGCGATGTTATAAGCAATGGAATAGCCGTTCAGGTCGCCGTTATCTTCCTGTTCAAAAAGCGATGGCCACTGGATCCTTAAACGAATGGCTGAAAGTGTTGAATCAGTAAAAGTTCGGGTAAACCCTGATGTTTCAGTGATGGTTGTTCCAACTGAAATTTCGTTTTCAGTACCCGGTAATCCCTGAATATAAGTCTGGTCCTGAGTACCGGAACGAAAATCCCAGTTCACCCCGCTGAAGTTGCTTGAGCCATCGGCATTCAGAAGCGGTGTTCCATCCAGAAAGATGTTCTGCCCTGTCAGCTCTCCCGCAAATTCACCTTCACCGAGGGCGAGGAGGATTTTCTCTTTTGCAACCGATTGAAGATCGTCAGGCTGTTCAACAGGTGTTCGCGATGATGTTGAACCACCCTTTTTCCCTGAAATGATTTTCTTTGCCATATCGCGCCCATAAAAAAAGACCGCCGGAGCGGTCTGTTCGGATGACAAAATTTATTGCTGGTCTTCGACGTAAATTCCGGCTGAGACTATCGCCCCACCGATTCGGCGCTGACCGTAAAGCAAAGGAACAGGATAGCCCTGTGAGGCGGTGTTAGTTGGAGAGCCGAAAGCATAAGAAGGCTGGTTATCTGAATCGTCTTTGTATGACAATCCCTGAGCCTGAGGCGACAGCATTTGCACGACACCGCCTAGCGTTACTGCAACCCCAGCCTGAAAGACGAAATTACTTCCGGCAATTGCTGATCCCCAGGGCGCGAAAACCGCAATCGCAATGAGTGCAACGCCTACAATCGTTTGTAATAGTCCGGCGCGTTTGCTGCCGATGATGACCGGCATAATTCGGATCACATCACCTGACACTGACTTTTTGAGATCATCGAAGCCGATGTTGCGTTTCCCGGTAAAAACAGAAAACGTCAGTCCTCGCTTTCGGCTCGAAATCATGAATTTTTCAAACCCTTTAATCGTTGCTGCAAGCGCTGGAGCTGCCTCCTGAGTTTTCGAAATCATTCGGTGATGGACCTTGCCGAATGTCTTACCCAATATCCCGCCCAGTTCGATCCGCGTCATCACCTCAGCCATTCTTGTTCCTCACTGCTGATCTTCGACATAGACGCCACCTGAAATCACAGCGCCACCTATTCGGCGCTGGCCATACAAAAGCGGAACGGGATAGCCCTGAGCGGCGGTATTCACGGCGGGACCAAAAGCATAGGAAGGCGCGTTGTCCGCATCGTCTTTGTGTGCGAGGCCTGGCGGCTGAGGGGAAAGCATCTGGATAACGCCGCCGATAACCATCGCCGCACCGAATTTCGCGATCCCGGCTCCGACTGCTGAGGCTGTACCTCCTGTGAAATAACTGATGGCCACACCGACAACGACCAGAACAGCGCCGATGATGGTTTGAAACAATCCGCTGCGTTTACTGCCAATCATCACAGGGACGATTTTGATCGTCTCGCCTGTAACCGGATAACTCAGCTCTTCAAATCCGACATTGGTTTTACCGCGAAAAAACTGAGAACGTGAGGCCGCGCTTTTTACTGGTGATCATGAACGACTCAAAGCCTTTCACAGTTGCCGCAAGTGCTCGACACGCCTCCTGAGTCCGGGTTATGGAACGATAGTGAACCTTGCCGAAGGTGCGACCGAGCACACCACCCAGCTCAATTCGGGTCATCACTTCAGCCATATTTCACCCATAAAAAAAACCCGCTTTCGCGGGTTTGCTGTGCTGTTCGGAATGCAAGAGAGATATGCGGCGGCGAACCGCCGCACAGATGCCCTTACCGGTTAAGTTCGTAGCTCAGACCTGCATCGACCTCTAAGATTTTCGTTTTGATCCGAAAATCACAAAGTCTGTCACGTTCAAGCAACACAAACGCAAGAACAGTAAGACAGATGATCACGGTTAGAACCGTGGGTTTGTTTAGCATTCTGAGCCTCCTAACGTTGCCTTTCGGCGTGTAAGGGGCTAATCTAGAGTTCTCACGCACTAGGATCGCCCCGGTTGAATTGAAAGATTCGCTGGGGCTTTCTTTTGCCTGCCGTTCACTCATGCTCCCGGCAAACATCCGAAAGCACAGCGCCATTATTCTAACATTCCGATAATTAAAAAACCCTTCATATTGAATACTTTAGTTATCAAAGTGTGCGAAAAACATTTTATGAACACTGGGTTTTGTCTCTCGAATCTTCGTTAAAGAAGATCCTTATATCTGACGATTTTCATCGTCCTTTCACGCCAGTAACCGCCGTAAGGCGTTCTGTTGCTAGGACGGCCATAAAGATGGTGAAGCATCATGTTTCCATCAAGCATCACGCCAGCATGATTCCATTTTTTCGATTGAATCTGCATCATGATTAGATCCCCTGCCTTCGGCTTGCCGGTAAACTCGCGGAATCCGCATTCATACCAGTTATCTCGATAGAGATTTTCAGGGTGATCGTCCTCCCACCACGGATAATCAACGCGGTAATCGTTTAGCTCTATGCCGTGGACCTGTTTGAAGTAGCTCATGACCAGCCCCCAGCAATCAGAATGCCCCAGCACAAACGGCCTTTCTATCAGGGGAAGCTCGCCCCTGGGATAGATCGTCTTTAAATCACCCTCCGGCCAGCTCACAATCACCCACGGAACCGCGCTGTCATCACACATCGCCCTGTCAAGATGACTGGGTTGAGTCGTGGCGTCAGGATGACTGTGAACGATAGCCGTGATAACCCCCAGGTCTTCGGCTTCGGCGAAATCCTTAGGATTGAGAATGAATTGTTCACGCGGATTTTCAGAGAGGTTTCGGCAAGGAAAGTAACATTCAGCGTCATTGTTCTGAACGACTACACCACAACATTCAGCGGGATAATCCCGTTTGGCATGGTCGAAGATTGCGTTTATGATCCCCTGGTCCATTAGACACCCATAAAAAAACCCGCTTTCGCGGGTTGTCAGGCTAGAAAAGCTTACTCATCAAATTTAACCTGAGCGATTCATTGTAATACTGTGCAAGAAATTTATCTTCTTTAAGAATGAAAATCCCCATCTGGTGCTCCAGCGTCTTGAATAAATAAAGCTCATAAGAATCAATAAAAAGCTTGAGTTCACACCTAAACTTTTCAAGCGCACGGAGATAAAGCTCCTTGCATTTTTCCTTCACAGGCAAATCTAATCGATGATTATGAGCCATGCCAAAACCATTCGCCATTAAAGAATAATTTCCGTGATAAGTCATATAATGGTAAAACTTATAAACGTTATTAAGGTAAAAGAAAGCATAATCAAACTTTTTTGAAAATGTGTCTCTGTCCCGCTCCATCAGACTTAGCAAAGAACGATCTGAAATTAAGTCAAGAACACCATCAAAATTAAACTGACCATCATGGGAAATCAGAAGCATCACGCACCTCAAAAACCCGCCTCAGCGGGTTTAACTGTGTTATTCGACAACGCGAATGAAATCGTGAACAACCGGATAAAAGTCATCAGGAAGCTCAATGAACGAAATATGACAAGAATCCTTAAATTCAACATAACTTGAGTTCGGGATTTCTTTCGCGATGAAACGTGATCCTGCTGGTGGCGTTAACCAGTCCTGAGAACCGGCGATAACCAGTGTAGGGAC
This sequence comes from Candidatus Pantoea floridensis, assembly GCF_900215435.1. Lineage (NCBI taxonomy): Bacteria > Pseudomonadati > Pseudomonadota > Gammaproteobacteria > Enterobacterales > Erwiniaceae > Pantoea > Candidatus Pantoea floridensis. The sequence goes on from NZ_OCMY01000001.1 coordinate 4,332,691, forward strand.
AGTGATTTTATGGAGTTCACGACGAACGTCATAAGTTTTATAAATATGGTTCACAAACCGATTTAGCATCGGAATCGAAATCCCGGTGAAGTTGCGAACCAGGGGCTGGAACATATCCATTTTATCTTTTGCCAGGAAATGTGGCCCCGCTTTATCAAAGCAAGCTTTCACCGTCTCTTCTGTGATAATGCCCTTTCCGTAAACCGTCAAGCACGCCTCAACGACATCAGGCGGCGCACGTTCAACGAGCGTTGGAGATGGGATGTTATCAATCACTTTATCAAACGAAGGCGAGGTGTTAACCAAAATCAGCGCCTTAAGTTTTTCCTGATGACGAAGCGCGAAGTGTTGAGCGACAAACCCACCAGCGCAATGGCCAACGAGATAAACTTTGTCGAGACCCAAATGATCGATGATTGCTGCGACATCATCAGCCAGGTTTTCAAAGGTGACAGTTGAGGCATCTACACCTAATGAACGTCCTGATGCAGGAAGATCGATGTAAATGACCTGGCCGAAAAAAGTCAGAATATCCAATCCGCGTCTCAGATAACCATGATCAAAACCTGATGCGCAATGAATCGCCACAAAAACAGGTTTCTTTGTCATTTCAGGCGTAGAGGCGTTCAAACCTTCTCCGATAACATCAAAGAAAATGCTTTTACCGTTAACATTTGCAAACATATGAACCTCATGAAGTTAATAAAAGCAGAGGTATAATCACTTCCTTATAGATAAAAAGACTCCCAACATGCACATTCTTTAGTTGTGACTTGCAATAAATGCCTTCACAATTGATTTGAACTTTTCAGGTTCCTCATTAAATAAATAATGCCCGGATTCTTTAAACTCAACGAAGGTTGAATCATATAATTTTTTTGACAGCATAAATGATCCGACCGATGGAGTGGCCCAGTCATAAACACCGCTCATGACTAATGAAGGTGTTTTTACAAGACTGATTTTCCCATGTGAATTAAAGAATGGAACCAGACGACGATAGTGATTCACGACATCGATTTTTGCCGTTACATAATTAAAGATTGATGCAAACATTTCGCCATTCTGAGGAGCCATAAAGAACGGTCCTACCTTGTTGAAATATTCTTTAAACTGTGACTCAGTCAGAGGAAGCGGGCTGTAATAGAAATTATGCGCTATATCAAGCAACTCGCCTTCGGTACGGTCTTTGAGGAAAGGCGTTGGATAGCCCTCCTCTTCTTTCCCAGGTAAAACCGTCATCCCCATAGAGCTTGAGACCAGAATTAAGCCTTTCACTGTTTCGGGGTGACGCATCGCGATTTTCTGAGCAATGAAACTGCCAGAATCATGGCCAAAAATAAACGCTGATTGAATGCCGACAAGTTTCATGAACTCATAAACGTCGTCAGCCATGCGTTCAAACTGAATTGAAGAAAGTTTCACGTCTGACGAGCGGCCCTGTCCACGCATATCAACATAAATAATCTGACAATCCTCACTGAGATCATCGAGACCTGGACGAAGATAAGCATGGTCAAAGCCATAACCGCCAGCCAACGCAATCACGATGGGTTTTGAGCTGAGTGGAGCCGCCTGTCCCTCAAGATCGGTCCCGACAACATCAAAGAACAATAATGTCTCGTCGCTGAGTTCCGCAAACATGATGACCTCTGTTCAGTAAGAAAGAAGATAATAAGAAAGGAACATGAATAAACTGATCAAAGTGAGCGATCATGTTCTTAACAGCGAGGTTCCTGGGAATCCTCCGAAAGAAAGCGGGTTATCCTGCCCGAACCTTAATTTGCATCCAGTTATTGAGCCTGAACAAACATCAAGACTTGGATCATCGACAGGATTATTAAACTTATCGAAATAGTTGGTCCCTGCGTAGTCACAACCATCGCCTGAACGATATTTACCGCGCATACACCAGGTGCAAACCGCATGAAGCTGTCTCGTAGGAATTTGCAGCCCCTGGAGATCCATCGGACTCGATAAAGCAAACTCAACCTGAACTTTGGTTTCACTTGATTTTTCATCGATGTAAAACACCCGAAGCTTTTCCTGTGTCGGATCGGCATTCAGGTTTCCATCTTCAAAATTTGCGGCGTCAAGGTATTGCGCCAGCGTGTCATGAATCGATACTTTCGCCTGAAGCATGTCCTGAAACTGCAAACACAAAGCTGTTATCGATCCGTTCAGGTTTGCCACGGTTAAGCGGGGATTGGGTGCGCTGCCGGTTGTTGATGTTTCCAGGCCTTCGATCTTACAAGGCCACGCGGAATACTCCTCACCCTGCCAAAAAATCGATTTTGCGGGTAACTGGGTTTCATCACCGTTAGCGGCGAGGATTTCAGCTTCAGTATGGGGGATGTTGTGAGAATGGAACCGTAACACCTCATCAACGCCAAACGCCGACCCGTCAACCTCATAGAGCCGGATTTCACTTCCGGGTTCAAGTTTTTGATAATCGCTGGTCAAACTCATGGGGCGAAAGCCTGTGTGAATGTTGCGGTCATTTCGAAGAGTCCTGCTCCGAGAGCGGTCGGGTTATATGAGGAGCATCGATATAACCCGAGTGATTCACCTGGTGGTTCCCAGGCAAAAGACTGATAGCCCTGACGGGCATCAAGAAAGGTTTTTATTTCATCAATGAATTCTTCAGTTCCAGTGAATGTCAGGTTCCAGTTTTGAGAACGATTGTTGATTCCATTTCCTGCAACTTGTGTGTAACCATCTCCAAACTGAATAGAACGAACATTAAAGGTCATATCGCCCGAGGCGTTGATTCGGGCGCACCAGGTAAAAGTTTCGATGGCCATGCTCTACCTTTTAGCGTTTACCTTTGACCACGCGCCCTATATCACCATCATCCCTGAGGTCTCGGGCGAGATTTCTTTTGTAGCGTTCATCGACAAAGCGACCGATTTCATTACCGAATTGACGCCAGTCAGCGCTATTAGTGGTGGATTGGGAGCCTGAATCTGATATGGAAATGTTGACCTGAACACCTCCGCTTGCACTTTGTGAGTTCGAGCTGAGTCCACTGGCTTTTACACCCAGCGATCCATCTGAGGCGCGTTGTAAGGGAATGATTGCCTCGGGTCCATCCTCTCCCATTAATCCCGCACCGCTCGCAAACCTGAACAATGTTGGCGTGCTGACAATAGAATTACTAAATGCACTGAGGCCCGCTCCATAGACGCCTCCTTTGGCGTTAGCTGTCGCGGTTCCACTAAAGAGGCTGGATAATCCTGAGCCGATAGAACCCAGTAACCCACTCGCACCACTGAAGAGATTTGAGGCGGCGGCCTGAACTGCGACTTTCTCAATCATCTGTAAAACTGAAACAGACCATTGCTTCCAGCTGACAGTGTTTCCCTCTAACGCCGAATTGACATTGTCCAGCGCTGAACTCATGGCTGAACTAATATCACTTTCAACTGCTGATGAAATATCGCCAGTGGAATCGACCCAGTTTTGAAAACCAGTTTGCGCACCATTCAGCCAATCTGACTGAAGGGCATCGATTTTCTTATAATAATCCTGCTGATCAGTGATTCTTGTTTGTAAAGCCTGCTGAAGCGCTGAGGTCTCACGATTATAAACATCATCATTAATATCGCCGCGCGTTCGTTGATTATCTAAATCCTGTTGTTGTTGTAGATAATCTTGACGAATATTGATGATGTCCTGTAAACGTTGCTTTTCCTGATCCCCTAATCCAAATCCACTCGTATTAATATTGTTTGAGGCGCGAGCGTTTTGATTTTGGTTCTGAAGATTAGTAATAAACTGCTGAACAGTTAGATTATCCTGATTGGCTTTCTTAACCGCATTAAGCCGATCAACCTCAGTAGCCAAATCCCGAAGACGATTTTTCTGAGATTCGTTGAGATTTTTAAGGTTGCCATTTTGTAAATTAAAATTCAGGGTCTGAAGTTGAGTGACCTGGGCTGATCGCTGCGCACTGGTGTTAATGGTCGCGATCATGCGCTGATATTGAAGTGTTGCGTTACTATATGCACTGGCCAACTGTTTAGCGGCCTGGCCAGCCTGGTTAGAATCCCCTTTATCAAGTTTTAAATTTTGCTGAACGGTAGCAGGCTGAGTAGGAAGCGCGATGTTACCTAGCTTGAGACTGTTAACCCCTGAATTTTGCTGAGCATTATAGGCGGCATACCCCCCCGCTTTAAATCTATCGCCTACTTGCGAAAGTAACGTTGTAAATTGCGCTGCTCTGGCGGCAATCGTACCAAAATCAGCAACCAATGACGCTACGCCACCAACGAGAGTAGTCAGCCCTTGCAGGACGGTAGGATCGGTGAAAACTGTTCTAAGCTGGTCTAGCCCACGTTGTAAAGGAGACAAATCGACCTGGGCGAGTCCTGCGGCGATTTGTGTCTTAAGTCCTTCTACCTGGCCTTCCAGATCACGAAAAAAGTTTGAAACCTTAACCAGCCCCTGAATCTGATCCTCGCTCGGTGCGATTCCATAATCTTTAGCCGCCTGCTTGAAGGTATTCAATTGCTTGTTATTGTTCTCAAGCAAAGGAAGTAGCCTGGAACCGTCATTCACCAGACTTTCAAGAATGTTAGTTTTACCAGCGGTAGAGAGGTTCGACTGATTCAACGCATTGCCGATTTCAGTCAGGATCTTGTCAGGTGACAATTTTTGAAGTTTGGTAGCCGATAACCCGAGAGTGTCGAGCGCCTGGGCTGCATCACCAGATTTATTCAGTACGGCATCACCGATTTTATCGTTGATGTCTTTGAAAATATCCGAAATCTGATCGCCGGCGATACCGGCTTGTTTTGCTGCATACTGCCACTGAAGGAGGTTTTGAGTAGAGACCCCGAGCGATTTGGCCCATCGATCAGTTTCTGCCACCTGGTCAGCAGTATTCTTGACGAGCGAAAGTGTAGCTGAACCGATCCCCGCTGCGGCGCTGCCTGCGGCAACTGCAACGCCTGCGAGCGCTGCCCCGACATCTAAAGCGGCGGCTTTCACGTTTTTGCGCCATTTGTCAGCCGACCTTTCAGCCTGGGTCATGCCAGAAACAAAGCCACCCACTTTCGCTATCAGGTCAATCGTTAACGTACCGAGCGATCTCGCTGCCATATTGACCCCGTAAAAACAACTCAGTGTTCGATTAGAATGAGGATGTGAATTAGTGCCATGTATTCATGGCCTCTTTGAGAGAAATCGGCTGATCAGATTCTTGTTCCGGTTCCGGCTCATCAAAATGTTGGGTGAAATCAGTAGGCGTGAAGGCGGGATGTTTCGGATCACGATTGGTGTTTGCGATCACACTGGAAATGACTCCACTCGCCCATTCAGTTCGCAACCCTGGATTTAGAGAGCCGTATTTGTTTCGGTAAAGCGTCCATTTTTTATATTCAATAATTGACAGCCGTTCTTTTGCCTCAGCAATGGTTTTGCCGCCAATACCGTTCAACACTAGCTCACACCAGAATTCGTCTTCTTCGGTGAGCTTGTAGCCTTCCCCAAATCATTCACTTCCTGAATCGCAAGCAAGAGCGAAATCGTCAATGCACCATCGAGAGGACCACGATCAGGATCAGCTTCTCCGGTTATGTCCTGAACAGTAAAAACCGGCTTACCTTCTTCATCGCAGATAGATGCGGCGATTCGTCCGGCAATACCATCAATTTTCCCACCAATCGCCATGATGTCAGATGTAGCAGTTTGATAACCCATAGGACGAATAAACACCGTTGCCTTAAACGTGTTCTCCCCCTGCTGCCACTCAATTTCGCGTTCAACAGGTCTTCCGGTAAACGCGCCTAAGGTTTTCAGGTTTTCTATGGTCAGCTTCATTTTTTACCTATAAAAAACCCGCCGAAGCGGGTTAGTTTTTATCTTTTATCATGATGAATACATGATTTTCACACCATCATTCAGATTGAATCTGAACTGTTGAGAACCATTCTGAAAATAATCGACTTCAATTATCGCTGATTTATGGCGTTTGACCTCTCTCATAAACCGCTGACCGTCAATGACCTCCATGATGTTATTTGCAGAACCGACAAGTGTAGAAACACGAAAACGTTCAACCTTTCCACCATCAAAACTGACAGAAGCATAACAACCGTCATATTCACACAGAAACTGACCGTCAGTTGTTGTTAAGAATACCCTGTTGATTGAAGAGCGAGGTTTATAGGCTTTCACATCTTTAATCGGCTTGCTGGTGGTTGCTATGTTCAACCAGGCGCCTTTGTTATAAGGAAAGCTGAATACATGCTTGTTCAAAGAACTGTTATTGCCGAATTCAGTAGTGGTCTGGCGAAGATCATCATGTTCAAAATGGTAATGCCAGTTCTTCTCATTGGTTTCGATTTTTCTTACCTGTTTGACAGGAAGCGTTGTCGAAAGATGAGAGAGCTTGTCAATAACCTCTTCTCTCTGAGACATAACAGGTTCATCCTGAGGAATAGGATTCGCTTGAACATACCACTGATAACCCACCACCAACGCCACAACAACCGCACAACCACCAATTTTTAAATTTTTCACGTTCACATTCCTTCACTTCAATGAAGGGAATGATACTTTGTAGATACATGGGAAAGTTATCAATCTGTGCTCATGACCCTGAATCAGCAACTTTAGGAACCCAAATTCCTGCTCCTGATCGCTGAATGGTTCCCGTTGACTGAACAACCGTGTTCGCCTGGAAATCAAAAGGGAAATCCGAGACATACCCCTTAAAAACGTACCATGTACGATCTGTTGGTAAAATTAAACCGTCAACAGCATCATCGGAATTCGAATCATCAACAGTGGGTTCAGTGTCACCATCACTCCAGCCGATAGCAAACACCAAATCGGATTGATCTGCTGTTTCTGCCAGATTACTCAGCATCAGGTGAGAAGCGTTGTTAGGATCAGCGTTTAACGTTAATGAAGCCTGGGCAGGCGTTCGAAGACCTTTTTTATAAGTTCGCGTGCTTTTCTCACTCAGACAAGTGTCCTCAATCTGATCAGCCGGAGAGGATCCTGGGTTAAACGCCGTAATACATTCGATTTCGCCCACGCTGACATTGTTGTAAACATATAACTGTGTACCTTGCGTTAACACCGACATAATTTCTCCAGACGAAAAAAAACCGCCTCAGGCGGTTGGTTTAAGAGGATTGACGGAGAACCATCCAGTCAACATCGAATGAATAGCGAAAACTTTTGGTTTCATCATCTAAGACCTGGTCTCCCCAGCGCGTAATATAACTGTGAGGTTCTATTGCATCCCGGATCGCTAAGGCAATATTGCGTGATTCACTTGAGGAGAGTGAGAAAATATCGATTTGGAGTGAGAATGTATCGACATCAGGCAATGTTCCTAAAAACATTTGTGGAGACCCGGCATAATTTTGAAACGTTGCGTAGGGATAGGTTGGTTTTTCAGGTTTATTGGCAAAATCATAAAATCTCAAAATCTTTGGTCCCAATAAACTCAAAACTTTCGGATCGTTGAATACAACCTCAAATATGGGCGCACCCATCATGACGGGTTACTCCTCTTTTGAGCGCGTTTGATTGCTCTGTCTAAGGATTTCTCATATTCTGTCGAAAACGTATGTAGAACATCATTGAGACTCGCCTCCATAGCAGGACGCATAATCGGCCTTGCCTGCATTTTCTCTGTCCCAAACTCAAGCAGACGCCAATGAGGAGTAGGCGCGTTCTCACTCAAATCAGGATGATTCTGAAGCACTGCTCCGTGTAAAACGCCGATCCTGAAAGCGATGTTCCCATTTTGCCGGAACTCACGTCCGTTCCATCTGAGAGCAATGTTATCTTCGATAGATCGACCTGTATGAGGGTCATCAAATCTGGCGGCGTTCTGCTTAGCACGATTAACAATGATCATCCCAGCTTTACGCAACGCGGCGCGACCGCCTCGACGACGAACATCATCGCTCACCTCAAAAAGCTTACCTAACAGAGAATCCACGCCGATTATTGAAAAATCCAGACCATCAGCCATTATTAACACCTTCTGTGCATGGAAGTGTCAAATAATCGAGACCAGACCAAAGATCGGGCAAAATTGCTGCAATGTTATAAATCTGACCACGGAACAGAATTCGCCAATCGCTGTTAACATCATCACGATAACGAATAGTAATGCGAACCCGAATCTCAGATTGAATCGCATTGGCAGCGATGAATTCTCGTCCTGAAAGTGGAGCTACCTCTGCCCAGACTGAAGCCTGAGTTTCCCAAATTTCAGTGATTTCACCTGTCACCGGATCCTGAACATCCTCATGCGACTGGAGATCAATCTTGTGTTTCAAAATTCCGGCCCGCATCACTCATCCTCGCGGCTTGCCGTTCAGATAAGTCTGAGTGGCATGTTCAACTTCTTCAGCGATTAACGAATCATAAATAACCGCAACAAGACTTTCGTTCGATTCAGCGAGTCGTGTGATTGCTTCTGTCTGCGCTTTTATCGCCTCGATCAGTTTTTCTTCCAAATGCTCTCTCATAGGCTAAACGGGCCATTTTCTTGATCCACGCTCGACGCGCAGCACAACCTGAACAGGCCATTACCGTTCCTCATATGATGGTGGGTTTTCGAAGTGAATAAATCAGGCTGGTGACAGTAAAGGGAAGATAACCCTGATGATATGTCGTTTCCTCTTCCCCATTTCGGACCCGATCTAAAATTCCCACGAGTAATAATGTTGCCATTTTAACCCGGTCAAGTTCATTAGTTCCCTCTATCACCTCTCCATCATCATCAACCAGGACATCGCGAGAACTCTGGATGTAATCAAGAATGCTGGCACTGGCTGAATAGATTTTTTGCTGAAGTTCATCATCACCCGCCGTTGTATCAATGCGAAGATGAGCCTTAGCCTCATCGAGTGTCACGAAAGCAATCATTCACGAGATCTCCCGTCACGGCCTCTTTTCACTGCAAGACGCCAGCCAGAAGAACCGATGTCGTTTGGCCGGTCGCTGGTTTCTTCAAAACAATGCCAGATGGAACCACCGAACGTTACACAGTCGCCAGGATAATATTTGGTGCCAGAATGATAAACATCCCGATAAATCATCACCGGAATATCAAAACCGCGTTCTTCAGTTTCACCGTTCGATTTCGATAGGGTAACTTTGAAATGACGATCATCAGAAACCGTTACGTCAATGTCTTTGAGACCATTCAAAACACATTCAAAACCGCTTAATCCCGCTGTGTTCTGATATGCTCGCCACAAGCCTCCGTTATGTATGGCATAGGTTCCGCGAGGATAGCTTTTATTCACATCAATTTGAGGGATGACCTCAATTTGAAGTCCGTCTTTCCCGTCCTGGCCATTTGAGGGTTCAGGAATATGAATCCCTGTCATCGCCTTTTCTACCGCCTGAGAAACCAATTCGTCAAAATCTGGAAGAGGTATCTTTTCAGGTTCTGGCAAGCGAATTTGTGAAACTGCCTCTGAGATTAACGCTTTGATGTCCGGCAAAGGTTCGGGTTCTTTCGGCTGCGGGATCTTAATTGCATCAATCGCCTTTCGAACCATTTCACCGATATCGGGCAAAGGCTCAGGTTCAGGCATCGGATATTCCGAAACCGCCCTTTCAAGTAACATGGCGATGTCCGGCAACGGTTCAGGTTCTTTCGGTTGTGGGATCTCAATCGACTCAACCGCCTCTTTCACCATTTGCTGAATATCAGGAAGAGGTTCTGGATCTTTTGGCTCAGGCAACTGAATTTCAGAGACCGCATCCTGAATCATTTTGTGAAAATCAGGAATTGCAACTGGTTCAGGTTTAGGTAACTCAATCTGAGCAACTTCAGAACGAACTAGTGCCTGGATGTCAGGCAATGGTTGAGGCTCAGGAAGCTCAAGATTTTTAATCGCCTCCTCCACCAGCTGCTTCACGTCAGGGATCGGAATCTCTATGCGCCCAATCGCCTCGCGAATTAACTGGCCAATGTCAGGCAACGGCTCGGGTTTGGGAAATTTGATGTTAGCAATTGCCGATTTAATGATTTCCCTGAAATCAGGCATAGGCTGAGGTTTCGGGATCTCAATCTTACTGACCATATCCTTCACCATTGCTTCAATATCAGGTAATGGCTCAGGCTGAGGAATATCGATTCCATTCACAGCCTCAAAAATCATTTTCTTAATATCCGGTAAGGGTTCCGGTTCAGGTAAAGTGATTTCAGAAACAGCTTTTTTCACTAATTCCGTTATATCAGGCAATGGCTCAGGTTCAGGGATCACAATCTGACTGACGGCATCAGCGATCATTTGTTTAATGTCGGGAAGTGGTTCAGGTTCGGGGATTGAGATTTCTGAAAACGCTTTTTTCACCATGCCATCAATATCAGGAAGCGGTTCAGGTGTGGGAAGAATCAGCCTGGCCACGACCTCATCAATGATTTCATTGATGTCTGGAGGAATGACAGGTTCAGGTTCAGGTAAATCAATGTCACCTACGGCTTTCCTGACCATTTCAGACAAATCATCAGCAGTGGGTAAAACTTTAACAGATTCGCTCACCTGTTCAAAAACTATGCTTTTAATATCAGGTAATGGTTCAGGTTGAGGTAAGACAATTTTACTCACTGCCTCTTTAACCATCAAATTAACATCAGGAATTTCAGGTTGTTCAATTTGAGCGTAGACATTAGCGGCAATTGCTGATTCGTCAATTTCGCTTTTTTCAAGTTCAGTGACGCGTTCTAACAATGGGACAAGTAATTTCTCAATTTTATCGAGTGAATCAGAAAATTTTTTACCCTCTTCCATTTGCTTATTAATCACTTCTTCCTGAATGTCAATAATATTTTCTTTTTCTGATAGTAGATTATCGAATTCCCCTTTTAATTCCTCGGTTGCCTCTTTCAAACGATTATCTATCGATTGCCGGATGATTTCCGCAAACCCTCGTTCTCGTTCTGTAATCATAGGAGCTTCCGTGAATAAATTTGGTTGCGTTGTTATCAGTTCGGTAAAGGCTCGGGCATCATCTGAAGAGGGAGGCTGATTAGGATCATTCCCTGGTGTTGGATTCGGATCGTCATCAGTCTGTGTAGTGGTGTCAGTTGAGGTCTCGCCGGTAGAAAATGGGTTATCCTGAGCATCACGTTTTGCGAGTGCTGCGAGAGAATAGTTTTGTTGTTGAAGATAAGGTGTGTCACCCCCTTCAACAGGTTGCATATTCTCCTTAATACGCGCCTCATTCGGTGCAAGAAAACCTGAGCCGATTCCGTCACCATAGGATTTATATCGTGCTGCTGTGTCCATCCTGAGGAGACGCGAATGATCGAACTCAACACAGGTTTGTTCATCAAGGTCGAACGTGTCAGCAATCAACCCTTCAATCGCTGTCATGTGGACCTGTAGACACTGCGAGTAATACGCCTGTTCAAGTGCTTCGATGTTGTTATATGAGGGGGTCTGACCTGTATCGATTTTATAAAGTGGAACTCGGAAGGTTGAGGCCACGAGCTGGTTTGAGAGATTGAGTTGTTCCACCAGCTGCGAATCAGTCGCAGTCTGAGAGATAACATTGAACGTTGCTCCATCAGCGAGTAACGCAGTTTTCCCGGCATTCTCACCTGTATAACCTGAGTTCCAGTTATCTTTGATTTCTTTGGCTTTGTCCTGGTCAACAGAGCCGGGAACGGTAATGATCCCTCCAGGCTTGCCACCATTTTTGAAAGTATGGGCTGAATTTCTCAGCATTGCCTCTCCACCAATCGCCGCAAGACCGGAGGCATAAACAGGTGAAAGGCCGCAAAGAGGATGAAAAAAGGTGTTGAATCGATCATGGATAAGCTCTCGGGCTGGGACATATAAGCTCCCAGGAAGACCGTTGAGTTCATCAGTCAAAATCGAATAGAAAATTTCTCCGTCATCAGAGATATATGGGATGACACGACGAGGATCCAGAACCCTGAGCTGCTGAACACGATCACCGGCATCACGCAGTTTCAAAATATAAGCGTTGCCATGCGCAAGTTTTGAAATCATCCAGAGTTCAAAGAACTGCATCGATGTTTGATAGAAATTCGGTTTAAGAAGCAAAGGAGATAATTGAGGATTATTCCCCCTAACCCAAATGCCGTTAGATTGACGGCGTTTTACCGTCATTGGCATTTTTGCTATATCAGCTGAAATTAATGAAATACAACTAAAAATAGCCGGGTAAGCCAAAACACTATCAAGGTGAATTTCAATATTTTGTTGCCAGGCTCCAGCATAGGGTTCAAGAATCCGACTCCATGCACCCGAATTAATTGAATGTAGGGCTTTCTTTTCTTCCTTTGCTTTTCTGCGAAGAAAATTAAACATCGATGGAACCCCTTCAGATCACATAACTTTCTTTGGTCTGCCTCGGGTTTTCTTTTCTACATTAAGCAGAATTTCGACAAGGCCAGCTAATTCAAGGACCATTGCATGATCGCTACGTATAAATTTCTTTTGTCCTGCATAACTATCATGCGTATTTTTTAAATATCTTACTGGGACCATGATAAAAAAGACGGGGCGAACCCCGTCTATCTCCTTAGCTGCCCGCTGTTACGCTGTAGTCAACGCCAGTGATGATTGAAACAGCCGCATCGCGGCGACGTTGCCAGTTGATCCAGCGTTCAGCACGAACAGCAACGCTGTTTGTCTGGAACATGCTTACCAGTTCAATCGGTGCCGGGGTGAGGGAATCGTGAGTTGGTGTGCTTTGCATTTCCAGAGACGCTTCAGTTGAAATGTCGATAGCAACACCACCATCATCAGCCAGATAGATGTTTGGCGCATCCACCAGGATCAGAGAGTCGTCGATATATTGACTCACCAGAACAGGAAGACCGTTGAACGTACCGCCGAACATGGTCATGTCAGGATATTCACGCTGACCGAGTGCGTTTTTACGCTGTGAAAGCGTCAGTGCGGTTGTGCTGGACATCAGCCAGACAGCGCCAGTCGGTGCCAGGTTCGCTTCAATGAACACTGACAGCGCAATGTTCGCATCCTGATCAGGAACACCGGTTGATGCAGATGACGCCGCGCCATTAGTCACTGAGGCCGGAGAAACACCATCAACAGCGGTTTTCGTCGGATCAATGAAGTCGGTGTCCAGACGTTCAACCACGGCATCGGCCAGAGACTGACGAACAAGGGAATCGGCTGATGGAGTTGAAAGACGAATGACTTCGTCAGTCAGAACCGCAATGGCTGCGACTTTGGTGAATCCCAGCGTGACTTGACTGAAGTCGAAGCTGGTCAGTGGCTTAGCTTTACCCTCACCTACCCAGTTCGCCGCGCCGCCTGAAGTCTGGCCTTTGATACGAACGTTGAACGGAATACGGGTAAAGCCGGGAATACCATTCGCACCGAAACGACCGATGATTGTTTGAGGACGAAGGAACTCGATGAAATCAGCCGTGTAATCCTGAACTGTTACCAGATTTCCGGCCCAGTTCGGATCAGTCGTTGACCCTGCACTGATCAGATCCTTCATAACACTCTGAAGCTTGATGTCGTCGGGATATTGATGTTTTGCCAGGAATGCTGCTTCTGATTTCATGCCTTTCGCGGCGGCGAGAAGTTTGGTCATTCGGGCAAAACCAATACCCGGTTCAAGTTTTTTTTCAACATGAATGATTGAAGGTGCCTGGACCGATTTCACCGTTGTCACCGTGTCGCCTCCTGCGGCCGGTTGAACGGGTTTTGCTGTTGAGGCTTTCTGAGATTCCAGCTCGCGAAGGCGTGAAAGGTGAGCATCGACACTTTTCACCTCAGAAGTGATTTCGTCGTACTTTTCAGTTTCCTCTTCATCCAGAGTACGGCCATCTTTAAAAGCCTTTTCCATTACCTCAGCGCGTTCAGCGTCCAGTGATGCACGTTTCATTTCGAAAGATTTAATTTGTTCGCCAATATTCATCTTATTTCCTTCATTCTTTCTGATTGACTTAGTTACAGGTGCTGAAACGCCAGCTTTTTTCTTGAGGTGAACAACTCGGGGATTGTTGTTGGGAGGAGAAACTGGGTTGCCAGACGCGGCGCGTAACTCCTGGTCGATACTTTTAACGGTTGAGATCGTTCCCTCAGCGTTTGCCGGTACGGTCACAACTGAAAGTTCGTACCACTCCCATGATGAAAATCGGATACCGCCATCATCAATAAAGGCGTATTCGATAGGTCTGAAACCGATAGAAAGCCCTTTCACCAATCCGAGCCGGATGGATTGCCAGGCTTCATCCAGACGCGCCGCGAGCTGACTGGGAGCATCAGCGCGAGCGAGCTGGGCTTTTATTTCAATTCCATCGTCCGTGACACGAGCGGATGTCACCTCCCCAATCGGGGATAGATGGTCGTGTTGCCAGAGCAAAGGGATCGGTAATTTGAACTGAGCGCCGTCAGGCATGACGACATCACCATAACGATCCGGGGTAGGCGTTGTTGCCACGCCTGTTATTTGCCTGGTGTTCTCATTGACTGCTTTAAGTTGCAACAAACTGACGGCGCGTTGATGTTCCATCGCCAGACTCCAGACACAAAAAAAGCCCGAAGACGGGCTTACTTTGTTCATTTTTTGAGAAATGGATTTGTTAAGGTGCGAGCTTATTTATTAAGAACACCATTAACTAACGAGTAAGAAATTGGATAAAACACAAAAAAAACAGAAGGTAAGCTATTCAGAGGATTCGTTTCAGAGGTGGAATGAATTTAAACAAATTTTACTCGCGATTGTCGTTCTTCTCGTTACATTCGCGACCCTTTGTCTCTTAAAAACCTAAGGAGTAATGATGTTTTCTAAATCATATGCTGTCGATCCTCAGCACATTGACTTTCAAGGGGTAATGGATGGCCTGTTTTATCCCTTTTATTTTGAATGGGCGCGTCATGCCTACTTCAGCGAAGAGTTCGGAATCAATCTTGATCAACTTTTTGAACTAGGTCATATGTATGTCGTTTTAGAATACAGGATGAAATTCAAGAAAAGTGTTCATCGAAATGAAACGGTCGTCATCACTTGTCATGTTGAAAAACATGAAAAACCGACTCGTGTCAATGTGGTTCAGAAAATGTTCGTCGATGGGGTCATTGCGGCTGAGGGAAATTTTGTTTGTACTTGCATGATCAAAGGTCGCCCAAGTATTCCCCAAGTCATCAAGAATTTGATTTAAAAATTTTGGGCGATCTGATCGCCCTCCCACTCTTTTCAAAGAACTTTAGAGAAAGATAATGATTAAAAAATTAGTTGAAAAGATTAAGACTTTTATTCTAAATGGCAGTAAGTATAAAGAAGTTGACGGCATTCGTTATTACATTATCGGAAGTCATAAAGCAAAAGTTGTTTATGATGAACATCTCGGGTTTTATGTTGGAGATTTTGTCGAAATGCGCGCAATGACTTCCTTTTATGCCTATTATGAACAGGATATTCACAGCGCAGGTAATGAAGCGCTCAGAAACTATTTATGTTATTGCGAGAAAAATGATCTTAATCCGATGAAGGAATAAATAAAGGAGCCGCAAGGCTCCTTATTATTTACTTCCAAAACCCGTGAGAATCATAACGATAGGGTTTAATAAAGGATGGTAAGTCACTTAATGTATATTCACAATCAAGATAGATAGAACAATTTATCATGGGCATGTAAATACTCCGCCCATGTTTTACGCCGATATTATTCAAAAGTTCGTCAGAATAAAACTCGCCACTCTTTCGCATGGAAATTAGATCAATGATTAAATCAGATTTTTTCATTTTTATGCCCTACATGTTTCAAAAAATTAATTTTCACAAATAGGAACGATAAAAAAATCATAATCTATGCGATTTTATATGAAAAAAGGCCGCTATTGCGGCCCTTTAACTCAATCCTTCCTTTTTTCCAACAATTTGATAACGTGGTTTAACCTGTCATTTTCATCTGACTTGATAGCCATAATCAATGCGACTATCCAGCCGATTAAGGTCCAGCCAAACACAAGGTTCGTCAGGATAATCGCCCAAATGTTTAACCGATAACGAATAATCCCTATGAATGTTGGTAAAAAATACAATACGATCAGAAATAAAATTGCCATTAAAATTCCTTAAACAAAAAACCTGGCGATTTAACTTACCATCAAGATAATATACAATGTATATACCTTGTGAGAATTTTGTTTCATCGAAATTTATGATCTTGTCATTCTGAATCTAAAAAAACGGATCCATTGAAGCTAATTAGCCTCAGGGAGGCTGTTATATGCCAAAAAATCAGGCCACTATCGTTCCTCATCGTTTCGAAATGATTACCTGGAGGATATTGAATGAGAAAGATAGCTATCATTGGGGCTGGTCAATCGGGGCTACAGCTCTCTATAGGATTATTGCATCATGGGTTTGAAATTACACTTTTCAGTGATAAAGACAGTAAAGATTTACTTTGCGGTAAAGTCATGTCTAGTCAATGCATGTTCAATACTGCTCTCACTATCGAACGTGAGTTAGGTCTTAATCAATGGGAAGGGAAAGCTCCGCCGTTAATCTCTAGTGAATTCCACATCATTCAACACGATAATCCATATAACGCCATTTCTTTCGATGCAGAACTCAAACAGCCTGCATGTTCAGTAGATCAGCGACTAAAAATTGCTTCCCTAATGAAAATGTTCATTAAAATGGGCGGGAGTTTTATCAAAAAACCAATTAATCTTTTCGATCTTGATTCTCTGACTCACGAGCATGATCTTGTCATCGTTGCGACTGGACGAGGCAATTTATCTTCAGCCTTCCAAATAAATAATAAAGAATCTTGCTTCTCAAAACCTCAACGTAAACTTGCCTTAACTTATGTTAACAACCCTGAAATCGAATCAAATTCAATTCGATTTACTTTGATTCCTGATGTTGGCGAATTCATTACCTTCCCAGCACTTACACTGACAGGTAATTGTGAAATTATGACATTTGAAGCTATTCCTGGCGGACCATTGGATTGCTTTGAAAATAATGTTACACCTGAAAAACATCTTAAAACTAGTTTAACAGCCTTAAAACGTTGGTTTCCTGATGAATATCATTACTTTCGAGAGGCAACATTAACTGATGCGAATGGATATTTTTCAGGTCAGATTACACCGATTGTACGTCATCCGATTCTAACTTTACCCTCAGGAAACTCAGTTTTAGGGATGGGCGATACAGTGGTATTAAATGATTCAATAACTGGGCAAGGTGCTAATTCTGCTGCTAAATGTGCTGATATTTATTTGCATGAAATACTAAAACATGAAGGCGATTTCAATCCTGATTGGATGGAAAAAACGTTTAGTTTATTCTGGAATTATGCCTCACATGTCGTCAACTGGACTAATTCAGTCTTGTCACCTGTAACTCCTAATCGGGAAAAAATCTTTAAAGAAGCAGAAAACAATCCTGAACTTGCAAGCAGGATTGTTAACGGTTTCGACAACCCCTCAGACTTTTATCCGTGGTGGTTTGAATAAGAATTCATAAATAAAAGACAGAGTAATCTTTCTTCGTCGGTCCGGGATTGAGCGCCATCAGTGAAACGGCATCAAATAGCGCCATGAGCGGATCGATTTTTCCAACACCACTCGCCTGTTTGGTTATCAGCGTTGCATTGCTTGAGGTGACAATTTTTGCATTACCCACACACCAATTCATTAACGGCTGATTCGCATGGATCAACGCTCCCTCAGCAAGCTTACGTTCAGTAGTTTTGATTGCGCCACCTAACCGCCAACCCTGACTGATACCGATGATTGAATCCTGAGGAATTCCGGCTTCAACCATCGCATCAAGCAGCATTCCAACTCCGGCCGGGTCCATACCGACCTTATCAAGAAGACCTGCTGTAAAAATCTCAAGAACGAGCTGACTGATTTCTATGAAATCGTCACCGACCTCTTCGATAATGGTGAAATCACCATTCACGACAAAATCGTTAAGACGGCTTTCCTCACTCTTACGGCGTTCTATTGCCTTGCGTGTTGCCCAACCATGAGACCATGACAACCATTGTCTTGTGTGTTTATCACGTCCAACAATGGAAAGCCCCAGTAAATCATCAAGACCGCCTCCATCAATACCAACACAGATGACCTCGGAACGAGAGAGGATTGAATTGAATGTGATTGACGGATCGGCTTGCTGTTCCCAATAATCAGCGCCTGGCCATCTGTCGTTTCTGAGATTCAACCCGATTTCAATATTCAGATGTTTCGCGAGAAATTGCTGATACGTTCCATCGGTTTTATTTTTGTATTTTTTGAATTCGCCTTCTAACCACTCCCGACTAACAGACCGACCGATATTCGGGTTAGTAATGTAGAAATTATCGGGATCCTCATAAGCTTTACTTTCGATCATTTTCTGAGGGAATTCATATAAAATACCGAGGGTTTTTTTATCCTCAATATTCCCATCCCTGACGTCTCGCCAGTAATCAAGCTTCTGTTTGAAAATCCCCGCTGGAGGTTCATCACTTTGAGTGGTCAGAAAAATGACCCAGCCTTCATTTCGCGAAACCTGACCGCCTAACGCTTCCATGAACATAGATTCAGCTTTGGCGCGTTTACCGAAAATCCATAATTCATCGACAAGAATTCGTCCAGATTTTTTACCTGAAACTGTATCTGTATCAGCCGCGACGACCTTTAGCGAATTCCGGTTGACACGATGCGTGATGGTTCGGGTGTGATCCTGAACATGAAAAATATCGGATAACTCTTCATCAGCCCTGATCATTGATGCAGCAGGTTTGAAACTGTTATCAGCAACCTCTTTCGTGGGTGCAAGAATCAGATGTTCTTCATCCTCGCGCCAACACAGGATAAGCGCTGTCAGCATGATTCCGGCTGCTATTGTCGATTTTGTGTTTTTTTTGCTAATCAGTAATCCATATTCACGGATCATCTGATTGCCAGTCTCGATGTCGTAACCACCGAAAATCGCCAGAACAAAATCAAAGACAAATTGATCACTACATTCGCCGAATGTGGGTTTCCCTGGCAGATCTGAGACTGTTAATCGCTTGAATATACTCAACCCGACGTTCGCAATCTCGGGGAAAATTGGTGGGGGTATGATCGATTGCCTGTTGATTAACCGAGATTCCCAATCTGGACAATCGGTCTTCCATGTAACCATTTTTAACCTTAGTAAAATAAAGCTCAGAATGAGAATCTTTTAGTCTTTAAGTTAAATACTATCTTTATTTAACTTGAGGTTTATTCAATGCGATCATATCGGTTACTTGATGATTTTAAATTAGTGAAAGATTATGAGACTACTGAGGAAATCACAAAAAACATTGAGCTAAATAAATTCATGCTTGGGCTTATATTTTCCTCACTCAGTCTCCCCTATCAAATGAAATATATCGGTGTTCTTGAAGAGCTTGGAGGAGATTTTAAAGAAATGGCTGAATATCTTCGTAAATTCAAACAGGAAAAAGACGCCACTGAGACCGTTTTGAAAAACTAAATTGAATTATTGACAATCAATTTAGGCGGGGTCATTGCGGTAAAAGAATTTGCCGCCTTTTTAGCTGCTTTATTTTTTGCTTCTTTTTTACCCGCCTCACCTACTTTCGCTGAAACATAGGGAGCAAGCTTCGCTGCTGCATCTAGCGAGAGTTTAGGATCAGTGAACAAATGATCGTTCATGATTCGACGCATGATGACGAGGGGGTCTTCAATTTTCTCAGTTCTCACTAGCTCTGGCATCTGTTTTTCCTGAGCTTGTTCAACTACACCTTCCTCTTCAGGAGATTGAACAGTATCAGGGTTAACCTGAGTTTTTTTAAGACGTTCAATATAAGCAAGAACATCTTTATTCTTAGAAAGTTCATGGCCTTTATATTTTGCACTTGCCGCACTGTAACCAGCCTTAATAGCTGACTGAGTTTTGTTCTCACCACTCATCCAGATTTCGGCAAAATTCCTTTTTTTTGTGGTTAACATGCTTTTTCTCTCTTATTTTTTATTTGAAGCGTGCTTTTTTGCGAATAATTTTGCATGGAACAAGCAATCTTCAAAGATTTTACCGTTCTTACTTGTTGTTGATGCGCGACGAAAATATGAAACTGCTTCTCTTGCACCGATATTTACTGCTGTTTGGTCATATCCGAGGCGAGTTAATTCAGTGATGATGTTCTTTTCAATAAACTCAATTTTTGTCATGAACTTTATACAACCTCAAGATCGAAACCTGGGAGTTCAAGTTGTGAGATTTTTCCGACAACATCAATCGCACTGGCGATCATCCTTTTTTCTTTCTTTCTTTGCGTCATCAATCCGCTTCCCCTCTGGCCATGTTCCTCAAATGAAAAACGTTCAGCCTGAGTGACTCTGTCTTGCATCTGAGAAACGGTCATGTCTTTGAACTTTGAAAAGTCCATTAAATTGACATTAACACGCCCCTCAAGCTCGTCCATTCGGTCGAAAACCTTAGCTTGGGCGTCATAATCGTATGACATCGCCATTAAACAGGCTTCTCGACGCGGGAATTTGTAGATTTTACGTGTATTTACAGCTCCCTGGCCTGTTGTGAAAGGAACATCTGCTAAAAATTTAGCACATGTTCCTCCCAGTACCTTCGGGACTTTAGCCGTGAAATTACGGTGACTGAGTTTCGAAAATTTCTTGCAGGGGAAAGGCAATCCTTCAAGCTGAGCTTTACTGGCGCGAACATCATTGATGAAATCCACCAGCTCAAGACTTGTCATCGTGACAAGCTCTACAGCGGGAAGGAAAACTGTTTTTTGTGTCATATCACCCTCCTCTGTGTGACAGCCTCTTGAGAGGATTGATTAGTAAATGATCTACCGGCTATAGTGAACGGTAGATCACCCCATAAACCAAAAAAAAAATTTAAGTGACTGGGGGCGAGGTTTAAAAAAGCTTGCATTTCTATTTTTTTTCATACCCCCCCCAAAGAATCAAAGATAGAATTTTTTTATTTCGGTGAGAAATAACTGCAAACTCAATTCAATATAAGCTCTTGATTATAAGACACATTTTCCCATATCAACCTTCAGTCACTATTCTTCATCATTCTTTGATTTAGCAAGATTTTGTAATTCATCGAACTTGTCTTTCCCAATTACAACTACTGACTTATTGTTTTTCAGTGGGACTAAGAAAGGATTTTTGAGCGCTTCTTCCATTGCATCCCCAGCATTACTTGCAATAGCCAGGATTGATCGTTGTTGCATTTCCATTTTTAAACCTCGGTTGTAGAATTAAAAGATAAGTAAAAAACAAGTGAACTATGATTCACTCCATGTTGTTACTACCATCTGAACACCACCTAAAGCCTTCGCTTTCATATAGGTAACAACGGGTGGGCGAATCTCTAAAACTGTTCCCATTAGAGTATGCCAGGCTGAGCTATCAGCTGAATCAGCGTATAACATCTGACCGCTGATAATTGAAATATGAGCACCGTTGGAGCCATCTGTTATCTGAATAGCGTCCTGAGTTAGGTTAACCAAATCAGACATAAATCCTCTTATCAGTTAATTACTGAATGTGATTTGAGTGATATAACGTGTCGCCCATGCTTGAGAGGCCAGAGGTAAAGTCGCTATATCACTAACGAACGGAACTGTTGAGCGTGTTCCATCCGAGAAGTGAAGGACGATGTTCTTAGCACCACCTGGATTCTTTACAGTCACAGAAGAGGCTAAACGGGTATTTTGCTCGTTTCTGTCATTGAAAATTGGAGATGTCGGGAAAGTACCTATCTCAAGCTGCGGCGCTTCTGATTGCATATTAGTATCAGTAAGCCGCCGAAAGACTGAAGCAACAAAACTCCCGACTGGAACACCTGGACAATGCTGATAAAGATAGCTCGTAGCACCTTCACGCTGAGTATAAAAGCGAAGTGTTGATTCAATCGTATTTTCAAATGTTAAAATGTTTCGTTGCCAGGTGGAATCAGTCCCTGGATTCACATCTGGAGAGAAGAAAAATCGAGCCTCGGATTCGTTATATACATTAATAAAAATTTTAGGTGTTTCAGTGTTTATGATATTGAACTGACTTGTCTCAATAGCACCATAGGTAATAGTTGAACCTTGAGAATACATCCATGTTGCTGAATTTCCAGGCGGCGCAATATCAAGCGCCACAGTATCAGGAGCATAATTTATAGTTTGCCCCTCAGGTTCGTGCCGTCCAATTGCAACACTATCTTGATATTCAAGAGGCCATTCATTCTCATTCGATGTTGCAAGAGCTGAGAATGAGTCAACATAAGTGTGTGATGGGCCTGAATAACTAACCCTCGAATCGAGCGTTTCGGCTGTCAAGTCTATGGGTGATAAATCAGGAACATTAGACAGATACTTTATCCGTGTAATGTATCGTTCACCCCAATTAAAAGTAGCGAATGGAAGGGAAACTGAATCAGCACCGTTGAAAGGAGAGACCTCAAGAGATAAATCATCATAAACAATAACAATACTTTGCGAATCACCAACCTGAGCAATGGATACTGATGATTCTGTGCGAATTCCCTGATTAGCGTCCTCAGTGATTATCGGAGATGTTGCGTAAGGATAATTGCTGTTCTCAATCATCCCACATCCAGCGGGGAAAGTGACTTCATCTCCAGCTTTTGCAAACCAGGAAAAAACATAATCACCGATATTCAGTGCCGAAGACGGTTCAATAAATACAAATGTGTTCCCTGAAGCATCATTAATGTTGCGACCAATCCAAATCCGAACAACACTGTTTGCTGTTGGTGTTACAGGAAAAACAAGTCTATTCCATTCAGTAGACAGGGTGTAAGGTGTTCCAGGAATCAGATCAACGCCTCCAATATCTTGTGAAATCAGATAAAACGCTGAAGCAACTGGAATGAGGCACATCGCACCACCATCAGGGGCGCTTGTTTCACCGACTATCAAATCAAAATCAGCACTGGCCTTTACATTATTCGAAAGCGCAATTGCACGGCAATTCGGAAGATAGTTAGTCGTTTGAGGTTCCGGGAAGCTGCGACCTATTGCAACCCCATTCTGATATTCAACTGGCCATTCGTTTATGTTTGAGGTTTGCAGAATCCCGTTTTGATTCCAAAACAAATGTGGTGGACCTGAATAAACAACGCGGGAATCAAGACGGCTTAACAGTAAATCGATATCAGAAAGATCGGGTTGAGGCTGAATTACTATGGCTTTGCCGTCTTCTCCTGACACCTCACATGTGCTCGGAGGAATATAGCCTGAATTAACTGATGGGCCACCGAGCAATGATGATTGAGGACTTGTAATCATCGCAAACCCTTACTTGTCAGAATTGACTCAAATGATGAATGATTGATCATTCATCAGTTCAGCAAATTCAACGTTTAAAGTCAGACTTTGTTTTTTTCTTATGGCATCCATCGGGACCACAACAAAGTATTTGGGTATTTTCTAAAATGTCCTCTCCGCCAAGATAAAGCGGTGTTATATGGTCCAGCTCGAAACCATGAGGATATTCTGTCAATTTGCCGCAAATCGCGCATCGAGGATCGGCTTTCCACATCTTAAGACGCCGTTGTTGAAGCGTGACGCCGGTTATCCTCTTATCAGCAACTTTGAGCGTTTTGAGGCGATGAGGATTGAGGTTTGAAAGACGTGGTTTCAACGTGCTCAGTCTGGCCATGTTCCCTCATTTCTGTATAGTCGCCACGCTTTACGGCGTTCCAGGCGCTTAGCCTTATCAGGATGTTTTTCAACAATGTCACTATCAGCGTGATCAACTAGTGAAAAGACAGGGTAAATCACCCTTCCCTTATAGTTTGCACTGATTGCATAATCCGCGCCCAGGCGCTCATCCCAACCTTCCAGAATTCGCGGCAGGAAATGGCGAGGAATCGAATAGCAGACACCATGAAGCAATTTTCCGAACATAACATAATCAAGCTGATGTTTATCAGCATCAATTAAGCGCAGCGCGATTTCTATCTGTCGTTGTGGGGGTCTGCCAGTACCGAGATAAAAACTCAGAATATTGTCAGGAAATCGGTCGAGCCATGAACTCACCAGGCCATCAAAGCCTTCAACAATTAAAGCGTCATCCTCAAGGACAATCACTCGTTCTTTCTGAGTCGAGGCCCATTCGAGCGCCCGACGATGGTTCCAGTTACTGCCGTTCTTGCCTGGGTCAATGAATAACGTTGCATCGAGCCGTTCTGAAAGCCGTTTTGCGAGCACTTCACGAGAATGATGGCCCACTACACAAAATTTCACTTGTGCTGCCAAAACGCGTATTCCTTTCCTGTGCCATTCGTCTTAAAGACTGTATGAACAAGTGGACCTGTTATCAGTCGATCCCTGTGACGATATCCGACTATGCCGAAAGCGATCATGTCACCCATCGCAAAGGGCTTTTTGCGTTTATCCCAAAAATTCTCAGATTCGACTTTGGAATAAATTCGAAGAATTGAATGAGCGAACATCATTACATCCTCTCTCGAACCGCCTAATAAACCTGCATTAAGCATGACATCATCCTGATGAATGGAAATGAATTCCTGATAAATCCGTTCGGGATGATGAGTTTTTGCCCAGTCATCAGCATAAGTTTTCGGTTCTGAACCGACGTAGATTTTCCCTGGGATCATTTTGGTCCAGGGTTCATGGAGCATGACTACGTCCGTCCCATCCGTGACCCAAACATTCTCAATGTCTGGATGGTCTCTGAGATATTCCCAAACCCGCAACCATCGCAAAAAATAGACATTGATATTCGATTCAGGGACGCGATGAAGGCTGGCCTCCTTTGGAGCGGATTTGAGCTGGTCAGCGAGAACAATGGGTGTGGCTCCCTGAATTGAACTAGACCATGCGTCCAGTAATACAGGGTTAGGCTCCAAACGTTTATTCCGCTGCGGGTCAGGATTTGCGGTGAAAAACGTGGTCAAAACAACGTTTGAACCTTCAGAGAGCGGTACAAAATCGCAATACTCGGTCTTCATACGAAGGTTGTATATACCAACATTCTTTCTGACTTGTTGCTCTCGCTCTGCGCGGTTAACGGAGCGCTTAACATTCAGATGTTCATCCAGCGAGTAAATCAGACGATTTGACCCGACAACATCAGCAAAGGCCCAGCTGGTTAAGCCTGAATGATAAATGCGAAGCGCTAAGTCAGCATGTTCATACATTCCACGCTCATAAATCGGGTCAAAACCACCAACCTGTTTGATCGCTGAAACATGGTAATACAACATCACACCACGCTGTCCGGTGTATGCAATGTGTTGCTTGTCGCTGAATAAAACAGCAATATCCCGAATCTTGATATTTATGGCAAGATCCAAAAACTGATAGGAAAGGTGCGGTTCTGGCGAACGAATATATGGCTGTTCCCATGATGGTGAAATCGGCCATGCGTCATCATCAAACAGGAACAGCTCTTCACAACCTGCATCTATTAGCGCTTTCAGACTCGCATTCTTAGCGGCAACAATCCCGCGTGAATGAGGAAACCTGACAAGATGAACTCCTTCAGGTACGGTCGCCGGCACTGCTGAACCATCATCTATCACGACAATTTTCGCGCCAGCCGGAAGAAAGTTTAGATGATTTTCTAACGCTTTGATTAACGTGTCTGGCCGATTATGAGTCGTTATAGCGATACCGATTTTAGAATCAACGCGTTTTGTTGGTGAATATTGAACACCATTAATGACAACATCCATTTTTAATCCTGAGCAAGGGTTAATGAGGTTTAGTCATAAAATGTAAAAGTGCAAGTAAAGCCGCTAATTCCTGCTCACCTTCATCTGTATCAACACATTCCGTTTCATCAGTCGGGTCATCAGGCAAGAAATGCAGGTTGAGGATAAACTGACCGTCATCGGGTGCAAAATCATTCATGACAGCTTTTAAGCGGTCAAATAGTTCTTCATGTTCAGGTGACAAAGGTTTGTTAGTGTCGAGAGTTTCAAACATAACCATTTCACGTTCATCGCAATCAGAACGAAGAATTGATTTGATTCCGACCTTTCCAACTGAACGTTTTGGGTTGCCTTTGACCATGATCCGTGATGGCAGCGGAATAGGAAATTCTGTATAGCCATTTACGCCAGCATTGATAATCTCGCCTTTAGAGTCATATTCTGACCAGTGAAGAGGCGTATTCAGCTTAGTGTTACCGTTTTCTAAATGATGAATAACCAGGTCGTATTTTAACGTGTCAGACATTAACTTTTATCTCTACTTAGGTTGAAGTCTTTAGGAATATCAGAGCGCTTAAACGACTTCAAGAATCGAGATACACATTCGCACACATTGACACGACTTAAAGAGAGGAAACACTAAGATTTATACTCCCGTCAATACCTAAGGATTTGAAATGGTGAGAATATTAACGCCACATCCTGGAGAGGAAATTAAGCGTCTTCTCAACATCCTGAATGTTTCACAGAACAGGTTAGCTTTCGATATCGGTGAATCCCCTGTGTTGATTCACAGATTGTTGAAACGCAAATCTGCATTAACGCCTGTTCTTGCTATCAAAATTGCAAAGGCAATCAGTTCAACGCCTGAAGCATTACTAGAAATGCAGGCCAGGCATGATATTTCCAGAGCAAGACGCACTGAAACAGCTGAGAACGTCCCGATATACCCTTTGCCAGAACGGTTCCAGGATAGCTCAGAATGACAGGTAACAATTCGTAAAATAGCTAAAGTAACTTCGATTCATTGAGAGGAGTTACTTTTTATGGCTGAAAAACTTCATCCCCATCCTGGACTGATTCTCAAATGCAGATTGAGAGATCGTCATATATCTGTTTTGGATTTTGGTACTATTATAAAATATTGCGATTCAACAATTATTGAAGTCATTGAGATGAAACGCGCTATCCCTTTTGATTTATGTGAGCGTTTAGCCTGGTATTTTAAAGACGATGCAAGTTTTTGGCTTAAGTTACAAATCAATTATGACCTAAGTATTGTGGCGTTTGAGACAAGTTATCCCAGCCGCCACAAAACAGACTTAATGACTATACCGTTACCTGATCGTTTCGGCTGAATCTTTTTTTTCTGTTGATTCTTTTGTGTAAATCATATCAACAAAGCACAAAGCAGAAATGACACTCAACTTTGCCTTCTCAGGGTTTCCGGTCTCCAGGAAACCCTTCGCTTTTAAAAGTTCATCACGCACCATGACGAGCTTTTTTTTATGACTTAAATTCATGGCCTACCCTCACAAATAAAGCGCATCACTAATCCGATCAAGAAGGTTCTGAACAGTCGGTGTGATTTCGTCTCCAGCCATCGCAATAAGTTGCGCATAATCGAGAACTTTTTCACATCGTTCAAAATCATTAATGATTGTATTCAGATTTTCAAGAATGTTCTTTGAAGTCCGAAAGTAATCATTTTTTAGCTTGTCTTCGAGTGACAGCGAAATGATGTCGTTAATCATTTTGCTGTTTTGTAAGATAGGTTCTTCAGCACGAATCTTTTTGATCAGCTGAATCTGTCGCAACGTCGGACGTGATTCAGCAAAGGCGATCAAATAAATCGTGTCGATAAGGACAATACCATAAAGCAAATCTTTATCTTCAACAGAAAGCGTTTCCTCAGTTTGTTGCATCACGTCTCCTTAGGTAGTCATTTAATTACTTATGGATTAGGATACAAACGATACTTCGCAAAACTGAAAAAAATGCTTAGTCTGTGCGATTTGTCAGATAATAATCGATATCAAGATTCAACGTCTCAGCAAGCTCCATTCCTAAAACCTCCTCAGCGTCAGTCATTTCGCTGTCTCGTTCTACCATAGACAGATAAAGCATGAGCAATAAATGGCCACACTCTGGACGTGCGGACAAAGGCTCAAGTGAGATAAAGATCTGATCTATCGTGCCATGAAAATCGCGTTCGAATTCAGCTTTAATCCTTTGCGCCAATTTGCGAGACATAAATCGTGCATCATCGCAAAGGGACAGCTCTTCGAATTCGTTATTAAGAGTCTCTTTAAGCTGTTCATCAAACTCGCCATTTGCGAAGACAGCCAGATACATCACCTTAATCCGTGCGATCAGCTCGTTCACGGTTATCTCAGTGGACATAAATCACCTTATGACTGTCGGTCTTTCATCATGATGTAAAGCGCAACAAGGAGGACGACATCAGAGAAAACTGATCCAATTTGTCCGAGCAAGTGAAAGACGAGGAAAAAAGCGATAAATCCGGTAAAATAGAGATTCTTCGGATACTGATTCATTCCAGATGGTTCTCCAGACGCAACCCTAAGATAAGCGCAATCTGTTCGAGAACTTTGAGTTCTGATTTCTCGATCTCACCATCAGCACCGGCTATGGCCACAGCGACATCCAGCACATCTTCAGCCTCGCGCTGATCCCCTTTCACATCTTCGATTTCACGTAATGCAGCACGACGACCAATTTTGAAATCTGTCTCAAGAAGATTAATGATTTTCCCTGAAATTTCAGCAAGCTCGCTTGTGAAATTATACAGGACTGGATTCGTTTTCAGAACCTGGTCGATTTTGGCACGTTCAAGGGGGTCACAACTTCCGTCAGCATAAGCCACCAGCCAGGCCGCATTAACAACAGCCTGAGCAAGATCGCGTTTATCGAATTTGTTGATGTCACTGGTTACGCGACGAGCGCGTTTTTTTAAAAAATTAAACATGTCATTCCTTTTGAGGGTGAGCCAGTGCCCAGGAGAACACCCACAGAGAGAGACAGGCGAACCCACCTGACTCACCCTTGAAAGGCTCTCTGATTTAGAATCGCTTGGGCAAAGCGAGGTAAAAAAAAAGCCTGAACATTATGTTCAGGCTCGTAAATAAAAACGCAGAGGGATGATGTCACAAAATGATTAAAAGAAGCTGCCTGTCTAATACTGCCAAAGCCTTCTGAATAGTGTCAATTTTAGTTGTGTGGTTTAAATTGAAAATGCGTGAGATTTCCTGTCGGGATAATCCGAGCCGGTTTGCGAGTTCTGTGTTTGAAATCCCATGCTCAAGGACTGCGTTGAGCAAAAGCAATTTGGCCACCACGCTTGAGGCTATCTCAATGAAATCCGCCCCGGATTCGTTGGGTAACGGGATCATCTGGCGTTGGTTGAAGAACGTTTCAAATGAGGCAATCACCGCATCATGACACGCTTGAATCGCAGATTCACGCGTTTCGCCATGACCTTCAGCCTCTGGAATGAGAGGACAGAAAGCGAGAAAGCCACAAGAACAAGGCATGACATCGACAGGGTATCGCATTTTACATCACCGACGCTGTTATGAAGGCGGCATTGTAAACATAATTGCTCCCCGCAACCAACCGAACTGAGTGAAAAAAAGACCCAGCCTTGCGGCCGGGTTAAGCTTGCAAATGTCGCTCATGAGGGTATTTCATTGTTATTGTTAAATTGCAAAATTGAATTCGTCACTATAGAGATTCATCGCCTGACAAATTTCACTCAAAGTGTCCATTTTTTCGGGAGGAATTTCACTATTGCTCTTTACAACATTTAACGTCATGTTCATGATTTCAACGGATTCATCATGACCTAGTTTCAATTCACGAATATCGTCAAGAATTGCATCGTGACCATCTTGAAAGTTTATTTCTAATCGCTCACGACATTCATCGAGCGCAACAAGCGAAAAATCAATATCATTTTGAAGACGTTCACACTCATGAATCTGGATGTATATTTCTTCAAGCTCGCTTTCTGTTGGTTCACCATTGGTAAAAGAAATCAGTGACATACTTGCAATTGAAGCAAAGGCGAACTCTTGATTTTTAGTCAGTTCCATAAGGATTTCTCACACTAAAATTATTATAAAAACGATGGGGTGTGAGCTAATTCTAACGAGGACGGAAGAACTAGATACTTGCATTTTTGCAATTAACAGATGATTAAAAAAGAACCGGATTGAAATTTAATCAATTTTCCAGTTAATGCGAATAATAAGAAATAGCTCAATTTAATACGTTTTCGGAAGGAGCAAACGTAAACTCTTTGTCGCCGACTGCTGTCATCGGCGTCTAAAGATGGATTCCAATTTGCTTTACTTAGGGCGGTCAGGACTGATCGCCCTCTTTTTGACCGCGTCTCCCCAACCTCCCGTTATGAACCACAATAGCTGATAGTGAACGCAGAACACCTGGAATCAACCATCAGGATTCACAAAGGAAGGCCGGGAGTATGAGAGAGCCACAGACACAAAGGAGGTTGAATCAGAAAGCATCTGGCGGTTTTTTGACTCTCTGCGCTCAGCTTATGCAGTTTTATTCAATCATTCAAGTTGACGAAAGTAATTTTCGCACTCTTTAATAACTTTTTTGATGAGAAACTTTTTTTAAGGCGTTATTAGCTCGATTTTCTTCACTAAAACACACCTGAATCAACTCCTCAAAGATTGGTTTTATGTGACGTGAAAACGTGGGCTGTGAAAGCTCAGGAATGATGGCCTTAAGCGCTTTAAACAATGCGCTGGCTTTCACACGTTTAAAACCGAGGCCATTACACCGACTGCATTTTTTCATCACTCTCTGGCCAGTTGCGGCGATCTGCTCGACGTCCCGGATGAATCCACGACCGTTACAGCTCTTACAACGATGTTCAGGTGATGCAGCGGAACGGGTGTAATCCTCATAAGCGAAAAGTGAAATCAGGTAGATCATTCTGGCTCGTTGCCGCCCTGAAAGGTCAAGTGTCATCCGCACTTTCATGAGACGAGAACGAGTCATTTTCATCAGAAACGTGACTGCCCTATTCTTATCGTTCTGACTGATACCCATCTTCCCAAAAAAAGCAGACATGCCAAATCCGGCTTCAGCCTGAGCAAATCCTAGCGCAGCCATTACCTCAGGAGTTCTGAGTGTGTTTTCGTCAGTTGAAGGTGACACGGGTGAAATTGGTGAGGATTTTGGAAAATGGAAACGAACTGTTTTTTCAAGATTCATCTTAGTTCCTTTCTTGCCCTGAGCTTTAGAAGATGATCCGCACGGCGGGTAAATATATCGATAATCCGAATCAGATAAGAAATCGAATGATGGTGAAATTGATTGTCACATTCGAGTCTGATGACAATTGATAAACCAAAGCGGGAGATCAGCCCTTTTCGTAAATTTTGAATGTTGCCTGAAAGTGTTCTGTTGCAGTGCCAGCAACACGTAACACAGTTAAACGTATTGAACCTTAGCTGTGCAGCTCTCGCACGAGAACGAAAATGGCTGGCATCTACGAACTCACCAGATTTATTAGGGTCATTGTCGTTGAGTTGTATACCGCAAGCATGGCAGGGCAACCCTGCATCACGAATACGAATATATCTGTTAAAGGCGTTTTGGGCCTCGCGATTATAATCGCCCCACTCTTTTTGTTTGGGATGAATTTGTGAGCGTAGTCTTTTTCTTTCCTGGCGGTGCTGATAACGCTCTTCCTGTCGTCGATTCCATTCGAGAGCGCATTTGTAATTTCCGCAAACGTGTTGAGTCGAAAGCCAGGGAACAAAAAGGGAATTACAAACTGGACAGTTTTTTTCTTTTGGTTTCGCCATTATAAAACTCTCTGTTAGAAGGTTTACAATCGACGCTGAGGAAAAGCCAGTTTTTAAACTGGCTTAAGTTGAACGGATTATTGCCAGAACGAATTGATATAGGATTTATTTGAGCGCGGGATGTATTGCGAAACAGGTAAAAAGGCACTGACAACATAAAATCGTGGGTCTGCTGTCAATGTTTTTTCAGCTGAAACGCCACGCATTTTATAATCCCTGATCAATGAATTGGCCTCAATTTCATTCATCGGGTAATGCTGAAACCATGACTTTTTCATTTTACAACCTCGTTTTCCTTAGCAATTGATCGAAATGATAAACGACTGAATTGTCGCGACAGGATTCAGTGACAGGTCTTTTTTTACTTTTCTTTTCATCCTTTTTTTTGGGTGAATATGGCTTTCGTGGTCGGTATGAACAGCCAAAATCGGGAAACATAGATGTCAGCCGATATTCAGTCGTGTCCTTTAGCCCCCTACGTCTTCGAAGCTTGTGTTGTTTGAACATCTGAAAGATGACATCTTTTACCAAAAAAAACGGAATCGCATTCCGGCAATTAGTATAAATATCATCTATTGTCCCTTTCTCGAATTGATTGAGAAATTTGGTGATTATTTCCTCAACCTCCTTTGCCATTAACTGATTTTCGTGATCCATGATACCCCTTTATCTTTATCAGCGTTTCACCAGCCTCATGAAGAGCAAGATTGACATCATTTAATCTGAACTGAGCGGTTTTGACTCTGGCGCGCGTATTGACCTCTTCACGCTGTAAGTTTTGAAGGTTCTCTCGAGATTTTTTGATTTCCGACCTCAGCCTCCTCAATTCCCAATCCAATTTGGTTTCTTTTTTGGCAAGCGAAAGGAGGTAATCAAAACTGTCCATAGCCTGCCCACAGAGACGACAGCGAATTGACCGGTTAAATTCATCAACGAGGATATTTGTATGAGGGCAGAACCTGGACTCATTAGGCTTATCAGCCTCAACAAAATTTTTCATTTCATTGATGTCATGATTCACGTCATATCGCTGAACAAAACTTACAATCTTTTCATCACCTCCAGACATCGTCATTCCTCTTGTTTTCGTGATAACTCAAAAAATTCTGAGGTCGCTGGAACTTTGAGAAAGCACCCAATATCAAGTGACCAGCTCTGAACTTGCGTCATGAAATGATGCATTTCAGAAGCTCTAAGCTTAGAGGTCATTCGTAACGATTCCCTCTCAATCTGAGCGCCTGTTTTGACATCGGTATAAGTATTTGTCTCAAATCCAAGAAATGTGAATTTCATAGCATCTTTGCACCATTCCGGTGAGCATTGTGAGCGACCACGTTTGATTAAGAAATCACTCAGCTCTTTCATCCAGAGGTGAAATAAAGCATTTTGTGATAATGTTCGCCGTTCTGACCACGGTTCAAGTCTAAGACGAAAGGATCGCCCTCTTCGCAGATCTTCAGAAATGGATTCAGAAACAGTAATAAAATTTTGGCTAGTTAAACGGATCCCCTGAGGCGGGATATTCATTACCCCTCCTTACAGCAATCATTTTTAAAATGTATGCGCTGTTGCGCTATTTCAAAATAATCTTTGTCGATTTCGATTCCGACAAAGTTAAAGTTATTGATGACAGCTGCCTTCCCAGTTGAACCACTTCCCATAAAAGGATCGAGAATTGTCCCGTTCTCAGGTGTGACCAACTTACAAAGCCATGACATCAAATCTGTTGGTTTCACAGTAGGATGAAAATTCAGGCCACCTGATTTTCGACCGGCTCCGGCGCGAGGACTCTCAAGACCTGCTGAATTCTCTTTCCTGCCAGTCATTTCAGCATTAGATACATAAGCGGATGTGACACCTTCATTCCTGTCTGATTTGCTAGCTTTTGGGCAGTAGAAGTATCGTGAGGCACTTCCTGAATCATCGTATTCGCAGCTTTGATGATTATTCATTAACCAAGTTGTACCCTGTACAACTTTGTCACGACCTTCAGCAGATCGTTTGTTACTGGACTTTGTTTGTGGAAACAGGCTGAGCACATCATAGCTTCCATCATGACATAGATTTGCAGGCCATCGCCCGCTCACGTTATCATTCGTTGGTTCAACGCGACAGGCATTGATGTTTATCGCGCCTGTATCATGCTTCAGGACATTATCAACAAGATTACCTGTGAAAGGTTTTCTTGCCATACAAATCGGTTCATGAGCTGGTTTCAGACCCGTTCCCCATCCATCCCATTTGATAGCCTCATCAGTGGCTGGTAATGACAGATCCCAAGAGCCAGCATAATCACCAAAAGCAAGTTTTCCATCACTGGATTTTGTCACCCCAAAATTATATTCCTGACCGATAACTTTTCTTTGCGCTCCAGCCAATTTATCAATAGATTTGCTGACATCAAGAGACTTAGGGAACCCACTGCCATAGATCCACATAATCTGATCACGAATGTCAAAACCAGCAAGCCTGATAGCGGTAACGCCTAAGTCATAGGTTCTGCTACCAAAAAAAGACAGCAGATGTCCACCAGGTTTAAGCACTCTCAGACATTCTTTCCAGATAACGGGACCAGGTACAAAACTATCCCACGCTTTACCCATGAAACCATTACCACGATGAAAATAATCATCTCCTTCTAACCACCGCTTTAGCACTTCAAACATATCTGGAGTTTTACTAAGCCCATAGGGAGGATCCGTCACAATACTGTCAATGGAATCAGAATCGATAGTTTTCAGAATATCGAGACAATCCCCATTAAGCAGGTTCAATTTCATTAGAGGTCACTTTGTTGGAAGGTACAGAGGGAATAGAGGGGAAATGAATCCCCCTTTTCGTTAGTGACTGGCTTTTAACATTGCTCTGATTTTAGCGATGTGTTGTTTTGCAACCTCTGGCGAGGAAGCAATAACATTTTTTTGTACCTGAGGAACAGGCTCGGGAATGGAAAAACCGTTATCAATTTTTTTCGTGAGCTTTTTTATTTCATGCTCACAAACTTTGTGCGCTTCGTTAACAGTCAGATGACCAGATGACATTTTTGAACTAACCGCTGTTACAAGCCAATATTCAGCATTAGATTTCCAGGGATATTCCTCAGGTTTGGCAAATTGAAATCGACGTCCTCTGAATGTCATCACCAAATCATATAAATCTGATGCCGATGGAAGGCCATAAAGATTTGCTGATTCAGATTTACACCATGAGATAAATTCACCAGGAGAAGGAAGGAACGGTTTTTCATGTTTCCTGGCCATTCTCATTCCGGCTTCAATCTGGTCAGAATGATAGATTTCATTTTCAGCGATAGCTTTAACCCACTGACGGCGCAATTCATCTAACATTTCCTGATCTTTGATCATCGACATCATCGCGGGAAATGTTGCCCTGAGCTGTTTGAATAAATCGTTGAAAACCTCAATGGCCTTTTTCGGGATCTGTTCAGATTTTTTATAAGGTTTAGATTGTGCAATTAATGAAAGTTGCAGCGCATCACGATTCTTTATGGCTTGCGCGATTTGCTTCATAATGTGAGTCCTTCAGCCCAGTCAGAATTATCAAAATCAAGTTCGTTTTGAACTCTGGTGGTTGATGTTTTTTGTTTCGCTTGCTGACTTTTAGGAAATATATTCTCCCAATGCCGACGAAGCTTATAAGGACTTAACACATTCGTTTGCCAGAATCCATCACAATTCGCCCATTTGAAAGTTTCGGCGATACTCCTATGCGTGCAATTTTTTGATTCCCTCAGAAGTCGAATGTCATTTGACCATGAAGCCCAGCTGGGTTCTTTTGCTGAACCGTCAATAACACTGACAAGCGAAAATATCCATTGGGCAAGACGTAGATCCTCCGATGTTCCCCAAAATTTGCCAGAGGGCGAACTAACAGCCCTTTCAGCCAGAATGGTAGATCGGGATCCTTTCCTGGATCCAATGTTTTTTGTCCGAGACGAAGAGATCTTTTTTAGATCAGTATTAGTATCAGTATTGTTCTGTGAACTGTCAGGTGTACCGTGTGGTGTACCTTTAGGAGTACCGTTGGGTGTACCGAAGGCATTATCACTAATTACCCATAACCCCGCATCAATACTGCATTTTTCGGATGTTGGAGGTGTACCGCCGGGTGGACCGTCATGTATACCCGGACGTGTGCCGGTGGGTGTACCTTCCTTTTCAGATAAAGTGATCGTCTGATAATCACAGTAGTTGATAATAAAAACGACTAAAGCTGATGGATGACTGTTCAATTGGATCATATTTTCGCGTTCAAAGAACTTTAGGATCCGTAAAACTTGCCGTTTGTTGATCGGTTTCTTATTCGAATCAAGGATGTGAGATCCGATGATTCTGCAAGTCGTCACCAATTCACCAGGATTCAGGGTCCAGGCCACACCTCGAAACTCGACAGTTCTTTGACGAAATGCGGCCTCAGAAAGCAATCTGACCCAAACGGCAAGCTTGAATGGATCGTGAGACCATTCACTTAAGAAAAGGCTTCGAAACAGCGAGAAATGTCCCTGTTTCTGATTTATCACTTTGTTCCCTTGTGGTTTGGTTATGTCAGAAAAATCATAGAGTGTGAAACGTGGCTTCATGACACGTCTCCCACAAGTTGATTTGAGAAAATAACCTTATGATTTGTACTGCTTAAAATTGCGCGTTTTATGAGACTTTTGATGGTACAATTCCGGCGTGAAGAATCAGGATTCATAATGTTCACCTCTGATATTCAGCTAAAAGGTTCGCCTCCGCATGGTGAACCTTTTTTTATGTGGATTCAGATGATCAGTGTGTAAAGAGAAACAGAAGGTTTTCGGCAGATAGCCTTCTGATTTTCTTGAAGATTTAAAGAAAGTGTGATCGATGTTTTTGCTGTTTAGTTTGTCTCTTTGCGATCAGAACCCTCAGGATATGACCGCATCTCTTTTATCAACAATTCAGCGACCTCCTTCGCCAGTCTTCTCAAATCATCATCCTCAACCCCGTACCCAATAAAGGCGAGAAACCGCGCAAACTTTGGGATGTGCGTTTTCTTCCAACGAGAAATCTGAGAGCGGTCGATCCCTATAGCTTTCGCGATTGTCTCTGTTCCATGAACGTTTATGGCGTTTACGAGAGTAGATTCAATCTTTAAAGCCGTGTGAATCTGTGTATCTCTCATTGGGTAATCTCCTAGTTCTTGTCATTGGTATGTGTGCGAATACAGAAAGCGGTCCCTTGTGATAAGAAAACTACTCAGGTTTTACTTTTGTTACAAAAGATTCACAGAAGGACGCTTATGTAATAGACATCGCCTCCGATAACGATAGGAACCACCATCCTGTATTCACTTTTTTTGCGCTAGAATGCGCGAAATCTGAGCGAATACGAAAGTAATCGCTTTTCAAATGATGCTGATTGTTAAAGAGCATTGAACTGTTTCACTAAGGTCGAGGAAACAGTTCGGGTAAATCAGGGCGGATCTGGTGGGGCTGAAAGTGACCATTTGTCGCACGAGAAACCGCGTTGACATGTTCAGGTGAAATCGCGTTGTAACCGTGTAACCACTTCCAGACAGCCCCTTGCGTGACACCGCAAGCAACCGCCAGTTTCTTTTGGCTGCCATACTGCTTGATAGCAAACCGAATGATGTCATTCACTGGTTTTAAATACCTCAGTATTCGTTGAAATGCAAATGATAACTCTCCAGGTCGTTGTTTTTCAACATCTGGAAATAAAGAGGTGAAACTGATATGTCACTTGCTGACCGCTTAAGGGCCATGTTGATTGAGAGAGGACTCTCACAAGGGGAATTGGCGCGTCGAGTTGGAGTTACGCAGGGAACAGTTTACAAAATTGTTTCAGGCCATGCTAAATCAAGTAAACGAATTGTTGAGATTGCTCAATCGCTTGGAGTCCGTGCAGAATGGTTACTTACGGGTAATGGTGAGCAATATCTTGATGATGGCGTGCCATCAAATTCATACCCGTCAGGACAAGCGAACAGGAAAATTTCGGAAGGCTCTTCAGTCGTTATTCGTGAGAAAGACAATCAGTTAGTTATCCCTCTTCTCCCTGATATTGAAAGCGCTTTTTCATCACTGCCCTTTCCTTTTACTGAGTATTCAGGCCCAACAATGGAGATAAATCTCGAAGACTTGAAAGGCTCTCTCGCTGACGCGTCCCAGGCTGATTTGATTGCTTTTGTCGTTAAAGGTGACAGCATGGATCCGGTGTTACCGGAGGGTTCAAAAGTTATCGTTAATGTTAATGACCACAAGGTTATTGATGGTAAGATTTATGTTCTTGATCAAAGTGACTGGAAACGCATTCGGACTCTTTATCGCTCTGGTCCGGCTGAACTGACCATGAAAACCTTCAATGCTGCTTCATATCCTGAAGAAAAAATAGCCATGAACGACCTTACTATCTTAGGGCGTATAATTTTCGCGCAACGTACCTTATAACCTTCAAACTCAATATGTTAAGCCTGAAATCTCTATTTCAGGCTTTTTTTTTGTGCATTTTTTAACTAATCCATTTCGCGACTTCCGTCACATTCTGAAACCTCGATAACGACTTGAGTAGTTGACCTATCCAATCCCTTAGGATTTAATTAAAGCGTTGAACGGCGCAACTTCATTCGTCGGTCGCCCGGCGGGTTCAGGAGGAATGGCAAGGGTGCGAACTGTGTATTCATCCAGGCATTCTCTTGAAAAGAGCATGGCTGAATGAATACTTAGGTCTGAATGCATAAAAAAATCACACAGATTATGATTCTTTTTTTCCTTGAATGGTGTTTCCTACTCACTCTTCCTTAACAAACTTAACTCAAATTTTTCACCCGTTTTGTGAGAATTTTGTTAGGGGTGCTAATACCTCCCGAGTCTGCTGGAAGATGGATTAACGAAGCCCTTCCCTAACGAAGGAATCCTTTGAACGTTTCGTTATAACGAATCACTTGGTTATAAACTGGAGTTATGATGCCTGCCTTAAATCTGCCTAATAAACTTTGGAGACCCCTTGCTGAGGTTAAAAATTTTGTAGAGAAAATGAGTGATGGTGTTCGTCTTCCCCAAATGAGTCAGAAGGTCAAAAGTTTTGCATCACTCAGCCGTAAAGATAAAGATATTCTGATCCGTTATCTGAACGAACGTGATTGTATCAATGTCATTCAGGCCAGACCGTTAAACGGTGGAAATCTTACCACCTTTTTTTTTCATCAAAAATTTGGGCTACCCACTTCTATTCCCGGTTTTGATTGGGACGGCAAAGCGCCGAAAATAACCATGCCAGTTGAGGAGAATGTTTTGCCCATCCCCGAGTTCGACGACAAAGCGGTTGTTGATGACGTAGATGACTCTGTTGATGAACCTGAAAAAAATTATCTCAATGCATCCTCTGTCTCTTCGATTCAGGACATCATAGAGCCTCAAGCAACAAAACCTGAAAAATTACCGATTAAAAACTCAACCTCGGGGAATGTAAAAGATGACTCAAATGATCTTCGAAAACGTGCGCTTGAAATGTTGATGGCTGCTGATAGACAGGACCAATCCAGAGTTTCAAAGGTTTTGTCTGAAGACATTAAGCCCAAAATCGACGAATTTATTATTCGGCTGAATACTGCGAACGATGCCGTACAAAGTACGCTTGATACTCTTTATGATCAGATGGGGGAAGTTGATAAAATATCGATGGAGTTTAAGAAATTTTGCGCATCACTCTAAAAAACTATAAGGCCCAGTTGGGCCTTTTCTTTTTCAGGAGAAAAGATGATTATGTTGACTCTCATTCAGTTCTCTTATTCCCAATGTCATCACTATTTTCTTAAGCAGTTTCATAAGTTAATAGCGTTGCTGAAAGAGAAAGGAGATCCGA
This sequence comes from Candidatus Pantoea floridensis, assembly GCF_900215435.1. Classification (NCBI taxonomy): domain Bacteria; kingdom Pseudomonadati; phylum Pseudomonadota; class Gammaproteobacteria; order Enterobacterales; family Erwiniaceae; genus Pantoea; species Candidatus Pantoea floridensis. The sequence goes on from NZ_OCMY01000001.1 coordinate 4,372,091, forward strand.
GTGTTTATTAATAGTGCTGGTGGCCCCGCCAGAATGGAAACAGAGAGCCTTAGCGACTTCGAGTTTATTTCTCTTATGCTCGAATGGCTTCATGCCGAAGGTCTTTCATGCAATTCTCACTCAATGATAACCGCACCATTAACGCAATCATTACCCGACTTACCAATGAAGACCTCGACATTATCCGAAAAGAGGTTGAACGGCTCCATTCCTTAAAATCCTTCAACCCTTTATTTTCTGCAATCGCAGATTACAACCCCTCTGAATTTACACCTCAGGCTCATGACTGGCTTGATATGAGTGACGTTGATTTTCAGATAATGGTCTCTGAATTTTTTTGGGATGCGCTCACCTTTCGCGTCACTCGCGAATATGCGATTGGGATTTTTCTTGATAGAGACGCCAGGGAGGAATGATGGAACCTGGCGTTTATTTTTCTATCAGTAATGAGGACTACCATCGCGGCGCCGGTATCAGTAAATCACAGCTCGATGATGTTGCGATCAGTATGGCCGTTTATCAGTGGCGAAAAGATGCGCCAGAAGACGATGAAAAAAAAGAACCTCTGATCATGGGAACGGCTCTTCATTGTGCGTTGCTTGAACCTGATCAGTTTTCATCGCGCTTTGTCTGTTCGCCTGAATTTAACCGTCGAACCAATGACGGCAAGAAAGAGGAACAACATTTTCTTGCTGATATGCGAAACCAGGGAAAGTCTGTTCTTAGTCAGGAGAACTGGCGCAAACTCTCGCTAATGCGCGATTCAACCTTTGCGCATCCCTCAGCAAAATGGTTACTGAATCAGGATGGCCATTGTGAGGCGTCAATGTACTGGAACGATAACGACACAGGCGTTTTGTGTCGCTGCCGACCTGATAAGTTCTTAAATTCGATGCCGGTCATCATTGATGTGAAGAAGGTGAGCGAGATTACCCGTTTTCCACGACACATCGCTGAGTTTCGTTATCACGTTCAGGACGCCTTTTATCGTGAGGGGTTTAAACAGAATTACGGTGAAACACCTATGTTCGTTTTCATCGTGGTAAGTGAATCGATTGAGTGTGGTCGCTATCCGGTCAGGGTCTATTCACTGACACCCTACGACGTCGAGGTCGGAACTCACCTCTTTCGTTCTGACCTGACGCGCTTTGCTAAGGCAATCGAGACAAATGATTTTGGCGGTATAGAGGAAATTTCTCGTCCCGAATGGGATAAACGGAGTGATTTTTTATGAATGATGTTGTTGTTCACGATCCATCGAATACGCGATCAGCCATTTTTTCGCCGACGACACTTGAGAAACTTCAGGCTTTCGCTGAGCAAATGGCGTTAAGCCGTGTTTCGATTCCTAATCATCTTGTCGGAAAGCCTGCTGATTGTCTTGCTGTGGCGCTTCAGGCGGTTCAGTGGAACATGAACCCGTATTCAGTGGCGCAAAAGACGAGCGTAGTAAATGGTCAGCTCTGTTTTGAGGCTCAGCTCGTTAACGCAATCGTTACCAGCTCTCACGCTGTGAGTTCACGATTCAAATATAAGTACGAAGGTCCGTGGGAAAAATATCGACCTGGCGATCGCAGCGCTAGCGCGGAAAAAGGACTATGCGTCAGTGTTGGAGCTGTTTTGGCAGGTGAGAGCGAAATCACCTGGGGTGAACCTCTCTATCTTGAGTTCATCAAGGTCCGAAACTCACCGCTCTGGATTACAGCTCCCAAACAACAGATCGCTTACCTTGCTGTTAAGTATTGGGCGCGCCTCTTTGCGCCTGATGTCATCCTGGGCGTGTATACGCCTGATGAAATTGGACCAAAAATCGAACGTGATGTTACGCCTGTTGAGGTTCCAAAAACAGCCTCTGATCTCAATGCTGTCATCAATCAAACGCCTGTCGTTGAAACGAAGTGGATCGATAAAGAGACGCGCACACCTGGTGAGCTGGTGGACTCTTTCTGTGACGCCGCACCTCGTGCGAAGACAGTTAAGGATCTAAATCAGTTTTACTCTTACTGCTCTCAGCACATCGAAAATGAACCTAATTTGATGATTATTGCAACAGATGTTTATCAAACCTGCCTCGCCAATTTTACAAGCGACAATACTTCGAAGTCTTAAAATCACCATCTGAAAATTTCCTGAAAAAAGGCTTAGATCGGTAATTTTTTTCCGTTTTTTTTAGCGAACATGTTGTTCTTTTTATCAAGTAGAGCTTTTTGAGGGTAAAAAATGAACAAGCTTCTCAATCGTTTCTCATGGGACGATCTGAAGATCATTCAGGCAATTGGAGAATACGGGAACCTCTCTCGCGCCTCAGCTTTTCTGGATATAAACAACTCTACTTTGTTTCGTCGTCTTGGGGCGCTTGAGGAGTTGTTAGGCTTGCCATTGTTCTTGCGGACCCGAACTCAGTATGTACCAACTCATGCCGGAAATGAGTTGATTCAGTTAGCGCAAAGCATGAAAGATCAGTTGAAATGCGTACTAACGAATGTCACTGAGGAGGTGCGTGGTTATGTTGGTGAAATCCGCATAGCGACAAACGACGCACTTCTTCAGGATTATCTTACTCCGCTCATTGCAACATTCTCTCTCGAAAACCCGCAAATCAGTTTCTTTGTGAGCGTGGGAAACGAGGAGGTGAACCTGGAAACAGGCGGCGCTGACATTGCGTTTCGAGCTACAAACCAGGTTCCTGATCATCTTTCCGGTCGAAAAGTTGGGATCGCAAAATGGGCGATTTATGGCAATAAATCAGAATGGGAAGGCTCAACCCTCAGCGTTGACCAACTCAAGGTAAATCGCTGGCTGGGTTTCACACCCTCTCTTTCTCGTCTCCGGGCGCACAAGTGGATTGAAGCTAATGTAGACAAAGAGAGGATTGTTTATCGGGGCGATTCAGTTCTGAGTATTGCAAGTGCGATTCATAATCGTATGGGGATCGGTCTGATGCCTGTAATGCATTCTCGCCATTATGATGACCTCGTTCGCCTGAGTCCGGTCTTTCCAGATATTGAGGAAGAACTTTGGTTTCTCGCTCACCCGGAGGTAAGGAAATCCGCAAAGATCAGGGAATTCATTAATCACTGTGCGGAATATATCGCTAAGCATGAAGACGAAATATTTCAGGATGGTTCCGCATAGATTGACACGTTTTCTAAGCCGCCTGTCGTATCTTGAAACTTCAGGCGGGTTCTAAAGAAATCTTTCAATTCTGCAATTATGCCGCATCTTACAGGCGATTTTTGAAAGTATCTCTTTTACCCCCCCCTCTTTAGAATCCGTTTGTTGATGTTCTCCATAATAATAAAACTGGAAGTGTCGTGAATTTACGCCTGAACGCATCCGTTCAGGCTTTTTTTTGCTTCTAATTTCCCTAAACCATACGGATATGTCAATTATTATCATTTCATGTGAATTTGGTTTTATTTTGTACAAGACTCGCCTCCTTACCTGTTAAATAACAATGTGTTCATCTGAGCGAAAACTATCTTTATTTTTCAAAGTTGTTTTTGCAAAAGTGAAAGTACATTTATGAATAAAATTAGTTATAGTTCTTCCCGTCAACAAGATGACCTCCAAATAAGATTCTTGTAGACCTAATTTTATAACCACTAATAGTAAGGAAGTCACATGACTGATATTAAAGCTGTTGCCGTTGAGCCTAAGAACCTTCTGAACCCGCATAACCACGCTTTAGTTCTGCTGGATCATCAGTCTCAGATGGCTTTTAACGTAAAGTCAATCGACATCGGTTCTTTACGTTCTAACACTGCAATTCTTGCAGAAACCGGCAAGGCGTTTAATGTTCCAACCATTATTTCTACAATCAGCCGTAGTGATTTCGCGGGTCCGGTTTTCCCTGAGGTCTCTAAAGTGTTCCCGAACACGAAGAGCTATATCAACCGCACCACTTCTGACGCGATTGAAGATCAGAATTTTGTCGATGCGATTAACGCAACCGGCAAACAGCGTATCGTTATCGCTGGTCTGTGGACCTCTGTTTGCCTGAACGGTCCGGTTCAAGGGCTGCTTGAGCAAGGTTTTGAAGTCTATGTAGTTGCTGACGCCTCAGGCGATATGTCTCATGAGGCTCACGTTATGGCGATGCATCGTATGATCCAGTCTGGCGCTGTGCCGATCACTTCAACTGCCTACCTGCTGGAACTTCAGCGTGACTGGGAACGTAAAGAGACCTATCCGGCAACTATGGAAATATCACAGGCTCATTCAGGCGCGTTCGGTATTGGTATTCAGTACGCTTACGATATGGTTCACGGTAATCGCGGCATCGAATAAGCCCGATACCTTAGCAACGTTTTGTTTTCCCCACCAGGGAAGGAAATAAAACAAAAGGTAGTCTCATCCTCTATTATTTTGTTTTCCCCCGCTTCGGCGGGGTTTTTCTCGTTCTGAAACCCGGATAACACTCTTTCTTTCATGCGCCCGTCTCTGACGTTCTGGCGCTTTTTGTCATGGAGTTAGATTGATGAAGGCTTATATTACTTTGCGCGAGTGGAATGAACGTCAACCAAAACCGCGTTCAATTGAACAGGTCAGGCGCTGGGTTCGTTCCGGCAAACTGTACCCTCCCCCTTATCTTGATGGAAGAGAGTATTTGATTCAGGAAACGGCGGTTAAAATAAATCCGAGCAAACCGAAACAATTTGCTTCAGAAAATAACAAGCTGATACTAAGAGATCGCATCAGGAAGGATCGCAGATAACACAGTTTAAACAATAGCTCTAATCGGTTTTTTCTCATTCAAAATCGCTCAGTCTGATAAATTATTTTCTTGACAGATGGGATGATTCATTCTTTTGTAAAAGAGAAAACTGTTATGGAAGAAGGATATTACAAGTTAACAATGGTTGCATTAAATGGAACCACCATTTCAATAAGAGTATTGGTCCGTGACGGTCAACTTTTAGGACAAGCTCTGTCTTACAACGTTTATGGCTCAATTCATCATGATTCTGTGTTACTCGGCGTGTCACGACTGGGTTCAAATAAACGCTCTCCATTCTTAGGAGATTTTCAATCATTCCGCTTCACAGGAAAAATTGAAACTGCTCCCTTCGGTTATGCCATTAATCTTGATGAAGATTGTGAGTTACCTGTAAATATCTCCTTTACCGATTATTCAGAACTGAAGGAATGATAATGGTTGATGGAATTTATAATATTGTCGTGACAAACAGAACTGGTCAATTAGAACGTTTCCGTTGTGGCATCACTGATTCAGAAATTACCGCCTGGAATGAAAATTATTATTTGTCAGGCACTATCGGATATTATAACTCTAATATCCATTTTAAGCGGTCAAGTACGGCGCAAGAAAAAAAAAGCTTTTTAATCTCAGATTATGACGATTATTCTTTTGAAGGTTTCACGACTGTTCATAGTGATGGATTCACCATTGTTCAGCCAGGAGGATTAGAACTGGTCATTGTTGCCATTGAGAAAGACGGCTCAGTAATCATTTAAACGTGGAAAATTTTGTTATGAATATGATCAATCCAACAAACTGTTCAGGGTCCATTCTCTTTCCTGAAAAGGGAAAAGAAAAGGCAAAGATCACAAGACTTTTTACGCGGCCTGACCTTTGGAAGATAAAATCAAGCCTAAACGTCACTGCCGAACAGCTGGCGGTTTGCTTAGGTGTTAGCCCATCACTTGCTAATGGATGGCTGAACGGTACACGAAAGCCAATAGGACCAGCTCGTAAGCTGCTCCTTCTGCTTGAGGGCGATCCTTCCCTTGCAGAAAAACTTAAAGCTTTATAATGCTTCAGCCAGTGACAGGCGCTATGTATCAGCGTCTGTCTGATTTTAAAAAACCTTAATTATTAATAGATTAAAGAAGATAGCCCCCATATTTTAACTTATATGGAACAAATAGCCCTTATTGTTTACATACCTTAGGTTAAGCTAACGATAAAAGGGAAACTGATATGAACCTTCCGAGCTTTCGAAATCCGTTTGTTAAACGCCAACCCATTCTTACTGAAGTTAATCCTCCGACATCAAACGTTTTTAATAAAAATAAACCGCTCCCCTCTCTTCCTTCAGAACCCTCTTCTCTACTCAGCAAAGCTACGCTCAATAAAAACCAAAAAATTGAATTCATTGAAAATAATGAAAATCAACCTATCACTTCTCTTCTTAATAAGACCGTTGGGAACCCCTCTTTATCATATCAGTTGGCTTTAAGCTCTGATGATCAGACACGACAAATTTTATTAGACAAAAAAGGAAGATTGATTTCCATTTCATCTGGTGATGAAGGCATGATAGGAATCACTCATAGTCAGAAAAAAAAGGAATGGGAACAACCAAAGAGTTCAGGTTTTTTTCACAAAAAAAAACCTCAGTCTGTTGATGTTTCTCTCATTAACGAGTTCGTCAAAATAGGCCATGAAAAAATTACACTCCCTGATAAACTGCTCACTGATTTCCTGACTGATTCAGCCTCGGATAATTCTTGTCGCTATCGATTGCACATGAAAGCTTTATATAGCTTTGATACTCCATCTCAGAAATGGGTCAAAGTAAATGCAGCGCCTGAGCGTCACACTCATCTTTATTCCGAGCCTGACAATAAGGTGTGGTGTGTAAAAGATGAAAAAATTCTTGCCTGTCTCTCACCTGATTCAGCCGCTACCCCTCCAATCCCAGCGTTCGAAAATAAGATTGAACACTTTTCGATCAGCCGTGAAGGACATGCTCTTGTTCAGACAAACAATGATGACGATAAAATTCAAAAAATCTTCTGGATAGAGGATGTCAGTCGCCCTGCTAAGAAAACTGAACTCTCATTGCCACCTCGCTACAGCTGCCGTAAAACAGCGATAGTGAATAAGACTGTCATGGCCATAGATTATCGTGGAGGTTTACAGTGTGGACCTTTACCCAGCGCTTTCGACCCAGTTCTTCATCTCGATTCAGGAGCGATGAATGTCCTGACCCAGCGCATCAACCAACAGATTTCAAGCGTCATTGGTCCGGGGTTTCGGATAGATGATATTGGTCAGGTGAAAGAAAACACGATTCGCTTCATCGTGAATGATGCGCAAGATCAAAAACATTACCTCACAATGAAAATTGATAATCTTGATGCTTCGGTTCTGAGCGCCTGGAATGTCTCAGACTCGCTGATCATTGATAACCAAAAAGGGCTTGAGCCTTTTACACCTGATTTACATAACATTATTGATCTCGAAAGGCTGGGTAAAATTACCGTCTTTGATAAGCGACCCTATTTCTACAATCCAAGATCTCAGCACTGGGAACTGACGAATGAGGAACGATCCGACCGAGTCAAGCTGTCTGTTCTTCATGCCGGTCTTGATGGTCAGCCCTGGATGTTAAAAGACGGGAAAATCAAAAAGCTAAAAATACGGGAACATTCTCAGAAACAGTCCCATTCAGATCATATTTTTGCCCTTCATCAGCTGAAAAAAACGGTGAGTGTTGATCGCACGATCCCTGACATGGACGCCGACCATCACCTTACAGATTTCGCCGCTGCCGATGTAAATAACGTGGTCTCGATCAATGCGAATGGCGGTATCAATTTTCACACCCAGCTTTCAAATCGTGTCATGACAAACCACCAGCTGAGTGAACAAATTGCAATCCCCGATTTCAAACCTAAAGCTGTCGCTATGACCAGTGATAAAAGTCTTCTTCTGTTAGGTGGCAAAGGCGAACTATTTTCTCTTTCAGAAGAAAGCTGGATGAACGGAAAGGTTTCGCCTTTGATACCTCTTCTTCCACCCTCGGGAACCGATAATAAGCTTGTTGAGTTGGTAAGTCTTCATACAATCGGACCTGGTAAGATTGCTGCTCAGGATGCATCAGGTAACAGCTGGCGATTAGAGAGTCACCGCTGGGTCTCACTTGAGCAACATAAACCGGTATCTTCTGTGATGGATGCTGTTTTTAATGACCTCGCCAGAGACGACCACACGAAAGCCATTCCTGGGACAGGAATCAAAGTCAAAGCACACTCACAGCTTTTAAACATGGATAAGCACCATAAGCTTAAAACGAAGTTCAGTGATCGTCTCGATTCTTTTGTTTTCCGTCCGACGATGGAATGGCCGCGACCGCTCAAAAATGTCGCCTATGGTGTTCAGCATAGCTTTAGTGGCCGTGAGGGGCTAAAACCCGTTTATCAAATGCAATCCGAGTTACTTTCACGTCTAAATGAGGTCAGTCAGGACGATCAACAGGAATTCCTTAAGCCGCTCTCTTTGCGCCTGAAGGAACTGAGACCGATGGCCACTAATGGAGCTGAACTAAAGCTGATGGAAGACATCTCTGATCTGACTGACCTTCTCGCGGTCAGCGTCACCCATCACGCTAAAATCATCGCTCAACATTATGGGATTCTGGATAAGGATTTCAGACAACGCGTCCGGCCATCATTAAAAAGGACAAAATCAGGTTTACTGAACGTAGCAAGTTCGCGCTCGACAAACCTCACGCAACAGCTTTCCTCTTCCCTGAACATGTTTCCGGCTGAGCTGAATAACGAGGCTGGAAACCTGTTCAGTTCAATGGTTGAGCATAAAATCATCTTGAACCATCAGAAGGAATCCGTGCCGGCTTCAATGCAACGTGATGTTCATGACGATATTGGGCTTATCAAATCCCGCTTGATTCATGATGTGCTGACGTTGCGTGAGTTTCATCGTCTGATGGGTGAAATCGAAACGGCGATGAAAGAGGACGTTCGTCGTCCTGAGTTCATCAATGAAATGATTGAGAAAACGGCCAACCTCAGGTTCGGGGTATGGGAATCGAACCCTGTTAAGGGGATAACCGATATGGGATTCAGCAATCACTCTGGCCTGGAGTCCACCTACGATGCAATCAGGCAAATGGTTAAAGCATTCAGTAAAGAGAATCATGGCGTTAACGTCACAGCGAGAACAGTGATGGATGTTGAGGATTCTGAAGGGCTTGAAAACAAAATGATTGATTCGCTCAGGTCGATGGAAACCAATGAAAGCATGGGCTTTACCCGAAGCTATGGGATCACAACGGCGGTATCGAGTTATTTCAGCCGCGCTTTATTTGTCAGTGCTGGTGCTACTGGGCGTGTTGGGCGTGGTTATGTGATGAATATTTCTCGTTCTGAAACAGGATTTAATCTCAGCTTTTCAAAATCATCCTCAGCAACCGGTGCCGTTCAGCTGGGTTTAGTTGATAACGTCCTGGGCGATTTTGATCATTCGCATCCGATTTTTCTCGATGACAATGACACTTTACCGATGTCAAAAACTGCGCTGGTGGGGGGGATGGTATCGATGACAGCGCGAAAAGGTACGGCTAATCGAATGGGTTTTCACGTAGGGGAACATGAAATTCAGTCCTTTATTCATCAACTGATGTCGGGCGAACTCGACCCGATTGAGCTGATGGGGCGTGGAACAGGCCACAAACAAACACGTTCGTCAGCCAGGAACTTTAATCTTTCTCTCGCTGCTGCCGCACATGTTTATATCACCTTGCCTTTCGATCTCAATCACGAACAACATCATTCGGCCATTGGTCGAGCAAGAGTCTCCGCTATGGCCGGGGCAAGTGTCGCGAATCTCTCAATGAGTAAGGATAAAATGTCCACGAGCGCTGGCAAAGGCAAAGCCATATCGGATAAAGGCTTTTCAGTGATGGACAGATTTGATGTCGCGGCCCAATTCGCCTTACCGTTTGGCCCGAGGATTTTAAGCAGTGATGAAAGCAATAACTTTACTGGATATATTAACCCTTCAGCTGACTTTCACGCGACCGTTAACAATCGAACTCATCATAAACTTAAGGTTGAGTTTGCCAATCCGAAAAAAATTACCACTCCTGCAATTGATCTTATCGCTGCAAAACTTGAACGGTACTTCACCGATAACGCTTCAGCTCAGTTACTGATCAATCTGCAACGCAAATCACCTGAAACTCCGAATCTTTCAGGCGTTCAGAAACTGAAAATCCTCAATACTCATTTTTCCCAATGGTATCAGGATACAGAACCACATTCCCGATTTGATGAACTGAAGGGGATTGGACCCAAAGCCGCGTTACTCTCTCTACAATCACTCGTCCGACAACAAGAGGCATACGACAATAAGGACCAGGTGATCGCAGCTGCTGAATATGAATCATCCTTTAAAAATCTATCTCGTCTTGACCATGCCAGTTTGTGTGAATACCTCTCAGGGCTGGTGGGTTTCAGTAGGTCAATTCACACTGATCGCATTAAAGCGATGATGGAGAATGATCACCAGCTGCGTGAGCTGATTGACCAGCTCAGGCTAAATCCTCACGCTGTGGCTTCTGTCTCTCTGGAATTCAACACGCAGACTCGTGACAGGATTGAAAAGGAATGGTTAGCCAGAAAACTGACTCAGGAGGACATTCATGAATTACTCAAAGATCGCGAGAATGTCAGGATCAAAGCGATAAGTTTCAGTCAGACTGCCAAAAAATCAGATGGGTTTACCTCTCCAAACTTTATTTTAGGTGGTTCAAACTCAGCTTCAGTATCCTTAACTGAACAGCTTGGAAGCGTGCTCTTTCACTATCCTGATGATAATGATGAGGTTCCTGTGTCCTATTCACTTAAAGGAAGGATTGTTTCACAGCAGAATGGGATTTCAACGGCTATGGATTCTGCGCAACGGGCCGGATATGTGGTGAGAAAAATTAATTAATAACTGAAGGGGTCTTTCCAGACCCCTTCTTCTTTTTCAAGGCGCTCATAAATAAAATGAACGGAATTAGCATATCGAATACGAATTTCGGCAATACGTGGATTATTCCCTGTGTTATACATACCAACTATATTCCAGGATCTTCCGTATTTCCTGAAAAATCCATTCAATACCCAGGCTCCTGCCGCAACGCAAACACAGGGTTCCTTTAATAATCGTTGTCGCGTGATCCCAAATCGTTTGAGTTCTTGAAAGTGACTTGAGTTTATTCCCATCATGCAAACATCTTCGGTATGATTTTTGTTGCCATTATTAATCGCATGGTTATAAAGATTTGATTCTTTGTCTGCAATCGCCCTTAACAACAAAGGTTCAATATGAAATTTCTCGCCGACTGTTTTGAAACAATCCGCTTTGGCATTCGGTGATAATAATAAAAAAAAAGACAATGTCAGATTCAACACTTTAAATCGCACTTTTGGCTCCTCTTTAGTTTGTTTAATAAGTGAAGAAAATGACGATTCAGTTCCTGTAAATCCCTGTAAACCACCCTCTTTCACCAGGCTGTATGAACTACTACAACGACATTGATTCAGGCGCGGCCTCATGGCTGCGCCAGTTAATAGCAATGGAACAAATCCCACCAGGATATATTGATGAACGATCAATCACCGAAATCCGCCCCTCAGACCTTATCGGCTTTACACAATGTCATTTCTTTTGCGGGATCGGCGGCTGGCCATATGCCCTGCATCTCGCCAACATCCCCGAGACTTTCCCGTTGTGGACGGGAAGTCCTCCGTGCCAGCCTTTCAGCGTGGCTGGACGAGCACGAGGGAAAGACGATTCACGTCACCTGGCTCCGGCCTTTCTCGACCTCATCTCAGAGTGCAAACCTCAATTCATCTTTGGGGAGCAAGTTGCAGCAGCGATTACCAAAGATCACTGGGCAGATTCTTTACTCATTGAACTGGAGGAAGAAGGTTACGCCAGCGGGTTCGCCGTTTTACCAGCTTGTAGCGTCGGCGCACCGCATCAAAGAAACAGAATGTTCTTTGGCGCTTACGACATGGCCCAGCCCATGCGCTCAGAATGGTTCGGTGAACGGCCACACGGACTGGCGAAAAGTGCTGGCGAGGAAACACAATCGTCATCAGACCAATTTGCAGGACATCGTGATTCTGTCGAGCTGGTCAACGCCTACCGCGAACGACTGGAAAGGGAGTGGCGCAACCGTGATCCGCAAGGATGGCAAAGATCGGACGTTCGACAGACTGGATTACTCGACCGAACATGGATTAAAAGGTTGTGCAATCAGGATAAAAGCTTCTGGAGTGATGCTGACTGGATCAGCTGCCGGGATGGAAAGTTTAGGGCAGTTGAACCCAGCACATTCCCGTTGGCTTATGGGGTTCCCGAAAGAATGGGACGATTGCGGGGTTATGGGAATGCGATTGTCCCGCAAGTCGCCGCCGAATTCATTGATGCTTTCCTGAAATCGATCCCTGGCTGCGACTTTTCTTTTCTGTCCTGAGGATTTCTGGAACCGGAACCCGATTTTCATAACCTATTAAATGCCGCGTCGAGCGGCATTACCTCACCTTTAAGGACAGGCATAATGAACATTTCACAAACAAATAGCGATTATTCGCATTCAGGTATCGACGATAATCAGCTTCGTTTAGCTGAACCGCCAATGATGAATCAACCCCCTTCTCAGACAACAAACGCACAAGGGGGAACTTTGAGTTATGGAGATGCGACAATCCAGAGTCCTTTTAATCCGGTCTTGAGCGGACAAAATTCATCATCGCTTCAATCTTCGATGTCGCAAGGTTCCTCACAGTCTCAAGGTATGATGGTAACGATTGAACAATATTTCATCCAGTTCTTACAACAGCTTCAAGCCTTGCTCGGAATGTCGTCAGGACAAACCCAGCCTTCTTCCAGTCCTTTACCTTCACTTTCATCTGATGCTGGCTCAATGCTGCCTACTCTTCCAACCAGCTTACAGGGGCTGAATCAGACGCCCGCAGTTCGTCTGGTATCAACAGGTACGACGAATACTGATACCTCTATGAATACCTCAGATCCTGACCTCCAAAAGCTGATAGACAAATTCGGCACTGATTATCAGGCCGCAAGTCAGGCTACGGGCGTTCCGGCGAAGTTACTTATCGCACAAACGATGCAGGAATCAGGCGGAGATGTGAATGCGACATCAACAAACCCAGGAAACGGGAAAACCGATACCGGAATGAACCAGATCAACCCTGATACTTACGCCGCGATGCGTGCTGAACATCCTGATAAGCTCGGGGCCAACATCAGCGATCCAAAAAATCAGATTATGTGTGCCGCGCTGATGTTGCAGGAAGGGAAGCAAAAATTCGGTTCTTATGATGCCGCGCTTCGTGCTTATAACTCAGGCGATGATCAGGTTGATGTTAAAAATCTCTCGAATGTTACCCTGGGGGATCCGAATTATGTTAATGAGGTTAATGGTTACGCCAGTAAATTCAATTAAATCTTAAGCGATCTTCGGATCGCTTTTTTTTGCGTTCTAAAAATTAACTCTCAATCTGTGCGAAAACAAAAGATCGATTATTTATTAGAAATAAAAATCTCATAGATTGAGGAATAAAAATAGCTCAAATTATTCATTATTTTTGTTGTGTCTTTATTTTCCGCGCCAATTAATACGATACAAAAAGTAAAAAATATTTCTAAAACCTCCAAAGACCACAAAAGAACAACAATTACTTCCCCCTAATAAATTGCTTTTGGCAACAACAAGCCTTTGATCCCTCTCCTGTTCTTCTTAAATCCTTATCTTTGTAATGATTCTGAAATGTTTCAAGGACTTTGTCTGTCTTTGCGAATAAACAAATAAGGAGTAATTCCTATCGGCTTATGATTATGGGTCGTGATAGCGTCAGGACCAGAAAATAATCAGCGGAGAGTAATGCGCTTGAACAGGAACAATCAGATAATTATTCAGCCTGCTCAGGGACGATCATCGGCTTATTTCACGGAAGATTTAACGCGCTGGATTAACAAACTCGCTCCACTCGATATTGATTTTGTGATTGAAGGAGAGACTGGAACCGGAAAGGACACGTTCGCCCGTCACCTTTATGAACAAAGCGAGCTGAGTGGACCGTTTATCGGGATCAACTGCGCCGCAATCCCTGAACAGCTGGCTGAGGCTGAGTTCTTTGGGGCGGTGCCGGGTGCGTTCACAGGCGCAAATAAAACCCGTATAGGCCACATCGAATCTAGTCACAACGGAATATTATTTCTCGATGAAATCGATTCAATGCCTCTTTCGCTTCAGGCAAAGCTTCTTCGGGTCATCGAAACACGATCCGTTATGCCACTCGGGAGCACTGAAACGACCCCTGTGAATCTCAGGGTTATCGGAGCGGCACAAACGCCACTTAATGAGCTTGTCGAATCAGGACTGTTTCGCCGTGACCTCTATTTCAGACTGAGCACAATCAAAATTTCGCTTCCAGCCATACGGGACAGAGTGGATGTCATCATTCCTCAATTTGTCAGGTTTGCCGCTGAAGCGGCGTTGACGTTTAAGCGTCCGCTTCCAGCGATGAATCCTGCCCTGACTGAATCGCTTCTGATGCATTCATGGCCTGGTAATATGCGTGAACTTAAAGCCGCTGCGATGCGCTTTGTCTTAGGGATTACGCCACTTGAGACAATCCGAAAGCCCAGGTCCTGGACACTTAAGGAACGAATGGCCCGAATCGAGGCGTGTCTTATTAAGGATTGTCTGACTCGTCATCATGATCAGGTTAGCCAGGCAGCTGACGAATTAGGGATCCCATCGCGCACGCTCTACAACAAACTTAAATCACTGAATTTGATTGGGAAATAAAAAAATTCAAATAAAGATGTGGAACCGAAATCTGATTCAAACCACTCACTAAAGGAATATTTCGATATTCAATTCAACATTTTAAAGGAGAACTCAGTATGTCAGTCACCTCAACAGGCGTTTCAACCGGCGCGGCGAATGCTAATGCCGATATGTTTCAATCTCAGATGGACGCAATCGAGGCTAAGTCAATGCAGAACACGCTAGATAAAGCTGAGCGCGATGTTAAAGACGCCTACGTTTCAGGCTATCAGAACTCGATCACCACAATGATCAGTTCGCAGAATACCGATAAGATTAATTTCTAATTCATGAGGAAGGTCTTCGGACCTTCCTGAAAGTGAGGACAGATGAATATTTCAAATTCCACCAGCCCATTATTCGCCAGTCACGTTGATTTGTCAGTTACCAAACCTGATTCCCCTACTGCCAGTGATGCAAATTTTTTTAGTCAGTCTCTTGATCAGGATACTCAGAACGTTCAGAACGATGGTCTGCTTCATCAGGCTTCAGGAATGTTCAATCAGATCAACAAAGAAAAAAATCATATCGATACTTCTCTTCGTCGTGCCGAAAAGACAACCGATCCGATTGCCATGAACAAGGCAGAAAGTCAGCTTTCGAACTATTACCTTGAAAATATGATGAACACGAAAATTGTCTCAAAGGCGGTTCAGAGCCTGGATAAGATCACCAGTCTCAATTGATATTATGAAACGTCTCATGCTTGCCCTGTTGTTAATGCTGCTTTTAGGGTGCGATTCGCAGGTGATACTTAACAGCGGCCTTAGTGAATCTGACGCGAACGACATCATTTCTGAGCTGGGTCATTACAATATCATTGCTGATAAACAGATTGATAAAACTGGCGTGACATTGCTTGTCAGTCAGCCCGACATCGACCGCTCAGTTCGTATTCTTAATGCTGCCGGATTACCCCATAAATCCCGAACTAACCTCGGAGAAATGTTTCAAAAGAATGGGATCATTTCCAGTCCTCTTGAAGAGCGTGCGCGTTATATTTATGCACTCTCCCAGGAACTGGAATCTACCTTGTCACAGATTGACGGTGTGGTATTGGCAAGAGTCAGTGTCGTTTTGCCGGAGCGCGTTGCACCTGGCGAACCCGTCCAGCCAGCAAGCGCTTCAGTTTTTATCAAATACACATCAGAACTTGATCCTGATGCAATTCGTCCCAGGATTCGACAACTCATTTCAGCCAGCATACCGGGATTAGCCGGGAAATCAGACGATGCGATTTCAATTGTTTTCTTTCCTGCTGTTAGCTATCAGGATTCGATTCAGACTGTCGCATTCGGTCCGATAGTGATGAAACAAACCACATTTTCTTCACTAAAAGTGGTTGTGCTGGTGAGCTTCCTTGTCTTGATTTTAGCTATTGGCGTGCTGTTCGGATTAAAACTTATCAGAAAAAAGAAAAGCCAAAGCACAGATTTAACGGTGACACATGATTGATCCCGATGACTGGTTAAAATGGTGGCGAGCTGGCTTTGTCGCTGATATTCATAAAAGCTGGAATGAACTACCGTGGTTCAGTTTAAATGAACAAGAAAAGACGATTTTCTATCAGGACGCTCCCGCCGTTGTTCGCGGTTTATGCAATATTCCCAAAACTAAACTGACAGAACCTGATGACAGAGTTTTGCGGTTCATTGATTTTTCGCCGATGCGTCAGCAGGCGTTAACACGATTGTTCGCAGCATTATGTAACTGTGATTTTGGTTATCTTTCTGCTCATGATCAGAAATGGTGTGATCGGATTACCAAAGGGATTCGCCCTCAGTCATTTTTACCAGCAGGAATAGACTATTGTGAACCTCAATATCATCTTTCCCTTTTGAAATCGTTCTTTCTGCCCCCAGTCTGGTCGCGTTTAAGACTTCGATTTTATCAGGCTGATATTCTTCTTGCAGAAAAGGATCCTTTGCTTTTTGACTCGCCTTATAAAAAACGACTACTTGCGTTGTTTGATTCAGCGTTATGGCGACTTGATAAATCATGATTGATTTACGTGAGATCAGGATTGAATTTGAGGTTAATCTGATTGAGGATGTTTTAATTAAATCAGAAACCTTGACTGAACAGGATTCAGCAAAAAGTTTATTCGAACAAACTGAGGAATATTGCCAACAGCAAATAAAGGAAAATGAAATTATAATTGCTGAGAAAACGCGTGAATTTGAATGTGATCTTAAACTGCAAATGAAGAACTCATTATCTAAGCTGGAATCAGATTTCCTGAGTAAGACAGAAGAGTTTTTTTCATTGCTTGAATCATCCCGTCTCGATGAGGAAGAGACAATTACCCGCCGTGCAAAGTCGTTTATGCATTCGCTTTTTAACGCGATGTTTGATGCAGTTCCTGATGATGAAAAAATCAATGCTGTATTCAGACAGCTCTCACGTTCCGCTGACAAGCATGAGGCCGCGACACTTTTTATCCATCCCGACACACTGAATCGAATTCCTGAACTGACTTTAGCTGTTTCTCATTGGGACATTTCCCCCACTGAAAACCAGCCGCAAGACGAACTCATGCTGAGGACGGCAAAGGGAGAATTTTCTTTGAGCTGGCGCGGTTATCAGCATTACATCCTTTCCAGACTTAACTAAGGAATGATTATGGCTAACATGCTCGACATTCAACATCGACTTGATCACCAGCTCTCAGACGCCAGTCATGAAGTGCTGTCTCTGGCGCAATCGATGCAGGGGCAATCTCCAACGATGGACGATCTCTTTACGTTCAAAAATGCCCTTCGAAAAGAGGCTGTGTCGAATCTCGCCGATAACCAGCTTTCATCGCTGAAGCACAACCTGACCCGTTCAATCATCGAATCTATTAGCTGAATTTTCAGGCAGTGGTGACGCTGCCTTATAAAGGGAACCTCAGTGTTAAAACGTTCATCACGATTTATCAGACTGGCAATCCTGGCAATGAGCGCATCAGGGTTTAGTATGCCGGTTGTTGCTCAAACGCCTCAGAGCTGGTCTGAAGGGGCGTATGCTTATGCAGCGCAAAACACATCGCTCAAAACTGTTCTACAGGATTTCGCGGCAAGCCATAGCGTAAGCCTGAATATACCGGCCGGATTTGATGGGAATGTTGATGGACGTCTCCGGGCAGATTCACCGACAGATTTTCTGAATCGCCTCGGTCTTCAGTTCCGGTTTCAGTGGTTCGTTTATAACGATACGCTTTATGTCAGTCCTCAGTCTGACCAGATTTCAAAAAGAATAAAAGTGTCTGCTGATGCAGCGCCGGATCTGAAGCAGGCGTTAACTGATGTTGGGTTACTGGAGCCAAAATTTGGATTCGGTGAGCTTCCAGACGATGGCGTTGTGATCGTGACCGGCCCGCCCTCTTATGTGGAGCTAGTCCAGGATTTCAGTGCAAAGGATAAGGACAAAAAACAGAACAAAGAAATGATGGTTTTCCCTCTGAAATATGCCGCTGTTGCCGACAGGAATATTCAGTATCGCGATAAAACTATTCTTGTTCCAGGTGTGGCCACCATACTGGGCGAACTGTTAGGACAGCGAACCGGAAAATCTGCGAGCGGCATTCAGCAGAGTCAGAATAATGGCGATGATGGTTTAAAAGGCAGAATGGAGCAGCAGATCCGGGACCAATCCGATTCTATCCTGAACAGCCTCGTGAATTCTCAGACCGGAAAAAAAGATGATGACGAAGACGAAGACGCTCTTCATCCGTTTGTGTCTGCCGATGTCAGAAATAACGCGCTTCTGATACGCGATGACCCCAGCAAACGCGATGAATATCAGTCATTAATTTCACAGATTGACGTTCCTCAAAAGCTCGTCGAAATTGACGCGATGATCGTGGATGTAGACCGCAAATCGATGAATGAACTCGGAGCAAACCTTCGGGGAACTTTCGGGAATATCACAGCGGGGTCAACTCTCTTTCGCGGTGCGAGTTCTTTATTCGTGACGGATTATAACAGATTCTTTAGTCAGATCCAGGCACTGGAGGGATCAGGAAACGCTTCTGTTGTGGCTAACCCGAGCATTCTCACACTGGAAAATCAGCCAGCTGTGATTGATTTAAGCGATACAGCCTTTATAACGGCGACTGGGGAACGTGTCGTTGATATTAAGCCTGTCACAGCCGGGACGAGTTTACAGGTTGTACCTCGCGCCATTGGTCAGGGTCAGCATCAAACCGTTCAACTGATGGTTGACATCGAAGACGGTAAAGTTGATCGCGATGATGATAATGTTGCGACCGGCGATCAGAAAGTCACGATTTCTACCCAAGCCCTGGTTCAGGAAAATGGTTCGCTCGTCATGGGAGGCATTCACAGCCGCGAGACAGGCGATATTAACCATCGGATCCCGATTTTGGGTGACATTCCCTATGTTGGCCATCTATTTTCGTATCAACGCCATGAAACAAGTCAACGAGAAAGGCTGTTCATAATCACGCCTCACCTTATCGGCGATCAGGTTGACCCTACTCGTTATATTTCATCACAGGACCGCTCTCAACTTGCCTCAGAAATGAGGGGCATTCATGATCGCCAGCAATATTCAGCAATGCGCGGCACGATTGAAAATGCCCTCCGGGATTTAGCTGAAAACAAAGTGCCTGACGGTTTTGAGTCGGGTGGCGAGGGAGTGAATTTGAATCAACTTTGTACGTTACCACCTGGCATTGTGTTTGATCATTCCCGAACCGAATGGTTCAACAATAAGACAATTCAGTTAACAGTAGGTTTAATCAAAAATGTGACTACTCACCCAGTTCGTTTTGATGAATCCGCTTGTTCAGATGACGATGTGTTATCGGTTGCGGCCTGGCCTACATCACAGCTTCAGCCAGGACAGAAAGCGGAGGTCTATCTTGCTTTCCGATCTCGTGGTGAGTCTCGTCGTTCGCGTCCCTCTTTACTTGTCTCGCCCCCTTTTCTGATCACTCGGGAGAACTGATGTTCAGGTTTAGCCTTTTAGGTTTTATGGCCATGATCCTCTCAAGCTGCGCCAGTCATGATAATGGTTGTGACAATACAAGTTGCCGTCCCTTATCTGATCCACATCATCTTGTAATCTGGTGGCCACAATCAATGCGCGAGGGCATTCAGAGTTATTCGAAAATGCCTGTTCGATAAAAATTAAAGGAACTGAATACAGCAACTTTTAACTTAATTAGTGCCATTTTCTTTTTTCACAAAGAGGTATATATAATGCACTCGTTCGGAAGTTTAGGTTCTATGCATTTTAAAACGAATCTCACTGATCGCGATGTTGATTCATCTAACAGCATGAACAACGGTCATCTTCTCAACCTGAATAATCGTGATGATGTTTCAAACGGCGCGGGATTGTCCTCGCCCAGCAGCATCACTGAATCTTTATTCAATGGTAAATTAAGAAATAATCTTTTTGAGGGTGCTCAATCCGATAGTTTCAGTCAGGGACAAGATCTCGGAAATCTCGGTTTGTCCATGTGGAATAACTCAAGCACAAATCCTGTTTTGCAAGGGGCTGAACCTGGCGGGGCAAGTATGGGCGCGACTGTTCCTGAAAGTCATATGATAAGTGTCATTGAACAGGTTCTGAAACGGATGGGAATCAATGCCCAACACTCTGTGTTTAACCCCAACCAAAACCCGGCACTGATGGGCGCGTTTTCAGACGGAATGTCCGGCGCTTTAACAAATCGTTCTGTTGAAAGTCAGCCGTTCCCAGCTATGAGCAATACACCACAAAGCTATAACCAGCTGGGGAGCAATTTTGGACAGAACCTGAACGTCAATCTTGCGAATACTGCGATCAATAGCTGCGTCACTAACGGCACAAATAACACTATTGGCGGAGATAAAGACACTCGCGAAATGATCGGTCAGTACATGGATCAGCATCAGAACGTTTACAGCAAGCCAGAAACCAGCGACGGCAAAGACACCAGCTGGAAAACTGCGCTCTCAAATCAGGACCAGCTTTCACAAAACTCTTTGGCTCTGGTGAACATTGCCCGTCAGGATCTGGTTTCCGCTCTTGAAGGCGGTAACGTTGGTGCGAATCATCCGGGCAAAGATGTTTCTCATGCGATGATGAATGCTGATGCCGGTCAGACAAACATCATGATCGCGCAACAGCAACGCCAACTGTTTATGACTGTATAAGGTCGTCATCAGAAACGACAAAGGGAAGGCTTTCGCCTTCCCTTTTTCAGTTTTATCGATTTGATACCCCTCGACTGGTCTGATTAATCTGGTCAGCCTCACTCTTCGAACTCAATGGTCTGTCCGGGTTTTAGTTCCTCGATAGACCGAATCAGGCGATAAATCGCGGCCACTGACTTGATAGTTTCACGCGGAATGAAATCACCCTCTTTCGTGGTCCGATAGAGATTTCTGGTAAGCCAGATGTAACGAACGACAGGTTTGTTCGCCTCATGAGCCAGTTTGATTACGTCCTGAGCATCCTCTCCTTCAGCCTTGAACATGACTTTCGGCAACGCGGTTTCATCTGGCGAATAAAACAGACCGACCGCAAAATGAGTTGGATTGACCATCACCACATCTGCATCTCCAACACGTTTCGCGCTGATTTTAATGACAGGTGCATTCAGAATTTCACGACTCAATTTCTTTTGTTCACCTTTAGTATGGGGATCGCCTTCAAGTTGCTTATGTTCTTTCTTTATATCGTCATGGCTCATTCTGTTCTGCTTGAGATAGAAATACTTTTGAATGGCAAAGTCTGACACCGCAAAAACCAGTAAGACGCCAATTGAGGTATGAGCCAGCACCTTGAGTAACATGACACCAGATTGCATAAATCCTTCCAGATCCCCACCTGACAACCCGGCAAGTTCCTGAAGGTGGGTTCGGATTACCAGATAGAAAACCAGACACAGGACTATCGCTTTCAGAATACTTACCGCCAGCTGAACGAACTGTTTACCTGAGAACATCTGTTTGAATTTGGGAAGTGGATTGAGGGCATCAAATTTTGGTTTCGCTGCCTCTGGCGCAAACAGCGGACCAAACTGAATCCATCCGGCAACAGGTCTTACGATGATGACGGTCCCGACCGTCATCAAAATGATTGTGCCGGCGATCAAAATCGCCTCACCTCCCACATCGTTAATTGCCTGAGCAAATGGGACCGATAATCGCTGAGTAGGTAAAAGCAAAAGCGATTTTAGCTTGTCTATCGTTTCATCAAGCATGGCAAAGATGACCTCCAGAACAGCTAGCATTACGAGCAATTTTGAAACGTCCTGACTCTGGCTTATCTGTCCTCTTTTCCGGTTCTCTTTCAGTTTATGGTCAGACGCCTTTTCTGTTTTTTCCCCTGCCATGTTATTTCCTCCCGAGGATGTCTGAAAGGTAAGGAATGAGGTCACTGAAGGTGCTGAATCTGGCATTCGCCAGATGTTCCAGGAAAGGAAGATAAATGACAAAGAAACCCATTCCGACCAGACATTTTAGGGGAATAGCGAGGATGTTGGCCTGTATCTGAGGCGAATAAATGCTGACGATTCCAACGGCGAATTCAATCAGTAATAGCAACAGGACTAATGGTCCGGCATAAAGGATCATATCGCTGAAAAAGCTGTCGAGTTGGTCAAGTAATAGCGTCAATCCGCTATGTTGCAATGATGGGAAAAGCTGAGTCACTGGCCAGAGGCGATAGGAATCCCAAATAACCTGCGTCACCTGTGACAGACCAAAAATCATAACGAGGAAAACCATTGACCAGCGCAACAGTATATCACCGAGGGGAGTCGCATCAGGTCCGAGGGCTGGATTCAGCAACCCTGCATTCAGTGCGCCGCGTTGAGAATCGAATAATGCCCCGACTGATTCGAATAGCCAGAAAGGAATAGCGAGCAGATAACCCAACATCATTCCCAACACTGCTTCTTTAAGTCCAATCGCGACAGTTGCCCACGGATTGAGCAAAAGCCCACTTATCTCAGGTTTGATTACCGGCGCAACAAAGAGACTCAGTGAAATAGCAATGCCGTTTCTTATCATTCCTCTGAGAGATGAGAAGGAGAAAATCGGACAAAGCAAGAGACAAGGCATGATTCGGGCAAGCCCAAGAGAAAGCGCGATCATCCCCTGAAAGACAGTATCAATCAGGTCTGAAAACATCAGACTCTACCCGCCGTGGCCATCATAGAAAATGCGGTTTCCGCCAAGCCATAAAGCTCTAATCCGATCCAGCGTCCAGATAACGCCAGCGTTCCACCTACTGCGATCAGCTTTATAGCAAACGGCAAGGTTTGATCCTGTAGCTGCATCACAGATTGAAGGAGTGAAACAATCATCCCGACAACTACGGCCACCAGCAATGCCGGAGCTGAAAGCATCACGACAAGAATCATCGACTGTTTGAACAAATACATGACATCCATGATTGGCCCTCACTGATAACTGTAAAACAGACCGTCTAGTAACTTGCTCCAGCCTGAAACCATGACAAACAATAAAATTTTCAGCGGAAGTGAAATGGTCATTGGCGAAACCATTTGCATTCCTAGTGCCAGGAGAACGTTTGAAACGACCAGATCAACAACCAGAAAGGGAATGAAAATCAGAAAGGCGATTTTAAATCCACTTTGCAGTTCTGAGAGGACAAAGGACGGGATAAGCAATAACAGGTTATCGTGATGAACACTCACCTCATCAGCGAGATTTTTCGGCCACATCTTTTCGGCATTATCAGCGAGATGAGTCATGACATCGGGATCGGTATTTCTGACCATGAAACGGATTAAAGGCTGAATGCCATAATTCAGAGAATCTTCGATCTTTTGTGGTGAGGTTGTATCGAGGGGTTTTTCTTTAAATCGTGTCTGCATTCCATCAAGCACAGGGGCCATGACAAAAAGCGTTGCGGCTAAAGCAATGCCATAGAGCGCCATGTTGGGCGGGACTTGCTGAACACCGATAGCATTTCGGGTAAGCATCATCACCATTGAGATTTTCAGAAAGCAGGTTGTGATCATCAGCAACAAAGGAATAAGTGAAATCGCCCCGAGAAGAATAGCCAGAGCCAGCGGGTTAAATGAACTGATATTCTCTGGCATGAGTTAACCTGGTACGGCTCGGAACATCGATTTAATCTGCAAGCCTAAGGCTCCGTTTACGTTAACGAGTTCGCCTTTAGCAAGAAGATAGTTTCCATGACAAAGCAATGCCTCACCAGGAGTGACATGCTCAACAAGCAATGTTGAACCGGCGTCAAGATTTTGCAGCTCGCCGAGTGTCATTGATAAGTTTCCACAACGGATCGTCAGCTCAAGCGGCAAATCATTAAAGCCAGTCTGTGAGGGAACCTGAAGGTAATCTTTTCTCTCGTTTAGCGTATCGTTGCCGGATTGCTGAGTCTCGCTATCATAATCGGTCATCAGATTGTGTCCCTGTTTTCCAGTAATAGATAATATGTATTGGTGAGAATTCTCGGATTCTGGTTCCAGCTCAAAATACAATTCCGTCTTTCCGATACGAATAACTCCCTCTCCTTTGACCGAGATCAAAGGAATAGCAGGGATCAGAACATCCTTAGGGTTCAGGTTAAGGCACTCTTTCAGAGACAACTTAAGATGGCCTGCAATAACGGGAAAGTTGATGGGCATTGACAGAGAAAATGGAGACGGAACCTGGTTAAAGATGGCCAGCGATTGCCACGTTTCAAGGAGATCAATGCTTAGTTGAGCATAATGAACCGAGGTTTCACCCTTCTCTGTCAAATTAATTTCTGTTTCAATCAATACCGATTCTGTAACGTTATTTTTTGAGATAAGTGAGAAAAGCTGTCTGAATGGCGGCTTTAGTCTGTTGTTGATGAGGTCAAAAATCCATTCGTCAGGCTCAATAAAAGCATCTTCAAAAACAGAGGCACGGCTGATTGTCGAAAGAAATCTACCCGGTTCAGCAAGTGAAAAATTTCCCCAGGCCGATGAAAAAGACAAAAAGTTATCGACTCTTTTTAGCTCACACATTCTGATCACCAGGAAATCATCAGGAGAGTTGAGTGATATTATTCGACCTGTGCCGATCCAGTTTCTTATCTCAACTTCTTTCATTGAGATAGTCTTGAATTTCATAGCGCCTCAATCCTTTTGAACTGGAGCCTCACAGGTTTTCCGAGGCGACGAGACATGAGATTTTCGCCCTGCTTTTCAAAACCCAACAGCTTCGAAAGTGTCTCGTCAGTAAATCCCAGCGCTATGACCGTTTCACCTGATTCGCCTTGTTGCATCTTTGCGACGATTTCACCTGAGCCAGGAAGGATCAGGGAAAACTCAGCAGGGAGATGTTCTTGTTTTTCGATTTCGGTCAGAACATCAGACATGATCGGATGAAAAACGGGGTGCTGAGGCGTTTCCTCAGTTGGTTCAGATGGATGTTCATCGATAAGTTTGAAGCAGAATGTATCGAAATCATCAATATGATTATGATGTTCGCCCTTAAGCAAATAGCGAAATTCATCAGACTCTTTTTTGTGCGGTTCCGTTTCAGAGGGTTTAAACCGATGATTTTGAGGTCGTCGGGCTGGCTGAGACAGCTGATTATGTTGAGATGAAGCGTGTTGTTGCGAAAAGCAATGTACAGAAGTTTTCATAACAATCCTTTTTCGGACAGAATTACTTCAATTTTTTCTATTTCCTTCTGACAATCTTTTATTTCCTTATTTATACTTTCAATCACAATTCCCTGTTTCAAAATATGTTCAGCGACCTCCTGATTTTCCGCTTCCTGATTCATCAGATTAGCTCGACAAAGCTTTTCAGCCTCAAGCGTCTGAAAAAGCTTTTCATGCATCAGTATTACGCCAGTATGATGTTTAGCGAAATCTTCAATCGCGTTTTTATATTGATGACGATAAATCGTTAAGCGTCTCTCCCCTTTCTTCATCAGCTTGTGAAGTTTTGCGAGTCGCGCATTTTCTTCTTTTAATCGATTTTTCAGTTTAACAAGCTTGCGCTCCCGTAAAGGCAAAATAACCAGTGCTGTTTTTGCTATTTCATTCTCTTTGAGCTTAATTTCAAATTCATAATCCTGATTCATTGATTAAATCCTCCAACTTATTAAGCATGTGAATAAACGGTTCAGGCTGATGGTTTCCCTGTTGAAGAAAATTGTTAATAGATGGCTGTAATCTAACTGCGACATCAGTTAATAAATCGCTTCCAGGTTCATATTCCCCCAGTCGAATAAGGATTTCGACCTGGGAAAACGCGGCCATGAGCTGACGAAATTTTCTGGCCATCTGCGTCTGGACAGGGTCAACGACATTGGTCATCGTGCGTGACAGGCTGGAGAGAACATCAATCGCCGGGAAATGCCCTTTCTCAGCAAGCTTCCGATTCAGGATGATATGTCCATCGATAAGAGACCGAACCTCATCAGCAACCGGATCATTCGTTGAATCCGCTTCCATGAGAACGGAATATAACGCGGTGACTGACCCCTGATGTGTTTTCCCTGCGCGTTCGAGCAAACCTGGAAGCAGCGTATATACCGAGGGAGGAAGACCGCCCCGACCAGGCGGTTCACCGAGCGCAAGCCCGATTTCACGTTGAGCACGAGCAAAGCGCGTTAGGGAATCGATAATAAGTAAAACGCTTTTCCCCTCTTCCCTGAATGCCTCAGCAATCGCTGTTGAGGTAAACGCAGCCCGAGCGCGCTCCATACTTGACCGATCCGACGTGGCACAAACCATAATCGTTTTCTCACGCAACGTTTCGTCTAACTCGTGCTCCAGGAATTCCCCGAGTTCACGACCGCGCTCGCCGATCAGACCAAACACAATGACATCGCAAGGCGTATTTCTTGCCACCTCAGCAAGCAAGGTTGTTTTTCCACAACCTGCGCCAGCAAATAATCCCATCCGCTGACCTGTTCCTAACGTTATCAGCCCGTCAATCGCCCTTACCCCTGTCGAAAGCGCCTCATTAATGCGGGGTCTGTCTGTGGCTGGTGGCGCACTGCGCAAAACCGGATAAGCCTCAACGTGTTCCCCATCGAGCGCAAACGCTGAAACTGACTGGTCATCAAGAGGTCTCCCGAATCCATCCAGCACAGAACCGAGTAATTTTTTGCTGACAGAGATTTTATGAGGCTGATAAAGGGGTGTGACTCTCGCACCTTGCGCGATACCGTTAAGTGACCCCAGCGCGGAGAGGAGTGTATTTTCAGGATTGAACCCCACGACCTCAGCCAAAACCTGAACGTTATCTTTGCCAGTGATTCGACATAAATCGCCTATCCTTGCATCAGGTAAACTCGCCTCAAGAAGGATCCCAGTAATACCCGTAATGCGACCATGTACCTCAACCGGGTTCAGTTGCTGAAATCGCGATTCGTTTTCATCAAACCATTCATCTAATCGTGTCATCACCATTTCACTGTAATGTTCTGAGGTCCGGTGAATTCCACCGCCGTTTTTGTGATTCTGGACAATGTGAAATCGCCTTCTCTGTCACCGATAAATAACCGTTTCCCGTTATCGATAACCACATTTGCCCCTTTCCCCGCTGTGATTTGCACAATACGAAAAGGAAGCGATAAAACTTTCAAAGTTGTGCGATTCACAAAAGGAATTTTGATTGAATAGGTTTTATTCATCAGAATCATGAGGCGATTGATGATGTCTGACTGAATCTGAGTAACGCTCCCCACCAGCCAAACGCCCTGATGATCCCCCTCGACCTTCACCACCGATGACAGGTCGCGTTCCTGAAGCTTTCGGTCAACTACTGCCCGTAATCCCTCCGCATCATAGAGAACTGGTTTCAGATTCTGAGGTTTAGGCTCGACTTTCGACGCTGACCAGAAACCGGCCACTGCAAGACCGATCAGCAGCAGGCAGAACAAAATAATGAGAGGCCGGATAAGGATTGCGAAGCGTGACAGGAAATCGAATTTACCTGTCAGGGATTTCGTAAGAATGTTCCCGTTTTTATCAAGCGGAATAAGCCCGTTTTTTTGCCAGGGAGAATCGGCATCACTCACCACCAGCCAGACACCGGAAAGCTGGAAAGGCTGATTAAGATCGAGGGAAAGCGTTTCTCTAATCGCCTTGCCCTGGCTCAGATAAACGTCTCCCTCTCCTGGCAAGAGTTCCCAAAGCTGTTCGGTTTTCCTGAGCCTGGCATGTAAGGATTTAATCGCCTCGTCACAGAGCTGGAGATCGTTTTGTTCATCATTACCCAGTGACCAGCTCTCACCCGTCAGCGGAATCGCGGCTCCCTCATGAAGACCGTTTAACACCCGTAATTCAAACATCGTCTTCCTCACTTTCGTTCTCCGGTTCCTGACCCTTGCCCTCAATCAGATCCTGATTAATGTCTATCCGTCCCTCTACGTTGACCGGCAAGTTAAATTCCAGCTCCGAAAAAGAGAGGACCGGCACATGATTAAATTCGTTTTGAATGAGAGTTCTGAGCGGGGCGCGGAGGTCCTGGGCAACCAACATCACACCCTGATTAATGGACCGATAAGGCGGGAACACCCCTCTAATCTGATCGATAAAGATTTTCATCCGGTCTCTGTCGAGCGTAAAAAAGGTATCGGTGTTCGTATGACGTAGTGCCTCGCGAAGGATTTCCTCGGTCTCTGGTGCGAGTAACCAGGCAATGATCCCTTCTCTGTCGTTGCTGTGCTGGTAACAGATATGCTCTTTTATGTCGATTCGGACCTGATCGATTAACATTCCTGTGTCTCGCTCACTGCCGTTTCTTAGTAAGCTCTCAACGATAGTTCGAATGACCCGCAACGAGATCCGTTCGGCCACCAGCCGTTGCAGAACGTTAGATAACCGCGCAACTGGAAAGACGCGTTCAAATTCCTGGGCAACCTCAGGCAAATCGGATTGAAGCCATGAAACGATAGCGCGAGTTTCCTGCATTCCAATAAAGCGAGGCGCTGATTGAAACAACGCCTCTTCCATTTTTGCCAGTAACAGATCGTTGCCACTCCAGCTGACCTCTCCCGCTCTAAGATAGTCATCCTCGTTCTCAAGCCAGATAAAATCCTCTTCAAGCCCATCTGTTTCAGCGGGCAAAGTGGATTTATCCTCAAGCTGTCTGACATAGCCAATTCGCTCAACAGCGCGTTTTGATTGGGTGATAGTCGCGATGACTTTCGGAACCTCATACACCAGAAAACGAAACTCGTCCTCTCGCTGAGCGGTTGTGAACTGAATATTAAAAACAGGTAAGGTGAAACCAAACTGATTGACGATTCGGTTCCTGATACGCCGGATTTCTTCAATTATTTGGATTACGTGCGGATCACGCTCGCGACCTGCCGGAAAGCTCAGTGTAAACAGTCGTGCTGGATTGAATGTTCTCAGGTCGTTTTCTCCGTTTTCCTCAGGAACCAACATTTTTTCATGCTGGTTTGTTGAGGCGTTTCTTTTATCCCGCCAGAACTGGAACCCGCCACTTCCGATAGTCACGGTTCCCAGGAAAAGAAAAACGAATGTGGGCATCCCTGGTAGTATCGCAAATGCAAACATGCCTACCCCCGCCATAATCCAGGCTTTAGGCTGATTGGTCAGTTGCTGGGTTATCTCTTTGCCAATGTTGAGATCAAAGTTTTCCTCATTACCTGATACCCGCGTTATCATCATTCCCGAGGTGAGGGAAATCAGCAGCGCCGGGATCTGATCAATCAGGCCATCGCCAATGGTCAGAATGGAAAAGACATGCATCGATTCGCCCGCTGTCATCCCCAGCTGGAGGACGCCAATACAAAACCCGCCGATCAGGTTGATGGAAAGAATTACAATGCCTGCCATTGAATCGCCTTTCACGAACTGCATCGCTCCATCCATCGCCCCGAAAAGCTGGCTCTCTTTCTGTAAGTCTGCGCGTTTTTTCCGAGCCAGATCCGCACTGATTAAACCCGCTCGCAAATCAGAATCGATGGACATCTGTTTTCCTGGCATGGCATCGAGCGTAAACCGCGCTGAGACCTCCGCGACTCGTTCCGATCCTTTTGTGATGACCAGAAAATTCACCACCGTCAGAATCAAAAACACCACCAGCCCCACCGCCAGATTTCCACCCACCACAAAGTTTCCAAAGGCTGTAACGATATGGCCTGCATTCTGTTGAAGCAGAATCTGACGCGTGGTGGAGATTGAGAGACCCAGTCTGAACATTGTCGTGAGAAGGAGAACAGACGGGAATGTTGAAAACGCGAGCGGTTTGGGAAGAAACATGGCGTTCATGATCAACAGGCATGACATGCTGATATTGGTGGCAATCAGAATATCGATAAGCGGCAATGGCAACGGGATAATCAGCATGAACACAACGGAAAGCGCAATGAACCCACCCACGATTTCTGATCGCTGCATGGCATGAAAAGCGACTTTATTGAGAAAGTTAAAGAGCTGGTTCATTGCATTTGACCTAACCGATTTTTTTCCATTTGCGCCAGTTCGCCGTTTAACGCGCGAATCATCCTGATCGCCGAATCACGATGTTTGCCGTTATCGCCCCAGACGTTCTCTGGTAGTCGCTGAATCAGTCTTAACAGATGATTGAAATAAAACGGATGACGCTGAGAATCCTCTCCGATAGTTTCAAGACCCAGCGAAATGAGCTGGTTTGAAAAAAAACCATTTCGGCACATCCCGAGAAGAGTTCGTGTCATCTTATCGACAGACATTTTCACATCTCTGAAAGTCGAAGACATTCGCGTTAAGAACTCACTCACCTCAGTGATTGTGTTACTCAATACGCGTGTATCGTTCAGGCCGTTCAGTAAACGGCGTAAGGCCATCGGGGGGATAGAGGGTGATAACGCGGCGATGTCATCTGCTAACGCTCTCTGAAGCGTTCTGAGCGCCGGTAAATATCCCTCAACGCCGAACTTTGAGAGTAAGAGATCCATGACAGAATCTGAGGTTTGCTGACCCACAACACCATCATAATAAAGTTTTCGAAGCGTGCGTTTTTGGGTTTTATCAGTTGAGTGAGTGGCGAAAGCTCTCGCCGTGTTCATTCCGGCTGTGACCTCAGCACCATGTTCATGACTGAGTTTGTCTAAAACAGTTTGAATACTCGCGAGAAGTTGGGGCTGGTGGTTATCCTGAAGCTTTAGCGCCATGAGGCTCAATGTTGCATACGCTGAAGCCGGATCATCATCAATCGTTTCAAGAATGGCTGTGAAGTGGTTATGTTCAGGCGATTCCTCCAGGATCGCTTTAATCCGGTCCTCTCGCTTTGCCTGTTCTTCATCATGACCACCCTCAAGTAATTCACTGATCTGTTCAATATGAGTGAACCTGAGTGAATACCCTCCACGCCTCGACCTGGCTATCTGTTGTTGTTTTTCAATTTTCGCACGATGTTGATCGATTTCCTGTGCAAGTGAATGTTCAGCAACATGAGACGCCTGTTCTTTTTTAAGGCGTTCTGCGTGTGTCGTTTCATGACCAGGTTTAACGGTTGAATCACCCTTCCCAATATTCCCGAGTTCTTCTATCGCCTCTTCTTTTTCTGCCACCTCAAAATGTCGAACTGGGGTGTGGTGAATTTTCATGTTCATCGGAACTTTCCTTCTTTTTCCCTTTGGTTATAGGTAAAGAAACAGCGAACTCAGTTCCGAAATATTTTCATCTTCTGATATTGCCAAATTTGGCGGCTGTCCTGCTGAAAATTTGCCATAAATGGCAAATTCTGAACCCTTCTCTTCTTCCCTTTCATTTTAAATTCAATCATTTAAAAGAAAAAAATAGCTGGCATAGCGATTGCTAAATCTGATTGACATAAATCAGGAGGTAAGATGGAAACGTTGATTGAAGAGGCTATCGCGAAACCCCTTATTGACTGGGGCTTGATCATGATCGAGAACGAAAAGAACCTTCAGAGTTTTATTCGAAAACGCGTCACCAATTTTGCTGACGTTGATGATCTCGTTCAAACAACCTGGCTTGAAGTGCTTATCCATAAAGACAAGTTCAAAGGCGAATCGAAACCGGAAACATGGATTTTTGGGATAGCCATGAACCTGATCAAAATCTACTATAAGAACTCTCAGATTCGGTCGCTGACCGCTGCACCTGAAGACGCGCTTGATCGCGAATTCCAGGAAAAAGACGAACCTGAAAATATTCTTTCAGCCCGAGAATGCCTGATGAAAGCCGTTAAAAAATTCTCAGTCATGCCGAAAAAATATCAGCAAATGCTCAAAGTCTTGATTGAAAACGACATCGGCTATCAGGAACTTGCGAACAAGCTCGCCATCCCTATCGGGACTGTTCGATCACGTTTATCCCGACTGCGAATTTTTCTCAGGAAATATGTTCATTGGGAACCGTAAACAGAAAAGGGAGAACAGTGTTCTCCCTTTATTAACTGAAGCATTAGCGTGCGCGTGATTTTTGTTGAACTGTCAGTTGGTCTGACATTTACTTTTTAACTCCGTTGAGACTCATGTTCAACCGTTACTTCCGCTCCTGTTTTACCGCCTCGTTCAGCTGTTGTTCCAGCAGCGTAGCCAATCCCCTTTGTTCCTGCCTGTTCCGCTGCCTTGCTCGCTTCTTTACCCGCTGCGATTCCAGCCTCTTTCGCTGCTGAGAATCCGGCTTTCACACCGCCTTCCATCCCTGCTTTCATTCCCGCTTCAACACCAGCCTGAACAGCTGCTTTTCCAACACCCGCCCCTAACGCAGCCTCTCCAAGTCCTGGGATCAATATCGATAAACCCGTTCCAATCCATCCAAGAATGTCGAACATTTTGAAAAAGCCGCCTCCCATTTCTTTTTTCTTATCAGGCTGGGTTTCCTGACCGGCGTCCATATCCGCTTTTGCTTTCAGTTGTGTCGGTGTATCGGTTTTCGCCTGCGTTGGCGCGGCTGCTACCTGGTTAGAACCATGCGCAATGAAAGCATCGAGATCACCTTTACTGATTTTCTCATCATTGGATTTATTAAAGAAATTGCCTCCCGCGTGATGTTTGCCATTGTCCAGCATCGAAAACAACATTGAATTCGGTTTGCTTAACAATGTTGCCGCGTCTCTTACAGACTGAGAATTATTGGGATCTTTAGCAATGTCCTTGAGTTTCTTAGGTGTGAGGCTCCCGTTCTTAAAAAAAATATCCTCGTTGTCTTTAACAGTCTGAAGCGCGTCACTTTCGGGTTTCGTGAGTTTTACCGAATAAGAAACCTGATCACATAAAGCTTCACGGGATTCAGGTTTTGTCGGGTCACTCATCCCTGTCAGGTTTGCCCATTGGTTAGGATGATCAGTGAAATATTTGGCAGCTGCGGCGACCTGCGGAGGACACTTATCAAGCGGTTGTGATCCGTTTGCAATCTCATTCAGAGTCTGAAGGCTGAGCTGTTTTGGCAGACTCTGCGAGTAAAGATAGAGTTCACGAGCAGCATCGTTTGCCGTCATTTCCTGAGGCGGTGAACCTGTAGGAGCGTCAGAAGGAATGTAATCGTGAGTATAGGATTCTGAAAGCTGAGAGGCATATTGCATAAAAGCAGGCGTTTTGCGTAGTGCATCGATGTCCCCTGCGGCGATCTTGCCATCGACTTTATCAGGCGTTGCATTGTCTATCGCCTGAAACATAGCAGGATTATTCAATAGTATCTGAAGAGCGGCTTTCATATCTGATGGTGTATCAGGATCGGATTCAAGCTTTTGTAAATCTTCCTTCGTCATTGCCTTTTTCAATAAACCGTCATGCCGACCGAGTGTCGTCACAACATCCGCAAAAGACATCCCACTTTCAGAGGACGAATCAGTAAGAGTTGATCCAGCGTCATTAGCGGTAATAAACCCTTGAACGTTCGGCTGGAGGATTTGGTTTAAACTTTGCTGAGAAGAAACAGAGGTAAAGTCGATAACATTGGTTTGTGCCTTCTGAGGAAAAGCTTCTTCAGCTGGTGGCCCAGTTAGAAGACTATCGTTCTGAAATACATTCTCATTTGTCGATGTTAAGATTTTCATCTTGAGCCTCTAATTATCTAAATGCTGATAATCGAACCGATAAGGATAACCATGTTCTAAGCGGATTTTGTTTTCTGTTATAGGTTCATCATGATAGGGAGGTAAACCCAATACTCGGTACTCTTCCTCTAAAATTCGAGATAATCCACCTTCAGAATTTATCAAGACGTCACCCTTTAAAATATTTCTGACATGAATAAGTTCATGTGCAAGAGAAAGGAATGAACTATATTGATTGATCACCTTATGAGAGTGACCAAAGAGATCGATATGAATGAATTCATTTGGGTTCCAGTAACTGACAGCTGTCGTTCCGACCCCCTTACCTCCTTTTTGGGTTGAAGTGACGAGTTCAATAGCTTTGTACATATTCCATTTATCTTCGTCTTCATCAATTGGTGGGGGACCATATGTTTTTAATTGAGAATATGTCAGCATTGGTTTTGCCGAGCAATCGAAGCTTTCATCTGGAATCACAAATGCACATCTTTCATTTCTAGCAAGTGAATTGATTTCTCTTAAAAGAGCCTGACCAATCGGCTTTGCTGAGATTTTGAAAAGTGCTGATTCTGTTTTTTTATAAAGATAAGGATTGGAGGTTTCAATCGTCAGGTTTGGTACAACACGACTTTGTATATACATAATTTTCTGTCAGACATGCCTCTTCTATTTTGACTTGAACAAATCTTCTACAATGCACTTTTGGCTAACATAATGTCATATTTAGTTTTGTTTCAAGGACGAGATAGGGCTTAACATGACTATTCATGACTCTCATAAACATCTTTGAATGTTTTTTTGACGAAAATTAAATTCAGAATTGCGCCAGCGAACATAACGACTGTTGTCAGAATGAACACATATCGGATCCCGAGATGACTACCTATCATTCCCCCGAGGAATGGACCAATGAACTGACCGATGAACTTTGCTGAAACCGAGTAACCCAGCACACTTCCAACATTCTCAACAGCAACTTTCTGTCGAATAATGACTGAGGTACAAGGCAACAATCCTCCGAGCGCAATTCCCATCAGGAACCGCAACAGGACCAACTCCCATCCAGATGTAACGAACGCCTGAGGAATGATGAGGAGTCCAGCGATAAACATTCCTCCTATGATGACCTCAACGTGTCCCATTTTATCGGCTATTTTGCCTAATACCGACGCCGATAAAACAGATCCGAGAGCTGAAGCAGCCAGAACGAGACCTGACATAAAAGTAATGTTATCAACATTCGACTCAATTGAGCTGATAAAGATCGTAATGATAGGTTCGATAGAAAGGTTCGCTATCATCAGAAACATACTTGAAATCAGCATTACAAGGATTACAGGTTTATCCTGCTTACCAATAATCCCTTTCGATTTTCGCTCGGTTTTGGTTTTAGGTTTATGTTCTTCTTTGATTCCAAAGAGGGTTAAGAGGAATGCAATAAAGATAAAACCTCCGGCAGACCAGAACGTTTCACGAATGCCGATCAACGGTGCAAGAATACCCCCTAACAAAGGTCCAGCTAGATTTCCCGCCATTACGCCTGATGCGACCATACCCAGCGCCCAACCAGACCGCTCCTGAGGAGCCTGAACAGCAATAAGAATCGTTGAACCAGATCCATAACCACCAGCCAGACCAACCAGGAACAGCATTAAAACGAGGTTATACACGTTAGTAGCAAACCCAATCAAAGAGAGAATGATAGAGAGTCCGAGACTTGCGCGTATAAGCATCGTTTTTCGGCCAAAACGATCACCTAACCTTCCCCATATCGGCGCGACAAGACCCGCTGAAAGGAAGGTCACACTAAAAGCAATTCCAGACCAGCGAATGATTTTATCCTGTTCAACAATGCCAAGCTGATTAACATATAATGGGAGAAAAGGAAGCATGATGGTTAATCCGACAGTTGTCGCAAACGCACCAATCATGCAAATAAAAAGATTACGTTTCCAGAATAGATTATCTGATTCAGTCACAATTGCTCCAGAGTTGTGATATTAATTTTTTTAAGGTCATGACGATACACAAAGAATTTATCGAATAAAGTTTTCTCCCGCATATTGCAATCTGAGAGGCAACCCATGTTCACGACGAATATTATTTTCAGTGAACCTATCATTAAGAAAATTGTTTATCCCAATCGCTCTCCATTCTTCCATGTTGTGAACGCCATTTATATCAGGTTTAATTCCTAAAGTTTTCCCTTTCATGATCCAGTAAGCATGAACTAGTTCATGAGCAAGTGTGACAAAAGACATTTTTTCATCTTCAACTCTTGCGTTTTTTCCGGTATCACTTACATAATTAGCTTCTTTGGTATTCCAGACAATAAAAGCACTCGTTGGCTGGCCCTCACCTCCTATCGATTTATCAGCAACAATTGTTTTTGCACGTTCGATCTTCCATTTCACATCTGGAAGATTTGATATGTTTGGATATTTTTGAAACTGACTTTCTGTTAACATCATCCCTGTAGCAGACCCTCCTTCCTTATTAGGGAAAATATTTATTTTTGTTTCACCTTTAGCCATGTTATTCATTTCGATTAACATCGAAAATCCTATTGGCTTTGAGCCAATTTTTGATAATGCATATTCTGCAAGTTTAAACTGTCTTTCTTCAGAATATTCAATAGTGAAATTTTTGAATAAGGCACTTTGCGTAATCATTTTGATTACCTCTAAATCAGTTAAGAAATATTTGAAGGAATATATCTGATTCGCATTGGTAAACCATGCTCCTGACGAATACTGTTTTCACTAAATATTTCATTATAGTAATTATTGATCCCCATCGCCCTCCATTCTTCCATATTAGCTATACCATTACTGTCTACCCCGACCACTAAGCCTTCACCTCTCATGATCCAGTAAGCATGAACAAGTTCATGAGCAAGTGTGACAAAAGAATATTTACTATTTTTTGAAACAATGCTATCTCCACTGTTATTTATATGAACATATTCGCGAATATTCCAGTTTACTATAGCGCTTGTTCCGGTCTCATTACCTCCAATTGCATGTATTGAGTTAATCCGATTCCCTATGCTATCCTCCCATTTTTGGGAAGAAATGTTATCAGGATCAGGATTAGGGAATATTTTTCGTTGTGACTCTGTTAAAGCTGATGATGTAGTGCTTTCTCCATATAATGTCGGAATGATTCTTATCTTAGTTTGTCCCTGAGCCATATTGTTGATTTCACTCAACATCAAAAAACCTTTAAGCTTAGAACCAATTTTCTTTAATGCTGCCTCTGTCTTTTTTAATTCATCCTGATTATGATGATGAATTTCAACATTAGGCATATAAGAACTATTTGTTATCAGCATCTGAACTCCTTTTAATCATTCATATAATAATTCTTTCTTAGTTCAATGTTATGTTCCCGCCTAATAGCATTTTCAGAGTAAGGGATGTTCTCATATTGATGCACCCCCATTGCCCGATACTCCTCGAAAATAGGCGTATCTTCTTCATCAACAGGATGTGAAAGGTAATCACCTTTCAAAAGATAATATGCATGGTTGAGTTCATGCGCTAAGGAGATAAAGGAAATTACACCATCATTCTTAATATAATTTTCGCCTTTTGAATCAATATAAATTGAGACTGATTTATTCCAGAATACATTAGAGCTTACACCCTCTCCAAGCCCTTGTATTGATGGTGAATTTGAAATATGAGATGCAACTTTATTACTCCAGTCTTTATCATTATCTCTGTATTCATTATATTTAATGAGTTGAGATTTAGTTAATTGAGGGTAGCAAGAGGAAT